>JBCCPJ010000016.1:0-73902 GCA_039024895.1 Pseudomonadota bacterium | reverse complement strand
CGCGATAGAGGTCACGATATCGGCCTGGCGGATAGGGGTCATAGCCTGGGATGTAAAACACCCGACGCCGCGCGACACGTGTCCCTACCACTTGCTCCATGGCGATACGTTACCGGAAGGTTGATGGCGCGCAAAGTTGGAAATGTGCAAGATCTTTAGCTTTAGCCAAACTGCTGCAAAACTGGGAATTTTTCATTCAACCACCAGGCAAAGTCGGTGAATTTACCGGTCATCATGAGCAGTCCCACCGTCCAAAGCAGCAAGCCCATGATACGCTCAATGCGCTCCATGTGACGTTTCATCCACGCCATGAGGCCCTTCATCGACGGAAAGAACGCCGCCACAAGCAAAAATGGCAGGCCGAGCCCAAGGGCATAGGCCATTAGAAGGGTCGTACCCCGCACGACATCGGCCTCATTGGCCGCAATCGACAGGATCGCCCCTAAGATAGGCCCAATACAGGGCGTCCACCCGAAAGCGAATGCCAGTCCCAACACATAGGCGCCGAAGGCGGATCCCCCGCGATCGCCAGCATCCATACGCATTTCGCGATCCATGAACGCGATGCGGTACACGCCGATGAAATGCGCGCCGAAAACCATGATAACGGCACCCGCAGCCACCACGAACCAATCCTGATTGCTGAGGAAAAACCGCCCGAACGCGCTGGCAGTAAAACCGAGGAACAAAAAGACGGTCGACAGACCCAATACAAAAAAGGAGGCGGAACCGAGTGCGCGTCGGCGCGTCGCGCCGTCTTCCATGTCGCTTACGGTAACACCGCTCATATAAGCGAGATATGGCGGTACAATCGGCAGCACACAGGGGCTGAGAAACGATAAAACGCCCGCCATGATCGCTATCATCATGGCAGGCAGCAAGCTCGCGTCGAAGATGTCTATTCCGAGCATAGTCGTCCTATTCGCCCCGCCCTGATATAGCTGGTTCTTGCGCGGGCGTCATTGCACTGTCTTTCACAAGTCGGTGGACAAACTGTAACACTCGGCCTAGCTCACCTCCCGATGGATTACGATCAAGAACTCGACACAATCGGCCTTTTATGTCCGCTGCCCGTTCTAAAGGCAGCAAAACGATTGCGCGCCATGGCACCCGGCACGGTGCTGAAGATGGTTGCGGACGACCCTGCTGCGATTATCGACGTCCCGCATTTCTGCGCGGAACAAGGGTATCGCCTTGTGACCGCTGACGAAGCCGAGGGCAAACAGGTGTATTTCATCCAAAAAGAAGAACCGTCCGCCCCTTAGCGCCCGATTGACCACCATCCCTTGCGCCGTGGTTTTGCCGTCTTTTCCGGCTCTGGCTCAGACGCAGCGGTTGCGAGTGCTGGCTCGGGTTCCGGTGGCGTTTCCGCCTCCTGCACTGGCTCACTTGGCGGGGTCGGTTCGGCTGGCGCTTCCGCCACAGTTTCTTCCCCTTGCACGGCCGCTGCGGCAGGCTCCAGCTCTTTCTTCTTCCGGGTCCGACGGCGTTTTGGCTTCTCAACCGGAGCCTCATCGGGTTCAGCCGCCTCGGCGGGTGCTGCCTTAGCCTTATCGGAAATATCCTCAGGCTGGGACGTCGCGTCCGCGTCTGCCTCTGCCGTTTCAACAGCATCGCTCTTTTTACGGCGCGTTCTTCGACGCTTTGGCTTTTCCTCAGTCGCTTCTGTCGGCTCGGCCTTCTCGTCGCAAGCCGACGGGGCCTCTTCTGAAGGAGCCTCTTCTACAGGAGCCTCTTCCGCACTGGCTTTTTCGGACGCGGATGCCTCCTGGCCGGTGTCTTGATTGCCCTCCGCGGATTGAGCGTCACCGCCCTTGCCACGGCGCCGACGGCGGCGGCGGCGCTTTTTCTTGGGCCGATCTTCGTCGTCACCGGGAGGCGTCGCTTCTTCTGCTTCCGCCTCTTCCGCTGCGATTTCTTCGTCGAGATCCTCCATCAACGAAGCGTCCACTGAAACGACCGGTGCAATCGCCTCAACCCGTCGCGTGGCCGTCTTGAACTTCTCCACCGTGAAGTCGGGTGCCACGAGGTGCGGATCGGCCTCAAGCCGTACCGCCATACCGTAGCGCGCTTCGATCTGCGCAATATGCTCACGCTTCATATTCATCAGGAAGTTGACGATACTGACGGGTGCCTTCACCAGCACTTCACGGGACCGTCGGCGCACGCCTTCCTCCTCGAGTTGGCGGAGGATTGTGAGACCCACACTGTCATCTGACCGGATAAGGCCGGTGCCGTGACAATGGGGACAGGGCTGCGTGGACGCTTCCAGCATGCCAGGACGCAACCGCTGACGGGACATTTCCAGAAGCCCAAAGCCGGAGATACGGCCCACCTGAATGCGGGCCCTGTCCGTTTTCAGACGCTCTTTAAACCGTTTCTCAACGGCGGAGTTGTTTTTGCGCTCCTCCATATCGATGAAGTCGATCACGATGAGGCCCGCAAGGTCCCGAAGGCGCAATTGGCGGGCCACCTCTTCCGCGGCTTCGATATTGGTCTTTAGCGCCGTCTCTTCGATGGAGGCTTCCTTGGTGGCTTTGCCGGAGTTCACGTCGATTGCCACGAGCGCTTCCGTAACACCGATAACGATGTACCCGCCAGATTTTAGCTGCACCACCGGGTTGAACATGCCCGCAAGGTAGCTCTCGACCTGGTAGCGCGCGAAAAGCGGCATAGGATCGGTATAGGGCTTCACGTTTTTGGCGTGGGACGGCATGATCATTTTCATGAAGTCCTTGGCGGTCCGATAGCCCGCGTCGCCTTCCACCCAAACCTCATCAATCTCACGACCGTAGAGGTCGCGAATTGAACGTTTGATCAGATTGCCTTCTTCGTAAATTTGCGCCGGAGCTATCGACTTGAGTGTTAGCTCGCGAATTTGCTCCCACATACGCTGAAGATACTCGTAATCGCGCTTGATCTCAGTCTTGGTACGTTTGGCTCCAGCAGTCCGAATGATCAGTCCGGCACCCGCGGGCACCTCGATTTCACCGGCGATATCCTTGAGCTTTTTCCGGTCGGCCGCGTTGGTAATCTTGCGGCTAATCCCGCCACCCCGCGCGGTGTTCGGCATCAGCACGCAATACCGGCCTGCGAGCGACAGATAAGTGGTGAGGGCCGCGCCCTTGTTGCCGCGTTCTTCCTTTACAACCTGCACCAATAGGATTTGGCGCACTTTGATGACTTCTTGAATCTTGTAACGCCGGGTGCGCTGACGACGGGGGCGTCGGATTTCTTCCGCCGTGTCATCATCCGCTACCGCTTCAATCGACGCGTCTTTTTCGGACGCATCGTCCATGGCGACGTAAGGCTGATCCTCAGCTTCGGTGTCGTCGTCTTCCTCGACTTCAACCACATCCATGCCGGGGATATCTTTTGCGGGATCCTGGCTTGGCTCCGCCTTGGCTTCGGGTGCCTCTTCGGCGTCGGTTGCGGTGCTCTCGACGTTCGGTTCCGCCGCATCTGCCGAGGCCGCATCACCCGTCTCTTCTGCTTCATCCACGGAAGGCGCTTCATCGGGCGCTTCGGTGGACGTGGTTTCGTCTTTCACCTCGGCTTGTGCTGCTTTGGCACGCGGACGGCGCCGGCGGCGCTTCGGCTTTTCCTCCTCCTCCGCCTCTTCGCGCGCAATTGCGATCTCTTCCGCGATCAACGCTTCCCGGTCCGCCACCGGAATTTGGTAGTAATCTGGGTGAATCTCCGAAAACGCAAGGAAACCGTGGCGGTTCCCCCCATAGTCGACGAAGGCGGCCTGTAGTGACGGCTCGACGCGCGTTACCTTTGCGAGGTAGATGTTTCCGGAAATTTGGCGCTTGTTTTCGGATTCAAAGTCAAACTCTTCAACCTTGTTTCCGTCGACCACCACGACGCGGGTTTCCTCCGCGTGGGTGGCATCGATAAGCATCTTCTTTGACATGATGACTTTCCGCGCAACACAGGTCTAAAGCCCGGCGGAGCCAGGGAAGTAGAGTTGCGGCTTATTCTGGGGGCGACAGGACGCGGGTTAACCAACAGCATGCACCCCACTGAAAGCGAGGCCTTACATGCTCGATCCGACGCGCGCGTCATCGCGGTTCTTACTCCGACGCCGTTCACTTGGCGCCCGTTCAAGGCCCGGTGGAGAAGTCTCGCAACGCGGGCAATTCCAATTTTTAGCCTCTCGGCCCATCAATGCCGGACCAGCGACCGGGTGAGACCGGTTAACGTTCTGGAACAGCGAAACTTTTTGAGGTGGCACCGAACAAGTGGTCGCCTTTCCTCACCACCAACATAAGGCGTGGCCACCAACAAACACAATGATGAATTTCAGACGTCTTCAAATCACCACATTTGTCGAGCGCGAAAGCCACGCGAAGCAAGCCAAATTCGGGTATACGCCCTTTAAACGTTAACAGAACCCTAAAAACGGCAAGCCCCGGCCATAATCCCACCTTTCTTTTGCTGCTCAATAATTGAGCAAAGATACGAAGGTGAGTTAAATGGTGACTTTACTTTTCAAGGAAACGCTCGCGGCCAACAGCTATTTTTCAAAGTACCAACCGGAGGCGCGTGTCGTGGCGTTCTGGATCCACCAACAGACGCGCCTGACGGACGGGCACGTGGTGTTACAGCCCAACGGCAAAGCACAGATTGTGGTAAATTGGTCCGCTCATGGCAAACCATTCACCATTGCCGAGCGCGCCCGGCTAGATGGAAGAATGCGACGCGAAGACGCCGGTATGACCGAATGGCGGGATGCGGACGTTATCGCTTTGCTGGAACATCTTGGTGTCGATGTGCTCGCCGACGCCGCCATTGATACATTCGTCGACGTTATTATCGGTCCAATCTGCGCAAACGAGCGCGAAAGCGCCGAGCGTTTGTCCATCCGTTGGGACGTGGACGACAAAGACATCAAAGACGCGATCGGGCTACGTTACCAAGTCGTTCAGAAAGCGGAGGCCGTGCTCAACGATGCTGGGCTACTCGTCGATCCAAACGGCGCAGTTGTCTCCGACGAAACCGTTTCAGCAACGCTTGAGGTTGCGGAATTCACTGCGGCCAAGGCCTTGCTTTGGAAAGCGCTAAGCGCCGGTGAACGCCGATACAATTGCCGCATTGATCAAGAGTGACTTAGTCCCAAGCAGAATACAGCGCGCCCGCTCAGGCAGGTTCATAGACCTCAAGCGTCAATTTTCAGAGATAATCCGAACGCTGCAGGCCATATTTGGCCATTTTCTCGTTCAGCGTTCGGCGCGGCAGGCAGAGCTCGTCCATCACATTGACGATGGAGCCCCGATGACGGCGCATCGTGTTATCGATCAACATACGCTCGAAGGCTTCGACATATTCCTTGAGCGGCTTGCCCTCCGTCGTGACGGTAAAATCCGCCGCTTCTTCGTTATCCGCCATAAGCAGGGACGCTATCGTGCCGGAACCGCGGCGCGATTGAAGGACGGCGCGTTCGGCGATGTTAATGAGCTGACGGATATTGCCGGGCCACGGCGCTTGCAGAAGCTGTGCGGCCTCCTGAGCCGACACTTCCGGTGTCTCGCAGCCGTATTCATCGGCATATTGATCGGAAAACTGCTGGAATAGCATGAGGATGTCCTCACCGCGCTGCCGCAGCGGCGGCAAGGTAATTTTCATTGCGGCGAGGCGATAGAAGAGATCTGGACGTAGTGCATCTTCGCAGGTCTTACCTTGTTCCTGCAGGTTACAAATGGCTACGATCCGGGTTTCTGCCGGTGTGCCTTGTGCGTTCATCCATGACAACAGGCGTGCCTGCAGCGTTTGCGGAAGTGCTTCAATGTCTTCGAGGACAAGGGTCCCGCCGCGCGCTTCTTCGACAAGCGGCATCGGGTCACCATCATCCACGGGACCAAAGAGCTGCTTCGCCAACGAAGCTTCATCATGGGCGGCGCAGGAGAAGAGCACGAACTTCTTTCCAGCCTTAGCGCCAACCGCGTGCAGCGCATGTGCAACAAGCGTTTTGCCCGTGCCGGTTTCGCCTTCGATCAGCACATGGCCATCGGCCTGCCCCAAATCCAGGATGTCCTCACGAAGCCGCTCCATAACAGGAGATGCCCCGATGAGCTTTTTCATGATGCCGGTGCCGTCGCTCAGTTCCTTGCGGAGCGCCCGGTTGTCGAGCGTCAGACGACGCGCATTGGCCGCCTTCTTGGTCAGCTCGGTCATTTTGTCAGGGTTGAACGGCTTTTCCAGGAAGTCGAACGCGCCCACATGCATCGCTTCAACAGCCATCGGCACATCACCATGGCCCGTGATCATGATAACCGGCAAAGCACTATCGACGCTCATGAGGCGCTTCAGAAATTGCATGCCGTCCATGCCTGGCATTTTGATGTCGCTGACCACGACGCCCTGAAAGTCAGAGTTGAGCGACTTCAGCGCTTCCTCCGCAGAGCCGTAGGTTTCGGTGTCAAATCCGGACAGCGCCAGCCACTGGCTGATTGACTGCCGCATATCCTGTTCATCGTCGACAATGGCGACTTTCATGGATTGGCCCATACGCCGTTCTCCGTCTGTCATTCTGCCGCCTCGGTCATATTCGCCGCGCGCGGCAAGGTGATTTCGAACACTGCCCCTCCGTTCTGACCGTTTCGCGCGGTCAGACGTCCCTCGAGGTCGTTTACGATACCGGAGGAAATGGCAAGACCCAGCCCAACGCCATCCCCGGGTGCCTTGGTGGTATAAAACGGCTCAAAGAGGTTCTCCAAATCGTCGATCCCGCTTCCGTTGTCGCGCACCGTGATCATGACCGCATCCCCGGCGGTAAGGAGTATTTGCACCTCCGGCTCTTTGATGCCTTTTGTTGCGTCCAAGGCATTGCGCAAGAGGTTAACCAGCACCTGTTCCAGCCGAATGCGATCTGCGCGGATAGAGACGGGATCGCGCGGAAGGGAGGCGGCGATCTGGATGTTCCGGCGCCTGAGCTGGGGTTCCATCATCGACAAGGCCGAAGACACGCTATCCCTTGCATCTATGGTTTCAACAGCATCGCCGCCCTTGCGCGCATAGGATTTGAGTTGCCGCGTGATGGCCCCCATCCGCTCGATCAAATCATCGATCCGTTGGAACGAGGACAGTGCCTCTTCGGGTCGCTTTCGCTGGAGCAAAAGCTTGGCGCCCGCCAGGTATGTTTTCATCGCCGCAAGGGGCTGGTTCAGCTCGTGGCTGACGGCTGCAGACATCTCCCCCAGAGCGGCCAATTTGGAGCTTTGTTGCAGGGTTTGTTCTGCCACTTCAAGATGGCGTTCCGCCTTTTCGCGCTCGGCAATTTCTCGCTGCAGCGCCAAATTCAACTGGCGAAGTTCAGCCGACTCGCGCTGAAAGAACCTGAGCCGCGACCGCGTTTTCCGGTTGGCGAGATAGAAAACAAGGGTCATGAGAATCGCAAAGCCCATGATCTCCAGCGCAAGAACCGTGTTCACCCGCTCCCAAACGCCCGCGTAGGTGGTATAGGATGTGATCCGCCAGCCTTGGAAACCGATACGGGTTTCCTGCCGCATGACGGCTTCGCCCTGAACGTAAGCATCTGCGGGCAATGCGCCCCATCGCGCTGTCGCCCGAAAGGCCCTCTCGATAGCATTGGGGACGGATCGCGCCGCCAGTGCCTCCTCTTCCGTCAGACCGCGCCACCGCGCCTCGGTGGCCAAGATGATGGTACCTTCGGTGTCAGAAACGATGACGGCGTCTGTGAAACCGGCCCACGAACTTTCGAATTTCTTAAGATCAACTTCGACCATAATGGCGCCGATCAGGTCGCCATTGGCCTCGATCTTCCGCGAATAGGCAAAGACGCGCCCCCCGGACTCGAGCAAACTTGTGGTGAATACCGTGTCATTCGACCGCAAGGACTCAACAAAATAAGGTTCTGTGCGGTGAATGGAGCCGATCAACGCGCGGTCCGTAGCGGCAACAGCACGTCCATCGGCATCCATCAGCAACAGCCCTTCGGCCCCGATCTCGTCACGATACTCAATAAGGCGCTGGCTGGACTGGGAGAAATCCCCCGAATTCAACGCACCAATCAGTGTTGGGTCCCGCGCAAGGAGTTGCGGCACGATCTGATTTCGCTGCAATTCGCTGAGAATGTTGCCGGAATAGAGCGCCAGCCGGACCTCCGCACGGCTGCGCGTCGCTTCCGTAAAACGTTCCGTGAGATATTGGTTGGTGAACCAAACGGTGAAGACAGCGGTTGCGATCAATGCGATCATCAACACACGCACCCGCCACGGTGTCAGTGCGGGCTGAACTTCATTGTCTTCTGACGTGGCCATTCCTTCTAGTTTAGTATCGGCAGCGTCTTCGCTCAAGCGTTGACACCCGCCGACGCAAGCGCGGAGAACAATGCGGTGCCGTCGGTCATGCCAACTTTTTCGTCCGCCGCACGCTCAGGATGCGGCATAAGCCCCAGAATGCGACGATTAGGTGAAAGAACCCCGGCGATACGGTCCGTCGACCCGTTGATGTCTTCGGTATATCTGAAGGCGACACGATCCTGATCTTTCAGTTCCTCGAGACCTTCATGCGTCACGACGTAATTTCCATCGTGGTGGGCCACCGGAAAGACAACCTCTTGGTGTTCTTGATAGTTCGCAGTGAACATGTTGTTCGTCGACGCCACATCCAATGCCACGGGCTTGCAGATGAACTTTAGCGCTGCATTGCGCATGAGCGCTCCAGGAAGGAGACCGGTTTCCGTCAAAACCTGAAAGCCGTTGCAGATACCAAGCGCGTAGCCGCCACGGTCCGCGTGCGCCTTTAGTGCGCCGATGATTGAAGAGCGCGCCGCAATTGCGCCGCTCCTCAGATAGTCACCATAGGAAAACCCACCTGGCACGCCCACGACATCGACATTGGCCGGCAGTTCGGTTTCCTTATGCCAGACCATATCGACACCAAATCCAGCGTTTCGGAAGGCGACAGCGAGGTCCCTGTCACAATTGGAGCCGGGGAAGACAATGACAGCTGCTTTCATAGCTGCCGTTTGCCTGAAATCTGATTAAAACGCCAGAGAATATCGATCGCCATCATGCGGCGAAGTCTGTGATAACCGCAACGCCTGGCGGCATGGGCCCATTGAAAGCTACGAGCTCTTTCCCGGTATCGGATAACCGGACCTCACGCGCAACAATCGGCGAGAAGTCCACATGCCCGCCTTCCACGAGGTTGAGCAAAGAGGCGTATTTATGCGCTGGCATGCCACGGGTACCAAAAAGCGCGAGGTTCTTCATGTAAACTTGATAGAGATCGACCTCTTGGACCGCATGGGGCCCGACCGGCATCCCGACCTGAACATGACGCCCGAGCGGGCCAAGGCAAGCGAGGCTCGCAGCCTGCGTCGCTGGCAAACCCAGTGCTTCGATGGACACCTGCGCCCCGCCACCCGTGACTTCACGAATGAGTTCACCGCTATCACTGTTTTGCGCATCAATTGCGAATTCGGCGCCGAGTGACTTTGCGTGTGCCAACTTTTCGGGCACCAAATCTGTTACAATGACGCGCGCACCCAATGCGCGTCCGAGCATCAAGGCTGCAAGCCCAATGCCACCGGTTCCGTGAATAGCCAACCACTCGCCGGGTTGGAGTGCGGCGCGCCCTGTTAACGCATGCCAAGCTGTGGTCACACGACAGCCAAGGGCCGCCGCCAAAACAGGCGTGAGAGTTGGGGGCAGGTGCACCAGGTTATGGTCACGCGGTACCGCCACATATTCTGCGAATGCGCCTTGGGCGGAAAAACCGGTCACGATCTGGTCGGTGCAGGTATTGCTTTCTCCAGTGCGGCATTGTTGGCAACTGCCGCAAGACAGCAAGAACGGGGCAATCACCCGGTCGCCCACCGCGAAATTCGCGGCCGGTCCTGCCTCGATGACTTCGCCGCAATATTCATGCCCACCGATATGGCCCGGTTTGACGGACGGGTGTTCCCCAACCCAGCCATGCCAATCCGAACGACAAATGCCACAGGCCAACACGCGGAGTACAACGCCGTCTGCAGGACAAATGGGGTCTGGGACGTTCTCAATGGATAGGTCTTTTCGATACGCACGCAAAACAGCGGCACGCATCAGATCAATTCCACGTCATAACGCTCAATGACCGTGTTGGCGAGAAGCGCCTCACACATGCGATTGACCTCAGCCTCGGCCTTGCTGCGATCCGTTTCTGAAAGGTCCAGCTCGATGACTTTGCCTTGTCGCACGGATTCGACGCCATCAAACCCGAGCGACCCCAAAGCATGGCGAACGGCTTCGCCCTGGGGATCCAGAACCCCGGTCTTCAACATGACATGAACGCGCGCTTTCATTCGGCCCTCGCAGACTACCGCTTGTGCAGTGCTATGACCGATAAGTCGCGTCCTCGCAACCCAGGGACAAACTAGCTTTCAGCGCGCCGCCAGCGATGATTTGGGCTTTGAAGTTGAACGGTGAAGGCCGCACCCTGCCCTTCCTGCGATTTCAGGAAAATGTCGCCACCATGGGCAATCGCTATGCGACGGCAAATAGCAAGACCCAATCCGCTTCCCGAATACTGCTTTTCAGAATGGAGGCGTTTGAACATCTCAAAAATTTGTTTGTGGTTTTGTGGCGCAATACCAATTCCTTCGTCAACAATGGTAACGCGCAACTCGTTTTCGTCGGGGTCGCTGCTGTTGAAAATGCGGATTTTTGGCGACTTGTCCTCAAAATGATACCTCAGGGCGTTTAGAATAAGGTTTTGAAACAGAATCTTAAGCTCTTCTCGGCTTCCGGAAACATAAGGAAGAGGCTCGATGTCGAGGACAGCTTGCGATGCGTCGATATCCACGCGCAATTCCTGAACAACGTCCGCAACCACCTCATCCAAGGAGATAGGAACAAAGGTGAAATTGCCTTCGATCATGCGGGTATAGTCGATAACCCTCTCAATTCGCTGTCGCATGCTCGCGGCAGTTTCCGTGGCCTTATCAATCAATTGCTTTGCATCGGGATCAAGTTTTGAACCGTGGGAATGGTGAAGTTCGGACAGGAGGAGATGCAGCGTGTTGCAGGGCGATTTCATGTCATGTGAAATCGAGTAGGCAAACGTCCGTAAGTCCTTATTTGCGACTTCTGCGGCATGCGTGGCATCAACTGCACGCTGTTCCGCCAGTTTTACTTCGGTGATATCCACTGCGGCCCCAAGATGTCGCAGAACCGTCCCATCGGGTGCCCGGTCAAACACGGTGTCTTTCGAGAGAAACCACAACCAGGTGCCGTTCTTGTGGCGCATACGATACTCAATGGAAACAGTCTCATCGTCTGATAACCGCGAGATCCTTTTGAAATGTTGAATAACATCCGGCAGGTCTTCTGGATGGCACAGCATTGACATCAGGTTCGACCCGAAACCACGAATTTCATGGGGTGTGTAGCCCATCATTTCGCCAATATTTTGGTTCGAGTATTCGTTACTTTGTGACTGTTGATTGTAGATGTAGACTATCGACGGCAGCAAACCGATAGCGCGATCAAGAACGCTCAATGATCCGGCATCGGATGTCTCCAAGCCGTGCTGCTCCGTCGGAATTTTCGTCTGCTCCGTCATGGCTCCGAGGTAGGAGCCGCGACTTAACGAATGATGAAAATCCGCCTTCGCTTCAAGGACTAGTTTATCAATGTTGGTTTAGCGGCGTGCGTCACGTTCGACGGCAGCACCCCAAGACGTCTTGCAACCTCGGTATAGGCATCGGCCAAGTTACCGAGGTCCCGCCGAAATACGTCCTTATCTAGCTTCTGACCCGTTTCAGAATCCCAAAGACGACAGCTGTCAGGGCTGATTTCGTCGGCAACAACAAGTCTTTGAAAATCGCCATCCCAGACACGGCCGATTTCAATTTTGAAATCCACCAATTTTATGCCGACCGCCATCATGCAACCGGACATAAAATCGTTGACGCGAAGAGCGAGCGCAACCATGTCGTCCAAGTCCTGCTGGGACGCCCAACCGAAGGCAATGATGTGCTCTTCAGACACTAGCGGGTCGCCAAGCGCATCGTCCTTCAAACAGAACTCTACGATAGGTCTTGGCAGCATAGTGCCTTCCTCAAGGCCAAGGCGTTCCGACATCGTGCCGGCCGCAAAATTCCGGACGATCACCTCCAAAGGAATGATCTCAACCGCGCGGATCAACTGTTCGCGCATATTAATCCGTTTGATGAAGTGGGTCGGCACGCCGATCTGTGCCAGCCCATTCATAAAAAACTCGCTCAGACGGTTGTTCAGAACACCCTTACCGTCAATCACGTCCTTCTTTTGGGCATTGAACGCGGTCGCATCATCCTTGAAATACTGCACTAAGGTGCCTGGCTCCGGACCCTCGTACAGGATCTTAGCCTTGCCTTCGTAGACTTTCTTGCGCCGCGCCATGGGAACCTCAAAAGAAAATGCGCTCAAAATGATCCTTGCGCGCTTGATCGGCGCCTGCTTAGAGCAAACCGCCCCCTGCGGCAAGCGAGCATAGGGGTTGAAGGTGAAGGTCGCCAAAGGCATATGTCCTACAACGACAGGTTAGGAAGCGGTAGGAACTTGCCATGAGCACCTTTGATGATCGCGAGAACGCATTCGAAAACAAATTCGCCCACGACGCCGAAATGAAGTTCAAAGCGGAGGCCCGCCGCAACAAGCTATTGGGCCTTTGGGCAGCTGAGTTGATGGGCAAATCGGGTGACGATGCCGAAGCCTATGGCAAAGAGGTCGTGCAGGCGGATTTCGAAGAAGCCGGTGACGAAGACGTCTTTCGCAAAGTGTCCGGCGATTTGGGTGCTCTCACCACGGAGGAGGACATTCGCTCAAAGATGGCTGAGCTGATGTCCGTCGCGAAGGCACAACTCCTGGACGAAGGCTGAGCAGAACCATCGCATTTTGCGGTAAACTGTCAGCACTGATTTCGCCCGCATTTAAGGCGCGCTTAACCCCTGATCCGTAGCTCGAACCGCACGGGGACTTCAGGGGTGTGCGATGCACGCATTTGTGAGGCAGCGGCACCATTCCAGTGCGCGGCGCGTTGGCTTTGCCGCCATTCTTCTTTGCGGGTGCCTGGCGCTTCTCAGCCATAAGCTACAAGCGGTCGATTTCGCCGTTATTCTCACAACGCTCCAAGACATTACGGCACACCAGTGGGGTATCGCTGCCCTTGCGACCGTTCTGAGTTTCGTCGCTGTTGGGCAATATGATGCGCTCTTTCATCGTTGGCTTCACACAGGCGTCGCACCGCGCAGAGCTGCCTTTGCGGGCGCATCGGCTATCGCGTTGGCGCAGCTCGCGGGGCTTGGCTTGATTACTGGCAGTTTGGCGCGATGGCGTGCCCTTCCAGAACTCTCGGCCAGTCAATCCATCAAGATCACGCATTACGTCTCGTTCAGTTTCATGCTGGCGCTCGGCATGCTTGTCGCTTGTTTACTGGCAACTACGGCCCTGCCTCACACCGATGGTATTGGCATCTTTGGTGGTGCCGCCGCTACTTTTGGACTGCTCGCTATCGTTTGGTCCCTAGTACAGCCACGCTTTTTGCCGTTTCGTGTCCCGCCCTTGGCGCTTCTTTGCAGGTTGATGCTGGTGATGCTCGTTGACGTCCTCCTTGCGGCAGCCGCTCTTTTCGTGCTTCTGCCATCTGGGACAGAAATCGACTTTGGGCTTTTCTTGGCGGCTTTTGTTTTGGCGCTCGCTGCTGGTCTGATATCTGGCACGCCAGGCGGATTTGGCCCGTTCGAGTTATGTTTGCTTGCGTTGCTCCCTGGAACACCGGAAGAACCGATCCTTGCGGCTGTTCTTGGTTTCCGTATCATCTGTTATTTCGTGCCAGCAGGGTTGGGCGTCCTCTACATCGTCGCTCCAAAAAGGAGATCGACCACAGCTAGATCGCAGGAAGGCGCCGAAGCAGAGCGCGCCGAACTGCGAGGCCTCGCGAACGCAAATGGACATGGCTTGATCCGGTTGGGGCAGCAGAGCTTTCATATTGCGGAAGCAAGTCAACATCTTGTGGTCATTGGAGACTGCTCCAGGGATCGGCCCATCACACCACAGGGACTGCGTGGCGTCGTGCGTCTAGCCAAAGCACGGTGCTTATCTCTCGCTTTTTACAAGTCTAGCGCGCGTACGGCCGCCGTCGCCCGCCGATGCGGCTGGTCTGTCTTACGCATTTCGGAGGAAGCTTTCTTGAGACCGGCAGAGTTTACGACGGAAGGCTCGCAAAAACGACAACTGCGCCGACAATTGCGAAAGGCTGCCGAGAAGGGGATTTTCATCGAATGCCCGCAACACTTGCCTATTGAAGATATGGCAGACATCGCTTGGGCATGGGCGGCGCGCGTCGGTGGTGAGCGTGGGTTTTCTATGGGCCGTTTTGATACCGACTATTTAAGATCCCAGCGTTGCTTTTTGGCCTGGAAAGATGAACGGCTCATCGCCTTTGCGACGTTCCACCATACGAAAGATGAGTGGTGCCTGGATCTTATGCGATCCGGAAATGAAGCGGGGGACGGCGTCATGCATGCGTTGATCGTGGATGCGTTGCGCCAAGCTCGTGCTGAAAACGTGGCACTGATGTCCTTGGCCGCACTCCCTTTAGACGACCCGAAGTGGCCCTTGTCGCTCATACCCGCCAGTGGCGGCTTACGCCGCTTCAAGCTGAGTTTCGCACCGGAACTCAAACCGCTTTACGTAGCGGCCCCAACGCCATTGCGGCTCGCCTTTGCCGGGCTTGATTTGCTCTTGCGCATTCGGTGGCCAGACGGCCGCAAGGAGCCTGTATCTCGTCCTGCATTGCAAAATTTGCAAACCGGACTTTCCAAAATGGCGATTGTTGAAAAGGCACCGACGGCACATATTGCAGTCAACAAAGAAACACCTCGCCCAATGGAGGCAACCCGATGAATTTGCTTGATGATCTGAAAAAACGCCGCGCGTACAATCGCACTTTGAACGAACTCCGTCGACTGCCGCTTGATGTTGCACTCGACCTCGATATTTACCCTGGAGACGCCGAAAAACTGGCGCGGCGTGCCGTCTACGGAAGTTGAGGCATACCGACGGTTTTAACCGTCTTGCAACCGGGATTTTAGCGCGTGCGTGACGGCTGGTGTCACAAAGTTTGAGACATCGCCGTCAAGCCGCGCAATTTCTTTCACCAGTTTCGACGCGATGGCCTGATGTTCGGCCTCCGCCATGAGGAAGACGGTTTCAATCGTGTCGTCCAATACACGGTTCATGCCGACCATTTGAAACTCGTATTCGAAGTCGGCGACGGCGCGTAATCCGCGCACGATGATTTGCGCGCCTACATCCCGCGCGCAATTGACCAGTAGGTTTTCGAACGGGTGAACGACAATCTCGGCACGGCCCTCCGCGGCAATCGATGCGCATTCCGATGTGATCATATCCACTCGTTCTTCAAGAGAAAACATCGGGCCTTTATCGCGGTTGATAGCGACGCCGATGACGAGACGATCAACCAAACGAGTGGCGCGCGAAATAATGTCGAGGTGCCCAAGGGTCACCGGATCAAAGGTCCCTGGATAGAGGCCGATACGCATTTACTTTCTCCGTCAGGGACTTACGTCCGTTTTGCGTGGCACGTAAATACTGGTGTTTCAAGCAGATCGCGCACTCAAAACCCTTTGATCATGTCTTCCAGCGCACTTTTCTCCATTGAAAGTTGCGACAGCCGCGCTTTCACCACGTCGCCAATCGAGATGAGGCCAATCATCCGCTCGCCTTCCATAACGGGCATATGGCGAAAACGACCATCGGTCATCTTCTGGAGAACTTGATCGGCGGTTTCCTCGGACGAACACGTAACCATCTCGCGCGTCATCAAGCTGTCGACGAGGTCGGACAAACAGCTTTCCCCGCGTCGCCCCAATTCGCGCACCACGTCGCGCTCAGACAAGATGCCGTGGGGCTTTTCGCCTTCACTGATCACGACGGCACCTATGCGTTTCTCCGAAAGTGTGCGAGCAGCGTCACCGACTTTTGTGCCGAGTGGTAGCGTCACCACATCCGACCCACCCTTCATACCGAGAATTTGGCGCACCAGCATAAAATGTCCTCCCAAACAATAAATACGATTGCTGGGTTAGCGTCCCATCTCGCTCACGTTTATGTCAAGCTGCGCTGCGGCGAACCAGTTCGGCTCTGATGCCTTCCGTCAAGAGCTTTGCAAAACGGTTGAGGCGCTCGATGCGGGCATCATCGGCATGGCGAACAAGCCAAAATGAGCGCTTTAGGCACACCATATCAGATAAGATCGGTGTCAGTTCCGGGGCGTCTGGAAGAACGAATTTATGGACTACGCCAATGCCTGCAGCGGCACGAAGCCACCCCAATTGAACAGATACCAAATTTGAGGCGAGGTCGACGGTGGAGAGACCAAGTTCCGCCAGATAGTCCAGCTCACGGTCAAAGATCATATCGGGTATGTAGCCAATCATGCGATGCGATTTTAGGTCGTTCCGTGTGGTGATGGCGGACTGCCGCGCCAAATACTCACGAGAGGCGGCGAGCACCAGTTCGTAATCTGAAATCCGCTGTACCCGGACCCGCCCTGCCCTAGGGCGGCTGACTGAGATCGCCATATCGGCCTCGCGCTTGGACAAGTTGAACACGCGCGGCAGGGCGACAACCTGTATGGTCAGATCAGGGTTTGCAGCCTGAATGGCGGCTGTAACCGGCGGAAGAAGATATGTCGCGCATCCATCTGGCGCCCCCACCCGCACTGTGCCAGCGAGGTAACCCTCTCGCCCCTCTGCCTCCGCAGCGGCGCCCGAGATGGCGCCTTCAACAGTTTCCAAGCGTGCGATGAGCCGGTCACCGGCGGAGGTAAGGAGATAGCCTTGGGGAGATCTCGCGAATAGAACTGTGCCGAGTTGCTCTTCCAGACGCGCCACGCGCCGTCCAACCGTTGCTGGGTCCAATTGGAGCGACTTTGCAGCCCCGGATAGGCTCTTTTCCCGCGCCACAGACAGGAAAATTCGCAAGTCATCCCAGTTTTTCATGGGTTAGTACCTGTATTTTTGCAAAATCTCGTGGAAACTTGCCGCTTTTCTGCGAAGGATACCAGCCGTTACTCTGCTCGCAAACCACAGGAGAGCTCCATGGAAGAACTGACCCATTACATTGATGGCCAACGCGTCAAGGGCACGTCGGGCCGGTTTGCCGATGTTTACAATCCTGCCACCGGAGAGGTCCAAGCCAAAGTACCGTTGGCAACCGTGGATGAGGTAGAAAGCGCTGTTGCAAAAGCAGCTGACGCGCAGATTGACTGGGCTGCGACAAACCCGCAGCGGCGGGCGCGCATCATGATGGCCTTTGGTCGTTTGATCAATGAAAACATTGATATGCTCGCCGAAAGCGTCAGCCGAGAGCACGGTAAAACGCTGCCTGACGGGCGGGGGGATGTCCAACGCGGCCTCGAGGTGATCGAGGTTTGCATGGGTGCCCCGTCCCTTCTGAAGGGAGAGTTTACCAATGATGGCGGGCCAGGCATTGATCTGTATTCCATGCGTCAACCCTTGGGCGTCGTCGCGGCTATTACGCCGTTCAACTTCCCCGCAATGATACCACTTTGGAAAATGGGGCCGGCTCTTGCCTGCGGAAACGCGATGATCTTAAAGCCGTCCGAGCGTTGCCCCTCAACCTCCATTTTGCTTGCCGAACTCCTTAAAGAGGCCGGACTACCCGACGGCGTGCTTCAAGTGGTCAACGGTGATAAGGAAGCCGTCGACGCCTTGTTGGACAACGAAACCGTTCAGGCTGTTGGCTTTGTCGGCTCTACGCCGATTGCACAGTATATTTACGGCCGCGCTGCCGCGAACGGCAAACGGGCGCAGTGCTTTGGCGGTGCCAAGAACCACATGATCGTCATGCCGGACGCGGATATGGACAAGGCGGCGGACGCCTTGGTCGGCTCGTCCATGGGTGCAGCGGGCGAGCGGTGTATGGCCATCTCCGTCGCCGTGCCCGTTGGGGACAAGACGGCGGACGCCTTGGTCGAGCGGCTGTTGCCCCGGATCGAAGCGCTCAAGGTGGGGCCCTACACCGACGGTGACGACGTGGACTACGGCCCGCTTATAACCAAGGCTAGCCAGCAGCGCGTCAAATCACTGATTGAAAGTGGCGTCGACCAGGGCGCGACCCTCCTGACCGATGGTCGTGAATTCTCCCTGCAAGGCTACGAAGACGGGTTCTTTGTTGGACCGACATATTTCGACAACGTCACGCCGGATATGGACATTTACAAGGAAGAGATTTTCGGGCCGGTGCTAAGTCAGGTCAGAACCCAAAGCTATGATGAAGCTTTGAAGCTGACCATGGACAACGATTATGGCAACGGCACGTCGATCTTCACTGCTGATGGTGATACCGCGCGAGATTTCGCCAATCGCGTAAACGTTGGAATGGTCGGCATCAATTTCCCAATCCCGGTTCCATTGAGCTATCACACCTTTGGCGGATGGAAGAAATCCGCATTTGGGGACCTAAACCAGTATGGTCCGGATGCTTTCCGATTTTACACAAAAACCAAGACCGTCACCGCACGCTGGTTCTCTGGCATCAAGGAAGGTGGCGAGTTCGCGTTCAAAGCAATGGAGTGACAGCAAAGCGCAGCGCGAACGCGCCGGTTTTCACTGGCGACGCCGCGCGCTTGTCGTTAAAAGCGCCGGGCTATGTCTGAGTTGATCTCTCCCAAACCCGGCGTTGACCGCATTGAGCTTTATGTGGGTGGCGCCAGCCATCTCGACGGCAAGGCAGACGTCCTCAAGCTGTCTTCAAACGAGAACCCCTTCGGTTTCCCGGAAGAGGCCGCCACTGCCTTGGCAGCTGCCGCTGGGGCGTTGCACCGCTATCCCTCCTCCGATCACGCGCGGCTCAGGGCAGCCATCGCTGAGGTGCATAGTCTGGACCCCGCACGGATTATCTGTGGCGCCGGCTCCGATGAGATCATTGCTTTCCTTTGTTATGCCTATGGTGGTGCGGGAACCGAAGTGATCCACAGCGCACATGGCTTCGCCATGCACAAGATTTCCGCGCTCGCCGCCGGATCAGAACCCGTGGAAGTGGCGGAGCGCGAGCGCGTCGTGGATGTGGATGGCATCCTGCACGCGGTCACGGAGAGGACGCGTTTGGTTTTTCTGGCCAACCCGGCGAACCCGACGGGCACGATGCTTGGCGACAATGAGATCACGCGTCTCGTGGACGGACTTCCCGAAGACGTGCTCCTCGTACTTGACGGCGCTTATGTGGAGTATGTCGAAGGGCATGACGGTGGCGTCGACTTAATCGATAAACGACCCAATGTCGTGATGACGCGCACGTTTTCCAAGATTTACGGTTTAGGCGGGCTTCGGATCGGCTGGGGATATGGGCCGCAACAGATCATCGACAACCTGAACCGTGTCAGAGGGCCATTCAACCTATCCGAACTCCAACTGTCAGCGGCAGAAGCGGCAATTCGCAATCAGGAGTGGGTCGCAACCTGTCGGGCAGAAAACGAGCGTGAACGGGCGCGGCTGACAACGGAACTCACCAAGCTTGGGCTGGGCGTCGACAAAAGTGCAGCCAACTTCGTTTTGGCCCGCTTTGCCGATGAAGCCAGTGCCGCGGCATGCGAGGCGCAATTGCGTGAGGACGGCATACTTGTGCGTAAGGTGGGGAGTTATGGGCTTCCGCAGGCGTTGCGCATAACGGTGGGAAGCCGCGAGGACACGGATCGCGTGATTTCGTCGGCGACCCGGTTTCGGAACGGAACATGACCTATCAACGTGTCGCCTTGATCGGACTGGGCCTGATTGCTGGCTCCATTGCCCTCGCGCTTCGACGTAGCGGTTTCGAGGGGGAGATCGTTGGCTCGGCGCGAACGGAAGAAACCCGCGCCATCGCGCGAGAGATCGGTTTGGTCGATCACGTGACAGAGACTGCGAAGGAGGCGGCAAAAAACGCCGATCTTGTGATTTTGTGCGTTCCAGTGGGCGTCATGGGCGCTGTCGCAAAGGAAATGGCCCCTGTGCTGAAACCTGGCGCCACGGTTAGCGATGTCGGTTCTGTAAAGGCCTCGGTCATAGATGCCGTAGCGCCGCATATCCCCGCAGGTGTTCACTTTGTCCCGACCCATCCCATGGCGGGAACGGAGCATTCGGGACCCCTTTCCGGGTTTGCAGAACTCTTTGACAATCGTTGGTGTCTAATAGTCCCGTCGGAAGGCTCAGACACCGAGGCGGTGGCAGACGTGGAAGCGTTCTGGCAAACGCTTGGATCGCAAACCGAAGTGATGGAGGTTGCACATCATGATCGGCTTTGCGCCATTGTGAGCCATATTCCGCACCTTATTGCGTATACGATGGTTGGTGTCGCAGATGATTTTCGTCGGATCTCCGAGCAGGAAGTTATAAAGTTCTCGGCCGCTGGTTTTCGCGATTTCACCCGGATTGCCGCGTCGGATCCGACAATGTGGCGCGATGTCTTTTTGACGAACAAGGACGCCACGCTCGAAATTCTCGGACGTTTCGCAGAAGAGCTATTCGCGTTACAGCGCGCTATTCGCACGGGCGATGGCGACCTTCTCTACAACTACTTTACACGGACTAGGGAAATCCGGCGCGGTATCATCGAAGCCGGTCAAGATACCGATGCACCGGACTTCGGACGGGGGACAAAACGATGAAGGGTTTGTCAATTCTTATGATCCTGACGCTGGTTGCCTGTGGCGGCGGCTCCGGTAAGGTGGCTAGCGGCGGCCTGAAAGCCGAGAAGATAGGCTCGATCTCAGGGCCCGGGGCGTGTGGTGTGCCCAATGCCTATCGCGTGACGGAGGCAGCAGGGGTCCGCCTAAGC
This sequence comes from Pseudomonadota bacterium, assembly GCA_039024895.1. Taxonomy (GTDB): domain Bacteria; phylum Pseudomonadota; class Alphaproteobacteria; order Rhodobacterales; family Rhodobacteraceae; genus JAJDOD01. Next base: position 53,050 of record JBCCPJ010000016.1, on the reverse strand, counting down.
CAAGCGGCAACAATTCGACTGGCCACAGCGGAACGGCTTGATGGCTGGCTACGCAATCACGCTATTCCCATTATCGGTGGTCGCGGTGGCGGTCTGGTCGCCATTCAGGTCCCCGCGCATTACGCCTGCAGGACGCGGAACAGCCGTCCGGGCGCCAAACTATCGGAGCACGCGAAAGGCAACGCCATCGATATCTCCGCATTTATTTTGGCGGACGGATCACGGATTGAAGTTACCAATTGGCGTGGGTCAGACGGGCGCATCTTGAAGCGGCTCCATAAAAGCGCATGCGGTCCCTTCGGGACAGTTCTGGGACCAGACGCGGACCGCCATCATCAAAACCACTTCCACTTCGACATTGCGGACTATCGCAACGGTGCGTATTGTCGGTGACGGTCTTCTAACGGATGACAAGGCGCGGGGCCGGTGCAATCGGGATAATTCCGAGGCGTATGAACCCGCTCTTAAAGCCAATCGTTGCATCCAGCGTGTCGCGCGGGCCGCTCATCAGTTCCAACCCGCGCTCCAAGGTGTCTGCAACGCCCTCCGGGAGAACATCAGCAGCCACGGCCATATCGAGGATTTTTCGCCACTCCACGGCCCGGATTGTGATTTCACCCTCAGGAATACCCTCCAGCGAGACATCGACCGCACCTGCGGCCCGAAACATGACTGTGCCCCATTGCGCTGATAGGTTTGTCAGATCAATTCGCGTCGGCTGCGGGCGGGCGTCTTCGACAGCGAACCGATCCCAAGGACGATCAAAGGAGGCCGTCGCATCTAGCTTCAGGTTTTCAACCGTTTCCGGCAAAACGCGTGCCGGATCAAGCCAGCGGAGCACATCGACCGACGGTTGAAGCCCTTCTAAATCTGCGCCGAAACGATAGGTGTTTTCCGCTGCAGGCACACTTTCCGCCGCAAACCTGCCAGATGAGAGTGCCGTGTCCCGGTCGCCGCGATCTCCAACACGCAAATCTGAAACGACAAGAATGGCTTGATCCAAACCGAGCGACGTTTCCGGCTTAAGGAAGAGTGAGGCGCGCGCGTCCTCATGGGCGATATCGAAAGTACCAAGGGGCGTCGAAAAATTGTGCGCCTCCGGCACGACAGCGATCACTTGATGCGGCTTATAGGCGAGTGACAGTATTTGGACCTCGGGGACGCTCCAAGCAACACCGGTTTCTGGATCCGCTAAACGAAGCTCGCTTATCGTCGTGTCAAATCTGTTGGGGAAGCCTGCTGTTTCGAGCGAGCCCACATCAGCGGCCCACCCCTCGCCCCGGCGCTGGTCGATCCATGCCGTGAGCCCGCGTTCATAAGCGGTGTGACCGGCAACCCACCATGCCATCCACGCCAACGCGCCGACGAGGAGTATGATAATCAGCCGGATCATTTGCACTTCCCCTTGTATTCGCCGCCTGTATTAAGGGGCGCATGACGGAAGAAAAAGCCCTCGCGCAGACACCTTTGTGGGTCTTTGGCTATGCGTCTCTGATGTGGAACCCGGGCTTTCCGGTCGCCGAGCGCGTCGTCGCCACCTTGCACGGTTTTCATCGGTCCTTTTGCATGTCGTCTATTCACCATCGCGGCACTGTTGAGCAGCCGGGTTTGGTTTTGGCGCTCGACCCGAAGGTGGGTGCAGAGTGTGTCGGCCTTGCACTGCGCGTGGCGGACGGTGCGGAGGCTACGGCCATCGAATACTTGCGCGAACGCGAGTTAATCTCTTCCGCATATGTGGAGCGTCTGGTCCCACTTGAGCTTTCCGACGGCTCCAAGGTCACGGCGCTGGCCTATGTGGTAGACCCAAGTCACGAACAATACGTGGCGCATCTGAGCCTAGACGAACAAGCTGAAATTATCGTCCAAGCGGTTGGCGGTCGTGGGCCAAATGCGGAGTATTTGTGGAACACAACGGCTCATCTTGAAGGGTTGGGGATCGAAGACGCGAACCTTCTCTGGCTTTCATCCCGCGTCCGCGAGCTTAAAGGACTTAGGTGACATAGTGCCGATCTGCACAGGAAAACAGCGTTCTTTGCGGTTTCGCGTCGCTAACGCTATCCCATAGGTTGCAATTCACCGGCTCTCGCCCAAGCCAAAGGTCCAAAAGCGTTTCCCCCATTGGCAGCGGGAATACTATTGCCTATTGTTCGGGCGAAAGAAATGACAGGACCCGGAGCCTCGATGGACACACCGGATCGCACCTTCGAGCGGCACTTTACCCAACCGTACCGTCAAATGCTGACGATGCTGATCGTTTTGGCACTGGTTGGCGCAGGGGCTTATCTCCTTTATCCGCAAGTCGCACCCGTCTTCTTGGCAAACCCTTTGCTGAACGGGTTCATCGGGTTTGTTTTCATCATCGGCGTCCTCGCTTGTTTTTGGCAAGTGTTCCAACTTGTTTCGTCAGTGAGCTGGATCGAAGGCTTTGCCCATGATCGCCCGGGCCACCAATTTACCAAAGCACCGAGGCTTCTGGCGTCACTTGCAGCACTGCTCCGGAAAAAGGGCGCACGTACGCAACTGAATGCCTCATCTTCACGGTCGATCTTAGATACAGTCGCCACCCGGATAGACGAAGCGCGAGACATCACACGGTACATTGTAAACCTATTGATTTTCCTTGGTCTCCTAGGAACATTCTACGGCCTTGCGACCACTGTGCCCGCCGTCGTGGACACGATCCGCTCATTGGCGCCGCAGGAAGGTGACACGGGCGTCGAGGTTTTCGAACGCTTGATGACCGGTCTTGAAACGCAGCTAGGCGGTATGGGCGTCGCATTTGCGTCGTCGCTTCTCGGCCTTGCAGGGTCGTTGGTGGTTGGCTTGCTTGAACTCTTCGCGAGCCATGGGCAGAACAGGTTCTACCGTGAACTGGAAGAATGGCTTTCGACCATTACGCGTCTTGGCTTTGCATCTGATGATGCCTCCGGTGGTGACGGCAATGTTATCGGCCAATTGGCTGAATTCATGGGCGAGCAACAGGCGGCTACGGATGCGCGCCTCGGCGAGTTGATCAACTCGGTCAATCGGCTTGCCACGCAGTTTGGTGAAGGCGACCAGTCCCAAATCATCGAAAGTCAGAACCGATTGTCCGAGGCGCTCAATAGCATGGGTTCTGAGGCGGGCGGGCAGTTTGACGCCGAAAGTCGTATGCGGCTGCGTTCAATGGATGTCCAGATGCTCCGTATCCTCGAAGAAATCTCGGCTGGTCGGCAAGAGAGCATCGGTGAGTTACGCGCGGATATTGCTCAACTCACGAATGCCATCCGGACATCTGGCCGCACTCGTGATGAGGTTTGATCAATGGCGCTGACACGGCGATCCGTGCAGCGCATGTCGGGCTCTATCTGGCCCGGATTTGTGGATGCTATGACGGCACTGTTGTTGGTGCTGATGTTCGTGCTGACCATCTTCATGATTGTGCAGGCGATCCAACGGGAAACGATCACCGGCCAAGAAGACGAACTGAACCAACTGAATACAGAGATCAGCGCCCTCAGCCAAGCGCTCGGGCTCGCACAACAAACAACGGCCCGACTGGAAGACGACGTCGCCAATCTGCAGGACGAGCGCGCTCAACAAGAAACACTGATCGCCAACCTTTCGGGCCAAATAGACCAACAGGCGCGCACTTTAGCAGAACGTGACGCCGCCATTGCCACTTTCGAGGCGCAAGTCGCCACGCTTTTGTCTGAGCGCGATGCGGCAGTCGCGGAAGGCACCCGCCTCGCGGCAAGCGTCGAAGAACTGGAAGCCGCGCAAGAACGGCTAATCTCGGAACAAGAAGCAGCGCAACTCGCTCTCGCCCGCGCGCGGGACGAAATCGACGCGCAAGCGGAGGCGGCGCGCCTGGCGGCTGCGCAACGTGAGGCTCTGGAAGCCCTGTCGGCTGAGTTGCAGGCAGAAGCAGAAACGCGGGAGACCGAGCTAGCCAACGCTCAAACTGCCCTGTCAGCCGCAGAACAAGCGCGCCTGGCGGAGGTCGCCATCGCACAGTCGTTACGAGAGCGCTTGGAAGAATCCGAAGCGGAACTGATGGCGATGTCGCTTGCACTCGAAGAGCAACGCAAGAACGCCGAAGACACGCTGACACTGCTTGCTGCTGCGAATGCAGTCGAAAGCGATCTCAATGATCGTCTCGCGGAGGTTTTGGTGCAGCTTGAAGCGGCAGAAACTAGCCTGGCCGCCAATGAAGCCTCAAGCGCGGAACTTTTCACCCGCCTGACGGAAGCGGAGACGTCGCGGCAACGTTTAGAGTTGGAAGTAACGGCCTTACGCGGCGGTGTTGCTGAAACGGATGACTTGCGCGATCAATTGGCCGCCGCATTGGCCGCCAAGATCGCCGCAGAGAACACCAGCGCGGCTCAATTGACGGAGCGGGAACGTCAGGAGACGTTATTGGCTGCGGCACGGCGGCAGTTGGAACAGGAAACTTCCGTTTCAGAGCAAGCACAGTTGCAGGTGGAAGCCTTGAACCAGCAGGTGGCCTCATTGCGTGCCGAGTTATCTTCATTGCAAGGTTTGTTGGACAGCGCCGCCGAACAGGATGCGGAATCGCAAATTCGTATCGAGACCTTGGGCTCGCAGTTGAACCAAGCTTTGGCGCGCGCAGCGGCCGAAGAAAACCGTCGAGCTGAGTTGGAGGCCGCAGAAGCTGAACGTCTTCGCCTGGAGGCAGAACGGCTTGGCGCTGAGGTTCAAGACCTGGCTGAGTACCGCTCCGAGTTCTTTGGCACGTTGCGACAAGTGCTGGGCGACCGCGAAGGTGTCCAAATTGTCGGTGACCGCTTCGTATTTTCGTCGGAAGTCCTTTTCGAAAGTGCATCAGCAACCCTGTCCAGTGCAGGGCAGAGTTCCATTGGTCAGGTGGCCTCGATCCTCAGCGATGTTTCCGATCAAATTCCGAGCGGGATCGACTGGATCATTCGCGTTGACGGTCATACCGATAACATACCGCTTTCGGGCACGGGAACATTCGCGGATAACTGGGAGCTTAGCCAAGCTCGGGCTTTGTCGGTCGTCAGGTACTTGACGGAAGGTCTTGGCTTCCCGCCAGAACGTCTAGCGGCAACGGGGTTTGGCGAATACCGCCCCGTCAACCGGGATGATACGGCTGCGGCGCGCGCACAAAACCGGCGGATCGAGTTGAAACTAACTGAGCGCTGATGAGAGAGGGTTCTTAGGTAAAGGCTTTTGCGGAGCAGACAGGCTAGGACCGTCAAACACTTCAACAAATTCTACCCAAAAGGAAGGGCCGGCTTGGCGCCGGCCCCTCTTGTCTTGGATTATCTTTCCTCGGTGCTGAGCGCCTTGTAGACGCAATAGCACATTAGGAGCACGACTATAGTGAAGGGGATCCCGGTCGAAACCGCTGCCCCTTGCAATGCAGCTAGTCCACCACCGAGAAGTAGTGCGATCGCAACTAGCCCCTCAAGGGTGCACCAGAATACGCGCTGGATAACAGGTGCATCCATTTTGCCGCCAGCCGTAATGGTATCGATCACCAAGCTTCCGCTGTCCGAAGACGTCACAAAGAAGATCACGATCAACACCAGCGCAATCGGCGAAATGAACCCGTACAAAGGCAGCTCCTGTAGGAAACCAAAGAGCGCGCCCTCTGGCTTGTAGCTGTCAATCACCGTCGCTTTGACGCCCTCTGCGCCACCTGCATTCAGCATGTCGATAGCGGCACCGCCAAAGGTCGACATCCAGAGAGCGCAGACCAAGGTCGGTGCAATCAGGGCACACAGGATGAACTCACGTACGGTCCGTCCTTTGGAAATACGTGCAATGAACATGCCGACAAAAGGCGACCATGCGATCCACCACGCCCAATAAAATGTCGTCCAGCCGTGGAAGAAGCTTGTGTCTTCACGTCCGAAGGGGTTCGACAAGGCCGGTAGCAGCATAACGTAATCGACCATAACGTTTGCATAGCGTGTCAGCGCTGCCACTGCGCCGGTTACGAAGAAAACAAACAGGAACAGGGCGACGGCCATGATCATGTTGATCTCGGACAGTCGCTTCACACCAGCGTCCATACCTAGCATGACGGAACAGAGTGCAACGGCTGTAATGCCGAGGATAAGCAGCACCACAACGGTATTTGTTGTTTCGATCCCGAAAACCTCGTTCAAACCAAAAGCCACCTGTTGTGCGCCCAGTCCAAGCGATGTTGTGAGGCCAAAGAGCGTCGCGAACACTGCAAGGATGTCGATGGCGTGGCCCCACCATCCCCAGATGCGCTCCCCCAAGATGGGATAGAAGGCCGACCGAAGTGTCATCGGCATGCCCTTGTTATAGGCGAACACAGCAAGCGTAAGACCGACCAGGGCATAAACACACCAGCCGCCAAGGCCCCAGTGATGGATCGTCCCAACAACACCGATATACTCATTGCCAGGCTCGTTGATATCGATGCCTAGCGGTCGTGCATTCCCACCTTCCGAGAAGTTGTAGTAGGTCGGTTCGAGCACACCGAAGAACAAAAGGCCGATGCCAATTCCAGCCGCGAACATCATCGCGATCCACCCGGCATAGGAGTAATCCGGTACCGCGTCTTTGCCACCTATTCGGACCGAGCCGATGGGCAATACGATAAGCACCAGACAAAACAGCAAAATCACATCAACCGAAAGCACAAGAAACCAGTCGAATTCACTGGTCAAAAACGGTCTGAGCCAACCAAAAAACTCGGCCGACGCCGCCTGATTTGCCAACGAAATCACAACAAAAGCGATGATTAGCAAGCTCGAAATGACGAAAACCGGGTTGTGTATGTCAAGCCCAAGCGGTCTGATATTGTGTTGACCGATTTCAAAATCTGTAGCGAAATCAGGATCTTGGGCAACCTCTGTTTCGCCGGCGTGGATATCTGCCATGAATTCCTCCGTCCCTAGCGCTTTTTAGCGTCACGGCAAGAGAGCAAAAAAGCAATAGTTTTATGCAATGGCAGTCAAACGCATGGGATCCAACCGACAGTTTAAACAGTGCGGATCTTCAGGCGGGTTATCCTGTTTTCCTTGCGCTCCAACACTTCAAACCGTCGGTTATGGAAAGAGAAAACCTGCCCCCTCGTGGGGATAGTCTGTGCTTCATGGATCACGAGACCGGCTACCGTCACGGCCTCTTCGTCGGGGAGGGACCAATCCATGGCGCGGTTCAGATCGCGGATCGTCATAGCGCCATCGACAATCACATCCCCGGCTTCCGTCCGGCGCAACGGGTGATCCTCGTCGATATCGAATTCGTCAGTTATTTCGCCGACGATCTCCTCCAGAATATCCTCGAGCGTGATTAGACCCTGCAACGCACCATATTCATCAACAACCAAGGCAAAATGCGTAGAGCGCCGGAGGAATTGGCGCATTTGCTCATCTAACGGGGTCGTTTCCGGTACAAAATACGGTTCCATCGCCACTTGGAGTGGGTCAAAGCCCTCAAACATATCTGCTGGGACATCTTCAGAAAATCGACCGTATACGGCGCGCAACAGGTCCTTTGCGTGGAGAACACCGATGATGTTCTCTTGTTCCTCGCGGTACATGGGAAGACGCGTGTGATTTGAATGAAGACAGATATCCAAAATTTCTTGCGGCGATAGATCGGCGTCTATGGTTTCAATCTCGCTGCGGTGAAGCATAATCTCTTCGACCGTGCGATCTGCCAAATCAAGCGCGCCGAGGATGCGGTCTCGATCCTCTTTTTCAACAACGCCTTCCGAATGGCCCAATTGCAACGCGCCGGCAATCTCATCGCGAACCGACATAATGTTGCTGTCGGGATCGATTTTGACGCCAAAGATCGCGAGAACTGCCCGCACAATGGCACGCACTGCGCTGACAACGGGCGCAAGCAATGTGACGATAACGCCGATCGGTCGAGCAACCAGCGCAGCAGCGGTTTCAGAATTTGAAATTGCGTAGGTTTTGGGAAGCACCTCGGCAAAGATCAGCACGAGGAGGGTCATCACGAGGGTGGCCAAGGCAACACCGCTTTCGCCGAAAAGACGCGTGAACATCGCTGTTGCAAGCGATGTTGCAAGGATATTGACCAGATTGTTCCCAAGAAGGATTGAACCGATCAGCCGTTCACTATCTTCGGTCAGCTTAAGTGCCTTACCGGCCCCCTTATCACCCTTCTCCGCACGAGATTTGAGTTGGCCGCGGGATGCAGCGGTTAGCGCCGTTTCACTGCCGGAAAAGAAACCTGACAGTATCAGCAAGCAAAAGATCGATCCGCTTATGATCCAGAACGCGGCATCGATCATGGGGGCTGAATTTTCCATTTTTCCTTGTCAAAATAGGGTCGTCTACCCTTTATGGGGTCTATGTGGTAGCAATCAAGAGAGGGCAAGAGATGCGCGTGCGTGATATTGGGCCCCTTGATGAACCAGTTGTGCTTTTTGGTGGGCCTTATTCGAACCTTCAGGCACTCGAAGCTCTGTCTCAGACGATTGGCGAACGCCCCGCAATCTGCACCGGTGATGTTGTCGGCTATTGCGCCGATCCTGTTGCTACAGTCGATCTGATGCGCGCCATGGCGGTCCATTGTATTGCGGGCAATTGCGAACGGCAGGTTGCGGAAGGGGGGCTCGACTGCGGCTGCGGTTTCGAAGCGGGATCGACATGTGATCGATTGTCGCAAGGATGGTATTCCTATCTTTCCGACACCTGCGACCCGGACACGATCGCATGGCTGGCGGATCAGCCTGAAATCGGCGTTTTGACACAGTTTGGAAGGCGCTATGGCGTGGTGCACGGCGGTGTCACAGCAATAAGTCGGTTCATCTGGCCTGATACTCCCGATGAGGTATTCCTGGAAGAGATCTCCGCGCTTGAAAATCGGATTGGCCAGGTTGATGGCGTGATCGCAGGGCATTGCGGTGTTGCCTTCCACCGGCGCATAGGTCGGCATCAGTGGATAAATGCAGGCGTTATTGGTCTTCCTCCACACGATGGGCGACCCGCAACTCGGTATGGCATACTGACGAAAGGAGACGTTGTTTTTGAACGACTGTCCTATGACCATGCCAGCGCACGCAAAGCCATGCGTGCCGCCGGGCTGACGCAGGGATATGAAGAGACGCTAACGACCGGCATTTGGCCCTCGGACGACGTTCTCCCGTTTTCACTCCGCCGCTAGGGTTTGTCTTTAGCCAGAGGATGGTGCTCCAAAACCAATTCCTTCAAACGCTCGTCGAGCACGTGCGTATAAATTTCAGTGGTCGCAACATCAGCATGCCCAAGCAGCGTCTGAATAGCGCGTAAATCCGCCCCACGCGCGAGAAGATGCGTTGCAAAAGCATGGCGCAGCGTATGCGGTGTTACTTTGTCAGGGCGAACGCCCCCCTCCAAGGCAAGTTCTTTGATGATGCCATAGAAACGGTGCCGCGTCAGATGCCCGGCTTTGCCATGGGACGGGAAAAGGAACTTTGAAGGAGGCGTGCCGCGTTCGAGTTTGGCCAAGTCCTCCAAGGCATCCCGGCGCTCAAGCCACGCGGTTAATGCGTCGCGCGCAGGTGGGGACAGCGGAACCATACGTTCCTTGCCACCCTTCCCCACAATCAACAGCATCCGCGGGTCACCTCTTGCGGCAGCGACAGGTAACGACACCAATTCAGAGACCCGCATACCCGTCGCGTAGAGCAATTCCATCAAGCAGACATTGCGCATGCGATCGCTGTCCCGACCCATGCGCGTTGCCGCGCGCAATAGATCGTCAACCTCAGTTTCGCTCAGTGTTTTGGGCAAACGCTTATCGCGCCCCGGCCCCTTGATGCGGATCGCTGGGTTATCCTTGCGCCAACCTTCCTCAAAACAAAACCGATAGAACTGCCGGATGGCCGATAAACGCCGTGCTCGCGTGGAACGGCTCATCCCACTGGCATCAAGATCGATCAAATAAGCTTCGATGTCAGGCTGATGTACATCGAGGAAATCAAGCTGCCTTCGTGTTAACCAGCCCGTGAAGTCTTTCAGATCACGCGCATAGGCCAGTTGTGTATTGCGCGACGCATCAAGCTCAGCAGCTTGTGCTTCCAAAAACATCTCGATCCGCGCCATTGCGTTCAAATCGCGCCCTCCTTCAGGATGAGTTCGACAGCTATTTGACGCGCAAGGTCGTTCAAGCCCAGTTGGCGCACCGCAGTGAGCGCCTGGGACGTTATGTTCGGGTTTCCAGGCGCCCCATCGGAAAGATACTCAAACGCACGCAATAGTGCTTCACCGCGCCGATCATCTGAAATCAAGCCCTCAAGAGTGGAACCCGTGCGCACACCGGAAAGGCCTCGCAAGACGGCCCGCCCAAGCGGATCCGCAGCCGCCACCGAGCCAACCTGATCCCGGGCGATGGAGAGGAGAAACTGGTCGCCGGCACCCGACGAAGCGAACCTTTCTGCTTGCTCGGCATTTCCTGCCAATAGGGCGGCCTCAAACGCGATATGTGTCGCCCGATTTGGGACTTCAATTAAAGGAAGCGACTGGTTCAACCAAAGCGCCAGCAATGCGGTATATCCCGCCTGATCGGCGGCACCCCAAGCGGAGGGAAGTGCGTGCACAAGGGCTGGTCCATCTTGATCTTCCAAGGCATCTGCCAAGGCTGTGATTGCGCGTATCCGCTCCCAAACCGCTCCGGATGCCGACGGACCGCGTTCGCGATAGACGCCCAACAAATGTTGAAAAGAGATCGCTTCACTTGTAGCTAAACGTTCAGCAGCACTAAGCCGCGCTTTCCAGCCGACGTCAGTGGACATGTCAGCGAATGCGAATGCCAGCGGTAAACCTTCCGTTGATATGCGTTCGCCTACTGCCTCGTAGAGCCTGAATTGTAGGGGGGTTGGGACCTTTGGAGCGGGCGGAATTGGTTCACCCTCAAACAACTCCGGATCGAGGAAGTGCAAAAGAAGCGCGTCTTCCTCAGGTGACAAAATCCCAAGCGTTTCAGCGTTCCCGAGCGTCAGGGCCGCCACATCGAATTCTCCTAAACGGGCGAGGCAGAATATCCGCGCCGAATAGGTCGGTGACAGATCAGGGATAGCCTCGATTTTGCGGCAAGCTTCGGTCTCCGCCCCCTGCAGCAAAGAGACATCGAACAACCGGCGGAACGCTTGTGGCCCGGCAACCTCCGTTGCTTCAACCAACGCACGTGCGGCGTCGAGATGGCCCTTTTCCAGCAGCCGGTCAACGCGGGCAAAAAATAGTCGGTCATCCACAGCGGCATCGATTGGAGGATCAAGGCGCGCCTGCAGGAAATCCGACAGAAAACGAGAAAGCGTGGGCGGCGCATCCGGTGAAAGCCGTATCCGCCCTAGCGCATTGGCCAAATCCGCCGCGGAGCTCCGCCCCCAAAAATCCGATGGAATACCCAGGGCGGACGGGTCCACAACTCCGGCCGCGTCTGGAACCGGAGTGTCCAATGGAAGAACGCGGACGACCTCGGGCGCGGAGGCACCGCTCGTTTCGTCCATGGTTGCTGGTGGCGGCACCGCGGTTGCTACCGAGTTGGACAACCAATCGATCACGCTGAGCGGCTCGGTCGCTTCTGCCAAAACGCCGCCAGCCCCCAGAAACCAAAGGGTAAGGCATGATTTCAGACTAATCGCCATCCAAGGTCACCGGCTCGCTGACATCGGTCTGCTCCGGTGTCAAATCGCCCAAATACGCGTACCCAACCACAGCCGCACCGACCAGCACAGCCAGTAAAAATAGAAATCTCAGCAGTCTCAACATCGCGAAACCTCTTTGCCCCAATGGCCCGAGAAGACGGGTCCGATGCCGCTCTTCGGCAGCCTTGCGAGGATTTATAACTGGTCTTTTCAAGAAGATCACGCCATTCAGAGGGTTACTCAAGAAAAGAACTCACGGACGCGACTGAATTGCCATTCGAGTTGAAGAAAACCATCGCAATGGTGGGTATGATGGGCGCTGGCAAAACGGCGATCGGCACAGCTCTCGCAAAACGGCTTCATGTCCCCTTTCTAGACAGCGACACCGAGATTTCTCAGGCGGCGAAAATGACGATTGCCGAAATATTCGAACGGGATGGGGAGGACTTTTTCAGAGACCGGGAAAGCGAGGTAATTTCCCGTTTACTGGATGGCACGCCTTGCATCCTTTCGACCGGAGGAGGCGCCTATCTGCGAGAGGTCAACCGCAGCATAATGAAAGAGCGCGGCACTGCCCTATGGCTACAAGCTGAGCTTGAGCTACTCTGGCAGCGCGTCAAACACAAGAATACACGCCCGCTGCTACAAACAGATGATCCTCGCGCGACCCTTGCGGCTATCCAAGCTGAACGCGATCCAATCTATGCCCTTGCGGATATCACTGTTGCTGCCGCCTTCGGCCTGTCAGTCGACGACATGACGGACCGGGTCGTTGCGGAATTGCTGAAACATCCCGATGTTTTGGAGAAAGTCCAATGATCCGTGAAAACGTACATGTGCCTTTGGATGGCCGAAGCTACGACGTGGTGATTGGCGAGGGTCTTGTCGCCAATGCCGCCGCTGAAATCATGGACATCCTGCCTCGACCGCGCGTTGCGGTGCTAACGGACGAAAACGTCGCCGCTGCGCATTTAGAGGGTCTGAGAGCAGGTTTGAAAGGTATCGACGCGACGATCCTCATTCTTACACCTGGCGAAGCAACCAAGAACTGGTCGGCGCTGGAACAAACCGTAGAATGGATGTTGGCGGCAAGGATCGAACGAAACGACGTCATGATTGCCTTGGGCGGTGGTGTGATCGGGGACCTTGGCGGGTTTGCAGCCGCAATCTTGAGGCGCGGTATCCGGTATGTCCAAATCCCAACATCTCTACTTGCCCAGGTCGACAGTTCAGTAGGCGGCAAGACAGCGATCAATTCACCCGCGGGCAAGAACCTAATCGGTGCGTTTCACCAACCGACCCGCGTCTTGGCGGATATTGGTATCCTCGACACCCTGGCACCCCGTGACTTCCTTGCGGGCTATGGGGAGGTCGTAAAATATGGCCTATTGGGTGACGCAGCTTTCTTTGAATGGTTGGAAGACAATGGCCCTGCCCTTGCTAGCGGCGATCGCGATTTAAGGGCCCAAGCGGTCAAGCGTTCGGTCGAGATGAAGGCCGAGATTGTTTCACGCGATGAGACCGAACAGGGCGACCGCGCGTTGCTCAACCTGGGTCACACATTTTGCCATGCGCTTGAAGCCGCGACGGGCTACTCGGACCGGCTGCTTCACGGCGAAGGTGTCGCCATTGGCTGCGCACTTGCGTTCGAGACGTCTTCTCGCTTGGGGCTGTGCAGTCAGGAAGACCCAAGCCGCGTAAGGGAGCATTTGAATAAAATGGGGATGAAAACGGACCTGTCCGACATCCCCGGTGCATTGCCGGACGCTGACAAACTGATCGCGCTCATGGCGCAGGACAAGAAGGTCATCGACGGCAAACTTCGATTTGTTATGGCACGAGGTATTGGTGCGGCGTTCGTCACGAGCGATGTGCCGAGCGACGTGGTGCGCACTGTTTTGAATGACGCCTTGGCTTTGAAAGGCCAGCCCTGACTTTAGAATGGAATTTCGTCATCAAGGTCTTGGTTCACTGGCGCCGAACCACCGGAACTGCCACCACCATAGCTGTCCCCGCGATCATCATAACCCAAGCTGCCGCCACCACCGCCGCCGGCATTATCCCCGCGCCCATCAAGCAAAGTCAGCTCGCCTTTATAGGGCCGCAGCACAACCTCCGTTGAATAGCGGTCTTGACCGGATTGATCCTGCCATTTACGCGTCTCAAGCTGGCCTTCAAGATACACCTTGGAGCCCTTGCGAAGATACTGTTCCGCAATGCGCGCCAAAGGTTCAGAGAAAATCGCCACCGAGTGCCACTCGGTGCGCTCACGGCGTTCACCTGTATTGCGATCTTTCCAGTTCTCGGAAGTCGCAACGCGCAAGTTGCACACTTTGCCGCCGTTCTGGAACGTCCGTACTTCAGGGTCGCGGCCCAGATTGCCCACCAAAATGACCTTGTTGACCGATCCTGCCATATCGCTGCTCCCCGAATCCAGTTTCGCCCAGGTTACCTGCGCCCACCGTGGTTAACAACGTATGAACGGTTCAAAGATCAAGCTCCACGGAAACCGGAAAATGGTCGGAGGCCGTCAACAAAGCTTCGCGCAATTCGGGGTTGCGTTCGCAAGCGGGGTCTTCGAAAGGATGCCATATTCGCCAGTCGCTTGCCCGATCGCGCAGATTTGGCGACACCATGACGTAATCCAAAAGCGTCTGCATCCAGCGATTTTTATCCGCCATCCAAAAGCGCGCACTCGTTGGCATCCACCCAAGCGGGCGGCGGATCACCGTTTCTGCGTGAGGGTCATAGAGCTGGGGCTCGTCGCTTTCACCAAGCACAATTTCGACACCCGACCGCCCGAAAAGACGTTCGTATTCGTCAAGCCCAGGGCCATCGTTGAAATCACCCATAACCACGAGCGCATCTCCCGCCTCCAGATGGTCTTCAACGCGTTCCCTAAGCCAGATACACTGGGCAAGCTGTTTGCGGCGATTTTCAATCGCGATGCGCATGACCTGATCCGGCCGGCGGGCGCCATGGGGTGCCTTTGACTTTGCGTGAACACCAATGAGCCGCAGGACACTGCCTCTCTTAGTCTTCACGGCGAGTTCTAATGGTGGCTTTGACCAGCGAACCTTGTCGGGGGCGGCATCTACGTCAAGATCAATACGGTAGCTTTCATCAAATCGCGGGTGACCGTGTGGATCATGGGCCACCGTCATGACATCTGGGTTGTAAAGAAAAGCTATTTCTTGCTGGGTTTCATTTACAAAGCCCATTACAGCCGAAGTCGCACGCAAACCAGCCGTTTTGGCGAAGTTCTCAAGGGCCACAAGACCATCACGACGACGATGACTATCAGGGGCCTCAATGATCATTATTCCGTCGGCATCTAGTGCAGTGAAAACACGTCGCAGAGCAGCCAGTTGTGCGCGCCTCGTGACGTTATAACGCCCGGACCATTTCTCGTCCTCCAGAAGCGCGCCTTCATCGTCAAAGAGGTTGGAAAACCATTCGACATTATACGTCGCAATGCGCATTAAGCTTGGCCCGCGCTTATGGTCTCCCAGGCTTTATTGATTGCGACGAGGCGCTTTTCAGCCATTTTGATCGCTTCCTCCGGAAGACCGCGGGCCATCATCTGATCAGGGTGGCTTTCCCGGACAAGTTGACGCCACGCTTTGCGAATATCATCTAACGCCATGTCTGGCTCAACGCCCAGCACATCATAGGGGTCAGGCTCCGCATCCGGCACGAACCGCGCACGAAGCGCCTTAAACTCGCGATCGGGCAGCCCAAAGATTTGAGCGACGCGCGCCAGAAAATCGTCTTCACGCGGATGATAAGCGCCATCCGCAATTGCAATGTAAAAAAGACCCTCAAGCAGATCGCAAAGTGTGCCGTCCGTCGTTTCGAACATCCGTGCTACCTGGCGCGCGTAGTCCTCGAAACCGGCCACGTCTTGGCGCGCGAGGTTAAACAGACGTGCAGTGTTCTCTTCTTCTTCAGCCGGAATATAGAAAACTTCACGGAATGCCGCGACTTCGTTGCGCGTGACCAATCCGTCCGCTTTAGCCATCTTGGCACCAAGCGCGACGACGGCGATTGTGAACGCGACACTGCGCTCCGGTGGTGTGCGAAACTTCTCGAACACCGCGCTCAGGCTCTCGCCCGCGCGCAAAGCTGCGATGGCTTCCGCTATGCGTTCCCAAATTGACATGGCGCCAATCTATGCGGTGTTTCCGGAAGATTGAAGGTGCCGATACGCATGTTCCTTCCGGCATTAAGGACAGATATGCACGCGTATAGGACAACAATTTCACTGGCGGGAAAGCATCGAGCAGACTGAAACGGTCGAAAACCGGCTGATCGCACGATCAAGCCAAAATCCGCATCCCCTCAGGCGTCGAGATAGAGGCAATCAGCCTTTTCTCCGGTCCCGGTTGTACTGTGACTTGATCAAGGCTGCGCAACATAGGAAATGCGGCACAAAGGGCGTCGCAATCGGGGTGAAACACGTCCAGCCGTGATAGACGCAGGTCATGGTCGGGCAATCGTTCTGCGGGGTGCGGAGAGCCATCGCCCCACTCAATCAGCGCAGGCATAGCGGCATCAAACGGCAAGCGACCATCATCGGGAACGCCCATCGCCCAGTTCAAATCTCCCCGGGAGAGTTCCAATATCTGGCCCGTACCACGCGGAGCGGCGTCAATCGCCTCGTCCAAATCATCCGTCTGGCACACCCAATGGGTCATGCGAGGCGCAACACTGAAGCGATCCAGATCGAACCACCGTGGACGCGCGACGGGAGGCGCGTTGGGGTCGATTGCTATGACTTCCAGATATTCCTTTGGGCCAAGCGACAGCAGAAGATTGTGCGTACCCATATGGCTATGCTGCCCGCCGGGCGACAGCCGCACGCCAAGCACCGCTTCGACATAGGCCGCGCCCTCTTCAAGACTGCGGGCTGCAACAACCAGATGGTCAAGGTTCAGCGAAAACAACATCCCATCTTCCTCCCGGACGCGCTGCCGTCACAACTTGCCGGAGCAAGATGGGAATGGAAAGGTACGAATGTTGAACCTAGCCACGCAGGTCTTTGGGAGACGCCATCACAACGAACGTTGTCAAAGCACTAACCTGGGACAGTCTGCCAAGAGTTTCCGCGTGAAACGTCTTGTAAGTAGCCAGGTCCGATACTTCGACGCGCAGCAGGTATTCCACGGCCCCAGTGATATTGTGGCATTCAATAACTTCCGGCGCACGTGATATTTCGCGCTCGAAAGCTTTCTGCGCTTCGGTTGTATGATCGTTCAACCCCACCGTTATGTACGCAACAAAGCCGCGCCCGAGCAGTGTTCCGTCCAAAACGGCACGATATCCGCGAATGATGCCGATCCGCTCTAGCGTTTGAACCCGACGCAGGCACGCAGAAGGCGATAGCCCGACGCGATCAGCAAGATCGATATTGGATATACGAGCCTCTTCAGACAAAACGCGCAATATTCGATGATCTATAGTATCAATTTTCGTCATTTATTGCGAAATTAATCTAAGTGACGGCACCTTTGCAATCCTACGCGGAACCGACTGCATTACTGTAGCGCCATGACCTACGAAATTCTTTTCGCTCTTGTCGGTTTCGCTTTCGTGTCCTCAATTACACCCGGGCCGAATAACCTGATGCTCATGGCATCGGGCGCGAATTTCGGCTTCAAAGCTAGCGCGGCTCATATGCTCGGGATCAGTATCGGGCACAGCTTCATGATCATCATGGTGGGGCTTGGCCTCGTACAGCTTTTCGATACATTCCCGTTCTTGCACAGCGTCATGACAGTCCTCAGCGTCGCTTACCTGCTGTATCTGTCCTGGAAAATAGCCAATGCGGCACCGCCGACTGAAGGCGTTGACCGTGGAAAACCGCTGACTTTCCTGCAGGCAGCGGCTTTTCAGTGGGTCAACCCGAAAGCGTGGTTCATGGCGATCACTGCAATTACAGTCTATGCGCCAGAAACAACACTTTTGGCAGTTGTCCTCGTCGCCTTCGTATTTGCGGCGACAAACCTGCCCTCTATCTGTTGTTGGACACTGCTAGGTGTCCAGATGCGCCGCTGGCTCACGAACCCGAAACAACTTCGCGCCTTCAATTGGACCATGGCTATATGTCTGGTCGGCACACTCGCATTCCTGGTCTAGCCGCCCTCAATAAACCAAACCGCCCAATGCAGCTGTATGTCAGCTTGAAACGGATACGCGCGCCGCTCTGATCAAGCGCAGGATATCGGCGGCTGCCTCAGGAATATTTGTCCCTGGCCCGAAGATCGCCTTTACACCTTTTCCCATGAGGAAATCGTAGTCTTGCTGCGGGATCACGCCGCCGCATATCACAATGATCTCCTCAGCATCCGCCGCTTTCAACGCTTCTATCAACTTGGGCGCCAGCGTTTTGTGACCCGCGGCTTGACTGGAGATACCTACCACATGCACGTCATTGTCCACAGCGTCTTGCGCCGCCTCCTCCGGGGTTTGGAAAAGCGGGCCAACGTCGACGTCAAAACCAATATCGGCGAAGGCAGTTGCGATCACCTTCGCGCCCCGATCATGCCCATCTTGCCCCATTTTGACGACCAACATGCGCGGTCGACGGCCTTCCTCGACAGCGAACGCCTCAACATCCTTCTGAATGGCCGCAAAGCCCTCGTCGCCTTCATAGGCGGCACCATAAACCCCAGCCAATGTCTTTACCTCAGCGCGATGTCGACCGAACACATTTTCCATCGCCATGCTTATCTCGCCCACCGTAGCGCGCGCCCGCGCAGCTTCCACGGCTGCCGCAAGCAAATTGCCATCGCACCGTGAGGCGTCCTCTAGCGCCGCGAGTGCAGCCTCACAGGCGGTGTGATCTCGCTCCGCTCTAATTCGCTCAAGTCGCGCGATCTGCGATTCTCTCACTTTTTCATTGTCGACTTCGAGAATGTCGATCGGGTCCTCCTTGTCCTTGCGGTACTTGTTGACGCCGACGATCACCTCTTCCCCGCGGTCGATCATCGCCTGGCGACGGGCCGCGGTTTCTTCAATGCGGAGTTTGGGCATACCCGAGGCAACAGCTTTGGTCATGCCGCCCAGTGTCTCAACCTCTTCCATAAGGTTCCAAGCCTGTTCAGCTAATTCTGCGGTCAGGCTCTCGACATAGTAGGAACCAGCCAACGGATCGACCACGTTGGTGACCCCCGTTTCTTCTTGCAATATCAACTGTGTATTCCGTGCGATGCGCGCACTGAAATCAGTCGGCAAGGCGATTGCCTCATCCAATGCATTGGTATGCAGCGACTGAGTGCCCCCGAGAACGGCACTCATCGCCTCATAGGCTGTCCGCACAACATTGTTGTAGGGGTCTTGTTCTTGCAGCGAGACGCCGGAGGTTTGGCAATGCGTTCGAAGCATCTTTGATCTTGGATTCTTGGGCTCAAACTCATCCATGACGCGGCTCCACAAAAGACGCGCTGCGCGCAGCTTTGCCGCTTCCATGAAAAAGTTCATGCCGATGGCAAAGAAAAACGATAAGCGCCCAGCAAATGCATCGACATCCATGCCGCGCGCTATGGCGGCACGCACATATTCGCGACCGTCTGCTAGCGTATAAGCAAGCTCCTGCACCAGGTTCGCACCAGCTTCCTGCATGTGATAGCCACTAATCGAAATCGAGTTGAACTTCGGCATATTGTCTGAGGTGTAAGCGATGATATCCGCCACGATCCGCATCGAGGGCTCAGGCGGGTACACATACGTGTTTCGGACCATGAACTCCTTGAGAATGTCGTTCTGGATCGTCCCGGAGAGGAGTGCCTTGTCATGTCCCTGCTCTTCGCCCGCGACAATGAAGTTTGCCAAGACGGGGATCACGGCGCCATTCATTGTCATCGAGACGCTGACCTGATCGAGGGGAATGCCGTCGAAGAGGATCTTCATATCCTCCACGCTGTCAATCGCGACCCCTGCCTTTCCGACATCTCCTAGGACGCGCGGATGGTCGCTGTCATAACCACGGTGCGTGGCCAGATCGAAGGCAACGGACACCCCCTGCTGACCAGCCGCCAGATTACGGCGATAAAATGCGTTGCTTTCTTCGGCGGTCGAAAAGCCTGCATATTGCCGGATTGTCCAGGGCCGGCCGGCATACATCGTCGCCTTTACACCGCGGGTGAATGGTTCGAAACCGGCTGTCTCGCCCATCTGGGGCAATCCTTCGGTGTCAGACGCCGTGTAATGCGGCTTGACGCGAATGCCCTCAAGCGTCTCCCACTCTATGTCTTCGATGGCGCGACCGCGTAATTCCTTCTCGGCCAATGCCTTCCAATCCGTCATGTCGAACCCTCCATTCCGCTCAGGTTAACCGGCGATCCCTGAAGAAAATCATCAAAACAAGCCGAAGAGTTTTGATCTGCCCTTAGATTTTTCGATTTCCGGCATATATTCATGCCCAACGGAGATGCAAACATGATGCCCATTACACTGAAACTCTTCGGCTTTCTGCCTGTCATCGCCTTCGCCACAACGGCAAGCGCGACCGACGCCGAAGCGCCAAACGCCCTGGTCCAGTGGGAGGCCGACAAGACGATTGCCTTTGACGCGGGCGATATCGATCTTGATGAATTCAAATGGGCCGCAAGACCCGTCATCGTGTTTGCAGACAGCACAAATGATCCGGCATTCCAGCGCCAAATCGAACTCCTTGCCACACGGTCGGATGAGCTCACGGAACGAGATGTGGTCTTGATCACGGATACTGATCCCGAGGCTCGCTCGGACTTACGCACCAAGTTGCGGCCTCGTGGCTTTATGCTGACGCTCATTGGAAAAGACGGTGGGGTAAAGCTCCGCAAGCCGTTTCCCTGGGATGTCCGCGAGTTGACCCGACAAATTGATAAAATGCCAATGCGTCGCCAGGAAATTATCGATGCAAAAGAGGCTGCGCGTTCGGCAGGCGGCGAATAGGTCACTCTGTCACCCTCACCTTGTTGGTGAACACAGAACCCTCGGGAAGATCGCTTGCCCAAGCTGCCAAAGCCGGACGCAAAGCTTCGGCTTGTTCGGCGTCTCTGGCGTAAAAAGCGACCGCGTTGCTGCCAAGAAAAGCCCATCCATGGTTGGTAAGGATCAAATCCCCCATCCACACCCAATCGGGGCCAAGGGCGTCCTTGACCCACGTATCGTAAATCATGGCTGCTTTCACACCATTTGCGTCTGCGAGGCCGTCGCCCCATCCCACGGGTGCCTCATCCAGTCTTAGGCTCAATGCCTCACTCGACGCGAGGCCATAGAGATCCAGCACGTAATTGTCGTTATTCCACGATACATATCCAAGATCGTTGACCGCGACCGGCGCTTTCAGGAAGTCTTTCGCAAAACGGCTCATTTCGCCTTGTTGGTTGTGAATAGCGCGCATCCCCGCCAGCCGATTATCGATATGCGGGGCATAGGTCACAACGCCACCGAGCAGCACTAGGCTCAGAAGGCCGAGGCGAAGCTGGCGGCTAAAACTGGCGAGCAAGAGGGCCAAAACGGCGAAAAGTGAAACAAGCAGATAGTTCTCATATCGGTCCAGCCAGCCTGTGGCCGCGAAACCTAGATGTGCCACAGCAGCAGCCGCTACCGCGAGCCCAACCAAACCCTGTTCCCGCCGGCCTTGCGCCAGCGAAGTAATGGCAACAAACGCAGTGAGAATGGTCATCGCTGTGAGGTACCGCCCCCCATAAACGCTCGCATTAAAACGAATATTTGCGCCGAAGCTTGACAAGAAACTCTGCGCTGCGGCGCCGTCGAGCGGCAGTTTTGCGTTCACGGAGTTGGGAAGTGGATCAAGTCCCAACGAAGTCAGTAAGACCACGAGTACGGCGATTGGTAGAACCGCGACAATGGACAGAGCCACCCCCGCCAACTTACGCCCAAGCAAAAACACAACACCACCAGCCGCCAAGGCAAGCGCGAGCCCTTCCAAACGGAGGCCCGGCGCAAAAGCGACGCCAAGGACCAGCAGAGCCCCGATCCGCCCAGTCTCCACGAAGTGCCAGAGCCCCACCACAATTGCGAGGCTAGCAAGGCCGTGGATCATGTTCTCCATGCCCCCGTAAGCCGTAATATACATGTTCAGACAGAACGCCGATGCAAAAGCGAGGACCAGTCCCAAACGGCCGAGGTTCGCACGGGCCAAGGCCCAGCCCACAAGAGCCGCCGCCAATACAAGAGAAGCCACGTTCCAGAAAAGCGGCAACCATCTTTGCAATTCTTCGCCCGCAAAAGGCAGCAAAAACAGCGGGTATACCGGCGATGATGCCGCCGAGGCAAACTCACCGGCATTTACACCGTAGCCGCCACGCGCGATTTGTTCCGCCATGGCTAGGTGGATGTAAACATCGTCGAGGGGGTACTCAAAGACGCCCTCGTTCATTGACATGGCAATGGCAACGAACACGCCAAATGTCAGCAACGCCCCCACGACCGCAGCAGCCACGTGGCGCCCTGTGCTTGATGCAACAGCCTGGGCTTCCGTTGCAATTGTGCTCATTCAAACTCCATGATCACATCATCTACGGCGAGGCTATCCCCAGGGCCGGCGTTGATCTTGGACACCACGCCCTTTTTCTCGGCGCGAAGGATATTCTCCATTTTCATGGCTTCAACCGTACAAAGCGCCTGGCCTTCCTGCACCTCTTGCCCTTCTTCGACGTCAATCTTCACGATCAACCCCGGCATTGGGCAGAGCAACATTTTCGACGTGTCCGGCGGCGTTTTGACCGGCATCAGAGCAGCGAGTTCGGCATGGCGAGTGCTAAAGATGTCAACATGCATGTCCGCGCCACGATGGCGCACATGGTAGCCGCTACTTGTCGGGCTGACCTTCAGGACTAGCGGCCTACCGTCGATGTCTAGTTCGGCCAGAGGCTGCCCAGGCGTCCAATCACTCGCCACACGTAGCGATGACCCGCCATCTACGAAGTTTACATTCGCGCCCTCCCTGTCGGCATCCACCGTTACCGCAAAGCTATGGGCACCAAGCCGTACAATCCAATCCGCGCCCACCTGGCGCTGATGGTTATCCAACCGGCCGGAGATGCGCGTGCGCCTAATTTCTGCAACCCGGTGCATGGCAGCGGCGGCGGCGGCGATTCGACGACATGTCTCTTCATCGAGTTCAACACCTTCGAACCCGTCGGGATATTCTTCAGCAATGAACGCCGTTGTCATTTCACCAGATATGAACTTCGCATGGTCGTAAACGGCCGACAAAAAAGGAATGTTGTGTCCGATCCCTTCCACCTCGAAACGATCGAGGGCGCCCCTCATCTCTTCTATGGCCGATGCACGATCTTTGCCCCATGTGCAAAGCTTCGCGATCATCGGGTCATAGTACATGCTGATCTCACCGCCTTCAAAAACGCCGGTGTCGTTGCGGACAACGCGGCCTTCTTCTGTCACCTCTTCGGGTGGGCGGTACCGTGTCAGGCGGCCAATGGAAGGCAAGAAGCCGCGATACGGGTCCTCGGCGTATAGGCGACTTTCCATTGCCCACCCGTTGATGCCGATATCGCCTTGCGTCAATGAGAGCTTCTCACCCGCCGCAACCCGGATCATCTGCTCAACAAGATCGATACCGGTAATCAACTCGGTAACGGGATGTTCAACCTGCAACCGTGTGTTCATCTCCAGAAAATAGAAGTTCCGATCACCGTCGACGATGAACTCGACCGTTCCGGCACTTTGGTAACCGACCGCGTGGGCAAGGGCGAGAGACTGCTCGCCCATCGACTTTCGGGTAGCTTCATCCAAAAACGGAGAAGGCGCTTCCTCAATCACCTTTTGGTTCCGGCGCTGGATCGAGCATTCGCGCTCATTGAGGTAAACACCGTTGCCATGACCGTCGCACAGCACCTGGATTTCAATGTGACGCGGTTGCGTAACGAACTTCTCGATGAAAATGCGATCATCACCGAAACTGTTGGCGGCTTCATTTTTGGAGGATTGGAACCCCTCCCGCGCCTCCTGGTCATCCCAAGCAATCCGCATGCCTTTGCCGCCGCCCCCGGCGCTGGCTTTTATCATGACCGGATAGCCAATCTCGGAGGAGATTTTTACCGCTTCGTCAGCATCCTCGATCAGCCCCATATACCCCGGAACCGTCGAAACATGTGCCTCCTGCGCAATCTTCTTGGAGGTGATTTTGTCTCCCATCGCCTCAATTGCACCCTTGGGGGGGCCGATGAATGCGACACCTTTTGCTTCGAGTGCTTCGGCAAATTTCGGATTTTCCGATAGGAAACCATATCCCGGATGCACGGCCTCCGCGCCTGTTAGACGGATTGCGTCCATAACCTTGTCGATAACGATGTAGGACTGATTGGCCGGAGCAGGCCCGATGTGAACCGCTTCATCCGCCATTTTGACATGTAGGGCATGGGCATCCGCATCTGAGTAAATTGCAACGGTCTGAATACCCATCTTCCGAGCTGTTTTAATGACCCGACAAGCGATCTCGCCCCGATTGGCAATCAGGATTTTCTTGAACATGTCCCCTCCAGCCAGGTCGCGGAACCCGGTAAACTGATAAACGCCGCCCGGTTTGATGACCAGACGGCGTTCCGCCTTAACGTGCAGCGAGACTGGCTCGCCTGCGATTTAGTAGTTGAAGTCGTCCGAGAGCGCGCCGGCGGCACCACCGACGGCCGCGCCGACAAGACATTCGCCATTATCGATGAGCTCTCCGGCGATACAGCCCGCACCTGCACCGATGAGTGCGCGCTCCAAGTCGGTACCTTGACTGCAGGCCGATAGCCCAAGGAGGGCTGCGATGGCGAGGATTGGTAGTTTTGTTTGCATGATGTTCTGCCTCTTATGTTCCTAGGTCTTTGACCTTGAACGTTAGCCAGAGCTTTCGTCCCCTGATATTCAATATCAGTTCGCTCAAAAGCAAAGATGCAAGCATAAAACGGCCACTTCTCACCGTCATCGCACCGTGACGCGTTAAAACTCGTCCGACAAGGCACCCGCCGCGCCGCCGACCACGGCACCTTCAACGCATCGACCGTTGACCAAGACTTGACCGGCGGCGCAGCCAATTGCTGCGCCGATTGCAGCGCGTTCAAGATCGGAGTCGACCTCATCGCAGGCAGCCAAGACGAGTACTGATGAGAACAGTAAGATAGGAGCGAATTTCGACATGAGACATTTCCTCTTTTGTTTGTTTGCAAGCCCCGTCCCGGGCTTGAAAAGAGGCGTCGTAGCGATTGTTTTGCAATAACAACCCTCAAATCCAACGAGTAACGCGCGGCAAGCCGCCGCAAATCGGCTGAAGCTCGCTCGAAACACGAAGGCCCGACCGGGGAAATCCGATCGAGCCGACGTGAAGGGGAAGGGTAACGGTTCTTACTTGTGGAAAATGCGTGGTGAGTGGAGCACACATCTTCAGATGTAGACTTGCACGAATTCCACATTTCAAAACAGCAAAACGTTTTGGCAGGCACGAAACCGGCAAGTCTTTGCCAAAAAGGGAAAATTCGCAGCAGATTCATGCCACCCATGTTCCATCAAATGCGTCTGGGAAGGAAGCGCGGGCGCGGTTTTCGTCGATTTTCATCAAGGCCGCATAGCTCGCCGGGTCAAAAGGGTCTTCGGCGGCGACAACTTCGCGTCCAAATAACCAGGACAAACGCCCTGCATCAAGATTTCCGCGCTCGAATGGTGCTTCGCCGAATTGATCCCACAGACACGCCATAAAGGCCGCGTCTGCATCCCGATCTGCCTTCTTTCGATCCGCAAAACGTTCGCGCGGAACGATTTTAGTCACCCCACGTGGGTTTGCGCGGCGTATCGTGAACTGAAAATCTGTACCCGGCATACGCCCCGGAAAGCCCCGGTGCTTCAACACAACCTGCCCCATGATACCGCAGTACTACTAGCCGATCCTTGGCATGACCAGCGTGATATCCTGACTTTCAACACAGCCGAGCAGCAATGCAAGCCAGAGGAACAACAACAATTTAGGGATGTGATGCATTTTAGCCCAATGCGAGGGTTTGGTCGGGGCTGACGCCCCGACCGAAAACGTTCTGAATTAGAACTTTTCCATAACTGGCTCTTCCATGACCATGGGCTCTTCCATGGGCTCTTCCTGCTGAGCGCAGGCTGCGAGAACTGTAAAGAGGCCAAGGGCCAGGAGGGCTTTGAGGGTGTTCGACATGACTGTCTCCTTCGATCCGTCAAGGCCGTATTATCAGCTCGGCCTTTCCAATAGTCCCGCACGCTTTCCGCGTACGGCGTGACACTAGCCGACCGAAAACCCGTGTCCAGTAGATAGTTACGGGTGACGGCGGATAGGTGCTGATTAACGCATTTCTTCGGATTGTTTCCAGCCTCAAAGGTTAACGGGGAAATATTCATCGCCCTGTGGCAGGAAAGCAGCACGTGCAATCTGCGGTCAGAGCGGAATATTATCATGCTTCTTCCACGGATTTTTCTGACTTTTGCTGCGCAAAGAGGCAATCGCACGTGCAACGCGACGTCTTGTGGAATGTGGCATGATCACCTCATCGATGAAGCCCCTTTCCGCGGCACGAAACGGATTAGCAAAGTTCGCTTCATACTCAGCGGTCCGCTCGGCAATCTTGTCAGGATCATCCAACTCAGAGCGGTAAAGGATTTCCGTTGCCCCTTTTGCGCCCATCACCGCGATTTGCGCGGTCGGCCACGCGTAGTTGAAATCGCCCCGTAAGTGCTTGGAAGACATAACATCATAAGCACCGCCGTACGCTTTGCGGGTGATGACTGTCACTTTTGGAACAGTTGCTTCGCCGTAAGCGAAAAGGAGTTTCGCGCCGTGCTTGATTACGCCGCCGTATTCCTGAGCTGTACCGGGCAAGAATCCCGGTACATCAACAAAGGTCAGTATAGGGATTTCAAAGGCATCGCAGAACCGTACGAAACGGGCGGCCTTGCGGCTTGAATCGATGTCCAAAACGCCCGCCAGAACCATCGGTTGGTTCGCGATGACCCCGACGGTTCTCCCTTCGAGGCGGATGAACCCCGTGATGATGTTTGCGGCGAAATCTGCCTGTAGCTCATAAAAATCTCCTTCATCCGCTACCTTCAGGATCAATTCCTTCATGTCATACGGTTGATTCGGATTCTGCGGGATTAATGTGTCGAGACTGTGATCTACTCTTTCCGGATTATCGAAAAATGGACGGGTCGGTACTTTGTCGCGGTTGTTAAGCGGGAGAAAATCAACCAGCCGTCGAACTTCCGAAAGAGTTTCCACATCGTTTTCGAATGCAGCGTCGGCAACGGAGCTCTTCTTCGTGTGGGTCGATGCTCCACCAAGTTCCTCGGCCGTGACAATCTCATTGGTCACAGTTTTTACGACGTCGGGACCAGTGACAAACATGTATGAACTGTCTTTCACCATGAAGATAAAATCCGTCATCGCGGGGCTATATACGGCACCGCCAGCGCAGGGCCCCATAATCACGCTGATCTGCGGCACGACGCCGGACGCCAAAATATTGCGCTGAAACACCTCACCGTATCCGGCCAAAGAATCGACGCCTTCTTGAATGCGAGCCCCCCCGGAATCGTTAAGGCCGATGACAGGCGCACCGTTTTCAATGGCCTTATCCATGATCTTGCAGATCTTTCGGGCATGCGTCTCGGATACCGATCCGCCAAGCACAGTAAAATCCTGGCTAAAGACATAAACCACGCGCCCGTTGATCGTTCCCCAACCGGTTACGACACCGTCACCATCCGGTCGATCCGCATCCATGCCAAAATCCGTCGTCCGGTGCTTTACGAACATGTCGAACTCTTCGAAGGAGCCTTCATCCAGAAGCAAGTCGACGCGTTCGCGCGCGGTCAACTTCCCCTTCGCGTGTTGTGCAGCGATACGCTTTTCGCCGCCACCGGCGCGGGCGGCCGCACGTCGCGTTTCAAGTTCGGCCAGGATATCAGACATGCCATATCTCCTTCTCGTGCACATCGCCTAACTCGCTGCGATGCGGCAGGAAAGGGAAATATTGAAGAATTCCTCAATCTGTAAATCGTGTCACCCCGTATTTTGATGCTCAAAAGGCATTTCCCTCACCTATGGCGAGCGCTAGGTCTGTGGAATGAAACGTCATCAGAGTGTTCGGCTCTTCGATCGAACAACACCCCCTCATGTTCTCACGCTTGTTCTGATGGCCGGTTTGGGTGCAATGAACATGAGTGCATTTCTGCCATCGCTGCCACATATCACGGACCACTTTGATACCCAGTATGAACTCGTTCAGGTTGCCGTTTCGGGGTACTTGGCAGTAACCGCCGTTCTACAACTACTCGTCGGGCCGATAAGCGACCGGTATGGACGCCGCAATGTCATGCTCATTTGCCATGGGATCTTCATCTTCGCCACGCTTGGATGCCTTCTGGCGACTTCCATCGAAGCGTTCCTTTTTTTCCGCATGATGCAGAGCAGTGTTGCGGCTGGCTTGGTTCTAAGTCGCGCCATCGTGCGCGATATTGTTCCACAAGACGAAGCTGCGTCGATGATTGGCTACGTGACCATGGGAATGGCGCTCGTGCCGATGGTGGCACCGATGATTGGCGGTGCATTGGACCAGACTTTTGGCTGGCAATCCGTCTTCTGGTTTCTTGCTTTGGGCGGTGTGTTGGTCATGGCGCTATGCTGGGCAGACCAGGGCGAAACGGCAAAAGGCGGAGGCATCTCCTTTAGCGAGCAACTTCAGGACTATCCCGAGCTTCTTAGCTCACGCCGTTTCTGGGGCTATGTGCTGTCTGCCGCCTTTGCATCAGGCGCTTTTTTTGCCTTTCTCGGGGGTGGCCCTTATGTCGCGTCCATTGAATACGGCCTGTCGTCCTTCTGGTCGGGCGTTTGTTTCGGAGCGCCCGCAATTGGTTACGCCACCGGCAATTTCATCTCGGGCAGGTATTCCGTACGTTTCGGCGTAAATTGGATGATCCGTATGGGAGCGATGATAGGTTTCTTCGGGCTCTTAACCGCGCTCCTGCTCACCGCGGCCGGGCTTGGGTCTGCGCCGCTTTTCTTTGGGTTTTGTACATTCGTCGGCCTTGGAAACGGTATGGTCATCCCAAATGCAAGCGCTGGTATGTTGTCTGTGCGACCGCACTTAGCGGGCACTGCGAGCGGTCTTGGCAGTGCATTTATGATTGGAGGGGGCGCTGCGCTTGATGCTTTTGCGGGCGGTGTCATTCAAGGAGAAGATGCCAGCTTTAAGTTGCTGAGCATCATGACAACGACCCTTTTTCTTGGTTTGGTTGCGATACTCTACGTCATCTGGCGGGAACGCCAATTAAACAGCGAGAAATGAGCGAGGTCCGCGACGTTCTTTATCGTAGAAAATCATATAACGTTCGCCGACGGCACCAACCTTCTGGTTGGTTCAAGTGAACTTCAATGTGCCAAAGCATCTGTCCTACATCCGATTTACGGGCTGCCCACGGAAGTGATCCGCTTCTCAGGTGCGCGCGCAAGGTCAGCGAATAGGCGAACACTTCAAGCCAAGATCAACATACAGAACTCTCCTGGGTCAGGACGGGCGACCGTTTTGAGTCAGTCGAGTATTCGGCTAAGCTGCAAACGACATGACACTACTATCGATAAGTCACCCTGGTCCTTGAGGGCGTGGGCATGACGCCAAACCTGCCAGAGGCATTGCCGTATGAACCCCACGATCAAATGCTAAAGGCACTCCTTGGTATTCTCTCGACAAGTTACATTGCTTGGTATCTCGAGAACCACGAAAGCATGGCTGTCTACCCTTTTGACACCACATATGTTCAGCCCAGTAACGCTGGCGCACCAAACCTCTCCGAAACGCGCTTTGTTGCGGAAGACGGCACTGAACTCATTATATGGACGGCAGATGCGAGGGGTGGCCAGCCCACCATACTATACCTCTCCGGCAACGCCGGTGGTCTGAGAGATCGCGCTGATCGCCTCAACATTTTGGTTGACGCTGGTTTCGGTGTGGTTGCGCCGGCATACCGTGGGTCGAGCGGTTCTTCAGGGTCACCGGAAGAAGAGTTGTTGATCGACGACGCCCATGCGCTCAGCGAGAACTTGCCCTACCCAACAATCCTTTATGGCGAGAGTTTGGGCGCCGCACTTGCCATTAGGTTGGCAGCGTCGGGCTTCGGAAGCGCAGTTGTGTTGGAAGCGCCATTCACGTCATTGATTGACCTGTTGGCTGTACAATATCCGAATGAAGACGTCGCCGATAGCATCACCCAACGCTGGGAAAGCATGTCTCACATCGGTTCTTTGACGCAAAAGTTGCTTGTCATCCACGGCGAAAATGACAGGCTGGTTCCCTTCTCAATGGGAAAGAGAATTTTCAACGCGGCGGCGTCAGACGACAAACTTTTCCTTAGAGTAGCGGGGGCCGGGCACACCGACCTTTGGACCGACGACGTATTGGAAAGCCTATTCGTTTTTTTGGGCCAAGATTTCTGAAGATCGGTGCTTGCCGTTTACGGTTCTGCGCTGGCGCTTGCGGCAAAGGCCGTTTCGCTGACTGATTTTGCGATAAGCTCAAGACAGTCAGGAGATGAAAACCGGTGGTCTGCACCTTTAACCAACGTCAATTGAACGTCAGCA
This sequence comes from Pseudomonadota bacterium, assembly GCA_039024895.1. Lineage (GTDB taxonomy): Bacteria > Pseudomonadota > Alphaproteobacteria > Rhodobacterales > Rhodobacteraceae > JAJDOD01. Next base: position 22,835 of record JBCCPJ010000016.1, on the reverse strand, counting down.
CCCTCTATATGTCGAAAAAGCCGCTGCGCCGTCTCCACCGGGATCGCATCATCCCCTGTGCCATGGAGTAACCGTACCGGGCATGGTGCATGCAGTGGACTAGGGAAAACCAGATGTTGCCGCCCCTCTTCGATCAGTTTTCGCGTAATGACATAGGGCCCATCATCATAGGCGCTTTCCACTTCGACATACCCTTGCTCCAAAAGCTTTTGACGCGTCACTGAATTAAACGACGTCCAATATCTTTCCTCTGTAAAGTCAGGCGCTGCCGCGATGGTCACAAGCCCACCGACCAAGTCCGATCGTTCACGGAGCAGGAGACAACCGAGCCATCCACCCATTGATGACCCAACGATGACCTGCGGACCGGTCGTGAGACCCGCTATGATCGACTGGGTATCTTCCAGCCAGTGACCAATTGTGCCGTCCTTAAAGTGACCAGCGGATGCCCCGTGGCCAGAGTAGTCAAACCGAAGGAACCCATAGCCCTTTTCCTGCGCCCAAGACTGCAGAAAAGTGGCTTTGATGCCTTCTTTCGTTGAGTTGAATCCGCTCAGAAAAACGACCCCAGGTGATCTACCTGGAGTTTGATCATAAGCTAAACGACGCGTATCCGATTTGAAGCTGGTGCCGCTCATGCGCGCCGGTGCCCTTTCAAGTTGACCGCGCCAGTGCCGCAAACATCAACTCGCAAGTCGGCGCTCTATTACCCGCTGATATAGCCTTGTTTTGGGCGAAAAAAGACTTTCTGGTTATGAAGCCGCCCAAGAACCTTCTTCATCGCACGAAGTTTGCGCGCCTGATCCAGGTCCGTCGGCGCCGCCTTGAATCCCGATATTGTCTGAACGGTTTGACGAAGTGCCTCTTCGATCAAATCCATCTCTTCCAAGCTTAATTCGAACTTGTCGTTATACGCGGGCATTTCTCTACCGTTCCAGCCATTATTTGTATTTCGAATGAACCGATAGTTTTTCAATATGTCAAGCATAACATACTGGAATTGCTTGAATACTTTCGCATACCGCGCCAGCAGAACTTTTATTGTTCGGTCGTCCATTGACAGAAAGCGCGGCATAGCGCATCTCGGCACGCACATACCCGCAATCGGGCGTTCCGTGGGCGCCAAACCGACGAGGAGACATGACTAATGTCCCAGATTTCCTTAACTTTTCCGGACGGAAATTCTCGTAGCTTTCCAGCTGGTGTTACCGCTGCGGAGGTCGCAGCTGACATCTCCAACTCGCTTGGAAAGAAGGCTATCAGCGCCGAAGTGAACGGCGAGCACTGGGACCTTGCATGGCCTATCGAGACAAACGCGTCGATTGCCATCCATACCATGAAGGACGACGCGCCAGCACTAGAACTCATCCGCCATGACTTTGCCCACGTTATGGCGCGTGCCGTTCAGGAGATATGGCCCGATGTCAAAGTAACCATCGGACCCGTGATTGAGCACGGTTGGTACTACGACTTTGACCGGGCCGAGCCGTTTACTCCGGAAGACTTGGGCGCGATCGAAGCGAAGATGAAAGAGATCATCAATGCGCGCGATCCTGTCCGAACAGAAGTTTGGGAGCGTGACCGTGCGACCCAGCACTACAAGGACACGAACGAGCCCTTTAAGGTCGAGCTTATCGACGCGATCTCAGGAAACGATCCGATCCGCATGTATTGGCATGGAGATTGGCAGGATTTATGTCGCGGCCCACACTTACAGCATACGGGCCAGTTGCCTGCGGACGGCTTCAAGCTGATGAGCGTGGCCGGTGCTTACTGGCGAGGCGATAGTTCGCGCGAGATGCTACAGCGGATTTACGGCGTGGCGTTCAAGAACCGTCAGGACCTTCAGGCTCATCTTAACTTTCTGGAGGAAGCCGCCAAACGCGATCACCGCAAGCTCGGCCGCGAAATGAACCTGTTTCATTTCGAGGAAGTTGCACCGGGTTCGGTCTTTTGGCACCCCGATGGCTGGCGAATGTTTCAGTCACTTATCAGCTACATGCGCCGACGCCAGGAGGCCGCTGGCTATGTAGAGGTCAACTCACCCGACATTATGGATAAGGCTCTCTGGGAAATTTCGGGCCACTGGCAGAACTATCGTGAAAATATGTTCCTGGCAGAGACGCAAGATGATCGGGAGTATGCGCTTAAACCGATGAACTGCCCCGGCCATATGATGATCTACAACCAAGGCATCAGGAGCTACCGCGACCTGCCGTTAAAGATCGCGGAATTTGGAAAAGTCCATCGATATGAACCTTCTGGTGCTCTGCACGGTCTTTTGCGCGTACGCAGCTTCACCCAAGACGATGCTCATATCTATTGTACGCCCGAACAACTTTTCGACGAATGCGTGAAGGTTAACGATTTAATCCTGTCGATCTATCGTGACTGCGGGTTTGAAGATGTGCACGTTAAGCTTTCGACCAGGCCTGATAACCGGATCGGGAGTGAAGAGGTTTGGGACAGGTCCGAAGGTGCTTTGCAAAGCATGCTCGATGCCGAAGGAATGACCTACAGCATATTCGAGGGTGAAGGCGCGTTTTACGGGCCCAAACTCGAATATGTTCTTCGCGACGCAATTGGGCGCGACTGGCAGTGCGGTACGCTTCAAGTCGACTTCAACCTGCCGGAGCGGTTCAATTCTACTTATGTGACGCAATCCGGTGAAAAGCGACCGCCGGTGATGCTGCACCGCGCACTTTTCGGTTCGCTCGAACGCTTCACTGGAATTTTGATTGAGCAACACGCAGGCCGTCTGCCACTCTGGCTGGCACCGCGACAAGTTGTGGTTGCCTCCATTGTCTCCGACGCAGACGAATATGTGGGCGAGGTTGTCGAGGCGCTTCGCGTAGCGGGCGTTCGCGCCGAAGCCGACCTGCGCAACGAGAAGATCAACTACAAGGTCCGCGAACACTCGATTGGCAAGGTGCCGGTTATCCTTGCTGTTGGGCAACGGGAAGTGGATGAGAAAACCGTTACCCTGCGGCGCCTCGGCGAGAAGCGGACCAAAACGCTAAGTCTGGACGATGTGATTGCCGACCTTGTGCAGGAAGCCACACCGCCCGACCTGACATAATTGCGCGTCATCAAACGGGACAAGGCGTGTGTTGCGGCGCAAAGTGTGTCAGTTTTAAAAACAGGGCAGTCGGTAAAAAACGCTATTTTCTCAGTATTTGTTAGTAAAAAATGCGCTTAATGTTTCAGGAACTGACGAGGTTGTGCGCACACGCAGGCGTGAGTGGTAATTCAACAGGAAGTTTCACACATTTGCAGTGTGCCGCAGAAAAGTCGGCCGCTCAAACACAACGTTTAAACTGACAAGGACACTTTGGACATGTCGAATATCAAAACAAACCTTGCTGTCGCTGGCGCTGTTGCGGCGGCCCTTACCGCTTCCATGACGGCTCCAGCCCACGCGCAAGCGAAAGAAAAGTGCTTTGGCATCTCGCTCGCTGGCAAGAACGATTGCGCTGCTGGACCTGGCACAACCTGTGCTGGCACCTCGACCGTAGATTACCAGGGCAACGCTTGGACACTGGTTGACGCTGGAACATGCGCCGACATTGAACTGCCAGCTATGGCAGACGGCACGCCACGCGAAGGTTCGCTGGAAGAACTCGACCGCGACCTCCCGGCGTAATAGACTACTCCTGCGGCGCTTCCGCCCTGCGATGAGGCGCCGCAACATGGGGAGAATGCCATGCTTGATGCAAACACACCCCGCCATGATCGATTGCCCAACGCGCCCGGCGTTGGCTACAAGGCGCAGCATTTTACAGATTTGCTCGAGCGGTCGGGATGTGTGAATTGGCTTGAGATTCACGCCGAGAACTACATGGGTCAAGGTGGGCGCCCCATCGCACAACTGAAGCACCTCACCGAACGCTTTGCCCTATCGGTGCATGGTGTAGGCTTATCCATTGGCGGCGAGAAGCCGCTTGACCAAGATCATCTTGCGCGCCTCAAACATCTGGTTGAATGGGCGAAACCAGCGAGTTTTTCCGAACATCTGGCTTGGTCTACCCATGACGCAGGCTTTTTGAATGACCTCCTTCCACTGCCCTACACCAAAGAAACGCTGACGCGCGTTGCCGACCATATCGACGAAGTACAAGAAGTGGTCGGGCGGCAAATGCTGCTTGAAAACCCGTCATCCTATCTCGCCTTCGACGAAAGCACCTACGAAGAAACGGATTTCCTGCGTGAAATCGCACGGCGGACGGGATGTGGCCTCCTTCTCGATGTGAACAACGTGTTCGTCAGCGCAACCAATCTTGGCATGGATCCGGTGTCTTACATTGATGCCTTCCCGCTCGAACTCGTCGGGGAAATTCACCTGGCGGGTCACGATGAAGATCACGACGACCACGGCAAGCCTCTGTTGATCGACAGTCACGGACGCGAAGTCGCAGAACCTGTTTGGTCGCTCTACGAAATGGTCATTGCCAAAGGTGGCGCAAAACCAAGCTTGATTGAATGGGACACGGATGTGCCTGAATGGCCCGTATTGGAGGCCGAAGCCGCACGCGCTGCTCGCATTTTGGAAGCGGTAGCATGACAGTTGACCAAGCGACTTTTGGTCAGGCAGTCCTGTCGCCCGAGGCGCAGAGACCAAGCGGTCTATCTGACGGCGCCGGGCGGCCCGCAGGACGTCGGTTCGACGTCTATAGAAATAACGTCGCTGTGTCGCTTACTGAGGCACTAGAGACTGCTTTCCCAGTCATTCGCAAATTAGTTGGAGATAGTAACTTCAAGTTGCTGGCCGGCACGTTTTTCCGCAAACATCCACCGATGTCGCCGCTGATGATGTTCTACGGCGATGAAATGCCATCGTTCCTTGAAACGTTTGAACCGACGCAATCCCTGGGATACCTTCCCGACGTCGCCCGTCTGGAACTGGCCTTGCGCCAGAGTTACCATGCGGCGGATCATGACCCGATCGACCCGACCGATTTACAGGTGCTCAGCCCCGACATGCTGATGGCCAGCAACTTGCACTTGGCGCCGTCCTTACGCGTTGTTCGGTCGAATTGGCCGATTTATGCAATCTGGCGGTTCAACATGGATGATGGTCCAAAACCGGCGGCGACCGCCGAGGATGTGGTCGTTCTAAGGGCCAATATGGACCCAAAGCCTGTCCTTTTGCCGCCGGGTGCGGGGAGCTTCCTGACTGCCATCACATCAGGCAAACCGCTGGGCGAGGCCTTTGAGGCCGCCATAAACGAAGTGCCGACTTTTGATCTATCAGCAACGCTCGCACTTCTTCTCGGCTCAAATTCAATTGCGAAAACCGGAGACCTCACATGATCCGCACACTTTTTTCCTTGCCTGACCGTGCGTTGTCTTGGTTGGAGCCGATGTCCACACCAATCTTAACGACTTTGGCCCGGTTCATATTCGCCGCAGTCCTACTGGTATATTTCTGGAACTCAGGACTGACCAAAGTTGGCGATGACTTCTCAGGACTCTTCGCGCCGAGTTTCAATGCTTTCGCGCAGATTTTTCCGAAGGGTGCGGAAGCTGCGAGCTATGACATTACGCAAGCTACTCAGTTTCAAAAGCTGGTTATTCTCGCGGGAACATGGGCGGAGTTTGTACTCCCCGCGCTTGTTGTGCTCGGTCTCTTCACGCGTGCAGCTGCGTTTGGCATGGTTGGTTTTGTCGTTGTTCAAAGCCTCACGGATGTCTTTGCCCACGGCGGAGAAACGGGTGCGTGGTTCGACAATTTGAGCGATGGCGTCATACTCGATCAACGCGCTTTCTGGGTTTTTCTGCTGCTCTATCTCGTGTTCAAAGGCGGTGGTCCCCTCTCGCTCGACCGTTTTGTGCTCAGAAGTGAGCAGTCTCTTTATCAGGACGACCTGCAGCTATCGCGAGGATAGTGGCCAAACCGCACATTGCAGCCGGAAAAATCGCGAAGACGCTACTAAACGTCGTGTAGATGGCAAGCGCCGCGACCAGTAAAAGTAATCCACCCCAAAGGGCCCGATAGCGCGCCATGCCTGCTCCGGCGATCGCCAGCAAAGGCGCAATGACACTCATCGCGCGTAAGAGTTCTGGGTTCTCTGGAAGAGGGAGGAAATCCAGGTTTCGGACTTCCTCTTGTGCCGTAAGTTCCGTGTAACCGAAACTGATTATGCCCATGACCAACGCGAGTATGCCGCCAATCATGCCTAAAGCTGTCGCCGAATTGCGCATGACGCGTCCCCTCTCTTTCTCCGTGATGCGTAGTTAAGCATATTGGGAATATTATCCAAGATGGGTTGCTGAAATCTCCGAAGACCAACCAAGGGTGAGAGTTTTCCCAGCGATCACAGGTCGCTTCATCAGCGTCGGGTATTGCAAAATCAGTGCGACCACGTCCTTTTTCTTCTCCGCCTCAGGCAATCCGCGCCAGGTTGTGGACTTGCGATTCAGCAACGCGTCCCCAAACACCCCCGAAAAATCTTGGAGTCGGGAGGGGGTGAGAGGGGTTTCGCGGATATCGACGAACGTCACCTCTTTGCCCGCTTTTTCCGCAGCCTGCCGCGCTTTGCGGCAGGTGTTACAAGATTTGATCCCATAGAGCGTTAGCATTTCAAGAGTCTCATTTTCACATATGTTTCACTTGTTTTTTGAACGAAACGACCCACCTTTTACAGCGTCAGAAACAGACTTCCTCGTGTGATCTGACTTGCAGACCTCCGGATAATCCGGAGCGGACGATAAGGGAATAGACTAATGCCGACTGGCACCGTGAAATGGTTCAACACCACCAAAGGTTACGGGTTCATTGCACCTGACGACGGGGGCAAAGATATTTTTGTGCATATTTCCGCAGTCGAAAAGGCAGGGCTTACCGGGCTCGCCGACAACATGAAGATTGGCTATGAGCTGGTCGAAGGCCGTGACGGGCGGCAGCACGCGGGCGAACTTCAGGCGCTTTAAAAGGCGACCAGCAGCCCTCTATCCACTTGAATGCGCTGGACTTTTAGTCTGAGCGAAAACCGAGCTTTACGCCTGGTAGAAGCGGCAATCCACTGTGCACTCTGAATAGCGGGGCTAACGGCCTTGTAACGCATGCCGGGTTGCGAGCCGTCGTCGGCGCAACTCTGATCGGCATTCACCTTTTGAGCGCGCTGCCGGTACAACAAACGCAAATGTCCTGAACTGCAATTAGGGGGATAAAGCCAACCGCCGTGGCGGCCCCGGCGATACGCGAAAAACAGACCAGAAGCTGACAGTGTCGATCTAAACCGCGGGCCCTTAACACCGGACTACATACAAAAATCCCCGCAGCAAATCGCGAATTTCTTAACGAAGACAGCCCGCAATATTCATACCCAATCAACACATGCCCAAAAATGAGGCAGCTCGGTATCACGTCGGTATAACGTCGGTATTACGTCTGTGCGTGCGTCTGTGTCAGGCGAGTATGAATTGCGTCGCGATGACGCCGCCCGACGCCGACAATGCGGTCAAAGCCGTGCCCCAAAGCCCATCCGTAACCACCATGGATGGTTTCCAATCGGCAAGCGTCGCGTAATTAGTGAACTCATATGTGCCATAGGCCATCGCGCCCAGAAGTGCGCCCTGCCATAGCGCGCGCATCGCATCGCCGTCCTGATAGGCAGGCCAGGAGATGAGGACCAATAACCCCGCAACATAGAACAAATAGAACACCGCCGCCGGCAGGACACGCGGTATGGGCAAGATCGCCTCGCCTAGATGTTTCCGGAAGAGCGGCGCGATGAGCAGGTTCAAGGCAATCGCGTCGAGGATCAGAAAGATCACGGCAGTAGCGGCGAAGAGGGTGAGGACTTCCATCGGGTGTCTCCGTTTCGCGCTGAGTTAGCACAGAAGTCGGAGGAGGGAAGTGCTGTCCGGTTTCGCCTAAGCGTTTAGTTGGAGAAGAAGCTTGGCGAGACACTTTCGACGAGGCGGAGAAGCGTAAATTCAACCACTATCACGCCTATCGATGCCGACGTGCTCCAAGTGAGCCTAGCCCCGTAGAAGAGGAAGGCGCCCGCCGGGCCCAAAAGGCCCGCGTTAATGTTGCCGTTCTGAGGCTGGATCAGCCGCCGCGATCGGTGGCGCGGGTGATGTCAGCACAGGTTGGGATGCCGAACGGAGCGAGGCATTGGGCATCGTCGCGATTATCGGGCGCACCTGTGCCAGCGATGCCTTTTGCGGTCGCGGTTTTTGCGGCAAGAATGATGGCGGCGGTGGCAAGGAAACGCGTGACCATGAAAGACCCTTTCTAAAATTGAATTAATACGATGATGGTATCGCGGTGCGTGTGCGGGGCAAGTGCTGTGCGTAGCGTGGCGTGTTTCGGCGGAGCCGTGCTGATGCTGGGGCGGTGAGCGGCGACTTGGAAGAGGTCCAGTGTAACTTTCGAGGGCGGAGCGCGAGGGCGCATCGCCGAAAGGCGATAATTCAATGGTTAGTCAGTTTGATGAGGGCAGCGACCGACCCGGGGCGTCGCGCGAAGCGCCCGCCCTGGGGACGGGTCGGGCGCTGCCCGGCGGTGCCCGCCGGGCGGGAATGTTTTGGAGGGTATTGCGAAAAGTGGTGAGTTAGCACTTACTCTACGCTTGCTACGTATGCTTTGAAATCAACTTCAAACCACTTGAATGGACTTCGCACTTTCCGAGCATCCAATCCAAGAATGCCATAGACAGCCCCTTTTCATGCTCGGCCACCAAGGCCGAACTTAGCCAGTTCGCGTTGTTGTTATTGAAAAATCGCATGAATTCCACATACTTCTTCACACCTCCCGAACCGAGCATTGAATGGAAATGCCCGGAATTCACAAGGGGGCCAATCGCTGAATAATGAAAGCCCTGCATATTTAAGAAAAGATCTGCATCTTCGATCTGTCCAGCGCCAACCCGCTCTTTCAGGAACCGAATCCTACCGGCAATTGTTTCCGCTTCGATAAGATTGAGTTCGATTTCAGTTTCCAGAACCAACCGTGCATTCTTTTGGTGTTTTTGGAATTGAACTTGCGTCAGCCAATGCTGGATGCCTGCTCCCGCGACAACACCGAGAAACAACCAAAATGCACTCCAAAAGCCGGAAAAGACGATCTCCATCCTACACTCCAATCTAGCCGTGCTCGCGCACGCCCGTTCTTCACTCAAATCGGTCCACTGGACCGATTTGACCCGGGCTTAGCCCGGGTCGTTCAGAACCCCCTGAAACTCCCGCCACTCCCCTTTGCTCATCCCCGACTTCTCCTGCGTCACCTCCTCGCCCGCCAGCATCCGGCGCACGCAGTCGAGCGCTTTGCCCGATAAGGTCGCACCTCCCAAGCGGTAGTCTTCGAAGGCGGCGTAGGCGTAGGGGACCCAGTCTTTCACGAGGCGGCAGATTTCGTCGGCGTAGACGCGGATCTCGTATTGGGCGTGGGCGTCGGCGCGCAGGCGCAGGAAGTGGAACAGGTTGTGCAGGTCCACTTTCCAGTACCATTGGGTGTAGATGTTGGCGGGGAGGTTCATGCGGGCAAGCTCTCTGGCGAGGCCCTGTTGTCCCTCCTGCCCGATCATCTCTTCGTAATGGTCATAGGCGCGCATGGCGTCGTCGCGGAGGATGTCGAGGACGCGTTGCGCCTCGTCGCCTTGGAGTGTTTCGCCGCGACCCTGGTTGTTCGTGGTCGATTGCGCGGCAAGGTCCCGGGCGTGGGGGATGTAAAATTCGCGGTCGAGGATCGAATAGCGGGCGGAGTATTCGTTCACATTGGCGGTGCGGTGGCGGATCCACTGGCGGGCGACGAAGACGGGGAGTTTGACGTGGAGCTTGATCTCGCACATCTCAAACGGGGTCGAATGCCAGTGCCGCATGAGATAGCGGATGAGGCCTTCGTCATTGCTGACCGCTTTGGTCCCTTTGCCGTAGCTGACGCGGGCGGCTTGGGTGATGGCGGCATCGTCACCCATGTAGTCAATCACCCGGACAAAGCCATGATCTAGAACAGGATGGATCGTGTAGAGATGTTCCTCCATTCCTGGGCTCGTAGCGCGGCGTGTCTGGTGCGCGGTGGCGCGCAGTTCCGCAATTTCCTGCTCCGGGGTTTGGGGGATGTCATTTTCCATGTTCATGCCTGCCTCCGACTGTCGAGGCCTACAGCATACTGGGCTTTCTCCGCGGCTCAATACTAGTAGTGGTAGTTATCTGTGGATAACCCGAATTTCCCCAAGAACTGGCGCAGTGCCGATCAAGCCTGCCGCAACGGGGCTCCCGACAATAACTCGGCGAGCCCTAAGCTGTTTTTTGGAATTCGCCGGGCAAGATGTCTAACGATCTGTCGCGCTGATCGATCGCAAACCGCGAAATCGATGCCCGCAGACTAGCCGACTCGCTGCTGAGCAATGCGCTTGAGGCCGTCAGTTCCTCTGCGGTGGCCGCCTGTCTCTGCGTGTTCTGGTCGACCTGGGCGATCGCATTGTTGATTTCGGCAACGCCTTGCACCTGCTCTTTAATGGCCGCCGCAGCCTCGGAAATACGATCCGAAATATCCACGACGCTGTTGGAGATCTTGGACAGCGATGACTGTGCGTCGGCCACTTTGGTGACGCCTTCTGCAACCGCGTCATCACTTCGGGCGATGACATCCGCAATCTCCTTGGCGGCTTCGCTAGCGCGCTGAGACAATTGGCGAACCTCAGCGGCGACAACAGAAAAGCCCTGACCAGCCGGTCCGGCACGGGCAGCTTCGACGCCAGCATTCAAAGCCAACAGATTGATCTGGAACGCAATATCATTGATGACACCGACCACTTTCGAGATTTCTGCGGACGCGTCGGCTATCTGGCCCATGGCCATTGCTGCCGATTGTGCCACTTCACTGCTCGACTTGGCCGTTTCGCTCGTCGTACGAACGCTTTGGTCCGCATCACTCACATTGTCGCTGACTTGTTTGAGGCTCGCACTCAGTTCCTCAAGTGCCGCGGAGGTTTCTTCAATCGCCGCAGCGTTCTGCTCAGCCTGTTTCGAAAGTCCTGTGGAGCTTTCCTTGAGTTCCCCCGCAGAGCCCTGAAGTGTCGCACCGCTGTCCGTTATTTCACCAATGAGCGTCGTCAAGCAAGACACCATTTCGTTTGTATTGGACTGGAGTTGACCAAAAGCGCCTTTGAAGTCGCCACTTATGGTCTCCGTCAGATCGCCGACCGCGATTTTTCCAAGCACATTCACGGTCGCGTCAACACTTTCGTTGATGCTTTCAATGAGCCTATTGATGCCTTCGGCAAGTCGTACCAGTTCGGGGTCGTCAAACTCCGCCTCAACTCTTTTGCTGAAATCGCCCTCGGACGCAGCGGACACAACCTGACCAACCGATTGGCCGAGACTTGTAATCATCTCCTTCTGGGCAGCTTCGATCCCGAGTTGCGCCTGACGGTCACGCTCTTCCTGCTCGCGCTTTGCAGCTTCAGCGTTTGCTCGTCGCTCTTCCTCGGCTGCGCTTTCGCGTTCAGCTGCCTCAATAGCGGCCTTGCCGTTGCCTTTGAACACTTCAAGCGCCTTCGCCATCCGTCCGATTTCGTTGTCCGTGCCGGTGTTCGGCACTTTTGTATCCAGATCGCCCTCCGCAATCTGCGTCATGCAATCCACCGCTGCCTCAATCTCATTCGTAAGACGTGTTGCTGTGCGTTTTGAGAAGCGGGCACCTATCAGTATGATCAGACCGGACGCAGCCCCAATGGCAACGATTGCCCAGAAGGAAATGACCTGTCCCCTTGGGCCAAGCGTGTTCTGGAGTGCAACAGCAGATCCGACGGCAAACTCGACATCTCCTACGATCTTTGGACCGATGATATCCATAGCTTCGCGCGCAGCGGTTAGGTCGGCAATATGGCTGGCAAGTTCGGATTTACTGTCGATGAAATTCTGTATTTGCGCCGCCGCCGATGCGGCAAGCTCCTGACGCCTTGGATTCTGAAGTGCAGTTTGCAGGGTTGCGATCAGCGCTTTTGCCTCTTTCATTTCAGAAAACGCACGCTCAATGTCTTCTTGCGCTTCCGACTGACGGAACCGTTCGAGATAATATCGGCCGAGCATTAGGGCTTCTAAGGAGCGACCCGCGTAGAATGCCGCCGCCGGTTCTCCGTCTTCGTATGCTGATGTCATGATTTCGCTCAACGCGCGCCGGGCCGTCAGCCCTGCCTCTGTCGCTGCAGCTTCCGCCGCGTCGTACGCGGCCTGTGCTTCGAGCGCTTTCAGGAAATTAGCTTCATACACATCCAGATCGCCCACCTTTTCGGAGAGCGCGTTCGCCACCTCTTCCGAGCCTCTGGTGACCTCTGAAAGATCCGCTGCTGCGATCCTCAAATCTTCCATGTTGTCGTTGAATTCTGCAATATGCGCATCGCTATCCGTTGCGCGCCACTTCATCGCGGCAATGCGTGCTTCAAAGATATCTTCGAGAATTTCGTTAGATTTCAATGTGGAAACCGCACTTTTCCGATAGTCGACAAAAGTTGATCGCACAATTAGCGTCGAGCCAACGGCAAGCACTGCAAGGAGAACCAGTCCGATTATGAGGTTACGGCTGATTGCACTGATTTGATCGGCAATCGAATGATTTGCGGACATGGAAAACCCTTTACGCGAGAAGCGAGTCGTTTTGTTGCGACTGCACTAGGACAAATCCTTTTCCAGTCGGTAAATGCCGCGCAAATGTGTCCGTCGTCAGTTTTCAGCTTGTGCGTGCCACCGGTGGATTTACACCTGACGATAGAAAATGGAGGAGAACGTATGAGCACCGAATACCTGCACACGATGGTTCGGGTGAAGGACCTCGATAAATCAATTGACTTCTATAAGATGCTGGGTCTGGTCGAGCGCCGCCGGACGGATCATGAAGGGGGACGGTTTACGCTTGTTTTCATGGCCCCCCCCGATCAGCAAGACGGGCGCGCGGATGTTGAATTGACCTATAACTGGGACGGAGATGAGGGATTGCCGAGCGACAGCCGCCATTTCGGGCACCTCGCTTACCGCGTCGATAACATTTACGACATGTGTCAAAGTCTCATGGATGCGGGTCTGACCATCAACCGACCGCCGCGGGATGGGCATATGGCCTTTGTACGCTCACCGGACAACGTCTCGGTTGAATTACTCCAGCGCGGCGACAACCTGCCGCCCCAGGAGCCCTGGGCCAGTATGGAGAATACAGGCCATTGGTGAAGCTTTGGGTCGGGGCCGGTCTTGCAGCGGCCCTGCCCGCCCCGGCGCTGGCCTGCCGCCTCGCACTTGTTCTGGCGATAGATGCCTCTGCTTCCGTCGACGATACAGAGTATGTTTTGCAGCGAAACGGACTGGCAGCGGCGCTGATCGCCCCAGAGGTACAGGCGGCGTTTCTGTCGACTGACGCGCCAGTGGCGCTCGCCGCGTTTGAGTGGAGCGGCGAATGGAACCAGCATGTCATCCTCCCCTGGCGTTTGGTCCGCAAGGGGGAGGATTTATTCCGCGCAGCTGAAGAGTTGTCAGGGGCCGAGCGCGTTTCCACGCAATCGCCTACCGCAATGGGGGCGGCCCTTGGTTTCGCGGCGGGGTTGTTACAAGAGGCGCCAACCTGTGATGCGCGGAAGATCGACGTCTCCGGCGACGGGCGCAGCAACCACGGGTATCCGCCCGCGGCCGCCTACAAACACTTCCCGCTGGCAGATGTCACGGTGAACGGTCTCGCGATTTGTGGCGCGACAGTGCTGACGGACCTTGTGGCATATTATCGATCTGAGGTTATCCGGGGGCCCGGCGCCTTTGTCGAGCAAGCGCAGGATTTCCTCGATTTTGAACGCGCAATGCGCCGCAAACTCGAACGTGAGGTCAGTCGCGCAATTGCGGTCCGGCAATGAAGGTTCTTGCAGTCTGCTTTGCTCTTCTGGGCTTGCCCGCGGTGAGTGAGCCGTGTCGCCTGTCGCTCGCCTTGGCGCTCGATGTGTCGGGATCTGTGGACGCCAACGAGTATCAACTCCAAACGCAAGGCATCGCGGCCGCGTTGGATGATGAGAAGGTGCGCAGTCTGTTGTTTGCTATGCCAGATGCGCCGGTCGCACTCGCGGTGTTCGAATGGTCGGCATCGCGTTTTCAGCGGGTGGTACAAGACTGGGTTCTCATTGAAGATGACGCAGCGCTCAACGCGGTCATCGCACGCCTCTCGGTCCTGCAACGGATGCCAGCCCCAGAACCGACCGGTCTTGCTGCGGCTTTGGCCTTTGGGAAAGAACTGATCGATCGGGGACCATCTTGTTGGGATCAAACGCTGGATGTGTCGGGCGATGGCAAGAACAACGACTGGCCGACACCGCAGCAATTGCGCCAGACGCGCGCCTTGGCTGGCCTGCGGATCAACGCGTTGGTGATCGCGCAAAGCGTGGAAGAAGAACAAAGCGGTGCACGCGAGACTGGGGAATTACCTGCCTATTTCAACACGCAGATAATCCAAGGGCCTGGGGCATTTGTAGAAGTGGCACGGGGGTTCGCGGATTACAGACGCGCGATGACACGCAAGCTCGTCCGGGAACTGGCGACCCAACCACTCGGATATCTTGACGAAAGGTTGCCAAAAATTCCTCGCCGCTTTTAACGGTATCTTGGGAAAGTTTGTTAAAAACTCCGGTTGAGCAGTGGATAAGGCCGGAGAGATTGGTCATGAGCATACATCAAACCCTTACGCAAAATGAGCAGCCGGGATACGTGAAGGACTACCTGGACAGCCTTGCGCTTGTCGAACGTCTTCATCGTCTCCTTCTGGATGTAATCAAGGATGAATTTGAACGCTTGGGCGTGCTGGAAATTAATGCCGTTCAGGCGCTTTTGCTTTTCAATATCGCAGATAACGAAGTGACAGCGGGTGAGTTGCGGTCCCGCGGATATTATCAGGGCTCTAACGTTTCCTATAACCTTAAGAAACTCGTGGATATGGGCTTCATGCACCACCAGCGCTGTGAGATTGACCGCCGTTCGGTGCGTGTTCGCCTTACCGACAAGGGTCGCAACGTTCACAAGGTGGTTGCGGAACTTTTCGCGCGCCATGCGGAGCTATTGGACAAGCACCCTGTTGTCGGGGGTGATCGCCTGAATACGATCAACGACGCCCTAGGGCAGGTCGAACGTTTTTGGAGCGATCAAATTCGTTACATCTATTGACAGCGGATCACGCCCGAAGTCGCGCGATCAATGGCACAAATACATCCGGCGGCGAAGACTGGCCGCTGACCCATTCGTATAGATCTTGGTCGTTTTCGCTGAGCATCGCCTCGTAGGTTTCCAGCGTTGCCGGATCGAGTAACGCGCCTTCCGCATCCCAGAACTTGCCCAGGATCAGGTCCATCTCTTTGGTACCGCGCCGCCAAGACCGAATGGCTAGGCGCTTAAGTCGCTTTTCGTGTTCAGTCATGCGGACATTGTCTGTTTCAATTTCTTTTCAAGGACACCCAACCGGTCTGCGGCGGATTTCATTTCACCTCGCAAACTACGGATTTCTGTCAAAAGAGTATCCATGTTCTCCGCGACCTCAGGGTCAATCGCATCAACTTCGCCACCCTCCCCGGTCAGAAGCCACGGAATGGAGACATTTAAGACGCCCGATAGCATCTGGAGCTTGTTGGCGCGCGGCTCGGAAATGTCATTCTCCCAATTATCAATGGTCTTGGATGCCACACCAAGATGGCGCGCCAGGGCTTTCGCGGTCAGGTTATGCGCTTCCCGCGCCGCCACCACGCGGTCGCCAAATGTGGACGCATCGTTCGTATACCAGTTCGGGTCGGCCAAATCAGTCATCGGGTTCTCCTAACGGCTTGCACCACGTTTGACCAGTTTCTAAGAAACCCTAAGGGACCACTCCAACGGGGACGACCATGGACTTTCTCTCTGCGACACTCGACCGCGTAAAGCCTTCACCTACCGTCGCGCTGACAGGTCTGGTTGCCGAGCTGAAGGCGGCGGGACGCGATATCATTGGTCTTGGCGCCGGTGAGCCGGATTTCCCAACGCCCGAGAACATTCGAACCGCGGCCAAAAAGGCCATCGATGCCGGCCACACGAGATACACCGCTGTCGATGGCATCGCAGAATTGAAATCGGCGGTGATCGAGAAATTCTCAAAGGAAAATGACCTAACCTATGCGATGTCGGAGATCAGCGTTTCCACGGGCGGAAAGCAGGTCCTCTACAACGCGTTAATGGCCACCTTGAATCCAGGCGACGAAGTTTTGATCCCGGCGCCGTACTGGGTGAGCTACCCGGATATGGTACGCCTTGCCGGTGGCACCCCGGTCATTCTTGAAACAGGGCCAGAAACCGGTTTTCGCATTCTACCTGAACAACTTGAGGCAGCCATCACGCCCAAGACGAAGTGGTTGATCTTCAACTCGCCTTCCAACCCGACGGGCGCAGGTTACGCGCCGGATGACCTTAGATGTTTGACCGATGTGCTCGAACACCACCCCCATGTCTGGATCATGAGCGACGACATGTACGAACATATCGCCTATCCGGGATTTGATTTTCGAACGCCCGCCCAGATCGCGCCCAAACTTTTCGAGCGCACCCTGACCGTGAACGGGGTCAGCAAGGCCTATGCCATGACAGGGTGGCGGATTGGTTATGCGGGCGGGCCGAAGAGCTTGATCGCAGCGATGCGAAAAATCCAATCGCAATCCACATCAAACCCCTGTTCCATTAGCCAATGGGCCGCGGTTGAAGCGCTCACAGGGCCGCAGGACTACATTACAGAAAGCGTGGCTGTGTTTCAGCGCCGACGCGATCTTGTGGTCGCCGGACTGAACGCCTGCGATGGTGTACAATGCGCCCTCCCCGATGGCGCATTTTATGTGTACCCATCGATTGCGGAATGTATCGGTAAAACAACCGCAGCAGGCACACCCATCACGTCCGATGACGCATTCTGCCGTGCGTTATTGGAAGAAACCGGCGTCGCAGTTGTATTTGGCGCGGCGTTTGGCGTGTCGCCCGCATTCCGTGTGAGCTACGCTGCGGCTGACGACGTCTTGAGCGAAGCCATCGACCGCATACAGGCCTTTTGCGCCGGTCTAACTTGACTTCTAAGCAAATTCCTTTGCCCGCGTGCGGACAAAGTGCATGTTGTCCTTGTGGTGCCAGCGACGTTTACTGCACCTTGAGACGCAGCGTGCCAGATCGGGCGGTACTTAGACTTCCCTCAATCGTGCCAACGCTCGACCCGCCCGACGACTGATGCCCATGCGCCCCTGGTCAGTTCTCGCCCAAGCACACGTTCAGGATTGGTGGGGGGCGGCATCTCGACCTCTGGTAGCTTGTGAAAGCCGAAACGTCCGTAATAGGACGCGTCACCCACAAGCAAAACCCTCTCCCACTTTTCCGCATTGGCGAGGCTGGCTTCTATGAGCAGACGCCCCAAGCCTTCGCCTTGACGGGTCGGGTGGACGGCAACGGGTCCGAGGAGAAGCGCCGCATGCCCGCCAATGCAAACTGGCCAGTACCGGATCGCGCCGCCAAGAATGCCGAGTTCATCGCGCGCGACCATGCACATCATGCCAACCGGCGCAATTCCGTCTCGTAGCCGGTAGGAGGACAACGCCTCGCGACCGGGGGCGAAGGCTTTGTCATAAAGCTCTTCGACCTCCCACCAGTCATCCGCTGTCTCTCGCGTCAGTTCCACGCCCAACCCGCTCTTTCCGCCGGGCTTGCGTTAGCATATGGCTATCCGAGCGACAAATCACGGGAGATACGGCGTGTTTTACCGACCGGCTGATGGCCATGGGCTTAAACACAATCCTTTCAACGCAATCGTCACGCCCCGCCCCATTGGGTGGATTGCGACGCGGGATAGCGGGGGGCAGGACAATCTCGCACCCTATTCGTTTTTCAACGCGGTCGCCTATGTGCCGCCACAAGTCATGTTTGCCTCCACGAGCAGCAAGCCGGATCGCAACGGCACCAAGGACAGCGTCGACAACATTCGCCAAACGGGTGAGTTTTGCGTGAACATCGTCGAGTATGCGATGCGCGACGCGATGAATTTGACCTCGGGGCCGTGGCCGCGTGAAACCGATGAGTTCACGAAGGCCGGGATTGAGCGTGCTGCTTGTAAAGAGATCGCCTGCTCCCGCGTGGCCAACGCGCCCGCCATCCTTGAGTGCGAGATGACGCAGATCGTCACGCTGGCGGGGGAGGCAAATTTCCTTGTTATCGGTGAAGTGGTTGGCGTGCATCTTCGCGATAATTGCGTGGAAGACGGTATTTTTAACGTGCTGTCCTACGAGCCGCTTACACGGCTTGGGTACCGCGACTATAGCCGGATCACCGAGCTGTTCAGTTTGGTGCGGCCAAAAGAGTAACCGGTCCCCACCCAAGCAGCGGAAGGTCAGTTTGTTTTCTGCCTTGGAATGAACGGTAACGGAAGGGCAGGCACCCCGTCTTCAAGCAGGCTTTTCGCCTGTTTCTTATCAACTTCGCCGTATATGGCGCGCTGCGGTGTTTCACCTTCATGCATGGAACGCGCTTCAGAGGCGAACTTCTGGCCCACATATTCCGAGTTGGTTTCCACATGGGTGCGCAGCTTCTCGATAACGGCGGCAACTTCCGGGTCCGGCGTGTTGACCATGGGCTGCGAGGCACTGGCATCAGCGAGTTTTGCACCGATCTTCGGGGCCATCAGGTCCTTCGAAACGTGAACGGA
Source organism: Pseudomonadota bacterium (assembly GCA_039024895.1). Taxonomy (GTDB): domain Bacteria; phylum Pseudomonadota; class Alphaproteobacteria; order Rhodobacterales; family Rhodobacteraceae; genus JAJDOD01. The sequence continues at coordinate 4,165 of JBCCPJ010000016.1, read as the reverse complement.
GCCACACTCCGGACATTGCACCAAGGCACGTTCGACAAGAGCATCAAAAGCCGCGCCGGACTGGAACCAGCTTTCGAACCGATGGTCTTTGTCACATTTCAGCGCAAAACGTATCATTTCATCACCTTACCCCGCTTATGAGGTAGGTCGGTTGATAAAGTACTGCAATAGATCACGGGTTTCAGAGGGCCTTCGGATCAAAGCTCAGGAACATGTTGGCAAGCTCGGGCTCATCAACAAGCTTTGCCGCTTTCTTTCGACCAACCCAGCGCCGCCGACGTTGATCGCTCTACGGATATTTGACCGCTAAGTTTTTCACCTTTACGGGAAACACCGCCACAACGCAGGGAAGATGTGTCCCTCCTTCTAAATATTTGTTATAACTATAAATTCCTAAGCAGCGTTCAAATACCTTTCCTTTAACACCTGCCTCCTCCCAAGCCTCGGTATGCGCTGTTTCGGACGGTGTGGCTCGGTCAACAGGCCAACCCTTCGGGATGATCCAACGTTTTCGTTGTCTCGATGTCACAAGCAGGAACTGAGGTTTATCCCCGCGCATGCGCCAACACATTGCACCGAACTGTGTTCGTACCGCTCGTTTTCCCATCTTACGCAAGCGTAACGGGCGTTGCTTTGGTTGCCGAATAGTCATTTTCTAAATCGTCGAGGCAGGCTTTAGCACGAAATTTGCCTGACGAGAAGTTCTTGCGAGGTTATCTCTTGAGTTTGCAAAGCGTTAAGTTGGCGAAGAACTTCACTGGAACCGAGGGATTACGCCACCAAACCGCGTCCCTTAAGCAATGCTTCAGGACCCGGCATGCGACCTCGAAAATCTGTATACAGCTCGGCTGCGTCGCGCGACCCACCAACAGAAAGGATGGACGCCTCTAGGCGTCTCGCTGTTTCCGGATCGAACGGATCTCCAGTTTCCTCGAATGCCTCGAAAGCATCGGCATCCATAACCTCCGACCACATATAGCTGTAATAGGAGCTTGAATAACCGTCGCCTGCAAAGACATGGGCGAAGTGTGGCGTTGCATGGCGCATTGGGACCGCACGCGGCATACCAATATCGTCCAAGATTTCAGCCTGCCGCTGCATGGGATCCGCCGGGGGCGGCCCTCTGTGAAACTCTAGGTCTACCAAAGCCGAGGCCACATACTCTACCGTTTGGAAGCCCATGTCATAGGTTGATGCCGCCAAAAGACGCTCAAGCAAATCGGGCGGCATCGGCTCTTCCGTTTCCGCATGTATTGCAAATTCACCCAGAACTTCCGGAACGTCGAGCCAGTGCTCGTATAGCTGGCTCGGCAACTCGACAAAGTCGCGCGGCACGGATGTGCCTGAGACACGTTCATAGGTCACATCGGACAACATTTGATGCAAAGCGTGGCCAAACTCGTGAAAGAGTGTACGGGCATCGTCATAGGACAGAAGTGCCGGTTGGCCCTCCGGTGGCTTTGCAAAGTTACAGACGTTCAGGACAATCGGGCGCACGTCACCGTTCAATTTGCTTTGTTGGCGGAGAGCACTGCACCAGGCGCCCGACCGCTTTGAACCCCGGGCAAAGTAGTCCCCGATAAAAACCGCAACATGCGTGCCGTCTCGCGTGATTTCCCAAGCACGGGCGTCCGGATGGTGAAGCGATACATCAAGCGGAGACGCCGTAAGACCAAAAAGACGATGCGCGCAGTCGAATACCGCGTCAATCATGCGATCCAGTTGGAAATACGGCTTGAGTTCCGCTTCGTTCAAATCATGTTCTGCCGCTCTCCGTTTTTCGGCGTAGTAGCGCCAATCCCATGGCTCCAATGCGCCGTTTATTCCCTCTGCATGCATCATTTCAGTCAGTACTTCGGTATCCGACAGCACGGCTCTCTGCGCTGGCTTCCACACCTTCATGAGCAGATCGTGCACAGCATCCGGCGTCTTCGCCATTTCAACATCAAGTTTGAAATCGGCAAATGTCTGATAGCCCAAAAGCGCCGCACGCTCCGCGCGCAATTTCAGCGTTTCGGCGGCAATCTCGCGATTATCTGTGTTGCCGCCGTTAGCACCCCTTTGCACCCAAGCCTGCCACGCAGACTTTCGAAGCTCGCGATCTGAGGAAAATTGGAGAAATGGCACAATGAGAGAACGCGACAAGGTTACCACGGGGCCATTTGCGCCGCGCTCACGACCGGCAGCAGCAGCGGCATCGCGTAAAAACTCGGGAAGTGCCTCAGCCGCCGCAGGGCCAAGCGCCATCGACCAAGTTCGTTCATCAGACAAGAGGTTCTGTGCAAACTCCGTCCCCAGCACGGCGAGCCGTTGGGTGATCTCTTTAAACCGATCCCGATCCGTGCCTTTCAACTTGGCACCGGCTCGCACAAACCCACGCCTGGTCAGCATGAGGACGCGCGCCTGTTCTTCGGTCAGTTGCAATGTGTCCCTCGCTTCCCACAAGTTTTCAATCCGATCAAACAGCTTGGGGTTCATCGTGATTTCAGAGCTATACGCCGCAAGCTTTGGCGATATTTCGCGTTGCAGTGCTTCAAGGGCTGGGGTTGCGTCTGTGGACACTAATGTGAAGAAAATCGATGCCGCCCGTGACAGCGTTTCATCCGCCTGTTCGAGGGCGTCGATTGTATTTGCAAAGGTCGGCGGGTCATCCGTATCCGCAATTTCGTTAATCCGCGCCCGTGCCGCTTCGAGGGCAGTCTCGAAGCCTTGAGCAAAGTCGTTTTCGTTAAGGGTTTGAAATACGGGAAGGCCAAAGGCAGCGTTCCAGTCAGCTAGCAATGAATTGGTCATGGCATGCATGTAAGAACGCAATGGGAGCCACGACAAGATGCGATCACGGGATAATCACAGTGTTGCCGATCGCGGGCAAATCCTTGCCGGAACGATCATCCACACACGGGGCAATTTGGCCTTCGCTTTACCGAAATGATGCGTGTTTCGGCGTTAAGCGCATCGTAAATCATCATACGACCCAAAAGAGGGCTGCCCGACCCGGTCAGAAACTTAATCGCTTCAACCGCCATCATGCTGCCGATGACACCTGGCAAAGGTCCCAGAACACCGCCCTCAGCGCAGCTTGGCGCAAGACCTGGCGCAGCAGCCTCCGGAAAAATGCAAGCGTAACATGGTGCGCCACGGGACGGATCAAACAGGCTGATCTGGCCCTCCCATTGGCTAATAGCCGCCGACAGAAGCGGTATTTTCAGAGCGACCGCCGTTTCATTTATGAGGTAGCGCGTCTCGGTGTCATCCGTGCCATCAAGCACCAGGTCGTAATCGGCAAATAGGTCTCGCGCGATTTCAGCATCTAAGCGGCGATGATAGGGGCGCACAGTCACAAACGGGTTTTGCGCAACAATCGCGGCCTGGGCTGAAAAGACCTTGGGCATCCCGATCCGCGCATCGGTATGGATTACTTGGCGCTGGAGGTTGGAATTCTCCACAAGATCGTCATCAATCACGCCGAGCGTGCCGATGCCCGCAGCCGCTAGGTATTGCAACGCAGGCGATCCGAGCCCGCCTGCACCGACCACCAAAACCCGCGCCTGTTTCAGCCTTTTCTGACCAGGGCCGCCAATTTCTCTCAGCACGATATGTCGCGCGTTGCGATCAAGTTCGACGGAACTGTCGCGCGCTTCTTCCTTTGGCTTGTTCTCGGGACGGACGCGGTTTCGGAGTTGCCCGAGGCCCTTGGCATACCCCCAAACGACGACACCCAGTCCACCAAGCACCAACCACTCGCCCGCCGAGCCGCCCGTTGCTTCGCGCAGCGGGTGCCCAGCAGGCATGGCAACCTGAATAGCCAGAATGGCCACATAAAGCAGGCCAATCATCAACATACGGGCATTTACGGGTGCCTTGATCATGGAGCCAAAGCCCCACAAAGCGGCCGCCATCACGAGAAAGAATACCATCAGGTCTGCCCGGTGGAGCCGAAGCCGCCCTGCCCACGCTCAGTTTCCGAAAGACTCGCCACCAATTCGAAATGCGCCTGAACAACCGGGGCAATTACGGCTTGGGCGATACGGTCTCCATGGGCAATCGTTACGGGTTCCGCACCAAGGTTTATCAGTATGACCCCGAGGGGACCCCGATAATCACTGTCGATGGTCCCGGGTGTATTGGGCAGGCTAAGACCCTTTTTGAGTGCGAGACCGGATCG
>JBCCPJ010000015.1:0-76817 GCA_039024895.1 Pseudomonadota bacterium | reverse complement strand
GCTGTCACCGCGTCGACCGGGCGCAGACCTTTTGCCAGACCCGCCGCTATCGCCGAAGAGAGCGTGCACCCGGTGCCATGGGTGTTTTTCGTCTCAACGCGCGGCGCGGTGAGTTCGGCCAGAATGGTGTCGGTATGCACCAGGAGATCGGTGCAGACCTCCCCAGTGCCGTGGCCGCCCTTCATGAGGACCATCTTGGGCCCGAGCTTTGCCAACGCTTGCCCCTGCCCGACCATGGCGTCGCGCGTTTCGGCGTCACTCATTCCGAGGAGCCGCGCCGCTTCGGGCAGGTTGGGCGTCAGGATGGTTGCGCGGGGCACCAATGCCTCGCGTAACGTTATCACTGCGTCCTCCTGGAGCAGTGCGTCGCCCGATTTGGCTACCATGACCGGGTCCAACACCAGCGGACCTTGGTAGGGTTGAAGCGCAGTGGCAACGGTTTCAATGATCTCGGGCGTGGCAAGCATGCCGATTTTGATCGCCCCCACCGCGAGGTCGTCCAAAACGGCAGCGATCTGTGCTGCGATCACCGGGAGCGATACGCCTTCCACGGCGGTCACCGCTTTGGTGTTCTGCGCGGTGATGGCGGTGATCACGCTGGCCCCATAGACCCCAAGCGCTGACATCGCCTTAAGGTCCGCTTGAATGCCCGCGCCGCCCCCGCTGTCGGAGCCGGCAATGGTCAAGGCAATTGGCGTCGTCACGTGTTCGGCCCCTCAAAAGGTCGGACACCGGGCGTGATGGATCGGTCTTTCGTGACACCGTTCCCTCCGCCGGAATTGTCCGGATCAGGTTCGATGGGTTCGCGCGATTGCACATCTCAGCCCGGTTTTTCGGACACCCCAACGGTAGGGACGGCGTAGCGCAGGCGTAGCGGCGTGTCAAACCGACACTAGTAGCGGGCAAGGTTTTCGCCTACATCGCGAAAATGACCGAGACATCCCCCACCCGCGCTGGCTTTGTTGCCCTGATCGGCGAGCCCAATGCCGGGAAATCAACGCTCCTCAACCGTATGGTTGGCGCGAAAGTGTCAATCGTAACGCATAAGGTGCAAACCACCCGCACCCGCATCCGCGGCGTGGCGCTGGAAGGTGCCGCCCAAATCGTGTTTGTTGACACGCCGGGTCTTTTCAAGCCGCGCCGCCGGTTGGATCGTGCCATGCTCGCTGCCGCCTGGGGCGGTGCCGCTGATGCCGATATCGTGGTCCTGATGGTGGAAGCCCATCGCGGGATCACCGAAGGGGTGGAGGCGATATTGGCCTCGCTCGCCGAACGGGGCGGCGAGGCACCGGTGGCCCTTGCCATCAACAAGATCGACCGGGTGGAGGCCCCTGTGCTGTTGGGGCTGACGGAAGAGATGAACAAACGCTACGTGTTTACCGAGACATTCATGATCTCCGCCGAGAAGGGCCACGGCGTCGACCGTTTGCGAGAATGGTTGGCCGCAGAACTTCCCCTAGGCCCTTGGCTTTATCCGGAAGATCAGATCGCCGATATGCCGTTGCGCATGATTGCCGCGGAAATGACGCGGGAGAAGTTGACGCTGCGCCTGCACCAGGAGCTTCCCTACCAACTCACGGTCGAGACCGAAGCCTGGGAAGAACGCGAAGACGGCTCAGTGCGGATCGATCAGATCGTCTATGTGGCGCGCGATGGGCATAAGGGTATCGTCCTGGGCAAGAAAGGCGAGACGATCAAGGCGGTGGGTCAGTTAGCGCGGGAGGAGATCAAAGAGTTTCTCGACCGCAATGTGCATCTGTTTCTACAGGTGAAGGTCCGGGCGGGCTGGCTGGAAGAGCGTGAGCGCTATGAGGAAATGGGGCTCGACTTTCGGGACGGGGCATGAGCCGCCTGACGACAGAGATTTGGGTGGCGGCCTATCTGACCCGCCTCCGGCTCGCGGCCATACCGGTTTTCATTCTGAAAAAGGGCGATCACACGGCGGGCGCGGTGCTGGTGAAGCTGAACACGCTCGACGGCAACGCCTGTTGTTACCAGCGGAGTTTCGACCCGATGACCGGCGACCGGCTATGGGTCGTTTTGGCAGAGGGCGCAGAGACGGCAGTGGATGGGTCGATCGAAAAACAAAAGGGCTTTGACCCCGACCTTTGGGTGATCGAAGTCGAGGAAAAATCCGGCCGTCACCTCCTTGATGAACCGGGACTAAGCTAAAGGCGCGCTGCGCGCACGCGATGTTTTATTGGGGCGCGGCCCCAAACCCCGAGGTATTTGACGACAGAAGAAGTCCAGTGTGGACATGGCGGCCTGCTTAATCGGATGGCGGGACTTTCGCGGCGAGTTCGGCAACGCGGGGACCAAGCGTTTCGACGATCAGGGCAACACCCGCTGCATTGGGGTGGATGCGGTCGGCCTGCATATACTGGGCCAGCGCCGCCTCCCGGTCTTCGAGCGAGGTCAGGGCACCGAGAAAATCCCCATGGTGCAACGCGCCGTACTCCGCGGCCAATTCGGGATAAATTGCTTCGAAGTCGCTTTCGTAGTCCGACCCGTAATTGGACGGGGCATCCATACCGATCAACAGGACGGGCACGGACTGTGCTGACGCCGCCGCAAGGATGCCGTCGATATTGCTGCGGGCAACCGCCGGATCGATCCCGCGGAGAAGATCGTTGCCGCCAAGGGCCACAATCAACGCATCAACCTCCGGTGTCAGCGTCCAGCCAATGCGGCTGAGGCCGCCGGCGGTGGTATCCCCCGATACGCCCGCATTGATCAGCACAACGTCTTCCCCCGCTCCGTCAAGCCAGGTCTGAAGCTGCGGGACAAAGCCTTCGTCGGGTGCCAACCCGTAGCCCTGGGTAAGGCTGTCGCCCAAGGCCGTAATGGTCACCGGCTCGGCCATGGCGCACGAAACCGCAAGAATTGTCACCAATCCAGCGTTGCGGACGCTGCGTATCACCCCATATGAGCCAGTGAGCCGCAAAAAGGACCGGGCGATGTCTGAAACCATTCTGACGCTGGAAAACGCAGCATTGGCACTCGACGGAAATGCCGGGCGCGTCGAGATACTGAAGGGCATCTCGCTGGATATCGCGCGGGGCGAAACGGTCGGGCTGATTGGGCCATCGGGGTCAGGCAAGTCGTCTCTCCTCATGCTTATGGGCGGGCTTGAGCGCGCGACCGGCGGGACGGTCACGGTTTTGGGCCATGACCTGACCACCTTGGACGAAGATGCGCTGGCCCGCGTCCGCCGGGAACATATGGGGGTGGTTTTCCAATCCTTCCACCTTATTCCGACGATGACCGCCTTCGAAAACGTTGCGACGCCTCTGGAACTCGCGGGGGTCGCGGACGCCTTCGAGCGGGCGGAAGCCGAATTGGACGCCGTAGGCCTAGGCCCGCGGGTCCATCACTATCCGGCGCAACTTTCGGGTGGCGAACAACAGCGCGTCGCCCTTGCGCGCGCCGCCGCCCCGCGACCGGACATCCTTTTGGCCGATGAGCCGACCGGCAATCTCGATGGGACCACGGGCGAGCAGATCATGGATTTGCTCTTTGGGTTGAATGAACGGCACGGGGCGACGCTTATTCTCGTCACCCATGCGCCGGAGCTTGCGGATCGCTGCGACCGGGTCATCCGTCTGGCGGATGGTCGGATCGGCGAGAACATGTTGCGCGAGGCCGCGGAATGAGCCTTACCATTGCCGGTCGGATCGCGCGCCGCGAGTTGCGGGGTGGGCTAGGGGGGTTTCGTATCTTCCTGGCCTGTCTCATCCTGGGTGTGGCGGCAATTGCGGCCGTGGGCTCAGTTCGCGAAGCGATCAGCACCGGGCTTGAACGCGAGGGGGCGACGATCCTCGGGGGTGATGCGGAAATCGAATTGACCTATCGCTTCGCCGACCCGGACGAACGCGGCTGGATGGCCATGGAGGCCGACGCGGTGACGGAGATCGTCGATTTCCGGTCCATGGCCGTGTTCGGCGCGGGCAACGATCCCGAGCGGGCTCTGACACAGGTGAAAGCGGTGGATGATCTCTATCCGCTTTACGGTAGCGTGGTACTCGAACCCGCGATGTCCCTCGAGGCGGCCTTCGACGGGGACGGTTTGCGCCCCGGCGCGGTGATGGACCCTATTCTCATTGACCGGCTGGGCATGGCACTGGGCGATACGTTCCGGCTGGGTGCAACCGAACTTATCTTGATGGCGCGCCTTGTCGATGAGCCGGACGCGGGCGCGGGTGGTTTTGGCCTCGGTCCCCGCACTATGGTCACAACTCAGGCGCTGGAGGGGAGCGGGCTACTCCAACCGGGCACGCTGTTTGAAACCGAGTACAAGATGCGGCTGTCGGAGGGCGCCAATCTTGATGTGCTTCGCGCAGAGGCGGAGGGCAATTTCAACGGCGCACGCTGGCGGGATCGTCGTAATGGCGCGCCGGGGGTGCAGGAATTCGTGGACCGGTTATCGTCCTTTCTCGTCCTGGTCGGGTTGGCGGGCCTTGCGGTAGGGGGCGTTGGCATATCAGCAGCGGTGCGCGCTTATCTTGAGCGCAAGACCGCTGTTATCGCCACGTTGAAGACCTTGGGCGCACAGACCCGGACGATCTTTCAAACCTACCTGATCCAAATCGGTGTGCTGACCTTTTTCGGATTGATCATTGGCCTGGCGTTAGGGGCGGCACTGCCCTTGCTGTTAGCGCCACTCCTGGAAGACAGGCTGCCGGTCCCGGCGGCGTTTTCCATCCACCCCGGCCCCTTGGCGGAGGCCGCGCTCTATGGAACACTGGCAGCGCTGATTTTCACTTTGTGGCCCTTGGCACGGGTGGAAGAGGTGCGCGCCGCGACGCTCTTCAGGGACGGTGCGATGACCAAGAGCGCCCGACCGCGCCTGTTCTGGGTCGCGGTGACAGCCGTTTTGTTTGTGGCGCTTGTGGCGACGGCTGCCGTGCTTTCGGGGCTGTGGACATTGACGCTCGGGGCGGCAGGCGGATTGCTGGGTGCCTTCACGCTTTTGGTGATGGCGGCAGCCGGCGTCCGGCGCTTTGCGCGCTACCTCGCCACACGAAAGCAACTCCGCGGTCGGAGCGCGTTGCGCCTTGCTTTCGGATCGGTCGGGGGACCGGGGGGCGAGGCCTTGTCCGTGGTCCTGTCGCTTGGGCTTGGGCTGACGGTGCTTGCGGCGGTCGGCCAAATCGATTCCAACTTGCGAGGCGCGATTGCGCGCGATTTGCCGGAGGTGGCCCCCGCCTTTTTCATGGTGGATATCCAGCCTGACCAGATCGACCCCCTGACCGAGCAGCTAGCCGCCAACCCCGCCGTATCGAATGTGGAAAGCGCGCCGATGCTGCGCGGGATCATCACGGCGATCAATGGCCAGCCTGCGCAAGAGGTGGCGGGCGATCACTGGGTGCTCCAAGGCGACCGGGGTGTGACCTATTCCGACCGTCCGGTGGAAGGCACCAACATCACCCACGGCGCGTGGTGGCCCGAAGGCTATGACGGTCCGCCCCAAGTGAGTTTTGCCACCGAAGAGGCGCTGGAAATCGGGTTGCAGCTTGGCGACGAGATCACCGTCAACATCCTTGGGCGCGATATTACGGCGGAGGTGACGAGCTTCCGGGAGGTCGATTTTTCCACCGCAGGGATCGGGTTCATCCTGTCGATGAACCCCGGCGCGCTGCGGGGTGCGCCCCATAGTTTCATCTCCACCGTCTATGCCGACGCCGATGCTGAAGCGGCGATTCTGCGCGAAACCTCCAATGCCTATCCCAATGTAACGTCGATCCGGGTGAAGGACGCCATCGAACGGGTGACCGGTGTCCTTGCCGGGATTGCGGCAGCGATCACCTACGGGGCGCTGGCGACACTGGTAACCGGTGGGATCGTCCTGATCGGCGCGGCGGCGGCGGGCATCCACACGCGGACCTATGAAGCGGCGGTGCTGAAGACGTTGGGCGCCTCCCGCGGTACCATCCTGCGCAGCTTTGCCACCCGCTCGGCCATACTCGGCGCAGCGGCGGGCATCGTGGCGATTTTCGCGGGCGCCCTCGCCGGATGGGGCGTGATGCGATTTGTGATGGACCTCGACTATCACTTTGAACCGGTTTCCGCGCTGTTGATTGTATTCGGCGGGATCGTGGCAACCTTGGTCACCGGGTTGCTCTTTGCCTGGGGACCGCTTGCCGCGCGCCCGGCGCGCGTGTTGCGCGCCCGCGAGTAAGCAATAGGACGAGAGGGGCGCTGCCCCTCGGCCTTCGGCCTCACCCCGGAGTATTTGACGACAGAAGAAACCTGGCACTGGACATTCCCCTTCGGTCGTCCAAAATCCCATGGAACCAATCGGGAGACACGGCATGCGCCTTTTGCTCACCACACTGATCGCCCTGCCCCTGGCCAGCGCCGCGGCCGCGCAAAACGACTGTGCCGCCGGATTGACCCTGACCGACGGCGCACTGACGGTTGCCACGGGCAACCCGGCCTATTTCCCCTGGGTTCTGGATGATGCGCCGGAAAGCGGCCAAGGGTTCGAGGCGGCGGTTGCTTACGCAGTTGCCGGTGCCATGGGGTTTGCGGAGGATCAGGTGGTTTGGGTGCGCTCCTCTTTCGATGAGGCCATCCAGCCCGGTGCGAAGAACTTCGATTTCAACCTCCAGCAATATTCAATCACGCCGGAGCGGGACGAGATCGTCGATTTCTCCGCGCCCTATTATTCGGCAGCCATGGCTGTGCTGACGCGCGCGCCGGTGGTCGAAAACGGCGCCGAAGCGAAACTTGAGAGCCTTTCCGGCCTCGTCTGGGGCGCCGATGCCAACACCACCGCTGTGCCTATGCTGGCGGAGGTGATCGCGCCGGAGAAAGACCCGCTTCTCTATGGCGACAATGCCGATGTGGTCGAAGCGATGAAGGCTAACCAGATCGATGCCGCGCTCTTCGATTTGCCAACCGCGCTCTATCTCTCGGCGGTGGTTTTGGAGGACGGCGTGGTGCTGGGGCAGTTTCCAGCGGAGCGCAGTCAATCGCCGGACGAGTTTGGGCTGCTTTTCGAAGAAGGCAATCCGTTGAAAGCCTGTGTCGACACGGCGCTTGAAGCGCTGCGGGCAGACGGCACGCTGGCCGCCATCGAAGCGCAATGGCTGTCGGAAACCACAGGCGTACCGGTCATCGAGTGAACTTGTCTGCGGGCCGTGCGCGCCATCGGCGGATAGGTCAAGTTGCTGCACGGGTATCGCTGCTGACCCAGGACAACGCCCCATGCTGACCCGTCGACAGGCATATGAGGCGCGCATTCGGCGGCGGGCAACGTCCTTGGCGGCGGCCTCGACCTGTGGCGTTCTACTCGCCCTTCTGATCCTCGTGCCCTTGGCGCCCGGCTGGCCGGCGGTGAAGAAGAGCTTTTTCAACGCAGAGGTCTTTGCCGACACCTTTCCCGGGTTGCTCAATGCCTTCCTCCTCGATGTGGCCATCTTCGCCTGGTCCGCCCCGCTGATATTTGCCCTTGGCCTGCTGGTGGCGCTTGCCCGGGATGTGCGGGCACCGGCGGCCTATCCGCTGAAGCTTTTCGCCATCCTCTATACGGACATTTTTCGCGGTGTGCCGGTGATCCTGGTGATCTATCTCGTAGGTTTCGGCATCCCCGGCCTTGGGCTGCCACGCCCGTGGAACTCGCCTTACATCTGGGGCACTGTGGCCCTGGTCCTGACCTACGCGGCCTATGTGTCGGAGGTTCTCCGCACCGGGATCGAGAGCATTCATCGCAGTCAGCGCGCCGCCGCTGCCTCACTTGGCCTGAGCGACGCGGATACAATGCGCTTTATCATTCTGCCACAAGCCATCCGCAAGGTGGTGCCGGCCAATATGAACCTGTTTATCGCGCTGCAAAAAGATGTGGCGCTTCTGTCGTTTATTGGCCCTGTGGAGATTTTCCGGCAGGCGGGCGTTTACAAGTCGTTGATGGCAAACTTCACGCCCTATGTGGGTGCGGCGCTGATCTTTCTCGCCATCACGATTCCGGCCACGCGCTATGCCGATTATCTGCTCTCGAAACAGATGAAGGCGCGAAGCTGATGGCGCGCCTGGCGACGCAATCACTGACGAAGTCCTTTGGCCGAACGCCGGTCTGCAACGGCATCGACCTGACCGTCGAAACCGGCCAGATGGTGTGTCTTATCGGGGCATCGGGGTCGGGCAAGTCGACGTTACTCCGCTGTCTCAACCTCCTTGAACCCATTGATGATGGGGCAATCTTTTTGGATGGTACCGACATCTCCGTGCCCGGTCTCGACCCGCAGCCCATCCGGCAGCGCATTGGCATGGTGTTCCAGAGTTTCAATCTGTTTCCGCATTTGACGGCGGTTGAAAACGTCATGCTCGCGCCGCGCCGGGTGCATCGCAAGTCCCGCGACGCCCTTCGCCCGGAGGTGTCTGCCTTGTTCGAGCGGGTCGGGCTTGCCGAGCGGATGGATCACTATCCCGACCAGCTCTCCGGAGGTCAACAGCAGCGCGTGGCGATCATCCGGGCGCTGGCCATGCGCCCCGACATCATGCTGTTTGATGAGATCACCAGCGCCCTTGATCCGGAGCTGGTGGGGGAGGTTCTGGGCACCTTGCGCGAATTGCGCGCCGATGGCATGACGATGATATTGGCGACCCACGAAATGAGTTTTGCGCGCGAGCTGGCGGATCATGTCTGTTTTCTTGATGCGGGGGTGATCCACGAAGAAGGGCCACCTGAACAGGTCTTGAACGACCCGCAAAAAGACCGCACGCGTGCGTTCCTGAAACGGTTTCTTTGAGGGAGAAAGGAAAGCCATGCCGCTTACGATCACCTTGTTTTACGCTGGCGTGCTGGGCGCGTGGTTCCTCGTGTTGACGGTCCGGGTGATCCTTGGGCGACGGAGCGCCGGGGTCTCCCTCGGCAGCGGCGAAGATCGGCGCCTTGAGCGGCGCATCCGGGCCCATGGCAACTTCGCCGAATATACGCCATTTGCGTTGATCCTCCTTGCGCTCTTGGAAAGTCAGGGGACCGTAGGCTGGCTTTTGCACCTCTGTGGCATGTCCCTGTTGGTGGGCCGCGTATTGCATGGCTACGCGCTGTCGTTCACGCCCCATTCCCCGCTGCGCGTACCAGGCATGGTGCTGACATTGGTGGCGCTGGTCGTGATGGTGGTGATGGCGATTTTAGTGGCGGTGTTCTGAGACGCGCTGAACCGATGCGGATTGCGACGGCGCGGGGAGCGTCAGTCGTCCAAAGGTTTGCCGATCAGTTCGTAGCTCAAGAGGTCATCGATTTCGCGCGGGTCGCGAAGACGTGGCTTACAGCGCGCCGCCGCGGCGCGCAGGTACGCCTCGTCTGGCTGCCAGAGCGCTTCTGCTTCTTCGACGGAGAGAAAAGCGAACCGAATCTCGTCGCCCGGCAGCGCCTGAGCAAGCCGGGGCACATCCGCCGGAATAACCGTGCCAATCCTGGGATAGCCACCCATGGTCTGACAATCGGCGAGGAGCACGTAGGGCGTGCCGTCACCGGTCATCTGGATGTCGCCTTCGGCAATGAAATCGGAAACACGGCTGAGTTGTCCACCGGAGGCGAAGGCCGCGCCCGTTTGGTCGAGGCGGACACCCTGGCGATTGGCGCGGGTGCTGCGCGTGAACGGGGTCGCTTCGAAACGCGCGCGCGTTGTTTCGTCGAATAGCTCGGTTTGCGGGCCTGGCATCACGCGGAGCGGGCCTGTGGCGGGCGATTGATCCGGCAGGAACACGGGCGCCGTATCGGCGGCGGGGAAAATCGCCAGCCTGTCGCCTGCGGCGAGGGCGCGTCCAAGCCCGGCAATCCGATGATATCCGCGCCCGCCCAACTCAAGATCAGCGTCCACACCGTGCCCCGGCAAGAGGTATCCGTAGACACCATCTTCAGCACCGCCGATGGAGAGGACCGCACCCGGCTCAGCCCAATGGGAGGCGTTCCAGAGGAGCGGCGCGCCGTCGAGTGTGGCGCGCATTCGGGCCCCGGCAAGGGCGAAGCGGCAGCGGTCGGTGAAACGGAAGCGCCCGCCGAACCCGGCCATTTCTATCGCAGCAGCCCCAAAGGGCGCACCGGCCAAGGCACAAGCGTCGAGATAGCCATGCCGGTCGGCGGCACCGCCCCGCGAGAGACCCGAACCGAGCCCCCCGGGGCGGCCCGCATCTTGAAGACTGACCAGCGGCCCCGCCTGTTCGATATGGAGCGTCACGGCAGGACCTCCGCCTCGGCCCCGCCACGCTTTGCCGCCTGCAGCCGCGTCCATTCTGTGGCCGTAACCTCTTGGAATTGCACTTCATCGCCCGCGCGCAGTGGCAAGGCTGGCTCAGCGGTGGGGTCGTAGCAGCGAAACGCGGTTTGCCCGATCTGCCACCAGCCGGTCGGCGCAGGGTTGGCAAAGGGGATCACTTGGCGCACCGCCACGACAACCGCGCCGCGCGGCACTTCCGGCGTCACTTCGGTGCGCCGCGGGATGTTCCATGCTGCGGGCAGAAACCCGAGATAGGGCTGACCTGGCGCAAAGCCGAGGGCAAGGACCCGCACCGGGGTCGCGCAGAGTTCCACGATTGCCGCGTCGGGATCGCATCCGATTTGCGCGGCGACTGCGTCCAGGTCGGGTGCCGCTGCACCTTCGAAAAATGCCGGGATATGCCAACGTTTGCGTCCGTCAGGAAGGGCGGCATGGGCCCAGTCGCGCCCCTCTAGGAGCCCGCGCAACGCCTCTTCCAACACGGCACGCCGGGTTGTGTCAGGGCGGAAACGCACAAAGACAGACGTCAGCGACGTCGCCGTTTCAACCACACCCGAAATCTCCGCCGCATCGATGTGCGCACGAAAGGCGAGTGCTGCTCGATTGGCCGGATCGCTCAGCGCGTCCGCAAACCGCACTAGGACCCCATCGGGCCCCAGCGGCAAGAGTTCCACATTGCTCATGGTGCGACCGTCTCACAGGTGGAGGGGGAAGAAAATGCCGAACCGGAGGGCTTGACGGCCCGCCGCCGCTCCCCTACACGATCCCGGCTTTTGGCGGAGTAGCTCAGGTGGTTAGAGCAGCGGAATCATAATCCGCGTGTCGGGGGTTCAAGTCCCTCCTCCGCTACCAAATACCCTTAATAATCTTTTGGTTTGAACGCGATGCGCCGATTGGCAGCGCGAACTTAGGCCGGTAAGGGGATGCCCTGCCGCTCCAATATCCAATCCGCCGTCAAACGGGAGCTTGGGACGCCCACGTTGCTTGGCGCGCGGCGCAAGGCCCGTTCAAGCCGCGCGAGACGGGCGGGATCGTCCGTGGTGTAGGACAGGAACGCGCCGATATCGCCGTCTATGTCGTCCAGTGTGTGGTGGAAGGCGTCGCGCATGGTGTCGAGATCATCCTTGCTGAGGGAATTCAGCCAGTCGATTGTCTCGTCCGAGGAGAGACCGTGCTGGCGACCATATTCCATGAGGATCGGAACCGGGCTGAACCCTTCGCCGCTTCGGTCGGCCAAAGCCTCTTGCGCATGGCGTTCGAACCCGACGATGTCGAGCGCGGCGTAGGCTTTGTCTTCCGCGTAGAGGTTTGAGGCTTCCACGCGTTGATGTTGGCCCCACCCAATCAGCCCAGCGCCCAATCCCGCGGAGGCCAGCGCGCCCCAAGGCCCCAGGGCAAAGCCACGCCCGAAAATGGTTACCCCGGCCTTCGGTGCGAAGGTTGCGGCGCCTCCGGTAACGACGCTTGCGGCGCCGAGTGACCCTGCGATTGCCTCACCGTTTGAAAAGTCATCAATGATTGAGGGAACACCGAGCGCAAGACCCGCCGCTCCAAAGAGCTTGGCATAGGCCGCGTTACCCCCAAACGCGCGGATGCGACTGTCATCGGCAAGGCTCAAAAAGTCGGTGCCCGCCTCTGCGACGGTCTGGGCCCCTGTGGCGGTTGATACGAACGCCGTTGCCGCGTTCAGAGCGTTGGGATCATTGGCGAAATCGTAGATATCGCTACCCGCGAAGCCGACGGCCAGAATTGCGCCAGCGCCGCGGATTGCCCTGCCCGCCGGTGTGTTGACCCCAAGGGTATCAAGGTCATCCAGCTCGTCTTCGAGGTCGTTGTAGAATTTCTGGGCTTTCAGAAACTCCTCCGTTTCCTCACCCGCTTCAACGAGATCGGCAAACCGGTTGAGCCCGGCTTGAAGTTCGCCCCTGTCCATATCGGCGGCATCAAGTGCGCGTTCCAATCGGCTATTAGGAAGATCACGAATGGCTTCCGCCGTCTGCCGGATCGAAGCCGGGTCATTAGGCTCGAAATCCGAAACGATATCGCGCATCGAGCGCGCCAGATGGGCATTGGCGAGGCCCCGGCGCGCAGCGGCCGTTTTGCGGACAATGTTCAGGGTGCTGAGAAACTCAAGCCCGCCCACCAGATCCACATCGGTATCCACAATGCTTTGCCCATTGGCAAAGAAGTTCGCCGCGTCGGCGACGATGTCCTGGCTCGCGGCATCGATCAGTTTGTCTTCGCCGTCCTCAAGGAGATGGATCACCGTGTCGATCCGTTCCTTGTTGGCAAAGATGCGTTCCCCATGGGCCCCGGCTTCCTCAAACAGGGCAACGCGGTCGCGTTCCCAGTCTGGACCTGCGTTCTCAACATAGTCGTCAATGATGGCAAGCACGTCTTCCCGGTTCTGCGCGAAGTTGCCAACGTAGAAATTCAGTTCCGCCGTATGGTCGCCGTAGTCGTCAAACGCGCCTTGCACCGTCTCGCCGATATAGGCTTCGTAGTTGTCGAGGACGTTTTCGACCAAGGGAGCCGTGTCGATATCGGTTGTTGCGTCGACTTCGCGGATCACAGTGACATCGAGCGCCACGCCCGTGCCCCCGTTGTGGTCGGCGATCAAGTCTTCAGGTGATCGTGCCCCGTTAATGACAAAACTGGCCAGTTCTTCGTTGAGCGCATCACCCCTCTGCCCTGAAGTGATGGTGTCGGAAATCTCACCAAGGAACACCCGGACAATCGGCGACATAATTTGGGCCGGCGTACCTTCATAATCGGTCACCGCCTGATCGAAGGCCGGGAGCGCGCGTTCAACAATCTCAGCGGCCAATTCCGGGTTGTCCGCCTCCACTGTCAGGTTGCGCACATTACCGACACCTGTCACCGCGTGTTCCAGGGAAACGGTGCCCAACGGCGCCACCGCTTCGGCGGTGACGTCGTCCAGCACCGCACTGACCTGGGAGTCTTCAAGAATACGGATTTGGGCGCGGTCGGAGACATCGCTAAACTGGTCTGTCAGGCGGTCAAAAGCTTGGACCGGGGTTGGCGCGGCGTTCACTCGGGCAAGTGTGAAGTCGACTTCAACATCCACGATGACATTCCCAACGGCGGTGGTGACCTCAAGTGTGAGCTGCCCGCGACCGGCATGGCGCGCGGCAACGTCAGCGCCGGTCATGCGTTTGAAATCAAGAAACGTTACGTCGGCAAAGGGATGCGGCAGGGCGGCATCGAGTTCATCGCGGACCGCGCTTTCCAGATCGGCCCGCGCCTCCGTCACGCCACCCTGAAAGTAGTGCTGTATCATGAGCGGCGCAGAATCGCGCGTCGCCAATGCGTCATCGAGCGCTTCGACCGCGTCGTCAACGACTTGCGCCTCCGCGGTTTCTGGGCCCTGCTGCTGCGCCGTTACGGGCGTTTCGGCGGCCCTCGCCTCGGCTTCCGCTTTGGCAGCTTCGCGAGCGTCAATGTCGCGATTAATCCTGTCGAGTTCAGACTGCGCCTCACGGTTCAGCGCGGCACGCGTGTTGGGGCCGATGATGCCATCCACGGCCAATCCGTTGTCACGCTGAAAGGCGCGGACGGCGTCGCCGGTCGAAGCACCGAGAACGCCGTCGACCGTTCCCGGGGCATACCCCAGCATTTCAAGGTGAAGCTGCGCGACCTCCGGATAGGTTTCGGCATTGCGCAGGTTGTCCACGTATTGCTCTTTATTCTGCCAGTCCGTTGGCCCCTTCCCGGCGAGCGCCCGGTCAAACCGCCTAAGAGCGACCGTCGCGCCATCGACGCCCCTGTCAACGGCCATGTTGTAGAATTTTCGATCCGACCCATCCACCTGGGGCCGTTCGGCCTGCGGCGTCATCAGAGCGGTCGTCGAATTTAGAACCGGTTCTATCCGAGGCGGTTTCACCTCCGGATTGACATGGGGCGATGGCGGCACGCTGAGGGGCGGACGAGCGGGCGGTTGCGGCGTGCTTCGTGGTGCCGGGACCTTCGGCAACGCCCCGTTGATTTCGAGAAAATGTCTGGACTGTAAAATGCTGGACACGGACCGTCTCCTGAGAGATTGGCTGTAAATGCATCATGAAACCGAAATGTAATAGTTATCGAAAGTCGCGAAGTTCTGTTGAATGCTTGCGGCGGCTTTCGAACTGTTGAGGTAAATTCTCGGGCGTGGCGGGGAGAAGTGCTTAATTCCTGACCATTTGCACCCTCGACGATACCGGAGGGCTTCCGCTGCTCTTGTAAGTAGAGACAACGCGCGGCATGACGCGCCCATGAGTGGCCATTTGACCATTGTCGTCGTTGAGGAAGACCGTGATCGCGCAATTGCGATTGTGGATGCTTTGAAAGCAAGCGCCGAGTGCGATGTCTTCGTGATCGGTAATGCCAGTGGGTTGGCGCGCCAGATCGCGGCCCATGCGCCTGACATTGTGCTGATTGACGTGGATAATCCGACCCGCGACATGCTGGAGGAACTGACCCTCGCCTCCGGCCCTTTGGACCGCCCCGTGGCGATGTTCGTTTCCGCAGCGGCCGGGGATTTGGCACAAACTGCCGTCGAAGCCGGTGTATCCGCCTATGTTGTCGACGGGTTGTCGCCTGCCCGGATCAAGCCCGTCATCGACACAGCAATCGCGCGGTTCCGCATGGTGCGCCAAATGCGCGCCGAATTGGCCGAAACGCGCCGCGCATTAGAAGAGCGCAAAGTCATCGACCGCGCCAAGGGGCTGTTGATGAAAGCCAAGGGCATCGATGAGGACGCCGCGTATGCCCTGCTGCGTAAGACCGCCATGGATCAAGGGCGGCGCGTGGCGGAGGTGTCCGAAGCTTTAGTAACAGCCTCCGGATTGCTGGGATGAGGACTGTCGCGATCCCATTTGCCTATATGCCGTTGATTGACGCAGCCCCTGTCATCATCGCGGAGGAAATGGGGTTTGCGGCGAGTGAGGGCATTTCTCTCGACCTGATTCCGGCACCGTCCTGGTCCTCGGTCCGGGACATGCTGGCTTTTGGCCGGGTGGACGCCGCCCATATGCTCTCGCCCGTGCCGGTTGCCATGGCGATGGGTCTCGGCGGGGTCACAACACCGGTTTCTGCGGTTTCGGTTCTCTCCGTCAACGGCAACGTTTTAGGCGTCGGCCGCGAGTTGGAGACACGGTTGCGCGAGATCGGTTTTGATTTCGACTTCGCCGATCCGATCAAAGCTGCGGATGCCCTCGCGTCCGTTCGACAGGATAAGTTGATCTTTGGCGTGCCTTTTCCGTTTTCCATGCATGTGGAACTCTTGCGCTACTGGTGCGAGCACACGGCGATTGGGGCGCGCGACGTTGAAATCCGCACTGTGCCGCCGCCGCTGATGGCCGATGCGCTGGCAGCCGGCGATGTGGACGCGTTTTGTGTCGGCGAACCCTGGGGTTCCGTTGCAGTGGATCAGGGATCGGGTGCGTTATTGCTGCCTGGAAATGCGATCTGGGGTTTCGCCCCCGAAAAGGTCATGGCGGTGCGCAGCGACTGGGCGGACACCGAACCCGACCTTCTGGGCCGGTTGATGCGTGCGGTCTGGCGGGCCGGGCGCTGGCTCGCCAAGCCCGAAAGTCGGGGAACGGCGGGTGAAATCCTATCCCGTAAGGCGTTCCTCGATGTTTCGGCAGAGTTGGTAGACCGGGCGCTGACCGGGCATTTGACCGTCACTGGTCACGGCGATATGCGCACGGTGGAGAATTTTCTGTGTTTTCACAATGGCGGGGCCAGTTTTCCGTGGAGAAGCCAGGCAAAATGGATTGCCAGCAGGTTGAAGGCCGCCCATGACATTGGCGCGGACGTTGATCTTGACCAAGTGGCACAGGTTTTTCGCGCCGATCTTTACCGCACCCATCTGACCGCAACGTCCGCCGATTTGCCGGGCGCATCGGAGAAATTGGAAGGCGCGATTCGGCACCCAACAGCGGTGGCGTCCACGAAAGGACGCTTGAGCCTTTGGCCTGACGCGTTTTTTGACGGTGCTATTTTTGACCCAACTGAGGTCTGACGTCTAAAATTTGAGCAAATCTTCGCGGAGTGACGGCATACTTTCATATGCAACCACAGGAAGCGCGCAGGAATCTTGCGCGGTCGACCGCAGTGGAGCAACTTCACGCCTGAGAGCAAAGGCGCTCTCTCAACTTCTCCCAAGAGGGCGATCCGAGCAAAGCCGCTCGACCCCGCGACGCAAACGCGTCCGCGCGAGGTCCTGCGGCTTTTTTGTGTTTTCCGCTGCCACCTCCTCCCGGCAGCCCATCAGAGGAAGATGATAATGAAGAAACTCCTAACCGGCATAGCGTTCTCGGCCCTTGCGGCCACGAGCGCAAATGCCGAACTTCTGGACCTTGAGAAGGACGAACTGACGTTCGGCTTCATCAAATTGACGGATATGGCGCCGCTCGCCGTGGCTTATGAGCAGGGATATTTCCTGGACGAGGGTTTGTTCGTCACGCTCGAAGCGCAGGCGAATTGGAAAGTGCTGCTGGATGGTGTGATCGACGGGCAGCTGGACGGCGCGCACATGCTGGCCGGTCAACCGCTGGCGGCAACCATCGGCTTCGGGACGGAAGCCCATATTATTACACCCTTTTCCATGGACCTGAACGGGAACGGTATCACCGTCTCGAACGAGGTTTGGGAAGAGATGAAGCCCAACATCCCAAAGATGGATGACGGTCGCCCGCAGCACCCAATTTCGGCCTCTGCCTTAAAACCGGTGGTCGAGAAGTACGCTGCTGAAGGCAAGCCGTTCAACATGGGCATGGTCTTCCCGGTCTCGACCCACAACTACGAACTTCGCTACTGGCTCGCCGCCGGTGGTCTGGAACCGGGGTATTACTCGCCCGAGAACGTCACCGGCCAAATTGGCGCGGACGTTTTCCTTTCCGTGACGCCGCCACCGCAGATGCCCGCAACACTCGAAGCGGGTACGATCTACGGCTATTGCGTGGGTGAACCCTGGAACCAGCAAGCGGTGTTCAAAGGCATTGGCGTGCCGGTCATCACTGACTACCAGCTCTGGAAAAACAATCCCGAGAAAGTCTTTGGAATTACAGCGGAATTTGCTGAGCAATATCCGAACACGACGCTGGCTGTCACCAAGGCGCTGATCCGGGCTGCCATCTGGCTCGACGAGAACGAAAACGCCAACCGTCCGGAAGCCGTGGAGATCCTCGCGCGCCCTGAATATGTTGGTGCGGATGCTGAGGTGATCGCAAACTCGATGACCGGTTTCTTCGAGTTCGAAAAGGGCGACAAGCGGGACATCCCGGACTTCAACGTGTTCTTCCGCTACAATGCCACCTACCCGTTTTATTCGGACGCCATTTGGTACCTCACACAGATGCGTCGTTGGGGCCAAATCCCGGAAGCCAAAGACGACCAATGGTTCCATGACGTCGCAAAGAAAGTGTATCGCCCTGACATCTATCTGGAAGCCGCACGGCTTGTGGTCGACGAAGGCAACGCCAACGAAGCCGACTTCCCTTGGGACAGCGATGGCTACAAGGAAGCGACGCCGGCTGAGGATATCATTGACGGTATCCCGTATGACGGGCGCTCGCCCAATGCTTACCTCGAAAGTCTGCCGATTGGCCTGAAGGGTCAGCAGATCGTGGTCGGCAACGAAGTTCAGGGCTGACGCTGGACCGTCCGGGCGGCGCGCATCGTGAGGCGCGCCGTCCACCTCATCTTTTCTAATTTAGAACAAGGACCGAGCAGACATGACCGCCGTCGATCCGAATTTCGCTGAAGACGCCGCCCGCGAGGCACGTAAAGAACGGCTCTTCACCCGCATAAACAAGGCTGATCGCTGGTTTCAGGTGCTTGGCCTTTCCTGGCTCACCCCGGTGCTGAAAGCTGCCGCAGGGGACAATCCGAAAGCGCAGGTTTCAGAGATTTGGCGGCTTCTTGGCGTGCCACTTCTGGCCATCGCCGCCTTCCTGATGCTCTGGGCGACCTTGGCGCCGACAGTGCAAACCTCACTGGGAGCGATCCCCGGCCCCTCTCAGGTCTGGACCGAAGCGGTCAACCTGCACGAGGACGCGGTCGCCAAAGGGGAGAGCCGCGCCAAGTTTGAAGCGCAGGTGGCTACGCTAAACGAGCGCCGCGCAGAGCAGGGCAAAGAGCCTGTCGTCCGCGAATATACCGGTGCCCCGAGCTACTACAGCCAAATCTGGACCTCCATCAAAACCGTGTTTTTCGGCTTTCTGATTGCCTCCGTTGTGGCCATTCCGCTGGGAATCGCTGCGGGGCTATCCCCGATTGCGAATGCAGCGCTGAACCCAATCATCCAGATTTTCAAACCGGTCTCACCGCTTGCCTGGTTGCCGATTGTGACCATGGTCGTCTCGGCGGTTTACGTCACCAATGATGGCATGTTCTCGAAGTCTTTCCTGAATTCGGCCATCACCGTGACGCTCTGTTCACTTTGGCCAACGCTCATCAACACAGCGCTCGGCGTGTCGAGCATCGACAAGGACCTGGTGAACGTCTCCAAGGTTCTGAAGATGAACACCTGGACCAAGATCACCAAGCTGGTCCTGCCCTCCGCCCTGCCTCTGATCTTCACCGGCCTGCGCTTGTCGCTCGGTGTTGGCTGGATGGTGCTGATCGCGGCTGAAATGCTCGCCCAGAACCCGGGGCTTGGAAAGTTCGTTTGGGATGAGTTCCAGAACGGATCGAGCCAGTCGCTTGCCAAAATCATGGTGGCGGTGCTGACCATTGGCATCATCGGCTTCCTTTTGGATCGCCTGATGTACGCTATCCAATCGCTCTTCACCTTCACCAATCACCGGTAAGAGATCATGGGCATTTTGAAACTCGACAACGTCTCGAAAAGCTTCGGTGAAGGCGCAAACCGCACCGATGTTCTAAAAGGCATCACACTTGACGTCGAAGAGGGCGAGTTCCTCGTCCTCCTCGGCTTCTCCGGCACCGGCAAGACAACGCTCATCAACATGCTGGCGGGGCTGGATACGCCGACGAAAGGGTTGGCCACGTTCAAAGGCAAGGAGATTACAGCCCCGAGTCCGGAACGCGGCGTGATCTTCCAGAGCTACTCGCTCATGCCATGGCTCACGGTGAACGGCAATGTGCGGCTCGCGGTCGACAGCATCTTCCCCAAGATGCCAGCCCAGGAGAAGGCGGCGAAGGTCGAGCATTACGTGAATATGGTCGGCTTGTCCCACGCGACGACGCGGCGCCCGGCGGAATTGTCTGGGGGCATGCGCCAGCGGGTGAACGTGGCCCGCGCCTTGTCCATGGATCCGGAAGTTTTGTTGCTGGACGAACCGCTTTCAGCGCTTGACGCGTTGACCCGTGCAAATCTGGCGGACGAGATCGAGCGGATTTGGGAGGGCGACAAGAAGACCTGCGTCCTCATCACCAATGACGTGGACGAGGCGATCACACTTGCCGACCGGATCATCGCGTTGAACCCCGATGGCACGCTCGGTGAAGAGTTTAAGGTGAGCATCCCGCGGCCTCGCGACCGGACGGAGATGAACCATAATGAGGAGTTCAAACGCCTCCGGGCAGATGTCACAAAATATCTTATGGATGTGGGCATCGAGGCAAAGGTGGAAGGCACGCGCCAATTGCCGGATGTCACGCCGATCCATGGGGTGCCCGCTGCTGTCGCCAAGGCGCAGGAAGGTCTGATCGACAATCGCTTCCTCGACTTCTCGCAATTGCACAAGGTTTATCCCACCCCAAAGGGTCCGCTGACCGTTGTCGAGGATTTCGACCTAAAGATCGACCGGGGCGAGTTCGTATCGCTCATCGGCCATTCGGGTTGCGGCAAGTCGACGGTCCTGACTATGGCCGCCGGTCTGAACGAAATCTCAAAAGGTGCGATCAAACTCGATGGCCGTCACGTGGAGGGCGCCGACCCCGAGCGCGCAGTGGTGTTCCAGGCCCCGTCCCTGTTCCCGTGGCTCACGGCCAAGCAGAACGTCGCCGTGGGTGCGGACCGGGTGTACCTCCGTGCGTCCCAGGCGGAACGGCAGGACGTGGTGGAATACTACCTCGAACGCGTCGGTCTTGCGGATGCGATGGACAAGCCAGCTGCTGAGTTGTCGAACGGCATGAAACAGCGCGTCGGCATCGCCCGGGCGTTTGCTTTGTCACCGAAGCTCCTCTTGCTCGATGAGCCGTTCGGCATGCTCGACAGCCTCACCCGTTGGGAGTTGCAGGAGGTGCTGATGGAAGTCTGGTCGCGCACGAAGGTCACGGCCATCTGCGTGACCCACGACGTGGACGAAGCGATCCTTCTGGCCGACCGCGTTGTGATGATGACCAACGGACCACAAGCGACGATTGGCAAGATCACCAAGGTTGACCTGCCCCGTCCGCGCACACGCAAGGCGTTGTTGGAACACCCGGATTACTACACGTACCGGCAAGAAGTGCTCGATTTCCTTGAAGAATATGAGCATGGCGCAAAGCCCAAACCGAAAGCACCGGCGCCAAAGCCGATTGCGGCGGAGTGAAAGCGATGACCGAGAAACTCGTCATCATCGGCGCTGGCATGGCCTCGGGTCGGTTGATTGACCACTTGGTCACGGCGGCGCCAGATGCGTTTGACATCACGTTGTTCAACGCCGAACCCCGGGGCAATTACAATCGCATCATGCTGTCCCCAGTCCTTTCGGGCGAGAAGACCTTCGAAGAGATCGTGACCCATTCGGACGACTGGTACGCGGCCCATGGGGTGACCTGCAGGTTTGGCGAACGGGTGCTTTCCTTGGACCCGGGCACCAAGCGTGTCGAAGCCGAAAGCGGCGCAGTCTCCTATGACAAGCTCATCATCGCGACCGGGTCCGCGCCCTTCATCATCCCTGTGCCGGGGAAGGAGCTGCCCGGCGTCATCACCTATCGCGACCTCGATGACACCAACACTATGATCGAGGCGGCGGCGCGCGGCGGTCGCGCTGTTGTCATTGGTGGCGGACTGCTCGGGCTTGAGGCGGCGGCGGGTCTTGCCGAGCGTGGGATGGCGGTGACGGTGGTGCATCTCATGGGCCATTTGATGGAACGCCAATTGGACGAGACCGCGGGGGGACTTTTGCGCAAAGACCTTGAGCGGCGCGGGATCACGGTGCTGACGGGTGCCTCAACCAAGGCGATTGTTGGCGACGGTCGTGCGGAAGCGGTGCAGCTGGAAAGCGGCGAGACCTTGCCTGCTGATTTGGTCGTCATGGCCGTGGGTATCCGACCGGAAATAACACTGGCAAAGGCAGCAGGCGTCAACGTCCAGCGCGGTATCGAGGTCAATGCACAGATGCAGACCTCCGATCCGTCGATCTTCGCGGTTGGCGAATGCGTCGAGTTCGGCGCCACGCTCTTTGGCCTTGTCGCACCGCTTTACGATCAGGCGGAGGTGCTTGGCCAAACGCTGCTCGGACGCCCAGAAGCGTTTACCGTGAAGGATACTGCGACGAAGCTGAAGGTCACCGGCTGTGACTTGTTCAGTGCTGGCGATTTCGCCCCGGGTCCAAACCGGGAAGAGATCATTTTTCGTGACCCGACACAGGGCATCTATAAACGACTGGTCATCGAAGAGGACAGGCTCATCGGGGCGGTCATGTATGGCGACACCGCGGACGGCAATTGGTTCTTCGGTCTCATCAAAGCCGGAACCAAAATTGACGAGATGCGCGAGACGCTTATTTTTGGCCCCGCCTATCAAGGGGACGCCACTGCGGACCCCATGTCAGCCGTTGCAGCATTGCCGCGTGAGGCAGAGACATTTCGCTGCAACGGCATGACCCACAGCACCCTTTTAACGACCTTGTCAGTTCGCTCTGGCCAAACATGTGCCCGGGTCGCAAACCTTAACATGGCCACATCAAGCGAGCGGAGTGCCGGCTGATGGACGGCTCCGGCCTGCCCGATACCCGCTCCACCTGCCCCTATTGCGGCGTTGGCTGCGGCGTGCGGCTGCACCCGGACGGGGTCGGCGGCCTCACCGTTAGCGGTGATCCGGACCATCCGGCGAATCGCGGACGCCTCTGCTCGAAAGGATCGACGCTCGGGGAAACGGTCGGGCTGGCGCATCGTTTGCTTGCGCCACAGGTAAACGGCGAGGACGCGGACTGGGACGACGCCCTACAACTCGTCGCCAATAAGTTCCGTGAGACAATTGCGCAGCATGGGCCGGATAGCGTGGCTTTCTACGTCTCCGGCCAGTTGCTGACGGAAGATTATTACGTCGCCAACAAGCTGATGAAGGGCTTTATCGGCTCGGCGAATATCGACACGAATTCAAGGCTTTGCATGGCGTCCTCCGTTGCGGGGCACAAGCGCGCCTTTGGTACGGACACGGTGCCCGGCACCTATGAAGATTTGGATGAGGCTGACCTGATTGTTCTCGTCGGCTCAAACCTCGCCTGGTGTCACCCGGTCTTGTACCAACGCGTGATGGCGGCCCGGCAATCGCGCGGCACCAAGATCATCGTGGTCGATCCCCGCCGAACCGCGAGTTGTCAGGAAGCCGATCTGCACCTCGCCCTCGCCCCTGGCAGTGACGTTGCCCTATTCAACCGACTGCTCGCTGAAATTAACACCACCGGTGCGGTAGATCAGGCTTTCATTGCCCATACCAACGGGTTTGATGCCGCCTTAGCGGCAGCCTCCAGCGAGGATGACAGCGTCACCGGTTTGACGGAAGATGACATCGCCGCGTTTTGCCGCCTTTGGATTGGCAATGAACGGGTGGTCACCGTGTACTCCCAAGGCGTGAACCAATCGACCAGCGGGTCCGACAAGGTGAATGCGATCCTGAACTGCCATCTGGCCACGGGCCGGATTGGCAAGCCGGGCATGGGTCCCCTCTCCGTCACGGGACAGCCCAACGCGATGGGTGGGCGGGAAGTGGGCGGGTTGGCCAATATGCTGGCCTGCCACCTCGATCTTGAGGACGCAGATCACCGTGCGGCAGTCCGTGACTTCTGGGGAGCGCCAGCGATACCGGATCAAGCCGGGTTAAAGGCGGTCGACATGTTCCGGGCCGTGGGCGACGGTCGCGTGAAAGCACTGTGGGTGATCCACACGAACCCGGCCGTTTCCATGCCGGAGGCCGACGTCGTCCGCGATGCTATCGCCGCCTGCCCGTTCACCGTGGTAAGCGACATCACGGCCGCCACGGATACGGCGCGCTTGGCGCATGTACTCCTGCCTGCGAGCGCCTGGGGCGAAAAAGACGGCACGGTGACCAATTCCGATCGGACCATCAGCCGTCAACGCAGCGTGTTGCCCGCGCCCGGCAAGGCCCGCGCCGATTGGGACATACTTGCCGAAGTAGGGCGACGCATGGGATTTGCATCTGCCTTCGACTACGCATCGCCCACCGAGATCTTTCGGGAATACGCGACGCTGTCGCGCGTCGCGGCCAGGTTTGGGCGCGATTTCGATATTTCCGATTTCGCTGAGATGAGCGACGCCGATTACGCGACCATGGCCCCGACCCGCTGGCCCGTGGCCGGCGCGCGCCAGGGCGGGCGCTTCTTTGCGAACGGGGATTTCTACCATGCGGACGGCAAGGCAAAACTGCTGCCCGTGCGCTGGCGGCCTCCTGCGGCCGATACCGGCCCGCGCTATCCTTTCCGTTTGAACACGGGCCGGTTGCGCGACCAATGGCACACGATGACCCGCACGGCGCTCAGCCCCCGGCTGGCCGCGCATCTGCCGGAGCCGTTTCTTGATATTCATCCGGCGGATGCCGCTGAGCTTGAGATTGGTGCCGCCGACCTGGTGCAGGTGGAAAACCCGCTTGGCCGCGCAATTCTACGGGCGCGGATCACCGAGGACGTGGCGCAAAAACAGGTCTTCGCCTCCATGCACTGGACTGGTGAAACCGCGCCGTCCGGCAGGATCGACGCCTTGGTTGCGGCGGCAACGGATCCGGTCTCCGGTCAGCCGGAAAGCAAAGCGAGCGTGGTGGCCGTCAAACGCCTCGACGCGGCATGGTATGGTTTTGCGGTTTCGTCACAAGAGCTTACGCCGCGCTCCGAGTATTGGGCCGTTGCGCGAACAGCCACGGGTTACCGCGCTGAACTGGCCGGGATGACGGCGCCGGAAGATTGGGAGGCGGAAGCGCGCGCGCTGTTTGGGTTGCCCGACGCCGCCCTGTCCACCATCACCGATATGCAGCGGGGCACCGCGCGGATTGCTGTCCATGACGCGGGGCGCCTTGTGGCCGCGTTATTCGTGGCGAAAGAGCCGGTCGCGGTCATGCGCGATTACCTGGTGACGCGGCCCGGCAGTGCCGATCCGAACGTGCTCATCGGCCGACCGCTCGCCGACGTGCCGGATCCCGGTCCGGTCCTTTGTTCATGCTTCGGTGTTGGCGTGAACACGATCGTCACCGCCATTGAAAGCGATGGTCTGATGAGCGTCGAGGCCGTCGGCACTGCGTTGCAGGCGGGAACGAATTGCGGGTCATGCCGTCCAGAAATCGCCGCGCTGCTGGAGCGTGTTCGAGTGCAAGAGGCCGCCGAATGAGCCTGGCCGACCACGTTCGCACGTTGGCGCGTGGTCAAGGGCGCGCGCGGTCGCTGACCCGGTTGGAAGCCGAAGACGCGATGCGCGAGATTCTGTCGGGACAAGCAGAACCGGAAGCGGTGGGCGCCATTTTGATGCTGATGCGCATGAAGGGCGAAACGGCGGACGAGATTGCCGGTTTCGCCCATGCTGGGCAAGCCGCGCTTCAGGCATTTGACGGCGTCGACCTAGATTGGCCGAGCTATGCGGCGGGACGCACCCGGGGCCAGCCCTACTTCCTCGCCGCCGCCAGGTTGGTCGCGCAATCGGGGCAACGCGTCTTGCTGCACGGCTGGAACGGGCAGGACCCGAAGGTGCGCGCTGGCCTGTCGGAAGTGGGGATCAGGCGCGCCGATAGCATGGATGCGGCGAGTCGATTGCTGGACCAGGATCGAATAGCCTACCTGCCCCTTGAGGTTTTGCATCCACCGCTGTTGCGTCTTCTGCGACTGCGGGAGGTGTTGGGCCTCCGCTCTTGCGTGAACACGGTGTGCCGCATGCTCAACCCCGGTCGCGCCGATGCCAGCGTTCAAGGCGTTTTCCATCCGTCCTATCGGTTGTTGCAGGCAGATGCCGCCGCGCGTCTTGGCTGGAAGAACCTGAGCGTCATCAAGGGCGGGGGCGGCGAATTTGAGCGGACACCGGCGAAAGATGTCCTTTCCTTTGGTCTGCGGGACAGTGCCGCATGGTCCAGGACATTCTCGGCTGAGTGTGCTGAAACCCGGCGTCCTGACATCGCGGAAGAGCCGCGCTTGGCAGACCTGTGGGAAGGCCGGGAAGCCTCTGAATTCGCGACCGAAACTGTGCTTGGCACGGCTGCGCTCGCCCTCGAAACACTTGGCATCGCGGCGCCTGCTGAAACGGCGGCAGCGCTCTGGGCTGGCCGCACTTTGTCCCGCGCCGCCTGACAGGAGACGACATATGCGCGCCTTTCCCATGTTCATTCGCACCACAGATCGCCGGGTTGTCATTGTGGGCGGCGGTGAGCAGGCGGCACAAAAAGCGCGGCTCATGCTGAAAACCGATGCCAAACTTGTGTTGGTGGCCGACGCGCTGGACGACGAATTGGCGGGCATTGTCGAGGAAGGGCGTGCGGTGCTTGAAAGCGCCTTGTCCGTTGAGACGTTCGACGAGGCCGCTATGGCTTTCATCGCGACGGGTTGCCCGGGGTTCGATGCGGCCGCCCACGCCTTGGCCAAGGCCGCCCGCTGCCCGGTGAATGTGGTGGATCAGCCAGCCCTTTGCGATATGACGACGCCCGCCATAGTGGACCGCGACCCGATTGTGGTTGCCATCGGAAGCGAAGGCACGGCCCCGGTTCTGACGCGCGATATCAAGACAAGGCTGGAACAGATGCTGCCCCAGACGCTTGGCGGTCTGGCCGCCTTGGCTGGACGATTGCGTGCCAGCGTAGAGACCCGCGTACCCCGGAAAGAGCGCCGCGCACTTTGGGCTTGGGTCTTCAAAGGTACGCCGCGCGACACATGGATACGGGGCAGCGGACGGGACGCCGCGAAGATGATC
Source organism: Pseudomonadota bacterium (assembly GCA_039024895.1). GTDB lineage: Bacteria > Pseudomonadota > Alphaproteobacteria > Rhodobacterales > Rhodobacteraceae > JAJDOD01. The sequence goes on along the minus strand of JBCCPJ010000015.1, from coordinate 50,511 downwards.
AAGGCCGCCATCGCCGCAGGCAAAGCGCCTCAGAATGCAGCGCAAGGCCATGTGGCGCTGGTAGGTGCAGGCCCCGGCGCGCGCGATCTTTTGACGTTGAGAGCCGTGCAGCGCCTGCAAGAGGCGGATGTGATCTTTTACGACCGGTTGGTCGATGGGGAAGTTCTGGAACTGGCGCGCCGCGACGCGGAGCGTGTGTTTGTCGGCAAGCATGTCGGGGCCCATGCCTGGCCGCAGGCGCAGATCAACCAGGTGCTTGTGGCGGAAGCGTCCAAGGGGCGACGCGTGGTGCGGCTCAAATCAGGGGATCCCGGCATCTTTGGCCGTGCCACTGAAGAGCTCGACGCAGTACGCGCAGCGGGGCTTGAGGTGGAAATCGTGCCGGGCGTCACGGCGGCCTCAGCGGCGGCGGCGTCCCTCGGTCGAAGCTTAACTCAACGCGGCGTCAGCAACACATTGGTTTTGGCGACAGGTACGGGACGTGCGGCGCATCCAGAACCCGACTGCACGCAGCTTGCCGGGCCGGGAACGACCACAGCGTTTTACATGTCGGTCCGGCAGGCATCGCGGATTTCCCGGAAGCTGCGCGAACAGGGCTTGCCCGGAAACACGCCGGTTGAAGTCGCAGTTGAGGTCGAAAAGCCGGGTCAACGCGTCGTGTATGCTACGATTGACGATCTCGCCGCGCGTCTTGCGGCGGAAGATGTTACAGGCTGTGCAGTTATTTTAGTGACCTGGCCCGAAACCCGGGCGGCAGCACAACCGATACCGATGTCGATACCGGACGTGGCCTAACGCTCCTCGGGTGGCGCGTCCTCCATCAGAATGCGCGCCGCATCGCCGTCCGGGTCACCATACTGGCCGGACCTGATGGTCCAGACAAAGCCGACAAGACCAAGACCCCCAAGGATCAGCGACACCGGAATGAGAAAAGCGAGCACGTTCATTTAGTGTACCTCACACGCAGGGCGTTCAACAGGACGGTAATCGATGAGACCGACATGGCCAGCGCCGCAATCAGAGGAGTTGCATATCCCAAGAGCGCGATGGGGACAGCGATCACGTTGTAAAGCGTTGCAATGGCGAAATTTTGTTGCGACAGGCGCGTGGCCGCCCTCGCGATCCGAAAGAGACGCGGCAAGTCGTAAAGCCCGTCGCGCAAAAGCACGATATCCGCTGCGTTCCGGGACGCATCCAACGCCGAAGACGGCGCGATTGAGGCGTGGGCAGCGGCCAACGCGGCCGTGTCGTTCAGCCCATCCCCAACCATGGCAACGCGCTGCCCCTCCTCTGCACGGGCCTGTATCAGGGCATGTTTTTCTTGGGGCGAAACGCCGGAGATGACGTCGGTCACGCCAAGCGCGTCCGCGATGCGGTCTGCCCTTGCCGGCGCATCCCCGGTCAGAAGCGTGGGCGTCAGTCGCATATCGGCCAAGGCGGCGAGTGCGGCGTCTGCGCCGGGACGGAGCGTTTCCTCTTGCCAGAGCGGTATAGTGCGTGCGCCGATCCGTAGAACTAACCCGGCTGCCCCCCGACCAAGAAAGACTGTCTCGCCGTTATAGCGGCCTGTGACGCCCTCGCCCAGGACCTCGCGGACCTCCGTCACCGGGGCGGGTGCAGTCTCCGTCAGTTCAGCCAAGACAGCGCGGGCAACCGGGTGCGTTGAGCTTTGGGCAAGCGCGCGTGCAACGCTTTGCTGTTCGGGCGTGAGGTTTGTGCGGAGAAGCGCGACACCGGGCAACGTAATCGTCCCGGTCTTGTCGAATATGACACTATCCACCTCCGCCAACCTTTCGAGCGCGGTGCCGGATTTGACGAGAAACCCGAGTTCGTAAAGCTTGCCAATCGCTGCTGTGGCAACAGCAGGGACCGCCAGTCCAAGGGCGCAGGGACAGGTGATAATCAGCACCGCGATGGCAACATTTGTCGCAAAGCGCACATCGCCGGAGATGACGATCCAGGCCAGAAACGCCGCCAACGCCAAAAGATGCACGGCAGGCGCATAGACTTGCGCTGCCCGATCCGCGAGCCCGGTATAGCGATTGCGCGCATTCTCCGCCCCTTCGACGAGGCGCGCCATCCGGCGGAGTGTCGTGTCTTCGCCAACAGTCGTCGCGGTCATGTTGAAGGGCGCGCCGAGGTTGATCTCGCCAGCGCTGAGCGGTTCACCTGTGGCAAGATCGATGGGGTCGCTTTCACCCGTCAGAAAGGATCGGTCGGTCAGGGCAGTCTGCGTCAACAGCGTGCCATCGACAGGCGTTCGCGCGCCTGTCGGGACAAGGATGGTATCGCCCACGGCAAGCTCGGTGATCGGGACCGTGATCGCCCGGCCCTGGCCATCGAGCCGTTCCGCCGTCTGGGTTTCCAATGCGGCCAGTTCACGCGCGGCGGAACGGGCGGAAGCGCGGGTGCGATGGTCGAGAAAGCGGCCGATCAGCAGAAAGAACGTCAGCGACAAGCCAGCGTCAAAATAGGCGTGGTGCCCCCCGTTCAGGCTTTCATAGACCGACATGCCAGTGGCGAGGAGGATCGCAAGGGATATAGGCACATCCATATTGAGGCGCTGCACTCGCAGCGCAGACCAGGCACTGCGAAAGAAGGGTTGTCCTGAATAGCCCACGACCGGCACGGCGATGGCCGCCGACAGCAAGTGAAAGAGATCGCGCGTTGCGTCAGCCGCACCCGACCAGACGGCGACCGACAAAAGCATTACATTCATCATCGCAAAGCCTGCGACCCCAAGGCGCAGCGCCAGATCATGGCCGGCAGGGTCCCGGTCTTTTGCCATGACGCACGCGTCAAGCGCGAAGGCCTGGTAGCCAAGGGCCGCGAGTTTCGCGACACCGTCTTCAACGGTTAGCCGCGTGTGGAGCGACACACGCTTCCTTGTCAGGTTGACGCGGACCATCTCGATCCCCGTTGCCTCGCCCAGCCCGCGTTCAATGGTGCTGATGCAGGTCGCGCAGAAGATATCGGGAACCGACAGAACCATATTTGGCTCAGCCAGCTCCGCGACCCTCAACGCCGCCGGGCCCGTGCTACAGGCGGGGCACGCGGTCACTGTCATGGTATAGCCTTGACGATCACGCGCTGACGAAACACCGTGCCGTCAGCAGCGCGGGCGGTGAGACGCAGGTTCCAGTTTCCAGCCCCGGCTTCAACATGTGCAACCAAACGCCCGCCTTCAAAAGAAAAAGCTGGAAACTGATCCGCGGCTACAGTGGTTGCGCGCCCAAAGACTGCATGGGTGATTTCGGGCGCAATGGGCTGTCCATTTTCGACGATGGAAAGCGACAGAACATTTTTCGAGACAGTGGCACTCACCTCCCAATCCAGGGCTTCCTGCGCGGCCCGGTCGGATTGAAACGCCTGGCTCGCCACATAGGAATTCTTCACTTCGAGGCCCGGAAAGGTCCGCACCGCATTTACGGCAAGCGTCAGATTGACGGCGATGACAATGCCAAATCCGACGACAAACATCGTAAAGACATGCCAGCCCTTGATCTCGGTCATGGCTTACTCCTCCCTCCCGTTGAAAGTTGAATCCTTGAACGCCCGCTCCCCGTTGGTCAGGTCCTCGACCCAGAAACGGAGTGGCGTCGTATCACTCGCGGCAGGTGCCGCGCCCGGCGGCGCAATCACATAGACACGTTGGAGGCGGGTTTCGTTGGCATCGACCTCAACCGTCTGAAAGAACGTGCCTTCCAACTCGATACGGAAAGCCGGATGTCCGCGCACCGATAGTCGGAACGGACGATCATCCCCGTGCTTGTTGCGCAAACGAATATCGTAGGTGTTCCGGATAGAACCATCCGCCAAGGTGACAAAGGTCGGGTTGCGAATAGGTGCCACGGTCAGATCGATCTCCGCCCGAATGAACAGCGCATAGACCATGGCCAGGCCAATGGCGGACCACATCGCGGTGTAGATCATGGTGCGGGTGCGGAAGACGTGCTGCCAGATGGGGCGCGGGGTTTCGCCCGCGCGCTCGCGGGCCTCGTCGGAGAGCGCAAGATAGTCGATCAGCCCGCGCGGCTTGCCGATCTTCTCCATCACCTCGTCGCAGGCATCTATACAGAGCGCGCAGGTGATGCACTCCATTTGCTGCCCTTTGCGGATGTCGATCCCCATGGGGCAGACGTTCACGCAGGCCATGCAGTCGATACAATCGCCAGGACCGGTGTTCAGCGCCGGTGGCATGTCAATCGCCTCGACATCCTCCATGCCCGGGTACGGCGTTGAGCGGTAGGCTGCGCGGCCCCGACCGAGGGCCGCCTGCTCCGCCGCGATACGCTCTGCCTCGGCTGACATCTCCCGGCGGCGCTTGCCTTTTGCCCGAGGTTCACCGCGCCAGCTGCGGTAGCCGACAGTCAGCGTATCGGGGTCCATCATCGCGCCCTGGATACGCGGCCAGGGGCACATGTAGATGCAGACCTGCTCGCGCATAAAGCCCCCAAAGAGGAAGGTCGTCGCTGTCAGGATGCCGATTGTCGCATAGGCGACGGGGTGACCGGAGAACGACAGGAGGTCGGCAAGCAGGCTCGGCGCATCGGCGAAATAGAAAACCCACGCGCCGCCCGTTGCCATGGCAATAACAAGCCAGACCAGCCATTTCGAAAGACGAAGACGCAGTTTCTGGGCATTGATGGGAGATTTATAGAGCCGGAGACGGGCGTTACGGTCGCCTTCGATCCAGCGTTCAACCAGGATGAAAAGATCGGTCCATACGGTTTGCGGGCAGGTATAGCCACACCAGACGCGCCCGAGCGCGGAGGTGAACAGGAAGAGACCGAGCCCTGCCATAATCAGCAATCCAGCCACGAAGTAGAACTCGTGGGGCCAAATCTCGATCCAGAAGAAGTAAAAACGCCGGCCCGCAAGATCGATGAGAACCGCCTGGTCCGGCAAATTTGGGCCGCGGTCCCAGCGCAGCCACGGCGTCAGGTAGTAGATGCCCAGCGTGATCCCCATAATGCACCATTTGAGCGTCCGAAAACGGCCAGAAACCCGTCGAGGAAAGACGGGTTCCTGCGCTGCGTAAAGGGGCTGTTGCGTGGCGTTCATCGGCTCATTTGTGTGATACTTCGCCAGTGATACCGCGCTCGGGACTTTCAGACTTTGACAAGGATCAAGTTTTGCGCCGCGTATGTAGAATTGTCTTTACTCCCCGCCGCCAAGGGCATGAACATAAACGGAAACCGCGCGGACATCCGCCTCATCAAGGCGCTGACCCCACGCAGGCATAACGCCGAAACGCGCGTTGGTGATCGTCTCTGTCAGGGCCGCCTCGTCGCCGCCGTAAAGCCAGATGGCGTCCGCGAGGTTCGGGGCGCCCAGCTCCGGCAAGCCTTCGGCTTGTTCGCCGTGGCAATAGGAACAGTTGTCGAGGAAGAGCGTCTCCGCCTCGGCCCCTGCCCCGCCACTTGGCAGCGTTTGCAGGTGCGAGACCAGCAAGGCGATTTCGTCTGAGGTGAGGATTTCGCCGAATGCCGGCATTTCCGACCAACGGGCGTCCGGGTCGGTTTCGTTTCGGATGCCATGCCGGACCGTGTAGGCGATTTCCTCCACCGTACCGCCCCAAAGCCAGGCATTGTCCAACAGGTTTGGGTAGCCCACGGCCCCGGCCGCACCAGACCCGTGACATTGCGAGCATTGCGCCCGAAACACCGAAGCGCCGCGCGCGACGGCGTAACGATGGAGGTCAGTGCCCGGTTCCAAGGCGCTAATCTCGGCGCCAACGAGCTCTTCGACCAAAGCCGCGTTCTGAAGCTCGTGCGTCTCGATGTCCTCGGCCACTTCGGCGCGGCTCGAATAGCCCAAAAGGCCCGCCGTTGCACCCGAAACGAGCGGCCATGCGGGATAGGCAATAGTGTAGGCCACACCCCAGACAATGGTTGCGTAAAACGTCCAAAGCCACCAGCGGGGCAAAGGAGTGTTGAGTTCTTCGATCCCGTCATAGCTGTGACCGGTGGTGTATTGCCCCGTTTCATCATCGAGGCGAATGTCGTCTTCACTCATCGCCGCTCTCCCCGATCGTGGTGTCATTGCGAAATGGGATGTCCGCCGCATTGCGCCGATCCCCCGCCATGCTTGGCCAGAAGGCCCAAACGCCGCAGCCAATGAAGAAGGCGAACATCATGAGCAGCACCCAGCTATCGGCGATCTCACGAAGCAGAGAATATGTGTCCATGTCGGGCCCTCCTATCGGCTTGGCTCAGGCGTGAAGGTCGAAAAATCAACCATCGTGCCAAGGACTTGCATGTAGGCGATGAGCGCATCCATCTCGGTCAGTTCGGGCTGGCCATCGAAATTGCCGACCGGCGCGCCGGGATAGCGGTCTTCCACATCGCCGTAATCGCCATCCGCATCGGCTTGGTCGCGGAAGTCTGCGCGAGCCAATTCGATTTGTTGGTCGGTATAGGGCACGCCGACAAAGCGATGGGTGCTCATGAGGTCGCCGATATAGCGGCCATCAATCACGGTACGCTTCAGGAAGGCGTATTTTGGCATGATGCTTTCGGGCACGACGCTTTGCGGGTCCGTAAAGTGATCCACATGCCAATCGTTTGAATAGCGCCCGCCAACGCGGGCAAGGTCTGGCCCGGTCCGTTTCGAACCCCATTGGAACGGGTGATCGTACATGCTTTCGGCGGCGAGACTGTAATGGCCATAGCGCTCGACCTCGTCCCGCATCGGGCGGATCATCTGGCTATGGCAGACATAGCAACCCTCGCGGATGTAAATCTCCCGCCCCGCCAGTTCGAGGGGACTGTAGGGGCGGACGCCCTCCACCTCTTCGATTGTGTTTTCGAGCCAGAAGAGCGGCGCGATCTCAACGATGCCTCCAATGGTCACCACGAGGAGGGAGGAGACCAGGAGAAGCGTTGGGCTCTTCTCCAGAATGGCGTGTTTTTCCATGAGTGCCATGTGCTTCGTTCCTTACTCAGCGGGGGTGATTTGCGCGACGGGCTGGATGTAGGGTTTGGCACCCCGGATCGTCATCCACATGTTCCAGCACATGATGAGCGCGCCCGCGAGGAACAGGACCCCGCCGAGGCCCCGCACGATATACATCGGGAACTTGGCGCTCACGGTGTCGGCGAAGCTGTTGACGAGGAAACCCTGATCGTCGACTTCGCGCCACATCAGGCCTTCCATGATACCGGTGACCCACATCGAAGACGCGTAGAGCACGATACCCAGGGTCGCGAGCCAGAAATGCCAGTTAATGGCGGGGACCGAATACATGGCCGTGCGCCCCCAGAGTTTGGGTGTCAGAAAATAGAGGCAGGCGAAAGTGATCATACCGTTCCAACCGAGCGCACCGGAATGTACATGGCCGATGGTCCAGTCGGTGTAGTGGCTAAGCGAGTTCACCGCTTTGATCGACATCATCGGGCCTTCGAAGGTGGACATGCCGTAGAACGCGAGCGAAATGACGAACATGCGCAGGATCGGGTCGGTGCGCAGCTTGTCCCAGGCGCCGTTGAGCGTCATTAGGCCGTTGATCATCCCGCCCCAGCTGGGCATCCAGAGGACGATCGAGAACACCATGCCGAGCGTCGAGGCCCAGTCGGGCAGCGCTGTGTAATGGAGGTGGTGTGGACCCGCCCAGATATAGAGGAAGATCAGCGCCCAGAAGTGGATGATCGACAGGCGGTAGGAATAGACTGGGCGACCCGCTTGCTTTGGCACGAAGTAGTACATCATGCCGAGGAACCCTGCCGTCAGGAAGAAACCGACCGCGTTATGGCCGTACCACCATTGGGTCATGGCATCTTGGACGCCTGAGAACACCTGAACGGAGCGCGAGCCCCAAAAACTGACCGGGATCGACAGGTTGTTGACGATATGCAGCATCGCCACAGTGACGATGAAGGCGAGGAAGAACCAATTCGCGACGTAGATATGTTTCTCGCGCCGGACGAATATCGTGCCAAGAAACACGATGAGGTAGGCGACCCAGACGATGGTCAGCCAGAGGTCTACATACCATTCCGGCTCGGCATATTCTTTTGACTGTGTCGCACCCAGCAAATAGCCCGTCGCCGCGAGCACGATGAACAACTGATAGCCCCAGAACACGAACCAGGCGAGCTTGCCTGCAAACAGCCGCACCCCGCTGGTGCGCTGCACGATATAGAGTGACGTGGCGATGAGGGCGTTGCCTCCAAACGCAAAGATCACCGCGCTGGTGTGCAGCGGGCGGAGGCGTCCGAAGTTGGTATAGGGTTGACCCCAATCGAAATTCAGTTGCGGGAAAGCCAGTTGGAAGGCGATGACCACGCCCACAAGAAATCCTGCAACGCCCCAAAACGCTGTTGCAATGACGCCGAACCGCACAACCCCGTCATCGTAGCCGCTGACCGGGTCCGGTGCGAGCGCCACCGGTTCATCCGTGTTCCGCAGAACGTAAATGAAGAGGGCTGCCGAGATCACCATGATCAAAACAGCGTGGACCTGATAGGCGAGATCCCGGCCCCAGTTGACCGCAAGTGCCGCAATGATCGTGATCAGGCCAAGCATGATGAGTTTGACGTAATTGCCCATGACCATTCCTCGTTTGCTGGCGCAGAAGCGCCAATTCCGAGGCTCGGTCTAGTCGGGCGTGTCGAGGAAGACTTTGATCTGGGTCAATTGTCAGGGAAGAGGTCGCGTGCCCGGGTGCGTCAGACGAGCACACCCCCATCCGCATCGTCACCGGTCGCTTCCAGAAGGGCGGCGTGGTCTTTCACCGTGAAGTGACGCCGGTCAGAAAACTCAACGATCCCATCCTTGCGAAACTGCGTGAACTGGCGGCTTACCGTTTCAAGCGTCAAGCCGAGATAGCTCGCAATCTCCTCCCGCGTCAGGGGTAGGATCAGCTGCGGCAAGTCGTTTCCGGGAATGTGGCTACGCTGCACAAGCATCTGAATAAAGCTCGCGAGCTTCTCGCGGGCGGTCTTTCGCCCCAGGAGCACCATCCAGTCCCGCGCCGCATCCAATTCGTCCATCGCCATTTCAACGAGGCGCTGCGAGATATGCGGCGTCTCAACAAGGAGCTTTTCGAAGGGCGCCCGCTGGAAACTGCATAAAGTGACGTCAGAGGCCGCGGTCACATCGAAATCGAGGGAGGCGCGCCCAGGGCGTCCAATGAAGTCTGAAGGCAAAAGGAGACCCACCATCTGCATCCGCCCGTCATCGAGCGTTTTGGTCAGGGTCGCAATACCCGCAACGACTGAGGAAACGTGGGTTAGATCATCCCCGCGCCAAACAATCGTCTGCCCTGCTTTGAAGCTTCGGTAGGTTTTGATCTGGTCCAAAACCGTGAGTTCGTCTGCATCGCAGCGCGCGCATACGGCACGATGCCGGATCGGACATTCGCTGCATTTCACGCGCTCTGCTAGCTGGATATTCATCTCAAGTTGATCTGTATCAATGCGGGCATGCATCGCTACGCTTACACAAAAGGCATGGAAAATGAAGCCATACTCGCAAAATATGGTCTTTTTCGCGCCAAAGTGCCGCGTTTCACCAGCTATCCACCGGCCAACCGGTTTGAGCTGAACACCGGTCGCCGATATCAGGACGCATGGCTGGAGGGCGTCGCAGAAGATGCGCCGATTTCGCTTTACGTGCACATCCCGTTCTGCCGAAGGCTCTGCTACTTTTGTGCCTGCCGGACGCAAGGCACCCGCACCCTGAAGCCGGTGGCTGCATATGTTGAGACGCTCATCAAAGAAATCCGCCATATCCGCCAGCGCCTGCCCAAACGGGTAAGAATGGCGCGGCTCCATTTTGGGGGTGGGACGCCCACGCTGCTCGACGAGGGGTTGATGAACCTCCTTTGCGACACGATTTTCAACGCCTTCGCAACATCTCAGGACTTCGAATTTTCGGTTGAGATCGACCCGACGGAGGCCGCACCCGGCATCCTCGAAACCCTTGTGGACTGGAAGATGGGACGCGCCAGCATTGGGGTGCAGGACTTTGCCCCAGACGTTCAAGCGGCGATTGGCCGACTGCAGAGCTTTGATCAGACCGAAGCTGTCGTGAACCGTCTACGCGCGCTCGGGGTCCAAAGCATCAATTTGGACCTCGTCTACGGACTGCCCCACCAGACAACCCGTGGATTGGACGCCACCCTCGACCATGTATTGACGCTGCGCCCAGACCGGTTGGCGCTTTATGGCTATGCCCATGTGCCGCAGGTATCGAAACGCCAAGTGATGATCTCAGATGAAAGCCTGCCCGTCGCGCGCCAACGGTTCTACTTGGCCAGTGACGCGCGGGAGAAATTCCTATCCTCAGGCTTCATGCCCATTGGGATCGACCACTTCGCCCGCGAGAGCGACAGCCTTGCCAGCGCGGCATGTGGCGGAACCTTGCGACGGAATTTTCAGGGCTACACGGACGATCCCTGCCACACGCTTATCGGATTTGGTGCCTCGGCAATCTCCGAGTTCCCCGAAGGATATGTTCAGAACGCCGTCGCCACCGCCGCCTATACCGACCGCGTCCGCACACAAGGTTTGGCGGGTCATCGCGGATATGCCATGAAACCGCTTGACCGGATGGTCTCTGACCTTGTTCAGGGCCTCATGTGCCGGAGTACCTTGAACGTGGCTGAGCTAAAGTCACGCCACCCTGACTACGCCGCACGGATTGACGGCATCGTAACACGGCTGGCCAATACATATGGCGACGCGCTTGAAGCCACCCCGAAGGAACTGCGGATCCGACCGGACGCCGCCAGCCTGACACGGGTGATTGCCAGTGCCGCGGCATCGGAAGAGACCACAAGCGGCAGTCTCGCAATTTAAACGCTTCTTCGGGATGCACGCAGGTTTCAGACTTGCGATGGCATCTTTCCGCAACCCGGCAGCTCTGCTAACCCGACGCCTATGCTGCGCATTGACGACATTCGTTTTGCCATTGAGGGACGCCCGCTTTTTGAGGGTGCGTCGGCGATTATACCGGATGGGCACAAGGTTGGCTTCGTCGGGCGCAATGGCACAGGCAAGACGACGCTCTTCCGTTTGATCCGGGGCGAGTTGGCGCTGGAATCGGGGGCCATCACAATCAATCGCGGCGCGCGCATCGGTGGTGTGGCCCAGGAAGTGCCGGGATCGGAGACGTCGCTCCTTGATACGGTGCTTGAGGCCGACACGGAGCGCGCGGCCCTTATGGCAGAGGCGGAAACCGCCACCGATCCGACACGCGTGGCCGACATCCAGATGCGGCTCACTGACATCGACGCGTGGTCCGCTGAGGCGCGCGCTGCGACAATTTTGAAGGGCCTCGGCTTTGGCACAAAAGAACAGGCGATGCCGTGTTCTGCGTTTTCCGGCGGGTGGCGGATGCGGGTGGCCCTGGCAGGGGTGCTCTTTTCCGCGCCCGATCTTCTGCTCCTTGACGAGCCGACCAACTATCTTGACCTCGAAGGTGCCCTCTGGCTTGAAACCTATCTTGCTCGTTACCCGCATACGGTCATCACGATCAGCCATGATCGCGGGCTACTGAACCGGTCGGTTACGTCGATCTTGCATCTCGAAGACCGCCAGTTATCCCTCTATCAGGGACGCTATGACACCTTTGCCGAAACGCGGGCCGCTCGGCTGGCGGTGGCGCAGGCGGAGGCGAAGAAACAGGAAGCGCGGCGGGCCCATTTGCAGTCTTTCGTCGACCGGTTCCGCTATAAGGCGTCAAAGGCTGTTCAGGCGCAGTCGCGGCTGAAGATGATCGCCAAAATGCAGCCAATTACGACACCGCAGGAGGCGGCGCTGAAAAAGTTCAGCTTCCCGGAACCCGATGAATTGTCTCCGCCGATCATCAATATGGAGAGCGCGGCCGTCGGTTACGACGGTGCTGCGGTGTTGTCCAAGCTCTCACTTCGGATCGATCAGGACGACCGGATCGCCCTCCTCGGCCAGAACGGCGAAGGCAAGTCCACCCTGTCGAAGCTGCTCGTGGGCAAGCTCGACCCGCAAGGCGGGCGTGTAACCCGCGCGCGCAAGCTGCGGATCGGCTACTTTGCGCAGCATCAATTGGATGAGTTGCATGCGGATGAGACACCGCTCGACCATATCCGCCGCGAGCGCCCGGACGAGACCCCTGCCAAGCTGCGCGCACGCCTCGCGGGCTTTGGGATTGGCGCGGATCAAGCGGAGACGGTGGCGGGCAAACTTTCGGGCGGGCAAAAGGCGCGGCTGTCGCTGCTTCTCGCGACGCTCGACGCGCCCCATTTGCTGATCCTCGATGAACCTACCAACCACCTTGATATGGAAAGCCGTGAAGGGCTGATCGAAGCGTTGGCCGCATACTCCGGGGCGGTGGTCTTGGTGAGCCACGATATGCACCTTTTGGCCCATGTCGCCGACCGGCTGTGGCTGGTGAAGGACGGGCGCGTTGCGCCTTATCTGGAGGATTTGGAGGCTTATCGACGTTTGCTGCTGGACCAGCCCGGTCCCAAGACGGAAAAACCGAAATCAAAGTCAAAAGCCGCCGCTCCGTCGCGCGCGACGGTGGCTGATTTGCGGCAGGAGGTCTCCACCGCTGAGGCCCGGGTCGAGAAACTGACCAGCTTGCGCGAGAAACTAGCTGCCAAACTGGCCGACCCCGCGATGTATGATACAGCGCGTCTTTCCGAGACCGAGACCTGGCAGAAAAAGTTCGCGGATGTCGAAGAGGGGCTGGAACGCGCCGAAGCACTTTGGATGAAGGCGCTCGAGCGGCTTGAGGCGGCTGGGGGTTGAGCCGTGGGCAAAGTTGAAGACAAAAGCAAAAGGCCCCCGCAATGCGAGGGCCTTTTTTGTATTCGAAGACCTTAGCGCTTGGAGAACTGGAAGCTCTTCCGCGCCTTCGCCTTACCGTATTTCTTCCGTTCCACGACGCGGCTATCGCGGGTCAAGAAGCCGACGGCCTTAAGCGCCCCGCGCAACGACGGATCATAAAGCTGGAGCGCCTTTGAGATACCATGCTTCACGGCACCCGCCTGACCCGACAGACCGCCGCCCTTGACGGTGGCCATCACGTCAAACTGGCCGTCAACACCGGCCACTTGAAACGGCTGGCGCAGGATCATCTGCAGTACGGGACGGGCGAAATACGCGTCCATTTCCTTGCCGTTTACGGTGACCTTGCCGGAACCCGGTTTGATCCACACGCGTGCAACTGCGTCTTTCCGTTTGCCTGTGGCGTAGGAGCGCCCGAGGTCGTCGCGGACGGGTTCGCGGCTGACGACTGTCTCGACCACGGGGGCCTCGGCTTCAACGGGAGCGGCGCTGGTTTCGCCCACGACCTCTTTCAGGTCATCTAGGGTTTTCACTTCATCTGCCATGGAATTCAGCTCCGGGTGTTCTTCTTGTTCATGGATGCAACATCCAGAACGGTTGGGTTCTGCGCTTCATGGGGGTGCTCGGCCCCCGCATAGACGCGGAGATTTGTCATCTGCTTGCGGCTGAGACGATTGCCGGGAAGCATGCGCTTGACGGCTTGCGTCACGACGCGCTCGGGAAACTTGCCCTCCAGGATTTGGCCCGTCGTGCGCGACTTGATGCCGCCTGGATAGCCGGTGTGCCAGTAGTTGGGCTTGTTGCGCTTGTCGCCCGTCACCTGCACTTTTTCGGCATTTATGACGATGACATTGTCGCCCATATCCATGTGCGGCGTATAGGAGGCCTTGTGCTTGCCACGGAGGCGCATGGCGACAATCGAAGCAAGACGGCCCAGCACGATGCCTTCAGCATCAATGATGATCCATTGCTTTTCGATGTCCGCCGGTGTTGCGGTGAACGTCTTCATGTGTGAGCCCTTTTGGTAGGTTCGCGTAAGATGGCGTGGTTCTAAGCATATTTCGCGTCAGGTCAATGCGCTTTATGCTGAATTAATTAGGCAAATTCAATGCCTTGTAAATTAGGTATACTAATACCCCAAGTGATAGCTATGTTCTTTCGGCCACAGAATTTTGTTGAAAAAAGGAATCTCCTCAAAACTTAACCAGAATCGGCAAATTTCCGCTTATAGTAGTTTTCGTAAAGTGTCGGTTCTTTGTGTGAAGGTGTTGAGTATGATCGCAAGTATCTTTGTTTTTTTCGTCGCTGCCGGAATTACGATTGCCACTTTTGTTTATGGGTTCGGAGGGATTTTCCCGCTTTTGGCCGCGCTCACCACTGTTGCGTTGTTTTTTCAATGCGCCGCGTTGGTCATGCGCAGACGCGAGGCTGAATTCGGATAACCCAGCGATTTGACTGCCAATTGAAAAGGCGCCTGACGGGGCGCCTTTTCTATTTTGGGGGTGTTCGCACTTGAAATCATCGATCTTTCGCGATGACTATTGCTCGGTTTCGAACGCGGACGGCGAGCGCCGAGGAAAACGATGCAAGTCGGCAAAGAAACGGCATAAACTTCGACCATGAGCCGACCATTGCAGAACCGTGTTCTCGCCACCGGCGAGATTGTTGCCCACACCGCGCGCGGTCGGTTTATGGGAAATCGGGGCATTCTACATGACGACGCCCAGCGGCTTGGAAAGGCCCGTTGGCGACATAAGGCGTGGGTAACCTGCGTGCTGTCCTGGAAAGATTGGCATCGTGAGGTGATGACACCGGGGACTTATACGGAATTGTTTTTTCTCGATGAAGCTGTAGCACTTGCGGCGGGCCACCGGCCTTGTGGGCTTTGTCGGCATGGGGATTACAACGCCTACCGGGACGCGGCGAACCTGAGTGGTCCCGTCGGAGAGATGGACCGTGTGTTACATGACCAACGGGCAATCCCGCGCCGTTTTGAGCAACGACGGATGCGAGCGGAGGCATCAGTTCTGCCGGACGGGGCTATTATTCTGGACCAAAAGCCCAAGCTGATTTGGCAGGATGCTTTGTATCCGGTCGGTCCGGACGGATACGGCGAAGCCGAACCGCGCGTCGCCGGAGAGGTTACCGTGTTGACGCCGGCCCTGTCGCTTGACGCTCTCGCCGGCGGGTATCGACCCAGCCTCGCCATTCATCTTACCTGAGTTTCGACGCCTCCGGCGCCGATCCGCTGGGGAGACGCTGTCTCCCCAGACCCCTCTGGAGTATTTGACGACAGAAGAAGGCAAAGGACCCGTAAGAAACGCCTGATGCCAGGAACGGGCTAGTTTTCGGCCTTCTCCGCCAGGGTAAGCCACTCATCCTCGAGAGCCGCCAGGGTCGATTGGCGTGTGGTGAGCGCTTCGGTTGCTTTCGCAAACTTGACCGGCTCGCGGGTGTAGAGATCAGGATCGGCCATGAGCGTTTCCAACTTCTCGATCTCCGCAGTCAGGCGGTCGATCTCTTTCGGCAATGCCTCGAGACGGTGTTTTTCGGTGAAGCTGAGTTCGTCGGGTTTTGCTTCAGTTTTGTCGCGCATGCGAGAAGTGGTTGGTTTCGGTACTTCCGAAGGCGTGTTTGCGGCCCATTGGAGTTTGGGCGCGCAATCGCTCCAGCCGCCCGCATGGACGACGATGCGCCCTGCCCCTTCAAGCGCCACAGTGGTGGTCGCGACCCGGTCGATGAAGTCGCGGTCGTGGCTGACCAGAAGGACCGTGCCATCATAGTCCCCAAGAACTTCCTGCAGCAGATCAAGCGTTTCTATATCAAGATCGTTGGTGGGTTCATCGAGGACCAGCAGGTTTGACGGCTTTGCCATGATACGCGCCAAAAGGAGGCGCGCCTTTTCACCCCCCGACAGCGCACGCACGGGCGCGCGGGCCTGGGCTTCGTCAAACAGAAAGTCCTTCAGATAGCCGACCACGTGCCGGGGTGTCCCCCGCACCATAACCTGATCGGAACGGCCCGCCACGCGGGATGCCTTGTCTTCGGTCAGGCTTTCCCAAAGGGTGGCGTCCGGATCAAGTGCGGCCCTGCGCTGGTCGAAGGTGGCAAGCTCAATATTCGTGCCAAGCTTCAACGTGCCGCCATCGGGCGCGCGTTGACCGGTCAAAAGTTCGATCAGAGTTGTCTTGCCGACACCGTTCGGCCCGACAAAAGCGATCCTGTCGCCCCGCATCACGCGCAGATCAAAGTTCCGACAGATTACCTTTGCCTCGTAAGTCTTTGACAAGCCCGTGGCTTCGATCACGCGCTTGCCGGATTTTGGGCCCTCACCGAATTGGAGAGCGGCGGGACCATCCCGCGTGATCTGGCCCGCGCGCTCGGCCCGGAGCGCTTGAAGCGCGCGCACCCTGCCTTGATTTCGCTTGCGTCGCGCGCTGATGCCTTCGACCGCCCAACGGGCCTCGGCCTTGATCTTTCGGTTCAGCTTGTGGCGCGCGTCGTCTTCCTCCGCCCAAGTCTTATCGCGCCATGCTTCGAACCCATCGAAACTGCCGTCGCGCCGACGCACGTCACCCCGGTCTATCCAAAGTGTCGCCTGGGTCAGCGCGCGCAAAAACGCGCGGTCGTGGCTGATGACGGCAAATGCCTGGCGCGTTTCCTTCAGCCGCCGTTCCAGCCAACCGATCGCTTCGACATCGAGGTGGTTTGTCGGTTCATCGAGCAGCATGAGATCGGGCGCTTCCGCCAGAAGTTTGGCGAGAGCTGCCCGGCGTCGCTCCCCTCCGGACGCTTTGAGGGGATCGGCATCGACATCGAGTTTCAGCCCTTCCGCCGCAGCTTCGACCCGCCAGAGCTCCGACGGGCCAAGATCACGCAAAGCAAAATCGCCAAGGGTGGCGCATCCCGTCATCTCGGGTTCCTGCTCCATATATCCCACGGCGGTGCCTGTGGGCACGGTGCGCGCGCCGCGATCTGCCTCCACGAGACCCGCCATGACTTTGAGAAGGGTGGATTTTCCCGACCCATTGCGCCCGACAAGCGCAAGCCGGTCCCCCTGTTGGATGACCAGCGACAGGCCATCGAAAAGCGGTTCACCGCCAAAACCCAGGCCAATATCCGTCAACTGCAAAAGGGGGGGCTGTGCCATGGGCGGGGGCTACGGTGCCGCGGGGCGGGCGTCAAGCGTTGAGCGGGACACTCGGCGCGGCGCGCCTGTCAAAAGGGCGCTAGCCAGCCACGGCGCGGAGGGCTTTTGCCCGGGCGGGCGGAATGGTGCGGATTTCAAGCCCGGTGAAGACATGGAGCGTATTCATATCGGTATCGACAACGGCATGGTCGCTGACCCATCCCCCCATGGTCAAATAGCTTCGAAGCAAGGGCGGCATCGTTTTTAACGCGCGTTTGCGGTCCGGTGCGCGCCCCAGCCTTTGGGCAAAGCGAAACACTTTGGGAGCCTTGATACTTGGCAGCCACCGATGCGGCGCGAGGTGCGCTTCCTTGAGCATGGCAAAGGCATCGGCATAGGCTTGGGTATCGGTGCCATGAAAGGAGGAGCAGCCAAAGAGGAGACCGACACCATCCTGATCCACAAAGCGGGTGATGGCGCCCCAAGCGACGCGTAGGATGTCCGGGTCTCTCACACCCGGCGCCGTACAGAAGCGCCCCATCTCGACCATTGGCTTATCATAGGCTTTAAGCGCGTCGAGGTCGTAATATTGGGCGCTGTAGCTTTGGGCGATGTCCTCGCCAGACGCGAATGGGAGAAGACGAAAAGTCGCCACGAGCGTACCGCTTTGGACGTGCTCAATCAGGATGTGGTGGCAGGTTTCGTCGAAAGCATCCGCATCCCGATCCGTTTCGCGCGGGACCGCACCTGTTTCGGCAATGAACGCAAGATAGCGCAGGCGTTGCGCGGCGGCGACGTCTGTTTCTGTCTCTGCGCGCCGTGCGCGATAGCAGCCGTGTGACATGCTGCCCTCCTTGGTCCGAGAGCGATTTCCCTTATATGTTGTGGTGTGAGACGACATGCAACATGTGTCATGGGCGTGAAGGAAAGGAAAAACGGGTGGAAAAGGTCGTAAAATCTGACGCTGAATGGCGGGCGCAATTGAATGATCTTGAGTACAAGGTCCTGCGGAAACACGGGACCGAACGCGCCTTCACCCATGACAACTTCCCTAAAAATCCGGGCATCTATGCCTGCAAGGGGTGCGGCGCCCCCCTTTTTGACCAGGCACATAAGTTCGATAGCGGGACGGGCTGGCCTTCCTTCTATCAACCGATGGATGGTGAAATGGTGGGCGAGAGCGATGACCGCAGTTTCTTTATGCGTCGAACAGAAGTGCATTGCGCACGCTGCGGCGGGCATCTGGGTCACGTCTTCCCGGATGGCCCCCGACCAACGGGCTTGCGGTACTGCATCAACGGTGTCTCGCTCGACTTCCTTCCGGAAGAGGAAGAGGTCGGATCAGCGGCCGATCAGTTGTCTTGAAGCAGGTCCGCGGCATTCAACGTGCCGAGGTTTGAGAAGAGCTGGCGCAAGAAGCCGATACCACGCGTATTCGATGTTGTAACCCTTCGGGACAGTGCGATAACCCGCCCCTCTTCCAGGCCGAACCGTTCGACATTGCTGACTGTTCCGGCGTCCGAGAAGCTGACGGCGACGACTTCGCGGTCAACTTCGACGGGTGCCCGCCATAGGAAGGTTTCATAGTCAGACTGCACATAGTACCAGCCAAGGTCATCCACGACACCTTCAGTGCCTGGGCGGCCAAGCAATCGGCCAACGGTTTCCTTCGTATCAACACCGAGTTTGACCTCGCGGAGAAGGGTTTCGTCTGGAACGTAGCCGTGGCTGTCTTCCAACGTGGCCGCGCAGCCTGTGAGCGTGACGAGCCCGATCAGGGCAAACCCGGTTCTGATGTGTCTGATCCCGCGCATCGGCCCCTCTTGCCTCTTTGACTGTTCCCCGGCATAGCCAGAGACCGACGTCAGCGCAAGGAGGCGCGAGATGACCGAGACCACCGTTCTGTCCACAGTCAAGCTGGTGCGCGAAGTGACGTTTCACTTGGCGCCGGATGAGGGGCTGCGGGCAGAAATTGCCGCGCGCTTGGCATTGATCGGATTGCGGAAGCTCAGCTTCTCGGGCAGCGTCGCTCCTTCTGGCGCCAAGGACTTGACGCTGAATGCGACACTGGGCGCAACAGTGGTGCAGCCTTGCGTGGTCACGGGTGACCCCGTAACGACGCGCATCGACGCACCCATCTATCGCGCGTATCTCGCGGAGATGGAATTCCCCACGGCGGAAGAGGCGGAGATGCCGGAAGACGATACGGCAGAACCGTTGCCGTCTGCAATCGACCTGGAAGCCGTGATGGAAGAAGCCTTGGCGCTGGCCCTGCCCGACTGGCCGCGGGCGGAGGGCGTGGCGCCGGTGGACATCACCGTCACGAAACCAGGTGTTGCGCCGATGACTGACGAAGATGCCAAACCTTTTGCAGGGTTAAAGGCGCTTCGAGACAAGATGGAAGGCGGACACGACGGGTAGCTATGGTGTCGGCGCGCTTAACGGGCACCAGAAGACTGGGATGTCATGTCAGTGCGTTTTGTGGACCAATAAAGGCGCGCTTTGGTGTTTTCTGACAAAAGGGGAAACCTGAATTGATTGGATACGTGAGTGTTGGCGTCGATGACATGGCGCGTGCTGAACGTTTCTATTCGACGTTTTTGCCAGCCCTTGGGTATAGCTTGGAACAGTACCAGGGGGATTTGAGTTATATTCCGGCCGCTCAGCCGGGCCAGCGGGGCATTCAACCAGATTTCTACGTGAAATCGCCATTTGACGGTGCCCCGGCCTCGGCAGGGAATGGCGCGATGGTGGCCTTCCAAGCGCAGAGCCAAAGCCAGGTCCGAGAACTCCATGCCGCAGCCCTTGAGGCTGGTGGAAAAGATGAGGGCGCACCCGGTTTTCGTGCAGCCTATGGCGCTCATTTCTTTGTTGGCTACCTCCGCGACCCGCAAGGGAACAAGATCGCGCTTTTCTCCAATAACCCAAATGAGCCGGGGAGAGACGATTAGCACTTGCAAGCGGGTCGGTATGACGGTCGGAGGTTATGGGGTGGTTTTGTCAAAGCGCTGACGTGATACTGTGTCCAAATCCGTCGCAAAACGACTGAAATGCATGGTTCAATGCGCCAGAAAAGTACAAATTCGGCGCTTGCGTTTCAAAGGAATCGCAGTATGTTCCGCGTTCCACACGAACAATGAGTTGGACAGGGGCGCGTTCAGCGCGTAAGACCCCGCTGAACAACGCTTTTGACCCGAGGATAAGGACATGGCTGTCCCCCAGAATAAAGTTTCGCCGTCTCGTCGGAACAACCGTCGCGCTCACGATGCTCTGACGGCGTTCAACCCGGGTGAGTGCCCGAATTGCGGCGAACTGAAGCGCCCGCACCACGTTTGCGGTGCCTGTGGCCACTATGACGGACGTGAAATCGTGGCTCAGGCCGACGAGATTGATCTGGACGAAGACGCGGCCTAAGTGCCCCGTCGGCGCCGGGAAGGGCAATGACGGACCACACCCATACTGGAGACGCGCCTGAGCGCATCACCATTGCGGTTGACGCCATGGGCGGCGACCTGGGTCCGGCTGCCATCGTGGCCGGTATTTCAAAGTCCTGCGCCAAGAACCCGAAAATCCAGTTTCTCGTCTTTGGCCCCGAAAACGAACTCAGCCCTCTTATTGCAAAGCGCAAACTCGGCAGTCGCTGCGGCGTCCGAGATGTCCGCGAGTTTGTTAAAATGGACGACAAGCCTGCACATGTCATGCGCCACGGGAAGGGCACGACAATGTGGGCCGCGATCGCGGCTGTTAAAAGCGGTGAGGCGGATGCTGTTGTCTCCTGCGGGAATACCGGGGCTTTGATGGCGGTCTCGATGCTGGCACTCCGCAAGCTGCCAGGTGTCGACCGCCCTGCCATTGGCATCCTCTGGCCGTCGCAAAACCCCGGTGGCTTCAACGTAATGCTCGATGTCGGCGCCGATGTGCGCGCCGACGCCAAAGACCTCGTCCAATATGCGTTAATGGGCGCGTCCTATGCGCGAAACGGGCTTGGGTTAGCGCGCCCGAGGATCGGGCTGTTGAATGTCGGGACGGAAGAAAACAAAGGTCGTCCTGAAATGCGTGAGGCCTACGATCTCATTACACGCAGTGCGGGGGACGCCGAGTTCGATTTCGTCGGTTTCGTCGAAGGCGGTGACATCCCTTCAAACCGTGTGGATGTGATCGTGACCGACGGGTTTACCGGCAATGTCGCGTTGAAAACGGGCGAAGGCACGGCGCAGTTGATCCGGGAACTCTTGCAAGAGGCATTCCGCGCAACCCCCTTGTCCCGGATTGCCGCCCTTTTGGCGCTGACATCGCTGCGCCGCTTGTCGAAGCGCATCGATCCGCGCCGCGTAAATGGTGGCGTGTTTCTCGGGCTAAACGGCACCGTTGTGAAAAGCCACGGCTCCGCCGATGCGACCGGTGTGAGCGCGGCAATCAAGCTTGCCTTCCGGTTGGCTGACAGCCAGTTCAACCAGAGGCTCGCTGCACGGGTTGCATCTTTGGACCTTAGCCCGCAGGATAGATCGCTAGAACAGGCCGAAACGGCCGTCAGCGGGCAGGCAAGATGACAAAACGCGCGGTAGTTCGGGGCGTAGGGCACTACCTACCCGAACGGATCGTTCCAAATAGCTGGTTTGAAGACAGGATTGACACGAGCGACGAGTGGATCAGGTCGCGCTCTGGTATTGAGCGCCGGCATTTTGCAGCGGATGGCGAAACGACCTCGGACCTAGCAAGCTATGCGGCGAAAGCAGCACTGGCTTCGGCTGGTCTTAAGGCGAACGACCTCGACGCTTTGCTGGTTGCCACATCCACCGCAGACCTCACCTTTCCGTCCGCCGCAACAATGGTCCAGCATCGGATCGGCATGACGCAGGGATTTGCCTTTGATGTGCAGGCCGTCTGTGCCGGTTTCGTCTTTGCCCTGGCACAGGCGAATGCGCTGATCCTCTCGGGTCAAGCGCAACGCGTCCTGATTATCGGAGCAGAGACGTTCAGCCGGATCATCGACTTCGAAGATCGCGCGACTTCAGTGCTTTTTGGCGATGGTGCCGGTGCGATTGTGGTTGAGGCTGAGGATGGCACAGGGACAACGGCGGATCGAGGGATCCTGGCGACAGATCTCAATTCAGACGGCAGCTACCGCGACATCCTCTACGTGGACGGCGGCGTTTCGACGCAAACCACGGGCTATCTGCGCATGCAGGGCAAGGAAGTTTTCCGGCATGCCGTCGAAAAGCTGGCGAAGACGGCGCATACGGCACTCGACACGCTCGGACTGAGCGGAGACGATGTGGATTGGATCGTCCCCCATCAGGCCAATTTGCGGATCATCAAATCCACGGCGGCCAAAATGGGGGTAGGCATGGACCGGGTTGTTGTGACCGTTCAAGATCATGGGAACACCTCCGCAGCGTCGATCCCCCTTGCCTTGAGCGCCGGAGTCTCGAACGGGCAGATCAAGGAAGGGGACCTTCTTGTCACCGAAGCCATCGGCGGCGGTTTGGCTTGGGGATCTGTTGTTTTACGCTGGTGAACCATCGCGGCCTATCCGCCGGACGAGCGCTAGGCTGACTACCTTACTTCAGGATACCCGAATGACGCAAAGGAATTCGTCGACAAACGGTTTCGAATAAAGTAGCTAACCCTACCACTAACGAACCGAAGGTTATCCACGTGCCGTTACCAACCCATGCGCCCATCTACCGTTTTGTTGGTAATAGGCTCCGGAAATTTCGAACTGACCGCCAGTTGACCCAAGCGCAAGTTGCCGAAGTCATTGGCGTGAGCCCTCAGCAATACCAAAAATATGAAGACGCCCAGAGCCGCGCGACAATCGCACTGGTCCTGTTGCTGTCCAAATTTTATGGCCTGAGCTTCGCATCATTTGTCGAAGGCGCCCCGGTGCCGGAAGCGTCGGTTGCGCCGCAGATGACCACGTCGCAACCGGTCAATCCCGGTGAAGACGACTTGCTGATGCGCTTGGTCACGGCCTACTCCGCGTTGCCGTCGAAATCGGACAAGATCGAGCTGGTTGAGTTAGCGGAAGAAAGAATGGCTTCCCTACGCGCCTCGGACGTGCCCGCCACATCGTCAAAAGCTTAAGGCCGATAGCTTTTAAGCGCCGCGCCTCAGCAAGGCAAGGGAACGGGCGTATCTCGGCGATACGCTGAAGCGACGGCCCGAGCTGGTCCCAAACGGGCGTTGGCGACAGGCAAAGTTTGGCAAAAACCTGCCATTGATACAGTTTTTACTATGCATTCAAAGAATGAAGGCCGATTCCCAAGGCACTGATATTGACTCGGAATTTCAACGCGCCCATGGTGCGAAGATTATATATCAAAATAAAAAAGCCTCAGGGGGTCGGGATGACAGGAAAGACTTTAACGCGCATGGATTTGAGTGATGCCGTTTTCCGTGAAGTCGGTCTAAGCAGAAACGAATCTGCACAATTGGTTGAGAATGTTTTGCAACATATGTCGGATGCCCTGGTCGCTGGCGAGCAGGTGAAGATTTCGTCATTCGGCACTTTTTCTATTCGTGATAAAGCGGCGCGCGTGGGCCGGAACCCGAAGACGGGGGAAGAGGTTCCTATTCATCCGCGCCGTGTCCTGACATTTCGCCCTTCACACCTGATGAAAGATCGCGTGGCGGCCGGCAACAAGGGCTGAGGTCTTGGCGGAAAAATCCCGAGACGCATTCCGGACCATCTCAGAGGTTGCCGATTGGCTTGATGTGCCAACCCATGTGTTACGCTTTTGGGAGTCGCGGTTCAGTCAGATTAAACCCGTGAAGCGCGCCGGTGGGCGGCGCTATTATCGGCCATCCGACATGCGCGTGATTGGTGGGGTCAAAGTGCTGCTCCACGATCAAGGGATGACCATTCGCGGGGTACAAAAGCTCTTCCGCGAAGAGGGCATCAAGCATGTGTCAGGATACGCCCCGGAACTATTTGGCGAAGGACTGGACGAGGGGCCATCAACGCCTGCCCTAAACGAAGAGGCCCTTGAACGCGCGGCGCGGCCGGCACCGGCGGCACGCTCCACCCATGCGGCTGAACCCGACCCCGACGAAACGCTGCTTGAGACCGAAGAGACGTCCGTCGAGCAGGAGAACATAGAAGCCGGCACTCCAGACGATCAACTGGATGCGGAAACGCCCCCGCTCTTTCGCCATGCCGGTACTGAGCCCGTTGAAGTGTCGGAACCGAAGCAACCAACGCCCGAGCCCGCCGAACAGGTCGCGAGCCCCGAGCCCGAACTCCCGGAAGTAGCGGCACCCACAATTCCTGCGACGCCCGATGTGCCAAATATGGACCCCACCGATGATGCCGCCGATCATGCGCTCCCTGCAGGGATCGCCGCCCGTTTGAAACTGGCAAAGCCGGAGGTGCTGGTCGCGCACAAAACCCTGTTGGCCGAGGCCGCCGAGCGACTGCGCGCCGTGGCAAACCGTCCGGACTGACGCCAAAACGATGCGGAAGATCTGCTCTTGCCCTGTGGGGCGTTTTGCTTCAGAACCCGCCACGTCGGGCTATGGCGCAGCCTGGTTAGCGCGTCCGTCTGGGGGACGGAAGGTCGCAGGTTCGAATCCTGCTAGCCCGACCAATGCTCACTTTCGAACCGCAGACGGGGGCTCCGCCCCCCGTTGGCTTCGCCAACGTCCCCCGAGGTATTTTGGACAGAAGAAAAACTATCTGAGCCAGTTTTTCCTGGCTTGGTGTTCAGAGGTGGCACCATGACCGGTGTCTTGCCTGACCGTGGTATAGAAGTGTTGATTGCGGATGGTGCGCTGTCCGCAGATGCGGCCTGGTCAGAAGGTCAGATTCAGCCAGCGTCTTTGGATTTGCGGCTTGGGCCACGCGCATACCGTGTACGGGCGTCTTTTCTGGCGGGTGTTGGGCGTACTGTGGCTGAGCGCCTGGACGATTTCACCATGCATGAGATCGACTTGACCGGTGGTGCCGTGCTGGAAAAAGGCTGTGTCTATGTCGTACCGCTGCTGGAGCGGCTCGATTTGCCGCCGTATCTTTCCGGTGCTGCGAGTGCCAAGTCTTCCATCGGACGGCTGGATTTGCTGACGCGCATCATTACAGACAACGGCACCGAGTTCGACCGCGTGCCCCAAGGCTATCGCGGCCCCCTTTATGTCGAGATATGCCCACAGAGTTTTTCGGTCATCGTGAAGACTGGGCAATTGCTGAACCAGATTATTTTTCGTGACGGTCAGACCCAGATCGAAGACGACGCGCTAAGAGCACTTCATGCGGAAACGCCGGTGGTCTCAGGCGAGGCAAAGATATCGGGCGGCCTCGGCTTTTCTGTTGATCTGCGCCCGGAGGACAGCACCTTGGTTGGCTATCGCGCCAAGCCGCATACGGGCGTGATCGATTTGAGTAAGCTCGCGCATTATGATCCAGCGGCATACTGGGAGGAGGTGCGCACCGACACCGGTTGGATTATTCTCGATCCCGGTGCTTTCTATATTCTTGTCAGCCGCGAGGCGATTGTCATTCCGCCGACCCACGCCGCCGAGATGGCGCCTTATCTGGCGATGGTCGGGGAGTTTCGGGTGCATTATGCCGGGTTCTTCGACCCGGGCTTCGGCTGGGCCGAGGCTGGTGGCAGTGGCTCGCGCGGGGTGCTGGAGGTTCGGTGTCACGAAGCGCCATTCGTTCTGGAACATGGGCAAGTGGTGGGACGACTGATCTATGAGCGCATGACAGAAGTCCCGCGTGCTCTCTACGGGCGCGACATCAAATCGAACTATCAGGGCCAGGGCCTGAAACTCTCAAAGCACTTCAAGCCAATGACCACAGGGTAGAACAGCTCAAAGCAAGCAATCCATGAAGACCAAATGGGGGCCCAGCACAGGGTCGTCAAAATGGTCACTTTCGGCATAGGGCGGGCAATCCCTGAAGCCGAGGTTACGATAAAGGTTGATGGCGTTTATGAGATTCTTCGAACTGTCGAGGCGCAATCGCGCCGCGCCCTTTTCCCGGGCCACGTCCATGGCATGAAGCACCAAAGCTTTGCCGACCCCTTGTCCACGTCCCGTCTCGGGGACGTAAAGCCGTTTGATTTCCATCGCCTCTGCTCCAGAAGGGCGCAAGAAGACCATGCCAAGCCGGCGACCATCCGGTGCCTCTGCAACCAGCGTCGCGCCTTGCGGTGGGACGACTTTATCGAGTGAGTTCAACGTATTGCGAAGCAGAGCACTCGGATCGAAGGTAACGCCGGCAAACCGTTCCAGATCGGCCGTCACGAAATGGATATAGGCGCTGAGCCATGGTTCAAGGGCCCGAACCTCGTCAATTGTGTCGAGCGTCGTAATCTGCATCCTATAAACGACGATAACGGTTCACGGTCTTCATACTTTTCTGAGCCTCGTGAACACACGCGTCGGATTTCGCCATTTAGACGCTCGACGGTTTCCAAGCCGCATCAACATGTTTGGTTTAAGGCGAGCGCGTCCCTTAGCGGTCATCGCCGTCTTGCTGCTCGCTGTCTTCAAACATGTCGGTTTGGTCTTCGTGGTCTTCTTCGTCATCGCCGAGGTCTTCTCCCGGCGGTGGGCGGTTCTCGAGGAGACCCGCCGCACGCAGTTCCTTCAAACCTGGCAAATCGCGCGCATTTTCGAGACCGAAATGGTCCAGAAACCCTTGCGTCACGACAAAAGTTACGGGACGACCGGGGGTGAGCTTGCGCCGACCAAACTTGATCCAGTCAAGTTCAAGCAACTGATCAATCGTACCGCGGCTAACGCTGACGCCACGAATTTCCTCAATCTCCGCCCTTGTGACAGGTTGGTGGTAGGCGATGATGGCAAGCGTCTCGATCGCCGCACGCGACAGTTTGCGCGTCTCAACCGTTTCTTTCTGCATCAGAAAACCAAGATCGGCAGCGGTGCGAATAGCCCATGCCTCGCCAACTTTTACCACGCAAACCCCTCGCCCCTCATACCGCTTCGCCAGTTTTTCAAGCGCCAGCTTCGCGTTGCAGCCATGGGGCATCCGCGCGTTGAGTTCGGTTACGGTCACGGGCTCTGCTGTCGCAAAGAGGATCGCCTCCACCATGCGTTCTTGTTCGGCTTCGGGTGGGGCTTCGAATAGGCTGTCTTCTTCCTCGGCTTCAGTCACCGGGGCGCGCCTTGATCTGGATCGGCGCAAACATCTCAGACTGGCGAATCTGGATAGCGCCGTTTTTGACCAGTTCCAACGAGGCCGCGAAATGCGATGCGGTGGCCGAGCGCCGCCGTTTTGGATCAGCCTCCCACCCTTCCGGCAAGTAGGACAGAAGATCAGTCCACTCGCCAGCATAACCGATCAATCCGCGCATCCTTTCAAGCGCTTGTTCCAGTGTCATGACACTGTCGCGATCCATGACATAGGGGCGGAAATCATCCTTGGTTCGGAGCCGCGCATAGCCCTGCATGAGATCAAGGAGCGTCGCCGTATAGCGCACTTTCCGCACGCGCGTTACGTCTTCGGGAATGCCGCGCACAAAGAAGTCGCGGCCTTTCTGGTCACGCGCCATCAGCTTCGCGGCACAGTCGCGCATCGCTGCAAGGCGTTCGAGTTGGAACGCAAGATGTGCCGCGAGGTCTTCGCCCGACGGCCCCTCATCCGCTGGGTCGGGCGGCAAAAGGAGACGTGACTTAAGGAAAGCCAGCCACGCCGCCATGACCAAGTAATCTGCCGCCAATTCGATGCGGAGCGATTTCGCACGTTCCACGAAGGAAAGGTACTGTTCGGCCAGCGCCAAAACACTTATTTTACGCAGGTCAACCCTCTGGGTGCGCGATAGCATGAGCAAGAGGTCAAGCGGGCCCTCGTAGCCGTCGACATCAACGATTAGCGCCTCGGCTGCGAGACGCTCTTCGACCTCACCGAAATCGGTGTCGCCGTCCATGCTCTGCTCCCTCAAAAACTGGGTCGGGACATGATCTTCTTATCAAAGTTGCCGTCGCCGCTTACGATTAGCTTAATTAACTCCGCTTCGAGCGCCGGAATGTCAATATCTATTGGGGTGCGTTTGGCGTTCAACGCAATATCTGCCCTATCGGCAGCTCTTGGCGTCATTGGCCCGATTTCGGCAACCTGCTCCATTTCCGCCATGTCGCCATTGCAATGGAGAACCAAATCGCAACCGGCGGCGCGGGCCATTTCAGATCGCTCACGCATAGTTCCAGATAAAGCGCCCATGGAGATATCGTCGGTCATCAGGAGGCCGTTTAGTCCCAGTGACTTTCGTAAGAACCTTATGCCTTTGCGCGACATGGTAATAGGACGCTTGGTTTCGATGGCATCGACAACGATATGGGCCGTCATGACAAGCGGCAGGTCCGAGAGCCCTCGAAACGCCTCAAAGTCGTTATGCTTAAGGTAGTTGAGTGTTGCGGTGATACGCGGCAGTTCTTCGTGGCTGTCTTGCACCGCAAGGCCGTGGCCGGGCGCATGTTTCAAAACCGGGAGGCATCCGGCATCCATCAACCCGTCCGCACAGGACGCCGCCATGCTTATCACGGTATCAGGGTATTCGCCGTAGCAGCGGTTGCGGAGGAAGGTATGTGTCTTGTCGCGGGCAATATCGGCAGAGGGGGAGCAATTGACGTCGATGCCGCATGCCATGAGTTCGGTGCCAATCAGCAGGCCGCGAAGATACATGGCCCGCGCACCGGCAGGCACTTGTTCCAAAGGTGGCAGCCATTCCCGCCAATGGGGCGCGCGCAACCGCTGGACCCGTCCGCCTTCCTGATCGATGAGGATAGGTGCATCGCGGCCAACGCTTTCGCGGAGTTCTGCTGTCAGACGCCGTAGCTGATCGGGGGTCTCACAATTGCGCTGAAACACGATGAAACCCCAGGGATCAGCGTCCCGGAAAAACGCGGCTTCATCGGCCGTTAAGGCAGGCCCGGCAGGCGCGAGGATATACGCGCCCGCCGTCACGTTATTGGTGGATAACCGGGATACAGTTCGTCCCGTCAGCCACGATCACCGCACAGAACCGGCGCGCGTCGGCCAAATCATCGAAACCGGCCACACGCAGGCGGTAAAACTCCCGTCCGCCCGTATCAACGGGCTGGATCACGCGCGATTTGCCAACGAAGTAATCGCTATAGCGCGCTTCCACGGTCGACCATTCGCTCCGCGCAACCTCTGGGCTACCGAAGGCACCGAGCTGCACAAGACGTGTTCCGCTGGCCAGGGATGCCACGTCCGTCTCGCCGGGTATCGTCTGCGGGCCCGCAAGAGCGACGGTGTTTAGGTTTGACGGCCGCATCGCGGGACGCGGTGTCACCAGGGGGACATTCGCCGCCGCTTCGACTTTCAGTGACGCAGGTTCAGGCTTCAAACCCGCATCTGCAAGGGCTGCGGCAACGGCAAGGTCCGTCGCCGACGCAACCGGTGTGGACGGGGAAACCTCGTCCGCGGTCTCGGCCATGACCTCTGGCTCTTCGATCGTGATCAAGGGGGCCGTTTCGCCTTCATCCGCCAAAACAATGCGCTCACCGGTGCCAATTTGAGGCTGCGGCGGATCGTTGACGACAATCAGCGGTTCCGCCTCCGCCTCGGGTTCCGGCGCAACGGCAGGGAGTTCCGCCATCGCCAGGTCTTCCTCTTCGTTCAGGGTCGCGGGCGCGGGTGCGAGCACGACTTGTTCCGAAGGCTCCACCTCGACCCGACTTTCCGCTATGCGATTAACGGTCAGGCCCTGGTACTCGCTTGCCAGCCCACCGGGGTCATCGGGGGCGACACGCATCGGCCCCTCCAAGGCGCGCACCACCGGGACACCGGTCACATCGCGCACCCAAAGCTTCCAGCCCCAGGTTGCAAGACCTGCAATCAGGATCAGGGATAGAATGGCGCCGCCCCAGTTAAGGGCAACCGCAAGGCGACCCCCATTATCGGACGCGCCATAGTCGTCATAATTAAATGCCGCCATTTTTCATGCCTCAATTCGCCACCGGTTGTGTTTCCGGCGGTCAACACTGCTCTCATGACATCGGCGGGATGCTTGGTTTTTTAGCGCATTTCCTCAACCGGTGTCACACCTAGAATACCCAATCCGTTTGAAATAACAACGGCCACGGCTCTCGGTAGGGCGATTTTCGCCGCTGTGGCTTGCGGATCGCCCTCCTGAATGAAGCGCAATTCCGGTTTGTCATTGCCCTTGTTCCACAGCGCGTGGAAGTCCGAGGCCAGCTCATAAAGGTAGAATGCGACCCGGTGCGGCTCGTGATTACGCGCGGCAATCTCGACAAGGCGCGGCCATTCTGCAAGCTTTTTGGCCACCGTGAACTCGGCGTCATCCTCAAGCTTGGCGTTGTCGGACCAGTCGAGACGTGCCTCTTCCGCCTTCCGCATCACCGACCGGATACGCGCATGGGCGTACTGGACATAGAAGACCGGATTATCCTTGGATTGCTCCGTCACTTTGTCGAAGTCGAAATCGAGGGGGGCGTCGTTCTTCCGGGTCAACATCACAAACCGCGTGACGTCTGGTCCGACCTGTTCCACCACATCTTTCAAGGTGACAAAAGTCCCGGCCCGCTTCGACATCTTGAAGGGCTCACCGTTCTTGTAGAGCTTCACAAGCTGGGTCAGCTTGATGCCAATGGGGACGCGCCCATCCGAAAGCGCGCTCACGGCCGCGTTCATCCGCTTGACGTAGCCGCCATGGTCGGCCCCAAAAACATCAATCAATTCATCGTATTCGCGTTTGATCTTATCCCAATGATACGCGATGTCGGGGGCGAAATACGTCCAAGAGCCATCGGACTTCATAATGGGACGATCCACATCGTCACCGTGGGCGGTCGACTTGAACAGCGTTTGCTCCCGCGGCTCCCAGTCTTCCGGCACCTTCCCTTTCGGCGGCTCCAGCGTGCCGCGATAAATCAGGCCCTTCCGATCAAGGTGGTCAATCGCCTCTTCGATCAGCCCGGTGCCGTAGAGCGACTTCTCCGAAAAGAAGTGGTCCATCTTCACGCCGAGAAGTGCCAAATCCTGCCGGATCAGGTCCATCATCGCCTCGGTTGCGAACTCCCGCACTTCCTCCAGCCAGAACTGTTCGCCTTTGTCGAGAAAGCGATCGCCGAAATTGGCCTTCAAGGCTTCGCCAACAGATATGAGGTAATCGCCGGGATAGGTGCCGTCTTCGAAGGCCACCTCCTGCCCATGGGCTTCGAGGTAACGGAGATAGACTGACCGCGCGAGCACATCCACCTGCGCGCCGCCGTCGTTGATGTAATACTCGCGGGTGACGTCATAGCCCGCATAGGCCAGCAACGACGCGAGCGCGTCCCCGAACACGGCGCCCCGCGTGTGCCCCACATGGAGGGGACCGGTTGGATTGGCGGAGACGTACTCGACGTTCACCTTTACGCCAGCGCCGACACCGGAATGCCCGAAGCTGTGGCCTGCATCGATGACCTCGGCCACGACGTCATGCCAGATTTCGGGCGCGAGGCGAAGGTTCAGAAACCCGGGACCGGCCACATCCACAGCCGCGATCCGGCGATCAGTCGCAAGCCGTTCGGCGAGCACCTCAGCAATCTGGCGCGGGTTCTTATTGGCCGGTTTCGCCAACACCATCGCCGCATTGGTCGCCATATCGCCATGGGTCGCGTCGCGGGGTGGCTCGACGGTTACATTGGCCCACGAAAGCGCTGCTGGGAGCTCGCCTTCAGCCACAAGCGCGTCGAGCGTTTCAATGACGCTGGTCCGGATATCGGCAAAGATGTTCATGGGTGATCCCCTTGCGAATGACGGGGGACGGTCTAACAATACCTGAAGCGAGGTCAACGACCTCCCGCCCCCGACAACGGAGGACGCCCTTGGAATCTCTTGCCGTCGATATCGCGACCATGACGCGCACCCCGCTCCACGACGCCCATGTGAACCGGCTTCGGCGCATCGGCGCCGAACGCATCTTTAAGCCCGGCGAGATGTTGGCGAGTTTTGGCGAAGAAGCGGACACGTTCTTTTACATCCTTGAAGGTGAGGTCGAAGCGGTCGACCCCGTGTCGGGCAAGCGATACGGCGATGGCGCAACCCTCGGGCCAACGCAGTTTGGCGGGGAGATCTCGCTTCTTTCGGGCGGCATGGCTCTGCTGGGATCGCGTGCCGTCGAACGCACGCGGGTGATTTGGGTAAAGCGCGATGACCTGTTGCAGGTCATGTCCGAAGTTCCTGAAATGTCAGATATTATCGTGACGGTATTGGCGGGGCGGCGGCGTCGCTTGCTGGAATCTAACCGCGCCGGTCTGACAATCCTCGGCGCGGATCAAGATAGCAATTTGCGCGCCATCGCCGCTTTTGCCGGGCGAAACCGCATCCCTGTGCGCACCCTCGACATCGATGATCCGGAACGAGAGACCTATTGCGACGTCACGGGCAAAGTGCCGGGCGTCTATTTGGGTCGAAAAAAGATCACGGAACCGACGCCGCGCAGCATCGCGAGGCTCATTGGTCTCGATAGAGCCATAGGCGATGAGATTTTTGATGTGTTGATTGTGGGAAGCGGCCCCTCTGGCGTTGCAGCGGCTGTTTATGCCGGGGCGGAGGGGTTGAGCGCATTGGTCATCGATAGCCATGCCATTGGCGGTCAAGCGGGCACATCAAGCCGGATCGAAAACTATATGGGATTTCCAACCGGCATTTCTGGGGCCGATCTTTGCTGGCGTGGGGAGGTTCAGGCGATGAAGTTTGGTATTCGTTTCGCCGTGCCACGCAGCGCTTGCAGTCTAACCCGGCAAGCGGACGGACTCTTTTGCGTCGAACTGGACGATGGTGCCCAGGTTTGCGCACGCACCATCGTTGTCGCGACAGGCGTCCAATACCGGCGCTTGCCCCTCGACCGGCTTGAGAACTTTGAAAGTAATGGCATTTACTATGCGGCGACGGATGTGGAAGCCAGATATTGCCGCCAGAAGGACGCAGTTGTCATCGGAGGCGGCAACTCTGCCGGTCAGGCAGCGATGTTCCTTAGCCGCTCCACGCCCCATGTCCACGTGCTGGTACGATCAAACTCGCTGGCGGCGTCCATGTCGGATTACCTGAGCGGCCGGTTGGAAAAAGACCCCTCAATTACAATTCATTACGGGTCGCAGATGAGCCATTTGCACGGCGATGAACGGCTGGAAGGGATCACGGTCTCGCAAGGGGCTACGTCACGCCAGATTGAAACAAACGGAGTGTTTGTGATGGTGGGAGCGGCCCCAAACACAGATTGGCTCTCCGGCTGCGTTGACCTTGACCCCAAAGGCTTCGTGTTGACCGGGCGCGACGTGGGCGGCCGCTCCGGCTTTGAAACCTCCGAGCCAGGCATTTTTGCGGTCGGCGACGTGCGGGCGGGCTCGGTCAAGCGAGTGGCGTCTTCGGTCGGTGAAGGATCGGTCGTGATTTCCCATGTTTGGGCACATGTGAACGCTGAATAGGCGCAACAATTGGCCTGGGCGATAAGGGCGGATCCAATTGTTTATAAGTCGCCTAAATTTTGTCCATTTGTGCTGAAAGGCTGATCACAATTCAGATTTTAATGAAGTGGAGTTCACCTGGTGCGCCGATTTACCTCCCTGCTATCCCTCGCCTTCATCCTCACCGCCACACAGGCTTTCCCCGCAGATGGAACCGTGCTGGCGGACGCATCCAGCAGCAAATCGCGTGCGGAAGCGCGGCATGACGCCTCCGGCGACACAGTCGCAAAATCGACAAGCGCCCAAAGCAAAAGCCGTCGCGTCAGCCGCAGCACCGCAAAATCGGAGAACGTCGTCACAACTCAGAACCGGGGCAAACGAGCCCGTCGCAATCCGACACAAGATGCCCTGTCCGCCCCCATGCTCGCAGAGACAGCAGAGGGAACTGACTTCCGGACGCTTGCCGCAAACGCCGAACTTTTGGCTGCGCGGATCGAAGCGGGCGACTTCTCCGGGGACTTGGGTGCACTGGCGCTGTTTAAACTGGCCGGGAAAGCGACGTCTGATGCCCCTTTGTCGAAGGCGGAAAAAGCCGCCCTGTCGACGGCCCTTGCAGACAAACCCTTCACTGCTTTGGTCCAGGATATTGAGGCGCGTTTGGTCGAGGCGTCCGGCGACCCCAACCTGGAACTTGATGCCCTTGCAGCGGCGCTTGGCGTGCCGCGACCTAAGGCGAACGAAGACGACATTCCGAACCTTGGCGCATAGCTCACATCAAAAGCGCTTACTGTTCGAAGCTGACCTGCCCTGCACCGGTGTCGCCGATGAAACGCGCGTGGCACTGGATTGCAAAGCGGTCAGTCATGCCTGAGATGTAATCGGAGACGAGGCGGGCCAATTCCGTTTCCGATTGGACTTCCTCCACGTCCTTGCGCCATTGCTTTGGCAAGTTTTCCGGGTTCCCGAGGAAAAACGGAAACAAATCGCGGACTACCTGCGTCACTTTCTGGCGCATGACGATAACGGTTGGCGCGCGATACATCCGTGCGAACAAGAAGGCGCGTATCTCCTTGAGGTCTTCAAACACAGGCTGTGAAAAGCGGATGATCTGAAAACCGGCATGGCGGATATCGTTCGTAGTATCAGGCTGGATGCCCGCCAGACGCTCCTTGGCCACGGCAATCACATCTTCGACCAGAATGCCGAAAAAGCGCCGCAACGCTTCATGCCGCCGTCGGTAATAGTTCAGGCCGGGATACAGTTTGTCGACTTTTTGGAAACAATCTTTGAGGATCGGCAGCGCCGCCAATTCATCCGATGAGAACAGCTCTGCACGAAGCCCATCGTGCAAGTCGTGGTGATTATAGGCAACATCATCGGCAATGGCAGCGACCTGCGCTTCCGCGCTGGCATAGGTCTCAAGCTCCAGGTCCTGCTTTGCCTGGTACGCCATCAATGCCCAAGGGCGCTCGGCAGTGACGGGGCCATTATGTTTTGCAATACCCTCAAGGGTTTCCCAGCTTAAGTTCAATCCGTCAAACTGCGCGTAGTGGCGTTCAAGGTCGGTCACTATTCGCAGCGCCTGTGCGTTATGGTCAAAACCCCCGAACGGCGCCATGGCTTCGGCAAGCGCATCTTCTCCGGTGTGACCGAAGGGCGGATGACCCAGGTCATGGGCCAAGGCCACGGCCTCTGTCAGTTCCGCATTGAGCCCAAGCGCGCCGGCGATTGTTCGAGCCACCTGCGCAACTTCGATCGAATGTGTCAGACGGGTCCGAAAATAGTCGCCCTCATGCTCTATGAACACTTGGGTTTTATGCTTCAGACGCCGAAAAGCGCTGGAATGGATGATCCGGTCGCGATCACGCTGAAAGCAGGACCGAAACGTGCTTTCGTCCTCGGGATAGAGACGCCCCCGACTGTCCTCGGGTGCCGATGCGTAAGCGGCTGTCATGTTCCTGCCCGTCTTGTCCGCCTGTGCTTTGCCCCATATATGTTGGATGACAGCGAATTGAAACGCCGGAGTACGGCCCATGGACTTGCAAATTCCGCCTCAAGTGACCCCACGTGCTTTTGAGCGTTTGGCGGAGATAAACGCCGATGCCGAAGCACCGAAAGCGCTGCGTGTAGCCGTAGAGGGCGGCGGATGCTCCGGTTTTCAGTACAACATCGATTTGGATGACCCGGCCGATGGCGATCTTATCCTTGAAGGCGAAGGGCAAAAGGTTGTCGTCGACGAAGTGTCACTGCCCTTTCTGGCTAACGCGGTTATCGATTTTTCGGAAGAGATCATTGGCGCGCGTTTCGTTATCGAGAATCCGAATGCGAGTTCGAGTTGCGGCTGTGGCACGAGCTTTTCGATGTGAAAACATAACCTTCGCTTGAAACGGAGGGACAGATGTTCAAAATCAATGCGAACCCGAAAGGTTTTCAGGAACTTTCCATTTCCGGTCCGATCAGTTCGGATGAAATGCATCGCGGTCTTGAGGGCTTTCTTGCCAGCCTAAACAATGGGAAGAAGACCGACTTTCTTTATGTTATCCGCGGGTTCGAATTGCCATCGCTAAAGGCCATTGGCGTTGAGTTCAGGTATATTCCAAAGCTCCTCAGCAGCATTCGCAAGATTGGTAAGGTCGCCGTCCTTTCCGATCAGACATGGCTTCGTACGGCGGCGGAGGTGGAGGGGAAGCTGATCCCGGGTCTTACCATCGAGAGTTTCGAGCTGACGGACCGCGCTGCGGCAGAAGCCTGGCTTTTGGATGCGGCCTGAGCATTTCCTTCCCCAGAAACCGATGTTACGCGTTGCGGTATGAAAATTGCGACGTTCAACATCAACGGCATCAAGGCAAGGTTCGAGGCTTTGACCAATTGGTTACAAGACAGCGCGCCGGATGTGGCTGTGCTGCAGGAAATCAAGTCGGTCGATGAGGCCTTCCCGCGCGAGCATTTCGAAGACCTTGGCTACATCGTTGAAACTCACGGTCAGAAGAGCTTCAACGGCGTTGCGCTACTGTCGAAACTCCCGCTTGAGGATGTATCGCGCGGCTTGCCTGGAGATGAGAGCGACGAACAAGCGCGCTGGATCGAAGCAACTGTTATGGGCGATAAAGCGGTGCGGGTCTGCGGGTTATACCTACCGAACGGCAACCCTGCCCCCGGACCCAAATACGACTACAAGCTTGCTTGGATGGAGCGCCTGAAAGCGCGCGCCGAAGCGTTGCTCGCGACGGAAGAGACGGCGGTGGTATGCGGCGACTACAACATCATACCGCAGGATGATGACGCGGCTCGCCCCGATGCCTGGCGCGAAGATGCCCTCGCCCGCCCGGAGAGCAGGACGGCGTTTCGGAATATCCTCAACTTGGGCTTTACGGAGGCTTTTCGCGCGGTGAACCCGTCCCCCGGACAATACTCATTTTGGGACTATCAGCGCGGGGCCTATGACCGGAATGATGGCATTCGGATCGACCACCACCTTTTGACGCCGCAAGCCGCCGATCTGTTAACCAATTGCTGGATAGAAGCCGAAGTGAGAGGGCGTGAAAAGCCGTCCGACCATGTGCCCGTCTGGATCGAGTTAGCAGCCTGACCGGTCGCTGGTTTTGCCGTTCTACGACTTGCTTTGAGAGTTTCTGCGCCGCGCGCGCACTCTGCCAGCGAGGCGGGCGCCTTTTTGAGCGTGACATGCGGATTTAAGTACTGATTAGGGCTAAGCGAGTATGTCGTCGCCATGTTCCGGAAGACGACACGCGCATGGATAAGCCAGGCACTCATCCCGCGCGGGTGGTTGGGTTTCATAGCGCGCACCTTGCTTGCCAGTGAAATCGCGTTTTTCGTTTTCCTCATAAGCCACTATGGCTTTGGGCGTCACACCCCGTCCGCCCTTGAGTTTGCCGGTATTTTGGCCGGGGTCGCTGCGCCGATTTTAATCATCCTATGGGCCCTTAAACATACCGCCGACAGCCTGGAGGACATGAGGCAAATTGCCATGACCGATGGGTTAACCGGCTTGCTCAACAGGCGCGGTTTTATCCTTGCCCTAGAAGAAGTCGAGCAAGGCGCATTTCTCGCCATCGATGTCGATCACTTTAAATATGTAAATGATCGCTATGGCCACGCGGCGGGGGACGAAGTGCTCAAGGAGATGGCCAATCACCTCAAGCGCAACGTCAGAAAAACTGATCTGGTCGCGCGTATCGGCGGGGAAGAATTCGGCCTGTTTCTTCCCGATTGTGACAGTCTTGAAGTCGATCAGATCGGGGAACGCCTGTGCCGCGGCTTCGTGGTTTTTAATGAACGTCTCACCGCTCCGATCAAGGTGACCATGTCGATTGGCGTCGCATATTCGATGATGGCAGGCAGTATTGATGATATGATCCAGAACGCAGACCGCGCACTGTATCAGGCCAAGCGCAGCGGGCGCGCGCGGCTCACGTTCTGGCAGCCGCCCGCAGGGTCACGCCATTAACCTCGGCCAAAAGCAACAGAGACCAGGCTACCAAGTCGCCTGCGCATCTTCGTAAACGCTCAACGCGTCCGCCACCGGCACGACGTCCAGCCCCCGCGCAATCCAACCGGGGCCGCGCGGATTTCCCATCATGCCCTCGGACAGGTCAGCGACCCCAGTGATCCCGTTCGCCTCCAACATCCCGATGACATGTGCCGTGCGCCCGCCCGTGGCACAGATCAGGCCGATCTTGTCGGCTGGTACGTTTTGCAAGATCGCCTGCAACCGCGCTACGAAATCGGGCTCGTGCAGCGACACGGGCCATGCGCCTTTTGCAATACCGGTGTCGGCCCACTCCTGAGGCGAGCGGATGTCGAGCAGGACAAGCTCGCCATCGGCAAGTTTGGTTTGAGCATCGGGCGCGGACAGGATCGGAGCTTCGGCCATGGCGGTGCATGCCATTATGAACCATGTAGCTGCAACCCAAAAAGGTTGCCTTAGAGCGATAGACCAAGGTGCGCGCCGCTTCTTCTGTCTAACGCTTGAACCCGCGACGACGGGCCGAGGCAAAGCCCAACTAGGCGTGCCCAGCACCAGCCTACTCCGCTGCCACTTTTGCAATCCCAAGCATCTCTGCAAGATATCGCCCGGTGTGGCTCGCCTCGATCCGGGCCACCTCTTCGGGTGTACCCTCCGCCACTACTTGGCCGCCGCCATCGCCGCCTTCCGGGCCGATATCAATGATGTGGTCTGCCGTCTTGATCACATCGAGGTTGTGTTCGATCACGATGACGGAATTGCCTTGCTCCACAAGTTCGTGGAGCACCTCTAGGAGTTTCCGCACGTCTTCAAAGTGCAGACCCGTGGTCGGTTCATCCAGAATGTAGAGCGTGCGACCGGTGGCCCGTTTTGACAACTCCTTCGATAGTTTGACCCGCTGAGCTTCACCTCCGGACAGAGTTGTCGCCTGTTGACCGACCTTGATATACCCGAGACCCACGCGCATGAGCGCATCCATCTTTTCCCGGATCGACGGCACGGCCTTAAAAAACTCCTGCGCGTCTTCCACCGTCATATCAAGGACATCGGCAATGCTCTTACCCTTGAATTTGATCTCCAGCGTCTCCCGATTGTAGCGCTGGCCCTGACAGGTTTCGCACGTGACGTAAACGTCGGGCAGGAAGTGCATCTCGATCTTGATAACGCCGTCACCCTGGCACGCCTCACAGCGCCCGCCCTTCACGTTGAAGCTAAAGCGTCCGGGCTTGTACCCGCGCGCTTTGGCTTCGGGCAGCCCCGCGAACCAGTCGCGGATCGGCGTGAAAGCCCCGGTATACGTCGCCGGGTTCGAGCGCGGCGTCCGTCCAATGGGGCGTTGGTCGATGTCGATGACTTTGTCGAGATGTTCGAGACCTTTGATCGTCTCACACGGTGCGGGTGTCTGACGCGCACCGTTCAACCGCATGGAAGCCGTCTTAAACAGTGTTTCTATTGTCAAAGTCGATTTGCCACCGCCGGAGACACCGGAAACGCAGACAAATTTGCCAAGCGGGAAGTCAACCGTCACGTCCTGCAGGTTATTGCCGCTCGCCTTAACGACCGTAAGCTTCTTTCCATTGCCTTTCCGTCGCTCCGCAGGCACCGCGATTTCGCGACGTCCCGCGAGGTAATCGCCCGTGACACTGTTCTTGTTCTTGATGATCTGCGCCGTGGTCCCCTTGGCGACAACGCTACCACCGTGAACGCCAGCGCCGGGGCCAATATCAAACACATAGTCGGCTTCCCGGATCGCTTCCTCATCATGCTCGACCACGATCACCGTATTGCCCTGGTCACGCAGGTTCTTGAGCGTGGTCAGCAGGCGGTCATTGTCGCGTTGGTGCAGGCCAATTGAGGGTTCGTCGAGCACATAGAGCACGCCCTGGAGGCCGGAACCGATCTGCGAGGCCAAACGGATACGTTGCGACTCTCCGCCCGACAAGGTGCCCGCGTTACGTGCGAGCGTCAGGTACTCAAGTCCAACATTGTTCAGGAACCCGAGCCGCTCGCGAATTTCCTTCAGAATCGCATGTGCAATTTCGTTCTTTTGTTTGGAAAGGTGGTTAGGTGCGTCCTCGACCCAAGCCAGCGCTTCGCGGATGGACATTTGAACGACATGGCCGATGTGCAGCAGATTGTCTTGCGACCCTATTTTGACCGCAAGCGCCTCTGGCCGCAGACGATGGCCCCCGCAGGTGCCGCAGGGACGGTTGTTTTGGAAGCGCTCCAGGTCTTCGCGAATCCAGCTGGAGTCCGTGGATTTATAGCGCCGCTCCAAGTTCGGAATGATGCCCTCGAACGACTTCGCCACGTTATAAACCCGCCCGCCCTCGTCGAATCGGAAGGTGATCTCATCGTCGCCGGACCCGTAGAGGATCGCCTGCCGCACATAAGCAGGCAGTTCCTTCCAGGGGGCTTTTTTGTCGAACTCGTAATGCTTCGCCAGCGCGTCGATCACTTGGATGTAGTAGGGAGATTTCCCCTTCCGCCAGTTGGCGAGAGCGCCTGTTTCAGTCGGCACAAGCGGGCGCGTTTGATCAGGGACGACGAGCCGCTCATCGAAGAACAACTCAACGCCAAGCCCGTCGCAATCCGGGCAGGCCCCAAACGGCGCGTTGAAGCTGAAGAGACGCGGTTCAATCTCAGGGATCGTAAAGCCGCTCACAGGACAGGCGAAATTCTCGGAGAAAGTCATCCGCTCCGGGTCTTCATCCTCCGCGACGGCCGTTTCGAGGATCGCGATACCGTCGGCTAAATCCAGTGCCGTCCGGAATGAATCCGCGAGCCGGGTTTCGATGTCCTCGCGTACGACAATCCGGTCAACGACCACATCGATATCGTGGCGGAATTTCTTATCGAGCGTCGGCGGCTCGTCCAACTCATAGAATTGGCCATCCACCTTTACGCGCTGAAATCCCTGCTTGCGCAGTTCCAAAAATTCCTTGCGGTATTCGCCTTTGCGGTCGCGCACGATGGGGGCGAGTAGATATGCGCGCGTGCCTTCTTCCAGCGTCATGACGCGGTCGACCATGTCCTGGACTTGCTGCGCTTCAATCGGCAGGCCCGTCGCCGGGCTAAAGGGTGTGCCCGCGCGTGCAAATAAAAGGCGCAAATAATCGTAAATCTCGGTGACGGTGCCCACCGTGGAACGCGGGTTTTTCGATGTCGTCTTCTGCTCAATCGAAATCGCGGGTGAAAGGCCTGAAATGTGATCCACGTCCGGCTTTTCCATCATATCAAGGAATTGCCGGGCGTAGGCGGAGAGCGACTCGACGTAGCGCCGCTGGCCTTCGGCATAGATCGTATCGAACGCGAGAGAAGATTTGCCCGACCCGGAAAGTCCGGTTATGACCACCAGCTTATCGCGCGGGATATCGACGTCGATATTCTTCAGATTGTGCTCGCGGGCGCCTCGCACCTCGATGTTCTTAAGCTCGGCCATGCTTTTCCCTCTTTGGAGCACCTGAGAGATAGCGGTCACACGCAAAACCTCAATGGCGCAAAAAGAACATTACCAGAACATTAAGCCTCCGTCACGGGGAGATCACAAGTTTTCTGTGGATAAGCGCGCCGACGCTGAAATCGCGGGCGGTCCGTGGTTGCTCAGCGTATCTACAGCCACGGCAGCGATGGACAGTTTCGCCCAGCTTTTTTGTAGCGAGAACGCGCCGGATGCCACGAAATAGCGCCCAGCACGCAATTCTTTAGTCTAGATGTGTATAACGCGGTCAAACGCGTCGAGCACGCTTTCGTGCATCATTTCGGAAAGTGTCGGGTGCGGGAAAACCGTTTCCATGAGGTCTTCTTCCGTCGTCTCCAACTGCCGACCGACAACATAGCCCTGGATCAGTTCCGTCACCTCTGCACCAACCATATGGGCACCAAGGAGTTCGCCGGTTTTTTCGTCAAAGATGGTTTTCACCATGCCCTCCGGCTCACCCAAAGCGATGGCCTTACCATTGCCGATGAAGGGGAAGCGCCCAACTTTGACCTTGTACCCAAGCTTTTTCGCTTTCGCCTCTGTATAGCCGACGGAAGCGACCTGCGGGTGGCAATAGGTGCATCCTGCAATGCTCTCCGGTTTGACCGGATGGACGTTGTTTTTGCCAGCCACAAGCTCGGCAACCATCACACCTTCGTGGCTCGCCTTATGCGCCAACCACGGTGCCCCGGCGATATCGCCAATGGCGTACAGCCCTTCAACACCGGTGCGGCAATACTCGTCCGTGACGACATGACTGCGATCGACTTTGACGCCGAGCGCTTCGAGCCCGAGCCCTTCAACATTGCCGACAATCCCCACCGCAGAGATAACCGTGTCAAAGTCGTGCTTTTCGACTTTGCCTCCGGTTTCGATATGCGCCGTGACCTTTGTTTTTGAGCGGTCAAGTTGCTTGACCATGGCCTTCTCCATGATGTTCATGCCCTGCTTCACAAAGGACTTTTTCGCGAAGGCAGAAATTTCGGCGTCTTCAACCGGCAGCACGCGGTCCATGACCTCAACTACAGTCGTTTCGGCGCCCAACGTGTTGTAAAAGCTGGCGAACTCAATTCCGATTGCACCGGACCCAATGACCAGCAACTTCTTGGGCATGTGTGGCGGTGTCAGCGCATGCTTATAAGTCCAAACGCGCTCGCCATCCGCTTCCAAACCCGGGAGTTCACGGGCGCGTGCCCCTGTCGCCAAGATGATTGACTTGGCGGCCAGATCTTCGGTCCCTTTGTCCGTTTTGACCGAGACCTTACCCTTCGCAGGTAGTGTCGCCTCGCCCATTACAACGTCGACCTTGTTCTTTTTCATCAAGTGGCCGACGCCGCCGTTCAGTTGTTTTGCTACGCCACGGGACCGCGCAACCACCGCATCGAGATCATAGCCGATCCCATCCGCCTTCAGGCCAAACTCCTTAGCGCGATGCATCAGGTGAAAGACCTCCGATGACCGCAGCATGGCCTTTGTGGGGATACACCCCCAGTTGAGGCAGATGCCGCCCATGTGTTCGCGCTCGACAATTGCAGTCTTCAGACCCAGTTGGCTGGCGCGAATGGCGGCGACATATCCACCTGGACCGGCTCCTATCACGACGACATCATAGGTTTTAGCTGCCATTTTCTCCTCCGGGCACGAGATTGTTTGACGTTAAACTATTTTTCATAGTCTGACCGAAAAGTCACCTGAGTGCCACTGCCGCACCCGAAAAGCTGCTATGCAAAATGCTCAACTGGAAAGGGTCCCTTTACACCTTCGCGCTAAGGCAATGCTGTGTAAAACACGAGGAAACGGATGCAAAGTCAATCGCAGCATGTACGCGCCGACACCGCACACTACCTTGAGAAAGAGCTAGAAGGCTTAGTAAACGACAAGCGCATTTGGTATTTTCTGCGCGCCGG
Source organism: Pseudomonadota bacterium (assembly GCA_039024895.1). Taxonomy (GTDB): domain Bacteria; phylum Pseudomonadota; class Alphaproteobacteria; order Rhodobacterales; family Rhodobacteraceae; genus JAJDOD01. The sequence continues at coordinate 7,334 of JBCCPJ010000015.1, read as the reverse complement.
ATCGCTGGATGGAATCTGGTATTGGGACCTTGAAAACCCCGAACATGAATGGATGAGTCCAGAGTTTTGGGAACTGCTCGGACTTGATCCTTCAAAGCAGGCGCATAGCCCCCAGGCATGGCAGGACCTCATCCATCCTGAAGACTTAAAGGTTGCCACCGCGAACTTTCAAAAACACTGCGAAGACCCATCCCATCCATATGACCAATTGGTGCGCTACAAACACGCCGATGGATCGACCGTATGGGTGCGGTGCCGCGGCTTTGCAATCCGGAGCGAGAACGGCACACCCATCCGCATGCTAGGTGCCCATAACGACGTGACGTCGTTAAAGGCTGCGGAGCAAATGGCGGATGCGGAATTCGCGCAAGCCCAACGAGCGGACGAGCAACTTCGGACCTTCGCTTATTCCACATCTCACGACCTGAAATCTCCGGCAAATACGATCCGCATGCTCCTACAAGAAGCCCGCCGCGCCCTACAAAGTGGCGACCAAGCAGACGCGCATCAAATGATAGAAAAGGCGGAATCGACCAATGAAGCGATGCGCGTCATGGTCGATAAACTGTTGGAATATACCCGGACAATGGGCGCGGAAGATGAGCATACCCAAATCGATCTTGATCGGCTGATTGCCGATGTTATCGAGAGTATCGCATTCGACATTAAACAAAGCGGCGCGCGCGTGTCGGTCGATACCCTTGGTGTTGTGACCGGAAGCCACTGGCAAATTCGCCAGATGTTCCAGAACCTAATCACCAACGCCATTAAATTCCGCCTTGCCGGGCATACACCCGATATTGAAATTCGTTCGGTGCCGGCAGGCCCGGGCCGTCTTGGGCTAGAAATTGCGGATGACGGCATCGGAATTGCGCCGGAAGACCGGGGGCGCATATTCTCCCTTTTCACCAAATTGCATCGCCCGTCGGAATATGCAGGCTCCGGTGTTGGCCTCGCCTTTTGCGAACGGGTCGCACGCATCCACGGCAGTCGGATCAGCGTTCGTTCCGAACTTGGCGAAGGGACGACGTTCCAACTCGACCTGCCACTTTAGGAGAAAGGCAATACCAATGACTTCACTGGGAAGTGCCCGCATAACTGAAGAGCCAATGGAGAGAATAGGCAAGCTTGCAATCATCGACGATGCCGAGTTCGACCAAATGCTCTACGCACGCATCATCGCGCGCACCGGCCTTGTTGATGAAACCCTCTGTTTTTATAGCGCGGAGGAGGCTGTCGAGTACTTCAAATCGCCCGACAGCGAACCGGTCGATGTCATTCTCCTCGATATCAACATGCCTGGAATGTCTGGTTTCGAATTTCTGGAATTGGTTTCCAAGGACGAATTCAAGGAATATGCGGACCTTGTCGTCGTGATGCTGACCACATCTCTCGACCCCTCCGATGTCGCGCGCGCGCGATCATTCGACCTTGTGAAAGACTACATCAACAAGCCACTAGAAGAGCAGCATATCGAGCAAATTATCGAAATGCTTCGGAAAATCAGAAACGGCGAAATGACCTTCAAGTGACGCTTACACGCGCTGTATGGCGCGCTAAGCGACGGACGTTTCTTTTATCTGACGGACGATGGCGCCGTAGCCGCCTTCGTCAAGATACACCTGCTCATCGGCACTGGTATCCCGCGACAACGCCGCGTTACGCGTTGGAAACCGCCCAAATTTGCGAATGACCTCGCGGTGCGCTCGGGCATGGGGCAAATTATGGTCTCCGGTCTCTGGCATGCGCGTCTTGAACAGACGAACCGCCCGGTCCTGATCCTCCAGAATTTCAGAGTGCATCAACGGCATGTAGAAAAACTGGCGCGCCGGTTCGTCTATCCGCATATCCCACCCTTTACTGATTGCCGCCTTTGCCGCGGCCTTGGCGATGGCGTCCGTACCAAAAGCCTTTTCCGTATCGCGGAACATGTTTCGGGAAAATTGATCGGTGAGCACGATATACGCCAACGTCCCGGCAGGATATGTGAGCCAGAGCGACAAAGCGCCCGCGCAGGCGCGGTCATGAAGATCGGCAAAGGTATCGCGAATTTTCTGATCCAGAGCGTCGCCGCCCGCATACCAGCCTTCCGGACCAATTTCGTCCAGCCAAAAGGCTAGAACCTCGTCTGGGCCTATCATCATCACTCGTATCCTTGCGCCGCGCCTCGAGAGGGTGTTAGCGCAATCGTTACAATATCTTCACACCCGATCAAGGGCTGATTCGGTGTCCGATATTATCTCCTCCTCGTCGCTTTCTGCATTTTCCGCGTAGACCTCAGAGGCAACTTCCACCGCAACAGGTGTCGCGGATGGCGAAATCTGCGCATAGGCGACCGCATCGTAATCCTCTTCGCCCGCGTAAAGTGAAACCCGCTGCGTCATCCGATAGGCAACATAGCCTGCCATCAATACCATGACGCCCATCAGATACATCCAAAATCCAGATGCCCCCATGGCAGTAATCGCCCAACCGGTCAAAATCGGACCGATAATGGCACCTAGCCCGGTTACAAACACTAGCCCCCCCGAAGCCGATGCCATATCATCGGCATCGAGGTAATCGTTCATATAAGCGATGAGCAACGCGTAGAGCGGATTAGAAAAACCACCCATCAGAAAGCCTGCAAGAACGACCGCTTCGAACACAGTTCCAAAGAGCAGACCGATCGTTGCTGCAATCAAGCCGCCCACTGCTGTGCCGAGAATCAAAATGCGCCTGTCCATGCGATCGGACATCCAGCCAATGGGGTATTGCAAGATCAGCCCACCAAGGAAAATCGCCGACACAAAAATCGAGATCTGCGCAATACTGAAACCTGCTTCCGTCCCGTAAATCGATGCCATACCGAATTGCGCTGCGAAAACGGCGCCAACCAAGAACATGCCGATGACAGAGGTCGGCGAAGAAATGTAGAGCTGTCGAAAGCTCATGGCCTTGGCGGTGTCGAACGCCGGCGTCGGGGTCACGGACAACAGGATTGGTGCAAATGAAAGTGACACCAGAACCGATGGGATAACGAATAAAACATAGCCTGCGGGGTCATCGACGTTGAGCAATGCCTGGCTGGCGACGATGCCACCCATCTGCACGATCATGTAAAGCGACAAGGCCTGGCCGCGCTTTTCGTTTGTGGTCGAGCCGTTCAGCCAGCTTTCCGCGGTGACGTAGACCCCGGAAAATGAGAACCCGAAGATAACGCGCAGCACCACCCAAGCCCAAGGCTCGGTGAAGGTTGGGTAGAGGATGAGAACGGCGGAAACGAACGACGCCAACGCCGCAAAGACGCGCACGTGGCCGACGCGTCGGATCATCTCTGGCGCCATCCGGGACCCGAAAAGAAAACCGACAAAATAGGCGGAGGTGATTACCGACAATTCGGCGGTGGAGAAATCCTCAATGGCACCCCGGATGCCAATTAGCGATCCTTGCAGCCCATTGCCGACCATCAAAAGTAGAATACCAAGCAACAGTGCCCAAGACCGGCCCAGAACTTCCAACATGGCATAAAATCCTTACCGTGTCCTCTGTGGTGTATCAGATCAAAGGGACCGCTCCCGCTTATCCGCGACGTGCCGATGTCGGAAATCAGCGCGCCGTGTTTAAGGTTTTGTTCGGCATCAAAAGCGAAGCATCTCCATACGAAAAGAAGCGGTAGCGTTCCCTGATGGCATGGGCATAAATCTCGCGCGTCCTCTCACGGCCGATAAAGGCGGAAACCAGCATCATCAATGTTGATTTTGGCAGATGGAAATTTGTCATCAGCGCGTCACATGCTTTGAAATGATAGCCCGGCCTGATGAAGATATCTGTCGCCCCCTGCCATGCCTCGACAGTGCCGTTTTCAGACGTTGCAGTTTCAAGAAGGCGCATCGAGGTCGTGCCAACCGCCACGAGGCGACCACCGGCGGCCCGTGTCGCATTCATCTGTTCGGCGGCCTCGGCGCTAATGATGCCCCGCTCGGCATGCATTTTATGATCGCGGATATCATCCACCTTGACCGGTAGAAACGTGCCCGCCCCCACATGCAAGGTGACAAAACTCTGTGTGATGCCCTGGCGTTCCAACGCAGATAGCAAGGCCTCATCGAAATGCAGCGAAGCCGTCGGTGCCGCAACCGCCCCCGTTTGGCGGGCCCAAACAGTTTGGTAATCCTGATGATCCTGGACATCGGCCTTCCGCTTGCTTTCGATGTAAGGTGGCAAGGGCATGGCCCCGGCCTCCGCCAGTACCGCCTCGAAAGCCTCACCAACAAGATTGAAACGAAGGGATGCGAAACCGTCGCTGCGGCCTTCAAGCGTGGCAGAGAGTCGATCCCCGAACGCAACCGTTTCGCCGACTTTCACCTTTTTTAACGGCTTGAGGAGCGCGCTCCAAGTCCCGTCCGCCTGAGGCTCGAGGAGGGTAGCTTCGATGCGCGCATAGCCGTCGCCTCGCTGCCTTATGCCACTCAGTCGGGCAGGAATGACACGCGTATCATTCAGCACAAGACGATCGCCAGCGCGAAGAAAGTTCGGCAAATCAATTGTTTGAGCATCCGTCAGGGTATTCGGCGTAGCGACCAGCATCCGTGATGAGGAGCGCGGACGCGCCGGGCGTGTTGCGATCAACTGCTCCGGCAAATCGAAATCGAAGTCTGAGAGTTTCATGGATTGGATGTTTGACACATTGGTTCACCCAGCCTGAACAAGGGACGGAAACCTGCCCTTAAAGGCTTCAGACTTCGCGCGCTATCCCCCCGGAGGTGCGCGCCGGAATATTTGTCGGAAAGCGCCGGGGGTCAGGATCGAAAGCGGGTTGACCCGCACACTTGGATCGGACGCCGCGCCTGCCATGCGGTAGTTGAAGCCAAAGAGCCCCTCACCGCGACGGGTCAGAAACGATCCAATGCCGTTGAGGAAGTAAACCGGCGATACGACACCCTGCAAATCCATCCGGCGGCGCTGAAGATCGAAAATGCCGTCTGCGGATATTCCCATAGAAGGCCCCACCGCCGCCGCTTGTCGCAAACGGATCTGCCGTCGGTTCATACGGAAACTTCCATCAATCGTCTCAAATCGGATGCCCGCGCCCCCCAACTGATCGAGTAGACCCACAACGCTGACTGCGTCCAAAAGCTCTGCCATGGCAGGCGCATCCTTAAGGCGCATGTCTTCGATCAGAAACTCGCCGTCGAAGGTCCCATTGCCTGTATTCGCAACCGGGGTCAGAACGAGATCCAGGCTGCCGCTTTGCGCATTGGGCGTCAGGCCAGCATCGCGCAAAACGCCGGCGGCATCGGCGGAGGTGATCCGGATCGCGGTTCCAGCATTGGCGGGAGACAGGACGCCTTGGATAGCTGTGCCCCCGTTGATCCGCGCCTCAAACGTCCCGGAAAGACCACCTGCCCCCATTTGAACGCGGCCGCGCAAAGGCGCAAAAGCGATCGTGTCCGAGACGGTCAGACGGTCCAATTCAAGTGTAACGGGCATGGCCCCGCCCGCCGAAGTCGTCCCCCCAGCACCGAGCTGCATTTGACGGAGGTCGAGCGTGCCGCCGCGTACCGCAACAGATGGCGGTCCACCGTCGGGCGGCGGCGTCACGACAATATCGGCGTCGAGCCAGTCGCCCAATTCGAGCGCGCCAAACTCCGCGCGCTGCAAACTACCGTCGGGCGCGAGGCTCAGATTACCCTCGAAAGACAGGTCTTCTGTTTCCAGCGTCAGTTCTTCGATTTCTGGCGTGTCGCCGAGACGCGCAGACAGGCGTAGCTCGCCACGCTCTTCGATTGTCTTTCGCCAACCAATGGACGGCAGACTAAAACCCAAGCCATAGAGATCGGAACGCAGCGTGAGCAGCGGCGACGCGTCGTTCTCTGCCGGGAGGTCGATTTGGTACTCTGCTTCGCTCTCTCCACGCAAAAATTCATTAGGAAGAGGCAGATCAAATGCGTCCACCGTGTCTTCTGAAAGTGTAATACGGCCGGAGATTTCCGCACCATTCGCAGCATTCGCTCCCAAGGGCTGACGCCAGTTCGCGGTGATTGGGACGCGATCCAGCCGTGCCGGGCCGTTTATGGCGATAGCGTCGGGGGAGGCCGTGAGTTGTAGCCCCGGAGAAGTCAGTTCGCGGTCTTGCACCAATTCGCGGGAAGATACGTCCGTTAGGTTCGCTGTTACCGCATAGGTGATCTCTTCGGTTTCAATCCCGTCTTTCAACGGCAGCGTGATTGTGGCTTGCCCATCGACACGTGCTTCGGCCAAGTCAACGGGACGGCCCGCCCGCTCCATCAGCCGCAACGGCCGATTGTTCAGAATATCAAGCACCGCCTCAAGGCGCCCGGAGGCGGCAACGTTGATCTCCCCAAACGAAGGCTTCGGGCGCGTATCGAGGACGATGAAAGAAGAGCCTTGAGCATCGACTATCTCACCATCCTCTGCCGCGATTTCTCCGCTGGCAAGCTCCAGCGCAAAGCGGTGATTTTGGAGGACCGCCCGACCGCTAGCATTCTCTAAGTAAGGCATGTCCGGCAAGAAACGTGCTTTCCCTTCATCAAAGTTGAAGCTCAAGGCAAGGTCAGGCTCTTCTCCGCCATCGAAGCGCAGACCAAGTGCCGGATTAATGAGTGTGCCCTGCAACAGATTGCGCGCAACCCAGCTTCGGGTGATCGGCGCGACGCGCTGCGGCCAAAATTCCAACACACGCGGGGCATCTATCACCGATGTGGTTGCATCGACGGCGACATGCCATCCCGCGTCATCTGCAGAGACCCGCCCGGTTGCCGCAATCGGCACACCTTGATTGTCGATCGCCACGTGACCCAACTCGACTTCAAAAGGATCAAGCCTGAGGCGCAGATCGGCGCGGATGTCTTGTAGCGCAACCGAGGAGGCAAAGGTCTCGCCGCCCTCGTAGGCAACATCCGTAAGCTGAAATTGACCGAGATAGGCGCCCGGCCAATCACCATTGAATTCCGTTAGATAGGTATGGCCAGTGGCAATCCCGGAAGCTAGGCTAGACTGTACGTTAATTTCGGAGAAGTCGATACGCTGCCGTGTCGGGTCAGCTGACACCGACCGTGCTGCGACGAGCGCAGCCTTACGCCCATCCGGTAGACCATTTAACGCGTCCGGTCTTTGTACTGGGCATGGATACCGATTCCATCGAGTGGTTCATGCGTGTCGCGCAAGGCCTCGCTAAACACAACGCAATGGGTCTAGTGGTGCAGGCCGACAGTCTCAGGCAGTGGGAGTCGCTTCGGAACGAGGCGGACGCGATCGGCATTGAATTGCAGCTGATGGAGGATGCCGTGATTGCGTCAGGCTACGGGATTGCGACCTATCCCGTCGTGATG
>JBCCPJ010000014.1:0-79773 GCA_039024895.1 Pseudomonadota bacterium | reverse complement strand
CTCCCCTGCCAAGTCCTCGATTTTTGGTTAACCTGTTCTCCAACTGAGGAGACAGGCGTTGAAGAGAAGCCGTTTTAGTGAGGAACAGATCATTGGCATTCTGAAGGAGCGCCAGGCTGAGCTGGGGGCGAAGGAGCTGTGCCGCAAGCATGGGATCAGCGATGCGACCTTTTACAAGTGGCAGTCGAAGTATGGCGGCATTGACGTGTCCGACGCGGGGCAGCTGAAGACGCTGGAATCTGAGAACGCCAAGCTGAAGAAGATGCCGGCCGAGAGGATGATGGATGTGGCGACGCTCAAGGAAACGCTCGGAAAAACTTCTGAGGATGTGGCCTTTGAACGAACACCTGTTCCCGTCTCTGCGCCATGCCGTCCTCCGTTGTCCTCGGACCAATGGCGGAAAATGAACGACCATGATTGCGGCATGGCGCGCCGACCACAATCACCACCGGCCTCACCCCAGCCTCGACGGGCTCACCCCGTGGGAGTATCACCAACGGTCAGAAGAGGACCAAAACCGGAAAAGAGCTAAACTATAAATGCTGACCCTAAGGGGGGAAGGTTAGCTCCTTCAACGTTTTCAGGTCGCCATTGCAATTCCCGGGCGCGTTTTGATGGCGGTCGTTTTCCTGTCGATCAGCGGTGCCTTCTTGAAATTCGCCGCCTTCGACGCGGGTTTCGACTTCCTGCTGGGCTATCTGTTCTACCGTGCTTTGATCGCGGAACTGCAAACGCGTCTATAGAAACTGGATCCCCTGATTTCGAGACATGTGATTATGCCAAAGAACATTCTGATTTTATCCGACGGAGCGGGCCAAGTGCCCGGTTTGCGCCCCGATCAACGGCTCTCAAAGTTCTAAAAATATACCGCGCTATACGCCCAAGCCCGTTATCCTCCATTCGTCCTTGCCAGCAGGTTGTTTTCTACGACGCCGGGCTGGGCGCGGGCGAGATAGGTGGGCTTACCTTTCGGCGTATTCGGAATTTTCTGTCGGCGGCAGTTGGAACAGGGATCGATGAAAACGTCATCGACTGCTACGAGACGATCATCTCTTACTATGAACCGGGCTTCTGCGTCCTTTTCTTCGGCTTTTTGCACGGAGCTTACACTGTCAGGGCTGTTACAAATGTCATAAACCTTTACGGTATCCCCACAAGAATGCCCGGTGGCACTCCGATTCCCCGATACCGGCCCTGATTGCGGAAAGTTGTGGGCGAGGCAGTTCACTACTTTTTCAACCAAGGAAACGGCAAACCGCGCAGGCAAAGCACATTCTACGAAAACCGAGAAGAACTGGGGCGCCGCTTCCGGCAGAAATACGGTAGCTTTGTCGAAGGCGTGGACAAAACTGGTTTGCTGGATGCCACTGCGATATCGTTGACAGTTATCTCGAGCCAGAGCCCCTATTAAGCGACATCACGTTGAAGTGGATGATCGATGAGCTGAAAGCATGTATTTCAGGCATTAATATTGACGAAAACATGTTGGTCACATCGCCGGATCCCTTGGGTATGCAGCATGAAGAAACATACATGTTCGAGTTTAGGCATTATAACGAAAATAGACGGTAGGACCGCGAACGGCTTATCCAGATTTGCCGTTGCACCCGTCTGTTCCTGATCGTCCGGCCGCGACTGCCGTCTCGAATCTTAGTGAAATGAAATCTTACTTGTGCGTCTAATCAGAAAAGTCGTCTAAGCGCTAAAGACCCTTTTCAAGAGCGGAAGACGCATATCGAATGATATCGCCAAAACTCGTGCTAGGAGACCTTTAAGGGTGAAATTCAAAATCGGGGGATGTGCAAAGCTTATCAAGATTAGCTGCTGCCTTAGCGATGGGACGGAATATATTTAGAGGATCTCGGTTGCCAGTCAGTTTGACAAAAAGGATACGCAAGCTTTCATTATCAAATAAAAGATACTTTGAGTTACCGGCACAAATGAAATGTCGGATTGGATCAAGAACTTTGACGTCGTCGACGAGCTTGGCAAGAAATTTGATACGTACGATACGGCCAAATCAAACTATGGACAAAGGTTTCACAAAGGGTTCCTGCGGAGTGTGCAACGGATTTATGCATTTACCAAAGAGTAAAAAGTCAAATTTGTTTTTGGCCACTTCCCTGGTGACGCCTCTGTGCAATTTTTTGGTGTCACACTAAATGCTCCAGCGGTTGTTTTCCCCTCTCCTGGCGTAAAGCGTGGCAAAAATCGCTTTAAAAACGAAAATCGAGTTCTGAATATTTGCCGAGCAGATGGTTTTGTAACACGATTGCCGCCGAATGAAGCAGGTTTCAGTCGGCTGGGTGCGATGGGACAGCTGATACCAGCAAGCGTCGAAAAAGGCATCGATTACTCGATGAGTGACTACGAGAGGGCATTGGCATTCAAGGCGTTCGACACAAAGCTTCCAAGGTCTTGGGAGTAAATTGAAAGCTAGGTGTTACTCTGACGCCGTCGACTGAAGGGACGTTAAGTCTGCCTACACAGTCGCGTCGCGCACGAGCAATGCAGAAGCAAAAATGACACCGAGTTATACAGTCATCTGGCTTTTGGAGTACGGACGCTGGAAGTCGCCGGGCATGGACTCCATGTTCGAAGCATTTGAACAACAATCAATTTCACACAATGGGTATCCGCGAAGCCGGGAAACTTCAATCTGTTTTGGTCGCCAGTTGTGAAAACGCTGGCTACTGGGCTATCGCTCGTTCAGGGTGGTTTGTTCCATCCTGTTCTTGGACACGGCATCTTTACGGTTCATCGGCGCTCCCCTACAGGTCGAAGGTTTGTAGGTCCTCCGCGACACTAACGGGGCTTCCGAATGCAGTTGAGGCATGGAGTTCCGCCGAAGCATATGACGCCGGATCATCCATGTGTTTTCGAAAATGCGTCAGAACCAATTGCCGGACCCCCGCACGCTTTGCCATTGCTCCAATCTCTGACGGCGTTGGGGTCAGTGCTGTCATATTCTTTGACGCTTGTTCACCGTCGAGGCGGTAGCACCAATGCAACAGGCACTCTGCGTCCTTGGCGAGCGCTTCCACGGCGGGACACAGCCCGGCATCCCCTGAATAGACGAACTTCCTATCTGCATGCGTCAGCGCGAAAGCTATACACTCGAGCAGCGGTTGCGCATGGGGGGCCGCGCAGGATTCAATCCGCCACCCATTCCCTTGGATGACCTCGCCTGCGGCAATCTCCGTGACGATGGGAGCTGGCCATGGCCGCGGCAAGGAGCCGCCGCGCGCGACCCATACCTCTTGGCTTTGCGGCAATTCGGTTCGGGCGCGAAGATCATGGGACAGAACTCCGTTCGCGCCAAAATACCCTTCGGTGATGGCCGCTATTGGCGCCGGTCCAAATACCTTCACCGGCGCGGCTCCTTCGTCCCACGCGGCATGGACCAGGCGTGCATAGTCCATCATGTGATCGGAATGAAGATGCGAAAAAACGATATGGGTGATCTCGGAGGGAAACCGTCCGGACCGCAACAGATTGTCGAACACGCCGCCACCACAGTCGAAGAGGATGGTATCCTTCCCGACCTCGATCAAATATCCGCTCGACGCCCGGCGCGCATAGGCTTCCGGGGAGCCGGATCCGAGTATTATCAGCTTCATTTCGCTGGCTCGGGCGGCGGCGTTGCACCGGGGGCACCAAGCCTGAGTGCTGCGTCTCTGCCGCCATATTTTGCGATCAAACTCGCCTGATCCTCAAACGCCAATGCATCGGTTTCGACAGGATCGCAGATCAAGGCTAGTTCGGTGTGCAGCTCCTTCAGTACGTCCGCACATGAAGGGTCGCTGGCCCGGTTATCCAACTCCCCTGGGTCATTTTCGAGATCGAAGAGTTCATCTTCAAACCCCACATAGTGGATCAGCTTCCAGCGACCTTTCCGCAACATGAATGCACCTGAAACCGCACCGGCAGCGTGGTATTCCGAGAAAACGATGCGGTTTGCATCGGTCGGTTCTTTGGCAATGTCGGCAAGGCTACTTGTCCCCACTGCCGCCTCAAAGGCCGCCCCGAAATGCGCGGCGATGGTGACGGAGAGATCGAGAAGGCTCACAGGTGTTTTGCACGTTCCAACGGGGGTCTCGGGCCCGGCCATGATCATCGGAATCGCGGCGCTTTCCTCATACATGTTCGACTTGCCCCAAAGTCCGCGTGCACCCACGTTGTCGCCATGATCGGACGTGTAGACAACGGTTGTGCTTTCCGTGAGCCCGTTATCCGCCAAAGTGCCCAGTATTCGGCCAATATTCAAGTCGAGCCATGTGCACAGCCCGTAGTAAGACCGCATCGCCGCTATGCGTTCATCAGCATCCTTGAACTGGCGTTCACTATCCATAAATGCGTTTTGTTTCTCAACCCACGGGTGACGGGGATGTCCATCGTCAGGGTGTAGCTTAACCGGCGGCAAGACTTCCGCAGGGTAGAGGTCGTAGAATTCCTGCGGAACGACCAGCGGAAAATGTGGTGCCACAAGCCCGACATAGAGACACCAGGGCTCTGTGTCCTCCGCGTGGTCCGCGATCCATTTTTGCGCGTGTTCAACCACTGACGCGTCGTAGTCTGTATATCTACTCGTTCCGGGGCCGATGTAGTCGCCCAGCATACGCCCCGGGCCACGAATGCGTTCGTCTTCGTTGCGGATGCTTGCCCAGACCATGCCCACGCCGCCGGCAACCATCATGGGAATGTGTTCCACATCGAAGCCTGCTGGATCCTCCACTGCCCGGTAGTGAAGCTTGCCAATGCTTTCGACGGGCACGCCCTTGTCCTGCAGCGCATGTCCCCATCCCCGGATCGCGCCGGTATAGGGCATCGCGTTATCCCAGAGCCGCGTTTGGTGCGGATAGAGCCCGGTGGCAAAGCTCGCCCTCGCGGGCACGCATATGGGACTTGGTGTATACGCATTGGTGAAACGGGTACCGCGCGCCGCCAGCGCATCGAGGTTTGGCGTCTGGACGAACGGATGCCCTGCGCACCGCATCGCACGCGCCTGATGCTCGTCCGACATGATCACGAGCATGTTCGACGTCATGCGATATTTCTCTGTTTCGAAGCTTTATCGAGCTTGTCTACAACCTCGTAAAACGTGGCGAGATCATCCGCCGAGATATCCGCCAGAAGCAAGGCTTGCCGAGCCTCCATGGTTGGCATCATCTTTTCGCTTAACCGCTTTGCCGCGGCGGTCAATTTCAAATGCTGAACCCGTTGATCCTGCTTGTCGGTTTCCGTTCGCAGCAGTCCCTTTTCAACCATCGCTTTGATCTTGCGACTCAGTTGGCCTTTGTCCATCTGAACTATGCGCGCAATCTCGGAAAGCGATGCGCTCTTGTGCATGCGCAATATTTGAATCAGTCGCCATTCTACGAGCGACAGACCAGAATTGGCTTTCAGTAGGCCCGTTGCTTGCGCGTTTAGGCTGGCTTGCAGCTTGGCCAGCCGGAACGTCACGAATGAGGATGGCGATCTAAGGCTTGAGCGTGGTTGCGTGTACATACCGACAGGCTCGCCGAAACAATTTGACAGGTCAACAAAATTATGGATCCTTGAAACCAAGCGAATTCTGGGAGGAGTTATCGTGAGGAATTTTCTAAAAACGATCGTGGCGGCGTCGGCGCTGTCTGTTGTGGCGACTACGTCGACCTTGGCGGACGGCCACGGCTGGAAGCCGGAAGGGCCGATCAAAATGATGATCGCCTTTGCCGCCGGCGGCGGTGCTGACACTCAAGCACGCCTCATTGCCGATGACATTCAAGAGGCAACCGGGTGGGAGATCATCCCAGAACAGGTGACCGGCAAGGGCGGCGTGAATGCCCTTGTTGCGCTCAAGGACATGCCCGCTGACGGCACCGCCATCGCGCTCATCGTCACCGAATCGCTGGGCTACAATGCGGCCGCGGCGAAAGGCGCTGGCGTGACACCAGATGGGTACACGGGGCTCACAACAACCGCTGGGTTCCAGATGGCGGTCGTGGCCAAGGCGGACAAAGGTTGGACGTCGTTTGAAGACATGATCGCCGACGCCAAGGGTGGGGACCTTCGGTTTGGGACCATGTCACCAAAGCTCTCTGACCTCGCTTTCCTGCTCGGTGATGCACAAGACGTCGAATTCAACATTGTCCAGGTCCGTGGCGGCCGCGCCGTGATGGATGGTGTGCAGGCAGGGGACATGGACCTTGGCTTCATGGCTGGCATCCAGCGCAAGGGTGTCGAGTCTGGCGATTTGGTCAATCTCGCTTCCGCGCTGTCGGCGCCTTTAGTCCAGACGCCCGATGCGCCGACTTTCGGCGATCTCGGCGTTCAATTCAGTGCGGACGGTTACTTCGTTTTCGTCGCTCCCGGCGGCATGGACCCGGCAGCACGTGAAGCCATCACAGCAGCGATTGTGGAGGCGACCCAGTCCGGCAAGGCCGCAGGCATGATTGGCAAGGCGTTCGGGGGAGCGATCAACATTCAGGGCGCGGAACTTGATGCGCTCATGGCCGCTGACTTTGAGGCGGCAGGTGCGCTGATGGATGCCGCACAATAGCCTTTTGAGCCTAAGAAGGGCCAGCCAATGAAACCCAGAGCCTCTGCGCAACTTTGGCTGGCCTTGTTCTTTTTAGTCTTCGCCGCTGTCCTCCTCTTTGTCTGGGTGCCTTTGGACACCGGCACGGGTATCGTTGAAACGGTGCGGCGCAAGTTTGTCATTGGCGACGCGCTTGGCCCAACCGTGGCGGGCGCGGTTATCGCTTTAGGGGCTGTGCTGATCCTGCTGCGCCCAAAGGAAAGCAGTTCCCTGACGCAGCAGAACCTATCCTGGATTCTCGGCCTAATTGCGCTGTTCGCGATTTCGTTGGGTCTGATGCGGTATGCCGGCCCAGTTGTGGCAAGCTTTACAGAGACCGGCTACCGTCCACTTCGCTCAACGCCGCCTTGGAACTACATCGGATTTCTTCTGGGCGGCACGGTTATGATCGGTTGGCTGACGGGTTTGGCCTCCCGGCGTTTTTCCGCGAGGGACTTCGTTATCGGCTTTCTTGCGGCGATCGTGATCGCGCTTCTCTATGATCTCCCGTTCGAAGACTTGATCCTACCTCCCAACGGCGATGTTTGATGGGCGTCTGGGACCATATCGTCGCGGGCTTTCTAGCTGTCTTTCAGTCAGACCCCTTGCTCGGTGTGCCCATCGTGCTGCTCATGGTCCTTTTCGGGTTCCTTCTGGGCATTGCAGTGGGAGCCACACCGGGCCTTGCCGGACCCATGGCCATGGCCATTTCGCTGCCAATCCTAATCTCAATATTTGGGTACTCGGCTGACGCTTTGTTGCCCGTGCTGGGCTTTCTTATCGGCATCATGAAAGGAGCGACCGTCGGTGGGGCCGTACCAGCAATCCTGTTCAACACGCCTGGCACACCAGACGCCTTCATGACCACGCTCGATGGCTACCCCATGGCGCAAAAAGGCGAAGCACGGCGTGCTTTGCGTATCGCGCATTTCTCATCAGCATCGGGGGATACATTTTCGGACATTGTTCTGGTGGTCTGTGCGCCTTTCCTCGCCATCCTTGTTGAAAGCTACCTTGATCTCCCGGAGAAAACTGCGCTTCTCATTCTGTCACTGGCGTTCATAGCCTCAGTGATCGGCGACTCCGTTGGTAAGGGCATTGTCTCAATGGGCCTCGGGCTGCTGGCGGCGATGGTCGCAACCGGCGAAGACTTCTATCCACGTCTGACATTGAACCTGCCCGCGCTTGCAGAAGGTATCCCGATTGCAGGCGCAATCCTCGGCGTTCTGATACTCGGCGAAGTGTTCAAAGCGCTGGAAGACATATACCAAGGTGAGAAACAAAGAAGACCGCCCAAGCAAGCCAAGGCACAGGTTACGAGTAGGCAAGCGGACTTGCCCCGCTTACTCCCCACGATTGGACGCTCAGCATTAATCGGCACCTCAATCGGTGCATTGCCCGGCGTCGGCTCGACCCTGGCGGCGACACTCGGTTATACCATCGCCAGGCGTCGCTATGAGAAGAACAGACCAGCAGATGCGCCTGATTTCGGTACAGGCGCACCCGAAGGCATTGCCGCGACAGAAGCGGCCAACAGCTCCGTTTCAGGCGCGAACCTGATCCCGGTGCTTTCACTTGGCATACCCGGCAACGCAGCGGCTGTGTTCCTGATCCTTGCGATGGACTCCATCGGTGGCTTCAATCCGGGCCCGTCAGTTTTTCAGCTCGGCGGCGGGATCAATGAAGGGGCCCTTAATCCGGAGATGGTCATTGCCTTTGGTCTTTTCACGACGATGTTTGTCGCCAACGGCCTGAATTGGACCATCGGCGGCATCTTCATGCGGTGGGTCGGTATCATGGCGCGCATTCCGAAAGTGCGGCTGCTGCCGATCGTCCTTTTGCTGACGCTCACTGCGATCTACGTCCAAGAGACCTCAATGGTCGCCGTCTGGATAACGCTGTTCTTCGGCTTCCTCGGCTACGCCATGCGCCGAATCGGCATGTCGCCGCTACCCTTTGTGATTGCATTTATTCTCGGTGGGAACCTCGAAGCCACAGCGCGGCAAGCCTTCGCCGCCACCGGGGCCGATCCGTTTTTCCTTTTCAACAACCCGATTGCGCTCGCCTTCATGGTCCTTGCGGTCGGTGTCGTTGCCTTTAGCCTCAGAAAGCCAGCCCCATGACGCGACCGAACATCTTGCTGATCTCCGCTGACCAACACCGCGCCGATTGCTTTGGATTCGAAGGTCGGAATATCAAGACGCCGCATCTCGATCAGCTTGCCGCCGACGGCACGCATTTTTCAAACTGCATTACGCCAACGGTCGTCTGCCAACCCGCGCGCGCGTCCATCCTGACCGGACAGCTTTGCCGGACCCACGGCGTCCATGACAATGGGATCGATCTTGATCCCAAGGTCGGCGAAAAGGGCTTTGCAGGCGCGTTGGCCGCATCTGGCTATAAAACTGCGTTCTTCGGCAAAGCGCATTTCTCGACCTTCCACACGTTCGAGGCAACGGGCACGCCGGAATGCCTCAAGTCTTCCGCCCAGTATCCAGAAACTTGGTTCGGCCCTTACATGGGTTTCAACCATGTTGAATTAATGCTCGTCGGGCACAACTGGTTCCTTCCCGAGAAGCCGCCACATGGGCAGCACTACGAGCGCTGGTTTTACGCCGATGGGCGCGGCGACGAGAAGAACGCGCGCTACCGCGAGAACGCCAGCGACACCAAAGATGCCGCGCAGACATGGCATTCCAAGCTGCCGGTCGCCTGGCATAACTCCACATGGACCGCTGACCGAACCATCGAATGGCTCAAGCATGGGCGCGGGGCCGAGCCGTTTTGCACCTGGGTCAGCTTCCCCGACCCGCACCATCCGTTTGACGCGCCTGAGCCTTGGTCTCGCCTGCACGACCCGGCCGAGGTTGATTTGCCGAAGCACCGCAGGCGAACGTTTGAAGGCCGCCCTTGGTGGCATGAACAGGTTCTCACGGCGGAACCTGAAGGCGACAGGAAAGACGCGGAAATACGAAAGTCCTACAGCCGGATCGGTGAACAAACCGATGAGCAGCTCCGCGAAATCATCGCCAATACCTATGGGCAGATTGCTCTGATCGACCATAACGTGGGCCGTATTCTGATCGCACTGGACGAGGCTGGCCTTTCTGAGAACACCATAGTCATCTACATCTCCGATCACGGCGATTGGTTGGGAGACCATGGGCTGATCTTGAAGGGTCCTATGCATTATGACGGCCTGCTGCGCGTGCCGATGATCGTGCGTGGCCCCGGCGTTCCAGTGGCCAAGAAAGTGGACGCGCCTGTCTCCACTCTCGATCTTGGACCAACCTTCTTAGACTACGGAAATGCCGACGCCCTTCAGACCCAGCATGGTGCATCGCTCCGACCCCTTATCGAAACCGAGACCGCGACGCGTGAGTTCGCTTTGAACGAATGGGAACTCCTGCCAACACGCGCGGGTGTCGGCCTGAGCCTGCGGACCGTACGGACAAAGACGCACACGCTCACAATCGACCAGCAGTCGGGCGCAGGTGAGCTTTACGACATGATGGCCGATCCCAACGAAACCTCAAATCTGTTCGATGATCCCAAGCAAGCCACCCTTCGCTCAAAGCTAATAGGTTACATTGACAGCCGACCTGACGACGCGAGTCCAATCCGAACCCAAGTCGGCATGGCTTAGCATTAGGGTAGGTCCATTTCTCAATTTGGGCGTTAACGGCAACCCCGGCCATTCGACCGGGATTAAATTCGCAGACTTAGATTTTGCTTCAGTTTGGCTGGGCCAAAGATTCCAGGTCTAACTGCTGACGCGGCTGTTTGGCGGCGGTGAAATTGCGCCCATAAGCGTGATCCGGTGGGTACCTTGCGTATAAAGAGCAAGCGGCCGGGTCGAACCCCGCTTCAAATTCGCTGGGGCACGCTGTGTGGAGTTCACAACGCCTTTCAATGCTAACTGTAGAAATTGAGCTGAACGACTGCCCCCTGTGCGGACAAGGCCGACTTTGCAGGGAAACACTCTTGGGTGTATTCTGAGTGCGCCCATGTATGAAGCAAAAAACCTGCACACACTTGCTCGTCGATACTGCATGTTGAGGTATTCGACCTTGGTCGAGGCGTATCGCCCGATTGCCGAGAGGGAGCTGCGCCAAGCGCAGTACTCCTATTCGGAAAAAGCACTCGAAATCTATCCAAGGTACAACGTGGTCGCCGTAATTTTGGATAGCGTCGAGACATTGGATTCTGAGAACTTACCGGATTTTGACGTACTAGTTCAGATTTTGAGTTCGATGGCGTGGAGTGCAGCAAGCTGTATGACCGGCCATCACACTATTCAGGCCGCCAGAAGCGCAGAGGAAGATGAAAGAACAAGATTTGCAGAGCATGTCGAAAGCGCGTTGGTAGATGAGGCGTCATTCTATCAACCACCACTGTTCTACCGAAGAACGCTTGGCTTTGAGGAAGAAACTGAGCTGCTCTCAAAAATAGAATCTATTTGGGACACAGATGACGGCTATTGGTACCCCCTCACCGAAAAGCCTACAGGAAAGGCTGTCGAGGCCTTTTCCCTAAACGGAGCGGATGACGCTGACCTCAAAGAGCAGTTTCAACGTTTTTTCGCCGATAACAGCATTCGAAGACTCTATGAACTAGGCGAAGATGGTCCAGGATGCTTCAGAAGTACCGCCGACGAAGCGGCCAAGTTTGAATGTCCAGAACGATACTTAGTCTCAAAAGACCTTGAATGGATCGCCTACTTCTCCCATGGGGCGACGGTTACTCTTGGTGGAAGTCTCGTAGGCTCTGTGACCCTAAGGTGAGTCTTTTGCACTTCGCACCACTCATAGCGTGTGACCGCGCTCAGCATGCACACAAGTATTTTGAGCTCTTATCAGCCGTTCCTTGGCTTTGGCGTAAACTAGGCTGACCTAAGGGCAATTAGATTTGCAACGCCTAAACCAACCTCGACACCTCAACCGCCGCCCGTACAAAATCCGCAAATAACGGATGCGGCTTAAACGGTTTTGACTTCAACTCCGGGTGAAACTGAACACCGATGAACCACGGATGGTCCTGCCACTCGACGATCTCGGGTAGTCGACCGTCCGGGGACATGCCGGAGAAACAGAGGCCTGTCGCCTCCAGCTTGTCACGGTACTTGATGTCGACCTCGTAGCGGTGGCGGTGGCGTTCCTCGATGGCGGCCTCACCATAGACTTCCGCCACTTTTGAGCCGTCCTTCAGGTTCGCCGTGTAAGCGCCGAGGCGCATGGTGCCGCCTTTGTCGTCATCGACTTTACGCTTCGCCACGTGATTGCCCTGCACCCATTCCTTGAGGTGATAAACCACCGGCTCGAACCGTTTCTTGCCAGCCTCATGGTCAAATTCCTCGGACCCCGCATCAGCGATCCCGGCAAGGTTGCGGGCGGCCTCAATCACCGCCATCTGCATGCCGAGGCAGATACCGAGATAAGGGATGTTCTTTTCCCGGGCGAATTGCGCGGCTTTGATCTTGCCTTCGGTACCGCGCTCGCCAAAGCCGCCGGGCACGAGGATCGCGTGGTAACCTTCGAGATAAGGCGCGGGGTCTTTGCCTTCGAAAATTTCAGCATCGATCCACTCAGCCCTCACGCGGGTCCGGTTCGCCATGCCGCCATGGGTCAGCGCCTCTGCTATGGATTTATAGGCGTCCTCCAACTGGGTATATTTGCCGACAATTGCGACTTTTACTTCCCCTTCCGCGCCTTCCAGCCGGTCCATCACATCCTCCCAGCGGGCCATATTAGGGCGGGGCGCGGGCGCAATTCCAAAGGCATCCAGTACCGCCTGATCCAACCCGGCCCGGTGATAGGCCATGGGTGCCTCATAGATCGATTTGAGGTCGTAGGCGGGGATCACAGCATCGGGCCGGACATTACAGAATAGGGCAATCTTCTCGCGTTCCTTCTCGGGGATCGGTTGCTCGGAACGGCAAACGAGAACGTCAGGCTGCAAACCGATGGACCGGAGTTCCTTAACGCTATGCTGCGTCGGCTTGGTTTTTAACTCTCCGCTCGCGGCAAGGTAGGGCAATAACGTGAGATGCATAAAGATGCATTGGCCACGCGGATTGTCCTGGGCAAACTGCCTTATGGCTTCGAAAAAGGGGAGGCCTTCGATATCGCCCACCGTGCCGCCGATTTCGCATAGCATGAAATCGACTTCGTCTTCGCCAAATTTTATGAACTCTTTGATCTCATCGGTGACGTGGGGAATGACTTGAATGGTCTTTCCAAGGTAGTCGCCGCGCCGTTCTTTTTCGAGCACGTCAGAATAGATACGCCCAGAACTTACGCTGTCGCTGCCACGTGCATGAACGCCGGTGAAACGCTCGTAATGGCCAAGATCAAGGTCCGTTTCCGCCCCATCATCGGTCACAAACACTTCACCATGTTCAAAAGGCGACATGGTGCCGGGATCCACATTGAGATAGGGATCAAGCTTTCGGAGACGAACGGAGTAGCCCCTGGCCTGCAGCAGAGCGCCAAGCGCCGCTGATGCAAGGCCCTTGCCAAGTGAGGACACCACACCGCCGGTGATAAACACAAATCTTGCCATGTCTGATGTCTCCCGCGCACCGCTCTTTTTTCACACAAATACGGCGCAAAAATCGCGACGCATTCACAGTATCACGGGATTTGATGCGTATAGGATTCGATGACGTTTGCCAAGGCAAGAGCCGCAACATCTAGCTAAAAAATAGCGTAACGCTCAAGTTGTTGTGGTTACTTGGCGTTCAGCGGCGTCAGGCAAGCCCAATCGTTACGCGTCGAGCGTGCTTTACTCATCCGCACGCGGCAAGTTTGATCCGCCTGCATTTCCGGGAACCGGCGGTAGGAGAGAGTCACCGGACGGCAGTTCCGGCAATGTCGTTGACGACGCAGGCGCATCTGCGCCAATCCGATCAAGTACCGAGCTTCCTGCTGTGTTCTGCGCGGCGATGATGGTGAGCGTTATCGACGTACAGATGAACGCGACCGCAAAGGCCCAGGTTACCTTGCCAAGCGCCGTCGCTGCCCCGCGGGAACTCACCAAGCCGCCACCGCCGCCACCGCCACCGAGGCCTAGGCCACCGCCCTCGGACCGCTGCAAAAGCACAACGCCAATCAAGCAAAGCGCCAGAATGAGATGGACGATGAGAATGACGTTTTCCATGGACCGCAGATCCCTCTTGATCGAGCGGTATGTAGGAGATGTGAGCGCCTTGTGCAAGCGCGGGGCTCGGTTGCGCGAAGGCGCGTGCGCATCTGTGCCGTTCCTGAGAAAATGTCTTGCGCTTTCTGATGACAGCAAGCTTGCATCTGAGCCCATTTAATTGAGTATTTTCAGACAGAAGAAGAGCGAATGGGCGCAAAAATGCTTTATCTAGTTGAACATACCTCGGGGGAGCGCACGAAGCGCGATGGGGGCAGCGCCCCCTGTGGCGGTCAGGAGTCGAGCACGCGCCAGCCGATATCCTTTCGAAAAAGGCCTTCGGGCCAATCAATCCGGTCGGTCATGGCGTAGGCGACTTTCGCAGCGTCGGCCAGTGTCGCGCCCCGGGCTGTCACATTCAGGACACGGCCACCGGCAGCCAAAACGCGGCCGTTTTCTTCCCGTGTGCCCGCGTGGAACACCATTTTCGAGGATGTTTGCGGCAGTTCGTCTAGTCCGCCAATCGGTGTATTTTTCCTGTAGACGCCGGGATACCCTTTAGCCGCCATGACAATGGTGATTGCATGGTCCGACGCCCAGTGGATTTGCTTCTCGGCCAAACGGCCTTCGGCGGTCGCTTGCAGCAAATCGAGCACTTGTCCGCCAAGGCGCATCATTAACACCTGACATTCGGGGTCGCCGAAACGCACATTGTACTCCACCAGCCGCGCGCGACTGTCTTCGATCATCAAACCGGCATAGAGCACGCCAGTGTAGGGCGTGCCGCGACCGGCCATCTCCGCGAGTGTGGGTTCGATGATTTCGCGTAGCACGCTTTCCTGTAACTCAGAGGTCAAAACCGGTGCAGGGGCGTAGGCGCCCATACCTCCTGTATTCGGTCCTGTATCGCCTTCGCCGACGCGCTTGTGATCCTGCGCGGTCCCCATAGGCAAAGCCGTTTCGCCATCGCACAAGACAAAAAACGAGGCCTCTTCGCCCGCCATGAACTCTTCGATCACGACTTCCGCGCCTGCATCGCCAAAAGCGCCGCCGAACATATCGTCGATGGCGGCCTCGGCCTCCGCAGGCGTTTCCGCGATGATGACGCCTTTACCGGCGGCAAGGCCATCGGCCTTCACGACCACGGTCTCGCTGGTTGTCCGTATGTAGTTTTTCGCCGTCTCAGCATCTGTGAAGCGCCGCCAGGCAGCCGTCGGCGCGCCGCAGGCATCGCACACTTCCTTGGTAAACGCCTTTGAAGCTTCAAGCTTCGCAGCAGCCGCAGACGGCCCGAAGGTCAGAAAACCCGCCGCGCGCAAATCATCTGAAACGCCCGCAGCAAGCGGCGCTTCGGGTCCGATGATCACGAAGTCCACCGCATTTGCCTCGGCAAACTCAACGACGGCGGCGCCGTCTTCAATGTCGAGGTCAGCGCACCATGCGATATCCGCAATCCCAGCATTTCCGGGCGCCACGATAAGGCGGTCGCATTTCGGGTTTTGTTTAACGGCCCAGGCCAGACTATGTTCGCGGCCGCCGCCGCCGAGGATCAGGATATTCATGGGCGCCTGCGTTATCGGAGGGGAGCCGACGGGGCAAGCACCGAGATGGGTTGTCCCCAGCCCGGCCACTGGTATTTTCGACGCAAGACAGGCGCGAGGTTCGGCCAATGGACTTGTTTGAAGACGAAACCCCGTCGGGCAGCAATGCACCCGAATTCACCGTTAGCGAGATTGCGGGCGCGGTTCGCAAACTGATCGAGGGTGAACTGGGCTGGGTCCGGGTGAGGGGGGAAGTGGGGCGCGTCTTTCGCGCCCGGTCCGGGCATCTTTATTTCGATCTCAAGGATGACAAGTCGGTTCTGTCAGCAATGACTTGGAAAGGACAGATCGCTGATTTGGGCATAGAGCCCGAAGAAGGCCTGGAGGTTTTCGCCGAAGGCAAGATGACGGCCTCCGGCATGCAATCTAAATTCGGGCTGAACGTGCAGCGCCTATCTGTGGCCGGTGAAGGCGCGCTGATGGCCATGCTTGAAAAGCGTAAGAAGGCACTCGCAGCGGAAGGGCTTTTTGCCGAGGAGCGAAAACGGCCTTTGCCCTATATCCCGGAGATCATCGGGGTCATCACTTCGCCACAAGGGGCGGTGATCCGCGATATCCTGCACCGGTTGCGGGACCGGTTTCCGCGCAAGGTTTTGGTCTGGCCTGTTGCGGTGCAGGGGGCGGCTTGTGCGCCCGAGGTGGCGCGCGCGATCCAAGGTTTCAACAAGCTTACGCCCGGCGGTGCTTTACCAAGGCCCGATGTTTTGATCGTCGCGCGGGGTGGGGGTTCTATCGAGGACCTTTGGGGGTTCAATGAAGAGGTTGTGGCCCGTGCCGCAGCGGCAAGCGAGATCCCTTTGATTTCGGCGGTTGGGCACGAGACCGACACGACACTGATTGATTACGTGGCCGACCGGCGCGCGCCGACACCAACAGCGGCAGCCGAGATGGCGGTACCGGTCCGGCTTGACCTGATCGGCTGGGTCGAGGGTCAGGAAGCGCGATTGGCGCGGGCTGTTGCCCAAGGGGTAGAACAGCGAAAGCAACGGCTGAATGACCTCTCTCGGTTGCTGCCGCGGGCAGATGCGTTGTTGAATGACGCGCGGCAACGGCTCGACCTTGCGGAACGTGGCTTGGCCTACGGGCTGGAACGGATGGTGGACCGGAAAGCGGCGCATCTTGACACGCTCGCCGCACGGCTCCGTCCGGCGGTCCTGCGCGCGCGCTTTAGCCAGGAGCGTGAACGGCTTACAGACCGATCCCTTCGGCTTTCCCCGGCCTTGCGGCGCATAGTCAGCGACCGAACCGAACGGGTTCAGACGACCGCGCATCGCTTGAGACCAGAACCAATACGCGACCGGATCATACGCGCCAAAGGCGACGTGACTGCACTGTCAACCCGCCAGCGCAGCGCGCTTCAGGCGCGGCTTACGCGATTTGCCGACCGGCTGGAGGCGTTGGACAGGATGCGTCGAAGCTTGGGCTACACCGCCACATTGGCGCGGGGCTATGCGGTTGTGCGAAAAGACGATGTGGTCGTGACCGATGAAGCTGCTGCTAGAGGCGCCGCTCTGGAAATCGAGTTCAGGGACGGTCGGCTTCAGGTACAAGCGAGCGGCCACGGTAAGCCAGCCAAGCAAAAAACCACGCCAGGGGATACGCAAGGGTCGCTTTTCTAATTGTCCGGGATCGGTTTTGCGCCAGCAGTATCATTCTCGTAAAGTTGGTGGAGACCAGTATATTTGGGACGTGCACCGTCTCGTACACTTGTCGAGTGATTTGCCGATCTTTTCACATCCGCTAGAGCGTTTGAGCGAGCTTGACGAGGCCTGGTGGTTTACGTCGGAGGACGACCCGCCAACGCCGCGAAATCTCGCAGAACATGTGAAACTCGTTGAGGCGGCGGAACTGCGCTATCCGATCATCCTCTGCGCTGATGGGCGATTGATGGATGGGATGCACCGTGCGGTTAAAGCCGTTGTTTCCGGCCGCGCACATATTGACGCTGTACAATTCCTCGTCACGCCGCCTCCGGACCATGTCAATGTGCCGCTAAACAAACTTCCCTATCCGGAAGATCGCCCTCTCAGCGACACCGAAAATTGACACTGTTTTCTCCGTTAAAAACCGCGAATATCGGCTTGACTGCGTCTGGACCGGTCAGACGCCGATTTCAGGCCCTAGGCAGTAGAGCGGTTCATCCTGCCGGTTGGTTTCAAATAAATTGGTTATGTTCACGTCGCCGGCAAATTGTGCCGACAGCTTGCCGCCGTCTTCGAAAAAGAGCCAACATTGCGGGCTTTCAATCTGATCGTAGATGAAACAGATATGCTCACCCGCCGGATACCATTTGCCCGTAGCGCATTCCCCGTCAAGAAAGCTCCAGACAACGCGCCTGTTTGATAAGTATTCCTCGGCACCGTAGGGGGCGCCGCCGGTCGAGTAGGTGAAGGTGTGACCCGTCACAATACGTTCGAACTCTTCAGCAGTGATGGGCCGGTCAGAGGCAACCACGGCGCAAGGCAAGATAGCAAGGCAAAAGGCGAGCGCTCTCATGGTTTGTGAGTGCCATAGAGCTTTGCGTCGCGCCAGTCATTTCTGGCACGGTGGTTTTGAAGTGTTGACCACGTGAAACAACGGGTCTTTTAAATAGGGCCTCACGGCTTTAGGTGACCGGCATGGCCTTTTTTTCAAAACTCAAGGATCGCTTGTTCAAATCTTCCTCCAAAATTGAGGAAGGTCTCGATGCGATTGTTGAGGATGGCGGAAACGAAGAGAATGTCGACGCCGGATCGACCGACGTTGCACCGGCACAAAAGCCTGAGCCCGATGAGGTGCGTGAGGGGGCGCTCGAGCCTGCGGTGGTGCCAGGCGACGGCGCCGTAGAAGCCGAACCCATTCCCGACCCAGTGGCACAACCCAACGCGGAAGAAGCGAGCAAGCCGCCCCCTGAGACGCCGTCAACGCCCCCCAGCGCACCCGAACCGATCGCCCCGCTGCTGAACGCCGAACCGGACACCGAACCCACGGTAAAGCCGGGCCTGATCGGGCGCGTTTTGGGACGCAGCGAGACCAAACCCGTGATGCGGCGGATGCTCGACGATGAGATGCTCGAACAAATCGAAGAATTGCTCATCACATCCGATATGGGGGTGGATACAGCAATGCGCGTCACCGCTAATATGGCGGAAGGCCGGTTCGGCCGGAGCTTTTCAACCGCTGAGTTGAAGAAAATCATGGCCGACGAAGTGGCGCGGATTGTGGAGCCTGTCGCCCGCCCAATGCCGCTTTATCCCAAGCGACCGCAAGTGGTGCTGGTCGTGGGTGTCAATGGGTCGGGGAAAACGACAACCATCGGCAAACTTGCCTCGCAGTTCAGAGCGGCGGGCAAAACGGTGGTCATTGCCGCAGGCGATACATTCCGTGCCGCCGCTGTTGAACAATTGCAGGTTTGGGGCGAGCGGGCAGGGGTCCCGGTGATGACAGCGCCGGAGGGCTCTGATCCAGCCTCGCTCGCGTTCGATGCCATGACGCGGGCCGAAGCTGATGGCGCCGATTTGTTGATGATCGATACGGCGGGACGGTTGCAAAACAGACAAGACCTGATGGAAGAACTCGCAAAAATCGTCCGAGTGATCCGTAAGAAGGACGAGAGCGCGCCGCATAACACGCTTTTGGTGCTGGATGCGACGACCGGTCAGAATGCCGTGAGCCAAGTCGATATATTCCGGCAAGTGGCTGATGTGAGCGGGCTGGTCATGACGAAACTAGATGGTACCGCCAAAGGCGGCGTTTTGGTGGCTTTGGCGGACAAGTTCGGCCTGCCGATCCACGCAATTGGCGTGGGAGAGCAAATAGACGATCTGGCCCCGTTCGAGCCGGGCGACTTCGCCGCCGCCCTGATTGGCGCGGACACTTAAACATGCAGCGCGTGCTTGGGTTGGATATTTTGCGCGAGTTTGGCGACTTGATCCGGCGTCACCGGTCGTTTTTGTTGAAAGCGGTTATTCCGGCTGTGCTGCTATGGTGCTTTGCCCTTTTTCTGGTCAATCTGTTGGGCAATGGTCAGATCACGCTGCGCGATCTTGCACGCCAAGTTCTTTTGCAAGCCGTTCCAATGTCAGAATATCCCTGGCTTGCGCAATTTGCCGCGTTTCTTTTGTGGTGGGCCGTCCTGCCCGCGGGCGCAGTTATCCTGCACCGTGTTCTGATGGAAAAAACGCCGGTTTGGCCCGGTTTCGGCGTTGTGCTGCGTTATGCCATGCTGGTTTGTGCGTTGGGCCTTTTGGCTTGGGCGCTCAAGGCAGCGCTATTTTCGGCCCTTGGTACGACATGGTTTGTTTGGCGAGACGACCGTCTGCCTATGGTTCGGTTCCGACATACCAGAGCCTCGGGTATATTCTTCTTCTGGTGTTTTATCCTGATGACGCCCGCTCTGGTCGCAATTGCAATCGAAGAGCAGCTGCCACGTTTGCGAGCCCTCATTCGCTGGTCTGTCCCGGCGAGTTTGCTCGCCCTCTTTTACGCAGCATACATGTATTTTGAGATCGATATTGCCAACGGTATCGGCAATGACATCCTCCGGTCCAGCGGCCTTACACCATTCCTGTTCTTATTTGCATTCCTTCAAACTTGGAAACTCGTGGTGCTGCATCTTTTCGCGACCGCAGTTTACCGAGTGTATCGCCCATGAAGATGGGTAGGGCACTTGTGAGGTGAACGGCTTTTCAGAATGGCTGGTCGCCCAGGAAGGGACGGAGGCAGGCAAGACGCTCGCTTTGTGCCTGGCGCTTTTGGCAGCCGTTTTGCACGCTTTTTTCGGGGCGCTTCAGAAGGGAAAAACGGACCCTTGGACATCGCGAACGGTAATTGATGGGAGTTATTGTCTGATCGCCGTGCCTTTCCTGTTTCTGGTGCCGGTTCCCGAGCCTGACGTTTGGCCGCTGTTCGCAATCGCTTGGATCATTCATATCGGGTACAAGACGTCTCAAGCCGCGAGCTACACCGCAGGCAGCTATTTGGTGGTTTATCCAGTAGTGCGGGGGATATCACCGGTATTCACCGTCATTGGAGCGGGTATGTTGTTCGGTGAATATTTCGCTCCCCTTCAATGGCTTGGTGTCGCCATGCTGGTGGGCGGTATCCTTGGCTTCTCCGCCTATAATCTGCGCCATGTCACGGTGGATCGCGATCGATTGCCGCGCGCGATCGGGCTAGCTTGCCTGACGGGCGGTACCGTGGCGCTTTACACGACCTGGGATGCGTACGTTATCCGGGCAACGGAGGATCCGCTCACCTTCATCGCGTGGTTCTTCTTCCTTGACGGCCTGGCCTTCCCGCTCGGCTGGTTGGTACTGAAACGACGGATGCCGGGGTTTGATCCAGCGATAGCGCGCTTGGGACTGACCGGCGCGATCACAGCCTATTTCTCCTTTGGGTCGATCATGCTGGCCACGCGGCTCGACAAGGTCGGCGAAGCAGCAGTGCTGCGAGAGACCAGTGTATTATTTTCAGCGCTCATTTCCTGGCTTGTTCTTAAAGAAGGGGTCGGACCCCGTCGCCTCGTGCTTATGGCGTTGATCGCAGCCGGGGCCGTGATAGTTGAGTGGGGCGGATGACCGGGCCGACATGGCACGCGCTATCCGGGAGTTATGTGACCAGACGAAGGACAAGGCTCATGGCAGACGAGAAAGCGGTGAATCCTGTTGTGAAGCAGGTTTTGGAGCTTGGTCCGCCAATTCTGTTTTTCATTGCCTATCTGCGCATCCGGGATGAGACCTATACCATTGGCAGCGTTGACTATTCCGGTTTCATCATTGCCGCCGGGGTGTTTGTGCCCATCCTTCTGCTCTCAATGGCCATTCTGTGGAAGCTGACAGGAAAGCTCAGCCGAATGCAGGTCTTCACTATCGTTATGGTTGTGCTCTTCGGCGGTCTAACGGTGTGGTTTAATGACGAACGGTTCTTCAAGATGAAAACCACGTTGGTCTACGGGATGTTTGCGGTGATCCTCGGGATCGGTTTGCTTCAAGGTCGGAGTTACCTCGCTTGGGTCATGTCCGAGTTCCTGCCCATGGAACATGAAGGCTGGATGAAGCTGACCCGCCGTCTCACCTGGTTCTTCACCGCTTTGGCTATTGCGAACGAAGTGATCTGGCGCACCATGTCCACCGATGCCTGGGTCAAGATCGAGACCTTTGGGTTTCCGGCGCTCATGTTTTTGTTCCTATGGAGCCAGATTATGATGCTACAACAACATCTTATCCAGCCTGAAACGGACGACGGCTGAAGCCCGACGCGTTTGCCGGGCTTCCACGGTCCGGTCGGAGCGCCTAGTTTTTGTCGAGCACCTGCTGCGTTTCCGCATTGTAATACTCGGTTGCACCAATCCGATTGTCGCCGTTGATGTCTATGATGTTGAACTCAGACTGCGACAGGCCGGGGAAAACGGCATTTAATTCCGCAAAGCTGGCGAAGGCATCATCATCGGTATCCACCTGCATGATTGTGATCAAGTCGCGACCACTCATCTCATACCGGTTCAGCATGGCTTGCGCCATCGGGGCGTAGAGTTCAGGGGCCGCAATTCGCTTGTCGTTATTGGTATCGATCAAATTGAACTCGTTGGTGGTCACCCCACTGTAGACAGCGCGCAACTCACTTTCCGAAGCGAAGCGATCCCCATTGGTATCGATATCGCTCAATCCGTGCACGACAGCCATGGTGTCCTGATATCGACCGATGATCGCACTTGTACCGGCGGCGTTTAATTCTGCGCTACTGAGGCGACGGTCGCGATTTCCGTCAATTCTTCGGAAGTCGTTCGAGGAGAAGCCGGGGAAGATTTGACGAACCTCCGTTAAGCTGGCAAACCCGTTGCCATCAATATCAAGGTCGGTCGCTTTCATTGCTGATGCGGCTGTCGCAGTAGCCAGAAGAGCGGCCGTGAGTGTGAGTGCAAAACGCATTTGGTATCTCCTTTTGAAGTGCGTCTCTGGGCCATGCGGGCATTGGCTGTATGTCGTTCCCCGCACAGAGCACCGTGGTGCTGGCAAACAGCTACGAACTGGATCACTCACATGCATGACAGGGCTTCGCGAGGCGCTGTAACACGAGGTTTGCTAGCAAAAACCTTTACGTAACTCGCTGAAAAACGGGCACACATTTAGCTCGCCTGTTTGTCATGGCCTGCAACAAGTGCCCAAGATCACGCACGGTGTTCACGCGTACTTCACGCGCATCTCACGCCGTCTGAGCGGGCCGCGAGGCTTCGGCATTGTCAGCGCGTAAATGTTACAACTTTAATGAGGGCGATGTGGGTGTGTTTGCCCGCTACCGGAAGGCGGCCAACTCGTCTTCGGCGTTTTCAAGCACGAGAAGCGTTTGGCCATTCAGCCGCTCCAACAAATGCACGCCGATAAAGCCTTGCTTGTACCAATGCACGATTGCGGGAATACGGTGCGAAAGGAACAGGAGCGTAATCGGGCTGCCGACTTCAATTTCGACTTCCGTCGGAACACGCACGCGCATCCCTGCATAGCTGATATCCCGAATGGTGACGGGATAATAGGTGTCGTCCAGCGCCATCACGGCATCGACCCGCGTCTTGCGACGGTTTGGACTGTGCCGTCGATTGAAACTCTGAGACATCATCATTGAAACGGGTACCCTGTGCGCACTGCTCGGAAAACTGGCACATAGACCTTAAGAATTCATTAGGACCTATCTGTCGCTTACGCTCTTGACCGTTTGCGTTCATAGGAGTAGCCGACTCTCCGTGGCGATTTGTTCACCGGATTGCGGGCCACGTTAAACAATTCCGCTAAAGAGGTCAGGGACGTCCCGACGCCCCCGGCGCTCATGCGGTGGGGGCTTTTGTTTGGAAAGGAGGCATCCCCCATGACAGACAAACGATGGAAGACCCGTACGCGCCTCGTGCATGACGGCGTTCGACGCAGCCAGTACGGCGAGGTAAGTGAGCCGATTATCCTGACGCAGGGTTTTGTTTACGAGAGTGCAGAGCAGGCGGCAGCAAGGTTCGAAGAGGCGGGACCCGACGAGTTCATTTATGCCCGTTACGGCAACCCGACCGTTCGTATGTTCGAAGAACGGATAGCGGGGCTCGAAGGTACGGAAGACGCTTTTGCCACCGCCAGCGGCATGGCAGCGGTCAACGCCGCGCTCACCTCGATGTTGCAAGCGGGCGATCACATTGTGTCGGCGCGGGCACTGTTTGGCTCATGTCTTTACATCCTGGAGGACGTGCTGACGCGCTACGGTGTCGAAGTCACTTTCGTCGACGGGACAGACCTCACCCAATGGAAGACAGCAATACGGTCCAACACGAAAGCGGTTTTTCTCGAAAGCATGTCCAACCCGACCTTGGAGGTCATCGATCTGCCCGCAGTCGCTCAAATGGCCCATGCCGTGGGGGCGCTTGTGGTGGTCGATAATGTGTTTTCAACACCAGTGTTCAGTCGCGCTGTCGAACTCGGTGCAGATGTGGTGGTGTACTCGGCGACCAAACATATTGACGGGCAGGGCCGCGTTCTTGGCGGCGTCGTTTTGGGCAGCCGCGACTTCATTCGAAAGACGGTTGAGCCCTATGCCAAACACA
Source organism: Pseudomonadota bacterium (assembly GCA_039024895.1). Classification (GTDB taxonomy): domain Bacteria; phylum Pseudomonadota; class Alphaproteobacteria; order Rhodobacterales; family Rhodobacteraceae; genus JAJDOD01. The sequence goes on along the minus strand of JBCCPJ010000014.1, from coordinate 55,919 downwards.
CGGGCTCTGCGATGAGCCCTTTTACCGCTTGGGTTTTACTAAAAGGAATGGAGACTTTGGACCTCAGGGTCCGGGCACAGGCCGAAAGCGCGCTGGCCATCGCAGAAGCCTTAGAGGGGCACCCTAAGCTTGCCAATGTGCTTTACCCAGGACTTCCGAGCCACCCACAGCACGAGGTCGCCATGGCTCAGTTGGAGAAAGGTGGAACGGTCATCGCACTTGATTTACAGGACGGCCAGGAAGCCGCGTTTCGGTTCCTGAACGCCCTAAAGCTTGTGATCATATCCAACAATCTTGGCGACGCGAAATCGATCGCAACACATCCGGCCACAACGACACATCAGCGGCTCACGGATGAGCAGCGCGGTGCCCTCGGAATCACCCGAGGCATGGTGCGATTGTCGGTCGGATTGGAAGACACATCCGATCTGATCGCAGATCTAACCCACGCTTTGGATGCGGTCTGATGGAAGTGCGGTCTTTTCGCATGGAAGATGCCGAAGCAGCAGGTCGTTTATTCCACTGCTCTGTGCGCGAGGGTGCACGATTGAAGTATTCCGATGCGCAAGTGCGCGCCTGGTCTCCCGACGCACGTACCGGGCCGGGCTGGGCAGATCGGTTGGGTCAGGCAGATACGGTTGTGGCGGAGGATGCGGACGGACTTCTCGGGTTCATGAGTCTCACGAAGGACGGCTACCTAGACTTGGCATATGTGCGGCCCGATGCCATGGGGCAGGGCGTATCCGATGCTATCTACGCCGTCTTGGAGGGTCGGGCCGCCGCGCAGGGCATCACGCATCTCACGGTCCAAGCGTCACTCTTGGCGGAGCCGTTTCTTTCGCGCAAAGGATGGACGGTCACCCAACGACAGGAGGTTGAGATGAGCGGAGTCGTCTTGAAGAACGCTTGGATGGAGAAACACTTGCTCGTGTGTAATGTGTGACCATACAACTATGCTTTCGAGCAAGAAAAGATGTTCTAGGCATGAAACCTGCACTGATCCTTCAACTTCGTCCGGAAGATGACGCGTCCGACGGGGAATTCCGGGCGTTTCTGACGAAGGGTCGGCTGGCAGAGGGCGATGTGGTGCGCCATCGTCTGGAGACTGATGCTCTGCCGACGGAGTTTTCCCTCGATGATTTCAGCGCAGTGATCGTGGGGGGCGGGCCGGGCTGTGTAAGCGACGACCCCGCCACGCGCGACCCCGCAGAAGCACGGGCGGAAGCTGAAATTCTGGCGCTTTTGCCTGAGATAATCGAACGCGACATGCCGTTCATGGGCTGCTGTGCCGGTATCGGAATTCTGGCGAACCATTTGGGTGGCGACGTATCAAAGGCGCGGTATGGCGAGCCTGTGGGGGCCGTAAAGGTGTCAGTGACCGACGCGGGCCTGACGGACCCTCTTTTGCAGGGATTGCCAGCGAGTTTCGATGTGTTGGTCGGCCACAAGGAAGCGGTCCAATCCTTGCCGGACACAATCACCCATTTGGTGTCAGGCGATGCCTGCCCGATACAGATGATCCGCGTAAAACAGAACATATATGCAACGCAGTTTCACCCTGAGGCTGACGGCGCCGTTTTTGCAGAGCGTATTCGGATTTACCGAGGTCACGGATATTTTAGACCCGAGGAAGCAGATGCGCTAACTGAGGCGGTTCATTCCTCTGAAATTGTCCAACCTGAGCGCATCTTACGGCATTTTGTCGACCGTTTTGTGAAATCCAACTGAGCCTCTACTGCGTAAAAGAAAGCAAGACGACGCTGGAAATTGCGCAGGCGACCCCCACATATAGGGTCCCCTAAGGAGGGAGAGCTGATGAATATTCACGTGAAAGACGTAGAAGACGAGATCGATCGAAGCAAAGCTGAGACAGCTCTTGCCGTCCTGAAGGCGTGGGCCGCCAAAGCGGGTGACGAAGCGCTTTATGCGCTGGACCCAGCGACGGCGAATATAGTCAATTACCCGTCTTTCTCGCGCCAGTATCCGCAGGGTTTCAAAAGCGACGAAGCGTATAAGGACACGCTACCCGACCTCCAAAACGGGCCGTCCTCGCTAATCCGCGGTGCAAACCGAGCGATCCAGCATGTGGGCATCTCGAACTTCCGTTTGCCTGTTCGTTTTCGCATGAAGGACGGCGGTGAGCGCATACTCGATACCTCCGTCACGGGAACCGTCAGTCTTGAAGCCGATAAAAAAGGCATCAACATGAGCCGCATCATGCGCTCATTTTATACCCATGCCGAAAGTACGTTCAGCTTTGAAGTCATTGAGGCGGCACTCGACGATTATAAAACTGACCTCGAAAGCTTTGATGCGCGCATTCAGATGCGGTTCACCTTCCCAATGAAGATGGACAGCCTGCGTTCGGGCTTGTCGGGCTGGCAATATTACGACGTGGCGCTTGAAGTGATCGAAAAGGATGGGGAACGTTTGCGCGTGATGCATCTGGATTACGTGTATTCGTCCACCTGCCCATGCTCCCTGGAACTTTCCGAACATGCACGGCGGGAACGCGGTCAGTTGGCAACCCCGCATTCACAGCGGTCGGTAGCCCGGTTGTCTATGGTTGTCGACCCTAACGCGCCGACACTTTGGTTTGAAGATGCGGTCGCACTTTGCCGTCGGGCAGTGCCCACGGAAACGCAGGTCATGGTCAAACGGGAAGACGAACAAGCCTTTGCCGAGTTGAACGCCGCCAATCCGATTTTCGTCGAAGACGCTGCCCGTTTGTTCGCTGAGGCTCTTCAAGGCGAGCACAGGGTGGGTGATTTCCGCGTTGTTGCCAGCCACCAGGAAAGCCTCCACAGCCATGACGCCGTTTCGATCCTTACGGAAGGTGAGACTTTCGCTGATGTGAGCCTCGACCCACATCTTTTCGCAACCTTGATCCACAAGGGATAATCAGCGATTTGACTAGGTCGTCGCTCGGTACGTTCTGCGAGGGACGCTGGGCTGTGCTCGGTTGACCCAGTGGCGGATAGTATGCTCATCTCCTCGGCGTCTGTCCTGTGCTTTGCTGACGGGCGCCATCTTCTCGGGCACCAACGCTGTGATCCGCGGACAAAGAGGTGACGATGGCCGAATTCACATGGCGCTGTGGCTGCGAAGCAGTCGAGGCACATTTGCCACGGCAAGGAAACCGCATTGTGTGCTACTGCAAGAGTTGTCGGGAATTTGTCGAACAATTTGATAAAGCCGAGAGGCTGCAAGCGGCGGGCGGTAGCGATTTATTACAAGTCGAACCGCAACGCGTGCGCATCTCAAAGGGTATCGAGCATCTTCGCTGGACTCGGTTGACCAGCAAAGGGCCATTGCGGTGGTACGCAGGTTGTTGCGGGACGCCAATGGCAAACACGCTTTCGACGCGCGCCGTGGCATTTGCGAGCTTTCAAGTCCCTGATATTGTCGAGACTGCGGCATTGCCGGATGTGCGCGCCCGCGTGCACTTGAAAGGGGCACTGGCCCATGTGGACCCACCCCATGGGAGCATCAGCCCTTTGGTCTTTAGCTTGCTGAGGAACTCGGTAAAGGCCTGGATTGACGGCGGTTGGCGGCGACATCCTTTTTTCGACGCTGCGGGCAATCCAGTGGGACCTCGCGAGGACCCAGCACCAGCAACCGGTTGACAGGCCAGAACGGCGCGGCCAAGGCTCCGCATATGATTGATTTCCGTCCCGTTGGATATGTCATCGGACTATTGGTGGCGTTTATCGGCGCTTCGATGCTTTTACCGATGGCTCTTGATCTTGCCATTGGCAACGGCCACGCGGGCGTATTTCTCGAAAGCGCGATTGTCACTGTTCTCTTGGGGGCTTTTGTCGCCATGGCCTGCGCCAATTCTGCATCGGACGGCATTGGGACACGCCAAACATTCATCCTCACATCGGGTGTCTGGATGGTTTTGCCGTTGTTCGGGGCGCTGCCATTTCTGCGCGGCGCCACCGACGCGAGTTTCACGGATGCCTATTTCGAAGCGATGTCCGGACTGACAACGACTGGTTCAACCGTTTTTACGGGCTTAGATAAGTTGCCGGAGGGGCTCTTGCTCTGGCGGTCCATGTTGCAGTGGTTTGGCGGCATCGGGATCATCGTTGTGGCAATGGTGTTCTTGCCGGAGTTGCGCGTAGGCGGCATGCAAATCTTCCGCTCCGAGGGCTTTGATACCGCAGGGAAAGTACTGCCACGGGCGGCAGAGATCGCTTCACGTATCTCCATTGTCTATGTTGGGCTGACCGCCGCGTGTATTCTGGCTTATTACATGGCGGGTCTGTCTTTGTTCGACGCGATCAATCATGCCTTTACAACGTTGGCGACGGGCGGGTTCTCCACGCGAGATGCCTCTTTCGGGGCGTTCCAGGGCGCACCCGAGTACGTCGCTGCATCGTTCATGATCCTCGCAAGCCTGCCGTTCGTCCGCTATGTGCAGCTTTTGTCCGGATCGGCGAGGCCCCTCGCGCTCGACAGCCAGGTACGGAGTTTTCTGGTAATTCTTGTCTGTATGGTCTTCGTGATGACGCTCTACCGGTTTGCAGTAGCGGGGGATGTCCTTGGGCCAAGCTTCCGCGAAGCGGTGTTCAACCTTACCTCGATCATTACCGGCACGGGCTATGCCAGCACGGATTACCAGCTTTGGGGCGCGTTCCCCGTGACGGTATTCTTCTTTATTGGCCTCATCGGCGGCTGCGCTGGCTCGACCTGTTGTTCGGTCAAGGTGTTCCGCTATCAGTTGCTGGTCGGCGCCGTGGCCAACCAAATCCGACGCATTCACTCACCCCATGGCGTGTTTCAACTGAAGTACGAAGGGCGCACGGTCACGGAGGATGTCATCTCCTCCGTGATGGCTTTTCTGACCATGTTCATTGTGAGCCTTGGCGTGGTGGCTATTCTACTGAGTGCCACCGGCCTTGATTTCGTAACATCCGTGAGCGGCGCCGCAGCTGCGATTGCAAACATCGGTCCCGGCCTCGGCCCAATCATCGGGCCGTCCGGAAATTATGGTAGCCTGAACGACGTCGCGAAATGGATCCTCGCGTTTGCGATGCTGGTGGGACGCTTGGAGCTGATGGTCGTGTTTGTCCTGTTCACCAGTCGGTTTTGGCGGATCTGAAGCGCGCCAGACCAGTCGCCGCTTAGTTCCAGCAGTTGACCAGCACCGTGAGATCGGCGGCGAGCACTGTCAGATCCTCAGGTGGGATTGTGTCACCAATATCAGCCGCTTCGGGTGTTATGCCATTCGCCGCAAGGAACGCCGCCAATACCGCGGCATCGGTCGCAAACGCAACATCGCCTGGCAGTTGACGCGTACCATCGTCGGCTTCGTCGAGCAAAATTCCTAGAACGGCGCCTGAGCCTGCCAAAACAGGTCCGCCCGCATCGCCCGGCTCGCTTCTGATCGAGAGGCGCTGAACCTGTGGATCACCGTTGAGGCCCTTGAGGTCCGACAGTGTGCCAAAAGTCAAGGTTGGAGCAGAGAGCACCCCGCCGAAAGAGTAGCCAGCGACAGCGACATCCGATTGTAGACGCGGCTCGTCTACAGCGAGACGCGCCACGGAAAGCGGCGCGAGCGATTGGCGCGGTCTCAAAACCGCCACGCCGAGGGGCGCGTCTTCGGCTACAATGTCAACCTCGATATCGTCTTCGAGCGTCACGCGCTGACAGCCGCGCACCGCATCGGAAGTTGTGAGCACCGTCCCATCGCTGGCGATGAAGAAGCCCGAGCGCGCCTTTTCGGGGCGTCGAATTCGAAGACCGGAAAGGAGATCGATATCCTGAACGCCGCTCCCCATGCCATCGGGTAAAACCGCGCCATTGGTGCGAAAGCTGGCTTTCATGGCGTCAAGAGCCAAGGAAAACCGTTTCTCATCGCCGGTTGGCCAGATCAGGGTAAACCCTTTGATCGCGTCGCCCGCGCGGCGCACGAAGGTATGGGACTCGATACGCGAATTGCGACCTTCAATAGTAAAACTCTCGCGGCCCAGATTTCGTTCGCCTTCGGGCGGTATCGCTTCCAGCATTTGCAGGATGTCGTAATACGCAGCCAGCGTTGTCGCATCGCCTGTCAAGCTGATGAGAACCACCTTCACCCCATCGTCTGTGATCGGTTCGTAATGGGCAAAAGGGGCATCGTAGCGATCGAACTCAACCAAGGCGGAAGGTAGATCAATTTCGATCCCCGCAGCGTCATCCACTGCCGGTGCCAGGCCGAGCGAGGCAATCACGGATTGATAGCTTTCGATAAGTTCGCGGCGCTGCAAGGTGGTGAGAATGCCTGTTGGTTCATACCCGTTCGCCTCTTGCCACCCAGACATGGCGCGGCGCGTGCCGGGGCCAAAGGAAGCATCGATGACGGAGTTGTAAAAGCCCTCAAAGCGGAGCGCTGTTTGTAACAGCGCGCGGTCTTCGCGGGTCAGGTTTCGCTCGCTTTGGCGGGCCTCGGCCGGTGTTTCCTCACCCGGTTCAAGGATGGGTGCCGGTTCAGATGGGATGATTGTCGCAATGCCCGTCCCAAAGATACGTTCGCGAAACGTGCCGCCATCCGAGACGAAACTGTCAGAAGGCACGAGGCGTTGCGCCCTAAGTTCGAGGAGGCGGCGGCGCGCACCGTCTTCCGTCGCAAAAGGGCCGATTGCGATCACATTCCAAGTTGTGCCTGTGCGAAACGCATTTACGTCGTCAAGGAGTTGGGCATAGGCCTGAGCACGATCCAGGGCGCGATCCCGCCCCGGTTGGGCTTCGATTTGCACCCAGCTTTGCGCCTGGGCGGTGCCAGCCAAAACGAATAAAATGATAACAGCAGCGACATTCTGCAGCATACGACTTACCATTCTGTCTTGAGCCCCCCAGTGGGCCGTCCTGGGGCCGTTTTATCTTCCCGGCTACGGGAGTGCACGCGGTTTCAGATCGTTATTATTGACCCCTCGGGACCTGTTGCTTATTGAGAACGCGGTTTTCCCAAGGAGCGGCGCATGGCGGTCGAAAAGCCGATGAGTTTTCAAGAGATTCTTCTAAGATTGCAGAGCTATTGGGCCTCACACGGATGCGCCATAATGCAACCTTATGACATGGAGGTTGGGGCAGGGACCTTCCACCCGGCCACCACGCTCCGCGCCCTTGGGTCGAAAGCTTGGGCTGCCGCTTACGTGCAACCGTCGCGCAGGCCGACTGATGGTCGATATGGCGAAAACCCCAACCGGCTACAGCACTATTACCAGTTCCAGGTGCTCATAAAACCGTCACCGCGGGACTTGCAGGACCTCTATCTTGGCTCTCTCGAAGCCATCGGGATCGATATGGCCCTGCATGATATCCGTTTTGTCGAAGACGACTGGGAAAGCCCAACGCTTGGCGCCTGGGGGCTTGGCTGGGAAGTGTGGTGTGACGGGATGGAAGTGTCGCAGTTCACGTATTTCCAACAAGTGGGCGGACATGATTGCAAGCCCGTATCTGGCGAGTTGACCTACGGGTTGGAGCGTTTGGCGATGTATATTCTGGGCGTGGATCACGTAATGGACATGCCCTTCAACGACCCGCAAACGCCGATTGCTTTGAGCTATGGCGACGTGTTCCGGCAAACCGAAGAAGAGTATTCGCGCTGGAACTTCGATGTCGCGGATACGGCAACGCTGTTGACGCATTTCGAGGATGCCGAAGCGGAGTGTCAGCGCATACTTGACGCCCCTTCGGAGGACCCTAAAACCGGGAGCCGGATCGTCATGGCCCATCCAGCTTATGATCAATGTATCAAAGCCTCGCATATCTTCAATCTGCTGGATGCGCGCGGTGTGATCTCGGTCACAGAACGTCAGGCGTATATCGGGCGCGTGCGGGCTTTGGCGAAGGCCTGTGCGGACGCTTTTGTGACGACGGAGGCTGCCGGGGCCACGCTCGAGCAGGCTTAAGAGCGAGATGGGACAGTCTCAAGTGCTCACCCTGACAAAGGGCCGCGTTGCGCTGGACTTCCGCATTGCTGCCCTTGTGTTTGGTCTCTGCGCGCTCCCGGTTGGCTTGTTCGCGACTTTCCAAACGGTTCAGGCGACGGTTGATATCCTGCTTGGGCGACCTTTCGAAGGGTATTACTGGCTGGGCCCCCTGTTTTCCATTGCGTTTACCGGGCTGGGAGCGGCCTTTCTTTGGTCCTTCTTCATGCCCGGTGAAACGCTGGAGTTCGACCCGGAGACAAAAACGCTCACGTCGACGCGGCTCTACCCGTTCAAAAGGACAAGGGTCGAAACCTTTCCGCTTGCAGCGCTGAAACCGCCGGAGGTGGTGTGGGTTCGCGACGCGGATGCAAGGGAAAATGGGTATTGGGTGGTGCGGATTGAGATCCCGCCACGCCGGATTTTCGATCACAAACCGCACGCCCATTCTGCCGCCCGGCAAAAGGACGCCACAGAGATATTGCGCGATAATATTCTCGCACTCTCATGACCTTACTGACCTTTGAGGTGAAAAATTGTGCCGGGTCCAGATGGCCTTGCCTTAGCCTGTTCCGCGGCATAGAAGCCCGCGCATGCTTATTGCTTCATCCCTTTTATCCCTCTATTGCGCCCGCATCACCGAGGCGCTGTGTGATGGGTAAGGTATTGACGGTATTTCTGGTGGCTTCCGCCGTCATCGCAGGTGTCGCGATGTACTACCTGCAAGTCTACGCATACTATGAAGAGGTGACGCCAAACGGCGAAAACGACGTTCAGCTTACCTCGCTCGCCACGCAAGCACCTGAATCAATTCTTTACGAGAATTTTGAAGCCATCGATGCGGAAAGCTCTCCCTTGCGTTACCGGGCCTGCTTCACGACGCCCATGAGCCTGGGTTTACTGACAGAAAACTACGAGATTTATGAGAATGCGGTGCCAACGGTCGCGCCGGGATGGTTCGAGTGCTTCGACGCAAAGGCAGTCGGCGCGGCGTTGGAAAGTGATGAGACCATACCATTCTTAGGGACGGCGAATATTGTTTATGGATTTGACCGTGTGGTGGCGATAGATGGCGACGGCAAGGGGTTCGTCTGGCATCAGTTGAATGCCTGTGGAGAAGCCTCTTTCGATGGCGACCCATTGCCGCCAGAATGCCCCGCCACCGCCAATTCGGGAATAAAATGATAACGGTTTTCCTACAGGAAGCGCGGGTAAACCCCGGTTTTGGCATGGAACGAACGGAACAACGAAATGCCTGATCTGCTGATCGAACTCTTTTCCGAAGAAATTCCGGCGCGGATGCAAGCCCGCGCCGCAGCAGATCTACAGCGCCTCGTGACCGACGGCATGGTGGAGGCGGGGCTTACCTACGAAAGCGCCGGTGCCTTTCACACGGCACGCCGCTTGACGCTAACCGTGGAAGGCGTGTTGGCGGAAAGCCCCGCTACGCGGGAAGAACGCAAAGGGCCAAGGGTCGATGCGCCCGAACAAGCCCTCGCCGGGTTCTTGCGGTCCACAGGTTTAACGAAGGATCAACTCGAGACGCGCAACGACAAAAAGGGGGAGGTTTGGTTCGCGGTCATCAATAAACCTGGGCGGGCAGCAGACCGGATTATTGCGGAGGTACTGGACCATACCATCCGGACGTTCCCCTGGCCAAAATCCATGCGGTGGGGGGCAGGGAACCTGAAATGGGTCCGTCCGCTGCATTCCATTCTATGCATCCTAACCGATGAGGCTGGCGCTTCGGTCGTGCCCCTTGAAGTGGAAGGGTTCGAAGCTGGCGATACGACGGAAGGCCATCGCTTTATGTCACCGGGCCGTTTTGCGGTATCGTCTTTTGAGGATTACGCAGCGAAACTGAAACAGGCGCATGTGATCCTCTCCGCCCAAGAGCGGGCAGAGAAGATTTGGCATGACGCCACGCAGATGGCTTTTGCTCAGGGGCTCGATGTGGTGCAGGATAACGCGCTGTTGAACGAAGTGGCCGGGCTCGTCGAGTGGCCGGTCGTTTTGATGGGCGATATCGGCGGCGCATTTCTGCATCTGCCCGCACCGGTGCTGCAAACCTCCATGAAGGAACACCAGAAGTTCTTTAGTATAAAAAACAAAGCCGGGGAGATTGTCCGCTTTGTTACAGTGGCCAACCGCGAGACGGAGGATAACGGGAAGACCATCCTCGCCGGGAACGAAAAAGTACTCAACGCACGTCTCGCAGACGCAAAATTCTTCTGGGAGAATGACCTTCGCGTGGCAACGGTCGATATCACTCAGTGGACCGACAAACTGGCAGACGTGACCTTTCACCGACTGCTCGGCAGTGAGGCAGAACGCATCGACCGCATTGCCAAACTGGCGCGGGAGATTGCCCCGATGGTCGGCGCCAATCCCGATGACGTTGAGACTGCGGCGCGGATTGCCAAGGCCGATCTGTCCTCTGAAATGGTCTATGAGTTTCCCGAACTTCAGGGGATCATGGGCGAATTCTACGCCCAGCACGCCGAGCTTCCCGACGAAATCGCAGAGGTGGCGCGCGAGCACTACCAACCGCTCGGTCCCTCCGACGAAGTGCCATCGGCGCCTTTGTCGGTTACGGTAGCGCTGTCAGACAAGATCGACACGCTCATTGGCTTTTGGGCCATTGATGAAAAGCCCACCGGGTCAAAAGACCCCTATGCGCTGCGCCGCGCAGCTTTGGGCGTGATCCGGTTGGTGCTGGATAACAACCTGAGTTTGCCCCTTAACGGCGTCTTTGCCAACGCCAATGAAATCGCTGGGCCGCGCAATGGCGTGTTGGCTGATGTAAACGACCTTTTGTCCTTCTTCCATGATCGCCTGAAAGTCTTTTTGCGCGAACAGGGCGTGCGGCACGATGTGATCGATGCGTGCCTGGCCATGTCCCGCGCCGATGATCTGGCTCTTTTGGTCGAGCGCGCCACAGCTTTGCAGGCGTTCCTATTGACCGACGATGGGGAGAACCTGACCCAAGGGTTCAAACGCGCACATAACATTCTGAAACAGGCGGAAGAGAAAGACGGGGTCGAGTATTCCTACGGTCCGGATGCCAAGCTGGCCGAGACCGATGAAGAACGCGCGCTGTTTGAGGCGCTGGATGCAGCGGAAGAGAAGATTGCACCAGCCATCAAAGCGCAGGAATTTGGCGCGGCGATGCAGGCTATGGCCACGTTGCGCACGCCCATCGATGCCTTTTTCGAAACAGTTCAGGTGAATTCCAACAATCAAATTCTGCGCCGTAACCGCTTGAACCTGTTGCACCGGATCAGCACGATTTGTTCATTGGTGGCGGACCTGACGCGGATCGACGGTTAAAGCTCCTAGCGATAGGATGCTGATATTATTCTATTTTCAGCATCTTTCTCAGATCAAAATCCACGTGAACGGGAGTGCCCCAGGGCACTTCTTTTCAGACTGTAACGTACTCTCTCAAAACCTTGATTGGCACGTCATCGCCACGTTGCGTATGCAGCAATCTGGAGACATATGACTGGACGCTAGGGTATGAAACGTATTTTGCATTTGGTGGTTGCGGGTTTTCTGGCGATCAGTGGGGCAGCGCAGGCCGATGAGGTGGTCGTTGTCGAACTCTTCACATCCCAAGGCTGTTCTTCCTGTCCACCAGCGGATCGCATTCTGGGTGAGCTTGCTGAGGATGAGAACGTGATCGCTCTCGCACTGCACGTGGATTATTGGGATTACCTCGGCTGGAAAGACGAGTTCGCAAGCGCAGCCCATACGAAGCGACAGCGCTCCTACGCGCAGGCCAAAGGGAAACGCACCATCTACACACCCCAAATCGTTGTCGGCGGCGTGGATCATGTCGTCGGCTCGCGGGGTATGCAGGTTGCCAAAGCGGTTCAGAAACACGCTCAGCAAAAGTTGCCGGTTACGGTGCAGCTTCAACGAAATGGGGGCACTGTGTCTGTCCGGGCCACGGCAAAAGGCCAGGTGCCTAACATGGTTGTTCAACTGGCAACATTCTCCCCAAAAGAAGTCGTCGATGTTCGTAGGGGTGAGAACGCGGGCCGCAAGCTGACTTACCATAACGTCGTGCGCAAGATGGCTCCGATTGGCAATTGGGATGGAAGCGGCGTTTTCAGCGCCTCTGCCAAGGTGAGCGGCGGTGCACCGGTCGCCGTTCTGGTCCAAGCAGGCGTCGGCGGACCTATTCTGGGGGCGGCACAGCTTCGTTAGACGCGCGGCGAACCGCTCGCTTCCACCGGCGATGCACCCAGAACCATTGCTCAGGATGTTCCCGAACGATGGCTTCAACCTTGTCATTGTAGTCCTGCATCATCGCGGCGGGTTCGCCGTTGGGGATGGCGTCGTCAACATGGAGCCGGAAGGTCAACCCGTCGGGGTTTCGCAGACCAAAAACGGGCACCATCAGCGCATCATATTTCACCGCCCATTCGGCAGCTGAAAGCGGGGTATGGGCGGGTTTATCGAAAAAGCGCAAGAGCGGCGCCTTGCGCGAACCCACGTCCGCCACAATACCGATGATGCCGCCCTCCTTCAGGTGGCGGATCAAACCTGCGATGCCCTTACCATCCGTCGGAAAGACAGGTTCCGCAATCGTCGAGATGGCCTTGACATAATGCGCATGGAATCGCGGGTTCTTCATCGGGCGGTAGAGGGCCGCCATCGGATATCCTTCGCGACTGAGCTTCGATCTCACCGCGTCGTAATTTCCAAGATGCGCCGTCACCAGGACAACCGGGCGACCTGCCGCGCGCGCTTCTTCGAGCGCAGGAAGGCCAGGGCCTGCCACTTCGGATTGACGTGCGCGCGCCACGAATTCTTCGCCCGAATAAATTTCGATCAACGTCCGCCCAACGTTATTTGAAACCAGTTTCGCAATTCGCGCGCGCTCAGACCGCGCCATATCAGGAAAAACATAGGATAGATTGGCGTGGACACGTTTGTTCCATCCCGCGAGCGGCGCAACAACTGTCGACATGACTTTGCCTACAAAACGCACGCGAAAGGTGTAGGGCAACAAAAGCGCGCCGCCCAGCACGCCGCGGGCGAAGGCGTTCTGGAGTTTGTCGCCTAAACTGACCTGCTCTGCCATGGACGGTTCAGTGGCACCTGTGTCCTTGGTTTGCAAGCTTTGCTGTTGCGTATCGCTTGCGTGCTCGGCAGATTTGCAAGCGACTTAGGGGGAGATTGACGCGTGGAACTGAGCGAAATTGTAGACTTGGATCGCTATCCCTTAATGGATCATACATTCATTGCGGCCCAGAAGACGCAACTCGATCAGACAGGCGTTTTGGCGTTGCAAGGCTTCATCACGCCTGCTGCACTGGAGCATATGCGTGCCGAAGGTGAGGAGGGGCGGCAAAAAGCGTATTTTTGTACCGAAACACACTCGGTTTACTTGTCAAATCACCCCGACTATGCCGCTGACCACCCAGCCAACCGCCAAGTAGTCTCTTCAAAAGGCTGCATTTGCGATGATGACGTGCCAGCGCAGTCGCCACTTCGCGCACTCTACAACGCCGAGCGCTTCCGCCGCTTTATCTGCGCCGTCACCGGCGAGGCGCAGCTCTACCCTTACGCCGATCCGCTTTCGTCAATCAACATTCACTACGCGGAGCGCGGGCAGGAACTTGGCTGGCACTTTGACAACTCATCCTTCGCAATAACGCTATTGATCCAGAAACCAACGGCAGGAAGCCGGTTTGAGTATGTCTCTAACCTGCGCAATGCCGAAGCGGGCGACATGAACTACAACGGTGTCGCCGCGTTACTTGAAGGCAAGACAACCCCGGACGTGTTAGACATGGAGCCTGGGACATTGGTCCTTTTCCGCGGCCGGAATTCCATCCATCGTGTCTCTCCGAACGAAAGCGACGTATCCCGCATGTTGGCCGTGCTTGCCTATAACACGGAGCCTGACATAGCCCTTTCCGAAAACGCCCGTATGACATTCTACGGTCGGTTGCGCTAAAAGGGCGCGGGACGTCCGAAAACGGTACGAAACCGATCAATTTCGCGGTTTCTGCACTTGCAATACAGGCTGGGCTGTCTTATCCCCCCGTCAGTTCACAGGTAGAGCTTGGGCTTTTCGGGGAGACATCCCGTCAGGTCCGCCGGTTGCCTCGGACCAGAGCCGGGGCCTCATGGCTCTACCGAGGCGCAAACCGGAAAGGAATTTGGACATGGCGCTCCCTGAGTTTTCTTTGCGCCAGCTATTGGAAGCTGGCGTGCACTTCGGTCACCAAACACAACGCTGGAACCCGCGTATGGGCGAGTTCATCTATGGCGACCGCAACGGCATTCACATCCTAGACCTGACGCAGACCGTTCCGATGCTGGACGCGGCTCTGAACGTCATCCGAGAGACCGTCGCCAAGGGCGGGCGGATTTTGTTCGTCGGCACCAAGCGTCAGGCGCAAAAGCCTGTGGCCGATGCTGCGGAGCGTTGCGCCCAGTACTACATGAACCACCGGTGGCTTGGCGGCACACTTACCAATTGGAAGACCGTTTCGCAGTCAATCCAGCGCCTAAAAGCCATTGACGAGCAAATGCTCGAAGGAGCAGAGGGTCTGACCAAGAAGGAACGCCTCGGCATGGAACGCGAGCAGGCAAAACTACAAGCGTCGCTGGGCGGCATCCGCGAAATGGGCGGCGTACCTGACTTGCTATTCGTCATTGACGTGAACAAGGAAGACCTTGCAATCGCCGAAGCACGTAAGCTTGGCATTCCAGTGGTGGCGGTTGTCGATACCAATTGCTCCCCCGACGGTGTCGATTATGTCATTCCGGGCAACGATGACGCGGCCCGTGCCATTTCGCTTTATTGCGACCTAGCGAGCCGCGCAGCGTTGGATGGCATGAGCGCACAGCTCGGTGCCGCCGGTGTCGATATTGGTGCCATGGAAGACGCCGTGGAAGAAGCGGTCGGTGACGGCGCAACACCGGAAGAGGTTGCCGAGTCCGTTGTGGTGGAAGGCGACGCCGAAAAGGCGGAGTGACACCAGTCTTCAGACTGACGGGAGGCGCGTGACACCGCGCCTCCAACCTACAATTCAAAAATACTGAGGAGAGCCGAAAATGGCGATCACAGCAGCACTCGTGAAGGAACTCCGCGACACTACGGGCGCGGGCATGATGGATGCAAAAAAAGCGCTGACCGAAACGGATGGCGATATGGAAGCGGCAATGGACTGGCTGCGGACCAAAGGCTTGGCAAAGGCCGATAAGAAGGCTGGCCGGACAGCGGCAGAAGGATTGGTCGCGGTCAAGACAGATGGCGGATCAGGTGTTGCCGTCGAAGTGAACTCAGAAACCGATTTCGTTGCAAAGAACGAAGAGTTCCAGGGTATGGTTGCATCAATTGCTGGCGCCGCGATGAGCGTTGCCGACGTTGAATCGCTAAAAGCGTCCGATATTGGCGGTAAGCCGGTAAGTGAGCTTATCACCGATGCCGTCGCCAAGATTGGGGAAAACATGGGCGTGCGTCGCATGGCCAAAATCGACGGCGAAAACGTATGCTCCTATGTCCATAACGCGGCGGCGGACGGCCTTGGCAAAATCGGTGTCCTCGTTGCTTTCACCGGTAGCGATGAAGCGACGGCCCGCCAGGTTGCGATGCATATCGCTGCGGTCAATCCCGCCGCTCTGTCAGAAGCTGACATGGACCCGGCCGTTGTGGAGAAAGAACGCTCGATCCAAATCGACATCGCGCGCGAAAGTGGCAAACCAGAGCAGGTCATCGAGAAAATGATTGACGGCCGTATGAAGAAGTTTGTGGCCGAATCCACATTGCTTAACCAGGCGTTTGTGGTGAACCCAGACCTAACTGTGGCCAAGGCAGCAGAAGAGACGGGTATCACTATCACCGGGTATGTCCGCATGGAAGTGGGCGAGGGGATCGAGAAAAAAGAAGAGGATTTCGCAGCGGAAGTTGCAAAGACCATGGGTGGTTGAACAACGCTGGCGACAACACGCTTTAACGACGTCTAGAAATTTTCTAAAAAATGGGCGGTGCCGCCGGGAAACCGCACCGCCCAGAATAAACCTTAACCCATCCCGCGCGCAACCAATGGGGATGAGGAACTGGTGCGCGCTTCGTACTCGCTCCCTTTTTTGAAGCAGGGTCTTTGGCGAAAAATATCACCCCCAGGCTTCACTTCCCGCACCCGTCCACAACCGCGTATCGGCCTCAGGGTGACTGTGCCTCCCTTCGCGGGAGTTACAATAGCTAGACTATGTCTAAAGGTGCGCGCTTAGGAAAGTCGATATTCAACATTTTTGAGAAGCCTCGAAAAATCAGACAGTTACGGCGCCGCAGCTGTTATATCTATTTACCACTTTGTTCCAGATAAGACGCCTTGCAAGGCGGTAGTGGGGTGCAGAAAAGAATCCGTAAACGATTTCGGAGGTTCGTGAATGACCAATTTTCACTTGGAATATACCGGCCAATTTCCTCAGCGAGTAGAAGCCGAAACAGCATAACACCGATGAGGACGGTTGCATTCCATAACGAAAATTCGTTACTCCGACAGAAAAGTCGATAAAAATCGGCGCATAATCATATCGGGCGGTACAGAGACAAATGGAAGACGCACTTTCTGAGTTCGATGGCGCAACGCTGGTCGATCTACCCGTTGTTACAGATCCACGTGGGGACTTGACCTTTCTTGAAGGACAGCGACACATCCCGTTCGACATTGCCCGCGTCTATTATCTTTATAACGTGCCAGTCGATTCCGAGCGGGGCGGACATGCTCACAAGGCTTTGAAACAGGTGATATTTGCCTTGTCAGGGAGCTTTCGTGTGCGTTTGGACAACGGTACGCGAAAACAAGATATCACATTGCGCAACCCGAGGCGCGGCGTCTTTGTTAATCGTCTAGTTTGGCGGGAGCTTGATCTGTTCAGTCAAGGCGCGGTGTGTATGGTTATTGCCTCACACCCCTATGATGAGGCGGATTACTATCGCGATTACAACGACTTCCTTGCAGCGGTACAGGGTTGATGAATGGCAGCTGATACCGTTCCCTTTCTCGATTTAGCAGCGGCAACAGACGAGCTTTCGGCTGAAATACATGCCGCAGCGTCTCGGGTCATCGAGAGCGGGTACTATATCCTGGGACCAGAGGTTGAAGCGTTCGAAACCGCCTGGGCAACCTATTGCGAGGTGGAACATGCCATTGGCGTTGCCAGTGGGCTGGACGCTTTGGTGCTGGCGCTCCGTGCCGCCCACATCGGAGAGGGCGATGAGGTGCTTGTCCCGGCCCACACATTCGTTGCCACGTGGCTTGCCGTCGCTGCCGTTGGTGCCACGATCGTGCCTGTGGACGCCGAAGCCGACACCCTGAACTTGGATGTACCGTCGGCCGAAGCCAAAGTGACTGAGCGGACCCGCGCGATCATTCCAGTTCATCTCTACGGTCAACCGGTCGATATGGACGCTGTTCTGGAATTGGCAGAGCGGCACGAACTGGTCGTAATCGAAGATGCAGCGCAGGCCCATGGAGCAACTTGGCAAGGCAAGCGGATCGGGGGCCATGGGCATATGGTATGCTGGAGCTTCTATCCCGGCAAAAACCTTGGTGCTTTGGGCGACGCCGGCGCTGTCACCACGGATGACGCGACAATGGCGGAAACGCTCCGCATGCTTCGAAACTATGGATCACGTGAGAAATATCGCAATGAATCCATAGGTGTAAACAGTCGCCTTGATCCTATTCAGGCCGCTATGCTCGGGGCAAAACTGCCCGCCCTTGATCGCTGGACAGAGCGTAGACGCGCAATTGCATCACGCTACAGCTCCGCATTTGCAGACACTGCGCTTACCTGCCCGACGGTGCGCCAAGCTGCCGATCCGGCGTGGCACCTTTACACGGTGCGCCATCCCGCGCGGGACGCGTTACAGGCGCGCCTCACGCTAGCGGGCATCGGAACACTAATCCATTATCCGATTGCGCCGCACCGACAGAAGGCGTTTCAGCATCTTGGCTTTGCGGAAGATGCGTTTCCTGTTGCCTCAGAAGCCGCAGCAACATTGCTGAGCTTGCCGATCGGGCCACATTTGAGCGATCGCGACCAAACACGGGTGATAGACGCCGTGCACCTTGCGCTTGAGGGCCTCTGATGGCGCGGCCGCTTTTGCTGCTCCTCGCCTACCAACAGGATAACTTTATCGAAGCAGCAATCTGCGGCGCTCTAAATCAAGATGGTCCGACCATCGATATACTGATTTCCGATGACGCTTCCACCGATGGCACGTGGGAAGTGATCGAACAAACGGTGCGCAACGTCGCCACCCGCCACAGGGTGACGCTGAACAGAAATGCGCGGAACCTTGGGCTGACCGGGCATCTGAACGCCTGCATGTCGCAAACGGATGCGCAGCACGTCATCGTTGCGGCAGGAGATGACATATCAGCGCCAAACCGGGTCGAAGCAATCATGGCATGTTTTGCGGAAACGGACGCGGTATTTGTCCATTCGGATGTTGATGCAATTCTTGCCAATGGGAAGCGAGCGGCGCCACAGCATCTCGGCAAACTTCGCGAAACCTCTGACATTTTACGCCTCGCGCGCTCGCAAGGACTATACATCGGAGCCACTGGCGCTTGGGACCGCGTACTCTTCGATAGGTACGGCCCTTTACCGGACGGTGTTTATGAAGATCTCATTCTTGGCTTCAGAGCCGCCCTTGAGGGCAGGGTAGGGTTTGTTAACGCGCCACTTGTCCAATACCGGGCAAATGTGGGAATGAGTACGGAAAGCTGCTTACACCGGACAGAAGCCGACTGGCGCGATGATCGGATGAATACTGTGGAACGCGGTCTTCGCACCTTTCAGCAACGCGCACGCGATGCAACCACCGCAGGACATTCCGAGCAAAGCAAGCTCATGAAAACCCTACGGCATAAGGTTCGCGAATATGAAGCCCGCGCAGATATTTTATGCAGCAAACACAGTGCATTAAAGAGTGTAGACCACCTTAGAGCTTGGTGGTCTGAGCGCAAACGGGCCCAGCGGGCGGCTTCGACATGACAGTTGCAAAAGAAATACGACGCTTTCTCAATCGCCATTTCGGCGATGCAGCGTCTCTCCAAGATGTGCCGATGCGCGCTAAGTTGGCGCGTCGTCTCTTCAAAAACCGCTTTCCGATCTTACCTTTGGTAGGACATATTAAAGTAGCGGATGAGGTTGCAGAACTCGCGGGCGCTTCAATCTGTCTCGTCGCAACACCGACACCCTATGGAGGCACGCCGGATATTGCTGAAAGACAGCGGAGCCCGCTGAAAGCGCGTCTTTTCAAAAATGTCATTGCCGGAACCTGTTCTGCGGCATTGGTCAAAGACAGGCAGGTGGCGATCCCTGAATATTACCTAGAAAGCGACAAGCGGATCGTTTTCGATCAACGCTTCCTTCTATGGTACGGCGCGGAGAAACGCGGATTGGTAAAACTGCGCCACCGGCGATTTGAGCAACGGCCAAGCGGCATTTCTCTTTTCGGAAGCGGCACTTACAATTGGTACCACTGGCTCATTGAACAGCTTCCCGCCGCTTACCTAGCGGAGCAGCTCGGCCCGGAATTCAAAGACTTGCCCTTTATTATCCCAGAGGAAATCGCGGACAAGCCAAGCTTCCGCGAAAGCCTGGCTCTGTTCACAAAGGGTAGGGCGGTCGAAACCCTCGGCAGCGAGCAATGTCGCTTTGAGAACCTGCTTGTCTTGGACGTCCCGATCGAAGAACCAGTAAACATGGCATACGGCGCGTGGCCGGAGGCAAACGATTACGCCTTCAATGCCGATGTGATGCGCGGATACCGCGAGGCGATTCTAGACCGGCTCGGCATTGAAAAACGCAGACCCGAGCGGCGCATATTTCTGGCTCGCCGCCACGGTCGACGCAGTTACAATCAGGACGACGCTTTGAAAGTGGCGGCGCGGTTCGGCGTTGAACCGGTTTATCCCGAAGACATGACATTTAAAGAGCAGGTGCAGATGATGCACGATGCAACCTATGTCGTTGGCCCCTCCGGCGCTGCATTTGCAACCACGCTATTCTGCCAACCCGGGACGCAATTATTGTCGTGGCTACTGGAACCGTATCGGGGCTTTTGTTCCTACACCAATTTGGCGACGATCGCCGGTACGCAAATCCACTATATTTTTACGCCTTCCGATCAAGTGATCCATAGCACGAGTGAAGCCTTTACAGCCACTTATGAGCTCAACCTAAAGCTTTTCGAGGATGCCCTGGAAGGGATCACACAAAGCGCAGTCAGTACCGCAAACATACAATGATTGAGCGGATAAAAGGTCACATTATCGATCTGCGGCCCGTCGAACTCGATGATGCCGGGTTCATTCATGAACTCCGTTCGGATCCTAATCGCGCAAAACACCTAAATCCGATTAAGGGTACTGTGGCGGACCAACGCAATTGGCTTTTGGGCTACAAGCAACGGGAAGTCGCCAAACAAGAGATGTATTTTGTGGTTCTTCGCAAGTCGGGCAATCCCTGTGGCTTGGTACGTCTCTATGATATTCAGCCGCCGCGCTTCACATGGGGCAGTATCATATTTGTAGAGGATCGCCCAAAGCTCGCAGCATTGGAGGCGACGGTTTTATCCATAGGTTTTGGATTCGAGAAGCTTGCTTGCTCACGCGTTGAACTCGATGTGCGACGTGAAAACACTGTTGCGATTGCTTTCTATCAGCGGTTTGGATTTCACCTCACAGGACAAGATGAGGCATCACTGTACTTCACATTAGAGAAACCAGAATTCGACCGCTTAAGTGATCGCCACCGGACCTTTATCAGCCAGGGGGCTGTCGAACATTAAAAGCACAGCACAATCCGCTGACCAATCTTTCTAATTAGCGTTTTTAAAAATTTACATAATACTGATTATACGTTTTAAATGTTCGTAGCGGGACACATTCTAAACTGGGTTGCGACAAATCCCCTATCTTGCTCGAAAGCAAGGAGAATGGAATTGGCCCACACAGAGCTGGATTTGCGTGAGAGACGCGCAATCGAAGACATGTTGCACGCAAAGGTGCCTGTGAACGAGATCGCATTGGCAGACCAACAATAGGCACGCCGAGCCGCCGGTCGTCGCCGCAAACGTAAACTCCCTCATATCCTTTCTGAAAACTTTTCATCGTTCGCCCCCTCGCCCCACAAGCAACGGTAAGGTATCCGTCTTTTCTAATCCGCGAGATGTCGCTTCCCGCACTGCACACGCGGATCAAAAGGCCGAAGAGTGACACCATAGACCAGCGGCAAAGGACGCCCGAATGACCCGTACCGTGCTCGAATCCAAAGCAAAGACCGTTACCATCGGGTTCGATGAACCATTTTGCGTGATTGGCGAACGGATCAACCCAACGGGGCGGAAAATTCTCGCCGCCGAATTGGAAGCAGGCGACTTCTCAACCGTTGAGAAGGACGCTGTCGAGCAAGTCGCCTGCGGGGCGCAAGTGCTCGATATCAATGCAGGCGTCGTCTATAACTCGAACCCAAACCCGAATGAGACAGAGCCGCCCTTGATGACGCGCATGGTCGAGTTGGTTCAGGGTCTCGTTGACGTGCCGCTTTGCATCGACAGTTCCGTACCCGCCGCCTTAGAAGCCGGGCTCGAAGCAGCGGAAGGGCGGCCCCTTGTCAACTCCGTGACCGGCGAAGAAGAGCGCTTGGAGTTCGTGTTGCCGCTGGTGAAGAAATATAACGTGCCCGTGGTGGCGATTTCCAACGATGACACAGGTATCTCGGAGGACCCTGATGTTCGTTTTGCGGTTGCCAAGAAGATTGTCGAACATGCGGCGGATTATGGCATCCCGGCCCATGATATCGTGGTCGATCCCCTTGTGATGCCTGTCGGTGCGATGGGCACAGCCGGGGTGCAGGTGTTTACTCTGGTGCGCAAGTTGCGAGAGGAGCTCGGCGTCAACACCACCTGCGGTGCGTCGAACATTTCTTTTGGCCTGCCCAACCGCCATGGGATCAACAACGCCTTTCTCGCCATGGCGGCGAGCCATGGGATGACCAGCGCGATCATGAACCCGGTCGCAATGCCGAAGACGCTGAAAGCGACCGGTGAACGGCTGGACGCGTTGAGGGGGCTCGGCATTACCGCGCCGGAAGACGTCGACCTCAAGGCTCTCCGTCCCCTACTCGGCATGGCCGCAGATGCCGATCTTGTGGCGGAGCGCGTCGCGCGGCTCGCGGCACTGGGCGTGACTGTGCCCGGCGATACCGACATTGCAAAACTGGCGCCGCTCCTCGGACTTGCCCCGCAAACCGGCGTCGCGTCCGAGGAAACCCTGTCGATCCGCGCTGCCGACTTCTTGAATGCGAACGATCCTTCGGGCGGCAATTGGATCAGGCTCAACAAAGCCCCAACGGGTGCCGATGGCGGTGCACGTGGACGTCGCGGCGGCGGGCGCAGACGCCGTGCCTGATCGCGCGCGCTGCCGGGAACCGCATGAAGATGCAAACGGCGCTAAAAGCGGCCTGTCGTTCTGCGCGCCAAGCCTAAACACGCTTTCCAACTTCTCTGGCGCCGCCCCATGAGCGACACGGCCCTTGTCATCTTTACGCCTTCGGGCAAGCGCGGTCAGGTCCCTCTGGGCACGCCAGTGCTGACCGCCGCGCGGCAATTGGGCGTCGATCTGGACAGCGTCTGCGGCGGGCGTGGTATCTGCTCCAAATGTCAGGTGTCACCGGGACAAGGCGACTTTCCGAAACACGGCGTCCATGTTACTGCAACCGCGCTCTCAGAGTTCAATGCCGTCGAACAACGCTATGATGACAAGCGGGGTCTCAAGCCCGGACGGCGCCTTGGCTGTCAGGCGACCATTCAAAACGACGTCGTGATTGACGTGCCACCGGAAAGCCAAGTCCATAAGCAGGTCGTGCGCAAAGCTGCTGCCAACCGAGATATCACGATGGCCCCCGCAACACGGCTCTATTACGTTGAGGTGCGCGAGCCGGACATGCACGAGCCATCGGGCGACCTTCAACGCCTCCGGGACGCGCTCGCGCGGGACCAGTCCCTGCCCGGCCTCACGGCCTCGCCCCGCCTGCTCGCCAAGCTCCAACCGGCCCTCCGCAAGGGAAATTGGTCGGTGACTGTCGCCGTTTGGCAAGACCATACGGACGCCGTGCCGAAGCTCGTTGATGTGTGGCCGGGATATTTCGATGGACGCCTCTACGGGCTTGCCATCGATCTTGGCTCTACCACCATCGCCGCGCATCTTTGTGATCTGCGCAATGGCCAGGTTGCGGCGAGCGCGGGCCTCATGAACCCTCAAATCCGGTTTGGCGAGGATCTCATGAGCCGGGTATCCTATGCCATGATGAACGCTGGCGGCGCGGCGGAGATGACCGCCGTCGTGCATACAGCGATGGACCAGTTAGCGCAGGAACTGAGCGCAGAAGCCAACATTCCCACAGATCAAATCGTTGAGGCCGTGATTGTCTGCAACCCGGTCATGCATCACCTGTTGCTTGGCATTGACCCTGTCGAGTTGGGCCAGGCCCCGTTCGCACTTGCCACATCCGACGCCGTGACATCCGAAGCGCGCGACTTCGGCCTCGCCAGCATCAACAGCGATGCGCAAGCCTATATGCTGCCCTGCATCGCAGGCCATGTCGGCGCCGATTGCGCCGCTGTCGCCTTGTCGGAGGAGCCCTATAAGTCCGAAGACCTCGTCTTGATCTGCGATGTCGGCACTAATGCGGAAATTTTGCTCGGGACTTCGGAAAAAGTGCTGGCCTGTTCGTCGCCCACCGGCCCCGCGTTTGAGGGCGCGCAAATCTCATCCGGGCAGCGTGCCGCCCCCGGCGCCATTGAACGGGTCGAGATTGATCCCATCACGAAGGAACCGCGCTTCCGCGTGATCGGCAGTGATATTTGGTCCAATGAAGAAGGGTTTGAGGCCGCGACGGCCGTCAGCGGCGTCACTGGCATTTGCGGCTCGGGCATAATCGAGGCTGTGGCGGAAATGCGGATTGCCGGCATCATGGACGCGCGTGGCCTGATCGGTTCGGCAGCGGCCACCGGGACACCCCGCGCCATTCCCGACGGTCGTACGCACGCCTATGTGCTGCACGACGCCACGGCGGAGGGCGGATCGCTCATTACCGTCACCCAAGGTGACATTCGGGCAATACAGCTTGCTAAATCTGCGCTTTATGCCGGGGCGCGGCTGTTGATGGACGAATTAGAGACAGACACCGTGGACCGGGTGGTTTTGGCGGGGGCCTTCGGCGCGCATATCTCGCCTAAGCATGCGATGGTCCTTGGCATGATACCAGATTGTCCTTTGGAGAATGTCACCTCTGCCGGAAACGCGGCTGGTACAGGCGCACGGATTGCGCTCTGCGACATCTCGGCCCGCGCACGGATCGAGATGGAAGTCCACCGGATCGAAAAAGTGGAAACGGCGATCGAACCCCGGTTTCAGGAACATTTCGTCGCCGCCAACGCAATCCCGCATGCCACCGCGCCTTTCGCTGAGCTTGGGAAAGTTGTGACGCTCCCAAACCCCAGCTTCAATGCCGGGCCGTCAGGTGAGACCGGGCGACGTAGACGCCGTCGCGGCTGACGCCACCGCCTGTTGCCGCCTGTAAATGTGTCAGCATCGGAGCGACGTCTGCTTGACCGAACCACAGGCATCGACTACGCCCGGTTGGCAAACGCGGGTATGATGTAATGGTAGCCTGTCAGCTTCCCAAGCTGAACGCGCGGGGTCAATTCCCGCTACCCGCTCCAGCCTGTCCGGACCTATGATCGAGTTTCTCTCCACATTAGACCGCGCCGACCTGTCAGCACTGGGAATAGAAGGCTTTGGTTACGGGTATGCAGACCGTGTCCGCTTCCATGAATTAGACGCCCTAAACCACGTGAATAACGTTGTCTTCCTACGCTGGTTCGAGACGATCCGCGTCCGTTACCTTCAAGACTATAACGTCTCAAACTACAGCGAAGCTGATGACCCGCAACTGGTCGTGCGACGCGTCACAGCGGACTATCTGGCCCCGGTCTTGATGAACGAAGCCTATGTGGTGACCGCGCGGACCACGCTGGTCAAACCCTCGTCATTCGTGATGGACTACGGTCTTTTTGTGGAGGGCGCGCTACGCGCAAGTGGCGAAGCGGTCGTGGTCAGCCTCTCGCCCGACGGGCGCGCGCGCCAACCCCACCGACCGGAGGCTATCGCCACGATGCTGGAACGCGACGGTGCCGCGACCTCAGGGCTTTAGGCTCAATGTCGCTTACGCGATCCCAAGAATGGGTCCGTCCAGAAGGTCAATCAACTCGCCGAAGTAGCCGTTAGACCGCGCGGGCAATGTCGGGTCGGACGTGATGGCAACCGCCAGACCCCGCTCGGGATGCGCCGCAATAATCTGCCCGCCGTACCCCCGTCCCAGGATGAACCCCGTGGGAGAAATGAACCAGCCATACCCATAGGAGAGGTTGGACCAGTTGGATCGGGTGCGAGGCTGTGTGGAGGCAACAATCCAGTTGCCCGACAGCACCTGCTGCCCTTCATATTGCCCGTTATCACGCATCAACATCGCAAGTTTCAGCATGTCCGACGGCCGCAACGCCATCTGGTTGCCGCCCATGTAGAAGCCTTGGGGATCTCGGGTCCAAGCGGGCACTTCCATATCAAGGGGAACACCAAGGCGCTGTCGCGCAAGCTCCAAAAGACTCTGCCCAGTTACTTTGGTGAGGATTGCGCCAAGCAAATGGGTCGAACCGGTCGAATAGAGCATCCGCGACCCCGGCTCGGTAATCATTGGCCGGGTCAGCGCATAATTGATCCAGTTGCTTGAATTCACCCAGGGACCATAATTGGGCCCGGAGGTGCGCTCCAGCCCGGCGCGCAAGGTGACGAGGTCTTGGAGCGTGATGTCTCCCGCCCCGGGCGTCGCGTCGCGCGGCAAAAGATCTGGCGCCAGCTCACGAATGGTCGCGTCGATTGTGGTCAGTTCACCGCGATCAAAGGCCGTTCCCAATAACAGCGCCACCACGCTTTTCGACACCGACTTGATGTTAGCGAAGCTGTCGAGGTTCCCGGGTGCCCGCGCCTCGGCAAAAATCAATGCGTCGTTGCGACGGACCTGAAGCGTTCTGACTTGTGGGGTCTGGTTAAAAAAGCTGGAGAGAGCATCGGCCTGGGACGACAGGATATGAGGTGCCGCAATTGTTGCCGCACCAGCGATAAACAGTTTCCGACGTGTCAACATGCACCCTAAGGTGGAATGGTCCATGCGGGATGTCTAGCCTGTGACGATCACGACTCTGTGGGTGCAAGTCTGCTCATCCCTCAGGTGACGCGCTAACCATTTAGGCACTGTAACGGCGTACAGTCTCGACAAGCGTGGCCGTTGAACCGTCCTTGCCCTCCGTTGGCGTTTCGCCTGCCACCATCGGCTCGAGCGCTTTGGCCAGTTCTTTCCCAAGTTCGACGCCCCATTGGTCGAAGGAGTTTATGTCAAGCATCACACCTTCGACAAAGACACGGTGCTCGTAAAGCGCCACGATTTGACCAAGGACAAACGGCGTCAGTTTCGGATATATCAGCGTGGTCGACGGTCGGTTGCCTTCAAAAACGCGGTGCCGGGACTGACGTTCCAACTCGGTCCCCTCAAAAGTGCCAGCCATCAACGCCCGCGCTTCGGCGAATGAACGGCCGCGCATCAAGGCTTCGGACTGCGCAAGGCAGTTTGCGACCAGCAGTCGATGGTGGTGTCCAAGCTCAGGCTCGTGGCTCTCGGCGCCAACCATGAATTCACAGGGGATGACCGCCCGACCCTGATGGATCAACTGGTAAAACGCATGTTGACCAATGGTACCGGGCTCGCCCCAGACAATCGGGCCGGAGACAGTGCTCAGGCTACTTCCATCCAAGGCCACGGATTTTCCATTACTCTCCATTTCCAACTGCTGAAAATAGGCCGGGAGGCGCGCGAGGCGTTGCTCATAAGGGAGCACCGCACGGGTTGGGAACCCCATGCCCTGATGGTGCCAAATGCCGGTGAGGGCGAGCATGACGGGCATGTTTTCCAAAGGGGCCGCCGCGCGAAAATGCTGATCCATTGCTTCGCTGCCGGAAAGGAAGGCCCGAAAAGCGTCCGAGCCAATTGCGATCATCAGGGAAAGACCGATAGGCCCCCAAATCGAATAGCGTCCCCCCACCCAGTCCTCGAAACCGAAAACACGGGACAGATCGATGTCGAAAGAGGCGGTTTTGTCCGCCGCCGTTGACAGCGCGGCAAAATGACGACCGATGTCCGAGGCGTCCAGTTCTTCCGCCAGCCAGCGTCGGGCCGTTTCGGCGTTGGTGATCGTCTCGATGGTGGTAAAGGTTTTCGAAGCGACGATGATTAGCGTGGTTTTTTGATCCAGCCCCAAAAGGGTGTCATTGATCTGCGCCCCATCAACATTGGACACGAAGTGAACCCGTGGCCCGTCATGATACGGGGCAAGCGCCAGTGTTGCCATGGCGGGACCAAGATCAGAGCCTCCGATGCCGATATTAACAACATCAGTCACTTGACCGCCGGTCAGCCGATAGACGCCAGACCGGACGTCTTCCGCGAACGCGCCCATGCGGTCGAGCGTGTGGAGAACGCCCGGCATCACGTCTTCTCCATCGACAAAAACAGGGGTCCCGGAGAGATTACGGAGCGCCGTATGAAGCACCGCGCGCCCTTCAGTCTCGTTGATCTTGGCCCCGGCAAACATCTCATCGCGGCGCGCAGCAACGCCCGCTTGGGCAAACATTTCGATCAAGAGATCGCGGTCAGCGGACCCCATCGCAGTTTTTGAATAGTCGAAGTAGAGACCGCTTGCCTCAACAGCGAAGTCGCTTGCCCGTGTCGCATCCTCGAACCGGGATAGAATAGGCGTCTCAGCCGCCTTTGCTGCGGCTGTTGCGAGTTTGGTCCAGTCCATGTCGCCCCCTCGTGTCGACACAACCTATGTCATTTCACGCCCTGACTGTCACCCATCGGCGCGATTTCAGGCAGCGGCACCCGATTGCTCCAATACGAAAGCCTCGAACGGATCCTCACCGGGCGAGTACGGCAGCAAAATGCTTGCCGTCATCGGGTGCGAAATACCGAAATGTGAACCAATCCAGGCCTTGACTGCCGGTGTGTCGGGCCAGGGTTCTTCATCGTTGATATCGTCCCACAAATGTTCGGGCGTCGCCGTCAAGTTATCCCGCCCCTCGATCATGGGATATCCCATAGTGACAATGGTGAGAAACGACTGCACATCTTCGGCAATTGTGAACGCCTCCCCCTCGGAGCCAAGAAACACAAAACGGTCGGGTGCGCCCGCATGCCGCCAAAGGGCGATATAGCTGCCGTCGCCACCACAATGCACGAAGGGGATCACTTGCTTTTCAAGCCCGTCCCTTCCGAACCAGAAACGAACCAAATCAGGCGGCAAATCGAAGAAGAGCTCGCTCCAGACATTGCCCTCCACATCCGGTTCCGCAATCGTGAGAAAGGGCAAACCCGCCAGAGTTTCCGATCTGTGCCCACGCTCTTCCAGCCAGGCAATGAACTCCCAAATCCCATGGGGCAGGTCGATATCAAGGTCGGTAAGAGCATCGCGCAACGCGGCTTCAAATGTGACTGTCATATTCAAGGGGCCCAATGAATGTCTGCTTGCCCCAGCACTATCCCAATCGGTGCTTCTAAATGGTTAGCGGCCCTTGCTTTTTCGAGGACGGCTTTCTTCTCGTCACCGGTGATTAGCACGTGGACCGAAATTGCCTGCGACAAAACAGGCCCAGTGAGCGTTACTCTTGGCTCTAGCCCCTCCGATGCCGCAACAGCCATCAGCGGGGGCGCGTGCCGGTCCATCGCTGCAGGCAAATCGAGCGATCCCGGAAAGAGCGAGGCCGTGTGCATATCGCTTCCCATGCCCAGTACCATCACATCGATCGGTAACAGGCTGGAAAGGCGTTGAATTTCCGGGCCAGCATCAGCCTCTTCCGGCACCAAGCGCACAAACTGGGCAGCTTTAGCGCGACTGGTTATAAGACGCTCTCGGATCAGGCGTTCGTTCGAGCGTTCGTGATCCGCCGGAACCCGACGTTCGTCCGTCAGCAGCACATCAACGCGATCCCAGGCGATATCCGCCGCACATAGCTCGTCGAACATGGGACCTGGCGTGGTACCGCCGGGCACGGCGAAGCTTACGCGTTCGGCGTGCAACAGCGCCGTTTCCAACTCCCCCGCCAACCGATTGGCGAGGTCCAGAAACAACATGTCCCGGTCGGCATACTCAATCAGGTTCACGGGCGAATATCCCGCCAACGCCGTCCGTCGCGATGCAGGAGCATGGCCGCGTCCTCGGGGCCGGTCGAGCCCGTTTCATAGGGTTCCGGCCGATCTCCACTTTCGGTCCAACCTTGGATAAGCGGATCGGTCCAAGCCCACGCGGCCTCCACTTCGTCGCCGCGCATGAACAACGTCTGATTGCCGCGGATCACGTCCATAATGAGACGCTCATACGCATCGGGCACATCGTCAGCATCGGGGCCTAGAGCCTCGGCAAAGGACATATCGAGCGGCACATCGACAAGACGCATCCCGCCCGGCCCCGGCTCTTTGATCGTCACGAAAAGATCAATGCCTTCGTTGGGTTGAAGGCGGATCGTCAAAACATTGCGGTGTCGCCCCTGCGCTTGGCCAAAAATCGAGTGCGGCGCGTCTTTGAAGACAATTGCAATCTCCGAATAACGCGCCTTGAGCCGTTTGCCAGTCCGAAGGAAAAACGGCACACCCGCCCAGCGCCAGTTGGAAATGCCCAGTTTCATGGCAATGAAACTCTCCGTCCGGCTATCCGGATCGCCCACCTGTTCGAGGTATCCGCGCCCTTCTGTGGGATCGGTGTATTGACCACGCACGATATTTTCGGGCGACACGGCATCGAGTGCGCGGATGACCTTCAGCTTCTCATCCCGCACGGCGTCCGGATCAAAGCGCGAAGGCGGCTCCATCGCGGTCAGACACAAAAGTTGCATTAAGTGGTTCTGCACCATATCACGCATGGCACCCGACTTGTCGTAATAGGCGCCGCGCCCGTCCACGCCCACCGTTTCCGACACGGTAATCTGCACGTGATCCACATATTGGGCATTCCAGAGCGGTTCGAACAGAACATTCCCAAAGCGTACCGCCATAAGATTCTGGACGGTTTCCTTGCCAAGATAGTGGTCAATTCGATAGATCTGGTTTTCGTCGAAATGGTCGCGCAGTGTTTTGTTAAGGGCTTCAGCGCTGGCGAGATCACGGCCAAAGGGCTTTTCGACCACAATCCGGCAGCTTGGCCCGGCACAGGCGTGTCCGTGCAACCGCTCTGCCAGCGCACCGAACAGCGATGGCGCGACGGAGAAATAAAAGGCCCGCACCACATCCGCACGCAGCATTTCGGCGAGGTCTTTCCAGCCCCCCTCGCCCGTGGCGTCGATGGTGACGTAATGGATACCCTCAAGAAAGCTGTTCACGCCGTCATCTGTCCGGGCCGCTTCCTGAACAAACTCCTCCAACGCGGCCTTAACGATCCTCTGGTATTCGGCCCGATCCATATCCGAACGCGCCGCCCCGATGATCCGCGCTCCTTGCGGCATTTGGCCGGAACGGAAACGTCGAAACAGACCCGGCAGAATTTTCCGCCGCGCCAAATCCCCGGTGCCCCCAAAAATCACAAGGTCAAAGTCGTTCACTGGAATAACCCGTGAGACCATGGGCCCCTCCCTCTCGAATGCCTGATACCGCTAACATTTTCCAATCGCGTAGCGCGATATGTGCAAAAGGTCCAGTATGTATGCGTTTCCTCACTTGCGAGATGCCCGGCAAATGGCATGATCGAGCGTATCTGTTTTCAAAGGTATGACGCAAATGATTGAAGATATGAGTGCTGAAGAAACCAACCGGTTGATTGATGATCTGGCCGCCGACTATGACGGCACGCTCAAGGATGATCTGACCGACGAGGAAAGGCAGAAGCTAGCCTATGACTTAGCCGATATCACCAGCGGTGCGGAAGCCGAGGGGATGGGCGACGCGGATGCCGTTTTCGGGGGCATTTTCGTCGACGCAACCAGTACGGCCTGGGCAATGCTCCAGGCGATTGTCGCGCTTGGCCTTGCCATTGCACCCGATCCGACAGGTTTGAGCAAACTTGCGGTGGCCAAGATTGTTTGGGACTTCATAAAAAACAGCAACGGCGCCGTGCGGCGGTTGAATGAAGATGAGCAAATGGTGGTTACAGCCATTGCGAAAACCGGCGGCGAACATTGGAGATCAGACAGCGACCATGCGGTGCCGCTCGCCGAAATTGCAGCACATCTGAAAGGCAAAGGCTACGCGGATATTCAAGGGCTTGAGGATGTGCTGGCCGGGCTAGCGCAGAAAGGCGTTATCCAGATCATCACAAGTCTCGAGCACGGGAATACTTACAAGGTAGCGCTCTGATCTCATGCCCGAGCCTCGTGACCCTTCCATCGAATTGGGCCCTGACGGATGCCCGGCAGGAGGCCTAATTGTCACCGTGCCGAACGACGGACCTGAATTCGACGCTCAGTCAAGCGACGAAAACATCGCTGGGCGGCTCATCGAGTTTTTGTCAGAAGTGCCTGGATTCAGTTACCAGCGCGCGCTGGCCGACGATCTCGAAGGCGCCAGCAAAGCATACCAAGCGCTTCGGAAAAGCAAACTGTCCTACTATCGGTTCCAAGTGCCTTTTGGCCGCACGGATGAGCTGACGCAACAGGCGCTCAGCGCGTTGAGCGAACAACCCTGGACCGATGGCAAGGTTTTCGCCATTGAGCCGGATCACGACATCACGCTCGACGCGCTTGTGGGAGGTACCTTCACGCCGGGAGGACAGCATAACGCCTATCGCGATGGTTTCGGGCGAGCTGTCGCACGGGCAGCGGGGGCAACAGGCGCCGGTCGGCGCGTCGTAATCCTCGACACCGGGTACGCCGGGCCGATCCCTATCGCAGCGGCCTGGGACATCACGTCGGGCCAAGCCGTTCCCGTCGCCGCCCCCTACGGCGATGCCCATGGGCACGGGACAGAGATGCTGACCCTCGCCCACAGTCTCGCGCCGGATGCGGAATATGCCTATGTGCGACTGGCGACCCATGCTCGGAGAATCACGATCTGGGGGCTGCTTTCTGCCCTGATGATTGCCAAACACGATTGCGCAGGCGATGTCATCAGCATGAGCCTCGGCTTTGATGCCATGACGGCCTGCCCGCATTGCGGGGGTACAGGCGCGCAGAAGGCCTTCTCGCTCGAAACACAGGTTGCCTTTGTCGCGAGTTATGCTGGCCCATCCGGCCGTTTGCCGGTGCTGTTGGCCTCCACCGGGAATGGGGGCCATTCAGACAGGATCAAGTATCCTTCGCGCTTTCATGAAGTGGTCACGATCGCGAGCATTGACAGCGCGGGAAACCATTCACGCTTCAGCAATTATGATCGGACGGGACAAGCACAAAGGCACCATTTATGCGCCTATGGCGGGCAGACCGACCCGGGCAATCAACCCGTTGAACATGTCGGCTTGCACGGTACCAGCGCGCGCTACGGCACGTCCCATGCGACGGCCTATAGCGCCGGAATGATGGCCCTTCTTTGGTCGCATCTCGGGATTGATGACCGAGACAACTTTCTCGACGCGGTCAAACAACATCATACCCTGCGGCTTGGTCAGCCCATGACCCACGGACATGGATTGATCTGCTTCGATCCAGGCACGCACCCCCTTGCTCCGCGCTATAGCTTGACCATTGGGGGGCGTCGGATCAGCTTGCCCTAAGCATCGGCGTTCACAACTTCGTCACGCCGTGCCGCTTTTTCTTTCCCTCGCCGTCTCAACAGCTTACCAAGCTATGAACGAAGGACGGCGCCCCCATGAAAGACACCATTTCCGACCTGAACCAGCGTAAATTCCAGGACCCGCTGATTACGGCAAAAGGTGAGACACGCGCCTCCGTCGCGCTGACAAATCCCGAGACCCTTTGGTTCAACACTGGCACCTTGTGCAATATTGCCTGCATCAATTGCTATATCGAAAGCTCGCCCTCAAATAATCGCCTGGTTTACCTGACGCGCGCCGATGTTGAGAACTACCTCGATCAGCTTGAAAAACGCGCGTGGGGCGTGCGCGAAATCGGCTTTACGGGTGGCGAGCCCTTCATGAACCCCCAAATGGTCGACATGGCCGAGGCAGCACTCTTACGCGGCTATGATGTGCTTGTCCTGACAAACGCCATGCGGCCTATGATGCGCAAGACGGTGCGAGACGGGATTGAGAAGCTTGTGACCAAGTACGCCGACAAGTTGACCTTGCGGATATCGCTCGATCATTGGTCAGCCGAGTACCACGACGAAGAACGCGGACGCGGCGCCTTTGAAAAGTCGCTCATCGGCATGCGTTGGTTGCGCGACATTGACGCCACAATGACCGTGGCTGGTCGTACTATGTGGCATGAAAAGGAGGAGGACGCCCGCGCGGGTTATGCCGAGCTGTACAATCGGGAAGGCTTCGAGATTGACGCCATGCACCCCGGCGCGACTGTCCTTTTCCCGGAAATGGACGAAAGTGTGGACGTGCCCGAGATCACGACGGCCTGCTGGGGTATCCTCGACAAATCGCCCAACGATGTGATGTGTGCCTCGTCGCGCATGGTGGTCAAGCGTAAGGGGGCAGAGGCGCCTACCGTCCTCGCCTGCACCCTCCTGCCCTATGCACCTGAGTTCGAATTGGGCGAGACGCTAGAAGAGGCCGAACGGTCTGTCCAGCTCAACCACCCCCATTGCGCGAAATTCTGCGTCCTTGGCGGCGCAAGCTGCTCAGCCTGACCGACGAGCAGAAAAAGCTACAGGCTGACCTGCAAACACGTCGAGATATGTGGTCAAACCGCAAAAGTGAGGCGCCTGAAAACGCATCGAAGCCGGCATTCAAGCGCATATAAATCGGGCAGAGGCGCGCACGCACGCGTCAAGCGGCGCGTTTTGCTAACCCCGCATTAACCAATTCCGGCAAGTTTGCTCCCAGGGAGGCCCACTTTGCCGGAGTTGGCCAATTGACGAACGAACTACTCTCACTCATCGTTGGATATCTTGCCTGCGGACAGATCGCCGAGGAACGCTACCTGAGCTATGATGAAGTCCAGTACTGCAGCGCCATCTATCAGGAAATAAAAATTGCTTTCGTCCCAAACGTGGATACGCGCGGCTATTTCGAGATGTCGCCGAAGGACCAGCATGCCGTGAACAAGGCAGGTTTCACCGCCTTTTATACTTGGCGGCAGGACAACCCCGAAACGGTGTCCTTTCTGGAGCGTGTCGCGCGCGGCGAAGTGCAGCTTGGGGAAGCGAGCTAGCCCGTCTTCGATCCGCTCACCATCGCACAAAGCAGTTCAAACATCACCGACGCGCCGAGGAACGATGTGCCGCCCGCGGCATCGAAGGGCGGTGACACCTCCACCAGATCGGCCCCGCGAATATCGAGGCCGCTTAGGTGACGGCAGACGTCGAGCGACTGGAAACTGTTGGGGCCGCCCACCTCGGGCGTGCCAGTCCCGGGCGCAAAGGTCGGATCGATGAAGTCGATGTCGTAGCTCACATAGATTGGCGCTTGCCCCACGATCTCCCGCGCTTCGGCCATGACATCGGCAACGCCTCGGGCGAAGAACTCCTCGATGCGGATGATACGGACGCCCACGCTCGCGGCAAAATCCAGGTCTTCGCGGTCATACATGGTGCCTCGGATACCAATTTGTACGACGCGTTTTGGGTCGAGCAGTTCCTCTTCAATGGCACGGCGGAAAGGCGTGCCGTGGGTATACATCTCCCCGCCAAAATAGCTATGATATAAATCGGTATGGCTATCAAAATGGATCATCCCGAGCGGCGTCTCGGCCAAGGCGCGCAGGATTGGCAGAGAGCACAGATGATCCCCTCCAGCTGTTAACGGTCGGATACCCGCTGACTTCACGCGCTCAAAGAATGCCACCATGCGATCGAGGCTGTCGGGAATGCTCGCTGGGTTTGGCCCCACATCCCCAAGGTCGGCACAACGGACGGTTTCGAACGGTCGGACATGGCTCACGGGATGTTCCGCCCGGATCATGGTCGATGCGTCCCGCAATTGGCGCGGCCCGTGGCGCGGCCCCGGTCGGTTGGTCGTCCCGCCGTCCCAGGGCGCTCCCACCAGACCGATATCCACGTCCTCGAACCGCTCATGCCCCGGCGGCACATGAGGCAGACGCATGAACGTCGGCACGCCCGCAAAACGGGGCAGGTCAAAGCCAGAGACGGGCGTGAAGAAGGGATCAGCCATGCATCAAAAGTAACCGCCTGCCTTACGGAAAGAAAGCGTCATCACCCGGCTCAAAACCCTGGTCAGGCTTCGAGCTCCGCATCCCAATAGAGAAAGTCGAGCCAGGTTTCATGCAAGTGGTTGGGCGGAAACTTGCGGCCCTGATTGCGCAGCTCTTCCGCGCCTGGTTGACGGGGCGGTTTTCGCAGTGACAGCCCCGCATGGGAAATGCTCTTCGACCCCTTCTTGAGGTTACATTTCGAACACGCAGCCACGACGTTCTCCCAACTGGTCACGCCGCCCCGCGCGCGCGGCACCACATGATCGAAGGTCAACTCGCCTTTGGCGCCGCAATACTGGCATTGAAATTCATCCCGCAGAAAAAGATTGAAGCGCGTGAAAGCCACGCGCTTCTGGGGATGAACATAGTCTTTCAGGACGACGACCGAAGGGATTCTGATCTCGGTTGAGGGACTTCGGACCACCTCGTCATATTCGGCCAGGATGGTAACCCTGTCGAGCCAGGCGGCCTTGATCGCATCCTGCCAAGGCCACAGCGATAAGGGGTAGTAAGACAAAGGTCGGTAATCCGCGTTCAACACAAGCGCGGGGTGATGTCTCAGATTGTTTGGTTCGCGCACGAAACTCGTTCTGAACTCACCGGCCATGAAGCACTCCTACCCCACTCATTGCCTCTGCATGGGCGTCAGAACGGTGGGCACCGTGCCAACGTCTGTCGCCACTATATCTGGCGCTTGTGTGCTGACAAGCCCCCGATTTGGGGTACATTTAGTCACAGAACATGACCATCGCGTGACAGTCGTCAGAGGGGCTTTCTCACCTGCGCGAAGCAGGACCGCATCTCGAAACTGTCTATGCCACCGGCAGCACGCGAAAGATGTGAGTTACCACGAGCCGCTGCTTATATATCATCGGGCAAAGACTAAGCAGCAAACTCCTGCGCGGCTTGCTCAAACCAAGCAATTGTACGCGCGTGATGATCAGCCCCCCAGCGTTCAACAAATCGCTGCGTGTGGTAGTCCTTTTGATCATTGAGCGCCGTCAGACGCTCTTGCACGTAGCTTTGCGTCAAGGGGATCCCGCATTTTACGGTGATGCAGTGCTTCCACTCATCATAGGTGTCTGGGACGTGCGACATCAAATACCTCGCTCGGTCACGCCACGGAGTCGCAGCAGAAGCTGCTTTAGTGCCGTTAGAAGGGGGATTTCGACCAGCATGCCAAAGACAATCATGGCCAGGATCAATGGCTGGTCAGGGAGGGCAACGGCCGTCAAGGCCAGCATAAGGGGCGCATTGCGCGCGGCCATAGTCATGGCAAGCAAGGCGCGCTGCGGATATTGCAAGTGATACAGTCGCGCGAGCCCTTCCCCGACAAGAAACGTCATCACAAAGAAAAGGCAAACGCCGAGGGCGACCAGCGCAAAGAGTTTCGGGTTCAAGGCAAGCGCGCCCACATGCGTGGCGAAAATCTGCGCGATCAAAGCCGCAAGCACAACCGGGACGCATCTGCTGATAAGGGCGAAGCCTCGGTCGCTCCAAACGCGCGGCAGGGCTGTATCTGCAGCAAACCGCAATGCTTGCGCGGCCAACAAGGGCAGGACAAACCACTGAATGAGGAGGTCTGGCATCGCCCCGAAGTCAAAAAGCCCCGAGCTTTGGGTGAGAGCCCAAAGCCAAATTGGAAAGAGCAAAACCTGCGTAACAATATTGATCGGGATGAGTGCCGCGCCGAGTTCAGTGTCGCCCCGCGCCATCCGCGTGAAACCCAAAAACCAATCGGTACACGGCGCCAGAAAGTAGATCATCAACCCCGTGAACAAGAGCGGTTCGCTTGAAAAGACGAGGCTCGCGATGGTGAAGCCGATGACGGGGATGATCAGGAAATTCGCGCCCCAAGCGATTGCGAGAAACCTCACCTTGCCAAAGGCCTTGGCAATCGCCCCGAGGCGTAACTCGAAAAACAGCAGGAAGATCAGAACCAACAATGTCGAGTCGATGCCCCGGGACATCGTCTCTGCGACGCTGGGCGTCGACAGGCCGATGCCCGCGCCTAGGGCGATCGTCGCAAGAAACAGGGCGCCCGTGCTAAACGGAGTCGGAATGTCGTTATCTTCGACGTTTGCCAAACCGGTATGCGAGTTCATGTCACTCCCGCCTTCTTCCGCTCAGCACAGGCATTTATCGTCATCGCAACAGGTCAGATCATCGAGGAACATGTTGTTATCGTAATAGAATTCGAGGACTTCCGTATCGACGCCCATGCGTCCAGCGATAGCTCTTGCAACCACCGCAAAACGTTGGCGAAACTTGTAGATAAAGCAAAACAGATGCCCCCGGTGTGATACTTCTGGCCCCACAAGGAAAAGCCCCGGCATCGTCGTAGACTCGTCTTGAGCGGTGAGCACCGGGAGGCCATCGGGCCCGTAATCAAACCAGTCCGACACGCGCTTGGTGCCGCCAATAAAGCCCGTCGCCAAAATGGGCGGTCCATCCGAAAGCCAGGAACGCCCGTCACCCGCAAGGATGTGAACGCCGTTTGCTTCCTGCTCTAACGCAATCACATCCGCATCAGGCAAGAGCGTAATTGACAGGCATTTACGAAACACATCAAGCCGTTGTTGGGTATAAGGCGACAAACTGCGGCTTGGGTCCTTGTCACCGTCGAGCCATGGCGCGCCGCGATCCAACACGATGACGTCCTTACCCGTCTGGGCAAGGCCGATAGCCGCGTCGATCCCGCTTTCGTAGCCGCCAATGACATAGACTTCGTCCTCGGCAATGTCATTCCAGCTTTGCACCGTGCCGTAATGCCGACCTAGCTCGGCTCCTGGCAGGGCCGCATCGGAGGGCGCCCCGAAATGACCGCAAGCCCAAATGACGAATTCAGCCGTGAAAGACCCGCGATTGGTCTGCAAGGCAAAACCGTTATCGACCGGTTCAACAGACAGAATATCGATACCGCATTGGACGTTGACGCCAAACATCTCGGCAGCCTGCGAGAGATATTGCGCATAGGCTTGCCCGGTCGGATGTTCACTGCGAAGCGACCAGCCCGGAGAACTATCAAAGCTAATCGCATTAAGATCGGTCACGCCAAAGACATTGCCCGGGAATGACGGCGTGAGCAGCCGGGTCTCTACCGGCCAATCGAGAAAACTCTGACCGATCTTGCCACGCTCAAGGACCCAGACATCCGGGATTTGCAGATCGCGCAAAACACGGGCCACACCAAGACCAGCGGGCCCCGCACCTACCACGGCCACATGCAGGTGGTTTGGGAACCCGATATCCGTGTCCATAATCATAGGTGGCGTCCCTACTCACTCTTCGGTCTTCGAAAAGAAAACTGCTATGGGTTGCCTAGGCTGGGATGGTGCATCCGGGCGGGGTAAAACGTTTTGAAACCGGTCGCTGCAACGTCAGACAAGACCGGCCACTGTCTTTCGCAACTCTCGTTGTTGCATGTTTGCACGCCTCATATGTTACAATATCACATGCATTGCAAGGCGGAGTTTTCGCCCATGTATCCCCGCCGTCGCAACCATCGATGCTTAGGCGCTGGCACCCCGAAACACAAACCCAGCACCCGCAGTCAGCGCGACGGTGCCTGCGTTAGGTCAGCATTAGACGTAACACAGAAAACAGCCTAGGACTTTGCAGCGCGTTCGATACTCACATTGCCAGCACCAAGTCCGACTTGCATCTTTCCAAACTCAACAGAATCCGCGGCCAACGCTAAGGCCAGCTTTGTAAAGTCGTCCATATTGCCCTTGGACACCATGCCTCCTGCAACCAGCTCAAGCGCATCGGCACGGGAATGATGAAAGCCGGAAAGCCGCATGTTGTACCGATATAGCCCAGCCAGATAGCCGATGAGAAAGAGCAGCAGGATACCGGGCGGCACCTGTTCGGCCAGGATTTTCCACCACGCTCCGCTGCGCTCAGACGCATTGGCATGCCAGCTTTGGACACAGGCTTCGGTCACGCCTTGAAAGTTTGCGTCGTTCGCACCTTGTCGACAGCGCCGCAGGAAGCTGTCAAACGCAATCTCG
Source organism: Pseudomonadota bacterium (assembly GCA_039024895.1). GTDB lineage: Bacteria > Pseudomonadota > Alphaproteobacteria > Rhodobacterales > Rhodobacteraceae > JAJDOD01. The sequence continues at coordinate 16,568 of JBCCPJ010000014.1, read as the reverse complement.
ACCTCTTCCCGCGCGAGAATGACCCTCGGCATCTCGTCATAGATGCGCCGTCGATTTTCCGTGTCGTCAAGGACCTTTTCCAGCCCAGCACGCTCAATCTCAATTTCGCGCATTGTGGCCAGAAAATCATCAAACTCCTAAAAGGCAAGAATACCTGCATCCAACCCTTCTAAAGCCGTCCGCAAAGCCTCATCCCCGGCGCCTCTGTCGGCCAGTTCGAGGTCGCGAAACTGTTGATCCAGCGTACCCGGACCAGACAACACGAGCCGCCCCGCCGGAACAACGACGCGATTGCCGAATAGAACGGGAGTTCCCATGCTGGATAGGCGCAAGCTTCTGACTTCCGATACATTGTCCCGGCCAGTCCGGAGCGCTTTCGCCTCGTCATAAATTGTGCCGTAAGACCAGATGCCTGTGCGGCTGAAGACGTAAATATCATTAGGAGTTTCAAAAAAGTGTCTCGCTCGGCTACTCTCAGGAAAGAGAGGCTCCGTCACCCTTTTTTCATTTGAATCAAAAAGATAAAAACCATCAAAGACCGTTTCCAAGACCAGTTGATTTTGAATCACAATTGGCGATGAAATCACCGGCCCTGGTATTTCTACGGTCAGTCCTTCGAGATCACCTTTGGGATCAGAGAAAACAAGTAGCTTCCTATCGTCCGTTAGAAAGTAAACCTTGTCGTCAAAACTGACAGGCGGCAGCAGGATAGGAGCGTATCGACTTTGAGCGGGGCGCAAAGGAACAAACTCTTGCCCATCAGTTTCGCCTCTTAACAACTGACCCTCGCGGCCGGCCAAGAATACGCCATACTCGGTAGACACCATTCGCCAATTCCTGTCACCGGCTGGAAGTGTGAACGTCAGATCAAAGCGCGTCTCGTTTGATACATCCTGGCGCAACAAGGCAACATCTGTCACCGCAAACAAGCGCCCGTCTATGAACTCCAACTGGCGAATATTGTCGCCACGCGCTGGCCGCAATTGAACGGTCTCATCAAGACGCCTGGACATCTTGAAAATCTCACCTTGGTTGGTGCTGAAATAGTAAGATGTGCCGTCCGTAACCGGTAGATTGACCGCCGCTTGGCCTCTCCGGCCCGACGTCGAAGTTGGCGAACAACTTGGCCCAATCGACCTTCAGGAATGTCCCACTCTGCATTCCGTGCTTCTCGCACCAAATCATGCCACTGATCGACAATCGCTTTGTCGCCGTGGGTTCCGCCACCAAGCAAAGAAGATCACCCTTCAAAAAATCCAAAATCAAACAATGCAAAGATACTTGGAGTCACCTATTCAGACAAGTGGCGGCCATCCAGCTCAAGTGAATGCCAGTAGTATTATCCACTTAAACCGCGTGGGGCAAAAGCCGCTGCACTTCGTCCCGGTAGGGCGTCGCACCTTCGGGCAATTCCGGAACAATAACGGCATCGCGATAGGTCAGCTGGAGACGCAAGACCGGCAGCAGCCGACGAAACGCGGCCCATATGGACGGCTCTGGCGGCGGCAAGTCATGCTTTATCAACGCATGGAGTTCCGGAAGCCGGTAATAGGGCACCATCGTGAACATGTGGTGCTCCGTATGATAATTCATGTTGAGGTAGATAAAGCGACTAATCGGGTTCATCAGCACGGTCCGCGTATTCAAACGGTGATCCGTGACATTCTCCGCCAGACCCAAATGCTGGAGCAAACCCGTCATGATGTGATGCCACGCGCCGAAAAGGCGCGGCAAGCCAACCACCATAAGCGGCAGGATTGATCCCATGCCAAGCGCCAACAAAGCCACAGTCGCATAGATCAGCAACCACAGTCGCGCCACCATGAAAACCTTGGCACGGTCTTGCGCCCGCAGATAGGTTTCTTCCTCCGCATCAAGCCGACCGCTAGCATGGAGCAGCATGCGCTTTCCCAGCACCCAGGCATCCACAAGGCCGAAGACGTTGAGCCCAACCCGCAAAAGGTCGGGCGGGCGCATTGCGACGATTTCCGGGTCCCGCCCCACGATGATGGTATCCGTGTGATGTCGAACATGGCTGGCGCGCCAGACATAGGGGTTTCGCATCAGCATGAAGCTCGCAAGATGGTAGACGACCTCGTTCATCCAGCCCGTCGCAAAAGCGGTGCGATGGCCGCATTCGTGCCAGCGCGAATCCGACGCCGATCCATAGAGCACGCCATAAGCCAACCAGAACGGTATCGACCAAAGGGTCGGCCAAAGTGCAATACCCATGCCCGCAAAGAGCACCATAAGCCCGAGCCAAAGCACCGTATCCCGCAACGCGCGTGCGTCGTCCTTTTTCATGAGCGCGCGTATGGCGGCTGGATCGACCTCGGGACGAAACCAGGACGGGCTTGCGGTGCCGTTGGCTTCCGCCCGCCGCCCCTCATCGCCCAGAAGTGAGTAGTCCAGTGGCATAAGTGAACGGTACCCGCGCCGCGCGCCGTGTCAATTCAAAGCCTTTAACAAGCATCGCGATTGAACGTGGCCGGATTTCTCGGATAGGCATCGGGGACAACGGCCCGCACCTTGGGCAATTCCGCTTGTAAATGCGCCAAATTGGGCGACAGGACAATCACCGCGAAAAAGCCCGGACACAGGAAATCATATTCATCACTCTCGACTGTGATTGCATTGATGCCCTTGTCCAAAAGGTCTTGCTGGCGACCTACCGCGCTCTCGCGGATCGAATAGGACCCGGCCATGATCCAACGGATTGAACCATTGTTTGACGTCGGAGAAGACGGTCCCTCCGCGCGATCTCCTTCGCTTCCACCAGACAATATCGGCAAAAGATGTAAAGACACCCCAACCAGCAAAAGAGCAGCGCCAAATCCCGCCGCAAGGTTCTGCCGCTTTGCCGGAATTTCCACATATGTGCCAAACTTGCCCACAAGGGCGAGAAATAAAAGCGCGACACCACTTACGGTCACGATTGTCGGAATGCTCGTGTCAGCGAGCGCCTGAATAATCTTATCCACCAAAAAACCCTCAAAACGGAGCGCAGCCTTAAAATAAAACGGCCACTGCGTAAGGTTAGCATATCGCGGGCGCGAAATCTAATGCAGGGAACACATTACAGGTTTTCAAACCCGTCCAGGTCACTCGATCCCGAGGTGCTCACGAATGAAAGCCAGCGCCACGGAAAGTCCATCAGACGCAATCCCATGTGCCGTCCCTTCCATCACATGGGCGTAAACAGTAAAGCCAGCACCCTGAAGGGCTTCTCCGGCCGTCTGCATCTCTTCAAAAGGCACCACATCATCAGCGTTGCCATGGACCAAGAGAATGGGCGGTGTTGAAAGCATTTCTTCGGCCAGGCGCTCAGGCACCATCAGACGGCCCGAAAACCCAACCACCCCAGCCACCGGCTCAGAGCGGCGGGGAGCTACATGAAGGCTCATCATTGTGCCTTGGCTGAACCCGAAAAGGATCAGGTTTTCAGCATCGATGCCCTCTTCCGCCAAAATACGATCGATCAACGCGTCGAGCATCTTGGCTGAGCGGTGCATCCCTTCCGAAGCAGCCGCATCTGTCGATCCGTCAATCCAAGGGATCGGAAACCATTGATAGCCCATCGGGTTTGCCATCGACCGCTCGGGCGCATCCGCTGCGATAAAGACCGTATCAGGCAGGTGGGGCGCGAGCGGGTCAGCCAATCCCAAAAGGTCCGCACCATCGGCGCCGTACCCGTGCAGGAACATGACAACCGAGCTATCTTCCCCCGACGCGCTTGCCCGCCGCGAGAAATTCAATTCTTCGATCAACGGATCCCCTCCCGTTCTTTTGCAACATGGTAGTAGGCCCACAAAAGCCGCGCCGCAACGCCCCGCCAGGGCGACCAATCCTCCGATTGTTGCCGCAACATCTTTTCCGTCGGACGATCCTCCATTTGGAAAAGGATACGCGCCGCTTCCTGCAACGCCAGATCTCCCGGCGCAAAGACATCCGCGCGCCCGAGGGAGAACATCGCATAAATCTCAGCGGTCCAACGACCGATCCCGGGCACTTCGATCAGCGTCTCAATAACTTCATCGGTCGGTGCGCTGCGTAAAGTGGGAAATCGAATACCAGCGCTGGCAAGTTCTCTGGCGTAGCGGATTTTCTGGCGTGACAAACCGCAGGCACGCAACTCGTCGTCAGAGGCCCACATGACCTTGCGCGGACCAATGAGGCCCGCCGACTTCAGCCGTCCCCAAATAGCATCCGCCGCAGCGACGGAGACTTGTTGCGAGACGATCGCGTCAAGGAGCGCCGGAAACCCATCCTTCCGCCGTCGCAGGGGCAACGGGCCAGTGAGCGACAGCGCGTGCGCAAAGCGCGGTTCGACATCGGCGAGAAACGCGGCCCCTTCGGCCACACAAGCCGGGGTTTCTATGAGACGACCGACACTCATGGCCTCAGACATTGCAGTTTTGGCGGGGTTTGCCAAACCCTTCCTGTCCGAAGGGCGCTTCGGCACTCCCCTAAGGTAATTTTCGCCCAATGAATGAGCCCCATGACGGGATCACATCTTGCCCCGCGCGGCGCATGGGCGTAACGCGGAACCATGGATGCCGCCCCCATATCTCAGCAACGCCGTAACCTGATGGTGCTCATCGCCGCGCAGGCGTTTCTAGGGGCACAGATGCCGCTGATTTTCACGATTGGCGGGCTCGCGGGCCAGCAGTTGGCACCGCACCCTTGCTTTGCAACGCTGCCCATTGCGTTGATCGTCCTCGGCACGATGCTGACCGCCTCGCCGCTATCGACCTTTATGCAAAACTATGGGCGACAGGCCGGCTTCTTCCTCGGCGCTGCCGGTGGCGCCGCAGGCGGCGCTCTGGCGGCTTGGGGGCTGGTGGCGCAAAGCTTTCCGATGTTTCTCTTCGGTTCGCTGCTCACAGGCGTCTATCTCGCCGCACAAGGCTTCTTTCGCTTTGCGGTCACTGATATCGCAAGCGACGATTTCAAACCCAAGGCAATCAGCTACGTGATGGCCGCCGGTCTCGTCGGTGCCGTCATAGGCCCCGCCTTGGTCAAAGTGACGGCATCGGCCATGGTCGTGCCTTTCCTCGGCGCCTATCTCGCGGTGGTCGCCATCAACGTGATCGGAGCTTTCCTGTTCTTCGGATTGAAAATCCCGAAGCCGGTGGCGACGCCCGGCTGTACCGGAGGGCGCACCCGGCGCGAGATGCTGAAAGACCCGCGCATTTTAGTCGCGATCATCTGTGCCATGGTGTCCTATGCGCTGATGAACCTTGTCATGACGTCGACCCCTCTCGCCGTTGTGGGTTGTGGGTTTACCCAGAACAACGCTGCAGACGTCGTGACCGCCCATGTCTTGGCCATGTTCGTGCCGTCCTTCTTCACCGGGCACCTGATTGTCCGGTTCGGCGCGGAGAAGATCGTGGGAACTGGGCTCGTCATCCTTGCCGGTGCGGGCGCTGTGGCCTTGGCCGGTACCGAACTTGTGAACTTCTTCGGCGCCCTCATCCTGCTGGGCCTCGGCTGGAATTTCGGCTTCATTGGCGCCACGTCGATGCTTGCCACGGCCCATAGCGCGGAGGAACGCGGACGCGTGCAAGGCATGAACGATATGATCGTTTATGGCTGTGTTACGCTCGCGTCTGTCTCGTCGGGCGGATTGATGAACTGTTCAGGCGGCACTGCGGTGCAGGGCTGGACGGCGGTCAATATCGCCATGGTGCCCTTCCTTCTGCTGGCAGGCTTTGCGCTCCTCTGGCTGATGTTCGGGAAGCGCGCGGCGCGTCCGGCGGAATAAATCCCACACCCCCAAAAAAAACGCCCGCACAAGGCGGGCGTTGAGTTATTGAGGCAGGTTTCATACAGGCAAGAAACCTATCGAGCAGTACGTTGTTTATACGCAAGGTTTCGCCTCTGGCCAAGCATAAAGTTTGCGTTGCTCCCAGCACGGGCCTAGGCTCGGAACAAACAGAGGATGAGCCGGGGATTGTTGCCAGTGATGCGTCTATTGACCCTTAACATGTTAACTTTTGTGGGCATTTTGGCGGCGCACATCGTGGCGGCAGAGCCACAGCATGGGATCGCCATGTATGGCGAACCGGCACTGCCCGATGGGTTCAAATCGCTTCCTTATGCGAATCCGGATGCCCCAAAAGGGGGCCGAATCGTGCAAGGCGAGGTTGGCAGCTTCGATTCGCTCAATCCCCATATCCTGAAAGGACGCGTTCCCTGGCAACTGCGCTTCCTTGCCCATGAGAGCCTGATGGGCCGTTCTTACGATGAACCTTTTACACTTTACGGGGTGTTGGCGGAAACAATTGAAGTTCCCGAAGACCGCACATGGGTGGAGTTCACACTGCGCGAGGAGGCACGTTTCTCAGACGGCACACCCGTCACGGTTGACGATGTACTTTGGACATATGCGACTTTGGGGACCAAGGGACATCCTCGTTACCAGGGGTCTTGGGCGAAGGTAGATACCGCGATCCAAACCGGCCCCCGCAGTTTCCGTTTTGACTTCAACACACGGGACGATGAACTGCCTCTTATCCTCGGCATGCGCCCAATCCTGAAGAAGGCGCAATGGGACGGCGTTGATTTTGCGGAGTCCGGTGTCGATATCATTCCAATCTCCAGCGCGCCTTACGTCATCAGTGATTTTGAGGCAGGCCGCTTCGTCACTCTGCGCCGCAACCCTGACTACTGGGGCGACGGCGTTGTCCCTTACATGAACGGTATGGCGAACATCGATGAAATCCGGATGGAATTCTTTACCGACGGTACCGCCATGTTTGAGGCTTTCAAGGCGGGCATCCTGAACACGATGCGCGAGACAAATGCGCAGAAATGGGACGTCTCTTACGACTTCCCGACGGTGCAATCGGGGGACGTGCTCAAGTCGATCATACCCCATGAGCGCCCCTCGGGCATGTGGGGGTTGGTGATGAACACCCGGCTGGAAAAGTTTCAGGACTGGCGAGTGCGCGAAGCGCTGATTACCGCGTTCAATTTCGAATTCATCAACCAGACAATCAACGGCGGCGACGGCTTGCCGCGGGCTGAGACTTACTTTTCCAACTCGGTGCTGGCCTATGAGCCTAGACCTGCGACAGGTAAAGTGGCCGCGCTTCTGACCCCCTTCGCCGATGATCTCCTGCCGGGCGCAATCGAAGGTTACGCCCTGCCCGCGGGAGACGGCACTGAGCGAAACCGCCGCAATCTTCGTACGGCGCTGGCCTTGATGACCGACGCGGGTTGGACGGTGCAGGACGGCAAACTAACGAATGAAGCAGGCGAGGTATTCTCCTTCGAAATCCTGCTCTCTGCGGGCTCAAACGAATGGAGCCAGATCACGGATATCTACGCCGCCGCCCTGGAACGCATGGGCATTGATGTAACGATCCGCGCCGTTGACAGCGCAGAGTTTAAAGAACGCACCACCGCGTTTGACTTTGAGATGACGACCTATGGACGTGGGCTATCGCTTTCGCCCGGCAACGAACAGTATCTCTACTGGGGTGCAGAGGCCGCCGACACGGAAGGCAGTCGAAACCTCATGGGAGTGAATAGTCCTGCCGCAGAGGCGATGATAGAAGCCCTTCTCACCTCGGAAAGCCAAGACGACTTTCGCGCCGCAACCCGCGCGTTGGACCGTATCCTGACCAGTGGCCGATATGTCGTACCCATTTGGTACAACCCCGTGTCGAGGATTGCCCATGCCAAGGAACTCAACTATCCGGAAACCCTACCGATGTATGGTGACTGGATTGGGTTCCAGCCGGATGTCTGGTGGTATGAGGAGTAAGGGCAGATGAAAAAACTGGCAATCTTCACCGCGCTTATTTTGGCGCTTGCGGGATGCAACACGATTGAAGGTTTCGGACGCGACGTATCTGCGGGCGCGCGCGCTGTGGACCGGGCGATTTAACGCAAACCCGTCTTTGCTGTCGCTTTAATCGCCCCGTTTAGAACGGGATGGCTAAGCGTTCCGACTAAAGCTTAAAACGAGCCGCATCACTTTTTCAATTCCACCCCGGTAACTGAAATCCGTTCGCCGTGCTGGCGCGCGCGCTTTCACCACCCGTTCCTTCCCCTCACAGGAGCGCACCACCCCAGTTCCTAGCGCATTCCAAATGTCATAAAACCTTTACTTGCCGTCACACTACCTGCGGTGAAATACGTCCGTGCGGGGTACGAAAAGGGGCGACATCACATGGCACGCATCGCGGTAAACGGGCTTGGACGGATCGGAAAGCTCTTGGTGCGACGGCTTGTTGATCAAGGCATGGGCGACCAAATCGTGCTGATCAACGAACCGGCCGCCGATCTTGCCCAACACGCCCTTTTGCTGGAGTTCGACACCGTCCATGGGCGCTGGCCCCGTACCATAGAGGCGGACGGTACGTCGCTCCAGGTCGCAGATAACACTATCGCGTTTCGCCAGGCCTCCAGGATCGAAGACCTGCCGCTTGCGGAAATGGGCGTCGATCTGGTGCTCGACTGTACCGGGGTTTTCAAGACAGAAGTGAAAACCGCTCCTTACTACGCGGCCGGCGTGAAAAAGGTGGTTGTCTCCGCTCCGGTAAAAGACACCGGCGCATTGAACCTTGTCTACGGCGTCAATCACGGCCTCTACGACTCTGAAAAACATGCACTTATCACCGCCGCATCCTGCACTACCAATTGCCTCGCCCCCGTAGTGAAGGTGATGCATGAGGAAATCGGCATTAAGCACGGCTCCATAACGACAATCCACGATGTGACGAACTCCCAGACTATCGTGGACAAAGCCCATAAAGACCCCCGTCGTGCCCGATCCGCCCTAAATTCGCTGATCCCCACATCTACCGGTTCCGCCACGGCGATCACGCTCATCTATCCAGAACTGAAAGGGCGGCTGAACGGGCTTGCGGTCAGAGTGCCTCTGCTCAACGCCTCTCTCACCGATTGCGTGTTTGAGATGGAGCGCGACACGAGCGTGGAGGAAGTGAACGCCGCATTTAAGACAGCGAGCGAGGGTCCGCTCCAAGGCATTCTGGGCTACGAAGAACGCCCCTTGGTCTCTGCCGATTACCTCAACGACCCCAGATCAGGCATCGTGGATGCGGCCTGCACCATGGTCGTGAACAACCGCCAGGTCAAAGTCTACGTCTGGTATGACAACGAATGGGGCTACACATGTCGGATGGCAGATATCGCCCGCATAGTGGCTGAAAGTTTGGCGTGACGGACCGCGACCCAGAGAAGGGGGTCGCCATGCGCGACGCCAGTGGGTTCAAGGCCTATCTCACGGTTACGGCCGCCTATTGGGCCTTTATGCTCACGGATGGCGCGCTCCGCATGCTGGTGCTTTTGCACTTCCACACGCTCGGGTTCAAGCCCGTCCAATTGGCGTATCTCTTCCTGCTTTATGAGCTAATGGGCATCGTGACAAACCTCTCAGCCGGATGGCTGGCAAGCCGGTTCGGCCTACTTTCAACGCTTTACGGGGGTCTCGGCATTCAGATCGGCGCTTTGCTGGCCTTGGCAGCGCTTGATCCCACCTGGGGACTTGCCGCCTCCGTCGTCTATGTGATGGCGGTGCAAGGGGCGTCCGGCGTGGCGAAGGATTTGGCCAAGATGTCCGCCAAAAGCGCGGTAAAACTACTGGCCCCCGAGAACAACGGCAGCCTGTTCAAATGGGTCGCGGCACTCACCGGGTCTAAAAACGCCGTAAAGGGGTTGGGCTTTTTCATCGGCGCCGCCCTCCTCGGCATTACCGGTTTTCAGAGCGCCGTGCTCGCCATGGCAGGCGTCTTGGCAGTGATCCTCCTGGCGACGCTCTTATTCATGCCACCGGGCTTGCCGGGCGGCACGAAAGGGTCAAAAGCGTTGGCCATCTGGCCAAAGGACCCAGATATTCGCGCCCTGTCCCTCGCCCGCGTGTTTCTGTTTGGCGCGCGCGATACGTGGTTTGTGGTGGGCATCCCGGTGTTCTTTTACGCCGCATTGTCCGACGGCACGGTCGAGGGCAACCGGACAGCCTTCTTCATGATCGGCAGTTTCATGGCCGCTTGGGTGATCTTCTACGGGGCCGTGCAAGGGTTTGCGCCAAAGATGCTCGCCCGTCAAAGCCACGATATACCGCAAACTGTCAATGCTGCGCGGTTTTGGGTCGGCTTACTCATCTTTATCCCGGCGGGTCTCGCTGTGGCCGCCGCGTTGAACCTGCCAGGACTGCTCCCCATCATCGTCGCGGGGCTCTTGGCCTTCGCGGTGGTCTTTGCATTTAACTCCGCGCTCCATTCCTACCTCATCCTCGCCTTCTCAACCTCCGAACGGGTCACGTTGGACGTGGGCTTTTACTATATGGCCAACGCGGCCGGTCGGTTATTGGGCACCTTCCTCTCCGGTCTGTCCTACCAAGTGGCTGGAATTGCGGGATGTCTTGCTACGGCCGCGGCAATGGCAACGCTTAGTTGGTTTGCCGCCAACCGTTTGGCGGCGCGACATGTGCGATCCGTCTGAACCTCAGGCATTAACCAAAGCTTAGGACCCCTGCGCCTAGGCTTTGGATATTGGCTGAACAAGGATATTCTCCCATGATGATCGAAGACAGCTGGCGCGCTTTCGTCACTGAGGCCGTTGAAAAGTTTCCCGAACTCGACGCAAATGCGGCCCTTCATCACGAAAGCGATGTGACGGCACTCACGAAGCTCCTAGCAGAAGCCCATGATTTGACCTTCGCTGAAGCGGCAGAAGTCCTCACTTTTCGCCTGCCCCAATATGTCGAGCCGCAGCGGCTCAGCGCCTGACATTTTGCTTGCGGATTAACCATAAGCCTGCGAACGAAGACGGGCTATGGTGAAACTCGACATCCTCTCCGACCCGATTTGCCCGTGGTGCTACATTGGCAAGACGTACCTTGATCGTGCGCTTGAGGCGCACCCCGACCACCCCTTTGCCATTGAGTGGCATCCCTTTCAATTGAACCCCGATATGCCGGCGGAAGGCATGGACCGACGCGCCTACCTGGAGGCAAAGTTCGGCGGGCCGGAGGGGGCGGCTCAGGTCTATGGCCGGATCGAGGAAACGGCAAAAACGGCTGGGCTCTCTGTTTCATTTGATAAGATCACGCGTACGCCAAACACACTCGACGCTCACCGTCTGATCCATTGGGCCGGGCTCGAAGGGCGGCAAACCGCAACCGTCACCCGGCTTTTCAAAGCGTATTTCGAAGAGGGCCAGGATATTGGCGATGCCACCGTCCTCCTCGACATTGCTGAAGGCGTCGGCATGGATCGCGCTATGACCGCGCGGCTTCTGGAGGGGGATGGCGACCGCGCTGAAATCCGCGAGCGCGATGCCCACGCGCGCGAACGCGGGGTGACGGGCGTCCCGACTTTCATCGTCGCGAATGCCCATGTGGTGCCGGGCGCCCAGCCGCCTGAGCTATGGGCTAAAGTGCTGGACGACCTGGCTCAAACAGGCGAGAGTGTCACCTAGGGTTAGAGCCGACTGCGGTTCCTCCCCGAGCAATCCACCCACCAATTGATCGCATGCCGCAAAAGCGGTCTGCGCCTTTGGAGCAAGGCATGACAGAACGCAAACTGCCGATTTCCCAGTTGGAACTGGTGTCTCTCCTCGCGATGCTGTCGGCCACGGTTGCTTTCTCGCTCGATGCAATGCTGCCCGCACTGCCACAAATCGGTGAGGCGCTCAGCCCGGACGCGCCAAACCGTGCCCAACTGGTGGTGGGGTCTTTCGTGCTCGGCCTCGGGCTCGGAACATTCTTTACCGGCGCGCTCAGCGACGCCTATGGGCGGCGGTCAGTCGCCGTCGTCGGTGCCTTGCTCTATTGTGTCGCCGCCCTAGTGGCCGCCTTCTCGCCAAATCTCGAAACGCTACTTCTTGCCCGCTTTATCCAGGGCCTCGGGGCCGCCGGGCCGCGGGTCACAGCCATGGCCATCGCCCGAGACATGTTTTCCGGGCGCCGCATGGCGCAGGTTCTGAGCTACGTGATCTTCGTATTCACACTCACCCCGATTTTTGCCCCCACGCTCGGCTACGCCATCGCCCTTGTCTTCGGATGGCGCGGCATCTTTGCCTCCTTCGCGGTGTTTTCCTTCATCTCCGTCGCCTGGTTGCTCATTCGGTTACCGGAAACGCTGCAAGCCGAGAACGTGCGCCCTTTCCGGGCAAAAAAACTCTGGGAAGGCACCAAGGAAGTCCTGGGCAATCGCCGCGTCGTTCTGGCAACACTGGTGCAAACGCTGATCTTCGGCACCCTCTTTTCCTCGCTCGCATCCAGCCAACAGGTCTTTGGCGAAGTGTTCGATAAGGCGGAAAGCTTTCCCCTATGGTTCGGCCTGATGGCGCTCCTGGCATCGGCCTCCAACCTCATCAACGCGCGCATCGTCCTCCGACTGGGCATGCGCGAGGTTGTGCGGCGGGTCCTGTTGATCCAGGGGGGATTCACCTGCCTCTACCTGATCCTACAAGTAGCAGACGCCATCCCCGAGGCCGCGGCCTTCCCGCTCGCCTTCATTTGGCTCACCTCGATCTTCTATGTCGCGGGTTTTGGCATCGGAAACATGAACGCGCTCGCATTGGAGCCGCTTGGGCACATGGCCGGGTTGGCCGCCTCCATCACCACGGCTTTCGCGACCATTGGCGCCGGGCTGTTAACGGTGCCCATCGGCCTCGCCTTCAACGGCACGGTTCTGCCATTGACCGTCGGGATATTCGTTTTGGTGGCCCTGGCGTTGTTTTTCTTGCGCTTCATCGATGCAGACGCGCCCGCCCCCGCCTAAGGACTTTCGCCTTGCGCCTTCGCCGTGGCGGTCGCGGGGCTAAGCCCTGAACCCTGACACTACAGCGCTTTGCGTTTTCTCTGAGCCAATTGTATCGGAAGGCGCGTTCGACCGAAGGGAGAGGCAGCGTCTTTCGATTCAGAACAAATGCAAAGCGCTTTAGGCCCGGTCCGCTCCCCAATCCGCCGCTTGCATCTCACGCAAACGGCTAGCCGTGCGTTCGAACTCAAAACTGCCCGCCCCTTCGAGATAGAGCTTCTCCGGCTCATCGGCAGCGGAGGCAATCAGCCGAACCCGACCCTCATAGAGTGCATCCACCAGTGTCACGAACCGCCGCGCCTGATTGTAGTTCTCCGAAGACAGGCGCGGGATGTCTTCAAGGATCAGCACGCGCACCGCCTCCGCTAGCGCAAGATAATCCGCCGGCCCCAAAGGCTGACCGCACAAATCGTAGAACCGCGCCCGGGCCACCCCATTGGAGAAACGCGACAAATGCACCTCGCGAGTCTTTATGGTTAGGACTAGTTCCTCGGACTTTCCCATGGACAGGTCTGCCCAGATCGCGTCGATCGCCTCCCGCGCCGCCACATCTGCCGGTTGGAAATAGACCTGCGCCCCTTGCAACCGATCCTGACGGTAATCACGCGGTGAAACCAGTTCATGGACCACCAAGCGCTCCTTAATCAGCGCGATGAAGGGCAGGAACAAATCCCGGTTCAACCCATCCTTATAAAGGTCGTCCGGCACCCGGTTCGATGTCGTTACCACCGTCACCCCGCCTTCCATTAGCATACCGAAGAGACGCCCCACTAACATCGCATCGGTAATATCGGTGATCTGCATTTCATCTAGACAAAGCAGCCGCAGACCGTCGCCAATCTCTTTGCCGACCGGAACAAGCGCATCATCTACACCCGTTTTGCGCGCCTCGTGGAGCTTTGCCTGCACCTCTTGCATAAACGCATGGAAATGAACGCGACGGCCCCCGACGATCTCGTGAAATAAATCCATCAGCATCGACTTGCCGCGTCCCACCCCGCCCCAGAGGTAGAGACCTGCAATCGCCTCAGGCTTCTTCGCAAAAAGTCCGGTCTTCCACCGGGGCTTGGTCGCCGAAAGTGCCGCCGCGATCCGATCAAACTCCGGCAGAACGGCTTCTTGTGCCGGGTCCGCCTCCAACGCGCCGTCCGCCACGCGGGCGCGGTAGATGTCACTGACAATGCCCATACCTGGTTGGAAGCGCCTTATCGCTGAAACTTCAAGTAAAATCCTCGGCTAGGCATGACTGAGACGCATGCCGGATTTGCGGAAACAGGGTCTACATGCTGCACCTGCAGCATCCTATCTCCTTTAACGAAAGGAGACGACCAATGTCCGTCAAAGAATACAAAGATATCGACTTCACCGTTGTTGAAACCGAAGCCCGCCGCCTGCGTGCAGAATACATCGCTGGTTTCTTCAAGCGCCGGAACCGCTAACCGGCTTTCGCCGCGAGATTTGTCAGGATATGGGAGGTCATGACCGACCGACCCACCATCCGTTTGCGGCCCAAAATCGATACCCGACCGTTAAAACGCGGCTTCCCATGGGTATATGCCAACCAGCTTGTCACCGACCGTCGCACCCGCGCTATTGCGCCCGGCACGGTGGTGACGCTGGAGGATAGCGAGCGGACCGCCATCGCGACCGCAACGATCAATCCGGCCTCCAAGATCATTGCACGCGTGCTCGACCCGGATACGGGCATAAAAATCGACGAAGACTGGCTGCGCGCCAAAATCGGGCGCGCGCTTGCACTTCGCGAAGCACTCTATGACGCCCCTTTTTACCGCTTGGTCCATGCGGAGGCAGACGGCCTGCCCGGGACAATCATTGATCGGTTCGGCGCGGCATTGGTCGTCCAGCCGAACGCTGCCTGGATTGACAAATTGCTCCCGATGCTCGTGCCCATCTTGGCGGAGCTTACCGGTGCGACAACTATTCTGAAGAATGCGCAAGGGCGCGCGCGGAGCCTTGAGGGCCTGGATGGCATCTCCGAAATCCTGACCGGCAGCCTCGACGGCCCTGTCCCCGTCCCGATGAACGGCGCGACCTACATGGCCGATCTCGAAGGCGGGCAAAAAACCGGTTTTTTCTACGATCAGCGCCCAAACCATGCCTTTGTGGCGAACCTGTCGCGCGGGCGCTCCGTGCTCGACGTCTTCTCCCATGTGGGCGGATTTGGACTCGCAGCCCTCGCGAATGGCGCTTCCTCTGCCCTGGCCGTTGACGGCTCAAGCGCCGCTCTCTCCCTCGCTGAAGCGGGCGCCGCCGCAACCGGCGTCGCGGAACGCTTCACAACACGGAAGGGGGACGCCTTCGATATTCTGGCCGCGCTGGCGGAAGGAAGAAAAAGCTTCGGGTCGGTCATTTGTGATCCCCCCGCCTTCGCGCCGTCAAAATCCGCGCGGGAAGCGGGCTTGCGCGCCTACGAGAAGGTCGCCCGCCTTGCCGCGCCCCTCGTGGAGCCCGACGGCTTTCTGACACTCTGCTCATGCAGCCAGGCCGTGGATCTCACCGCCTTTCAGGCCGCATCGACCCGGGGTCTCGGACGCACAGGCCGCCGACTTCAACTCCTGGCAATCGGTGAAGCCGGACCGGATCATCCGCGCCTGCCTGTCTTGGCTGAAAGCGGTTACCTGAAATCACTGACCTTCCGCCTGTCATGAAAGTCCTGATCGACGCCTGCGTCTTGTATCCAACTTTTTTGCGAGAACTGGTCATGGCCCATGCCGCCACCGGCGCCTTCACCCCGCTTTGGTCTCTCCGAATTCTGGAGGAGTGGCGCCGCGCCGCCGCCAGGCAATCCGACAGGGATGCGGTGATTGCAGAAGGCGAAATTGCCGTTCTGAAATCGCGGTATCCCGATGCCATTGTCCCCCCGGACCCCCAGGTGGAAGCGCGGCTCAGTCTGCCGGATGCTAACGACTTCCATGTGCTCGCCGCAGCTATAACTGGCGAGGCCGAGACGCTTCTTACGCTGAACCTGAAAGACTTCCCCACCAACGCCCTCGCGGCAGAGGGTATCTTCCGGCGTGATCCCGACGGATTTCTATTGGAGGCTTTTCACCAAGACCCCGAAAGGGTGCGTCAAACCGTCGACAATGTCCTGGAGCGCGCCGCTGCCCATGGATTCGACACATCGAACCCACGCAAACTTCTGAAGCGCGCACGGCTCCCACGGCTGGGCAAAGCATTAACAATGGATTGAGCGCGGTGTCGCCTGTCCATGGCGACCAGCGTCAAAATCGCCTTACTGCGCGCCGTTCACGGCATTCGCCCAACGCGCCTCAAGCTTTTCGATGGCCGCAATACGCTCTTCAACTTTCGGATGGCTCATCAACCAGACCGGCATGCCCATACCGCGCATGCCCGTGAGGTTTTCGAGCTTCCTGAACAGCGACTTTTGCGGCGCGGTTCCAATGCCGGATTTGACCAGCAGGGCGGAGGCATAGGCATCCGCCTCATATTCATCGTTGCGCGACAACCGCGCCGCAATCAGCGACGTCAGCACATTGGCCACGTAAACGCCAACACCGGGCAAAAAGCGCCCAAGTACCATGGCCAGCGCCGCGCGGATCGCGTTCTGCCCGGAGAAATCGATCATCCGGCGGCGCGAATGCCCCAAGGCCACATGACCTAGTTCATGAGCAATGACGCTTGCTAGCTCTTCACCCGTAACCTCTCCCTGGCGGTACTTCTGATAAAACCCACGGGTCAGAAAAATGCGTCCATCGGGCGCTGCAAGCCCATTCACAGGCTCAATTTCAT
>JBCCPJ010000013.1:0-92803 GCA_039024895.1 Pseudomonadota bacterium | reverse complement strand
TTTCAATTTGAATAAGTTTCGTATTTAATTTATATTTAGGCATCCGAGGCAACTAATAGGCAAAAGATACAGTGGCTGCGAAGCCTACTCTTTCCTAGATCAACGGCTGGCAAAGTATCCTTCGCAACCATTCGTTCTTGTGGCGCTATTCGATAGTTTGATCCGTCAGCGCAAACCGAGTGCAAAGGCAGGCCACTTACAAACGAAAAATGATCAGAGGGCGGGCGCGCGCCCTTGCGGCGAAAGCGTAAATACAAATGGCATGAAGTCTCGTAGGCCTTGGGGTGGGCTTAAGGTTACCAAAATCTTACCCTCTTCGACTGAAGGCAACACACAATCGCGGCTTAACGGCTCGAAAGATCAAGAAAGCAAAACACATCAAGTCCCTCTCATACGCGCACCTATCGGATCAAAGACCGGCGCATCCAATCGCTTAGCCGGGCGCACGTCACCGAGTATCTCGATGCCAACGGACGAGGCGCCGTGAAACCGATCCCGTGCAATCAAGGCGAGCGCGATCGATTTGCCCGACCAGTGGGCATACCCGCCAGAGGTGCAGTAGCCGATCACGTCGTCGCCAAGCCAAACCGGTTCCCAAGCAACGATATCAGCATCTCCGGCATCGACGTCGAATGCACAAAGGACCCTTTTCGCCCCGAGACGACGCTCCTCTTCGGCCTTCGCGCGACCAATAAAATCGGCATTCTTCTTGAAGGAGATAAATCGGTCGAGACCCGTTTCAGCAGCGGTGTAGTCCTGGCTGAATTCGCGCTGCCAGGAACCGAAGAAGCGATCGAGCCGCAGTGACATCATCGCCCGCATCCCAAAGGGCCGCATGCCAAAGGCTTGACCGGCTCCCCATAGCACGTGCCACAAATGGCGCTGCGCCGTCGGATCGCAGTAGATCTCGAACCCAAGATCGCCGGTATAGCTGACGCGCTGGACCTCACAGGCCGCTTTGCCCACGGTCATCGGGCGCACCGCGAGGAACGGCATTGCCTCGTTCGAGACGTCGGCACGCGTCACCGCCGACAGGACATCGCGAGCATGGGGCCCGGCAATCTGGAAACCGGTAAGCTGATCCGACATGTTAACGACATCGACGCCCGGTTCGAGATGATCCTGGAACCATCGCAAATGAAAATCCTGGCTGCCGTAGCTCGCATTGAGGCGGAAGCTGTTCTCGTCAAGGCAGGCTACCGTGAAGTCGCCGACGAGTTTTCCTGACGGCGCCAGCATCGGCGTCAGACTGAGCTTTCCGGGTTCCGGGATCCGGCCAGCCATAATGCGGTCCAGCCACGTGCGGGCATTGGGTCCTGTTACGCGAAACTTGCTGAAGTTATGGATTTCATTGATCCCCACCTTTTCGCGTACCGCAAAGACTTCCTGGCGGACCGCCTCCCAGGCGTTTGATCGACGGAAGCTTGGCGTTTCGTAGCGGGGCTCCCCTTTCAGCGCAAAATAGTTCACGATTTCAAGACCGTAAGCTTGGCCGAATACTGCGTTCATGCCATCCCAAATGTCGTACATGGGCGTGGTGCGAAAGGGACGCGCGGCGGGAAGTTCCTCGTTGGGATAGGTCACTGAGAAGCGGTTCTGATAATTCTCGATCACCTTGGGCACCGTATAGCCGGGCGTCGTCCAGCGCCCGAAGCGGGCCACATCCATGGCGCGCGGGTCGCGTTCGCACTCGCCGTCAATCATCCATTGGGCGAGGGCCAGACCAACCCCACCCCCCTGGCTGAAGCCAGCCATCACGGCGCAAGCCGACCAGTAGTTGCGCATGCCCGGCACCGGCCCCACCAGCGGATTGCCATCCGGCGCAAAGGTGAAGGGCCCGTGGATTACCCGCTTAACGCCCGATCGTTCGAGAATGGGAAACCTGCGATAGGCGAAGGCGACACTGTCTTCGATCTTCTCGAACTGATCGTTGAGCAATTCGTGGCCAAAGTCCCAGGGCGTCCCATCGACGGACCAGGGCTCGCAGGGCTGTTCATAAAACCCAATGCAAAGCCCCTTCCCTTCTTGTCGCAGATAGCTCTCTCCACCGGGGTCAATCACGTGGGGAAACTCGGTTTCTCGTCCCGCGATCTCGGCGATATCCTCGGTGACGAGGTACTGGTGCGCCATGGGGAGTAGCGGCAAGTAGAGCCCGGCGAGCGCGGCCACTTCGCGCGCCCAAAGCCCACCGGCATTCACCACATGCTCGGCGATGACAGTGCCTTTTTCGGTAACGATTTCCCACCCTTCGGCATGGGGGTTGGTTTCCAACACGCGATTATGGGTTACGATCTCTGCGCCGCCAAGCCGCGCCGCTTTGGCATAGGCATGGGTCGTGCCGGAGGGATCGAGGTGCCCGTCAAGCGGGTCGTAAAGCGCGCCAAGTATGCCGTCCACATTCACAAGCTCTGCCATCTCCGCAACGTCCGCAGGCGACAGAATTTGCGTGTCGAGCCCCATGTAGCGATGTTTCGCACGCTCCGCCTTGAGCATGTCGAACCGTTCGGGCGTATCGGCGAGGGTCAGCCCCCCCACATGGTGGAGGCCACAGGACATGCCGGTGATTTCTTCGAGTTCCTTGTAGAGCCCGATTGTGTATCCCTGAAGCGCCGCCATATTGGTATCGCCGTTCAGGGTGTGAAACCCACCGGCCGCATGCCAGGTGGAGCCGCTCGTCAGTTCGGAACGCTCGATCAGGCACACTTCGGACCAGCCAAGCTTTGTCAGGTGGTAAAGAACGGAGCATCCGACCACGCCGCCTCCGATAACGACAACCCTGTAGCGGTCCTTCATCCTGTTCACTCCCGTCCGTATGCGATCAATTGACCGCGTATGTCCTCGGCACGGCCGTCGCCTGCCTCTAATGCGTGTATCCAAGCATGGGTGAGCAAAAAGCAGGCTGCATCGATATCGCCTGCCTCTTCTTTCATCGCAGCCGCCTTTTCGTAGAGGCTGACAACGCGTTCAATATCACCGAGTGCCAGCGCCACCGAAACGGCATCACTCATCGCCCGCCCATACGTCGGGCAACCCATTGGTGGAAGGAATGCGTTGGGCCGTCCATGGCGGGCGAGAAGCGACCGCCATCGAAGCCCGGTGCGTTTCGTCCACGCTGCATCCCTTCGACAACGCCGATATCTTCGCGAAACACCGTTTCCCAAAGCACCGCGTTCTTTTCGCGGAGCGCGGCGGGCGTGTCGTCAGACGCATAGAACAGGTGGATATGCTCGACGGTGCGCGTGGGGCCTTGTGGCTCCAGGACGATGGCGAATGTATGATCCCGCTGAACACCGAGCATGACATTGGGGGTCACGGTGATGTACTCCCCCGCCTCGTTCCACTTAACCGACAGCCCTGCGAAATCCGGGAAGGTTGTGCCATCCTCAAGGGCAATTTGTCGGTAAACTTCGGTGCCCTGACCGGAGAATGCGCCGGGTTCGTCGATATGGTAGTGATCTTCGAGCCGCGAATAGCTGTTCAGACCGGGATGTACCCACGGCAGGTGATAACTTTCGCAGTAGTTCTCCACCGCAAGCTTCCAGTTGGTGTTGCAGGTGAGCGTGAAGCTGCTGTCTTCGGTGTTGGCATGGAGCGGCACATCAAACTCGGCCCAACGGTCGATCAATTTGGCGTGGACGTTGCGGAAGTCCGGTGCGTCCCCCGAAAGGTTAATGAAGACGACTCCCATCCAAATGTGGCTGCGCACTTCGATCAACCCGAGCGTCGCGCGGTCTATGCCATCATGGGTGTTGTGGCCGGGGCCGCCCACATGGGGGGTGGCGACAAGCTTACCTTGATGGCTGTAGCACCAGGAGTGATAGGGACAGCGGATGGCGCCTTCGATCTTCCTAGGCTCAGCGACTAGGATCATGCCCCGGTGGCGGCATACATTTTGGAAAACGCGCACCTGTCCGTCCTTGCCGCGCATCACAAAAAGCGGAACACCGAGAAAATCGAGCGGTTTGGCGTCACCGCGCCCTGGCACCTCCGCCTCGACGCAGACCCCTGCCCAACTTTGAAACCAGAGCGGGTCGCGTTCGGCGTCGAACATTTCCTCGGATGTATAATGCGCGTTGGGCAGTCCGTTCGCGGTTTCAATCGGATTTAAGACCTGGCTGAGATCGGTGGGCATGACCTTCCTCCTGGCCAATATGCTGCGTCTGGCAGGGCGGTGCATCGCGCCATTTCACGACTTGGTTGAGGCGAATTCCGACGCTGATCTCTGGCGGGACACGTCGTGCGGTCTGCGTCCTCTTAGGCTGTCAGATGTCTTTGCTGCGCCAACCAAGGGTCTGCTGGAATGGGCACGGATTGTCCACTTTGCGCCGCTTCCTGTGCTGCCAGCCCCATCTCGACCGCGCGCGCGCCGTCGCGCAACGTAACCTCCGGCATCCCGTGCCCTTTGACCACTTCTAGAAAGCGTGCGTGCTGATAAAAGGTCGAACCATTGTGATCGCCTGCGTCTTGAATGGTCGGATCGACGGGGATTTCTACTAGTTGCGGGCCTTTCGGCTTGCGGGGCGAAGCGATGACCTGTGCGACGGGCGGTGTGCCAAGATGGGTGGGCCAGAACCGGCCCGGCCCCGGGACTTTCACTTCAATCTTGCCCGTAGGCCCGACGCAGGTGATTTCCTCCTGAAAGATTGACCCCTCGGCATACATGCAAAGTTCCAGCATCGCCCGGGACCCGCGCGCGAAGTCGACGATAACAAATGCCCCATCCCAGATATCGGGCACCTCGCCGTCATAGGCTTCGTTCAGATGGTTCACATCCTGCCCGGCGCTTGCCATCACGCGGACCGGCTCATCCTTGAGGATAAAACGCATTAGATCGAAAAAATGGCAGCACTTTTCGACCAACGTGCCCCCGGTGTTGCGGTTGAACCGGTTCCAGTCGCCAACCTTTTCGAGGAAGGGGAAGCGATGTTCGCGGATCGTGAGCATCGTCGGCCCGCCTGTTACCACATCTAACTGGTCAATAAACGTCTGGATCGGCGGCATGTAACGATACTCCATGCCAACCCAGATCGGGGCCATATAATTCGCGTCCAGTTCCGCGAGTTTGTCGATGTCTTCGCGGCGGGTGAATAGCGGCTTCTCAATTAAGAGCGGCAGGTGACGGCTCGCGGCAATCTGGCTGAATTGCGCCACATGCAAATGATTGGGCGAGGCGATGAGCAAGCAGTCCAGCGCTTCAATTGCCAGCAGCTCTTCCAGGGACGCGCAAAGCTGCGCATTCGGCGCGATGGACTTGGCGGTATCTGCCATAATGCGGTTCGGCTCGAAAATGGCAGCCACCCGCGCCTCCGGCAGAAGGGCGATGTTCCGCAAATGCTCTTGGCCCATCATGCCGCAGCCGATAATTCCGTAATTGACCACTTAACTTACCTTCCTCATGTCATCCTCGACACGTAACGTGCCCGATCAGTGTTGAACCATGTGCGGGAATATTCCGCGATTTCATTGGCATCTGTCCGGCTCCATCGCTCGACATACCCGGCAACATCGCTGGTAAACACGTCAAGACTACGGCCCCAGGCCGGCACCTCCGCGACGCCGATCCGGTCTTCGGCGCTGGTGATCCAGAGGTTCAAGTGCCGTCGATAGAAGAGATAGAGCGACTCGCTGAGGTGAGAGAGCGCGTTCTCATCCGCCCAAACGCCGTCCAACCAGATTTCCTCCAGGGCAACGGGCTGCGCGGACAGCCTGCGCAACCGTTGGATGCAAAACGCATGGGCCGAGCGCCCGAACTCAGGTAAGTCGGCTGGTTTTTCTAGCCGCTTAGCGTCAAGCAAATCAGCAGTAGGCAGGCCGCCCCCATCCAGCCGTTCCAGCCGGAAAAAGGCATACAGACCAGAGGCTTCAGGGCGGTGTCGCACATAATTGCCCGACCCCTGAATGCGCTCTACCAGCCCGCGCTCTTCCAATTCCTGCAAGGCCTTCCGCAGCGTTCCAACGGCGATCCCCATACTCGCTGCCATTTCGCGTTCCGGGGCCATTCGTTCGCCGTCGCGCAACCGACCCGCTGATATATCACGGATCAGCGTCTCAGACGCCTGGACATATTTTGGAAGCGCATAGGCTTCAGCAGCCATGGCAGGCTGACCTCCCGAATTGATCTACTATTGATGCATCCGAAATCCGCTGCTATGCAAGCAAAAAAGCGATCCCAACCCCTGGGTGTTCCATGACCGTTGTCCCTATCACATCGCCAGAGCTTGATGCTGCCGAGATCAGCTGGTTTTCCGCCTTATGTTCAGATGATTACCAGTTTCTGGGCGTGCCGGATGGCGACCTCCGTTCCAGCTTCGCCCATTGCCGGGACATTCTTCTGGAAGCCGAAACCCAAGGGTTCCGAAACATCCTTTGCCCGTCCTCCTATCAGGTTGGGCAAGACACGCTGAGCTTTGTGGCGGGCATGGCGCCGCTGACATCGAAAATCAACATGCTCGCCGCCGTTCGCTGCGGGGAAATGCAGCCGATCATGCTGGCACGCACTTTGGCGACGCTCGATCACATGCTGGAAGGTCGTTTGACGGTGAACATCATCTCTTCCGATTTTCCAGGAGAAAAAGCCAAGAGCAATTTCAGATATCAGCGATCGCGCGAAGTAGTCGAAATCCTGAAGCAGGCTTGGACGCAAGAAGAGATCACCTACCACGGCGAGGTGTATAATTTCGAAGCGGTGACCACCAACCCCGCCCGACCATATCAGCAAAACGGTGGGCCGCTATTGTATTTCGGGGGCTATTCCCCGCCGGCGCTCGATCTTTGCGGCCAGCATTGCGACGTGTATCTCATGTGGCCCGAGCCAAAAGATCAATTGGCCGAACGCATGAAAGCCGTGCACGCGGTGGCCGAGAATTACGACCGAACCCTGGATTACGGGCTTCGCGTTCATATGATTGTCCGCGATACGGAGGCGGAGGCGCGCGACTATGCCGATTACATCGTCTCAAAGCTCGACGACGAATACGGCAAATTGATCCGGGACCGCGCCCATGACAGCACGTCGCTCGGGGTCAGCCATCAGGCGCGGGCGCGGGAACTCGCGGATCAGTTCGGCTATGTGGAACCAAACCTGTGGACGGGTATCGGACGGGCGCGTTCCGGTTGCGGTGCGGCGTTGGTCGGGTCGACCGATCAGGTGATGAGCCAAATCGAGGAATATCAGAAGATGGGAATTCGCGCCTTCATTTTCTCGGGCTATCCGCATATCGATGAATGCAAGCACTTTGGCGGAAAAGTTCTCCCCCACTTGAAAACCTGCTCCTTGCCCCATGTCTATGGGCGCGTGCCGGAGCGCACACCAAACACCCCCCTCGGGTCAGGAGAAAGAGTGTAATGGACCGCGTCACCCTCCCCGGCGGAGTTGATTTGAGCCGCATCGTCTACGGCATGTGGCGCATCGGCGACGATGCCAACACGTCGCCCGGACATATTCGCGCGAAGCTCGAGGCATGTCTTGAACAAGACATCACCACCATCGATCAAGCGGACATTTACGGCGACTATACCGCCGAAGGATTGCTGGGTGCGTGTTTCAAGGATAGTCCGGGCCTGCGAGATCGGCTTGAGATCATCACGAAATGCGACATCGTCGCGCCCGCTGGACGGTATGCCGATGCGCGGGTGAAATATTACGATACGTCAGCGGCCCATATTGCCAAGTCGATTGATAAATCACTTGCTTAAATGGCGATTGAGCACATCGATTTGCTGCTGCTCCACCGACCTGACCCCTTGATGGACCACGAAGAGACAGGACGAGCGCTCGACGGCGCGGTCGCCTCCGGCAAGGTGCGCGCGGTTGGTGTCTCAAACTTCCGGCCTTGGGATTGGACGTTGCTGCAATCAGCCATGAAAACGCCGCTTGCGACCAATCAAATCGAATTGAGCCTTCAGGCGCATGACGCCTTTACCAATGGCGATATCGCTTTCTTGCAAGAGCGCGGGGTGAAACCTATGGCTTGGTCCCCCCTTGGCGGTGGCAGTTTGTTCAAAGACGGTGAGCCGCGCGCGACCGTTTCCAAAGTGGCCATGCAGAATGATGTTGATGAAGCATCCGTGGCCGTTGCCTGGCTTCTGGCACATCCCGTGGGCATTTTGCCGGTGATGGGGACCAACCGGCTTGATCGCATTGCGACTTTTGGCGACGCGTTGAAGGTCGAGATGGACCGCGAAACCTGGTTCGAGCTTTACACGGCAGCGCTCGGGCGCGAGGTTGCGTGATGAACATGATGAACCGTTTTGTTCCCGGACCCGACACTCTGAAGGATTTCCGGACCGCGCTAAGTCGGTTCGCAACTGGCGTGACCGTGGTGACGTGCCAGTCGGAGCGGGGTCCGCTCGGTATTACCGCGAATAGTTTTGCAAGTGTCTCGCTCGACCCGCCGCTTGTGCTCTGGTCACCTGCCAAATCTTCTTCGCGCCATGCTGCATTCGTTGAAGCTGAGCGTTTCGTCATCCACGTCCTCAGCTCGGACCAAGAGGAGGTTTGCCGCAGGTTTACCAAGGACGGGCTCGACTTTGGGGGCTTGCCCCACGATCGCACCATAGATGGCGTGCCACTTATTACAGGCTGTCTTGCGCATTTTGAGTGCGAACGTTTCGCTGCCCATGATGCAGGTGACCATACGATAGTGATCGGTCGAGTGCTTGGCGCCGCGACCACGCCTGCAAATCCACTGGTGTTCTCAGGCGGCGTTATGGGTCACTTCACGACCAAAAACTAATATATCAGCTTTCGATCAAGCTCTTAGACAAGCTCTTCCACCGCAACGACCCCGGGCAGTGATTTCAGGGCTCCTTTGATCTGCGGCGATACTGGCCACCCATCCCCGAGTTCAATCGGAACGTCCTGCAAGGCGCCGGACAAGGGCACGGATAACACCGTGATTGTGACGGGACCCTTGGCTTTGACCGCGCCGTCCTCCTTGAAGCGGTCAAGTACCGAATGGACCATCGGCCCCGCTTCCGCCGCGTCGACCATCACATTCAACCCCGCCGATACGCCCGCAGCAACCACCGTATCGATTGGCGCAACCGACCGGGCAATCGGATCGAATTGCCCCTCATTGAACCGCGCCTCCAGGGTCATGATCACCTGATGCGTTTGATCGAAAACCCTCCGGACCGTTTCAAAATCCTCCGGAAACAGCGCCATACCGCTGACCTGACCCGTGGGGTCCGAAATGTTCATACGAAAAAACCGCGTGCCCCGACCGGATTTGCGCTCCTGAAGCGCAGACACGATAACACCGACCCGCGCAACCGCCCCGCCCTCGCGCTCCGCCTTTTCCTGCAACTCCACCAGCGTCGGCATGTTTTTACGTTTGAAAGCGGCGGCGTAGTCATCGAGCGGGTGCCCGGACAGATAAAACCCAATAGCGATTTCTTCTTCGGCTAGGCGCTCATTGGGCAACCAATCATCGACCGGCGACAAGCGCGGCTCCGGCAAATCGTCCCCCGCATCGCCGAATAGGGAGACCTGATTGGAGCCCCGCTGTTCGAAAATCGCGGCGGAGTAAGCTGTGAGCGCATCGAGCGAAGCAAAGACGCGCCGCCGATTTGCGTCAAGCTCGTCAAACGCCCCTGCCCGCGCCAACATTTCCAGTGGCCGCTTGCCGACCCGTTTCAGGTCCACCCGACGGGCGAAATCAAATACGGTAACAAATGGCTTGTCGCCGCGGGCCTCGCGCACCAGCCGCATGGCCTCGACGCCGACATTTTTCAAAGCGCCAAGCGCGTAGACCAGCTTGCCATCCCGCACGCTGAATGTGGGTTCCGACCGGTTCACACACGGCGGCACAATCTCAATATCCAGTCCACGGCGCACCTCTTCGGCATAAACGCTCAATTTATCCGTGAGGTGCAGATCGCAATTCATCACCCCAGCCATGAATTCAACTGGGTAGTTCGCCTTGAGCCACGCTGTTTGATAGCTGACCACGGCATAGGCGGCTGCGTGTGACTTGTTGAACCCATAATTGGCGAATTTGTCGAGGAGGTTCCAAACCTCCGTCGCTTTAGCCTTATCAACACCGTTTTTCTTAGCGCCTTCCATGAATTTCGGGCGCTCCGCATCCATGGCCGCTTGAATTTTCTTGCCCATGGCGCGGCGCAGCAAATCGGCCCCGCCCAGCGAGTAGCCAGCCATTTCCTGCGCGATTTGCATCACCTGTTCCTGGTAAACGATGATGCCCTGTGTCTCGTCTAGAATATGGTCGATCAGCGGGTGCAGTTTTTCGCGCTCCGCCCGCCCGTTCTTCACGTCGCAATATTGCGGAATGTTCTCCATCGGCCCAGGACGATAGAGCGCCACGAGCGCCACGATATCCTCGATACAGGTTGGCTTCATGCGGCGCAGGGCATCCATCATGCCGGAGCTTTCCACCTGAAACACCGCGACGGTCCGCGCTTTGGCATAGAGCTCATAGGATGCCGGATCGTCTAGCGGGATTGCGCCAATATCGATATCTATACCGCGTTCTTTCAGCAAATTCAAAGCGTTCTGGATCACTGTTAAAGTCTTCAACCCAAGAAAGTCGAACTTGACCAAACCCGCTTGCTCGACCCATTTCATATTGAACTGCGTTGCTGGCATCTCAGAACGGGGATCGCGGTAAAGCGGCACCAAGGCGTCCAATGGCCGGTCCCCGATCACCACGCCTGCCGCGTGGGTGGATGCGTTGCGCAATAGCCCCTCCACCTGTTGGCCGTAGGTGAGCAACCGTTCCACCACCTCTTCCGCCTTGGCTTCTTCGCGCAGGCGCGGCTCATCGGCGAGCGCCTTTTCAATGCTGACCGGCTTTACGCCCTCCACAGGGATCAACTTGGAAAGCCTGTCCACCTGCCCGTAGGGCATCTGGAGCACGCGCCCCACATCGCGCACGGCTGCCTTCGAGAGCAGAGCACCAAAGGTGATGATCTGGCCGACTTTATCGGCGCCATAGCGCTCTTGCACGTAGCGGATCACTTCCTCCCGGCGATCCATGCAGAAATCGATATCGAAATCCGGCATACTCACCCGCTCGGGGTTCAGGAACCGCTCGAACAGCAGCGAGTAGCGAAGCGGGTCGAGGTCTGTGATGGTCAGCGCGTAGGCCACCAGCGAACCGGCGCCGGAGCCTCTGCCTGGACCGACAGGGATGTCCTGATCCTTCGCCCATTTGATGAAATCGGCCACGATGAGGAAGTAGCCGGGAAATCCCATGCCCTCGATGATGCCCAACTCAAATTCGAGGCGCGCATCGTAGTCTTCCCGGGGGGCGGCTGGCTCAATCACAGCGAGGCGCGCCTCTAATCCTTCTTGCGCCTGCCGCCGCAGTTCTTCGATTTCGTCTTCGGCGAACTTGGGCAGGATCGGATCGTGGCGCGTCACTACGAAGGCGCATCTTCTTGCGATCTCGACTGTGTTCTCAATGGCTTCCGGCAGGTCCTTAAACAAGACCTCCATCTCGGCTGGGCTTTTCAAGTAATGTTGCTGCGTCAGTTTGCGGCGCGGGCCCTGTTGATCTACATAGGCCCCATCGGCAATACAAATCAGCGCATCATGGGCCTCGTACATGTCGGGCGCGGGGAAATAGACGTCATTCGTCGCCACGAGCGGCAAGCCCATCGCGTAGGCCATTTCAACGAATGCGGGCTCAGTTGCCGCCTCTGCTTGGGGCAGTGCGCCACCTTCACCAGGATGGCGCTGTAGCTCCACATAGAGGCGTCGGTCGAATATCTCTGCCAACTTGCGCAGCAAAACACCGGCCTTGTCTCTTGCGTTATTCTGCAAGAGCCGTCCGATGGGGCCATCGGCCCCACCGGTCAGGCATATCAACCCGTCCCCGTGGGCTGCCAAATCGGCGAGCGTGACATTGGGCAGATCTGTTTCGCGCAAGTAGAGCGCCGAGTTCAACTTCATGAGCCCTTCGTAACCGGCGCGGGACTGCGCCAGCAGAACGATCGGTGCAGGTGGGACTGGTCGACCACCGAGTTCTGTCGGTTGATACTCGAGATCGATCTGGCAACCGACGATGGGTTGCACGCCGGCGTCCATCGAGGAGACGGAAAACTCGAGCGCGGCGAACATATTATTGGTGTCCGTCACCGCAACAGCGGGCATATCCAGTTTTGCGCATGTGCCGGGTAATGACTTCAGACGCACCGCCCCTTCTAGCAGTGAGTACTCAGTGTGGACGCGGAGGTGGATGAACTTTGGAGTCGCCATTACCACACCATATGGAGGGTCAGTGGGGAGGGAAACACCAAAATAGAGGCCTCGCGCGGCAAAGCGGCGCGCATCGCGCAGCCCCCTGTTCAGACAGCAAAATCAAGATAGATATCGTCCATGCTTCTGAACGTTTCTGACTTAACCAAACGCTTTTCCGGCATGGAACGCCCGGTACTGGATGGCATTGCGCTCACGGTGTCAGCGGGCGAGACCTTGGCGCTGACCGGCGAGAGCGGGTCCGGGAAATCGACGCTTTTGCACATCCTTGCCGGTTTGGAACCGGCGGATGGGGGCAACATCACGCTGGGCAACGAAAATCTGTTCGCGATGAATGATGCAGCCCGGGCCGCGCTCCGTCGACAAGCGCTTGGTATCGTGTTTCAACAATTCAATCTGATCCCGTCCCTGACCGTGGCCAAAAACCTGCGGTTTCAAGCGGACCTTGCGGGCGTTCCCTGCTCTGAAAGTGACGTGAAGGCCATGTCGGAAGCCCTTGGTATCATAGAGCAGTTAGCAAAGTATCCCGAGGAACTTTCCGGCGGGCAACAACAGCGCGTGGCCATTGGGCGCGCGCTTATGCATAAGCCGAAAATGGTGCTGGCGGATGAGCCGACAGGTAATCTCGATGAGGCGACGTCTGATGCGGTGTTCAACCTCTTGCTCTCGGAAACGGCCAAAACCGGTGCCGCGCTGATCCTTGTGACGCATTCGGAGCGCTTGGCCGCGCGTGCCGATCGCCGTCTGCACCTTAGCCACGGGCGGCTTGCGGCATGACGGGCGCTATTCTGTCGGCCCTCCTGTCTCATTGGCGACGTCGACCGTTCCAAATGCTCACGCTCATCCTTGGTCTGGCCCTTGCGACGGCGCTTTGGTCCGGGGTCCAAGCCATCAACGCGGAGGCGCGCAAAAGCTACGCCTCTGCCGCCGATACCTTGACGGGTGGCGGGCTTCGCAATCTGGTCAGCACGGACGGCACGATCTCCCATGAAGTTTTCATAAACCTGCGGCGTGCCGGTTGGCTTGTGAGCCCTGTGATCGATGGCTGGGTTGCCGGAGATGGCGGACGCGTGCGCCTTTTGGGGATCGATCCGTTCACCGCTCCCGGCGATAGCGCAATCGGCGCTGCCATTGGACCCGATACGATTGACGATGTGACCGGCGAAACGGGTACGGTGCTGGCAAATGCGGTCACTGCCGAGCGACTTCAATCCCTCGGGCGGCCCGTGCAGGTGGCGGATGGCATTGCGCCGGGCATGGTCGTGACGGACATCACCGTCGCGCAAGATTTGACCGGTACGACTGGATACTCCCGGCTCATCTTGCTGGCCGAACAACCGTTGAAACGCCCGCCGCTTGAAACCGTAGCGCCAGGTCTGATGATCGAGCAACCGGAAACGGCCGAAGACTTGGGGCGGCTCACCGACAGCTTTCACCTCAACCTGACCGCCTTTGGGCTCCTCTCTTTTGCGGTGGGGCTTTTCATCGTTAACGGTGCCGTCGGCCTGGCTTTCGAGCAGCGCCGACCGGCATTTCGGACTTTGCGCGCCCTGGGGGCAACCTCGCGGCGGCTGGTCACCTTGCTCGCGCTGGAATTGCTCATCTTCGCACTCGTCGCCGGCGCGCTTGGCATCGTCTTGGGCTGGCTGATCGCGTCCATGCTGATCCCCGATGTGGCTGCCACATTGCGAGGACTTTACGGAGCAACCGTGGAGGGTGCACTGACGCTATCGCCCATTTGGTGGCTGAGCGGGTTGCTCATCGCGATTGCCGGAACAGCGCTGGCGGCGGTGAGCGGCCTTGTCCAAGTCGCGCGCATGCCGCCCCTTGCCCCGGCGAAACCGCGTGCCTGGGCCATGGTGAGCGCAGGCACCATGCGCTGGCAGCTCTGGCTTGCGGGGATCGCATTCGCGGTGGCCGTGCTCGCCCTCGTGCTGGGCGGCGGTTTGGTCAGCGGCTTCACACTGCTTGGCGGCTTCCTCATTGCCGCAGCCTTGAGCCTGCCGAGCGTCTTGGCGGCGCTCCTCAACCTTCTCGCCAAGACATCGCGCGGCCCACTGTCCGACTGGTTTTGGGCCGATACCCGGCAACAACTACCGGGTTTGTCGCTGGCGCTCATGGCGCTGCTGCTCGCCCTTTCGGCAAATATCGGCATCGGCACGATGGTCGCGAGCTTTCGCGCCACGTTTACCGGATGGCTCGATCAGCGGTTGGTGAGCGAGCTTTACGTGACAGTTGCTGACGAGAGGGAAACGTCCCTATTTCAGGGCTACATGGCGGAAAACGGCATTGATGTTCTGCCAATTTGGCACACCGATGGCGACGTGCTGGGCGCGCCCGCCGAAATTTACGGCGTTGTCGATCACCCGATCTATGCCAAAAACTGGCCTCTTTTGTCATCGAGCCCCGATGCGTGGGCGCGGCTTGCCGCAGGCGATGGGGCGATGATCAACGAACAGCTTGCGCGGCGCGAAGGACTGGCACCTGGCGGCAATCTCCCCCTCCCCGGCGGTTGGGAGACCGAGGTCCTTGCCGTCTACAGCGACTACGGCAATCCCTTGGGCCAGGTTGTTCTTGGATTTGAGACCTTAACCGCCCGTTACGACACACTGGATCGTAGGGATTTTGGCGTCCTCACCGACGACCCCGATACGATGCGCGCGGCGTTAAGAGATGATCTCGGTATTCCAGAAGAACGGATGATCGATCAGCGGTCTCTGAAGGCGTTTTCCATGCAAGTGTTCGACCGGACATTTGCGGTGACCGGCGCGCTCAACATTCTGACGCTTTCCGTGGCTGGGCTGGCGATCCTGACGTCGCTTCTCACGCTCGCCGCAATGCGCTTGCCTCAACTGGCACCGGTTTGGGCGCTTGGCGTGACGCGAAAACAGCTCGCACGCCTGGAACTGGTGCGGTCACTCACCCTCGCGGCGCTCACGTTTCTTTTGGCACTGCCTGTTGGTTTGGCCCTGGCTTGGGTTCTTCTTGCGGTTATCAATGTGGAGGCCTTCGGGTGGCGCCTGCCGATGTCACTTTTTCCGATGGATTGGATTTGGCTCGGCCTCGCATCCCTTGCCGCCGCCGGGCTCGCTAGCCTTTGGCCTGCCCGCCAGTTGGCCAAGCGCCCCCCCGCCGATCTTATCAGGGTCTTTGCCCATGAACGTTAAAGTGCTTCGCTCCGCAATCTGCTTCGCTTTGTTGCCGACCCTGGTCTTGGCACAGGGTTTTGCCGGGCTGGGACAAACCACCGATGGTTTCGACCTGCCCGACCCCGAAACCCGCTTCCGCTTTCCGGTCGATCACGGGCCCCACAACACCTTTCGGATCGAATGGTGGTATGTCACAGCCAATCTCGAAAGCGCCGACGGCACGGCTTACGGCATTCAGTGGACATTGTTTCGCAATGCGCTTGCCCCCGGCGGCGCAGAAGGGGATCAAGCCTGGATGGCCCATGCCGCGGTTTCAACACCCGCCGGGCACCTCTATGCCGAACGTTTTGCCCGAGGGGCAAGTGGTCAGGCGGGTGTCACTGCCGCGCCGTTCGATGCGTTTATCGATGAATGGCAAATGGTGGGGCCGACGCTCAACGATCTTCGTCTGACGGCCCAAGGAACCGGATTTCACTATGATCTGAAACTTGATGCCGATGGCCCCTTTGTTTTGCAGGGGCAGTCCGGCTTTTCCGTCAAGTCGGAGGCCGGTCAGGCGAGCCACTACTATTCGCAACCCCATTACGAAGTGACCGGGACCATTACGCTGGAAGACGGCGCCATCGACGTCACGGGGCGCGCCTGGCTCGATCGCGAATGGTCCTCGCAGCCGCTGACCGAAACGCAAACCGGCTGGGATTGGGTCTCCCTCCATTTCGACAATGGTGAAAAGCTTATGGGCTATCGCCTGCGCGACCAGGATGGGAGCGCCTATACAGTGGGCACCTGGATTGAGGAAGACGGGTCAGGCGTACCGCTCCAACCCGGTCAAATGTCCATGACCGCTGCAGCGCATTCTGAGGTCGAGGGGCGGCAGGTGCCGACAGCCTGGGATATCGAACTGCCCGATTACGGCGTCACGATCACGTCAACCGCGCTTTACCCGCAAAGCTGGATGGGCACGCTTGTGCCCTATGGGGAAGGCCCGGTTGAGGTCACGGGGTCCCATCCGGGCATAGGATATCTTGAAATGAGCGGTTACTGAGCCCCTTGCCCCTTGTCCTTGCAAAGCGCTAGGGCGGGGATATGCAAGAAACGACCCCCCTCTCCTGCGATATCGTTCTGATCGGCGGCGGCCATGCCCATGCACTTTTGCTGCGCGCCTGGGGCATGGACCCGCTACCCGGTGCCCGTTTGACGCTGATTAACCCGACCGCAACCGCACCGTATACCGGCATGCTGCCCGGCTTTGTCGCCGGGCATTATGGTCGGGAAGACCTGGAGATTGATCTTGTAAAGCTCGCCCGTTTTGCAGGTGCGCGCCTTATTTTTGGTCAGGTCACAGGAATGGATCGGGAGACACGCAGTGTCACGATGCAAGGACGCGCCCCAATTGCCTACGACTACGCCTCCTTCGATATTGGCATCACGTCCGATATGCCAAACCTGCCGGGCTTTGCCGAGCATGGGGTCGCCGCGAAACCGCTCGGTCGCTTTGCGAGACACTGGCGTGATCATCTGGCGGGGAGCGGCGGGCCAATTGTTGTAATCGGCGGCGGGGTCGCCGGGGTAGAACTTGCGCTTGCGATTGAACACGGCCTGCCCGACGGAACCCCGGTCACGGTGGTTGAGGCGGAAAACGCGCTGCGGGGCGTCAACGCCAAAACATCCGATATGTTGCGGCAGGCATTGGAACGCCAAGGCATCACGCTCCTCGAAAACACAACGGTGAAAGAGGTCACTGCCGACGCCGTTACGCTTTCCGGCGGGGGACTTCTACCCGCCGCATTGACAGTGGGGGCAGCAGGCGCGCGCCCTTTTGACTGGCTGAACGACACCGGTCTCGATTTGCATGACGGCTATATCAATGTGGGCGCCGACCTTAGATCAACGAATGATCCGCGCATCTTTGCCGTCGGTGACTGCGCCCATCTCAGCGCAAGCCCGCGCCCGAAAGCCGGTGTCTTTGCAGTTCGTGCGGCTCCGGCGCTGACCCATAACCTGAAAGCCGTCGCATCAGACCGACCACTTAAACCCTTCAAACCCCAGGCAAGCTATTTGAAACTGATCTCCCTCGGCGGCAAAGACGCGGTCGCCGACCGGGGGAAGCAGTCCTTCGGTGGCGCGTGGGCGTGGCGCTGGAAAGACTGGATTGATCGGCGTTTTATGGATCGGTTAAACCACCTGCCCGCAATGTCCGCCGTGCAGACCAAGACCCCGCGCGCAGTCGGCGCCGGTACGGAACAGCCCCTCTGCGCAGGCTGCGGGTCCAAAGTGGCACCGGATATCTTGCGCAATGTGCTTGAAACCCTCGACATGCCGTTCCGCCCGGATGTCCTGACCGGACCGGGCGCCGATGCCGCCATGCTGGAAATCCGTGGGGTACGGCAAGCCCTGACCACAGACCATCTTCGTTCTTTTTGGGATGACCCTTGGCTATTTGGCCGGATTGCCGCGCTGCATGCCCTGGGCGATATTTGGGCGATGGGTGCGCGTCCGCAGGCTGTCCTTTGTCACGTGACGCTCCCTCGGATGACAGAACCGCTTCAAGGGCGGTGGTTGTCGGAAGTCATGGGAGCTGTCGCAGAGGTTTGCGAAGCTGAGGGCGCTGCCATTGTAGGCGGGCATAGCACCCAAGGCGCTGAGTTCACGGTCGGTTTTTCAGTAACCGGGCTCGACGCGCCGGAGCATTTGCTGCGTCCCTCCCCACAGGAGGGCGACGCCTTGATCCTGACGCGCCCGCTGGGATCGGGGACGTTGTTTGCGGCGGAAATGACCGGGCAAGCGCGTGGTGACGATATCGCCGCTGCCCTTGCGGTGATGACCGTATCGCAGGGTGACGCCGCCCGTGCCCTTGCCAAGGACGCCCGCGCCATGACCGATGTGACGGGTTTTGGGTTGGCGGGTCACGCGGCGCACATGCTCGCCGAAGCAAACCTCACAGCAGAAATTAATATGGATGCAGTTCCTTTGTATGCTGGCGCATTGAAACTCGCCGAGCACGGCGTGAGGTCCAGCCTATGGGCGGCAAATCGAGCCGACGTCGCCTTTGAAGGCGCGGATACCGGACGCAACAGTCTTCTGTTCGATCCGCAAACGGTGGGTGGCTTGCTTGCCGCCGTTGAGACCCACCGGGCCGACAGCTTGGTCCAGACGCTCCAGAGCCTTAGGCACGACGCGGCCATCATCGGACATTTGGTCCCGCGTGAGGAAGATCAGCCCGAAATCCGCGCCGTTTGAAGTTGTGACACGGCCTCTGCCACCGCTTCGGCGAGGCGCCGAACGCCCTCCGGTGTGAGGTCATCTGCCTTTAGGCTCGAAGCGGGCGGTTTGGGGCGTTTTTTGCCGTAACGCGGATCGTAATGGTGCTCCATCAGTTCTTGGGCAAGCTCCGGGAAGGCACCTTGTTGGGCGAGTTCAACCCAAGCGTCGACCCGCGCGTGGCCTTGGATGCGCACGAGACGACGCAACCGCGCGACCAAAGCCTCTTCGTTACTCGTAAGGTCGCGGTAGGCCCGGCAAAGATACGCGGCACGCACCGAGATCGGGGCCACGATTTCGATACGGGGCGACGCCCGCATAGCGCCAAAAAGTTGCGGTGGCAGGTTGATGCGGCCAATGCGGCTGCTTTCTGCTTCGATCAACACAGGCCGCGCCGGGTCGAGCGCTGCGATGGACGCCGCCAGTTTGCTTTCAAAAGCCTTCTGGCTCGGTTGCGTCCCTTGCCCGCCGAGGGCCGAGCCACGGTGACCCGCCATCTCTTCCAGGTCCAAAACTTGTACTCCGAGCGCGGGCAAAAGTCGCAAAACCTCCGATTTCGCTGTCCCGGTGTTACCGTCGAGCAAAAAGACCTGTGCGGGAAACGCCCTTTCATAGAGAAAATCAACGACCACCCGTCGGTAACTTCGATATCCTCCGTCCAACGTCTCGACCCGCCAACCGATTTGCGAGAGGATCGACGCGAAGGATCCGGAACGCTGCCCGCCTCGCCAGCAATACAGGAGCGGGCGCCAGCTTTCGTCTTTCTCGGCGAGTGTGTTTTCCAGATGGCCCGCAGCATTCCGCGCCACCAGTGCCGCGCCAAGCTTGCGCGCCTTGAAAGGGCTATCTTGCACGTAAATCGTTCCAACCCGAGCCCGCTCGGCATCGCTCAGAACGGGTAGATTTATCGCCCCCGGCAAATGATCTTCGGCAAATTCCAGCGGCGCACGTACATCGATGATCGTATCGAAAGCAGCCCTTTGTAGGGCGTTGAAATCGGTAAGCTTGAAGGCCATCGAGCGAGGTTTACCCTTTTCGGCGCAAGTCCGAAAGCCGGGTTGAAATCGGTGGATAACGACGGGACAGTAGCGACGCGCATGGAGGAATAACGCTAAAGAAATGAAAAAACCTCTTTTCGAAGTACGGCATCCGTTTTTCCGCCCATTCTACCGCCGTTTCATCATGACCGCGATGATCCTCAGCTGGGCAGTCTTTGAATGGGTGAGCGGCGCGCAAGCCTGGGCGCTCGTATTTGGCACCGCAGGTTTTTATCTCGTTCTGCAATTCTTTGTTAATTTCGATCCCAAGGATTACGAGAGGCGTGACGACTAAGCGTACCGAAAGTTGTCACCAAGTGCAGGAGCTTTAGTGATGCGGGCGTGAAGACCAGACTACAACCGTAAAAGCTCTCGTCGTTTCTACGAAGCGACTGCCGCCCAGCACTAGGTTCGAAAGTTCCCCGTTTCTGGTGAAACGGATTTGGTGCCCGAGGAGAGACTCGAACTCTCACGCCCGTGAAGGCGGGGGATTTTGAATCCCCTGCGTCTACCATTCCGCCACTCGGGCGCACCTCGGTCTCCATAGGGTAAATCGGCGGTGTTCGGCAAGGCGGAAATGACCGCTTCTGTCTAAGAAGCCTTAGAAGATGCCGCCGTTTCCTGGCGGGCCTTCTGCGCGAGATCGCGCGCCACCGCGAACGCGCCTTGTACGCGATCTTTCGTTTTGGACCAGTCGCGCCGCACGACAATCTTGTTGTCCTTCACCTTTGCAAGGCCACGCTGATCCTCGATGAACGCAACCAGCCCAGCCGGATTGGCGAACTTGTCGTTGTGGAACTGGATCGTCCCCCCTTTCGGCCCGGTATCGAGGCGCGCGATCCCGGCCTTTTTGCACTCGCCCTTGATCCTGACGACCAGCAATAGGGTGTTCACCTCTTTGGGCAAGGGGCCGAACCGGTCGATCAACTCGGCCGCGAACCCTTCGAGTTCCACTTTCGAAGAAAGCCCGGACAGCCGCCGATAAAGCCCGAGACGCACATCAAGATCGGGTACGTAAGCCTCTGGAATAAGCACAGGAACGCCGAGGTTGATCTGCGGCGCCCATTGGTCGTCCGCATCGGACAGGCCGTCCATCTCACCGGCTTTGATCTTGGCAATCGCCTCTTCCAGCATCGATTGGTAAAGCTCGTAGCCCACCTCGCGAATATGCCCCGATTGCTCATCCCCCAACAGGTTCCCGGCACCGCGAATATCGAGGTCCTGGCTTGCCAAGGTGAAGCCCGCCCCCAAACTGTCGAGCGATCCAAGAACGCGGAGCCGTTTCTCCGCTTGCGGTGTCAGTTTAACGCGCGGCTTGGTTGTCAGATAGGCATAGGCGCGGGTTTTCGACCTGCCGACGCGCCCGCGTATCTGATAGAGCTGGGCGAGGCCGAACATATCCGCTCGGTGAACGACCATGGTATTCGCCGTTGGGATATCCAGCCCACTTTCAACAATGGTCGTGGCGAGCAGAACATCAAATTTTCCGTCGTAAAAGGCGTTCATACGGCTGTCGAGTTCGCCGGCGGCCATTTGGCCATGGGCCACCACATAGGTTATTTCCGGCACCTCGGTTTTCAGCCAGTCTTCGATTTCGGCGAGATCCGCAATGCGCGGCACCACAAAAAACGCCTGCCCCCCCCGGTAGTGTTCGCGGAGCAACGCCTCGCGGAGCTTCACCGTATCGAACTCGCTGACATAGGTACGGATCGCCAAACGATCGACTGGGGGCGTCCCGATTATCGAAAGATCCCGGACACCTGTGAGCGAAAGTTGAAGCGTCCGCGGGATCGGTGTTGCGGTGAGTGTCAACACGTGGATATCGGTACGCAAGTCTTTGAGACGCTCCTTATGGGCCACGCCGAAATGTTGTTCCTCGTCGACAATGAGTAGCCCAAGGTTGGCAAAACGCACCCCCTTCGCCAAAACAGCGTGGGTCCCGATGACAATATCGACGGTGCCTCGCGCCAGTCCTTCCCGCGCCTCTTCCGCCTCTTTCGCGCCCACAAAGCGTGACAGTTGACGAATTTGCACCGGGAAACCCCGGAACCGTTCCTTGAAGCTGGCGGCGTGCTGTCGCGCAAGTAACGTGGTGGGCGCAATCACCGCCACTTGCAGCCCCGCCATCGCCGCAACAAAAGCCGCGCGCATGGCCACTTCTGTTTTGCCGAACCCGACGTCGCCGCAAACCAACCTGTCCATGGGGCGCCCTGCGGCCAGGTCTTCCAACGTATCATTGATCGCTTTGAGCTGATCGTCGGTCTCTTCATAGGGAAAACGCGCGGCAAAACTGTCCCAGGCACCCGGCACCGGCTCAACGACCGTCGCCTTGCGCAACTGCCGTTCGGCAGCAACCCGGATGAGCTTGTCTGCGATCTGACGAATGCGCTCTTTGAGCTTGGCTTTCTTTGCCTGCCAGGCACCGCCGCCAAGACGGTCAAGAAGCCCCTCCTCATGGCCGTAGCGGCTGAGAAGCTCAATATTCTCAACGGGTAGAAACAACCGGTCGCCACCTGCGTATTCGAGATGGATGCACTCATGGGGTGCCCCCAGGGCTTCAACCACTTCAAGGCCCATATAACGCCCGACGCCATGATCCACATGCACGATGAGATCGCCAGGGCTCAGTGATTGCGTCTCCGTCAGGAAGTTGTCCGCGCGTCGTTTCTTCTTGGCAGATCGGATCAGCCGATCACCTAGAACGTCCTGTTCGGAGATAACCGTGAGCCCGCCCTTGGCTTCGAACCCTTGTTCCAATGCCCAAACGGTCAGAAACAGCCCGCTATCGGTAATATCCCGTGCATCCGCAATGAGATGCGCACCGGTCACATCACTATCTTCGAGCAAACCCTGAAGGCGCTCGCGCGCGCCCTCGGAATACGATGCAACGACGACAGGGCCTTTCTTGAGTTGAACTTTCACATGATCAGCGAGTGCGCTGAAAAGGCTTACGGATTCCTGTTGGCGCTCTAGGGAAAAAGAACGACCCACCCGGCCGCCAGCATCTATGACGCCCGGTCCGCTCGGCTGGGGGAGCGGGTGAAATTGCAGGAGGCGTTGATCTGCTACTGCCCTTTCCCATGCCGCATCATCGAAATATAGGGCCTCGGGCGGTGCCGGTTTATAGACGCTATCGACGCGGCCCTTAGCTTGCATGGCTTCGCGCCGGGCGTCGTACTGCTCGGCAATCGCCTCCCAACGCGCGCTTCGGATGGCCGTTGACTGATCATCCAGCGCAATGACGGCATCGGGTAGATAGTCGAAAAGCGTTTCCAAATGGCCATGAAAAAACGGCAGCCAATGCTCCACACCGGCATGTTTACGACCAGCACTCACGGCCTCGTAGAGCGGGTCATCGGAACCGGCAGCGCCGAATTCCAGCCGGTAGTTTTGACGAAATCGCATGATGGCGGCTTCGTCGAGGATCACTTCCGAAACCGGTGCGAGCTCAACGGCCTTGAGGGCTTCCGTTGTGCGTTGCGACACTGGATCAAACCGACGCGCGCCGTCCAGCACATCCCCGAAGAAATCCAGACGGACCGGCCCACCATCTCCAGGTGGGAAAATGTCAATTATTCCCCCTCGGATCGCGTAATCGCCCGGTTCAGTGACGGTGGGCGCTTGCACAAATCCCATCTTTACCAAGAAGTCCCGCAGGGCCCTTTCGTCTACCCTGTCCCCCACACGTGCCCGGAAGGCGGCTTCGCGTAGCACGTCCCGCGACGGCACACGCTGGGTTGCGGCATTGAGCGTGGTTAAGAGCACAAACCGGTCGGGCATCCCGTGGACCAATCCCGCCAATGTCGCCATGCGCGTGGCCGAGATATCGGCATTCGGTGACACACGGTCATAGGGCAAACAATCCCAGCCGGGAAATGTGATCACAGGGAGATCCGGGGCGAAGAAGGCCAATGCCTCTTGCATCGCCCGCATTCTCTTATCATCGCGGGCAACGTGGCACACGACAGCGCCGCGCTCGAGTTCAACGAGCAATAGCTTGGCGTCAAACCCCTCGGGTGCGCCACCAACTGTAATGTGTGCTGTGCCAGGCATGGACGCGGGAGGTAATCGTTTCGCCCCCAGTGTCAAGCAGCCTCAGAAACCGCCGAATGGCCCGGTGTAGAGGTTGACCCACATGCCGTACATTGCCGTCATAAAAATCGAGCAGACCCCGAGAAGTTGCACCATGAAGCGATGGCGAATCAAATGGCGAATAAGGTCGTCCCCTTTGAGCGCATGTCGCTGGATTTGCCGGGCGGCCCGCGCCGACATCGCCCCGAGCACGACCATGGGGAGCGCCATTAGG
The DNA here is from genome assembly GCA_039024895.1 of Pseudomonadota bacterium. Lineage (GTDB taxonomy): Bacteria > Pseudomonadota > Alphaproteobacteria > Rhodobacterales > Rhodobacteraceae > JAJDOD01. The sequence goes on along the minus strand of JBCCPJ010000013.1, from coordinate 68,830 downwards.
AAGACGGCTTGCGCAAACTCAACCTCATAGGCAAACGCCGTGATCCCAAGGGCGGTAATAACCGCTGAGCCAAAGAGCGCTAGCCAAGCCCCGGATACGTCAACAATATAGAGAATACGGTTCACATTCACCCGCACGAGGTCATGCAGGTCGTCTAGCGCCGTATCCGGCGAGCGGCGCCGCGCTCGCAGGATCGCGTCATGGGGAATGCCAAGCACCCAATGGGAAACAGAGGACCAGAGCACAGCCAGCCCGATCCAATACCAGAGATTCGAAAAGGACCGGAGATCGATCACTTCAAAGACGGATTCGTACCAATCCACAGGCGGGCCTCAGTTAGTCCGCGCGCAATCTAGAGAACCTGCTCAGACTTGACCAGCCCGCACCCCGCAGGCTACCGCATTTGAAGAAAAAAACATGCATAAAGGCTTCAGTAGATGACGACAGGTTCCTTCCCTTCAACGCGGTTCCGGCGCACCAAATCGTCTGACGCCAAACGGCGCTTGGTGCGTGAACACAGCTTGAGCGTGGATGACCTGATTTGGCCGATTTTTATTTGCGACGGCGTTGATAGTGAGACGCCGATCCCGTCAATGCCGGGCGTGGTGCGGCATACGCTTGATCGTGCTGTTGCAGTGGCACGTGAAGCGGTCGATCTAGGCATCCCGGCGATTTGCCTGTTTCCCTATATCGACACCAGCCTGAAGACCGAGCTTTGCGAGGAAGCCTGGAACCCGGACAATTTGTCAAACCGGGTGACACGCGCCATCAAAGACGCCGTGCCGGAGATCGCGATCATGACCGACGTTGCCTTGGACCCCTACAACATCAATGGCCATGACGGTATCGTACGAGATGGGATCGTCGTGAATGATGAAAGCGTCGAAGCCCTCGTCAAAATGACGGTGGCTCAGGCAGAGGCCGGGTCGGATATCATCGGCCCGTCCGACATGATGGACGGGCGGATTGGCGCCATGCGGCAAGCGCTGGAGGCGGCAGGTCACACGGATGTTTGCATTCTGAGCTATGCAGCGAAATACAACAGCGCCTTTTACGGACCTTTCCGTGATGCCGTGGGGGCTTCAGGCCTTCTGAAAGGCGATAAGATGACCTATCAGATGGATCCCGGCAATTCCGACGAGGCGCTGCGCCTGGTCGAACGCGATCTGCGTGAAGGGGCGGATATGGTGATGGTTAAACCGGGGATGCCGTATCTGGACATTTGCAGACGCGTTTCTGATGCGTTCGGTGCGCCCGTGAGCGCGTATCAGGTCAGCGGAGAGTATGCGATGATCAAGGGCGCTGCGGAACGGGGGTGGATCGATGGGGATAAGGCCATGATCGAGAGCCTCGTGGCATTCAAACGGGCCGGTTGCTCCTCGATCCTCACTTATTTTGCACCCGATATCGCACGGGCCCTCCCATGACACAGGGTATCCGGCTGGCTTCAGAAGACCTTGAGATCGAGGTTTGGCCCCTCGGCGCGCGCCTCAACGGCGTTTGGTTTCAAGGCATTGGCACGCTGGTTGACGGGGCGGCAAGCGAAGAAGAAGCGCTCGAGGCCAAAAAGTACAACGGCGCGGTGGTTGGCCCGGTTGCCAACCGCATTGCCGGAGCACAAGCGACGATCGAGGGCCGGGAATGCAGGTTTGAAGCCAATGAGAATGAGGTGACGACCCTGCACGCTGGCGCTGCGGGCGTTCATGCGCGAACTTGGCAGATTGAGACGCAAGACGAACAATCCCTTAAGCTGAGCCTCGACCTTGCTGACGGCGATGGCGGTTTTCCGGGCACGCGCCACCTGTCGGTGACTTATCTTGTATCTGCGTCAACGCTTCAGGTTCAGTTCGAGGCGACCACCGATGCCCCTACGTGGATAAATCTTGCGTTGCATCCTTATTGGTCGCTTGGGGCGGCGCGCAAGAGCCTGCTCTTGCAGGTCGCCGCAGATCGCTACACGCCGGTCAACGAATTAAAGATACCAACAGGCGATATCGATGCCGTCGACGGCACGATTTTCGACTTCCGCACCCTTGGCGCCCCTAGTTCAGATATTGACCATAACTTTGTTTTGTCAGGGCAAAACCCGGCGGTTGTCCTTGCGAGCCCAGAGCTTCGCCTTGAGATAGAGACGGACGCGCCGGGCGTTCAAATTTACTCGGGCAAGGATATCGGAATCGCGATTGAGCCACAGCACTTTCCGGATGCGATGCACCATCCGCATTTCCCGTCCATCGCCCTTTACCCGAACGAAACATACCGTCAAACTTCGACCTATCGCTTTCTAAAACCTTAAGCTAGAAGCGCACCGTGCTGAAAACTCGTATCATTCCCTGTCTCGACGTGGCCGACGGTCGCGTTGTGAAAGGCGTCAATTTTGTTGATCTGGTGGACGCTGGCGATCCGGTCGAGGCTGCCATAGCTTACGATGCGGCAGGGGCAGATGAACTTTGTTTTCTCGACATCCACGCCACCCATGAAAACCGGGGTACCATGTATGACCTCGCCCGGCGTACGGCGGAGCATTGCTTTATGCCACTTACCGTTGGGGGCGGCGTGCGCACAGTCGAGGATGTTCGCGCGCTCCTCTTGGCGGGGGCTGACAAAGTGAGCTTCAACTCAGCGGCTGTCGCCGATCCGGATGTGGTCGCCCGCGCCGCTGATAAATTTGGCTCGCAGTGCATCGTTGTGGCCATTGACGCAAAAACGGTCTCGCCCGGTAAATGGGAGATTTTCACCCATGGCGGGCGTCGGGAAACGGGCATAGATGCGGTTGAATTCGCGCAAACTGTCGTGGCCAAGGGCGCGGGCGAAATCCTTTTGACCTCCATGGATCGCGACGGAACACGATCTGGGTTCAGCATCCCCCTGACGCGTGCCATTGCGGATGCCGTGAGCGTGCCAGTCATCGCGTCAGGCGGGGTCGGCACACTTGATCATCTTGTCGAAGGCGTAACGAAAGGGCGCGCCAGCGCTGTCCTAGCCGCATCAATCTTCCACTTCGGCGAGTTCACCATTGGCGAGGCAAAGGCGCATATGGCGGAAGCTGGGATCCCTGTGAGGTTGGCGTGACGGATATACTGCAAAGACTGGCCGATACCATTGCCGAACGGAAAACCGCCGATCCCGAGACATCGTGGACCGCGCAGCTCTTGAGCAAAGGCCCGGAGAAGGCAGCGGAGAAGTTTGGCGAAGAGGCTGTGGAGGCAATAATTGAAGCGGTGAAGGGTGATCGCGCAGGTCTCACGGCAGAGGCCGCAGATGTGCTTTATCACTTACTTGTTATGCTGGCGGCGCGGGACATCGTACTCGACGACGTCTTGGCAGAACTCGCCAAACGAGAAGCGCTTTCCGGGCTGGAGGAAAAAGCCAACCGGTTGTGAAACGCAGACCGTCCTGCCAGATCACGGGGAACAGCCACTTGTGCGCAGGCTTGGGTCGCCGCTCTCTCGCAACCTTATCTCATGCTTTTAGAGACTAAAAAAGTTCGACATCGTGCGGCTCTACGCGAAGCGCCTTTTGTGGCTCTGGCACCGCTTCATCAACGAGCCGCATTTTGGCAATCCCGGTCGCTGGCCAGTACTTGAGCCGCCGCGCTTTTGTGCCGCCTACGTCCTCTGCGTCGCAGGGAATGCCCTCATTGGCCAGATAGCTCCGTGCAAATTCCGCGTTACGTTTGCCGATATCGGTGCGGCCATTGAGCATTGAACTGCCGCCAAAAATCTTTGCGCGAAGTCGGGGCCGTTCCGCTCCAAGGGGCATCATTTCATTGATGAGCAAATCCATGTCGAGGGCACCGGCAGAGAGCTTTTCGTTTTCCTGCTTCACGGCGGGGAGCAACAGGTGGTTCATGCCCCCAACACGCGCAACCGGATCCCAAAGACAAATAGAGATACATGAACCTAGGATCGTCGAAACCTCCAAGTCAGGGTCCTTTCCGACGGCGTGCTGACCTTGCGAAATGTACACCGAACTCATCGCGTGTTCTCCCCTCCGCCGCTTTTTGATGTGTTCGCCAGGATCCGATCGGCGATATTGCTCAGCGATGCGACCTCTTCCGCCGCCCCAAGCTCGCGCGCGGCACGCGGCATGCCGTCAATCACGGAAGAGGCACTATCCTGGACGATAGTGTGGCTTCCCGCCTCCCGCATTTCCAGCAGTGACTGCGCACCATCATTGCCCATCCCGGTCAGCATGACACCGACGACATTTGCCCCATGCTCAATGCCGGAACGGAAAAGCAAGTTCACGGAGGGAACGTACGGTTCACTCCCATCCTGCGGGACATGTTTGATCCGTTGCTTTTCATGCTCCGATAGCACAGCATGCGCATCGCCACCGGCGGCAAGGTAGATTTGGCCCTGGTCCAATCGCGCATTGCTGTGGGAAAGGGAAACCTTCGGCGCGCAATGGCGTTCCAATCTTGTGGCAAAGCTCTCAAGAAAGGTGGGCGGCATATGCTGAGCAATAAGGACCGGAGGACCATCAGGAGGCATCTTGCTCAACACTTGCAAAAGCGCGTCAACCCCGCCCGTCGAGCTGCCGATGAGCACAACCCTGCCGTTCCAATCGAAATCCCGACTGTCCATCGCCTCATGCTGTTTCGGCCTGTGTGCTGCCAAACCGCCGATGTTGCTGTCCGCCGCCATACACACGGTTTTGGCCAATGCCGTCGAATCCTTCGATTGCCGTAGTTGGCCAAGATCGACACAATCGACAGCCCCAAGTGACAGTGCGAGGACCGCTTCTTGGCTACGCTCCGTCGTACGGGTCGAAACCATCACCACAGGCATCGGTCGCAGACGCATCAAGCGCTCCAGAAAATCTAGCCCATCCATGCGAGGCATCACGACATCTAGCGTGATTACATCCGGATTGAGCGCTTTGATCATCTCACGCGCTTCATAGGGATCGCCCGCTTCCCCGACCACTTCGATCCTCGGGTCAGTCTGCAACATCACGCGGATCATCATCCGAATAGACTGGACATCATCAACGATGACAACGCGCACAGGGCGTGTGGGCTCTTTAATGTGCAACATAGGATCTCACGGTACTCGATGTACTGAGAGACCTCTCACGTGCCTCTTAAGATCGGGTTGATTGCCGATAACGGATGTCAGGCGTCCATCGGAAACAAGAGATAGGTACCCTCGCAGTAGATTTCCGCCGGTTCGCCGACATGAAACATCGTATACGAAAGACAGGTTTCGCGCAGTCGGCGTACGCCAGGACGGGAAACCAGCGCGGCTGCCTCCTGATTACGCGCGAGGCCGCTTTTATTGTCGGCGCCGATCATTTGACGCGGCGACACCATAATCTCACTTGCCGGAACCTGTGGACCAAGGGAGCCAGCGGCCAAGACAACAGGGTTGCAATCGGGTTTCTCCGACAGGATTTGTTCGTCGAGGCAGATGCGCGTCAACCAGAGAATGGACTTATACGACCCGTCTCGGGTCAATACTTCGTCCCCTTTGCGCAGGGCCGCGGCATGTACATCGCCAAAGGACGTCCGCACCCGTGTCATCGGCGCAAGACCGGGCAATGGCCAAGCTTCAAAGACAGCCGGGTCTTTCTTCGCCTGACGTTTGTTGTGATCAACCATTTCAGCGGAAACTTCGCTGTCGTTTTGTTGATTTGCAGCGCTCTGCAACGCTTTTGCACGTTCTGCCATTATGCGGCTCGCACCGTTTCGCAGACGTGACACAGCGCGGTCATAACTGCCTGCACCGGCAGACTCGAACTTACTTCGCACACTCATATCAACCTTCTCACACTCACACACCCGCTGGCCGCAGGTCACACTTCCAATATTGCTAGAGATGCGCCGCACACAAAAAGCGCCATCTCTAAAGCTGTATCCCCGCGTTAAGATATTTTCGCGTCAACCGAGGCGTTGCAGAGACGCCTTGGTATCAATATGGGCGATATATCGTTGGGTCGCGGAACACATACTCCCCGATTAATGTAGCAAAAACAGCGACCTTACGAAACTGCTTTCGACAAAGATAACATTTTGCGTTAACGCGTGTTTCGAGTACGAAAACAATCTTGGCTAGCCGTCGCCAGACATTCCGAAAAATCGAGAGAAAGTGCGGGTGGCGTTTCCAATATGAGAACTATACCTGTATCGATTTTGGCACGCAAATAGCCTAATTTTGCAGCTTTGAGGGTCCCAATTCGCGCCGATCAACAATATGTTTCCCGACAAGAACCCATTATTTGGGCTGCAACGGGAAGGTTTCGTGGCTACGTCCGTACCAATGAGCGATCAATCCAAGTCAACCCACGCTATCTTGGCCTGCCCCACATGCGACCTGCTTTATCGGCCCTCAGCAACCAAGCGCCTTAAATGTCACCGATGCCATCGGACGTTGATGGTGCCGCAACGGCGTGCTGGGCTTTTGCAGGTTTTAATCGCTTTAGTAACCGCCGCACTCATCTTCGGGGCAGTGACACTGCCGTTTTTGTCCATCGAACGGTATTGGATGCGCAATGATGCCACGCTGATCGAGACAGCGCTTGCCTTCAAAGGGCCGCTCCGACTTCTGTCGCTGGTTATCTTGGCGTTAATCCTGCTGCTCCCCACCTTGCGCCTCGGTTTAACGATGTATGTGCTTGTGCCAATTGTTGCCAGGTTTCGGCGCTTCCCTGGATCAGCAAGAGCTTTTCGTTGGGCGGAAGCGCTGCGCCCGTGGTCGATGGCCGAGATTTTCATCATTGGGTGCACCGTCGCCCTCATCAAGATCGTCGCCTTGGCTGAAGTGACCTTTGGCCCTGCCTTTTACATGTTTGCCGGTGCTGTGGTTTTGCTTTGGGTGCAAGACAAAGCGCTTTGCCGACAATCGTTGTGGGATGCATTGGGCGATGACTGATATATCAGAAACGCGAACTGATATATCAGCACATGCACCCGATAAGTCGAATCCATTAACTGATATATCAGTCGGATTGCCCGCTAAAACTGCCCGCGCCGCCGGGCTGGTGGGCTGTCGTCGTTGCGCACAAACGGCACCCCTGGGCACCGCGCATTGCCGCCGCTGCGGCGCGCGTTTGAAAAGCCGCGCCTATGGCAGTCTTGGTTCGGTCTGGTTGTTTTGGGCATTGGGCGTCATTGCCTATATCCCCGCAAACATATGGCCAATGCTTGAAACGCGCCTCCTTTTGACGACAAGCGACGACACGATCATTGAAGGCGCCCTAAAACTTCTTGGTCATGGATCGATCCTTATCGTCCTTGTCATCCTCTTGGCCTCGGTTGTGATCCCCTTGACGAAGTTTGCAGCGATTGCTTGGTTGGCACTATCCGTCCAGTACCGCTTGCCCAGTTCGCCCGTCTGGCGCCACAGGGTCTATGAAGGGGTGGAGATCATCGGTAGGTGGTCGATGATCGACGTCTTCGTGGTCGCGATCCTCTCTTCGCTGGTACAGTTTTCGCTGTTGGCGAACGTAAAGCCTGGCCCCGCCGCTTTCGCTTTTGCGCTGTCGGTTATCTTCACCATGCTGTCGGCGCTCGCATTTGACAGCCGAATGATCTGGGACCTTGACGACGATCACCCCTTAGCCGGAGAGGGCGATAACCTTCCCACTGTCGAGGAGCCCGCCCCAGCGGAGCGGTGAAATCGGGTATGTCTCGTCTTTCGCCATCCTCTCGAATGAAAAATCCGGTTCAAGCTTCTTCAAACGCTCGGCCGTCCGTTGCGCATCGTCAAAACGCTCTTCTCCAGCGTAAAGCGCCGTCAGATAGCGCAAGGGCGGGCGGAACTCAGGCGACAAGGCATGCGCGGCTTCGGCAAGTTGCAGCGCTTCCGCTTTGCGTCCCGTCAGAGCGGCCGTCAGACAGCGTCCGAAATCCCACCAATGTCCGAACGGAGAGCCCGAGCTGATCTTCTGGGCGCGCAAAGCGAGGGCATGTGCTTCGCCAATATCGCCCGCGTAGAGCTTCGCCGTTGCCAAGCTGTTCCACGCGAGAGGATTGGCGGGATTCAAGCGGACTGAACGACGCGCCAACTCCATGCATACATTGACATCATTATCGAGCACCAAGCGCGTGTTCGCCACAGCGGCAACCACCATCGAGTTCATTGGCTCGCGCTCCATTGCCAAAACCGCAAGCTTGCGCGCCTCGTCTGGCAAATTTTCGGAGCGACCATCATGCAATTCCACATGCTGGATGACACGCAACTGCGCGCGCCAAGCAGAAGACAACGCGCCTGCGCCCAGTTCTTCGGCCATTGCGAGCATTTCGTCCGCTTCCAGCAGGTTTTCAGGCTTCAGCGTGAAAATGCGACGAATGGCGAGCCGCGTGAGCAAATTCGCATCCCGGATATCCTGAGCTTCCGAGATGTGACCTGTCATTGCCTCGGCCAACGCGTCAATCAACTGATTGCCCAGAGATACGATTTGCAGGTCTTCGACGGGCGGTGCGCCGTGAAGCTGCGTCGATGTCATTCCGGACCAGACCAATGTATCGGGCGACCCGTGCCGCACCCGGCTGCGAATGCCTACCGTTGCCCCTTCCCCCCGGTAGGCTTGAACCTCTACCCGGAACGCGTTGGGATCGACCGTTACCCCCTCAATCCGCACCTCGGCTGACAGCGTTTCGCGCATGGAGCGGGCGACACAATCGACGAAAATATCTTCGATGAGGCCGAGTTCCGAATTCTTGTCGCTCTGCGTCTGGAAAACAACGACAGGCCGCGCCGGCATGCTCTGCTGCACATAGGCGTTCGCGTGCCCCGCCACGTCCGTCGGCGCGGGCACAACGGCCATGGACCGATGGCGCTCAAGCCATTCGGCCAATCCGTGATCGCCATCGATAAGCTGGATGCCTTCCAGAAACTCGGCACCCGGCACAGATGGTACGAGATCCACACGGGATAAATCGAGAGTTACGCTACGCCGGTCCGCCTCGAGAATGCTCCGATCTTCCCCCAGGGCACGACGGATTTCGCTCAAAGCCTGACGCAAGCTGGTTGACGCTTTATCCGCTTCCTTGGCGGGCCAAAGCCGCTTTTGGAGCCATAGCCGTCCGCGCCCACCGGTCTCGCTGGTCGCAAGGAGCGCCAGCAAAGCCTGCGACTTCGCACTTTTTGGCGCGCGATCTTCTTCTTGCGCCGTTTCGACGCGAAATCGCCCGTAAAGGTAGAACCTGAGCTTTTGTATCTGCGCTGCCATAACGACCCCTCTGGCATTGCCGTAACGTCAATTACACTTCCTATGCGTTACATTTTCAAGAAATCCGCACAAATTCGAATATGTGAATCTTCCGTGAATAATGCATCGCGGCCTTGCTGCACCTCATGAAATCCGAACAGTCTGCACCTGAAGATTGCGAGGGAGAAGTGCAATGCCGACACAGGGCCAAGGACAAGGTCAGGGGCAAGGTCAAGGACAGGGCCAAGGTCAGGGTCAGGGGCAAGGTCAAGGACAGGGCCAAGGTCAAGGACAGGGCCAAGGACAGGGCCAAGGTCAGGGCATCAATCATGCGGGTGGTCCAGGCTCCTCGCAGCTCAGCTGGACACTTCTAACCACATATGACGGGATTGTCGGCTATTGGGACGGCGCGCCTCTGCGCAAACCCGGACCGCTTGGCGCGGGTGATGCAGATATCAGCTACCTCGGCACAGAGGTCGCCTCTAAGCTGATGAATTCAATGCTTTTCCCACAATTCGTTGTCACAGGTAGCGATGGGGACGCAACGCTCGCCGTCAACGGTACAGATGTCGCCAAGCTCAATCGCCCCAGTATGGAAGTGTTTGAACAACAGCTTGCCATGGTACGCGCCTATTCGGATTTGCGTGCGGACAGGGTTAATGAAATCCTGGTGCAAACGGGCGATCTGTTCTCATTCTATGGTGCGCTCGGATATCTTTCGAGTGCGCGGCACAAACACACGATGGCGGCGCTTTATACCTGCCAGCGCGTCGCGGTGCATGTGGAGATGCCGATCAAACATCTTTGCCGTGCCCCACGTCCAATCGATTTTGCGACGCATATTCAACCGATCATTCAGACGCCGGATCACTCCAGCTATCCTTCCGGGCATGCGATTGAGGTATTTGCCGCTTCCACGGTTTTTTCACGGATCATGACGGGTCTCGGGCCAAAGCAAGCGCTTTCGGCACCTGTGGACAGCGAAACAGGTCGCATGGCTGGTATGGCTTTCCGCTTGGCCCATCGTATCGCGTCCAACCGGTCGGTGGCCGGTGTGCATTTCCCGGTCGACAACGCGTCCGGCGCTGTTATCGGCTGCCTCCTCGGCGAAGCGCTGTACCGCATTGCCACGGGGACAGGCGACTGGCCAGACATTAAAGAAATCTCGTTCGAAGCGGTAGATCCGAGCGATCCACCCTTTGACTTGACGCTCCGCTGGCTCCGGGACGAGTTGCCCGATGATGCGCAAGGTGGTGGCGTTGGAGATGATAGCACCATCTTCGGCAAGCTCTGGAAGGACGCGGCAGGCGAATGGGTGGAGGCTGGCGCATGAGCATGTCTTGGACCGGATGGAAAAACGATCCTTCCGCGTCGGACGACGTCTCGCCCTATATTGACTGGCTCAAGCTCGTAAGTTTCGACAACAAGACCGAAAAGAACCAGCTTTCCATAGATGATTTGCCGCTTTCGCCTATGGCTGCGGAGGTGATGCAAAAGACCCATCAAGCGGCGCCCCTGCCCGAGTTTGCGCGTCCGAAGGGTCCGATGCGCGAGGACCCTGCGATCCGACTTACATGGATGCCCGATGCGGATAACGCCATTGTGGGTGTGATCGACAGCGGCATTGCCCTGTCCCATGCCCGATTTCGTCGGCTTGATGGCGGCACCCGTTTCTTATCAGCATGGCTTATGGGCGGCACATGGCGAGACCCGTGTGCCGTGCCGTTCGGCCGCGAGTTATTCCGTACCGAAATTGACCAGTTGATGTTTCGCGCCGTTGCGGCGGGAACGCTCGATGAAGCTGAATTTGACCGGCTTGCTGACGCGTCACAGTTTCACGCGCCGCGCGGCGATCGTCGTCTCGAGAATAGCGCGACCCATGGCACGATGGTGGCCGATCTCGCAGCAGGGTACGATTTGCGCCAAAGCTACGAAGACGAGCATCGCCGACGCCTGCCCATGATCGGCGTTGGCCTGCCACCCAACTCATCCATGGGCGCTTCAGGCAACTTTCTTGAGTTCTTTGCGCTCCATGCCATTGAGTACATTATCGACCGCGCGGACCGTATCTGGAAGGCCTGCGACCTGCCCGAAGGCGGTGCGTTTCCGGTCGTCATAAACCTGTCCTATGGGCTACAAGCCGGGCCTAAGGATGGCCATATGCCCATTGAGCAGGTCCTTCGCGCCATCCACGACAAGTCGGAACAAACCGGCCGCCCGATCCGCATAATACTGCCCGCTGGCAATGATTTGCTGTCGGAAGGCGCAGCAAAATTCAACTTCAAGGATGATCGCGCAAAGATGCTCGATTGGCGTTTGAAGCCCGAAGACCAAACCCCAAACTTTGCGGAGCTTTGGTCTGACGAACTTGCGGGTGATGCGGAGGCCTCGCCAGCGCATCCGCTGGCCTTGTCGCTTCGACCGCCTTCAGGACCTGCCAGCGACGCAACACCGGGGCAACACGGGCAGATGAACACGCTGCACCTAGATGGCAAACCCGTGGCCCGGATCTATTGCCGAAATTACGAGGGCGGCGATGGCTGGTACCGGATGAGCTATATCCTTTGCACGGCACCAACGCTGCGCCCCGACCGAGACGTTGCCGCCCCTGCCGGGGCTTGGACCTGGCTCTTGTCCTCAACGTCCGAAAAACACGGGTACGGCTATGTGCAGTCGGATCAGAACTTGACCTATGGGGGCAATACCGGGCTTGTGGCGAGCTTCGCCCATCCCGACTTCACCGCTGTTGATGACATTGGCCGAGCGATTGATGTGGCAGAGTACAGCCCGACGCCAACCGACACGGACACAATCCCGCCAATGCGTCGGCGGGGCACCCTCAACACCATCGCCTCGCTCAAAGAAGCGCCCGTTATTGGCAGCTATCGGACCAGCGATGGCAAACCGGCAATCTATTCCAGCAGCGCCTCTTCCGATGCGGTTGGAGATGGCCGGACCGCGCCCACCTGTGTTTTCCCGGGCGAAAGCGGTCCGGCCCTTTTTGGGCTGATGGGAGCCGGCAGTAAAAGCGGCAGCACGGCGCTCATGAGTGGCACCAGTTTCTCGACGGCGCTGGCCACGCGCGCGGTCAGTCAGGCAATGCTCACCTGGATCAGCGGCGGCCGAAAGGGCGAAGCGCCGGGTTCAGAGGCATGGTTTTGCGATCGCGCTGCCAATGACGAGGCCCATGCCAACTGGCCTGGGGCTACGGTGTCCGAGAAGGCAGGTTGTGGGCGTGTTACTGGCCCCTCAACCGGGCGTCTCCCCCGTGCGCCGGAGCGTTTATGAAACACCGAAATTAAATCACCTAGTTCTTTTTAGCATCAAAGGGTCGGCGCATCGTGAGGCGCCGACCCATTTGTATTCACATCTGCGTTCAGTGTGTCGCGGAGTTTTGTGCGTTTGCACAAAGCGATAGCTCAATCGTTGATCCCACGACCAAGATCAAAACTCACCGTGGCTGAGAGTGGCACATCCCCTACCATCAACGCTCGATGATCGTTAGAATTCAACGTGACTTCAACTTCGACCGCGCCGTCCGGCAAGGCGTCGAGATGAAACCAGGGGCCATAGGCTCGCGCTACTTTCTCGCCGTTGACATAAATATGCGCGTGCCCTTCCCCGGTAACATGTGCCTTGCCCGAGCGCTCGCCGGTGAAGCTGAAATTCGTCGTTTGCATATGCAGGTTCCATCCACCGGCCGTATCCGGCGTGATATCAATGGCCAGTGTGGGCGCTGTTTCCCCGGGCTCTATTATGAGAGCCTCACCGTGCATGTGCATATGTACCGAGTGATCCATGGCAGGCGCGCGGTCAGAACTAGCCCGGTTGCCGGAGGCCAGAACGAATCCAAGCCCACCGCCGAAAACGAAGCCAATCAGCAAGAATGCTAATGCACGCGCCATACAGGTATAAGACGCGCGAAGCGTCTGAGGCGCAAGTCGCCGACGCTCATAGGTCGGAAACAATGTAAATTTTGACCTTTAAGAACGAGCGGGGCCTAAGTGCTGGGCGGATTGCCTTTATAGATTCCAAAGACCAAGGGTGGCCTGTCGGGCACGAAAAGAGCGCTATGCGCGTTCCAAAAGGTAGGTGTCCATAATCCAACCGTGCGAGGCGCGCGCCTCTGCCCGGAGTGCGATGATATCGGCGGCCACGTCAGCCAGCGGCCCCTGCCGCAGCAGTTGGTTTGGCAGCCCAAGATACGCCCCCCACCAAATCGTTACACCAGCCGGATCAAGCTTTTGAAAGCTGCATTCGCCATCGAGCATCACCGCCACACGCGCCGCGTCAGCGGGCCAGCCATGGTCACGTAACTGCCGTCCAGTGGTGATGAGAACCGGCGCGTTCACGTCGTTCAGCGTCACCGTGAATGCCGCCGTCAGCGCTTGCAGCGCCGTAATACCGGGGACCACTTCAATGGCGGGCATCGGCGACAAGCGCGCTGCTATCCGAAGGGTAGAATCGTAGAGCGACGGATCACCCCAGACCAGCAATCCGACATGGGACACAGGCCTGGGAAGTGCCGCGACCCAAGCTTCTGCAATTGCGTCATGCCAAACTTCAACACCGTCGTGATAAGGCAGTTCGGTGTCGCGCACAGGCATCGAAAACGGGACGACCGGCACGTCTGGCGCGAGCTCCGCCATCAAAGAACGACGGAGCTGCGCGAGGTCGTCTTTGCCCTCGCCTTTTTCCGGGATGAGGAGACACTCGACAGATCGCATCGCCGTTACGCCGGCCCGGGTCACATGGCCCGGATCGCCGGTACCAATCCCGATAAGGGAGAGTTTCTGCATCCGTTCAAGCTGCCAAGCGACAGCCCCTTTTTTCCGCGTCAAAGCCGGTCTGTGCTGCGCACCCGAAACTGTCAAGCAAGGCGTGGCTTACCCTTCATCGGGAATGGCAAATGCGGTCAACCGCTCTACAAGTGCCACGATATCTGTCTGCAAACTACCGCCGTCTTCGCTTAGCGTGTCGCCGATGACACGGGCCTTTTCCATGTTACCCGTATCAACACGGCTGCGCATGCTCGTAGCCAACATCTTCAACGCAATCAGACGGTTTTTCAAAGCATGGACATCAACGTAAAGGTCCTTTTCTCCTGCACTTAGTGCCACGCGGTTTTCGTAGAGACCGTCTTCGAGGGCCTTGGTCGCCGTACCTAAGGCGGCGATTGCCGCTTCTTTAGGGGGCATTCCCTCCGCGATGTTCGGCGCCTCCCAAATGTCGCGGGCGCGCCAGCCCGCCGCCGATAGATGGGCCAAAAGGTCTATGACCCCGCTGCGGCGCTTATCGCTCAAAACTTGTTTTGCCTCCAGCGACGACTTGAGTTCTTCCAACGCGCGCTGGCGCTGATGTTTCTCGTCTTCGAGGCGTCGGTACAAAACATGGGAGAGCATTGATTTGAACACTTCACGCCCGATGAACAACGCGCCTGCCACGATCAGACCCGTCGACAGCAACGTCGTTGTCACATCCGTCCAATTAATCATGCAATACCATCACCCATAAATCGCCATTAGCACCCTGTTCACCTCTTCGTTCGCCGTGAGAAATGACGCCGCACGTATTTCTACTGCGCTACGATCGCCTTCTGCTCAAAACCCCAGGCTTACCGTGCCCTTTGGCTGTCATCGGAGACCCAAGCCAAATGGTCTTCCAGTCCCAATTTCAGCTCGGGGTAGGTTCCGCTGATCTCAATCACGCCCTTCAGCTGCATCCCGGCGCACATGGTGAACACCTTGCCCGCATGGAATACGCAAAGCTCGGGGCGGTGCCCAGAGATCGCGTCCTCCAAGGCGGGCAGGAAATCCTCTTCGACCACACGTACAGCAGCCTTGGTCCTCAGAGTGTCTTTCTCCGCAACGCTAAATCCTGCGTGGGTTGTTTCTTCAAATATACGGTCAACCTGGGCCATGAGGCGCGGGGCACGCGTCCGGTCCATCATACACAGATGCTGCAGATCGGCGTCGTCAAACACCGGCGAAAGAGCGGCCGCTTTCATGCGGGCCTCCGCACTGTCATTCTGAAACGAGTGTACTGCAATGATCCGCCGAAACTTAAAGTGCTCCACCAATGACGGAGAGGCTGAGGCGGACGGGAGCTGAAATCAAGTCTGGTGGCAGCGGGGCTGTCCGCCCCGCACCAAATCAATTCGGGATCAAGTCCGGTAGGATCGTGACGATATCCGGGAAGAACCAGAGGATTGCGAGCCCGACCACCTGGATCAGCACAAACGGTATAATGCCGCGATAGATGTGCTGCGTCGTGACTTCGGGCGGCGCAACCCCCCTGAGATAGAAGAGCGCGAAGCCGAACGGCGGTGTCAGGAACGAAGTCTGCAAGTTGACCGCAATCATGATTGTCACCCATTTTGGATCAAACGAACCGCCATAAATAACCGGTCCGACGATGGGGATCACGATGTAGATGATCTCGAGGAAATCGAGAACAAAGCCGAGCAGGAACAGAACCAGCATCACCACAAGGAAAACGGTCCACTCATTCTCAAAGCTGCGCAGGAACTGTTGGATGTAGTGTTCGCCCCCGAAGGAGATCACGACGAGGTTCAAAAGCTGCGAGCCGATGAGAATGGTAAAGACCATGCTCGTGACCTTGGCCGTCTCCCGCACCACGGGTTTTAGGACACCACCGGCCCAGAGAACGTAGCAACCGTAGAGCAGGCCGAACATCGTGAAGAGGTAGGTTGCCTGCGCGATAATGAACGCGAGCCAGGTCTCGAAACCCACGCCGCCCGGCTGGTTCACGCGCAGGTCAAAATTGACGCCGACCAGTAGCATAATCACCAGCGAGAAGCTCGTCATGATGATGATCTTGCCGCTCTTTTGGTCGTCCTTCAGTCGGCGGTAAGCGGCGAGCATGATCGCGCCACCGGCACCGAGGGCCGCAGCAGGTGTCGGGTTTGTGATGCCACCTAGGATTGAGCCAAGCACCGCGATAATCAGCACCAGCGGCGGGAACACAACGCGCAGCAATTCGTTGCGTCCAAGGCGTTCCACCGCATGACTGCAGGCCCAAAGGACCACCGCAAGAGGGATCAGGAGCCGAACGAACGTGACGCCAGGCGATGTGAGCGGCGAGATAAACGCAGCATCGACAAAGAGGGCAAAGGCCGCCGCACCTAGGCCTATCCAGAGCGGACGCGGATCGGATGACGGCGAAATCCCAATGGCCGTGGTCAACACCAGGGCGAGGACAAGGAAGCCGACAGCAACGCCGGTCCCAATGGGGGCCGCATCGGCAATCTTTTCTTCAAGAAGGGCTGCACGCGCTTCCTCGCTCAGTTCCTCAGCCTGTTGCACGCCACCTGCGGCATCAATGTCCGATTGTTCGGCGAGCGCCGCTTCCCATGCCTCCTGACCGTGCAATTCAATCATGGCGGTCGCGCAGTCTTCGCCCACATTCGTACGAAGTGACGCGGTTTGGCCCGCCTCGGAGAAGCTGCCAACGGTGACCGTCTGGTTCCCAATAACATTGGCGCCTGACAGGAAGATCACGGCAAAGATCATGCCCACAGGCACAAACAAGAACCAGGTAAGCGCTTCGTTCTTCGTGATGGTCTCTGAGTTTGTTGCTCCCAACTCGACCGCAGGCGCTTTCGACGGGTTGAACAAAGCGTAGCCAAAAGCATAGGCCGCATAGAGCGCGGCGAGCATAATGCCCGGGATCAAAGCCGCCTGGAACAACGTGCCGACCGAGACCACCGCAGGTTCGCCCAGATACGTCAGCGCGTCAGAACAGCCCACAAGCTGGGCGCGCTCTTCCTGCGCTGCGGAATACAGATCGCCCGCCAAAGTGCCCAACAACACGATGACAATCGACGGCGGGATGATCTGCCCAAGCGTCCCCGACGCGGCGATAACGCCGGTGGCAAGCTCGGGTGAGTAGTTGTTTCGGAGCATGGTTGGCAGAGCGAGCAGACCCATCGTCACCACGGTCGCACCCACAATGCCGGTAGAAGCTGCGAGGAACGCGCCAACGACAACGATGGAAACGGCAAGACCGCCCGGCAACGGGCCAAAAACCCGCGCCATGGTGAGCAGGAGGTCGTTCGCGATTTTGGAGCGTTCCAGCGTAATGCCCATGAGCACAAACATAAGAACAGCCAACAACGTCTCGATGGACTGGCCTGCCAGCACACGTTCGTTCATGCGGTTCACAATGAAGGAAACGTTGCGGTCCAGCGCCTGCTCCCAGCCATTGGGGAAGACGGGTTCTTCAATCCGAGGCAAATCCGGGTGCGTGAACAGCGATATGGCATCTGCTCGGACACCTTCCGCGACAACCGCCGCGAACTCGGCCGAACTGGTGTCCAGCGCTTGGTGGATCAATAGCCCCGCACTGTCGAGCCCGGCAATGACCCCAAAAGAAATGACCGCCGAACCGCCGATGGCAAAGGCCACCGGGAAACCCGACAGGATGCCGCCAAACAAAAACAGGAAAGTAATCAGCAGGCCGATTTCAACGCCGTCTAGTCCAAACCACATAACCCCGGCCCCTTAGTGCTGTTCTTCGATAGAATGGACCAACTCGGCTTCTTCGTCGCCAAGCACGTCGCGGTCGAGGAATTTACCCTCGCTCTCCGGCCCCTCTTTACATTCGAGATAGGAGCGGTAGAACAGCGCGATGGCGTGGATAAAGACCAATACAGTAAAGATCACCAAGAGGATCTTGAACAGGAAATAGGCGTTGAAGCCGTTGGGCGAGAACCCAATTGTCTCCACATTCCAACGCAGCGCGCGCCATTGGGTGTTGACCATGCGATCAAGGTCCACGTTGCCCGCGCCGAATTTCGGCGTCACGAGGTGGCGCCAAAGGAAGTACCATCCGAAAAGCCAGGTCAGTATCGCACCCGGCAACATAAACAAGAGCGCCCCGCACATATCGATGACCTTCTTGGTGCGATAGGACACCGCGGAGTAAACAAGATCGACGCGCACATGCCCACCTTGGATAAAGGTGTAGGATACGCACATGCATACGACGATGGCGTTGTAGAGCTTCAATTCTTCTGCCCACCAGGAAATGTCCTTGGCAAAGGGAAGTCCGAAGCCGAGGGAGATTTGCGCACTCGCAAAAACCCGCTGGACGAAAACAATCATGATTTGCTGAAGGACCATCAAGAGCCCGGCCCAAGCCGCTACGCGCCCAACGGTGTTCCCGATGGTCTCTAACACGACGACGGAGCGCCACATGAAACCGTTGTTCAAGAAACCGATGACGGTGAAAATGACCAAAATCAAAAAGATAACGAAGAAGAATTCAACCGATCCACCGTAATAGATGAATCGCATCAGGGATTGTTTGGCTTCCTCAGTTTCCAACCCACCGAGCCAGCCGAGCCAACTGCTCGGATTTGTTAGGGCTGTGAAAAAGTTGACAAATGCGAGCGCTAAGTTCTGGAAAAACCAGAGAATTCCATCGACCACGCGCACCTCCCCTTAGTAAGTCCCACCGCGAACGGCAAACAGGCCCCCCGACTGTACGGGGGACCTGAGCGTTTTCAAAGTCTAGATTAGGCGCGGACGCGGTCGCGCTGTGAGCGATAGGCGCCAACCGACTGGGTGAGCCAGCCTGTGGAATTCGCCATCGACGTAAAGTAGTCGTCGTTGATCTTCTTGAAGAGCTCGTCGCCCAAGAACTCGGCATAGACGGCTTTCGAAGCTTCGAACATTGCGTCCCAAACGCTGTCTGGGAATTCCAGAACCTGCACGCCACCGGCTTTGAGACGCTCAAGCGCCGCACCGTTGTTGTTGAGGTACTGAGACAGGTTCCAAACGTTGGCGTGTCCGGCACCAACCTCGATCGCGGCCTGCTGGGCCGGCGTGAGGCTGTCAAAGACTTCACGGTTGGTTGCAAGCGACAGACCAGCGGCCGGTTCATGCATGCCTGCGGTGTAGTAGAACTTAGTGATTTCCTGGAAACCGGCTTTTTCGTCCGCCCAGGGACCAATCCACTCGGTGCCGTCAATCGCACCAGAAGCCAGCGCCTGGTACACTTCTGCACCGGGCAAGTTCTGAACCGATGCGCCCATTTCACCGAGCACACGCCCGCCGAGGCCAGGCATCCGGAACTTGAGGCCATTAAAGTCTTCCGGTCCGGCGATTTCCTTACGGAACCAGCCACCTGCTTGCGTGCCGGTGTTGCCAGCAAGGAACGATTTCAGGCCGAAGATCTCACCGATCTCGTCATGCATCGCCATGCCATTGCCGTGGTAGTACCAGTTGTTCAACTCGGTCGCAGTCATGCCGAACGGCACGCCTGTAAAGAACGCAAATCCAGGGTGCTGGTTGATGAAGTAGTAGTCAGCCGCGTGGTACATATCGGCTTGGCCGGATGTCACAGCGTCAAACACCTCGAAGGCGCCAACGAGTTCACCGGCAGCTTTCACTTCAATCGTCAGCGAGCCGTCAGTGATCGCGGTGATGTTGTCCGCAGATTTTTGGGCTGCGTCAAACACACCAGCAAGGCCGCGGCCCCACGAAGTCACCATTGTCAGCGTCCGCTTGCCCTGGGCATATGCCGGCGCAGCAAGTGTAGTCGCAGCCGCGGCGGAACCGCCAAGAGCCGTATTTTTCAGAAAAGAACGACGATCCATTAAGAACCTCCCATGTCAGTCGTGCCCGCCATTGACGGGCGGATCGTTGCAAGTGCGCCGGACAATAGGCAGCTCACCTACAAGTGCAATACCCGGTTTTGAGTAGCTGATAGGCAAAATTTGCATGAAATGACTTATGTTAGCGCAAACTGTGTCTGAGATTTCTAGTCACCCGCTCAAAAAGCGCGCTATGCAGGCTTCGGGAGACGTCATGGCGCAACTCAGCGAAAAACCAAACCGTACTGAACCAAATTCGTATCGGCGCAAATTCATCCTTGCCGCCGCCTTGCCATTGGTTCTTGCGATGTCTGCGATCGCGGGCCTAGTCGCGTATCAGTCAAACATTCTCACAGAGCGCGAGATCGTATCGCTAGAAGATAAGCTTCTCGCTGCGAAGAAAGAGGAGCTGAAGAACTACATCTCCATCGCACGCACCGCCATTGGGCCGATCTACGGCAATGCGCTTCCCGACGATGAAGTGGCAAAACAGGCTGTCATGCAAAACCTCGCCGCCATGATCTACGGTCAGGACGGCTATTTCTTTGTCTTCGACTATGAGGGCATGAACCTTGTAGCACCGCGCCAGACGCATCTGATCGACAAGAATTGGCTTGGGCTCGAAGACGAAAACGGCATCCCCATCACCCGCACATTCATTGATCTCGCGCGGTCTGGCGGCGGGTACCACACCCACCTCTGGCGGAAGCCAACAACTGGTGAGCAAGCAGAAATGGTCACCTATGTGGTGGGTCTACAAGATTGGAAGTGGGTACTCGGCACCGGGATTTTCATTGATGATATCCGAGACAGCGTTGCCGCAGCACGGGCAGAAGTTGAAGCGCGAGTACAGCGTACCTTTCTCTATATTGGTCTGATCGCGCTCGCCGCCCTACTTCTTGTGTTTGTATCGGGTCTCTGGATCAACATTCGTGAACGATCGCTGGCCGATGCCGCGCTGAAGCGTCTGACCCAGCGAATTGTCGATACGCAGGAGGAAGAACGCGGTCGTGTCGCGCGTGAATTGCACGACGGGATCAGCCAGAACCTCGTAAGCGTACGCTATGCGCTGGACCTGGCAGACCGGCATTTGAGCCGCGGAGATGCGCGTGCGGGCGACAGTCTCAGGAAAGGGATCGCCCGGCTCACCTCGGCCATTCAAGAAGTACGCCGTATCAGTCGTGATTTGCGGCCTGGAGCCCTGGATGACCTGGGTCTTGGTCCCGCGCTCAAGACATTGACCGACGAGTTTGGCGAGCGCACCGGCATCACCGCCGAGCTAGAAACCGTGGTTTTTCGAAACCGCTTAGATGAAGACTCAAAGATCGCGCTGTTCCGGATTGCGCAGGAAGCGCTTACGAACATTGAACGACACGCCGAAGCCAATGAGGTACATATTCGCCTCAGCGGGCACCGTCGGGGAGCAACGCTGCGCATCACCGATGACGGTTCCGGGTTACCGCCTGACTCAACCGAAGGCGGTCTAGGCCTTCGCAACATGCAGGAGCGCATGGAACAGCTTGGAGGAAGGCTTCGTATCTTTAGCTCCGAGAGCGGAACCACCATCGAGGCGGATGTACCCCTTACCCATCTCCTGTCGCCTGATAGCACCGTCAAGGAAAGCGCATGACCCCTACCAAAGTAATGATTGTCGACGATCACGCGATGGTCGCGGAAGGCATCGAAGCCATCCTCGAGACCTATGACGATATCGACGTGATCGCGACGATTTCAAACGGAAAAGACGCCATCGAACAAGCGGAGATCATGGCTCCTGACATTGTTTTGCTGGATTTAAACATGCCGGGTGTCACCGGTCTTTCCGCCACGGAGATCATTCTTGAACGCAGGCCGGACATGCGGATCATTATCCTCTCCATGCATGACAGTCCGGAATATATCTCGACCGCGTTAAGTCACGGCGCAAAGGGTTATATCCTGAAGGATGTACCAACCGATGAGATAAAAAACGCGATAGATCACGTGATGCGCGGCGAGGAGTACCTTTGCACCGGCGCCAAGGCGTCGCTGAAGCCAAAGATTGCGGATGGGCGCGAACCTTTAACGTCGCGCGAGCAAACGGTGCTGCTGGAACTCGCGCAAGGCAAATCAAACCGCGACGTTGCGGAGTTGCTGGAGATTTCCGTTCACACGGTGGAGACACACCGCAAAAATATAAAACGCAAACTCGGCATCACCTCGACCGCCGGTCTCACGCGATACGCGCTGGAGCATGGCGTTTTACAGGGCACGGGGCGTCTTTAGGACGCAGACGCATCACTTTGTGCCGTTGACGTTGTTCGGGCCATAGATTGGTCCAAAAGCGCGCCTAACAGCACGACATAAGCCGATAGCCATAACCAGGTGAGCAGGATGATAACGCCGCCAAGCGAGCCAAAACTGGCATTGTAGTCCGCGAAATATCTCACATAGTGCGAGAAGCCGTAGCTCCCTGCCAACCAGCAAGCCGCCGCAAGAATGGAACCCGCGCTGAGCCACCGCCAAACCGGGCGTTTTGCGGGCCCGAACCGATATATGACCGACAACCCCAAAAGAACGACCCCTGCCACCAGCACCCAACGGCCAGCGCGCACCAAATCCGCGGTCGAGCCTGGAATGATCTCATCCGGAACGAAGGTCAGAACTGTGGGCGTGACCACGAGAAGCACAAACATCAGCGCTACGCCAAACACCAATGTCACGGTCAAGCCCACGACCGTTACCCAATACCCCAGGAAACCGCGCGTTTCTTTTTCACCCCGCGCTTCGTTCAGCCCATGAATAAGTGCTTTTGTCGCGCGCGTTGACAGGTAGATGGAAAATGCGACGCCAAGTGCGAAGGTGAGCGAGAGGCCATCTGCTTCCGCAGAGGCAACTTTGGTTGCTTCGCCAATAAGTATGCGCGCTGCGTCCTCCGGCACAACATTTGAAAGAGCTTCCAACTGAGAGGCCACCGCCTCGGGCGGAATGAACAGGCCCGCCAAAGCAACCACTGCCGCAATTGCCGGAAAGACGGAAAGCAGTGCGTAAAAGGCGATACCAGCAGAGAGAAGACCGATCTGCGTTGGGCCCACCTCTCGCGCCATGGCCCATAGACCTTGAAACAATCGTGCCATCCTGTGCTGATGGGCCAGAACCATCAAGATGGCAACGGCAAGAGCGGCGCCTGCACCCGAAATTCGTTAGCCGTACTCTGCCAGGTCTTAATGCCCAGTCAGGCAATGATTTGGAAGTTCAGGCCCCTATCGGAAAAATATGAAACTTGGCACGCGAAACCGGAAAAGTTGGCCGCCCTGCGGGAGAAGGGGACCCCGCAAGGCGACCGTGGACGAGGTTAGCCCGCCACTAGCACTCCGGCGTCAACCGCCGCAGTCAACTCAGCGTCATCAACGGCACCGTCGCCGTTGCCATCAATGGTGCCGAAAAGTTCTTCGGTCAGCATAGGATACGCGACCACGAGTTCTTCCATCGAGTACACACCATCGCCATCGGTATCCTCGACATCTGCCGCGACAGCGGCAGTCGATACTCCTAGCCCCAAAAGACCGGCGAGGATCCATTCCATACGTTTCGTCATCTTTCACTCCATCGGTTTCATGGAGGCTCGGGCCCGAAGCCTCAGGCGAAGCTTCGCAGACAGAAATAGGGCAGCATGGCTGGAGCGCGCAACGCCCGCCAGCATAAGATCGAAAAACCGGCTGCGAATTGCACAGGTGCGGTAGTTTGCTTCGGCCAAGCTTTGCCGTCAGCCGCTTTCTGCCGGATGCCCCGCCATCCTTTGCCCATCGACACCCTGTGAACCGGCAAGGCGTTGCCGGATTGATCGGACACGCCAATATTCCCATTGCAAATTTGATTTTCTGATCGCGGCCTCTGCCGACAGACTAGCCTGACTTACGTGTAACGATGCGCCCGACAGTCGGGTCATCATCGCCGAGCTTGGCCAAGCCGCGTTTTGCAACCCGCATATTAATCGCGAAGCCAAGGTCTGCCAACCTGTCACAAAACTCTCCGAAACTAATTAACCGACGATAGTAATCGGTCACACACTCGTTTTCGCCAACAACGTCGCCCTGCTTCATCAACTGGTCCTTGTCGGTCCGAAACTCATAAAACAGACCACCGCCTGCCGTGAGAATATCCCTAGCGCATTCCAAAGCGCGAACCTCACCTTCAAGCGGCATCGCGTGGATGACGAAACGCCCTTATACCGCATCGCCCCCGCTGACTTTAAGATCACAGTCATTTGTCTTTGTGCTTGTGATTTGGTCAGCGCCAAGAGCAGCCCAGACCCCTGCCTAGTGATCCAAAATGACGAGCTATTTTTAGCCAAGACACAAGTTCCACAACAGACCACAATGATTGGCCAGAAATGGTATGTGGAAGTCTGCAAAAACCGCTAAAGAAAGACAAAGCGCCGGAGGTTAGGGTTTCTTGGGAGATGTTTTGCCGAGGTGTTTGCGAAGCTTGGAAGGCCCGGCCTTTTTCTTGTTACGAAATGGATTTTGATCGCCCTGACCTCGAAAGGTCAGACGAATAGGTGTTCCGGGCATATCGAAATCGTGGCGCAAGCCGTTTACGAGGTAACGCTTGTAAGCTTCTGTTAGTTTGTCAGGATGGGAGCACATGACCACAAACCCAGGGGGACGGGTTTTGGCCTGTGTCGCATAGCGTAGTTTTATTCGGCGCCCCCCCGGTGCTGGTGGTGGATGCGCTTCAATCATACCGGTCAGCCAGCGGTTCAGATGCGCCGTGCTAACACGTCTGTTCCAAACGTCATATGCGGACATAACGGCGCGGTGCAAACGATCCATCCCGCGCCCAGTTTTGGCGGAAATGGTAACAAGGGGGGCACCACGCAATTGCGGGAGCAGACGCTCGAAGGCCTCTTTCAATTCGGCCAGCTTTTCGCCTTTCTCCCTTTCGATATCCCATTTGTTCACGGCAATGACCACGGCACGGCCTTCGCGTTCTGCGAGGTCCGCGATCCGAAGGTCCTGCTGCTCGAAAGGGATCGCCGCATCCAAAAGAACGACGACGACTTCTGCAAACTTCACAGCGCGCAACCCATCGGCCACAGAGAGCTTTTCCAGTTTCTCCTGCACCCGTGCGCGCTTGCGCATACCTGCCGTATCAAACAACCGAACCGGGACACCGTCCCAGTCCAGCGGGATCGAAATGGCATCTCGCGTTATACCCGCCTCAGGCCCCGTAAGTAGTCTTTCTTCGCCCAAGAGCTTGTTAATCAGTGTCGATTTGCCAGCGTTGGGACGCCCCACTACGGCCACTTGCAGGGGCCGCTGGGGTGTCGGCATGCGGGCGGGAGTATCATCACCGTCTTTCACAGCCACATCTGTTTCGGGCGCTTCCGCTTCATCGGACGTCGAGCGAACTTGAGCAGCCACAGCAACAGGGCGCAAAACTTCAAGCAGTTCGCCTGTCCCTTCGCCATGCTCAGCCGAGAGACGTACAGGCTCGCCCAGACCGAGACTGTAAGCTTCGATCAGGCCACTTTCCCCCGCCCTCCCCTCGGCTTTGTTGGCGGCCAGGATCACATGGGCCAATTTGCGGCGCAGGATATCGGCGAAGACTTCATCGGCGGGCAAAACGCCTGCGCGCGCATCAATCACGAAGAGTACGGCGTCCGCCAAATCCACAGCGCGCTCGGTCAGTCGTCGCATGCGGCCTTGTAGGCTCTCATCTGTTGCCTCTTCGAGCCCCGCCGTATCAATCACCGTGAAGGTGAGATCACCGAGTTTTGCTTCACCTTCCCGCAAATCCCTGGTCACGCCAGGTTGGTCGTCCACCAACGCAAGGCGCTTGCCGACGAGCCGGTTGAACAGCGTCGACTTGCCAACATTGGGGCGACCCACGATTGCCAGGGTGAAACTCATCAGCGAAAACGCAAATTCTCAAGGAGCGGACCGCGCTCCTCTACCGCCTCGATGCCGACACTGCAATGTCATTGCATCGCTCAGGCGATTTCTACCACCCTCGAACTTGCGGTGCACGAGAGAGGCAAACAGCGGCGGTCGCACAAAATGTAGCGTCGAGCGACGCCTCGGACCGGAAAACGGTCAATTCAAACGAGCTGACTGCGGAATCCACTGGCACACGAAATAGTCAGAACTTGTCCGCGCACGCGACAATCGGAAGTCGGTGCCTGTCGCAGTCTTAAAACTAAGCGGCGCCTTCTCTTTGGAAGACAGCAGGACCGCCTTGAAACGCGCGCCCTCCAATTCCTGCTCTGGGACCAAATCCGTCAGCGCGCGATTGGCGAAAACCAATCGTCCCGTAGCATCGTGTATCGATGTGGGTTCCGCACGCACCAGTGCAAATGCTGCGATAATATGATCGTATTCCGAGGCAAGACTTGAGGCATCCATACTTTCCAAGCGGTACATCTCACGAAGAATGAGGTTCTCCACGTTGTCTGCGATAGCCTGAAGGTAGCGCACGTCTGCATCGGACCAATCGCTGGGTTCTTGGGTAAGGGCGCATAGTGAACCGATGGCACCAAATTCAGCATTTTGGATTGGCACGCCGATGTAGCCGGCAAATAACCCGTCTTGCACATAGCGCGTTTCTGACGCTTCTGGATGGTCACGGACGTCGCGAAGGACCATCGGTGCGTTGCTTTTTATGACTAGCGAACACGCCATGTCGTCAGGGACATGCACCCGGTCGTCACGGATGCTTTTTACATGGGAAGATATACCCAAAGATACCAAAGCCGCATTATATGTGACTGATAGTAATGCCATATCTGCGTTGAGATGCTCCACAATGCCATCGGCAACACGGTCCAAATCTGCCTGTAATGGCGATTGAATAATCCCAAACTTAGTTTCGCGCATACGAGACCCCTAACGATACGCTATTATTTCTTTGCCCCTGAAAACCAAAGCACCAGCTACCGACTACACCTTACGATAGAAACCTCGTCTTGTAGATAGCGTCAATGATGCGAATTCTGCAAACTTCCACTGTTGACTTTGCAAAAATAGTTCACGCCCTTTCCAACTGGTCTGTGTCATTTCCACGATCATCGGCATGTCCTGCCAATGCAGTAAAGGCGAAATGCTTTGCGACCTCAATCACTGGATCGTTCCGACGCGATGCATGAAAACTGACCCAGATTGGCAATTGGGCGAACTGATCAGATTTATCAAAGCGAATAAGGTCCGGCGACCGTGCCGCGAAGCGATCCGGTAGAACCGCGACCAGTGGCAGATGCGAAAGCGCATCTTTGGCTAGATTCAAACCCTCAACGCGCAACCGAGGCTGCGGACCGAAACGCGGCGCGAAAAATGCCTTTTGGCCAAGGACGTGGCCGTAATCCACGTAAAGCCAGCTGTCTAACTCATCGATAAAGTGCCTGCTTGCATAGGCGTGGCAGCGTAACTCTGTCGCTTTTTTTCGAACAAGG
Organism: Pseudomonadota bacterium; assembly: GCA_039024895.1. Taxonomy (GTDB): domain Bacteria; phylum Pseudomonadota; class Alphaproteobacteria; order Rhodobacterales; family Rhodobacteraceae; genus JAJDOD01. The sequence continues at coordinate 41,627 of JBCCPJ010000013.1, read as the reverse complement.
TTGCCCTCAACTGGTTCTTGGGCAGAGATTATGACGTCTGCCTCACCGAGAGCTAGGCTGGCCTGCCGTAAGCTCAGTTCGAAATTGATTTCAGGATTTGCCCCCAGATATTCCGTCATTTCGGACGCGAAATACGTCTGCATCAAAACTAATTCGCAGGCAACTCTCACCGTCGAAACACGCGCAAAATCCGAGGGATCATCTATCTCATAGAGATTATTGGCCAACGCCTCGGCGAAGCCGATCAAGCGCGCACCCTTTGCGGTAGGCGTCCAGGTCTGGCCTATTTTGGTGAATAGCGTTTCTCCTATCTCTTCCGTCACACGGGCAATCCGGCGCGAAACCGTTGCAACGTTCGTGTTTAGGGAGACGGCGGCAGCCGACATCTTCTTATGCCGAGCGAGCGCAAGGCAAAAACGTAAATCGTCCCAGTTCCGCATGCATCCCCGAACGCACGACCCCAAATACACTATACAGATGTTTACGCTGCGCGCAATTCTACCTGAGCGCGAGAAGCACGCCAGCTTCGCTGACAATATACATTGTCCGACCGACCACGATTGGATTTGTCGCTGCTCCTGCGGGTAATTCCACAATAGCGGCCTCTGCGCCCGTGACAGGATCGAATTGCCGCAATTTGCCATCGTCCGATGCTATCATCAGACGACCGCCAGCAAGCACCGGGCCGTGGTGGACAAAAAGTGCCTTCCGCCGCCGGATACGTTCGCGGGTGAAATAGGGCAAGTCTTGCGCCCAAACCGTTTCGCCGGTGGCTTCATCCAGTCGCAGCAACTGGTTGCGATCACTGACAAAAAAAAGCGATCCGCCCGCAAGCCACAATGGTCCTGCTGCCCCCTCTTCGGCCGTCCAAATAGATTGGCCCGTGGTCGCATCAAAACTGGCGGCACGGCCGGAGTAATTACCGGCGTAAATCCGGCCATCGGCGAATACAGGCCCACCGGTCACATCCGTCAGCACAGTGGAAGCGCGTCCAAGCCGCTGGCCTGCCAAACTCGCAGCCCAGGCTTGCGCACCCGTACCGGCAACAGCTGAAACCATTTGACCGGACGCAAAAGGAAAAACCACCAAGGGACCTGCTGTCACAGGACCAGGCGCACCAGTGCTCGCGCGATCCGCGACGGCGCCAAAAACCTGCCAGAGGACGCGGCCCGTATCAGCCGAGAGCGCCCAGCCGGCGGAATTCGAGGTCACCGCGTAAACAACGCCGTCGGCAACCATGGGCGGTGCAGCTGCACTCACGTCGAAATCATGGGTCCAAAGAACGTTGCCCGTCGAGGCCTCCAGCGCGGTCAATTCCCCAAAGCCATTGGTGGCGAAGACACGACTGCCGGAGACGGCAATCCCACCGCCCGACCCTTCGTCGGGCTGTTCCGAAGAGGGGGTAAGGTCAACGCTCCAAAGCAAATCACCGGATGTCGACACCGCACTCAGCTGCGCGTGGCTATCCATTACAAAAATGCGACCGTTCTCAATGACGGGCTCGGCCGTGATACGATGTTTACGGTCGTTGCCCTTTCCGATCGGTACACTCCAAGCAACAGCAAGGTCCTGCCCGAGTGCAGGATGCCCGATGCGACGGCTGCTATTGCCACCGGTATGGGTCCAACTTGCGTTGCCGGTTGCGATGGGCAACGGCACAGGTAGTGCGCGGTTCACAGTCTCGGTCGGAACAGGATCGCCGCGTACGTCAAGCCGTTCACCCTCAAGCAAAAATTCGCGCTCGGCACAGGCGGCGAGTGCAAATAACGCAATTATTACAGCGGGTTTGTTCACGTCTACTAGCCCCTCTTACCCTCGGCTTATCCTTGCTCCAATGCGCCGCCGAGCGCTACAATCAACTGACGCGCACGCCGACGCAAGTCTTCAGACGCTTCGGCATCGGCAAGAATGCCGTTAAGCGAAGACAATGCGGCCTCCGTATCGCCCGCCTCCACCTCCGCGAAGGCCCTCTGTTCCACCGCCAGCAACCTGAACGGATTACCGGGTGTCAGAAGTGGACCAAGACGCTCAATGCGTTCGTTAGGTGTCAACGTCTCAGAAAAGCTCAGAACACGCTTTAAAAGAGCGACATCACGGTAGACTTGCGGCACAGATGGGTCGTTTACAATCTGGTCAAGCGCCTCGGTCGCGGCGTCAAGCTCCTCCGCGTCGAGCGAAGCGGAGGCTTGCAGTAACGAAAGCAACGCGGCGCCATTGGGCGCATCCGATGGCACAACGTTGCGAAGGGCGGCGGCTCGGGAGGCATCTGTTTCTGACTGGAGGGCACGCAGGATGGCGTCACCCTTTTCCTCTGCGGCGGCTTGCGCGCTGGATTTTCGCCATTCGTTCCAGGACGCACCGCCGACGATTACCACGATGGCAAGAATTGCGATCCAGCCATATCGGCGCATCAAGGCAAACAAACGGTCACGACGGACCTCTTCGCTGACCTCGCTGATAAAGCTGTCTTCGTTCGCCACGCCCTATTCCTTCTAATCAACTACCTTCCGGCGACCTATTAACGCGCGCATATGGGGAATGCAAAGATCGCATATTATTTCAGCTGTGGAAATCTTGCAGAAATAGTGGCCAAGATGTAATCTAAACCGAACAGTTTAGCGTACACGGTAACGTAAGGCGTTGAACCAGCCCGGAATTCATTGGGCAACACAAGGATACAGAAATGCGGTTGCTTTCGATCATCACGGCCCTTGCGGTGGTTCTCGTGCTGTTTTTTATCGTCTTCCAGCGCGACAATCTGCTGGAATTCGCCGGTGTCCCTGAGGAGGAAGCTGTTATCACGGCAGAACCCGTTGAAGGCGAGACAGAGATCACACCGAGCGAACCGGACGCATCCAAAGTCTCCGTGGTCGCCTTCAAAAGCGCTGCGCGCACCGTTGACGGTGCCGTTGTCCTGCGCGGGCGTACTGAAGCGATCCGACAAGTAGAAATTCGGGCTGAAACGACCGGTCGCGTTATCAGCGCACCCCTTCGACGCGGCGAGGTCATTGAAGAGGGTGAACTCATGTGCTCGCTTGACCCCGGCACGCGGAAGATTGCCCTTGACGATGCGAAAGCGCGGCTAGAAGAGGCCGAAGCGCGACTCCCCGAGGCTAAAGCGCGACTGGCTGAAGCCGAAGCGCGGCTGGCGGAAGCTGAGATAAACGACCGCGCCGCCTCGCGGCTTTCCGAAGGTGGATTTGCTTCCGAGACCCGTGTTGCGTCTACAACGGCAGCTGTTGAGGCTGCTCGTGCTGGCGTAGAGGGCGCAAAGTCCGGCGTTACCAGTGCGGAGGCGGGCGTCAAATCTGCCGCCGCTTCGGTGGCATCCGCCGAAAACGAACTCGAAAAGCTTGAGATGCATGCCCCCTTCCCAGGGCTCCTCGAAACGGACACGGCAGAACTAGGCTCGCTGCTACAGCCGGGGTCCCTCTGTGGTACAATTATACAGCTAGACACGATAAAGCTCGTCGGCTTTGTTCCCGAAATCTCTGTTGATCGTGTTAAAATCGGCGCGACCGCAGGGGCACGTCTCTCTTCGGGGCGTGAGGTCGTGGGGGAAGTCACATTTATTAGCCGCTCGGCTGATCCCACGACCCGAACATTCCGGGTGGACGTGGAGGTTGAGAACGCCGATCTTTCCATTCGCGACGGCCAAACTGTTGAAATCGCCATCCAAGCGGATGGAGAAATGGCCCATCTGCTGCCGCAATCCGCACTGACTTTGGACGATACTGGCAGCCTTGGGGTGCGCGTTATCGATGACGGTCGCGCCGGTTTTACCCCTGTTGCGGTGATCCGGGATACCCTAGACGGTGTGTGGATCACCGGGCTTGCGCCTGAGGCTGACGTCATTGTGGTTGGCCAAGAGTTCGTCACCAATGGTGTGCCCGTCGAGGCGACGTTTAGGGAGGTCACGCAATGACCGGTATTGTCGATTGGGCCGCGTCGCGCGCGCGGATGGTTATCGCCTTCATCGTCCTGTCGATTTTGGCTGGGGTCATGTCTTACATCGGCCTCCCCAAAGAAGGCGAGCCGGATATTGAAATACCAGCCGTCTTCGTTTCGGTCCCCTTCCCCGGCATCAGTGCAGAGGATTCGGAGAAGCTCCTTGTTCAGCCGATGGAAACAGAGCTGGCCGATCTAGACGGGCTCGACACCATGCAGGGCACCGCAGCTGAAGGCTATGCCATTGTCGTGCTGGAGTTCGAATTTGGGTGGGATAAATCCCAGACTCTCGCTGACGTCCGGGCCGCGATGAACAAGGCGGAGGCTCAGTTTCCGAGCGGTGCCGAGCAATACACGATAGACGAATTCAACTTCTCCGAATTTCCGATCATCATCGTCAACCTGACTGGCGCGCTGCCTGAAAGAACGTTGTTGCGCGTCGCCAAAGAGTTGCAGGATCGTCTAGAGGGTCTCGACGCGGTTCTTGAAGCCGCCCTTGCCGGGCACCGGGATGAGATGGTCGAGGTGGTGATCGATCCGCTGCGCCTCGAAAGCTACAATGTCACTGCGGGCGACCTGATCAATGTGGTTGTGAATAACAACCAGCTTATCGCGGCGGGCGAAGTGGAATCGGATACCGGCGCATTTGCGGTGAAGATCCCGTCTTCTTTCGATGAACAGCAGGACATTTATAACCTGCCCATCAAGACCGACGGCGACCGCATCATAACCCTTGGCGATATCGCGGACATCCGTCAGACCTTCGAAGATCGCGCAGGGACGGCCCGGTTTAACGGCGATAACACCGTCGCGTTGCAGGTTGTGAAGCGCAAAGGCTTCAACATCATGGACACGGTCGCGCTTATCGAAGCCGAAGTAGAAGCGGAAAAGTCCACATGGTCACCGGAATTGCAGGACGCAATCGAGGTGGGCACGTCGAATGACATGTCCCGTCAGGTTAAATCAATGGTCAGCCAGCTCGAAAGCTCTGTCCTCACCGCTGTGGCCCTGGTGATGATCGTGGTTCTCGCGGCCCTTGGGTCACGGTCAGCGTTGTTGGTCGGCTTTGCGATCCCCACCTCTTTCCTGCTTTGTTTCGCCTTTCTTAACGTCATGGGCGTGCCGATCTCGAATATTGTTATGTTCGGCTTGATCCTCGCTGTCGGCATGTTGGTCGATGGCGCCATCGTGGTCGTTGAGTACGCAGACAAGCGCATTCGCGAAGGCTCCGGCCCGATGCATGCCTATGTCGAAGCCGCGAAGCGCATGTTTTGGCCGGTCGTTTCTTCCACAGCGACCACGCTTTGTGCGTTTTTGCCGATGCTGTTTTGGCCGGGCGTGCCGGGCGAATTCATGGGCATGCTGCCGGTGACGCTCATATTCGTCCTTTCGGCTTCGCTTGTGGTCGCACTGGTCTACCTGCCGGTGGTCGGCGGTGTCGCTGGCCGGACATCGCGCAAATTGGAGCATGCGAGCCAAGCGCTTAAGCAGATGATGCCCTGGTACATTCGCCTCGCGCTCGTGCCCGTTGCGATCTACTTCATGTTCATCTTTGCGATGCAGACGCTGAACCCAACCTATTTCACCGGTGGCGAAACGGCATTGCCGATGTTCCTTGGCCCCATTGGCTTTGTGCTGGCCGCAACTATTTCATCCATCGTTCTCGGGGCAGCGACTTTTGAGCGCCGTTCTTCAACAGTGCAGGTTGAAGGGCGCCGCACGCCTTTCGGTTACTTCATCGCCTTTATCGCTGGCAATCCGATCATGCCCATTGTCACGATTGCGGGCGTCATCTTCTTTGTGATGTCCACTTTCAGCTACTTCGGCGAAAACAATAATGGCGTCGAGTTCTTCGTGGAAAGTGAACCGGAGCAAGCGATCATCTATGTGCGCGCCCGTGGCAATATGGGCCTAGTTGAAAAAGACGATCTTGTTCGCAGAGTTGAAGAAATAACACTCGAAGTGCCGGGTGTGGACAGCGCCTTTGCCTTTGCAGGCGCCGGTGGCCTTAATGCCAATACGGGCGGCGCGCCAGGACCATCTGACAGCATCGGCCAGGTTCAAATCGAACTTATTCCCTGGGAAGACCGTGCTGCCTTCGCGCTAGCAAATGACCTGCCTCTCGAACAACTCGATGGCGATTATGTCCTTGAGGCCCTACAAACCAGGCTCGATACAATCCCCGGTATTAGAACGGAGATCTTGAACCTCGCCCAAGGTCCCGCGTCGGCAAAACCGGTGCATCTGCGCCTAAAAACCGACGATTGGGACACACTGCTGGAAGCGACCGCGACAGCGCGTGCGCAGTTTGACCGTACGCCCGGCCTGATCGCTCAGGAAGACAACCTGCCCTTACCGGGCATCGACTGGCAGATCGACGTGGATGTGGCGAAGGCGGGCCGTTACGGGGCAGATGTGGCGACGGTGGGCGGCATGGTGCAACTCGTGACGCGGGGGATACTGCTCGACACGATGCGCGTCGATAGCTCAGACGAGGAGATTGAGATCAGGGTCCGATTGCCGGAAGAAGACCGCGTCCTCGCCACGCTTGACAGCCTCAAGCTCCGCACGACCGAAGGACTTATCCCGCTTTCGAACTTCATCTCGCGCCAACCGGTTGCGCAGTTGGCACAGATCAACCGCATCGATCAAACGCGTTTCTTCGATGTTAAGGCGGACGTCGCGAGTGGCATGGTCTCTTTTGTTACCGACGACGAAGCGGGCGACATTGTGGCCTACGGGTTTGTTGAGAAAACCGGGGACCAGCATCCATTCTTGTTGGGTGAAACACTTTATTCTGTTTCCTCGAGCGCCAAAGCGATCTTGGACAACACCGCTACTGCCAACCTGCGTGCTGTCCCTGTGAACCCGAACGAGCGCATTGAAGCACTGACCCAGTGGATCGAAACCGAAAATCCATTTCCCGGCGTCGACTGGGAATGGACCGGCGATGCTGAGGATCAGGCCGAAAGCGCCGCCTTCCTGCAAGTTGGCTTCTCCGCGGCCCTCGGACTGATGTTCATCATCCTGCTGGCACAGTTCAACAGCGTTTATAACGCCGTTCTCGTCCTTCTCGCGGTGATCCTTTCAACCACTGGCGTTCTCATCGGAATGCTGGTGATGGAACAGCCTTTCTCCATCATCATGACCGGCACCGGTATCGTGGCGCTCGCAGGTATCGTGGTGAACAACAATATCGTGCTTATCGACACCTATCAGGAATACTCGCGATATATGCCACGGATCGAGGCGATTATTCGCACCGCCGAAGCGCGTATTCGACCTGTTCTTTTGACAACCATCACTACGATGGCTGGCCTTGCCCCGATGATGTTTGGTCTGTCCCTCGACTTCTTCGCGGGCGGCTATTCTGTCGATAGCCCCACCGCATTGTGGTGGAAGCAGCTTGCCACGGCTGTGGTGTTTGGGCTTGGTATTGCGACGGTCCTTACGCTGGTATTCACCCCATCCATGCTGGCCTTGCGTGTCTGGTTCTGGGTGATTGCTGCGAATGCGTTGAACTGGGTCGCTGCCCGTACGCGCGGCGCTCGCAGCCGCAACGCCCGCGACTGGGCTCTGGAACGGGCCACAAAGAAGATCAAGGCACAGGATTTTGTCTGGGACGTCGATACGGACGTGACGGCGCCTGTGAAGCCGCAACCCGAGCTTCGCGCGGCCGAATAGCGCTGCCACCTTTTGCGGTTGGTCGACGAGCAACATCGTTTCGGCATTTTGTAGGCCGTTGGACAGGCGGAAGGCCCTTTTAGATGCCGGGAGTGGGATGTATATCGGTTCCTGGCAGGGAGCCTTGCCCCTGCGTCTTTGCGTCCGTCGCAGACCTTTTGTGGAAACCGCTTCGATTAACCGTCGTCTGTCAAGCGGTGCACGGTGCCCTCTAGGGAAAAGTTGCGCCTAAGACCTGAGTAACTCAAAATCGCCAAACCCGGTCTTTCCATGAAGCTGGCGTGCACAGCATTGCCTACCAAACATCACCGGCGACGTAGAACACTGACATCGCAATCGGATCGAGCAAAATCATCCCTTCCGTGTCCCTGTCATAGGCGAGGATTGCGCCGGGTCTCATCATGACGCGGTAGAGTGCCGGCTCTGCCTCAGTCTCCGAAAAACAAGGGCCGGCCAGAGCCGCGGCGGCGAGCACCTGTTTGCCGAATATTCCATCGCCATCGAGCAAAAGCGCATCGGCAATGTCATGGGGGCTCAATTCTTCCATCTGAATCGCAGCCTTACTGCTTTCGCGGAATTGAGCCTTCGCAATCTGCGGGTTTTTTTGCACCGGGAAACTATCCCGAGGCGTTGCACTGTCCAAGCCGAATATGGCGACGGTGCAGCGCGCCTTGGATTTGAAATACCGCGTATTATCCACTTCAAACCAGCGGTTCAAATGAGCTCTGAGCTCCGCATCATTGTCCCGCGCACAGCCCGATAGAGCAAGCAATGCGCTTGTAAACAACAGGATCGATCGTCGCCAAGTACGCATGACACCCCAAGAGTAAACCTCCTGCGTGCCGTACTCCCAAAGCGCTAAACAGCCGTTAAACCAAGAATTTTACGCGACTTCTTCTTCAGCCGCCTGGCCCCGCCACATAGACGCATAGCGCCCGTTTCGCGCCAAAAGATCGTCGTGACGCCCCTCCTCAACGATCTCGCCATCTTCCAGGACCACAATGCGGTCGGCGTGGGCAACGGTTGAAAGTCGATGTGCGATGGTAATCACTGTCCGACCTTCTCCCATTGCCTGCAACTCGGTCTGAATGGCTGCCTCTGTTTCGGTATCGAGGGCGCTGGTAGCTTCATCCAACAGGAGGATTGGCGGGTTCTTTAGCAGCGTCCGCGCAATGCCGACGCGCTGCTTTTCGCCCCCTGAAAGCTTCATCCCGCGCTCACCAACCGCCGTGTCGTACCCATCGGGCAGAGCTTCAATAAAGTTATGTATCTTGGCCGCCTTGGCAGCCCCAATGACATCATCGCGGGTCGCCCCTTCGCGCCCATAGGCAATGTTGTAAAAGATCGTGTCGTTAAAAAGCACTGTGTCTTGCGGCACCACACCGATCGCATCGTGCAGGCTACTCTGTGTCACGTCCCGAACGTCCTGCCCGTCAATGGTGAGAGACCCCTCCACAACATCATAAAAACGGAACAAGAGCCGGCCAATGGTCGACTTTCCTGATCCCGAAGGCCCCACAATCGCAACTGTTTGGCCCGCTGGCACAGATATTGACACGTCCTTCAGGATGGGACGCTCAGGATCATAGCCGAACCGCACATTCCGCAAAGCAACCGCGCCGCCCAGAACCTTGAGCGTTGGCGCCCCCGGTTTATCGGTCACATCCGCAGGCTGCTCAAGCAGATCAAACATCTGTCCCATATCCACCAAAGCCTGCCGGATCTCGCGGTACACAAAGCCAAGAAAATTCAGAGGTATGGTGATTTGGATCATATACGCGTTCACCATCACGAAATCACCGACGGTGAGGGTGCCGTTCTGGACGCCTATCGCCGCCATTACCATCACCACCACCAGACCCGATGTAATCAGAAGCGACTGCCCAAAGTTAAGGAATGCCAGCGAGTATGACGTCTTCAGCGCCGCCGCCACGTACCGCTCCATCGAACTGTCGTAGCGTGATGCTTCACGCTCCTCTGCGCCAAAGTATTTGACGGTTTCGAAGTTCAAGAGGCTGTCTATCGCCTTCTGATTTGCGTCTGTGTCCTGGTCGTTCATTTCCTTCCGGATTCTCACCCGCCATTCGGTCACGGCAAAGGTGAACCAGACGTAGAACGCGATCGTGACCACAACGACGACGAGGTACCAAATGTCGAAAACGACAACGAGCACGACCCCGATCATCAAGAGTTCTATGAAAAGCGGACCAATGGAGAAGAGCAGGAAACGCAGCAGGAACTCTACGCCTTTCACTCCCCGCTCGATGATCCGGCTTAATCCTCCCGTCTTCCGGGTGATGTGATAGCGGAGAGAAAGCGCATGTATGTGCTGGAAGGTCTCAAGAGCCAGGAGTTGCAAGGCGCGTTGACCGACTGCCGCAAAAAGCACGTCGCGCAACTGCTGCATCGCGACCGAAAAAAGCCGCGCCATCCCATAGGCAATGGTGACGCCGATTGCGCCCATTGCCAGCATCCAGGAAGGGTCCTCCAACTCGCCAGACAGCATATCGACGGCGGCCTTGTAGAAAAACGGTGTTGCGACTGCGATCACTTTGGCGAAAAGCAAAGCCCCCATCGCCAACACAACGCGACGCTTCACCCAAGGCGGATCATCCGGCCAGAGATACGGCGCGACTTTGCGAACGGTGCGCCAGCCGCTGCGGCGTTCATCATCAGGGGAATAGCTGTCCGTCATTCCGGGCTAAGTAGGTGCTTAACGGGGAATTGACCAGACGACGTCGCGATGAATATGAGGTTCAGTCTTCAATGGGAAGAACTTGGGCGCGAACGACAGTACACGGGCTTTACTTGCTCCGATGGGCAGCCGCTACACCTGCGCCCAGCGTAAACAAATCAGTCTGAAACATGACCCCTCGAAGAACATCAATCCGGCACGGTGAAAATTTGACCAGGATAGATCAGGTCAGGGTCACGGATACGGTCGTTATTGGCGTCAAACACCCGCACGAAGAGGAGCCCGTCGCCGTAGCGTTCCGACGCGATGCCCCAGAGCGTGTTGCCTGGCTGCACGGTAATCAGGGACACAGGAGCAACCTCGGCTGTTGTCTCGTTTTGCTCTTCCTTCAGCGCTTGGATCGACGTCACAGCCTCCCGACGAAATGGTGTCTCGGCGCGTGAGATGACAGTTCCCGCCGTATCAATCTCATCTACGCGCAGCGTGTAAGTGCCGGTATCGACATCCGGCAGGTTAACGCGCCACTGGCCGCCCTCCTCAATACCGGTCGCCACCAAAGGTTCGTTATTCAGATAAACTTGCACCTGCGATGATCCTACGGCGCGCCCGGAAAGGGCGACCTCACCTTCGGGATCATAAGTAATGGCATCGATTGATACGTTGCTCATTGCCTCAGGCTGATCGCCCGAAGACTGAACCACGCGAACACCGTCATCATCCGCAAGCAAAACGGTTGGCGCTTCGGGCTGTACCGCACTTGGTTGCGGCACCGGCGTGACTTGTTCACCATCGGCAAGAACGGGCGCCGCTTCGATGTCGGCTTCCCCAACTTCCGTCGATGTTTCAATTTCCACGTTTGGAACGTCCACAGAACCCGTGTCCAAAGCCGCGGTTTCGGTCTCATTCGGTTCGGCAGGGGGCGAAACCTGCTCTACCGCTGCTGTCTCCGACGTTTCGTTACCTGTCTGGACCGGCATTTCAGGTTCGGCGGTTTCACTCGGTGCAGCCACCTCCACCGGCTCTTCCGGGACTGGCCCCAATATGACAGAGGCAGACGCGGGGCGGACTGACCCGTCCTGCAGCGTCTCAACAATGGAGAGGGATCGCGGCCCGCCAGATGGGCCAAGCTCGGCAAACATAAAGAACGTGCCGGCGGCGTCGGTGCTCGAATTGGCCATTTCCTCGCCGTTGAGCACAATGGCAATCTTTGAATTCGGTGTGGCGCGCCCCGCAAAAAGTGCCTTCCCGCCGGGTTCGACGCGGATAACATCAAATATCGGTTCTTTGCCCACATCGGGTTTCTCGATATCCAACACGTCAGAGGCGTCATCCCCGGGCGCAGTCGCGGATACCTGGACATCACCTTCCGCCGTCGTGCTGTCCGTCGCCGGTAGAGTTGCGGTATCGGTTTGATCGCTGGATGGCAGGACGTCGGCCAGGTCACTCGACCCGTTGCCTTGGTTAAAAAACCACAGCAAAAAGGCTATCAGTGCAACGACTGCAACCGTCAGAAGTCCCCGTTTGTTTGGCGTCACGCGCGATCTCTCCCCAGAAGTAAGACCATTTCTTTTTGTCTGCCGCGTACTTATCCCTCTCACGCGGCTTGCTGGAGCATACCAACCTCGCTAACAGGGGTCAAAACACCAATCCGTGGAGTATCTTAAATGGCGAAGGCTCTGTCCCTTTGCGTCTATTGCGGCTCGCGCCTCGGCAAGAACCCAGCCTATGAAAAAGACGCCCGGGCGCTTGGCTCAGCTATTGCGATGCATGGATGGCGGCTGGTCTACGGCGCTGGAGACGTGGGCCTTATGGGGGCCGTCGCGGACGCGGCCATTGCCGGAGGCGCCGAAACCCTTGGCGTCATTCCGACGCATCTTTTGTCGCGGGAAGCACCCGAAAACCGCAGCACGCAGCGCATTGTGACGGAGACCATGCACGAGCGCAAAAAGGTCATGTTCATGAACGCGGATGCCGTGGCCGTCCTCCCAGGCGGGGCAGGCTCGCTTGATGAGTTTTTCGAAGTGCTGACATGGCGACAACTTGGGCTACACGAAAAACCAATTTATATTTTAAATACAGATGGCTACTGGACAACTCTCATTCAGACGATTGACCACGTGATTGCTGAGGGTTTCGCGGACGCGTCGCTTTCTGCCTACATGACGGCCGTCGACAATGTCGATGAACTGGTCACGGCGCTCTCAGCTCAACCAGCGTGATTTCCGGGACGATGCCGATACGCAGCGGCAAGCGCGTACATCCGAGACCACCCGACACAATCAGATGGCGCCCTTCATTTTCGAATATACCGTAATCGTAGCAAGTGCCATATTCTGACGGGGCGTAGAGCGCACGGCCAAAGGGGCGTATCTGTCCCCCGTGCATGTGACCCGACAAGGTTAGTACCACGCGCGAGTCCTGCAGCTTTGGAAAGACATCCGGCTCATGGGCCATGAGAACGACGGGATCATCGCCCGATACCTTTTTCAACGTGGCCGTCAAATCATCGTTTCCCGTGCGCTTCGGCTCCCCGTCCCGTCCTTTGAACGCTTGCTGCGAATCGAGACCGGCCAGCCAGACCTCCGCATCGCCCATATGGACGACATCGTTCTGCAAAACGTGAAACCCCGCCTCTTGCAGGTGCAGAGCGGCGGAAACCGGTCCAGACCGGCGATCATGGGCTTCCGGATCATCGTGCCAATCATGATTGCCAAGGATGCCGAAACACCCCATCGGCGCGGTCAGGCCCCGCAAACTCTCCGCACCCGGCGGAACATTGGCCTGCCGCGCTCGGTCACTTGAGCCCCCCGAAAGGTCGCCCAAAAACAGGATGATATCGGGCTCCAGTGCCATGAGCCGTGCCCTTACGCGCGCCATGAACCCGTGGTCTACCCCGGCAAAGCCCCAATGTATGTCCGAAAGAATGCCAAGCCGCAAAGCGTCGCGTCCATGCCATTTCGGTGTTTGAACAGTCCAGCGCTGCACCCGAAAACGGAGGTTTGGCGAGAGAACCAATTGCCCGAGGCGCGTGCGCATCAGTCGAACGAGCGCCCTAGTCAAACCCGACTACCGTAGTCTCCGGCACCATGCCGAGGCGCATCGATAAAAAGGAGCAGCCAACGCTTCATGCGCAAACGCAACGCGGGCTCGACGAACCTTGCGTAAGCCGCAGCAAAAAGGCCCGCCGGGATCAGTCCCAGCAGGCCCTTCAAAAAATCGCGTCGCGTCAAGGATCACATCCGGCTGGCGACATTTTCCCAATTGACCAGATTGTCGAGGAAGTTCGTCAGATAGGCGGGACGTTTGTTGCGGAAATCGATGTAGTACGAGTGTTCCCAAACGTCACAACCAAGAAGTGCCGTCTGGCCGAAGCAGAGAGGGTTCACACCGTTCTCCGTCTTGGTGACAGCAAGCGAGCCATCCGCGTTTTTCACCAGCCAAGCCCAGCCCGAACCAAACTGGCCAGCACCTGCGGCAGAAAATTGCGACTTGAATTCGTCGACCGAGCCAAAGCTCTCATTGATCGCGCTTTCCAGTTCCCCTGGCATGCCATAATCGCCGGGGCCCATCATTTCCCAAAACTGGTTGTGGTTCCAAAGCTGGCTGATGTTGTTGAAGATGCCATTTTGAGCCACCGCTTCGGCGTTATAGGTGCCGGTGATGATATCTTCCATGGACTTGCCGTCCCACTCTGTGCCCGCAATCAACTTATTGCCGTTATCGACATAGGCCTTGTGGTGCAGGTCATGGTGGAATTCGAGCGTCTCGGCACTCATCCCCTTCGCGGCGAGCGCGTCATGGGCGTAAGGAAGATCAGGAAGTTCAAAAGCCATGGGAAACCCCTCGTGGTTCGGGTGAAAATCTCACGTCCTAACTGAGCGTGAACCGCAGGGGCGTCAAGTCGGAAGCCGTGATTTCCACTTCATGCCCCACATACCCGGCTTCAAGGTTATAAGCAGCAAAGCGGATTTCGCTAAACAGCGATGAATGAGTAATGGGTGGCTTGCGCAACCGAAGGCGCCAATTATTCGGCCCGAGCGAACTGAGCCTTCAGCAAACCCTCCATTCTCAGGGTCGCGCGCAACGCGTAGGCTTTATGCCAAGCACAGTGAAGCAACCAAACGATCCAACGAAAATAAGGATAGAGCCGATGACACTCGCCGTCACTGCCGTCTCCGGCCAACTCGGAGCAGCCATCGCGAAACGCGTTCTAAAGCAACGGCCGGACGCACCCCTGATTGGTCTCGCCCGGTCACCTGAGAAAGTCCAGATCGACGGGCTTGAGGTGAGACATGGCGACTATACCGACACAGCTGGAATGACCTTTGCTTTGCGCGGGGTTGAGACACTCCTGATGGTATCCCTGAACACGCCGCCGGATGTACGCACAAACCAACACCGGAGCGCGCTCAACGCCGCAAAAGAAGCCGGTGTGCGCCGGCTGTTTACACCAGTGTGCAGGGGACCGAGGAAGGCACCGCCTTCTCGCCTGTCATACAAAGCAACCGACAAACCGAAGCCGATATCGCCGCCGCAGGCTTCGATTGGACCGTCGGTCGAAACGGCATCTATATCGAACCCGATATCGAATATATCGACACTTACGCTGAGACTGGCGAGATCGCGAATTCGGCAGGCGACGGTCTGTGCGGCTACACGTCTCGGAGCGAGCTGGCCGCGGCCTATGCCAACCTGATGCTAGAACCATCGCATAACGGGCGCACCTACAACCTGCACGGGTCGCTCATGAGTCAAGCTGAACTTGCAACACACTTGAATGCCGCCTATGGAACCGACCTGACCTACCGCCCGATGTCCATTGAAGACTATCGCGCAGATCGCAAGGCGGAACTGGGCGATATGATGGGGACGATCATCGCAGGCATCTATGAGGGTATCCGCAGTGGCGTCTTCGACAAGCCGAGTGATTTTGAAGCGGCCGCCGGGCGCGCGCATCAGAGCTGGAACGACTATTTTGCCAATGTGAACAAAGCCTGATCTTGGTAGCTAAAGACCTGACGGTTGGGAACCGTTGCGGCTCTTTAGATACGTGTGAGCTTTTTCACCCGCCGCACTAACCCATTGGCAGCTTTTGATTGATGGTCTGACACCGGCCCCGCGCCGTCAAGTTATCGGCGAAACCATGGGGCTTGGCCGTAACAAGCACTTTGTTTGACGGTTTCAACAGGGCGACCCGATACCCCATCTTGGCGGTTTGGCGGCCTACCTTAGTGAATACGTCCCACTTGACGACCATCTTTTTGTCTGTGTTTTCAGAGACCTGTGCTGCGGCAGGCTTGCGTTTATTGTAGTGTAACACAATACCGTCGACGACCCGAGCGGCTTTGGTGGCGGTGTCATACTCGACGAAAATCTGTTCCGCGATCCATCCTTTGGATTTCGAGTTATCCACAACGCATTGCATCGTTACAGGTTTCGCCAGAGCCGCACATGGCAGAAGTGTGATTAATGCAGTCGAAAGGGTCTTCTTCAAAAATGACATTTTACCTGTCCCAAAAACACGTCTCGCCGCATGTTTACCCGAAAATCACCAGAAAAGCTCTGGGTAAGTTACGCAACCCAAACGCGAAAAGTTACTTGTGGCCCGCGAGGCACAAACACTCCAAGGCGCGTTACCTTAAGGGAAATAATCAACTTTGCTACCGGGCATTGTCGCTTGTTTCAAAAGACCGAATACGTAGGCGGCAACGGACCTGAAGCAAATAACCTCGATCCGCGAATCCGCCGCAATGATGAAGGCCGCAGGCACCTGTGAAAGCCGGGTTCGACGCAAGCACCCGACGGGCGTCGCGTCGACGCGCATGTCCGCAGGAGAGAGCTTTGCGAGCGTTTCGCGAATGAGCCGTCCCTCGCCTTCCAAAACAAAACAGGACCGTGCATCCGATACGTCGACAACCAACGCATGCTCCCCCTGCAGCGCCGCACTCATTGCCGCAACAGCACCCGGCGCGTCGTCGTGGGGCAGCAGAACCAACAATTCATCCGGCGACATCCAGCATACACCGCGCTCGCTCTTCAGAACCGCGCCGGTCTTTGGTGGCATCGTGAGGCCTGTGGCGGTGACAATCGCCTCCTCAAATGTCGCGGAAGCCAAATCACTGCGGACCGTGATCATTCCACGGGGGGGCGCCTCGGTCACCTTGACGATGCCGTCGAAGCTGGCGCCGCCAAGCGCGCTGACAGGATCAGACATTCTGTCTTTCTCCCTCTTTGTCGTAGAATACTTGGTCGACGATCCGCGCCTTTATTACGTCCCCCTCAACCGTTGGGAAGTCCAGGACTTCACCCATACGCGCAGGACCGCGTTCCACGAGCCCCATGGCGATGCCGCGCTTCAGGGTCGGCGAATAGTAGGTCGAGGTTACACGCCCCTGCATCTTCCGCTGTCCATTGGCGTTTTGACCCTCTTCGATCGCGTAAGCGCCATCCGGCAAGACTGACCCGTCGATTGTCTCCAAGCCGACCAGTGTCCAGCGCAACGGGTCGACCATGTGGTCACGCTGTTGCGCGCGTTTGCCAAGGAAATCCTCCTTCTTCTTCGATATCGCCCAATCCAGACCGAGGTCCTGCGGGATCACAGTCCCATCGGTTTCGTCGCCAATCATGATAAAGCCCTTTTCGGCACGCAGGACGTGGAGCGCCTCAGTGCCATAGGGTGTAATGCCGTGGGGCTTTCCGGCCTCCAGCAGTTTTTCCCAAAGCGCCAGACCCTGCGACGCAGGCACGGCAATCTCGTAAGACAACTCGCCCGAGAACGAGATGCGAAACACCCGAACCGGCATATTGCCCAACGCACCCTCGGCCCAGGCCATGAAGGGCATGTTATCCTTCGAGATATCGAAGTCGGGTCCAAGGGCCTCCAACACGTCGCGCGCCTTCGGCCCCGCAACGGCGAATTGCGCGAAATGCTCCGTCACATTGGCCACATAGACTTTCCAGTCCCACCATTCGGTCTGAAGCCACTCCTCCATATGGGCGTGGATGCGCTCCGCCCCGCCGGTGGTTGTGTGACATAACCACGTGTCCTCATCGATCCGCGCCACAACGCCATCATCGGACAGGAACCCGTTCTCACCACACATCAAGCCATAACGACATTTGCCGGGCTTCAGCGTAGACATCATGTTGGTGTAGAGCTTGTCCAGAAACTTGCCCGCGTCCGGCCCCTTGACGATGATTTTGCCAAGGGTCGACGCGTCGAGCAAACCCACGGCGTTGCGCACCGCCAGCACCTCACGGTTCACCGCGTCACCGACGCTCTCGCCAAGCTTCGGAAATACGTAAGGGCGTCGCCAGTGACCAACCGGCTCCCAATCTGCGCCATTGGCGGCGTGCCAGTCATGGATCGGAGTTTGCCGCACCGGCTGGAACAACTCACCCCGCGCCTCGCCCGCGATCACCCCCATGACGAGCGGTGTGTAAGGCGGACGAAAGGTGGTCGTACCCACATTCGGAATTTCTGTCCCCAGCTCCCCGGAGAGGATCGCCAGCCCATTGATATTGCTTAGCTTCCCTTGATCCGTCGCCATCCCGAGTGTCGTGTAGCGCTTGGCGTGTTCAACGCTTTCGAACCCTTCCTGCGCCGCGAGTTCCACATCGGTGACTTTTACGTCGTTTTGATAATCCAGCCAGGCCTTGCATTTGAGTTTATAGGGCGCCTCAGCCGGCATTTTCCAGATTGGCGCCATGGGTTGCGCCGTCTCAGACGCGGATGTGGGAAGCTTTGCTGCCGATGCTGTTTCCTTACCACCTGCGGCGGCTAGCCCAGCCTCATGAGCATCCGCCAGAACGTCATTGGTGTGCATGGCACCGCTGGCCATTCCCGCCGTCGATACGAAAGGAGCACCATCGGCACCGGTCGGCGCGCGCTCGGGGTCCGGGGCGAAATGGGCCTCCTCCTCCACCCAGCGCAGCTTCCCGCCACAATGGGACCAAAGATGAACCACAGGGGACCAACCGCCGGACATCGCGACACAATCGCAATCGATTTCTTCCAGCACCTCTCCCGTCCCATTCTGATCGCAAACATAAATGCGGCCCACGGCCTTCCCGCCATCTACGCCCGCAATCGCCTTGCCGGGCAAGATACGCAAGCCAAGCTCCCGCGCCTTGACCGCGAGCGGGCCAACGGCTTCCGGCCGCGCATCAAGGATAGCTGGAACCTTCAATCCAGCGTGATGCAACGTCAGCGCCGTGCGATACCCGTCATCATTGTTGGTGACGACGACCGTACGCTCGCCCGGCGCAATGCCGTAATTCACCACGTAGTCCCTGAAGGCGCTCGCCAGCATGACGCCGGGAATGTCGTTTCCGGCAAAGCTCAGCGGGCGCTCAATCGCACCGGTGGCCGTGACGATTTGCTTGGCCCGCACCTTCCATAGCCGATGACGAGGGCGGGATGGATCAGGCGCGTGGTCGGTTAGTCGTTAATCGAGCAGCGCGTAGCCGTGGTCATAGACTCCTGAACCCGTCGTTCGCGGTCGCAAATGCACTTTAGGCATCGCCGCTAGCTCCGTGACCATCTCCTCGACCCAGGTCTGGGCAGGCACGCCATCGATCTCAACACCATCGACCGGCGCGCGGCCGCCCCAATGGGCCGTTTGCTCGCATAACAGCACTTCGGCTCCGGCCATAGCAGCCGCTTTTGCCGCCGTAAGACCCGCAATGCCACCACCAACGACCAGAACATCAACATGGGCGTAAAAATGCTCGTAATGGTCAACGTCGCGCGCCTTTGGCGGTTTGCCAAGGCCCGCAGACTGTCGGATCACCGGTTCGTAGACATGCTTCCAAAAGTTCCGGGGCCAAAGAAAAGTCTTGTAGTAGAAGCCCGCCGGGAAGAACCGCGCCAGTTTCGTGTTTATCGCGCCGACATCAAATTCGAGCGACGGCCAGTGGTTTTGGCTTTGCGCCTCCAACCCATCGAAAAGCTCCGTGGTGGTGGCGCGTGCGTTCGGCTCGAAACTGCCTTTCGCGCCGATACCCAAAAGCGCGTTGGGCTCTTCTGGTCCGCTGGTGACGACGCCGCGTGGCCGATGGTATTTGAAGGACCGGCCCATCAGGGTTTGCCCCGCACCGAGGAGCGCCGAAGCAACCGTATCCCCCGCAAGTCCGCCCATGGGCTTACCATTGAACGTGAAGTTCAAAGGTCGGTTGCGATCGATCAATCGACCGCCCGTATCGAGGCGACGGCTCATGCCGAAACCCTCCACGTCCAGTCCGGGCGTTTCAAGCTGATCGCCTCCTTGATGAGTTTTGGCGGTTCAAAAACCTGAGCGGAGTAGGTGCCAAAGACTTCCAGCGTCACCGTATCCCGCGCGACATGAAACCACTTTCCACATCCGTAGGTGTGGTGCCAGCGCTCAAAATGCACGCCTTTCGGGTTTTCGCGGTGGAACAGGTAAATCTCGAACTCTTCATCGCTCGATCCGGGGCCAAAGCGTTTAAGGTGCGCCTCACCCCCGGGTGTCAGCTCCGTCTCGTCACAGAGAACACCACAATATGGACAGGTCAGGATCAGCATTGAGGCCACTTTCCCCCGATAGAGTTGAAAACACGCGCCTGAACAACCATGTATGGCATGCAATCGTATACACACTTGCGACTGCCGAGCCTTGAGGACCCACGCGAGTCAAAGGCTCCAATTACGAGCATCTCAACGCTACGGAAGAGGGTGACCCAATGCGGGAGCTTTTTATTGGCGTGTTTCCTTACGTGTCGCTTTTTGTCTGGGCTATTGTCGTCGTCTGGATGGGGATGGATACCCCTCCCGATGGGTCTAACAACCGCACCGGCGCGGGCGACGACTGAACCAAACCGGACGTGCAGCCCTATAGAATGAAATGCCAGACGTCCTAAGCTGTCCGAGACAGATAGCACCGTCTCGTTTCGTACAGCGACGCGAAGGCCCGAACGGGCGCCGCGACACTTAGAAGTTGGTGTAGACCTGCACAGGTGCTGGCGGCCCAAGATCAATCGGGTGCCCGGTCGCGAGGACAGAGGCGAAAGCCCCCATGACCAGCGTTCCAAAAACGCCGACCGCCAAACCGCCGATTTTACCGCGCCGCCTGTAAATACCCTCGGATGTGGGCATATACTTCTTGAGAAATGCCATGTCAGATACCCCGTCTTGCTCCCCGTACGAGCTATGTGAGGAGTTTGACGTTTCAAGGGCGCGGATGCGGCATTTGCGGTGGCCTGCGGGCCACCGCCGATCTTAGATGTAAAGGAAGTGTTACTCGGTCGCGGGCAAGGCCGGTGCTGCCGGGGCGGCTGGTGCCGTTTCCGGGATTGCAACCGCAGCCCCCTCCCCAGTCGGCGCGCCGCCGCTGGAGCCGAGTGCGATGAGTGCGACGAAAGCGATGAGCACGATAACCGCCCAAATCCACTTCGCTCCCGACCCTGTGTCGTAGTCGAGATATTGCTGGTTCCCCTTTTTGCGGGGGTCGTTGTGTGAGTAATAGTCAGCCATGATGTAGCCTCCTCTCTGTAGGGAAGAGGTAAGCATGAAGGCCGTGCCGTTTCAGCGGGTGTCAGGGGCGGCGCCGGGTTTGGGCGGCGGCTTGCGAGTTTCTGCGCTGGCGATGCGCCAGTTATGGCCGATTCGGTCCTATCGGCGATTTGGTGCCGAACGGTGAGCGGATTGCGCCGGATCGGGTCTGGTTGGCAGACCTCCCACAATATATGTTTGGGATGAGATAAACACTTGTGCCCGAGCCTCAGGGGTGAAGACCGTAGGTCCGAGCGCCGGGCAGCCGTAGATTGCGTTTGCGCCGCACCCCGGCATGAGTATCGGCCGCAGACCGGACCGCTCTGCGAAGCCGCACAATTGCTCAGTTTGCCCGGCGGCACACCGGGCAGCGCCCGACCCGCCCCCCAGGGCGGGCGCTTCTGCACCGATTTCCAAAAGAACACAGCTCTGTTGTGCTCAAACGCTGCGGGTAAATCGACACCGCCCTCGGGTCGGGCGCTGCCCTTGACACTCCATGAAAACGCAATCAATGCGCCACCCCCGCAGCCACGGACTCGTCCACGAACCGCCCTTCCCGGAACCGGTCCAACCCGAACTCCGCCGTTAAGGGCGACGCGCCTGTTGCCATCAGCTCCGCAAAGCCCCAGCCTGACCCGGGGATCGCTTTGAACCCGCCGGTGCCCCAGCCGCAGTTGATAAAACACCCATCGAGCGGCGTCTTCGACAGGATCGGCGAGCGGTCCCCCGTCATATCGACAATCCCGCCCCATTGGCGGAGCATCTTCAAGCGCGAGATGATCGGGAAAGTCTCGACCAGCGCACGCACGGTTTCCTCGATGTGATGGAACGATCCGCGCTGCGTGTAGTTGTTGAACCCGTCCGCGCCGCCGCCTATCACCATCTCGCCCTTGTCCGATTGGCTCATATAGCCGTGGACCGTGTTCGCCATGACGACCACATCCATGCAGGGCTTGATCGGTTCTGAGACCAAGGCTTGCAGTGCTACGCTCTCTATCGGCAACCGGAAACCCGCCATCTCGGCCAGCACACCGGAATGACCCGCGACCACGATCCCGAGCTTGTCACAGGCGATATCGCCGCGCGTTGTGGAAACCCCGACGACCTTACCATCCTTTGAGCGTACGCCCGTAACCTCGCATTTCTGGATCACATCCATGCCCATTTCGGAGCATTTGCGCGCGTAGCCCCAAGCCACCGCATCGTGCCGCGCGGTCCCGCCCCGGGGTTGCCAGAGACCACCTAGCACCGGGTAACGCGGCCCCCGGATCTCCATGATCGGGCAAAGCTCTTTCACCCGCTCCGGCCCTATGAACTCCGTCGTGACCCCTTGCAGCGCGTTTGCATGGGCGGTGCGCTTGTATCCCCGCACCTCGTGCTCGGTCTGCGCCAGCATAATGACGCCGCGGGGGGAGAACATGATGTTGTAATTCAGGTCTTGAGAAAGGTCTTCGTAAAGCGAGCGCGATTTCTCGTAGATCGCAGCGGACGGGTCCTGAAGATAGTTCGAGCGGATAATCGTCGTGTTCCGACCCGTATTACCGCCGCCTAGCCAGCCCATTTCCAGGATGGCGACGTTCCGCACCCCATGATTCTTGCCGAGGTAGTAGGCTGTCGCCAGCCCGTGACCGCCTGCCCCTACAATCACGGCGTCATAGCGGGGCTTCGGCTCGGGATTACCCCAGGCACGGCGCCAGCCCGTGTGTTCGCGAAACGCCTCTTTGGCGATGGCAAAGGCGGAGTATCGACCCATGGTTCCCAACTGATCAAACGGGGGCAACACACCCCGAAACTTGCTCCCAGATTTCCAAATTACAGGGCTGACGGCAAGCGGCAGGACAGCGCACATTCGCGACATTGCCCGACAGCAGGTGGCATAGAGCGCCAAGCTCAACGCCCTGGGTTAGAAACAGCGGTGATTGTATCCGATTTATAGCTTTTTAAGCAGACCGACCGGGCCCGTAAGCGGGCCTTATAAGCTTGCCGTCGCGAAAGAGCGTCACCTTTCGTGGGACGTCTCGCGGGTTCGCCCTTTCCGTTATGCCGCGAGACGATTAGATGCCTAACATGGTTTTTTGGATCACCGCCTTTCTGATCGCCTGTGCAACGGCCCTTTCGATGCTGCTTGCGCTGCGCTGGCGTGACCGGGGACAGTCTGGCGCAAGTTCGGACGTCAAGGTCTATCGTGACCAGTTGAAAGAAGTGGAGCGCGATCTTGCGCGCGGTGTTCTGACGGAAACAGAGGCGGAAACCGTAAGACTGGAAGTCTCCCGCCGCCTTTTAGACGCGGACAAACGCGCGCGTGCCGCGGGCGAAGCGCAAACCGGGAGAGCTTGGCCGATTGTTCTACTCGTAGCGGCCGTTACCTTTGTCGGTGGTTATGGTCTTTACACTCAAATGGGTGCGCCGGGCTATCGCGATCAGCCGATGGCCAGCCGCATTACGGAGATCGCGGAAGCCGCTGCCAGCCGGATCAGCCAAACCGAAGCAGAAGCGATAGCGGCCGCGAACTTGCCACCGCCGCCTGAGGCTGACGCCCGTTTTCTGGAACTGATGGACGATCTGCGCAAGGCCCTTGAAGAGCGACCAAACGACGTGCGCGGGCTGACGCTTCTGGCAGAGAATGAGGCACGGCTCGGCAACCTCGGGGCGGCACAGGCCGCCCAGAACAAAATCCTGGCAATAAAAGGTGACAGCGTTACGCCAATCGATTTGATCGCCAGCATAGATCTAATGGTGTATGCAGCGGGCGGGTATGTTTCACCAGAAGCTGAGGAGCGGATTGGCGCATTGCTCAGTCTCGCCCCAACAAATGGCGCGGCGCAGTATTACACGGGGCTGACCTTGGCGCAGAATGGTCGACCGGATCAGGCCTTTCCCATATGGCGGCGCTTGCTCGAACAAGGCCCGTCCGATGCGCCCTGGCTGCCGATTATTCGCCAGGAGATCGTTGGCATCGCGGCAGCCGCTGGCGTTAATTATCAATTGCCGGAGGGGCCTAGGGCGGGCCCCAATACCGAGGCGATGGCAGCAGCGGAGGACATGGTCGAAGACGACAGGCAAGCGATGATAGAAGGCATGGTCGAAGGTCTTGCATCTCGTCTCGCAAGCGATGGCGGCACTGCGGAAGAGTGGGCGCAATTGATCAGCGCACTCGGCGTTCTTGGACAGAACGCCCGCGCAGAAGCCATATTGACCGAAGCACGACAGGTCTTCGCTAAAAGCCCCAACGCCCTCGACGTGATCAATGGCGCCGCAGAAAGTGCGGGCACGCAGCCATGATTTTTGATGACTGGGAGAGCTTTAAGAACCACCTTCCCAAAATGGGCGCGCTAATGGGCCTTGATCTCGGAACCCATACGATTGGGGTAGCCATCAGTGACGGCATGCGCAGCGTCGCAACGCCCATAGAGACCATAAAACGGAAGAAATTCACCCTTGATGCCAAAGCCTTGATTGCGCATCTGCAGAAACGCGACGTGGCGGGCATAATCCTTGGGCTACCACTGAACATGGACGGCTCAGAAGGGCCGCGCTGTCAGGCGACGCGCGCTTTCGCCCGCAATCTTGACCCCCTTGTGAGCCGCCCAATTGCTTTCTGGGACGAGCGCTTATCGACGGTGGCGGCCGAGCGGGCGTTGCTCGAGGCGGATACATCTCGCCGCCGCCGCGCAGAAGTGATTGACCATGTGGCGGCCTCGTTCATCTTACAGGGCGCGTTGGACCGGCTCGCGCATATGAGGACATCATGAGTGACGACGTTTGGAGCCGAGACGAGGTGGAAAGCCCCTGCGTCAAGATTTGCGTATTGCACCCGGAAGCCGATATTTGCATCGGCTGCTACCGGACGCGCCACGAGATTGCGGGCTGGTCGCGCATGTCACGGGACGAGCGCCGCGCCTTGATGGCCAGCCTTCCGGAACGCCAGTCACAGTTGCCGGGTCGCCGCGGTGGTCGGAAAGGACGGGGCAAGTAACCCGACGTGCTTTCCTCGCTTCTTCAAAAAGCGCGCGCGAAGCGCGCACAAGATATTTCGAGGGGCTCCGCCCCTGCGCTTCGCGCACCCCGGAGTATTTGAAGACAGAAGAATGAGTAAGGCGCCTCGAGGATGTCCGGGTCTCGTACCGTCAATCCAGTTGTGGCGGGTCGACAAACAGGCGGTCGCCTATGGCTTCCAGTAGCCGGTCTGGATGGGTAATCGGAAGCATGTGCCCGGCCTTCGGCACGGAGACCCATTCCGCATCGGGTATGCGATCGCCAACCGCCGAAATGATCTCGGAAATGGCCGGATGTGTATCGCCTCCGTCGACAAAAGTCACCGGCATGTCGAGTTCTTCGAGCCTATCAGGTTTCAAAATCCCAGACTTGTCATCGAACAGCAGCGTGTTGCCCGGTGGGATGAGCGGGATCCGGTCAACCATATAGGCACGCTGATCCGCTGTCAGGTCGGACCATGCCGTCCCGTCGCCCCATACGCGGTGAAACTCTTTCGCGGCAGTCGCATGTTCGCCAGCGGCCATCTTTTTGGTGAAGGTGGCAAGGTCGCGCTCCACCCGTTCAAACGCCCATCGGTCCTTCACAGCGGCGAAAAACGGGGGCTCGACAAGCACCAGCGATGCGACGCGATAGGGCCGCTCAACAGCGATGCGCAACGCAATGACCGCGCCGAAGGAGTGGCCGATAAGAGGGACCGGATCGGATGGCATTTCATCCAGCGCGATTTCCACCGCCTGATCGGCAAAATCGCGCGACGTGTCATAGGCCTCCGCCAATCCGTGGCCCGGCAATTCAATGAGCAGCGGCGAGACAGGACGCTCCAATAGATTGAGAAACGGCCGCCAGTTCGACGCGCGCCCCAGCCCACAATGGATCAGCGCCAGAGGTTGCTTTACAGCCATGTTTAGAGCTGGCCCGCCAAATGCATATCAAGCTGCTCGATGCGATCCTGGCCCCAAAAACGTGCGCCATCATCAACCACGAAAAACGGTGCGCCGAAAACGCCCGCGTTCACCGCTTCTTCCAGATTGGCTTCATAGGTCTCCGCGCCCGCAAGCAATCCACTATCGGCAAGGCTTGGTTCAAACCCCGACGCTTCCAGACAGGCTTTTATGACATCGTCGCTCGCGATGTCTTTTTCTTCTGACCAGCAGGCACGCGTTAAGGCGAAGACCAGCGCACCAAGATCGCCACCGCCCGCCTTCTGAGCCGCGATCAAGGCGTAGGACGAGGGCGCGGGATTGGTTGGCCAATGGGCAGGTTTTAAGTTGAGTTGTAATCCCGCGAGTTTGGAGGCGCGCGCCATTTCCTGCAGGCGGTACTCTTGGCGCGACACATGGCGCTGGCCGGGCGGTATGCCGCCAGTGCGCGAAAACAGCCCCATGATATCGAGCGGTTTGTATGTCATCGTCGCGCCGTGCTTTGCGGCAACCTCGGCAGGACGCAGGCCAGCGAGATAGCAATTGGGGGAAATGGTGGCGAGGTAGTAGTCGATATGCGCCATTTTGGCTGCTCTCCCGGGACGTGTTTTGTTTGCCTGACCCTATGCCCGTGTTAAGCGGTGTCAACGTTACGAATCCGTTACGTTTGACGGACAAAAGGGACAGTACTGCCAATGCCTCAACTTCAGGAACCGAAGACCATCTCCGGCAACGGAAACAAGGGGCTGGCTAAGGCTGTTGCCCGCCGAATGTCAATGCATCGCGGTGTGAGCGTCGGTTTGGTGGATGCGCGTGTCGAAAGGTTCAACGATGGTGAGATATTCGTCGAAGTGTTCGAGAATGTGCGCGGAGAGGATATGTTCATCCTGCAATCCACTTCGAATCCCGCAAATGACAATCTGCTGGAACTCCTGATTATGTCAGACGCGCTGAGGCGCTCCTCCGCCCAGCGGATCACAGCGGTGATCCCCTATTTCGGCTATGCCCGTCAGGACCGGCGCACCAAGGCGCGCACACCAATCACCGCTAAGCTCGTGGCCAACATGATTGTAAGTGCCGGGATCGAGCGCGTGTTGACGATGGATTTGCATGCCGCGCAGATTCAGGGCTTCTTCGATATCCCGGTCGACAACCTTTATGCCGCGCCAATCTTTGCCCTCGACGTCAAGCACGCCTTCAAGGATCGGCTGGATCAGGTGACCGTGGTCTCACCAGATGTCGGCGGCGTGGCGCGGGCGCGTGAGTTGGCACAGCGAATCGGTGCGCCCTTGTCGATCGTTGACAAGCGGCGGGAGAAGCCTGGCGAGATTGCCGAAATGACGGTGATTGGCGATGTGAAGGATAGGGTCTGTATTGTAGTGGACGACATCGTCGATACGGCTGGTACCCTCTGCAAAGGGGCTGAAACGCTAATGGCAGCAGGTGCCGCGGAAGTACACGCCTATATCAGCCACGGCGTCCTGTCCGGGCCGGCAATCGAACGTGTCGAAACGTCAGTTATGAAAAGCTTGGTTGTCACCGACACGATCGAAGCCACAGACGCCGCCAAGGCGGCTGATAATATCAGAATTGTACCAACGGCCCCGATGTTTGCGCAGGCCATCATGAATATCTGGCACGGCACCAGCGTTTCCAGCCTGTTCGACCATGAAACTCTGGAGCCGATTTACGACGGTATGTATTCAAACTGAGAAGACCGTCCCAAGTATCGTCCCTGCACTGGCGATGCCTCTGACCTCAACCCGCGCCACACCCGAAACATGCCACAGCAGGATGAAAATACGCGCGGCAGTGCAGAAACCGCTTGGCAGACACGAATCTTCACAGTAATAAAATTTCGCGAGGATGCTTCTATCTATTCAAAAATTGCGAGGACGTTTCAATGTTAGACAATCAACCCCGCGGCACGATTGTCATCGAGGATATGGAAGTGGGCATGATGCGCTCGCTTACGAAGGAAATCACCGACCTCGATATTGAGCTCTTTGCGCAGGTTTCGACCGATCACAATCCGGTCCATATGGACGACGCCTATGCGATGGACACTATCTTTGAAGGCCGTATCGCCCATGGGATGCTTACTGCCGGGCTCATTTCAGCAGTGATAGGCGAGCAGTTGCCCGGTCACGGCGCAGTGTATTTGGGGCAGTCGATGAAGTTCCTCGCCCCCGTCCGCCCCGGCGATCTCGTGACCGCTGAGGTGGAAGTTCTGGAAATTGACTACGCCAAGCGCCGCGTGCGTCTAGACACCCGCGCGCTTGTCGACGGCAAACCCGTTTTGAAGGGCGAAGCAATGGTGTTGGCACCGTCTGCGAAGTTTGACTAAGACGGATTTGCACTTCGCAATATTTATTTAAGGGCTTCCGACACGCGGCGCGCTGCAACATGGAGAGGGAGTTGCAGGGTAACGCGTAAGCAAAAGCGCTCGATGATGCTATCCACACTGTTTGCACAAGGGCTTCACTGACGTCACCAAAGCGCCTGTCCGCGAGACGGCCGTGAGATGGCCTCGTCACTTTCAGCGCCATGAGGCAAAAGTCCGATTCGAGCCCATTTCGACTTTGCGCCATCGCACACTTCGAAGTTTTGCTGAAGCGGCTGAATTTGCATTGGACGGCCTTGTCCAATGTGTGCTGAAACCAGTTTTGCCTCGTTAGCCGTAGCTGTATGAGTCTGCTTGAAGGAGCAACTTAACCTCGTCCGTCCACGCCAGAAATGCATGCCGCGTATCGTCTGAATGAATCACATCGTTAGGGTGGAATGAGATTTCTACGTACGGTGAGTGATCATCCTCCGTGCCAAAGAAGACTTGGAACTCAGAAATCCATCCCTCACTGGATTTGTAGGAAACCAGTAGTCCACCCGGCTTTCGTGCGGCATCTGTAACAACACTCGAAAGGACTTCGTTCAGCGATCCGTCTTTATCCGCGACCGACACTTGCGGATACTTCTGTGCAAAATGATCCACCAGACGACGAAAGCCGTTCCAAGACGGATTCGCGAAGTTGATATCGCGGAATGCACCTTCCCGTTCACCAATGAAACCTTCGAAAGAAGAGAAATTTCTTAAGCCGGTGCTCAAAATACTGCCTCGCAGCTATTCATCTTATGAACTGTGCATTAACTTTTCCGATCATCGCAACCCGCTCGATATGAACGGCAGCTTCTCTAATTGGGCCTTTGGGTCAAGTTCGTTTCATTGTTTGGTTTCCGTCTTTTGGGATCATTGCCTCTCATCCGGGTCACGCTTCTCTTCGCAGTCATTGTTGGCCCGGTTCGGTTGGGCCGCTGCATGCATGGGTCGGATTGGACGTGGAGCGCCCCGCTGCGTCTCGCGCTTATCAGTCGCAGCAGACATATTCGGCGTCATCTACAAACCTCGTCCGGTGAGGGACGGTCCCGTCATTGAGCTTTAAAAGGCTGTCAGGTCATAGCGGCCTCCAAAGGCTTGTGACGGAACTCGATGTTGTCGGCCCACATGCGGTGCATGATGACGGCCAGTTTTCTTGCGACAGCCACGACAGCCCGGCGGCGGCCCTTTCGGCGCATCAGCCGAGGGCCCCAGCTTTTGATCTCGGATCTCGCGAGAGAGCGCATAATCATCGCATTGGCGGCAGCGTAGAGCGTGGCGCGCACATCTCGGTCACCAGCCTTTGAGATCCGGCCAGCATCGACCGCCATGCGCTGACCGCTGACGAGACCTTCCGCGATGCACCGCGCGACCAAGGCTGCGTGACGAACAAATGACGCCTCAACGCGGGAAGCATACAATCGAATTAGCTGCGTACGCGATACCTACATTCCAGCCACAACTTCTGAAGCAGGCCGATTGATGCGCTGTGTGATCTCGCTCAAACGGGTCAGTGATTGCAACGCAACGGGCAATAGCACCGCGGCTTGCACGTATTGCTGAGAATAACTGACGATCGCGAATATCTGGCCAGGGCGTGCGTCCATCTGGGTCGCACCAAACCAAAGGTTGAAGGCGAGCATGGTAAGTATAACGAGAAAGATCAGGCCATAGACTAGGTTTTCCGTGTCGGAAAGGCGCACTTCCTCTCGCCTTAGGCCGGCGAAGTGCAGCGCAATCCGTTTGATGTCGCGGGTCTCGATGGCTGTCACTTAGACTTCGCTGACTTCGTTTAGCGCGCTGTTGAGTCTAAAGAACCGGCGCACGAAGAGCCCATAAATCAACAGCATCGCAATCAGGGCACTCGTGGTCGTCATCGCGAGCGTACCATGGAAGGACAGAAGCACGACAATGGCAGTTACGACATGGACAAGGGCCGTCACTGCCTCCGGCACGGTTTCTCCCGAGAAAATAGATCATTTCTCGGCCCAGCAGCACACGTGCATTGCTGACACTCTCCGTATCATTTTCCGACCTCGCCACTTGAGCCTTCCCAAGTTCCACACGCATTGTACAGTAGTCGCGGGTATCATAGATGCGGCGGCCGGTTGCGACGATCAGCAAAACGGCAAGAGCCGTGACAAGATAGCCAAAAGACGTCCAGTCGTCGGCCAGCAACCCGTCGATTGTCAGGTTGAGCAATAACGGCATGATCGCAAAGAACGCTGTTTCATTTAGCATGAGGCTCCATTTGATCGTCACGCGCCACCAGAAGGCAGGCAGCAGCAGCCCGAGAGAGATGCGGTCAGTGAGTTTAATCATGGCTCAGGCCAGGTTTTTTTCGCGGGCCACTCTGACGAGCTCAGAGTCAGAAAAAGGCGCTTCCGCAAGGTACTTCACGCGTCCCTTGATTTTCTCGCTGGAGAGGCGGCTATCTACGTTCTCGCCTTTCTCGAAATCCTCGGCAAAGCTGGCGACTCCAGTCGAAACGGCGAGACCTTCCAGCACCGCAACCACATCTCGCAGATGCGAGGTCGGCTGGCTCATCCGGGCAATGCCGCCGCTGACCGCGATGAGGCCTATCGCCTTTTCCTTCAATCCACTTTCAGGAATGTTGTCGATGGCGACCTTCAACAGCCCAGACATCGAACTCTGATAATTCGACGTGGCAAAGATCACTGCCTGGGACTGGGCGATCTTGTCAGAGCTGTTTTAGATCATTCGGCGTGTCTTTTTGGCCAACAGTGATCGCGTAATCGCACAGTTCGGCGACCTCAGCCTCAATACCGTAGGATGCGCAGACCTGCCGGGCCTATTCGAACACTAGCCAGGTTTTAAACCCACGGTTACAGACCCCGGAAATCATCAAGAGTTTCATGTCATTAACTTCAGAAAAAGCGTCGATACCATGGGCGTACATCGCTGTACTCCGCCCCGGTTTCTGTCACGCCGAACGCGGCTTTGGTGTTATCGTAGAAGAGGGCCGAACCCTGATCCTCCGATAGCATTTGACCTCCTGCGGCACTGGCGCGGGATGCGAATGCGGACAAGGAGTCGACACTGAAGAAGGGTACCCAATAGACCTTTTCACCTCGCAGGGACGCATCCACCTCTTGAATGCCAGCCACTACTTCGCCCTGCTGATTGACCAACTTGGCGCGGGTGCCCTGGAACTCAGCATCTGGCACAACATTAAGTCCCAGCACTTCCCGATAGAAATGTTCCACTTTATCGATTGAGGACGTGATCAACTCGTTCCAGACCATGCGACCGTATTCGCTGCCGTCCCCTTTGCTTTCGATGCTCGGGCCATCATAGCAGGTAAATCCTGCCCCAAGCGGGTCCCGGATCAGCGCCATGATGCCATCTCCAAACGGCGTCGGCTCCACGTCAATGATCACACCCTCAATAGTCTTGGCCCTTGCCACGACACTGTCGATGTCATCCACAGCAAGATAAGACATCCAGAACGGGGGCATTTTGATCTTCTGGAAGAAGGGCGGCATATCGAAGATACCAGCGGTCGCTTTGCTGCCTAGTGTTGCGATGTGATAGTTCACCTCGTCCATGCCAAAGCGGTCGCCTGGTTCTGCTGATGCTTTGCCCATATCGTAGGTTTCCCAGCCAAAGACCTCACCATAGAAGCCGCAAGACGCTGCCGTGTCATAGGATGAGAGATCTGTAAAAACGAAATTGCTGTCTTTGCGATAGGTCATTGTGAGCCCTTTTCTAATATACGTAAGCAGGGAAGAAGTCGGTCGCGATAATGAACAGCCCGAAGACGACATAATTGAAAAGACGATCTTGCGTCATGAAGGTTCTCTGAAAGATTTGATGAGCGAATGTGCAAGCACCTTTGCGCGACGATGCCAGGTCTGCGGCATCTCAAGAGGCGCCAGCGAAACCGCGTTGAAATAGAGTGCTGCGATCCCTTGCGCTTTCGCGCGCGCATCGTCTTCGTGCGCGTTCGGAAATTGTGCAGAGAGAACCCCTGCGATTGCCGTTTCGAAGCTCACGACGCTCTTTTGGCACGAGCCGCGTAGTACTTCATCACTGGCCGCTCTCGCTGTCAAAGCAGCAAAGGCCATGACAAGATCGGCGGATGCACCAGCTGCTTCGCTAAAGAGCAACTGGTAACGAATGCAGGTTGCATCTGAATTGAACTGGCTGTCGCAGGCAAGAAGCTTACCGCGTCTGAAGCACTTATGTCGACTGCTTTAAAGACTTGTTCTTGATCGAAAATTGCGACGACAATCGCTCCCTCTGCGGAACGTATGCCATTCACTTCAATCATGAGCGGAGCCTTGGCTGGCGGTTGCGCCACGGCTAGGTAGCCTGTCATCGCGATAGCGGTCGCGAGAAACGGGAGATTCCGGAACTAAATGTCGTCACCATAGTCCGTCATTCGAACTTGAGGCTAATAAGTCCGGATTGTCCTGCACACCCGACAATCAAACCTGTACCGATCCGTGAACGCAACGCCCTCTTGCCCCCTTCGCGCCCTCGCGCTACGCCCACCACATGCGATATATCCGCGACACCACCTACATGGACGCAGCCGACAAGGGGGCCAGTGCCGCCATAGGCAATTTTGACGGCGTGCATCTTGGACACCAAGCGGTGCTAAAAATCGCAGCTGAGGCCCATAACGCGCCCCTTGGCGTGGTCACCTTTGAACCCCACCCGCGCAGCTATTTCGCGCCGGATACCCCGCCTTTCCGTTTGATGAATGCGAAGGCGCGCGCCAACCGCTTGGAAACGTTGGGGGTAGAGCGCCTTTACGAACTTCGGTTCAACGAGCGCCTGGCCTCCCTGAAGGCAGAGGCGTTCTGCACGGAAATCCTCGCCCTTGAACTCGGGCTGGCACATGTGACCGTTGGCGCTGACTTCCGCTTTGGCAAAGGGCGCGACGGCGATGTGGCGCTGCTTTCAGATATGGGTGCGAAGCTCGGCTTTGGTGTCACCGTTACCGACTTGATCGAAACAAAGGGCATCGCTGTTTCATCGACCAAAATCCGCGAAGCACTTGCCGAAGGCCGACCCGAAGATGCGGCGACCATGCTTGGGCACTGGCACCGCATCGAGGGCCCCGTGATAAGGGGCGACCAGCGCGGGCGAGAATTGGGCTACCCAACCGCAAACATGTCCATCGATGGCCTCTTCCCACCGAAGTTTGGCGTCTACGCCGTCAAGGTCACTGTGTTGAACGGAGAACATCAAGGAACCTACCACGGCGTTGCGTCGGCAGGCGTTCGCCCGATGTTCGGCGAGAACCACCCGAACATCGAAACCCATGTCTTCGATTTTGCCGGTGATCTGTACGGAGCCGACCTCAGTGTCGCCTTGGTGGGCTACCTCCGACCGGAAGAGAAATTCGACAGCCTCGACGGGCTGATCGCTCAAATGGATAGGGACAGCGCCACGGCGCGCGCGATCCTGACCGCCGCATGAGCGATCCCATCGACCGCTCGAGGCTACGCGACCGGTATTGGGAACGGGTGCCGCTCAAAAACCTGACAAAACGGGAATGGGAAGCTCTCTGCGATGGCTGCGGGAAGTGTTGCCTCAATAAACTAGAGGACCCGGACACCCGAGAAGTCGCCTTCACCCGCGTTGCGTGCCGCTTGTTGGACGGGGATACCTGCCGCTGCGCGCAGTATGACATCCGCAAGCAGTTCGTGCCCGATTGTGTTGTTCTGACCCCGCAGAATATCGATGAGATCGGGTATTGGATGCCCTCCACTTGCGCATACCGTCTGCTCCACGAGGGCAAACCGCTTTATGACTGGCACCCTCTCTTGTCCGGAACACACGAAACTGTGCACGCGGCTGGTATCTCGGTCAAAGGATGGACGGTGCCAGAGTTCGAAGTGCCGGAAGAAGAGTGGGAAGACCACATCATTGAGGAAATCTGATGCACTTCGCATCGGATAATTCCGGCCCCGTGCACCCCGAAGTCATGGCCGCGCTCCAGGAGGCAAATGCGGGCTACGCCCTACCCTACGGCAACGATGGCTGGACAAAGGCGGCAATAACAAAGGTCCGCCGCGTGTTCGAAGCCCCGGAAGCCGCGGTCTATTTCACGGCAACAGGTTCTGCGGCAAACGCGCTTGCGCTCGCCACGATCACCGACCCCTATCAGACAGTTTTTTGCACAGCGGACGCACATATCGAGCAGGACGAATGCAACGCGCCCGAGTTCTACAGCGGCGGCGCGAAACTGACGCTTGTCGACGCCGTCGATGCCAAAATGGACCCGGGCGCCTTGTCCCGGATGCTCGAAAGCAAAGCCGGATCGAACGTCCATGGCGCACAAATCGGACCGGTATCCTTGACCCAAGTGACCGAGCGCGGGACGGTTTACACTTTGGACGAACTGCGGGCACTTGCGGATATCGCGAAGCGCCACGAAACCAAGCTGCACCTGGATGGTGCACGCTTTGCCAACGCGATGGTGGCGCTCGACTGCACAGCGCCAGAGATGTCTTGGCAAGCGGGTGTCGATATTGTCAGCTTTGGCGGCACGAAAAACGGCCTCATGGCGGTGGAAGCAGTGGTGATCTTCGATCCTGCGCTCGCTTGGCAATTCGAGCTTAGGCGCAAGCGCGGCGGACATCTCTTTTCAAAGGCGCGTTATCTGGCAGCGCAAATGGAGGCATATCTCACCGACGACCTGTGGCTCACGATGGCCCGCGATGCCAATACAGCGGGGCAGCGCCTGGCGCGCAGCCTCGACAGCATAGACGGCGTGACGCTTCTTCATCCGCCTGAAGCCAATATGGTATTTGCCTCGCTTCCAAAGGCTGCCCATCGACGTTTGCAAGACGCTGGCGCTCAGTACTACCCAGAGGCAGGCGCAGATAAGGGCGACGGCGTAGCATCGGCGCGCATGGTCGCCGACTGGTCTTGCTCTGCCGCATCGGTAACTGCGTTCCTCGATCTCGTCCGCGGCTGATATGGCATGACACAGGGACAGTACGTAAGGTGCGCCCATGCGGTACTCCTTTTGTCTTTTGCCCCTCCTCGCGCTATCGGCCTGCGCTTCCCTTTCGGAAGATGAGTGCCGGGCCGGTGACTGGTACCAAATTGGCAAAGCAGACGGGGCGGCCGGGCGGCAAAACGCCTTTCTGGAACAGCATCGCAAGGCATGTGGTGAGTACGGCATTGCCCCAAACGCAGCCTCATGGGCGCGCGGACGCAAAGATGGTTTGCCGCTCTATTGCACACCGTCCAATGCCTTCAAGGTTGGGCGACAGGGCAAGCACTTGTCGGCGGTATGCCCCGCGTCGCAAGTGGCAGAGCTCGAACGGGAGAATGATCGTGGCCTGCAGCTGAACCGCGTCGAACAGGAAATTCGCAGTATCGAGAGCGATATTCGCGGCATCAATGCGAGCCTTACTCATCTCCCTGCGGATAGTCCGACGCGGGGCGCCTTACTCTCCGAACGAAGTATATTGCGGCTCGACCTGTTGATGTTGCGCACAGAGCGCGCACGTTTACTCTGACCATCTAAAGCCAAAACGTTCTTAACTACAACACGGCGCATCAAAATCTGCGTTCGAAATCAGCACCTTGCTGATCGAGAGGCAGTAGATTTTGATTCAGATTAAACGATTTTGGCGCTAAGCGGCGGCACGTCTCGCCTTGGGAAGCGTCACACGGAACGCCGTGCCTTTACCCTGCGGCAAATAAGAGATGTCTCCGCCAAGACGCCGCATAACCTCGCGGCAAATCGCCAGGCCCAACCCCGCACCCCCGGCTGCACGGTGATCGGTGCCCCGGGCGAACTTCTCAAACATCACACTTTGCACATCCGACGAAACGCCCGAGCCGTTATCGATGAAATCAACGACCGTTCGCCCGTCGAGGTGATCCACATCGATCTCAAGCTCCTGCTTCTCCGCATCGCAGTATTTCTGCGCGTTGGTAATCAGATTGATAAAGACCTGCGCCAGCCGATCCCCATCGGTATAAAGAGGCACCGCCTCCATGGGCGGATTGCGTTTGATGGTCAGTTCCTGCTCCGGGCGTCCCGTCGCCGCCACGGCGCGGTCGAGGATGCTGTCCAGCATGACGCTTTGCTCATTGAGTGTGACTTGCCCGTTCTCCAGAACGCTTAGGTCTAGCAAGTCATCGAGGAGTCGCGTCAAGCGGATGGCCTCGTCGTGGATGATCTGGCTATAGCGCTGTCGCTCGTCCGGCGACATGTCCTTGCCGTTCATCAGGATGTCACTAAACGAACGGATCGAGGTCATAGGGGTGCGAAGCTCGTGACTTATCTGACTGAGAAAGGCGTCCTTTTGCACCGAAAGCGCCATGAGCTTCTCGTTTGCCTCCTGCAATTGAAGGGCCGTGCGACCAAGCTCGGCACTTTTGGCCTCCAACTGGTTCGAGTACTCGAGGATTTGCTGGGCTTCGTCGGCGACCTTCATCAGGTCTTCCACCGAAACGGCTTCTCCACCAGTGATCTGCAACAGCATCGCATGCGCCGTGGCAGCCCCAACTGAACCTGCCAATTCGCGTTCAAGCCGTTCGAGAAAGGCAGGGGTCACATCGGGAAGGTACCCTTCCTTCCCCTGACCATGCGCGACAGAAATGAAGAGATCCTGCGCCTCTCGTCCGCCAAGAATGCGTTGCGACATCATCAGAAGGTCTTCAGCATCGACCTCCCCTCCTGTCCAGCCAGGCGCGCCCTGGGAGAATTGAAAAACGTTAACGAATGACACCGCCTGGAGGCGTTCGAGCGGTGTTGGCATCGTAACTAGCGAAACAGCGCAGAAGGCCAGACTGTTCAACAGCAGCGACCAAAACACCGCGTGGATCAGGGGGTCGATACCTTCTATCCCAAATAGAGCGTGCGGACGGAGGAACGAAAGACCGAAGGGACCATTCTGAAAAACTGCCGCGGGTATCAGGTTAGCATGCCCAAAACTCGGCAGGAACGAACACCAAAGCCAGACAGCAAGCCCGACACTCAACCCGGCCGCTGCCCCGTAGCGTGTGGCCCCTCTCCAGAAGATACCGCCGATCATCGCGGGCATGACTTGCGCCATGCCGGTGAAAGCGATGAGGCCAATGGCGGCCAAAGAGCCGCTGCCGCCAGAGTACACGAAATAAAGATATCCAAGGCCGAGCAACGCCCCGATGGAAACCCGGCGCGACAGCATCACCACATCCCGGACGTCTCCTGAAACCGTCGCCCCACCCTGTCGCCGTGACAGCCAGATTGGCATGACTATGTGATTTGACACCATGGTTGACACAGCAAGCGCTGCCACAATTACCATGGACGTGGCAGACGAAAACCCGCCGAGAAACGCCAGCAGCGCGAGACTATCCCGATCGAACGCCAAGGGCACCGTCAGCACAAAGAGATCAGGGTTAGCATCTGCGGGGAGTTCGTTCAGACCGATCGCCGCAATCGGCACCACAAACAGGCTCATCAGGAATAGGTATAGCGGAAAAGCCCAGGAAGCTGTGGCCAGATGGCGCTCATCGTAGTTCTCAACTACCATCACCTGGAACATGCGCGGCAAACAGATGAAGGCCATCGCCGAAAGCGCGAATATGACCGTCCAGCGCTCCGGTTTTAAGGACTGTTCAGCGATCTCGGAAGCCGCGATCACGTCGAGCATTGGCCCAACGCCGCCCGCAAAGGCGAACACCACGAACACGCCAACCGCCAGCAAAGCGACGAGCTTGACCACGGCTTCCACCGCAATAGCGATAACGACGCCGTGGTGGCGTGCGTTCACGTCAAGTTTGCGCGTCCCGAACAATATGGTGAAGACGGCGAGACCTGCCGCCACCACGAACGCAGTCTGGTTCAGGTTTTCGCCGGGATTGGTGGCGAAGACATCAAAACTCAGGGTTACCGACTGAAGTTGCAACGCAATATAGGGCATCGTGCCAGCAACGGCGAGCAAGCTTACGAGAACGCCGATCAAATTAGACTTGCCATAGCGGGATGATATGAGATCGGCGATTGAAGTGATGCGCTGTGTACGTCCGATGCGCACCAATCGCCTCAAGAACACCCACCAACCAATCATGACCAGCGTGGGGCCGAGATAGATCGTGACAAACTCCATGCCGGACCGCGCCGCATAGCCGACAGCGCCGTAAAAGGTCCAGGCCGTGCAATAGATCGATAAGGACAGGGTGTAGATCAGCGGTGAATTCAGCCAGCCTACCTGGCCAGCTTCGGCGCGCTTATCGGCCCAAAAGGCCACCGCAAAAAGCACAACCACATAAGCCGCGCACACCAGCGCGAGCAGATCATATGACATGGCCGCGCCGCCTCACATCGGGTCCGAACTGTCGTTTGGTGTGGCTTCTTCGCGCTGCTCCGGGCTCGCTTGCGACAATCGACGCGAAACTATTCCAATGGCAATAATCAACAGCGCCCAGACGGAGAAGATATAAACCAGCGCGTCATTGGTGGTCTTCAACAGGACGGGCAGCAAAAGCAACACGAAACCAACGAGCGGCAAAAGTCGCGCGGCGTCTGCCCAACGCCGCCGTTGATAACTCTCGCGTTCCAGAAAAAGACGCCTACGTTCCGGCCCCGACGCCATCAACCAACAAGCTCGCGCACCGTGTCCAGGATTTCACCGTTGGAAAACGGTTTGGTCATAAATTTGTTGACGCCAAGCTTCTCCGCCAAGTCGCGATCTTTCTTTTGCCCGCGCGCTGTCAGCATGAGAACCGGGACATCCCGTGTCTCCTCGCCGCCGCGAAGATCGCACAGGATATCGTACCCCGAACGGTTCGGCAGCATCACGTCTAGAATCACCAGATCCGGCACTCGCGTCTGCACCGCTTCATAGGCGGTTTTGCCGTCCGCATGGGTATCCACCCGCCATCCGTCTCGCGACAAAATGAAACGGATCGCCTCAATAATGTTTGGCTCGTCTTCGATCAAAAGCACCCGTCGCTCTGACATCGTCAATCCCCTCCCTTGGACTGCGATATCTCTCACTATCGCGGAATGATGCCCATCTGTCAAAATCTGTGAAACGTCTTTTTTTCAAAGACATCTGTGCCTCTGTAGCGTGCGGAAAACAACCACCCTTGAACAGCCTCACATCAACTCATGCTTCAGCAACTCCGGGCGTCTCCATTACGAACACCGACGGCTCCCGCCGGGCCACGCAATCGCGTTCGGGGCATATCCGACAGGATGTCCCCACACGCGTCGCCGGACCGGCATTTCCGAGACGCGCCTGAAAGAGCATCCAGGCTTCAGTCACGGCGGGCCCGTCAAACCCGTTCGGGTGGCGCATCTCCGAGAAAGCCTGAACAGCAAACCGTGCATCGTCTCGACCAGCCACATTTAGATTAGCATGGACAGGCATCATTGG
This sequence comes from Pseudomonadota bacterium, assembly GCA_039024895.1. Classification (GTDB taxonomy): domain Bacteria; phylum Pseudomonadota; class Alphaproteobacteria; order Rhodobacterales; family Rhodobacteraceae; genus JAJDOD01. Next base: position 2,140 of record JBCCPJ010000013.1, on the reverse strand, counting down.
GCGCTGCAACGCCGTGAACAGCGGCCAGAATGGACAACCGGCACTGTACCGCGGCAGATCGAACCCTGGTAAGGACTTGCGGAACATCAGCGTCCCCGACGCATCGCAGGATACAAGTCCGAAGGTCTCACCATCCGGTGTTTCATCGGCGTGGAGCACCGCCAAGCGACGGTACACCAAAGGAAGCGAGGCGCCGGCCCGCATCGCGATGGCAGAAGGGCTTTCGCCGCCTGCCAGTGCAGTTACCACCATTTCCAAAGGTATGGCTTTCGCATCTTCGGCATACCTTGCGAGATAGGTGCGCGCCAAAGCACGCGCGGCCTCAGACTTCAGTAGATTGGACCCAGCGATAATCGCATCGATATCTGCTGTCGGATCGGTTTCAACAGCGTCTACCCGCCAGCCGAACGAAGACAACCAACGGTCCACATCGTCCTGCGGCAACCCATCGCTGGCTTCGCCGTCCGCTTCATTGTCCAGATAACTAACCAACTCTTCAGCCGCACCAGTCAAGCGCTGGCTGTCTTCAAAGATGTTGCGATGAAACCGTGCTTCCCACTCCGGCTCAATGTCCCCCCCCTGGGCGAGAATGGCGCTCGCGGACCGGATTGCCGTCACACTGGTCAAGACGTTATGCATTGACGCCGACAGGAACGGGTCGTGCGTCAGCCTGTCGCCAAGACGTTCGATCACCTGTTCGAGGCGTCGGATCTCCGCATGTTGGCGCGAGATGAGGCGCGCCCATCCCGGGAAACGCGTGGCCAACTCTTCCGCCTTACTGCGCTCGGGCGATACATCAGTATTGGCGTCGGCAGCGGCATCCATCTCTCCAGCCAAGCGCACTTCAGCCATGCCGCTGAGATAGGCGGAATCAACCTCCAGAGCACGCGCAATCCGGACGAGGAGCGCACCGCCAATGTTGCGCCTATTGTGCTCGATGAGGTTGAGATAGCTCGGCGAAATCTGACACAAACTGGCCAAATCCGCCTGTTTTAGCCCGCGTTCGACCCGATAAGTTCTGATCCGAGAGCCGGTAAGAGGTGACTTTTCCATGTCATTCCCGTGGCATTTCAAGGGCTTTCTGCAATATGCAGAAAATTTATTTACAGATTTACTATCTCACCTGTTCATAAATTTACAGAAAAATTACGTCACCCTCGTAGCTTATTGCCAGCTTTGCATTTCGGAAACGATACTGCCGATACCTTGTAAAAGAGGGATCGATCCCGTTGCCCTGTCGAAAGGCGACAACAAGAAAACACTATGGGAGGACATTTATGTCTAAACGCGATATTACACGCCGCTCTGTAATGAAGGCGGGTGCTGCAGGTCTTGCGACACCAACCATTTTCACCGGCGCAGTATGGGCCGGCAGCCATGCCGGGTTTACGAATGCTCCGGAAGGGGACACTGTTACCCTCGGCTTCAACGTGCCACAGACCGGCCCGTACGCAGACGAAGGTGCCGACGAACTCCGCGCCTATGAGATGGCTGTCGAACACCTGAACGGTGGTGGCGATGGCGGCATGATCCCAACCTTCTCGTCCCAGACTTTGGACGGTACCGGGATCCTCGGGAAGAAAGTGGAATATGTCACCGGCGACACGCAGACCAAGTCTGACGCCGCGCGCGCATCTGCGAAGTCGATGATCGAGAAAGATGGCGCCATCATGATTACTGGCGGTTCGTCCTCCGGTGTGGCTGTGGCTGTGCAGGCGCTTTGTCAGGAAGCGGGCATCATCTTCATGGCCGGTCTGACCCACTCGAACGACACGACGGGTAAAGACCGCAAGGCCAACGGCTTCCGCCACTTCTTCAACTCCTACATGTCCGGTGCAGCGCTCGCACCGATCCTTGCCCAAAACTATGGCACGGACCGGAAGGCCTATCACCTGACCGCTGACTACAACTGGGGTTACACCACGGAAGAGGCCGTTCGGACATCGACCGAAGCCATGGGTTGGGAAACCGTCAACACGGTGCTGACACCGCTGACACAGACCGACTTCTCGTCCTACATTGCACCCGTTCTGCAAACAGATGCCGATGTTCTCGTCCTGAACCACTACGGTGGTAACATGATCAACTCGCTCACGTCGGCCGTTCAGTTTGGCCTGCGTGACAAGGTTGTAAACAACAA
>JBCCPJ010000012.1:0-97783 GCA_039024895.1 Pseudomonadota bacterium | reverse complement strand
TCTGCGCGTCCGCCAAACGGCGTAAATTATCTTCGATAGAATTTTGAGAAAATTAAGTCCTATGCTTTAGGCGGCCAGGCGCATGATTATTTCGGTCCATATCCGCAAATGCGCTGGCACCAGCCTGCGGTCAGCTTTCGCTGCTGCCTTTGGGGATGCCGCCTATTTTGATTATGGCGATCACATCGGATCATCCTGGCCTAGCTCCCTGGCGCGACGCCAACAACGCCAGGTCGAAGCACAAAGGAATATCGAAGCACTCAGCCGCTATTCCCTGGTCCACGGGCATTTTTTTCCGGAGAAATACGATTTCCTGCCCATGGCAAAGCAATATGTCACGTTTCTGCGTGATCCCGTGGATCGGGTTGTCTCGAACTACAATTACCTCAAACGGAACCCGGCTCGGACACATCCTGACGCGCTGATTGTCCACGCGCTCGGGTTTTCGCTGACCGAGTTCGCCGCCCACCCCGACAACCGCAATATGCAAACCACCGCGCTTTCAGGTCGGACGCTGGAAAGCTTCGATGTTGTGGGCGTGGTGGAGGCATATGATGAAAGCCTCACCCAACTTAGCCGGGCAATTGGTGTCCCACTCGCACAGAGGCCGCCGGCAAATGTCGCATCCGCCCCAAAATACCTCACAAACGCTGAACGCGCCGCGATTGAGAACGCAAATCTCGATGACATGCGGCTCTATGATCGCGCCATGTCGCGTTTCTTGCGCAAGGCTGTCGCATGACCGGTCCGATCATCGTCGCCGGGGTAAGCTCTGCCGGGAAGTCCACCTTTATCAGTAATACGCTTGTGCCGCGCCTTGTCGCCGAGGGAACAAAGCCGGAAGAAATCGACATGCTGTTCGCCGGAAAGCTGGCGCGGACGCTTTCCGAGGCACCCGAAGATGCGCGCGCCGCAATTTTCAAACCGAGGCGCACGAGCATCCTCCACTACAACCTTTTGCTGCCCATCGTGTCTTCAGGCGGCAAAGAAGGATTTGACGTGGGAACGGAGCCCGTGGCCCAGGCGCTGCGCGCCGAAGCCCGGACCTATCGGCTCTACCTCTGTTACGCGCCGGACGCGGTGATCCGGGCGCGGATGCAAACCCGCGAGGATGCAGAGCCCCAGTTGAACCCCGGCCAAATGCCCTACCCCAGCGACCGCTTTACCGGGTATTTCGCCAAAATCGATCAGCGACAGGCGTTGCTATCGCTAGAACGCGCGCTGCGCCCCCAGACGACGTCGGTTTCCGTGATCTACTCGAACGCCAACGAAACAACGGAGCTGTCACTCGACGCGTTTATCCACGGGCAACCGGACGCCCAGGTGCAAGCCGCGCTGACCGCATAAATCAACACGTCCGACGGTCGTCATCCGCGCTGTTCGGGGCGGTTTTCAACCGCTCCAGCGCTTAGTGCAAAGTGAACTCGCCGGTGATGTTCTGCCACTCGCCGCTGGTCAGTTCCTTGCGATGGACAAACCGCACAGAGTGCAGCGGTCCTTCCAACTCTTCCTGCCAAAACTCGATGAATTTGAACAACTTGGGATGATCGGGCGCGACATCGTAATCCTGCCAGACGAACGTGTTCAGCACGTTCTGAAAATCGGGCAAGCGGTAGTAGAATTCGGCTGTCGTCAGACCATACCCCTTTAACAAAAGCTCAGTTTCCGAGACACACATGGGCAACCTCATATTCTGCTCATCTCATGATTGAGCCATCATAATTATGACTATTCAATGAAAACAAGATGTTGGCACTCCGGCGCCGTGGCTGCCAATATAGGGAGCAGCTAGGGATTGCACCTATTCCTTGGGGTCTGATAAGATGCGAACAACCACATATTGGGTCAGTGATAAAAAAGTGAGCAGATTGTGAGCGACACGCCCGAACCACCTGAAAACGAAGACGAAATTCCGCCATCGCGACCGCCTTATGACGGTCCAACCGTATCGATTGAGGAGGAAATGCGCGCCTCCTACCTCGATTACGCGATGTCGGTGATTGTTTCGCGGGCAATTCCGGATTTGCGCGATGGATTGAAGCCCGTGCACCGCCGGATCCTCTACGCGATGCACGAAACCGGGAATTCGCACGACAAAGCCTACCGCAAATCCGCTCGACCCGTGGGCGATACAATGGGGAAATACCACCCCCATGGCGACGGCGCTATTTACGATGCGCTGGTACGGATGGCACAGCCGTTTTCCATGTCGCTGCCGCTTTTGGACGGGCAAGGCAATTTCGGCTCGATGGATGGCGATAACCCGGCGGCCATGCGCTACACCGAAGTACGGATGGACAAACCTGCAGCCGCGCTGCTTGAAGATATCGACAAGGATACGGTCGATTTTCAGGACAATTACGACGGTAAGGACCAGGAACCCTCCGTCTTGCCCGCCCGCTTCCCGAACATGCTGGTCAACGGCGCTGGCGGCATCGCTGTCGGTATGGCCACCAACATTCCGCCCCACAACCTCGGCGAGGTGATCGACGGCACCCTCGCGCTGATCGAAAACCCGGACATGTCCACCGAAGCGCTGATGGAGCATATTCCCGCGCCTGACTTTCCGACCGGTGGCGTCATCCTTGGCCGCGGCGGCGCGCGCAAAGCCTATCTGGAAGGGCGCGGCAGCGTCATCATTCGCGCCAAGACCCGGATCGAAGAAATCCGCAAGGACCGGTACGCCATCATCCTCGACGAGATCCCCTATCAGGTGAACAAAGCCTCGATGATCGAAAAAATCGCGGACCTGGTGCGCGAGAAGAAGCTTGAAGGCATCTCCGGCGTCCAGGACGAAAGCGACCGGGTCGGCGTCCGTGTGGTGATCGAACTCAAACGGGACGCCACGCCCGATGTGGTCCTGAACCAGCTTTATCGGTTTACACCGATGCAAACGTCCTTCGGGTGCAACATGCTGGCCCTGAACGGTGGCCGCCCAGAGCAACTTACCCTTCACGATTTTCTATCGTATTTCATTGACTTCCGAGAGGAAGTTGTAGCTCGCCGCACCGCATTTGAACTGCGTAAAGCGCGCGAACGAAGCCATATTCTCTGCGGCCTCGCGGTCGCCGTTTCCAACGTTGACGAGGTCGTTGCGACCATCCGGGCCAGCGCCACGCCCGCCGAAGCGCGCGAAAAGCTGATGACACGCATGTGGCCTGCTCAGGATATTGCCGCTTACATCAAGCTGATTGATGACCCGACCCATACGATCAACGAGGACGGCACCTATAACCTGTCCGAGCGGCAGGCCCGCGCGATCCTTGACCTTCAGCTTCAGCGCCTGACGCAACTCGGTGTCAAAACGATCACCGACGAACTTGAAGAACTGGCCGCAAAGATCAAGGATTACTTGGATATTCTCTCTAGCCGTGAGCGAATTCTGTCGATTATCTCGGACGAATTGCGCGAGGTTAAAGACCAATTCGCCATTCCCCGCCGCACGGAAATCGTCGACTGGTCCGGCGATATGGAAGACGAAGACCTCATCGAGCGTGAAGATATGGTCGTGACAGTGACGGCCAGCGGCTATATCAAACGCACCGCCCTTGCAGAGTTCCGCGCTCAAAAGCGGGGCGGCAAAGGTCTTTCCGGCGGCGCGCTCAAGGAAGACGACGTCGTCACGACGCTGTTTGTGGCGAATACGCACACGCAGCTGTTGTTCTTCACCACCGATGGCATGGTTTACAAGCTAAAGACATGGCGGCTTCCCCTTGGCGGCCGCACGTCGCGCGGGAAGGCCATCGTCAACATTTTGCCCATCCCAACCGGCGTCTCTATTGCGGCCATCATGCCGGTCGACCGCGACGAAAACGAATGGGACCAACTCCAGATCTTCTTTGCGACAACGGAAGGCGATGTGCGGCGCAATGCGCTCTCTGACTTCACCAACGTCAAATCGAACGGCAAGATCGCGATGAAGCTACCGGAAGACGTAGCCATGGTCGATGCGCGCATTTGTGCGGAGGATGATGACGTCATGCTCGTCACGGCACTCGGGCGCGCGATCCGCTTCCCGACGACGGAGGTGCGCGTGTTCAAGGGGCGCGATTCGACCGGCGTGCGCGGTATCAAGCTTGCCGAGGGCGACAAGGTCGTTTCCATGTCGGTGATCCGCCACTTTGAGGCAGAACCAACCGAACGTGCGTCCTACCTGAAACAGCGCCGCCTGATGGCGGGCGCGGTTGAGGACGACGCCGACATCGATGAGGACGAAGAAACTGTTGCGGAAGGCCAGTTGAGCCCCGAACGTTACGCGGAGATGTCGGCTTCCGAGAACCTCATCCTGACCATTAGTTCCGGCGGCGCCGGCAAATTGTCATCAAGCCACGATTACCCCATTCGCGGCCGGGGCGGCCAAGGGGTCATGGCCATGGATAAGGCGATGCGCGGCGGGGCGCTTGTGGCGTCCTTCCCGGTCGAGATGGGCGATCAGATTATGCTGGCCACATCTACTGGCCAGTCGATCCGCGTCCCGGTCGATGGTATTTCCTTCCGATCCCGTTCCGCGGGCGGTGTTCGCGTCTTCAACACCTCCGAGGTGGAAGAGGTTGTTTCCGTCGCCTGGATCGCCGAACAGGATGAGGATGATGCCGAGGACGGACCTGACGACACAGGCGCTGAGAGCGCGCCCGAACAGTAAGATTCGCACCGACATCGCTTCGAAATGTCACCCGACTTGCTATTTATCGGGTGCTTAGATCTCAACAACATTGCTCCAAGTTAAGCGACACATCTCGCGTTAACTATACAGGCGTTTGAAAAGCCGGCGTTAAATCTACCAACGTCAAAATAGGTTAATTCCGCCTATTAACCAATTAATAATATTAACCTTTTATTAATCCACAACTTGAGCCAACTTCTCTTCAGCTGGTGGGGGTCAACACATGGAGAGAGTGGTATGCGGACGCTGCTTTTAGTAGTTTTCACAAGTTTGTCGTTTCCAGCGTTCGCGCAAAGCTCGCTGGGTATTTCCGGATTAGAGCTTTCACTGGGGATGGTGGAAGATGAAGACGGTGAGCACAGAGGCGCCGTAAGAAGCGCGCTCACCGTCGACGTCACTGAGTTCCATGGGTTTCAAGGGGATGTCGCCTTCACCGACACCGACACAGGTACCATCGGAACTGTTGCCGCGCATTTCTACATGACACCGAAGCAAGGCCAGAAATACGGGCTGTTCGGTGCCATTAGCGATGTGGACGGGCGCTCCATGTTCTACGGCTCCCTCGGGGCGGAAGGAATGATCTCCCTTGGCCTCGATACCAATGTCGAAGGTCGTGCCGGCATGGGATGGGCGGATACGGACGGCCTCGATTTTATCTTCGCGGGCGCCGCCCTCGCCCATCAACTGACGCCATCGCTTGAGTTGGAATTTGCCCTCGACGTGGCGGATTTCGACGAAGCGGGCTTCAGCGCGACGACCTATGATGCCGGATTGACCGCAACTTATAGCGCGGATGGCAAGCCATGGGGTGCTTTTGTCAGCGTGACCCAATCAGGTGTCAGCGGCCACGGGGATGCGACACGCATCGGCGCCGGCATCACAATTACGCTCGGAACCTCGGGAGGGACTGATCCGCATTCCCGTCCTTTCCGAACCCCCGACCCGGCGGGCTCCCTTGTCCGCCGCAATCTCTGGTAGGCACAACCAGACCGAGTGTGAGGCGGCGCTTCCAGAATGGAGGCGCCGCCTCAGTTTTGCCTCGATTCTGCAGGAAATTGGTCCGGAATGGCCCGACAATCGCCCGTATTTGTGTTTTTTGTCGCCTGAGTGGGTTTAACGTCGCTCTATTTGACGCACAGAGGGAAAATTAGATGTCCCGAATTCCGGACGTGATTTCGCCGCGCGGCATGACCCGTCTTTTAATCTTGTCCTATTTCATCGCCCAGGCCGTCGGCTTGGTTGGTGAGACCGGCTTGATGCACTTTATGGTGCCATTGATGCCAGACGAGGTGGCTCTTCATTTGATGCAAGGGCTGGTTCTTGGCCTGTCGCTTTTGATTATCGCGGATATCGGAAGGCGGCATGCCGCACTCGTCTTGGCGCTGATCGTGTTCTTTTCCAGCTATGTGACGCTATACGCGGGCGGTGAGCTTGGCGCGTTCTGGCGTGATCTTGCCCTGATGGGCGCGCTTTTGATGACAGCTGACATCACGAACCCCTCCGGCAGTGAGGTCGATTGGAAAGACATCGAAGACCTGCCGAAAACAACCCGCGTGGTCAGCAAACCGCCGGACAGCCCCGTCGAACCGCTCAGAGACCAGCCGTTCCGCGAGGATTTCGACATCGCGCGCGGCAGCTAGAGAATTTTCGCGGTTTTGATGCGCCCCGGTGTCGCTGAAACGTAAGCCCTCTCTTTTCAAGCGACCAGCCTGAGGCTACATCTCCGCCATGGACAACACCCTTCATATAGTTGGCGGTGGGCTCGCCGGATCGGAAGCCGCATGGCAGGCTGCGGCGGCGGGCGTTGACGTCGTTCTCCACGAAATGCGGCCAGCGGTTGAGACCTTTGCCCATAAGACCGGCGACTATGCCGAGATGGTCTGCTCGAACTCTTTTCGCTCCGATGATGACGAACAAAACGCGGTTGGCCTCCTGCATTGGGAAATGCGTGCGGCCAACGGTTTGGTGATGGAAATGGCCGATGCTCACCGGCTACCTGCCGGTGGAGCCCTCGCCGTGGATCGCGAGGCCTTTGCGAGCGCCGTCTCCGCCAGGCTGCGCGCACATCCCCGGATTCGTCTCGAATACGGGGAAATTCGCGCCCTTCCGAGTGATGGACACTGGATCATTGCCACGGGCCCCTTGACCTCCGGCGCGCTTGCGGCAGCCATCCGCGCGGAAACCGGACAGGACAGCCTCGCCTTTTTCGACGCCATTGCCCCCATCGTCTATGGCGAGAGCATCGACATGGGGACGGCCTGGGCGCAATCGCGCTACGACAAGGGCGACACCGAAGAAGACCGGACCGCCTATATCAACTGTCCCATGAGCCACGACCAGTACGAGACCTTCATCGATGCCCTGCTCGCGGCGGAAAAGACCGAGTTCAAAGAAGGCGAAACCGCCGGGTATTTCGACGGTTGCCTGCCGATCGAGGTGATGGCCGAACGCGGTCGCGAAACGCTGCGCTACGGTCCGATGAAGCCGGTGGGCCTAACCAACCCCCATGCGCCGGACAACAAACCCCATGCCGTCGTCCAGCTCCGCCGCGACAATGCGCTCGGCACGCTCTGGAACATCGTCGGTTTTCAAACCAAGATGAAATACGGCGCGCAAACGGAGGTTCTCCGCACCATCCCCGGGTTAGAGACCGCGCGTTTTGCCCGGCTCGGCGGCATTCATCGCAACACCTTTTTGAACAGTCCCACGCTCCTCGATGACCAGATGCGGCTCAAGTCGCGCCCCCATATCCGGTTCGCGGGACAAATCACGGGCGTCGAGGGCTATGTGGAAAGCGCTGCCATGGGCCTTCTTGCCGCCCGCCTCGCCGTGGCGGAGATCGGAGGCGCGCCCCTGCCCGCCGTCCCGGCCACGACAGCGACCGGCGCCCTTGTCCACCACATTACTGGCGGCGCGGATGCCAAGACCTTTCAGCCCATGAACGTCAACTTTGGTCTGTTCCCGCCCGTTGACGCAAAAGGCGGTCGGCGCGGGCGTCGTGACCGCTACAAGGCCTATACCGATCGCGCGAAGACGGATTGGACTGCATGGCTTGCCACTTCGCGCACTCTCGCGGAAGCGTGATCCGCCTCCGATCAAAAACACGGGCCACCCCATCGACGCAGACCCCCGCCCTGGCGTAAGCTTATTCCATGGCAAAAACGCCCGACAAAGACCTCTGGACACCCCATAGCGTCGAAGACACGCAGAAAATCTATGCGGATTGGGCGGCGACCTATGATGCGGATGTGGCCGATTGGGGCTATGCCACACCGGGACGCATCGCCATTGCGCTTCGGCGCTGCGGCGCCAATGTGGACAAGAACGTGCTGGATTACGGATGCGGCACGGGCCTTTGCGGTCTCGCGCTCAGGGCCGCGGGCTTCGACGTGGTCGATGGAACTGATATATCAGCGGAGATGTTGGCCAAGGCACAGGAGCGAGAGGCATATCGAGCGCTATGGAAAGGCGAACCCGGGTCACTCGGCCACGTGGGTCCCGGGGACTATGCGGCCATTGCCGCTTGCGGCGTTGTCAGCCTCGGTGCCGCGCCGCCGGAAACACTGGACCTCCTTGTGGCCGCTCTCGCCCCCGGTAACCTCCTCGCGTTCTCCTACAACGAAGCAACCCTGGCGGACCGACGCTACACCGACCGGCTCGATGTGATTGCCCTGGCGCCGGACATCTCCGTCGTGTTTGAAGAGGACGGCCCGCATCTGCCCGCCAAGAACATGACCTCAACGGTCTACGTCCTTCAGCGCTCGTGAGTTTCCGCACGCGCTTTGCGCCCTCTCCCACGGGGCCGCTGCACCTCGGCCACGCCTTTTCGGCGATGACCGCCCATGACATGGCCCGTCAAAAGCGCGGCACGTTTCTGCTTCGCATGGACGATATCGACCGCGAGCGCTCGAAACCGGCCTGGGAGGCATTGGCCTTTGAAGACCTCCGCTGGCTTGGCCTGACCTGGCCGGAACCTGTGTTGCGCCAATCCAGTTCGGCACCGCATTTTGAAAGAGCGCTGGCCACCCTTGCGGCCAAGGACCTGCTCTACCCCTGTTCCTGCACCCGCGCCGATATCGAGAACGCCGCAAGCGCGCCGCAAGAGGGGGTGCCGACCCATGGCCCTGATGGGCGCATCTATCCCGGAACTTGTCGCGGACGGGCCATGTCGAGCCGTCTGCCCGGCGATGCGCTGCGCCTCGATATGGCGCGCGCCATCGAAAGCGTCGCGCGTTTGCCCAAATTCACCGAAACCGGTGCCGAGAAACAGGGCCGCCACCGTCTTAAGGCGGACGACCTGTTAACCACAATCGGCGATCCCGTCATCTCTCGCAGAGGGGGCGGCATCGCCTATCACCTCGCCGTCATCGTGGATGATGCCGCTCAACAAATCACCCATGTGGTGCGCGGGATGGACCTGTTTGAGGCGACGCGCATACACGTTCTGCTCCAAACACTGCTCGATCTGCCGACCCCGATCTACCATCACCACCGGCTGATCCGCGACGGGGATGGCAAGCGTCTCGCCAAACGCGACGACGCGCGTGCGCTCCGCAAATTCCGCGAAGAGGGCTACACCCCGGCAGACGTCCGCCGCATGGTGGGTCTCGAGTTATCCACAGGAATTCCCCCGGTTTAGTCATGCATTGGGGATAAAATCTCCACTTCTGCCCCATCGCGCACCGCCGTGTAAAAACATGAGCGACGGTTCGTGTGGCAGGCCGGTCCCTCCTGGCGCACCACCAGCAAAAGGCAGTCGCGATCACAGTCGACACGGAGTTCAATGAGATGTTGCCGATGCCCCGATGTCTCCCCTTTGACCCAAAACGCCGCGCGCGACCGCGACCAATAGGTCACCCGCCCTGTATCAATCGTGCGCTGAACGGCTTCGGCATTCATCCAAGCCATCATCAAGACATCGCCCGTTTCATCCTGGGCGATGGCCGGGATCAGCCCGGCTGCGTCATAGTTAAGACTTGCAGGATCAAATCCCATAGGTCACTCCTGTACCCAGTCGCTGCGCGCCCTAAATAGGAAGCAGCGGACAGGAAGGAAAGCCGATGGCGGACACCGATCTGAAAAAACTCTACGCGGGTCGCATTCTTGAACTGGCAGCGGACATCCCGCTGAGCACCCGGCTTGACGCGCCGCAGGCCTCCGTCAAGAAACGGTCGCCGCTCTGCGGATCAACCGTCACCGTTGACCTTTCCGTAAGCGAAGGGCGCATCTCGGACTTTGGTCAGGACGTGAAAGCCTGCGCCCTCGGGCAGGCGGCCGCCTCCGTGCTTGGCGATGTGGCCCTCGGCCGCACGCTTGGCGAAATTGAAGCGGCCCGCGATGAATTGCGCGCCATGCTGACGTCGGGCGGTTCTGTACCTTCCGCGCCTTTCGATGGCTTTGCGGTGCTTGAACCCGCTCGCGATTTCAAAAACCGGCACGCCTCCATCATGCTGGCCATCGAAGCGACCGCCGAAGCGATGATCCAAGCTCAGGCCAAAGCTGCCTGATATCTCACTCCCATGCTGTACCCGCTTGCTAGGCGCGACGGGAAATCCTGCAATGCGCCTTCACGCCCCGTTGAAGCAGAAACTACTCAAAAACGAAAAAACCGCCGCACACCCGATCGGGCGGCGGCGGCAAGTGGCGTATCTGGCAGAGGACCGGTCGGGCTCCGGGACAAGGAGCACGAGGGACAGATCGAAGCATCAGGCAGGCGATGCATAAGACCGGCTTTCCAGACCGCAGGCAGTTAGAAAAACGATGAAGCCGTGGGGCACCCGTCCGGGTGCAACAGGCTTCAGAACAGGCTTGGAAGAGAAAGCCCCGTGAAGAAAATCACCACCAACGCCGCCATACCGGCAAAGTCATAGGGAAGGGTCGACGCGTTGCGCGCAAAGGTTTCTTTCAGGTCCTGCATCTCAATCATGTCCTTCTTTGGTGAGGATCAGGCAGCGGGCGGGCTGCATTTGTTGCTGTATTGTTCTCAAATTTGAGATTGCGTGTAAAGAACTTTTTAAGAACATTCGCGAACAAAGTAGCATTTTACTGATATATCAATCGATAGACAGCCGCTAACCTACTGATATCATTTGCAAAGCCTGATCCTGCTCCATAAGCCACAAAAGAACACGCGCCGCCTGGCCCCTGGGGCTCTCCAAATCCGGATCCTTAGCGATCAAGGCCCGCGCGTCGTCGCGTGCGAGTTCCAAAAGACCGGTTTGCCGTTCCAGGTCTGCAATCCGGAACCTCGGTAGACCTGACTGCGCTGTCCCCAGCACATCGCCCGCGCCGCGCATCGCCAAATCTTCCTCCGCAATACGAAACCCGTCTTCGGTCTCGCGCATGATCTGCAACCGTCTCTGCCCGGTTTCGCTTAATGGCGACTGGTATAGCAGCAAGCAGGTCGAGCTTTCCGCCCCGCGTCCGACCCGGCCCCGCAGCTGGTGCAACTGCGCCAACCCAAAGCCTTCCGCGCCCTCGATCACCATGATCGAGGCATTGGGCACGTCAACGCCAACTTCGATGACCGTTGTCGCCACCAGAACCTTGGTCTCGCGCGACACAAAGGCAGCCATGGCGGCATCCTTGTCGCGCGGGTGCAATTGACCATGGACCAAGCCGACGACACCCTCGCCCAAGGCCGCGCGCAACTGTTTGAACCGGCTTTCGGCGGCCGTTTTGGCGGTCACTTCCGATTCGTCCACCAGCGGGCACACCCAATAGGCCTGACGCCCTTCCGCCACAGCGGCGCGCAGACGGTCCACCACTTGTTCCATCTTCTCCGCCGCAACCAAAGCCGTTGTGACCGGAGTCCGCCCGGGCGGTTTTTCATCCAGAATGGACACATCCATGTCGCCATATTGCGCAAGGCTCAAGGAGCGCGGGATCGGCGTGGCCGTCATGACCAACACATCGACTTGCGCCCCTTTTTGGCCGAGCGCCATCCGCTGCGCGACGCCAAACCGGTGCTGCTCGTCGACCACCGCCACCCGCAAATCAGCGAATTCCACATCCCCCTGAAACACCGCATGGGTGCCGATCAAAATGTGAATATCGCCCTCTTTAAGCGCCGCCAGCTTGGCAGCACGCTCGCTGCCCTTGTCGCGGCCCGTCAAAAGCTCGATTACCACGCCTGACGCCTCCGCCAGGGGTCTTAAGCCCTGCAAATGTTGCCGGGCGAGAATTTCGGTCGGCGCCATCAGCACACCCTGCCCACCCGCTTCCACCGCCACCAGCAGCGTCATCAAGGCAACCAGCGTCTTTCCCGCCCCCACATCACCTTGGAGGAGGCGGTTCATGCGCTCCGGTTTCGCCAAATCGTCGGCAATCTCGCGGATCGCCCGCTCCTGTGCCTTGGTCGGCTGGTACGGCAAGGCCGCAAGGACCGCGCTTTGCCGCCGCCCGGTCGCCACGCTGGCGCGCCCCTTTCGTTTGCGCCGCCGCGCCCGGACCAGCGCCAACATGATCTGGTGTGCGAATAGCTCGTCATAGGCCAGTCGCCGCCGCGGCGGAGCGGTTGACGAGATGTCGCCGGAATTGGCCGGGGCATGGGCCCGCGTCACTGCGTCCCGCCAATCGGGCCAATCTTCCCGCGACTTCAAAGCCGGGTCGATCCACTCGTCAAGCGCCGGCGCACGTTCAACGGATGCCGCCGCAGCCTGGCTCATTTTCTTCAGCGATATGCCCTTGGTCAGGGGGTACACCGCCTCGAATTCCGGGATATTCGCACCGCCCTCAACCGGTTCCACATAGTCGGGATGCACCATTTGGGCGACGCCGTCGAACACCTCCGCCTTGCCGGAGACCAGCCGTCGTGCGCCTTCCGGAAAACTGCGCGCCAGCCACGCGGGACTGGCATGAAAATACACCAGGGAAAACGCAAGTTCCGCGTCTTCAACCTCAATCCGATACGGGCGACCCTTGGCGCGCGCGGGCGTATGGCGGCCGACCGTCACCTCTGTTGTCACTGTGGCGGGAAGCGGCACGCCGTTCAGTGTCGGGCGAAATCGTCGGTCAATCCCGCCCACCGGCAAGGTGAACAACATGTCGCGCGGATGTTCTATATCGAGCGCCGCAAACAGCCGCGCGCTCTTAGGTCCCACGCCGGGAAGTGTCTCTAATCCGGCGAAAAGCGGGAAAAGCACTTCGGGACGGCGGCTCATGCGCCCTCGATCAGCGCGAGCCAGCCATCCTCGTCGAGCGTGTCTATACCGAGCTCCGTCGCTTTCTTAAGCTTGGAGCCAGCCCCCGGCCCCGCCACAAGAATATCTGTCTTGGCGGAGACCGAGCCAGACACCTTGGCGCCAAGCGCTTCTGCCCGCGCCTTTGCCTCCGCGCGTGTCATCTTTTCCAGCGTTCCCGTGAAGACGACCGTTTTGCCCACAACCGGACTATCGGAGGCGGCGCTCTCAAGCGGGATAACATCGAGATGGGCAATCAGCCTTTCGAAGGTCGCGCGCTCTTCTGGGTTGGTGAAGGCCTGCACGAGCGATTGCGTCAGGGTCCGGCCTACACCGTCAATTGCCAGAAATTCAGCCCAGGCTGGGCTGTTTTCGAGCGCAGATTTACCGGCGTCCGACAGCGCCGACTCCGATGCCGCCCGATCCACCGTCTCGGCGAGTGCCGACCAGTCCGCAAAATGGCGCGCCAGATCTTTGGCAGCCGCTTCGCCAAGATGGCGTATGCCCAAGCCAAACAACAGACGATTGAAATCGATCCGCTTTTTTTCTTCGATGGCGGCGAACAGGTTATTGGCAGATTTTTCGCCCCATCCTTCCTTGTTTTTCAGCTGCTGAAGACCGTGGCCATAGCGCTTTTCCAACTGAAAAATGTCGGACGGTTCCTTGATCCAGCCATCTTCGTAAAACTGCTCGACTTGCTTCGCCCCCAAACCTTCAATGTCGAACGCCGCCCGTGACACAAAATGCTTCATCTTTTCAATGGCCTGCGCCGGGCAAATCACACCGCCCGTGCAGCGGCGCACCGCATCGCCCTCCTCGCGAACGGCCGGGCTGTCGCAGTCCGGGCAGCGGACAGGGAAGTCAAACCGCCTCGCGTCACCGGGTCTTTTGCTCAAATCTACATCTGCGACTTTCGGGATCACATCACCCGCGCGATAGACTTGCACCCAGTCGCCCACGCGAATGTCTTTGCCATTGCGGATGGGGGCGCCATTGGCGTCGCGTCCGGCAATATAGTCCTCGTTGTGCAGCGTCGCATTGGACACAACCACGCCGCCCACCGTGACGGGATGCAGGCGGGCTACTGGGCTCAGCGCGCCAGTGCGCCCAACTTGAATGTCGATGCCTTCAAGCCGGGTCCAGGCCAATTCAGCCGGGAATTTGTGAGCAATCGCCCATCGCGGCGTCGTCGAGCGAAACCCGAGCCGTGCCTGCAAAGACAGGTCGTTCACTTTGTAAACCACGCCATCAATGTCGTAGCCTAGTGTCGCCCGTTGTGTCTCAATCTCCCGATAATGGGTAACGAGGGCGTCGGGACCGTCGCAAAGACGGGTTAAGGGATTGGTTTGAAAACCAAGGGCATCCAGGCGTTCGATGGCCCCAAACTGGGTTTCCGCAAGCGGGGCGCTGAGACTGCCCCAGGCATAGGCGAAAAACCGAAGCGGACGCGCGGCTGTGATGGTGGCATCTAGTTGACGCAATGAACCGGCGGCGGCGTTGCGCGGGTTTGCGAACGTCTTGCCGCCTGATGTTGCCTGGCGCGCATTCAACGCCTCGAAGTCCTCGTGGCTCATATAGACTTCGCCGCGTACCTCCAAAATCTCGGGCGCGTTGCTGAGCTTGGTGGGGATATCGCCAATCGTGCGCGCATTTGCGGCTACGTTTTCGCCGGTGGTGCCGTCGCCGCGCGTTGCCGCGTGAACGAGTCGTCCCGCCTCGTAACGCAAAGCCAGCGAGAGACCATCAATCTTCGGTTCCGCCGTGTAAGCGAGCGCCGCCGCGTGATCGAGGCCGAGATATTTGCGGATCGACCGGTCAAATTCGGCCACATCTTCGGTATCGAACGCATTTCCGAGGGACAGCATTGGAATGGAATGCGTTATCTTTTGGAAGCCCTCCGCTGGCGCGGCACCGACTTGTTCGCTGGGGGAATCGGCACGTTTTAACGTTGGAAACCGAGTTTCGATCTTGGCGTTACGGCGCTTTATCGCATCATATTCCGCATCCGTCAGCTCGGGCGCATCGTCCCGATGGTAGGCCGCATTGGCGGCCTCCAGAACATCAGCGAGCCGTGCGAGTTCAGCCGTCGCTTCCGCTTCCGTCATTTTGGAGATGTCGTCCGCCATGAACGCTTTCATATCCTTGAGGCTTTAGCCTATGGATATTGATGTGCTCGGGCGGCGTCCAGACCTGCCGGTCAAGTGCCAGAGTTCAAATTGGTCCAAACAACTGCCGCTGTGGCAAGACAGTGAGGTTTACGCGAAAGATTTGTAAACTGTACCCAAAAAAGCCTGAGACCTGCTAGGCGCCCGCCGGGGGTGTCGGGACAGGTGTTACGCCGTTGCGCGCACCGGATCATCGGTCATGATAAGCGGTTCTGGATCGCGCAGAACATATCCGCGCCCCCAAACCGTTTCGATGTAATTATCGCCGTCGGTCGCCACGGAGAGCTTTTTCCGCAGCTTACAGATGAAAACATCGATGATTTTAAGTTCCGGCTCATCCATGCCGCCATAGAGATGGTTAAGGAACATCTCTTTCGTGAGCGTCGTGCCCTTCCGCAGCGATAGCAGCTCCAGCATCTGGTATTCTTTGCCGGTCAAATGCACCGTTTTGCCGTCCACATCCACCGTTTTGGCGTCGAGATTGACGGAAACCTTGCCGGTATTGATGACCGATTGTGCATGACCTTTGGAGCGCCGGATAATGGCGTGGATGCGCGCCACCAGTTCTTCGCGGTGAAACGGTTTGGTCAGGTAATCATCGGCCCCAAAGCCGAACCCTTTGATCTTATTCTCCGTATCGTCAGAACCGGTGAGGATCAGGATTGGCGTTTCGACCCGGGCAAGCCGCAATTGACGCAGCACTTCATGCCCATCCATATCCGGCAGGTCGAGGTCAAGGAGGATGAGATCGTAGTCGTAAAGCTTGGCTAGATCGATACCCTCTTCCCCGAGATCGGTCGCATATACGTTCAGGTTCGCATGTGTGAGCATCAATTCGATGCTGCGGGAAGTCGTTGGGTCGTCTTCAACCAAGAGCACGCGCATTTCACATCTCCGCAGTTAGTATGACTGGCTCTTTAAGACATGCACCGAATTAGTTAATTGCCGGTTACTAATAAGATAGCTTAGTGATACAATCTATGGTTGTCTATAGCGTTGAATAGTTGTCGCTTTTAATGCAACCTCGCCATGCTCTTCAACCGCAGCGTGCCAAAGCTGCAGCTCCTCGTCGGAAAGTTCATAGATATCAAGCGCATCTTTCCACGTGATCAGCCCATGCGTAATCGCGCGGACAACCGCTGCTTTGCGGCTTGCGACCCAGCGCCGCGTGTTCTGATCTGGCAGATCGGCGCGTGTCATGACCGTTCCATCCGGTAGCGAGACAGCGCGCGGTCCGTTCACCTTTTTCAAATACATGGCCTTCGGCCTTCTTCTAAGCAGTTGCGAGGTAATATGGGTCGTGAGCCTTAATTGAGAGTGAAGGCGTGGCTTGTTACTCTTTCCAATTTTCTTATATTCCAGCGTAGTTTTCCGAATTGGCAGAGACATCAAATGGCGCTGGATAGCCCCAACAGCTTGAATTCGCTTGGATTTGCAAAGCCGCCCGCCGAAACGCGGGTGGTTGTCGCCATGTCAGGTGGCGTGGACAGTTCTGCTGTCGCGGCTGAACTCGCGCATCAAGGCTATGATGTGGTTGGGGTGACGCTGCAACTCTATGACCATGGGGCCGCCCTTGCCAAAAAAGGCGCCTGTTGTGCCGGGCTGGATATTCACGACGCCCGCCGCGTTGCAGAAGACATGAACTTCCCGCATTACGTCCTTGATTATGAAAATATTTTTCGTGATGCGGTCATCGATCAATTTGCCGATAGCTACCTCGCTGGAGCAACACCAGTCCCGTGCATTCGTTGTAACGAACGGGTCAAATTCAAAGACCTTCTGGAGACCGCAAAGGACCTCGATGCGGATTGTATGGCAACCGGCCATTACATCCAGCGCAAACTTGGCGCAGGGGGACCGGAACTGCATCGTGCGGGCGACCCTGCGCGGGACCAGTCCTACTTCCTGTTCTCCACCACGCCGGAACAGCTTGCGTTCCTGCGTTTTCCTCTCGGCCATCTGACTTCAAAAGCGGAAACACGTGCGCTCGCGGAAAAGCACGGCCTCGCAGTCGCCGACAAACCTGACAGTCAAGACATCTGCTTCGTGCCGGGCGGCAATTACGCCAGCGTTATCGAAAAGCTGCGCCCCGGGGCGGCGGAACCGGGCGACATCGTCCATGCCGACGGCCGTGTCCTTGGCAGCCATACCGGGGTGATTCACTACACGATCGGTCAAAGACGCGGGTTGGGGATCGGTGGCCTAGAGGAACCGCTCTACGTGGTAAAACTTGATGTCGACACCCGTCGCGTTATCGTGGGGCCAAAATCCATGCTCGCCACGCGCACGATACCTGTACGCGAAATCAATTGGTTAGGGGATGCGCCCTTTGACAGCGCCTCAAGCTGGGATTTGTCGGTAAAGATACGCTCGACGCGTGCACCCATCGAAGCGGTCGTTCGCCCCCTTTCTTCAACCGAGGCCGAAGTGGAGCTTTTGTCGCCGGAGGAAGGGGTCTCCCCCGGCCAAGCCTGCGTTTTCTACGAAACGGGCGGGACACGCATCTTTGGTGGCGGCTGGATCTGGCGGGGCACTTAACTCTCCCCGCCCCTTACACGCCGAGAGCCCTCAAAACCGAGCGCGCTGCCCTGAGACCAGGGGGCTCCCCCTCCTTGCCGAGATTCACCAACGTGGCGTGCATGGCGGCGAGCTGTCTGACGCGCGCGGATTTGTCGTCAAGGAGTGTCACCAAAGCGTCCGCGATGTTCGGCGGCGTGCAGTCGGGGCCAAGAAACTCGGGGACGGCGTTCTCTCCAACGACGAGGTTTACCAACGTCACGGTATCGATTCGCGCCATGCGGCTCATGATCTGCCAGGATAACCAGCTCATATCATAGGCGATGACCATAGGAGTGCCGCTGGCCGCGAGTTCGAGAGACACGGTGCCCGAGGCCGCGAGGGCCACATCGGCTGCTACGAACGCGGCTCGCTTCTTCCCAAGCGCATCAGCCGCCTCCCCGGGATCAATGACAATCGGGTCGCCGGGCCAATCGCGCACCGCCGCTTGCACGGCTGCAGCAACCCCGTCGGCTGCGGGGACGACCACCCGCAAGTCGGGCCGCGCCTCTACAACCGGTTTTAGGCTTGCACCGAACACCGACGCGAGCCGCGAAACCTCGCTGGCCCGCGACCCCGGCAGCACAAGCAGGAGCGGCGCCGCACCAATACCGGTTTCAGAGCGGAAGCGCTCCGCTTCATGGGCGCTGGCGACAGGCTCTGCCACCACCGGATGCCCGACGAAATCGCAGGTCATGCCCGCCGCCTCCATATAGGGCGGCTCGAAGGGGAGTAGCGCCAGAACGTGGTCGATGTGCCGCGCCATCTTTGCCGCCCGTCCCGGCCGCCAGGCCCAGACCGACGGTGCCACGTAATGGATCGTGCGTATCTTCGACCTCGCGCTCACCTGCTTTGCCAGGCGCAGTGAAAAATCTGGGCTGTCTACGGTCAAAAGCGCATCCGGCGCAAAGGCAAGACAATCCTCGGCAGTCTCGTGCAGACGACGACGCAAAGCAGGATATTTCGGGAGAACTTCGGTGATGCCCATCACGGAGAGCTCTCGCATGGGAAACAGGCTCTCCATTCCTTCTGCCTGCATCAGCGGGCCTGCGACGCCGCGAAACTCTATATCGGGCCGCAGTTCCTTCAAACCGGCCATCAAAGCGGCGCCCAGCTTGTCGCCGGACGGTTCGCCCGCCAGAATGTAGAGCTTCATAATGCCCTCGGGCGCGACCTGTCATGCGAACAGCGCCGGTTCATTCCTGAAACCAGAGGAACAGGTCCAGTTGGTCCGCAAGACGGATGGTGGCCTCTTGGTCGAGCACCATGACCGAACCGGCCTTGACCACAATCCCGTCCAAAGCTGCCGCCGCGACCATGCGGAGCGTCTCCGGGCCAATCACCGGCATGTCAGCCCGCAAATCCTGGTTGGGCTTCGGCGCCTTATAGAAGACGCCGCCAAACCGGATGGCATCCGGCAACCCCATGGCATCGACCACGGGCAGGCCCGAAGTGGACGAAAGGAACTTGGCCAACGCTTCGCCCCCCGGCAGAAAGCGGAGATTGGTGCCCGTCATGGCGACCCCGATATTCGCCGCCCTGAACAGGGCGATGACCTGAAGCATCCAATCGGTGCCCATCACGCTTTCCACGGCGAGCACCTGGCTTTTGCAAACAATGCAGGATTGCCCGAGATCGGCCTCCCCCATCGCAGCCACAACCTGTTTCGCGCGCGCAAGATCGCGTTCGGCATGCGCGTCAGGCTTTTTGGCCGTCGGCACCCCCGCCGCGGGCACAAGGGAGGGGACAAGCTCGTGGGCACCTTTCACGGTAAGGCCCGCCTCTTCGAAAAACCCGATCACAGCACGCAAGGCCGCGTCATCCCCTTGCTCCAGCGCGGTCTTTATTCTGGGCACAAGGGGCATCGTGGCCGTATCCAACATCGATGCGACCAGAGGCGGACGTTCGATGGCCCCGGCAAAGCAAACCTCCGTAATGCCGCGCGCGACCAATCCCGAAATCAGCGTCCCGAGCGTCTCCAAACGGAAGAGCCGATGGTGAGGAATGTGCTTCGGCGGAAAACCTTCCAGCGCCACGACATAGGGCTTCGGATCAAGCGCTTCGTATATGAGCCGTGGCAAATCGCCAGTGCCGGAGATGAGCGCCCGCGTCATCCCCTATCGCTCCGGCGTCAAAAAACTGCGGTCGGTTGCCCCAAGAATAAACTCGGAGATTTCGCGCACATAGGCGCTGTCGCTTTCGTCTGCCATCCGGCGAGCGCGGTCCTGAAACGTTCCCTCACCCTGCGCAAGCGTCTGAAAAGCCGCGCGCAACGCCGTGATATCGGACCGCGCAACCCCCCGCCGCTTGAGGCCGACGAGGTTCAGACCGTCCAACTCGCCGCGCCGGGCCTGGACCAAACCGTAGGGAATGACGTCATTCGTCACCATTGTCACTGCGCCGATAATGGCCCCCTTCCCGACCCGCACCCATTGGTGAATGCCCGAAAGACCTCCGATAATGACGTCATCCTCAATGATGCAATGCCCGGCAATGGCCCCTTGGTTCGCCACGATAACCCGGTTGCCCACATGGGCGTCATGGGCCACATGCGCGCCCGTCATAAAGAGACAATCATCCCCCACCGAGGTAACACCACCACCGCCTTCGGTACCGGTGTTCATGGTGACACCTTCGCGAATACGATTGCGCTTGCCGACGGTCAGCCGGGTCGCTTCGCCTTTGAATTTGAGGTCTTGCGGGATCGCACCGATGACAGCGCCGGGAAAAATCACCGTCTCCGCACCAATTTCCGTGTGCCCCTCGACAACCACATGGGAGCGTAGCTCAACACCCGCCGCCAAGGTGACATTCGCACCCACAAGACAGAACGGCCCAATGCGGCAGCCGGGACCGATAACCGCGCCTTCTTCAATGATGGCGGAGCCATGGATACTTGGCTGTGCCTCACTCACTTCGGCAAATCCATCATGGCGGTAAATTCGCATTCCGATGCGGTCTCACCGTCCACCGTGGCCACGCCGCGGAACTTCCAGACCTTGCCACCGCCGCGAATTTTGGTGACCTCCATGCGCAATTGATCGCCCGGGATCACCTTGCGACGGAATTTAACCCCGTCCATCGCCATGAAATAGATACCGATGTTCTTGTCGAACAGGTCCAAGCCCACCCCTGCGATCACCGCTGAAGTCTGGGCCATCGCCTCAACCTGGTAAACGCCGGGAAAGACCGGCATGCCCGGAAAATGACCGGTGAACTGCGGTTCGTTCATCGTCACATTCTTGATGCCGACACCGCGCTCTGTCCCGTCAATCTCAACCACTTTATCGACCAGCAGAAACGGGTAGCGATGCGGCAAAATCCGTTGAATCAGCTCGATATCCGCGCTTTTCAGCGTCTCGCTCATGAGGGTCACCTCTTTTCTTTTGAGGCGTATCAACTGGGGAAGGTTAGAGCAAGGGAAGCGCGTGCTACCGGCGACGCCGATTTTTCAACCGCTCTCATCAGATGTTTACGAAGCGCGTGTACCCCAAGGCCAAACTGGAAGGACGATTTAGATGCAGGTTGTCACCCGCGCGCTGCAACGCTTACGCGAGCATCTTGGGCTGGACATCGCATATATCGGTGAACTCGAAGGCAATGAATTGATCGTGCGGGCGGTTTGCGCCCCGGATCTCGACATGGACCTGCCCGAGCCGCTTATCCTGCCGCGCGACCATAGCTTTTGTCACTTCATGCAATCGGGACAAATTCCGCAAATCGTCCATGACAGCGCCACGAATCCGATCACGGTCGATTTGCCCAGCCGTCACGCGTTCAACATCCAGTCTTACATTGGCGTTCCACTTCAGCGCGAAGATGGCTCGAATTACGGGACAATTTGCTGCATCGGCCATGAAGCGAACACCAGTTTGAATGAGCGGGACTTACGATCCATCAAACTCTTCGCCGAAATTATCATTGGGCAGATTGACGGTGAACTGGAAGATCGCCGGGTAGCAGAGGAACGCTTCAATCGCATTCGCAGCACCATCGACACGCGCGCCTTCTCCATGCGCTTTCAGCCTCTGGTCAGCTTGCACGGGGACGGCATCAAGGGGTTCGAAGCGCTGTGTCGCTTTGATGAAACCCCCTACCGCACGCCCGATCTCTGGTTCGGGGAAGCGGCGCTCGCCGGTCTTGGGGTGGAGATGGAGCTTGTCGCGGTCAAGGACGCGTTGCGCGCCCTCAATGTCATCCCATCCCACCAGTCCATCACGCTTAATGTGTCGCCGGATTGTCTGATGTCCGAAGGCTTGAGCGACGTCTTGTTCGACGTACAGGCCGAACGTGTCATTCTGGAAATCACCGAACATGCCGAAGTTGCGAACTATGCGGGCCTCTCCAAACATATCGAGCGATACAAATCGCAGGGCGTATCCCTTGCCGTTGACGATGCGGGCGCGGGTTATTCGAGCCTGAGCCACATCGTGCGCCTGAAGCCCGACATCATCAAATTGGACATGTCCTTGACGCGGGACGTGGACAAAGACCCCATCCGCCAAGCGCTCGCCAGCGCGCTTGTGTTCTTCGCCACCGGGGCTAAGGCTGATATCGTGGCCGAAGGGATTGAAACCGCGGGGGAAGCACGCACCTTGACCGATCTCGGCGTTACCTATGGTCAAGGTTTCCATTTCAGCAAACCGCTCACCTTGGAGGATACCGTTGCCTTCTCAGAAAGGTATGAGCTCAAACGGTCAAGTGGCTTTTAGCGACAATTGACGACCCGCTTTTGTCGAGCGGCCGTATTCCCCGTGGCGTCGCGGCAGGACCGGTTTTCCAATGACCCGACACCGACTAAAGCACTGCACAAGACCTCGTTTCACTCCTGCGTGGCGACCATGTCGTTGATGCGTGAAATCGCCTCATCCGTAATGTCGATGGCTTCAGCAGACAGAACGACATCGCGTCGATCAATGACAACAACCGCGCCCTTCTCGCGCACGATATCCGACAGGACCGCCGCCACTTCGTTAAAGAACTCCCCCCGGACCTCTTCTCGCCGACGATTAAGTTGCCGCGCCTTCTCATCCTGTTCCACACGCAAGCGTTGAACCCGCTCGTCAAATGCATCGGCCAAGGTGCGAAACTCTTCGGCCGGTAAATTTGCCCGGGCTTCCGTCAACTCGCGCTCTTCCGCAATCAGCGCTGTCTCGATCTCGGTGTTTTCTTCCGCCAATGCCTGAAGCTGTTGCTCCAATTCCGCCAGAACATCCGCACCCAGTTGGGTTTCCGCGAAAAGACGGTCCTGATTGATCGTCAGCACCGGCGACGGAACAGTTTGCTGCGCCACCGACGACAGCGGCGCAACCGCCAGCCAAACGGCAAAGAGGACCGCGTTAGAACTGCGTCGAAATGGTGATATCGAACGTGTTTTCATCATCAAGAGGGTTCGATTCCAAAGGCTTGGCAAAGTTTAGACGCAAAGGACCGATTGGTGTGTCCCAGAAGATGGAGACGCCGACAGACGTGCGCAACTCAAAGCCATCATCAACCGGCGCGGCCCCTGCGGTGTTATCAAGTCCCCAAAGCGACCCGGCGTCGAAGAAGACACCGCCAGAGATCCCGTATTCCTCCGGCAGGCCGATGGGAAAATTTGCCTCAAGTCGGAGCGCAGCATAATTGTTGCCACCCAAGACATCGGAGTCCGCCGCGCCTGTATCTCGCGGGCCAACGCCACGGGACGAGAACCCGCGCAATTGCCGCGATGACAGGAAGAACCGGTCAGTGACCCGCGTCGTACCACCCCCGAGGGCCTGAATGGTGCCCCCTTCGAGCGTGGCGCGCAGCGTAACCTCTTCGTTCAGGACGTCGCGCTGCAAAGTGGCAGTGGCGCGCGTGCGCAAAAATTCCGTGTCGCCCCCAAGACCCGCAAGCTCCTGGCGAAACTGAAGGCGAATACCACGGTTCGGGTTCAGCCCGCCCCGGATGCGATCCAGTGTATAGGTGTACCCAAGCGAACTCCTAAGCTGCTCGCCCTCTTCCGCTTGAATGATCGGCGAGGAATCGGCTGAGACGTCAAAAATCTCCTCATTTGCAATCGTGTAAAACACGCTCAGATTGGCAAACTCGGAGATGGGGAAGGCGAGGCTCGGCGTGAATGAGAGAATTTCCGTCTCATAGGAAGCGTCGTCAAAATCCGTCGTCTCATAATCGAGATCGAGTCCAAACGTCAGATCCCGGCCCAAAAAGGCAGGTTCGCGGAACGACAAGTTGGCCCGCCGATCTTCACCCCCCGACTGGATATCAACCGACAGCAATTGGCCGCGCCCCAAAAAGTTCCGCTCGGAAAAACCGATGGCCAGCGCAAAGCCTGAATCGTTGCTGAAACTCCCACCGAAACTCAGGTTGCCCGTTGGCTGTTCCTCGACCCCCACATCGACGATGACCTGATCGTCAACCGTGCCTTCGCGCGTTTCCACATCCACGTTCGAGAAAAACCCAAGCGCGCGAATACGCTCTGCCGCGTTTCTAATTTCGCGCGGGTTGAACGGATCGCCTTCCACGGTGTCGAATTGACGCCGCACCACCCGGTCGAGGGTCGTTTGATTGCCTTCGATATCAATGCGCTGCACAAAGACGCGCGGCCCCCGCACAAGCGCAAAGTTCACATCGAGGGTCAGATTGCGATCATTGCGCGTGACTTGAGGATCAACGCGCGCAAAGTCGAACCCCTGCTGGGTTGCCAGCCGCTCCAGACGCGCAATCTGTTCTTCAATCCGGCTGGGCGACCAAGTTTCGCCGCTGCGCAGCCGGAGCGCTCTGCGGTACTCCTCGACATTCATTTGCTCGAATTCGCTGGAGACGGAGACTTGCCCAACATTGAACTTCTGCCCCTCGCGTAGCGTGAAGGTCAGAAAGGTCGCGTCCCGTTCGCGGGACACCCGCGTTGTCACATCCAAAACCTGAAAGTCGATAAAGCCCCGCGACCGGTAGAAATCGGTCAGCAATTGCCGGTCGAAGGCAACGCGTTCGGGCACAAACGTATCGCGGGCGATGATTTGCCGAAAGAAGCTCGCCTGTTTGGTGTCGACGACGCGGCGCAACCGGCGGTCGGAAAAGGCACGGTTGCCCACAAAGCTCACGCGCTCGTTTTCGACAACGCGGGCCTCGCTGACTTCAAAGACCACATCGACGCGGTTGTCCGAGCGCCGGATGATGCGTGGCGTCACAGCCGCCGAAAGCCGCGCCCTGGCGGCGTAGGCGTCCGATATGGCATTGGCATCCGCCTGCGCTTGCTGGGCGGAATACACGCGGCGCGGGCTCAGGGTAACAAACGGCAACAACTCCTCGTCATCGAGCCGCCGGTTCCCTTCGATATTGATACGGTTCACCGTTGGGCGTTCAACGACCGTCACCGCTAGGCTGCTGGCGCCTGGTTGTATGCTTGCCGTCTCAAAGAGCCCCGATGCCATGATGCGTTGAACGGCGTCGTTTATATCATCGGGACTGACGGCCTGGCCCGGATCAAATTCCATCAAGCTGATGATCGTCGAGTCAGGAATACGCTGGTTTCCCGCAACCGTGACCGTGTTGACCCGCGTCTGCGCCGCCAAAAGTGACACTGTGGTGAAGAACACCAGCGCATAAAGTAATGTCCGGAATCCAAAACCCACTGCCCGTGTCATGCGCCCGCCCCGTTTTTTTTTCAATAAGCATGGGTTAATGGGATTCTTCGGGGCTGTCAAAACGCCGGTACCGGCGAGGCGCTCAACCTCCACCCGTCCTCAGGGAGGCATCGCTTCTCCCATAGGTCGAGCGGGACCAATTGAGGGCGATGGGTCAGCTAAAAGGGATTTGACCGAACCGGCGTCAGTTGCGGTGCGGGTCGTTATAGCGATGCCAGATAGGCAGCGAGGTACAAGGCACCCCCCAAGGCCAGACCGACGAATACGCGATCAAGGTTCAGTTGGACGAGCAACTGCAAACCGCGATATCCTTTTTTCAGTACAGCCATGCGACTAAAACCCTTTGTGTTGAGCTTAAAAAATAGCCACAGAATATGTCTGAATTGGGGCGCCTAGGCGGCGACGCGGTGGCGCGCGTTTTAGAATTTGTAAACTTGCGCGCGTGTGATCGGCCTAAGGGCAGATGAGATCGTTGCCGACCGAAAACAGCATAAGCGACAGCATCAGCGTCAATCCGCCCACCATCAGGTATTTCAGGGCGCGGTCACTGGGCGGGCGTCCGGCCACGGCTTCAAACGCATAAAACACAAGATGCCCGCCGTCCAAGACAGGGATTGGAAACAAGTTGATCAACCCCACCGCCGTCGACAGAAGCGCTATAAAGTAGATGTAGTTGAAGGCGCCCTGGCTCGCCGCTTGGCCACTGGTTTCCGCGATGCCGATGGGACCCGACAGGTTGCAGGTCGATATCTCGCCCACGATCATGTGGTAAAGGCCGGAGATTGATGACGTGATGATGAAGCGGATTTGATCCACCCCATAGGTCGCCGCTTCCCAGAACGACGGCGCGACCGCCGCAGGTTCAAAGGCCAGCCCACCGGAAAGGCCGATCAGCCAGCGTGTCTCAAACCCGCCATCGGCCAGCGGCAAGTCCCGCCGCGCCGGGGTCAGCGTCACGCTTTGCGTTTCACCGGCGCGCCAAACCGCCAAGGTGAGCGGCGCTCCTTCAGAATTACCGACGATGTCCCGTAACTGCTCGAAATCGAAGATCTCCACGCCATCGACGGCGGTGATGACGTCGCCTTCGACCAGTCCCGCCTCATCGGCGGCCCAGTTTGGCGTGACGGTCGAGACATAGATCGGATAAAGCCAGGGCCCAGCGACTTCCAAGCGTCGGTCGCCGCGCTCAACCAGATAGGTCAACGCGCGCTTCGGCGTCAGATCGCGGGCGAACGTGGTAAAATCATCTGTCGAGGGAACGGGCTGCCCCTCCACCTCAAGGATCACATCGCCCGCCTGCAGCCCGGCCACCGGTGCGTCCGGCAGGACGCGCAACTCATCGACTGTAATCGGGTCCGCCGCCACACCGCGATACATGATCAGACCCGCAAAGATCACAAACGACAGGATGAAGTTGAACACAGGACCCGCCGCAACGGTCAATGTCCGCGCCCAGAGCGGTGCGCCATGCATGGTGCGGCGGCGGTCTGTCTCCGACAACTCCTCCATCACCTCTTCGTCCTTGTCGGATGCGGCCCCCGCATCCCCCATGAACTTGACGAAGCCACCGAAAGGGAGCGCTGCAATCTGCCACTTCGTGCCATGCTTATCGACACGCGACGCCAAAACCGGGCCAAACCCGATGGAAAAGACATCCGCCTTGATGCCGGACCACCGACCCACGATGTAATGACCATATTCGTGGATAAAGACGATCACCGACAGGGCGAGCACAAAGAAGACAATCGTCCAGGCAATTGTGCCCACCGTCGGGATCAGACCTGCAAGTTCCACGCGCGCCTCATAAACTGTTCATAACGTCGTCAGCCCTTACCCGGGCCACATGGTCTGCTTCACGTACCGCTTCAAGGGTAATCTCGGCTTTTCCGAGACCATCTCCGGACATAAGTTCGATTACCTCGGCGACAACATCTGCCATTACCGTAAACCCGATCCGCCCTTCAATGAACCCGTCCAGAGCTTTTTCTTTTGCGGCATTAAACACCGCGCCGGACAACCCGCCTGTTTCCATCACATGTTGTGCCAACCCGAGCGCGGGATACCGCCCCGGCTCCGGCGCCCTGAAAGTTAACTGCCCGATCTTGGCCAAGTCGAGACGCTCTACGGGAAGGGCCTTGCGATTTGGGTAATAAAGCGAATAACCGATAGCATGGCGCATATCCGGTGGACCGACATGGGCCATCAGACCGCCATCGCAGTGGCCCACCAGGGCGTGGATCAGACTTTCGGGATGGATTAACGCTTCAATACGGCTAGGCAAGATACCGAAATACTCTTTAGTTTCAATCAACTCTAGCGCCTTATTAAACATACTTGCGCTGTCGATAGTGATGCGCTGGCCCATATCCCAATTGGGGTGCGACGACGCCTCGGCACAGGTAGCCGCCGCCAGCCGATCCAGTGGCCAATCGCGGAAAGCGCCGCCGGATGCGGTGATAATAACCCGCTCCACGCTGGCGATATCCTCCCCGCGAAGCGCCTGGAACACGGCGGAATGCTCGCTATCGACGGGGAGGACCTCGGCCCCGTGGGCGCGCGCGGTTGCCATCAGAAGCGGACCAGCGGTGACGAGGCTCTCTTTATTGGCCAGCGCCAGCGTGGCCCCTTGCTCCAGCGCCGCCAAACCCGGCGGCAAGCCGGCCGCGCCGACAATCGCCGACATAACCCAATCTGCAGGGCGCTGTGCCGCCTCTATGAGAGCGGCTTCGCCCGCCGCAACCTCAATGCCGCTGCCCGACAGCGCGGCGGACAAGGCGTCAAAGCAGTCCTCGAAGGCGGTGACGGCGATCTCGGCCCCGTGTCGCCGCGCGGCCTCTGCCAGGGCATCCACATTGCGGCCGCCCGTTAACGCGACCACATCGAACGCGTCCGCGTCGCGGTCAATCAGATCAAGCGTGTTCTGGCCAATCGAGCCCGTCGCTCCGAAAATGCTGACCCGTCGCGTCACAAAGGCACCGGTGGAAAGTCGATGATCTGCCCTACGACCAACAGAAACAGCGACGCCCCCAACATGGAATCGAACCGATCAAACATACCGCCATGACCTGGCAGCATGGACGAGCTGTCCTTGACGCCGACCGTGCGCTTCAAGGCGCTTTCGGCCACATCTCCCAATTGCCCCGCAATGGCAACGGCGATGGAAATCCCAATGATCTCAACGCCCGCATAGCCGCTCACCAGATACCATCCCCCAACCAGCGCCGCACCAAGCCACCCCGCCAGTGTTCCGGACCAGGTCTTTTTGGGGCTGACTTTCGGCCAAAACTTCGGGCCGCCGATTACGCGCCCTGCAAAATAGCCGAGCACATCCGACACGATCACCACCAGCGCAAGCCACACCATCCAGAGAAACCCAAACTCCTCCCGCAGAGTGAAAAGCCCGAGCCCCGCCACCAGGATCGCAGAGGAAAAGACGGCGAAACGCACGCGATACGCCCCGAGTTGCGAAATGCCGATGAGGGCAGGCAGAAACAGCAGTGGCAAAACAAGCCCCGTGGGCAGTAGCGCAAGCGCCACCATGATCACCGCCGACAAGACACCGAGCGGCAGCGCCAGCCGTGCCGCGCCCACCATGCGCGCCACTTCCCAAACCATGACGCCCACAATTGCCGATATCAGAAACTTGAAAGGAACCCCTCCAAGCCACATAAGCCAAAGCCCCAGCGCCGCCGCAACGCCCCCCGAAAGCAGGCGCTGGGTGAGATCGCTCCATTTGCTGGCTATCGCCGGTTCCGTCGTCATCGTCGCCCGACACTGCCCCATGGGGCTTCATCTGGTGCAAAATACCTCAGGGGGGCGAGCAAAGCGAGCGGGGACAGCGTCCCCCTGGCGGAGTGGCTCCCACGGCGCGTTGCCCTGTCCCTATTGCCCACCGCCGTCAATATGTCAGCCCGGAACCGCCCCGTACCGACGTTCCCGCGTTGCAAAAGATGCGAGCACGCTGGCAAATTCGGCACGCGTGAAATCCGGCCAAAGCGTATCAATGAACTCGTATTCCGAATAGGCCGATTGCCAGAGCAGGAAATTGGAGATCCGCGCCTCACCGCTTGTGCGAATGACTAGATCCGGATCGGGCAGGACATAGGTGTCCAAAAACCGCGCGAGGGTTTCGGCATCGACCTTTTCCGGATCGATCCGCCCCGCGGCCACTTCCCGCGACAGGCGCTTGGTTGCCCGCGCCACCTCGTCCCGGCCGCCGTAATTCAGCGCGACCGTCAGATGCACCGCGTCATTATCGCAGGTCAGAAGTTCCAGTTCATCCATTAAGGTAACGAGCGTATCATCCAATTGAATGCGATCCCCGATAAAACGGACACGCACACCGCTGGAGACAAGGCGCTTGGTTTCCGTCGTGAGGTAGCGCTTAAAGAGCTTCATCAGGCCAGAGACTTCCGACTGCGTCCGCTTCCAGTTCTCAGTCGAGAACGCAAAAATCGTCAGGTACTTGACCCCAAGTTCCGGGCACGCCTCGACGATTTCGCGCACCCGCCGCGCGCCAGCATGGTGACCAAATAACCGCGGCTTACCGCGCGCCTGTGCCCAGCGCCCGTTGCCATCCATGATGATGGCCACATGTTCCGGTGCCGAAGCTAAAGATTTATCCAACAAACAAACGCCTCCTAAGACCGCGCCCCGCTCAAAATTATACCTGCAATATTTCTTCTTGTTTACCATCAAGCGCATCATCGACCTTTTGGATCGACGTGTCGGTCAATTCCTGCACAGCAGTTTCCCAGAACTTCTGGTCATCCTCGCTCATGCCCTCCGCCTTGGCTTTCTTGATCTGGTCCATGCCGTCACGGCGCACATTCCGCATGGCAACCCGGGCGTTCTCGGCATAATGACCCGCCACCTTGGCGAGTTCCTTGCGCCGCTCCTCGTTCAATTCCGGGATCGGGAGCATGATGATTGTCCCGTTCAATTGCGGATTGATCCCCAACCCGCTCTCCCGAATGGCTTTTTCGGCGATCCCAACCAGAGATTTGTCCCAGATGTTGACGGTCACCATCCGCGGCTCGGGTACATTGACGGTGCCGATTTGGTTGATCGGCGTCGGCGTCCCGTAGGCTTCAACCATAATGGGTTCCAGCATCGACGCCGAGGCGCGCCCGGTCCGCAAGGAGGCGAAATCTGTCCGTAAGCTTGCCAAAGCGCCATCCATGCGACGTTCAAGATCGTCCAAATCTAGCTCGAATTCTTCAGCCATCGCGCGCCCGCTTATCGTCTCTTTCAGGGATATTGTCCCGGTTTCCGGTTATATATCTTTAGTTTGTGGCGATTGTATAGAGCGCGCGTGGCGGGGATGTGCAGCGGTGTTGCATAACTTGGCCAGGCGCCGCGCCTCGGTTTGGGTCTCGTGGCCAGCATAACAGGGGATGCACCGCCTGACAGCGTCGCGCTTGTAAAGGAGCGCTGCCTTCTCGGCCTTCGGCCTCACTTCTGGGGTATTTCGGGCCCAATGAAATCAAGCAAAACCGCGTTTTACGTTGCAAAATTCTTGGAGTGGTCGCACGCCGTCTTGATATGATCCTAAGGACCGTCGTGCAGGGTGCCCACGAACGTTCCGCGCCGATAGGCTTTCAACCCTGAGGCGTGCAAGACCGAGACACACCACCCCCGCACGGGGTGCCGTATCGCGAGGACGCCACCGCAAAGGTGGCCGAGGTTATGTGGGATGTCGCCCTGACGGGCCCGTCATTTTCCGCTAGACATGAAAAACCGAGATCAGCTGGCCGTCCTGCCGGCGAACTCCGCCTGACCGGCAGCAATGGTCAGCGTGGATCGCTAGTCTTTGACGATCGTATAGGTCCCCTCGCCCGCAAGGATGCCTTTGAAGCCCCCGGGTTCATCGAGCGAAAACACGATGATCGGCAGTTTATTGTCGCGGGCCAGAGCAATGGCGGAGGCGTCCATGACCTTAAGATTTTTCTGCAGCACTTCGTCGAATGTCACCGTGTCATAGCGCTTGGCATCCTCATGTTCACGAGGGTCCTTGTCATAGATGCCGTCAATGCCGTTTTTGCCCATGAAGATGACTTCGCAAGACATCTCGGATGCGCGCAGCGTCGCGGCCGTATCGGTGGTGAAGTACGGATTGCCGGTGCCCGCCGCAAAGATGCAAACCCTTTGCTTTTCAAGGTGGCGCACAGCCCGGCGGCGGATGTAGGGCTCACAGACCTGATCCATGGGGATCGCACTGATAACACGGGTATAAATCCCCAAGCCTTCCAGTGCCGCCTGCATCCCGAGCGCGTTCATCACCGTCGCCAACATGCCCATGTAATCCGCCGTGGTCCGCTCCATCCCCTGCGCCGAGCCTTGCAGCCCCCGGAAAATGTTGCCGCCGCCAATGACCATGCACACCTGGACACCCAGATCATGCACCGCCTTGACCTCGCGCGCGACCCGTTCGACCGTTGGTGGATGCAGCCCGTAGCCCTGATCGCCCATCAACGCCTCGCCAGAGATTTTCAGAAGCACTCGGCGATAGGTCGTTGTGTCGGAGAGTGCGGTCATGGGAGGTCCTTCCTGGGCGTTTTGCAAACGTGCGCAAAATGTCGGAAAACGCCGCTGACTGCAACGAGGAAGCCATGGGGCTAGACGTAAATTCGCTCAGTCGCGAAAGGCATGTGCTGATCGCCGGCCCGACGGCGAGTGGAAAATCCGCACTGGCTATGGAACTCGCGGCGGCGCAGGGGCGTCAGATCGTGAATGCCGATGCCCTGCAGGTCTTTGCCGATTGGCGGGTGCTGACCGCGCGGCCTTCCGAGGCCGATGAAGCCGCCCTGCCCCATGCGCTTTATGGCCATATCTCCGGGCAGGACAGCTATTCGGTGGGCCAATGGCTGCGAGATATCGCCCCTTTCCTTGCCGCTCCTTGCGTGATTGTCGGGGGGACCGGGCTTTACTTCACGGCGCTGACAGAGGGCCTGGCCGATATTCCGCCGACCCCGGATGAGCTGAGAAAAAGGGCCATGGACCGTCTTGCAGCGGAAGGGGCCGGCGCGCTTTTGTCGGAGCTTGACGGTAAAACTGCTGCCAGGATTGATCGGAACAACCCGATGCGCATTCAGCGGGCCTGGGAAGTGCTGGCGAATACGGGGCGTGGA
Source organism: Pseudomonadota bacterium (assembly GCA_039024895.1). Lineage (GTDB taxonomy): Bacteria > Pseudomonadota > Alphaproteobacteria > Rhodobacterales > Rhodobacteraceae > JAJDOD01. The sequence continues at coordinate 65,461 of JBCCPJ010000012.1, read as the reverse complement.
CTGGCCGATTGGCAGGAGGACACCGGCGCGCCTCTTTTGCCTTTGCGCGAGGCTGTACCACTTATGATTAATGCCCCGAAAGAGTGGCTCTCCCCCCGCATCGAGCGCCGCTTTGCACTGATGCTTGAGAACGGCGCGCTCGACGAAGCGCGCGCCAACGCGCCGGGTTGGTCGCCGAACCTGCCTTCCGCCAAAGCGATAGGGGCCGCCGAGCTTATCGCCCATATCCGTGGGGAGATGTCGCTGGATGCCGCCCGCGACGCGGCGATTATCGCCACGCGCCAATATGCCAAACGCCAGCGAAGTTGGTTTCGCGCCCGAATGTCGGACTGGCGCCATCTGGAGAGCGTTAAGTGAAACTTGCCTGCTTCTGGCGCGTAATTCTCGCTTCGGGGCCGGAGGTCGGTTCTTCGCCGATGTTTGAGCGCATGTTGGCTAGGTGCAAGACTGCTGCGCCCGACCTCCGCGCCGTTAAAACGTCGAGGACAGACCGAGGCGCAGCGCTGCCGTATTCCGCGCGTATTGGCTCACATCGGACCCGCGCCTCTCAAAGGTCAGATCGGCCCGTGGCGAAAACCCGTAGACCGAGACTTCCTGCCAGACGGCAAACGCCGTCCCGAAAAGATAGTCATCCCGCCGCCCGTCGAGCGACAGGAAAAACCGGTCATAGTTGGTATGCCCGATGCCAAGCGATCCGCCAAAGGCGATGCCCATAAAGGGGCGCGCAAACTGGTAATCCACGCTCAGCTTGTAATCCTCATAGGAGTTCTCGAACGCCTCTGTGTCATAGATTTTCTTGGAGAGACGAATGCCGATGCGGTCGTTGTTCTGACGCGCGCGTCGGTACCGGACGGATATCGTGGTAATGTCTGTGTCGGCCTGGCGATCCGGGACGCCAAACTGATTTTCCTGCGCAATCTGAAAGTTAAGCGTCCCGCGCCCCGAAAACTGCACATCCTGCGAGAGGGCCACGCGAACGTAGTCCCAGTAATGCTCGCCACCATAGAACAGACGGCCATTATGGAACGAGATTTGGGTCACGCCGAGCTCCGGGAAAACGAGCCGGTCATGGCGCAGAAACAGGTCCACGATCCCCAGCGAATAATCAAACCCGTCGATACCGGGCACACTCGCCCGCGCCGAGGATGAGGGATCGTAGGTGCGGGCATAGGCATAGAGGCCCACATGGGTTTGCTGCTCCGCACTACCTGCGACGCGGTATTCGAGCAGCATGTCCCCGTTGTATTCAATCCCGCTGAGGGGGAGTTGATCGGGGGGCAGTTCAAAGGTGCCGAGCCCTTCGAAAAAGATCGATCCGTCCTCGGCGCCATTGTTGAAGTTGTTTGTGGGCGCGGCACCAAACCCCAATTGAAAGGTGAGCGGGTTCGCGCGGCGCACCGCTTGGAATGCGCCGATCACCTGGCGCTCCTCCTCTAGGGTTTCCACATCGTTGGACGCCCGCCGCAGCCACCATTCGGCGCGTGCAAAATGCCCCGCCTCAAACCGTGCCCGGGCCGCGAGGTTGGCCGCTTGCAAGCGCTCAACGCGCCCTTCCGCCGCACGGTAGGCGCGGCCAGCGATGACGGCAGCCTCCGCCGGGTTGTCCAGATCGATAAGCGCCAAGGCTTTCACAAAGAGGGCATCAAAACGTGTCGGTTCCGCAGCCAAAAGCTCGTCGGTCAGCTGCAACGCAGCCTCCGGTTGCCCATTGACTAACGCCGCCTCCGCAGCCGCCTGCCTTTCGGCGGTACTGCCGGTTTGCGCGTTTGTGCCTAGCGGTGCCGACAGCGTCAGAACCGCTACGACCACACCAAATGTTCGTTTCATGCTCGACCCACCGTTTTCATCAGGCAGACCCCGTTTATTGGGCGCATCTTTGACACAAAAACGGCTCAGCAGTGAATAAGTTACAAATTTGGAAGGTTTGCGCGGATATTTGACTAATTTCTGCCACAGTCGGTTTTTATCCGAAGCTGGGGCGAGATTGAGGGATCGTCAGGATGGTCTTCATCAAGACGTTGAGAAAATATATCAAGCCGGTTGGTGTTTTGGGCGCAGTGCTTGCGTTGAGCGCGTGTTCTGGCGGCGGCGGCGGCACGGGCGGTGCTGGAACAAGTGGTACGAACCTGACGCCAAGCGCGCCGAGCGTGTCGCTTAACAGCTCGTTCGGCGCGACCATGCAAGGCGTCCGGGCCACACGAACGGTGCTACCGGCTTTGACCTATGACCCGGTCGTTGGCCAAGCCGCGCAGGAACATGCGAACGACAATTTCCTGAACGACCGTGCGACGACGCCCGGCGACACAATCGATGGCATCGATATCGGGTCGCGGATCACCAATCTCGGCTATGCCTGGGAAGACATCGAAGTGCTGCGCGACCGTGGTGAACGCACTGTGGCTGAACAAGCAACACGGGTGGCCAATGACACGTCTTGCGACGCCTTTGGCGGCTCCTTTTGTGTCGATCAGGCGGAGTTCGAGCATTTTGGCGTTGGGCGCGCTGGCTCTGGCGGCGATATGCGCTGGGTCTTTATCATGACGGACCCCACCAACTGACGTCTCTCACACCAGAAAGGCAGGCGCTGCGTCGCCTGTCTGCTCCGTGCTTTTCCAACACCGTTACGCGTCAAGCTGCCGCATGGGACCTTTGGAACGGCGCTCTAACTCAGACTGTAGGTTAGATATTTATGGAGCGTTTCAGCCATGTTCAAAGGTCTCGCCATCTCGATGGCCCTCATCATCGCCGGTATGATCGGCCTGCCCGTTCTGCTTCTGCAGGTGGTGTAATCAATCTGGCAAGCGCTTGAGAAATTCTCAGGCGCTTGGCTCACGGAGCAGCAGCCCACCCTCTTCAAGACCATCAGAGCAGACGGCATCAAGGATGAGTTTCTGCCCCGCATCATCGACATTGTCGGTGAACCGTTCATCGGCGAAAGACTGTATCTTCAGCAGCTTTTTCACGGCCTTCTCAGGGGTCGTTTGAATCTGATAGGCGCATACCCGGTGCGCCAACGGCGAGCCCTGAAACTCACCAAGACGGAGGCCGATAAGGTCATACCAGCCGTTTTGGTTGAGCATCGGGAAGATACGCGCATACCGCAGGCCTTCGGGGCTTGAGATGCGACCAATGGAATAGTTTCGGGTACCCACGCGACAAAACACACCTTCATAGGTCTTCTCTTCAAACATCGCATCCCGCGACGTCGTGAACGTCGGCAACGCGTCCCGTATCGGATCGTACTTGATGACCATCCTCGAAACGGTGCACCCATTCTTGTATCGGTCTTTCCCCGTCTGCGAGGGCGCATCGCCCTTGGACCGGAACAGGAGATAGGTTAGCGTATCGCCGCGGCCGAGCTTCTCGAAAAAATGCGGACATGCCAGGTTTTTGCCCAACGCAGCCCAATGCGGCGACACATCCTCAAAGGCTTCGTTCATAGGCTGGACAGTTTGGGGCTCTTGCACCTCGAGTTCGAGCACGTTCTCGCAGAAAGCCAGGACTGTCTTCGCAATGGCACGCTCTTGTTCCCGAATGAACCGCTCAAGCGATCTGTCCCAGCCGGACACCCAAAGCTCATTCTGCGCCAAGGATTTTGGTTTCATGGCTTTCGTTTTGTCGCCGCCATACATCTCTTCGACGAGCACGGAAATGAATTCCGATCGAACCTGATTGATGTCCTTAAGTTGTCTGGTCTCGTCAATCAGTCTTAAAATGCGCTGGAACTCAGCATCGGTGAGATCCTTAAATTCTTTCTTGGACACGCTCGCCCTCCCAAATCTTCTTAGGCAGCACGTCCCAAATCAGGGATACACCTCCCAACTCACTACGCCGTTGAATTAACGCGACTTTTGCGTTCGCCGCAAGGTTGTTTTCAAAAAACGTATGTGACCGGTCCCATGCCGCTTGGGATTGGCGTCCCGCGACCCGCGCGCCCATCCCAAACCTGGTTCTTTTCAGCCCAAGGTTCCCGCCCTAGGGTTTCATCACTGTCGCGCGCAACGGCGTGCGCGACCTCAACCACTGAAAGGTAAACCAATGACATTCTTCGATATTTCCGAACCCCCATTGGCCTTCAACGTCCACACCGCACGCAGCGAAAGGAGCGCGGATGCCCCACGACTGGAACTGCTTCCCTCTGACACACCACCCATAAGGAACCGAATTTATGAACACTAATCCGATCAGACCTTGCCTCGGACGCGTCGACGCGGAGTTCTATCGCGAAAGCCAGTCCGGTGACAAAATCTCGTTCTCCGCACCCTACTCCTCCGCGGTGACCGGCAAAGACCTCGAAGCACATGAAATCTGGCAAGCCCACCGCCGGGAGTTGGCACGGCTTGAACAAGAGGCAAAAGACCGCCTCGATGTGCAGCGAGAAGCGCGGAAACTGGCCCTGCTCAGCGAGCGCGGCGCAATTTCCGAAATTATTGTCCCACATGCCGAACAGACAGCCCCGCATCCCGATGCCCGCGTGCGGAAGGACCCGGAGCAATCCTGGCGCCGCCAGCAATATGCCAGCGCCCTTTTACCGTCGGGCGATGAACACCGGTATATTGTGATCGAGACTAAGCCGAATAACCGTTTGAAACGGTATCGGTCGCTCGATCTGGCTTTGCGAAAGTCAGGCACCTATGAGCTTGGCTGTCGCAAGTACTTTTGACGTCAAACGAGACATGTGGAGCCGCGAACGAGCGCGGCTCACATGGGGCGCTCAATTGACCTTCAAATAGGCAACAAGAATATCGCGGGCGGCTTGCAAGTCGCCCTTTTCGATCATCTCCGTCACGGTGTGGATGTAGCGCGTGCCCACAACGATCCCCACGGCGCGCGCGCCTGCGGCAGCTTGTTGGGCGGCGGCACCGTCCTGCCCCCCGGAGCGCAACATGGTGCGTTGATAGGGAATTTTCTTCTTCTCAGCGATTTCCGCGATCTCAGAAACAAGCGCTTTGTCGGCAATGAAAGAGCCGTCCCGCATATGGAGACCAAAGCCCTGACCCTGAACCGTTGTCCGGTCTTGTTCGGGCACGCCGGGCGTGTCGCAAGACAGTGTGACGTCAATGCCAATCCCGATATCGGGCTTCACCCGGAAGGACGCCGTGCGCGCGCCGCGCAGCCCGACCTCCTCTTGCGTTGTGAAAACGACGTGGATTTCCGACTTGGTTTTGGACTTGCCGAGGCCGCGAACAGCCTCGATCCCCAGCCAACAGGCAATCCGGTTGTCGAGCGCCTTGGAAACGAGCTTCTCCCCCATCTCCAGAAACGGCTCATCCATGACGACCATATCCCCCACATGGACCACTTCCTTGGCCTTCTCTCCAAGCCCAGTATCGACGAAGAACTCATGGGGTTCCGGCACTTTCTTCCGGTCTGCCGCGCTTGCGATATGCACCGGACGACCGCCAGGGTTCATCACCGCCTTCAGGTCACCGGTCTCGGTGCAGACTAGCACGCGACGCGAAAACAGGTTGCGCGGGTCAAACCCGCCAACCGGCTGGAGGTATAAAAATCCCTTGTCCGAGATATGGCTCACAAGAAACCCGATCTCGTCCATGTGACAGAGCAGCATGATCTTTTGCGGGTTCTTTCCCTTGCCCTTCCGCACGCAATGGAGCGAGCCCATGGCGTCCACCTCGACACTGTCGAAGAGCTTTCCGGTCTCTTCGACGATCAGGTCTCGCACTCGCTCTTCGTGGCCGGGCACGCCTGGCGTTTCACACAGACGGCGCAAAAGATCGATGTTCATGGGCACTCCTTTGGTTGTGGGAGAGAAATTGGCGCATTCTCCGGCAGAGTACCAGCGGGCTTTAACCAATTCCTTGCAGTTTTCGGTGCAGGTCGTGGGGTGTGAGATTGAAACCGAAGATATCCCTCGCTCTATGCCTAGCCTTCACCGCCGCGGTTGTTGGACTGCTGCCAGCATATCTCGCGTTGAGTGAGGTCGAAGCGCGCTTTGCCACCACTTACATTACCGTCGAAGCGCCGACGGAGGCGGCGATCACGCTCCATGAGCAAATCCGCTTTGGCTTATTGTCTTTCACGCCAGGCATCGCCGGTGTCGTGCTGGTGCTCGCCGCCCTTGCCCTCTTGGCGCAGCGCCAGATCACCACACCGATCCGGACGCTCAAAACTGCCACTCGAGAGCTTGCCGAAGGAACCAGGTTGAAACCGACGATTTTGGACACATCAGACGAAATCGGCGATTTGAGCCGTTCGGTCGCGGCGCTCGCGGAAACGGCTTTAAAAGCGCCTGAACCTGAAGTGCCGCAACCCGAAGTTGATGAAGAGGATTTACAACGATTTCAGGAATTTACCCTTCTTGGGGCAGATTTTTGCTGGGAAACCGACGCATCGGCACGGCTGGTATTCGCGGGCGGTCGGTTTGGTCAGGGCACCGATCTCGACACGTTGCTCGGCCATCCGTTCGATCGATTATTGACGGTTCTGCGCGACGACGATGCGCCCCGCGCGCTTGAATTGGTCAGTGGCCGTCCGCTCGACAATCTCCTTTGCCGCTACGAAGCTGGCACGCGGCGGCAACTCTATCGCCTGACCGGAGCTGCGCGCTATGACGAGGGCGGTGGGTTCATCGGATATCGCGGAATTGCCACCGATGTCACAGAACAGATCGAAACCGAAAAAGAAGCAAAAGCGACAGCTTTCAACGACCCGCTAACAGGCCTTCCAACGAAGAAGCTCATTGTCGAACGCGGGGCGCAAGCCTTGGGCGCGCGGGCGCTCTCGGGTGGAGATGTGGCGGTGATCCATATCGATCTCGACACTTTCAAAGCGGTGAACGACGGCTACGGGCACGCAACGGGCGACCGTGTCCTGACGGAGGTCGCCAACCGCCTAAGCGATCTTCTGGGACCCCAAGACAGCCTTGGGCGGATCGGCGGCGACGCGTTCAGCATCGTTCAGGCCAATGGCGCGCAGCCCGAAGCGGCGGAGCATCTTTGCCTCAGCATCTTGAAATCGCTCCGAGACCCCATCCATGTTGACGGCGTGAACCTCGAGATGACGGCAAGCCTTGGCTGTGCCATCGCAGCGCCGGAAGAAGGTGAAATCACAACACTTCTGCGCGACGCGGATACCGCGATGTATGAAGCCAAAGCGGCGGGTGGCAATATCTATCGTCTCCATGACAGCGCGATGACCGACGCGTTACACGCGCGGATCGGTATGGAGCGTGATCTGCGTCATGCAGTTCCCAACAACGAAATCGACATTTACTATCGCCCTGTCATGCGCGCCATGTCAGGCGGCATTGCCGGGTTCGAAACACGGCTCCGCTGGAACCGTCCCGACCACGGCGCTGTCTATGCCGACGAGTTTCTGTCTGTCGCGGAGGAGACCGGGCTGATCGTGCCGATCTTTGCATATGTTCTGAAAACGGCCTGCCGCACGGCCATGTCCTGGCCCAATCTGACGGTGGCCCTCAAGGTTTCGCCTGTCTGTTTCCTCCATGACAGTCTGCTTCCGACCATTGTAACAACGCTACGCCAGAGCAACTTGTCGGCACATCTCCTCGAGCTTGAGATTAGCGAAAGCGCGCTGCTCTCCACGGCGGATACGGCGCTCTTTCAATTCGACGCCCTCCATGAATTGGGCGTGCGGCTCGTCATGGACAAGTTCGGGTCCGGCACCTCCTCGCTGCAACATTTGCAGCGCTACAGGTTCAACAAGCTCAAACTGCATCGCAGTTTCGTCGCCGGTGTCGCAACCGATCCGAATTCTGCGGAAATCGTCCGCTCCGTCCTACAGATGGCCACTGCCCTTGGGCTCGAAACCTGCGCCGATGGGGTCGCCCACGAAGAACAAGCCACGCTCCTGAGCAAATTCGGGTGTCAAACCCTTCAGGGCCCGCTCTTTGGGAAGGCGCTCTCTGCCAACCGGGCCTTTTCACTCATTCGAAGCGAAGGCATCATGCCCGGCGCCCCCAAGGCCCAGAAGCATCTTTAGGGCCGCGGGATAGCTGTACGCCCGCGACAAAATCTTCATTGCGGGCCCGCGCTAGAGCATCCCGCCTTAACTTGAATCGCTTTTATTACGGATTATAAGGCAGGCCCGCGCTAGAGCGGCCAAATCAGCGGGATGAGGATGGCAGAGATCAAACCCGTGCTGAGGTTCAACGGGATGCCGACTTTCAAGAAGTCACCGAACCGATATCCCCCCGGCCCATAAACCAACATGTTGGTTTGGTACCCGATCGGCGTCGAAAACGCCGCCGACGCCGCAACCATAACGGCGATCACCAACGGGCGCGGGTCTACACCCAGCGATTGCGCCAATCCGATGGCAATCGGCGTCACCACGACAGCCACCGCGTTATTGGATACCAGCTCCGTCAAAACGGAGGTCAAAAGGTAAATAGCCCAGACAATCGCCCAGGGTGGCAGGTCCATCAACAAAGGCGACACGGCGTCCACGATCAACTCAATCGCACCGGTCGCCTGCAACCCGGCACCGATGGCCAGCATCGAGAAGATAAGCGCCAGAAGCCGCCCATCGATCACGGAAAACGCTTCGTCGGCGTCGATGCAGCGCGTGACGAACAGAAGAGCCATCGCCACCACAGCGAGCGCCAGGATCGGCGCCACACCAAGGGCGGCAAGGGCCACAATGCCCACGAGCGCGATGATCGCAATCGGCGCGTGACGGCGGCGATAGGCCCGCTCTGTCGGCTGGGCGACATTCACCAGCCCCGCATCGGCGGCCAGCCGCGCGATATCCTCCGCCGCCCCTTCCAACAACAATGTGTCGCCCACACGCACCACCAGATCATCGAGCTTCCGCCCGATGTTCTGGTTCTGGCGATGCACCGCCAGCGGATAGACCCCGTAGCGCCGCCGAAGCCGCAGCGCCCCGAGCGTGCGCCCGACAATGCTTGCACCCGGTGTAATCAGCACTTCCACCGTGGTCGTTTCCACGGAAGATAGCTTTTCCACCAACCGCACATCCGGGCTTTCCTGAAGCCCCAGGAGTTCCCCCATCTGCGTGCGAAGCACCACCCTGTCGCCCGCCTGGAGAACAACATCGTCCAAATTCCGGCGGAGCGACAGGTCGCCCCGCAAAACATCGATCAAGCGAACGCCCTCGCGCTTAAACCGCTCCACATCGACGACCTTGCGACCGATGAAAGTGCTGCGTTCCGGCACGGCCACTTCGGTGAAAAACTTCCGTTTACTGCTATCCGACAAGAGGCTCGCCATGCTGGCCCTTTCCGGCAGCAAGCGCGGGGCGACAAAGCGCAAATACACGGCCCCCCAGGCCACAAGGCAGATCGCGAGCGGCGTTACCTCGAAAATAGAGAAGGCGGCCATGCCTTCGGTGCGCGCCACCCCATCGACAAGAAGGTTGGTCGACGTGCCGATCAGGGTCAGCGTCCCGCCCAGGATGGCGGCGTAAGACAGGGGAATGAGTAGTTTGCTCGGCGATATTCCCAGTTTCTTCCCAAGTTGCACAAAGACCGGGATCATCACAAGAACAACTGGCGTGTTGTTGACAAAGGCCGATGCCACGACGACGAGCCCCATCAAGGCCACAACGGCTTGCACCGGGTTTGTCTCCGCCCGCGCTTCGGCCATTTGGGTAAACCAGGCGAGTGCGCCTGTCCGCACCAGCCCCCCCATCACGATGAACATTGCCAGGATCGTCCAAGGTGCTGGGTTCGCCAACACCTCCAGCGCGGCGTCATAGGGCAAGATACCGAGAACCAGCATTGCTGCTGCCGCCGCCATCGCAGTGACCTCGGGCGGATAGGTTTCGCGCAAAAACAACAGGAACATGACGGCGATCACAGCCAGTGCCAGCACCGCCTCTGCGGTATCCGAAAGCGAGAACAGCTCAGCCATTGATCCGAACACTGGCGTGATTTGACCGGCGCATCAAGCGTCCTTGGCAACGCGGGGGCGCGGCTGAACCAGAAACATGCCGATCAGCATCACCGCCATCGCCGCCCAGACCCAGGCCGAGTAGCGCTCTCCGAGAAACATAAAGGCCCAAAAGACCCCAAACCCGGTCACCAGATAGCTAACCTGGACTGCAAAGACCGGTCCTGCCCGTCCGACGAGCCAAACGTAAGTGGTGTAAACGACCACATGGATCAGCGATGCCGCAATGAGTGCCCAGTCTGGCGCGCCCCAGGGCGGGCGTGGGTCGATGAATTGCCCCGTGCCGAGCGCCAACGGCAAGACAAGGATGGCGCCTGTCAGAGATGCCCCGAGCAGCACCTCCATCGGCGCGAGACCCGCCGTGCCCCACCGAGCCACCGCATTGCCTTCGAAGCTGTAGAACAAGGGAGCAATCAAGGCGATTGGGATGAAAAGCACCATCGACCGATCCGGCAGGCTGCCCTCGGGGGCCACAATCAAAAGGACGCCGATCAAGCCGAAGACGAGACCGGCGAAGCGCAGAAGAACAAACCGCTCATTACCGAGGAGCAGCGCCATGGGATAGGCGAACATCGGCACCAAGGCCAATAGGATCGAGACAAGACCTGAAGGCAGATGGCGGATTGCTTCATAGCTCGTCGAATTGGGAATGACGGTCCCGACCAGCGCGATAAAGACATAGACCCGGAGTGCAGCGCTATCGGTGCGCAGGGGTATCCGGCGGACCGTTTGGACAGCGCCGAGCGCAAGCGCGCCGATCACCAGTTGCCAGAAGACAAGGCCGAAATGGCGGTACCCTTCGCTGACCGCAACCTTGCTGAGCGGCTGGGTCGCGCCCCAGCCTGCCCCCATCAGGATGAGGACCGCGAAAAGAAACAAGGTTGAAGTCGATCCGCGCGCCACATCATGTTCCAATCCAGGGCCCAGATCGGAGCGCTATCTGGTATACCTCTGATTTGCAATCGCTTTTGCGAACATCTGACGGGAATTAAGACGTGGGTTCCAGCACGCCACCCTCGCGCACCGGTACGATTGATTTAGCCTTGCCCGTGGCGTCATCCGTTTCGATCAACGCACCGGACAGCGTTGCCTCCCCGGTGGATGGCTGGAACCGGCCCTTGGTCATCCCGGTGATAAATCGGCGCATGGGTTCGTCTTTTTCCATCCCGATAACGGAGTTGTAGTCCCCGCACATACCCGCATCGGTCATATAGGCCGTGCCCCCCGGCAACAGCATGCAATCGCCGGTCGGAACATGGGTGTGGCTGCCGATCACGGCGCTCGCCCGGCCGTCGCAGAAATGCCCCATGGCCATTTTCTCCGACGTTGCCTCGCAATGGATGTCGATCAGACTGGCCTGCACCAATCCGCCGAGCGGGTGTTTTTTGAGGACGGCCTCAACCGCCGAGAAGGGATCATCGTAGGGGCGCTTCATGAACACCTGCCCGAGCACTTGGGCCACAAGCACTTTGCGACCACCGGGTGCGTCGAACACCCGCGCCCCCACCCCCGGCGCTGCCTTGGAGTAATTGATCGGTCGCAAGATGCGTTGTTCTTTAGCGATACCGGCCAGCATATCCCTTTGATCGAAGGCATGGTCGCCAAGCGTGATCACATTGGCGCCCGCGCCGAGGATCAGAGCCGCGTGTTCCACGGATAACCCAATGCCAGAGGTCGCATTTTCGCCGTTGACCACGACAAAATCAGCCTTGAGACGATCACGCAACTCTTGCAGGCGACCAGTGATCGCCGCCCGGCCCGCGCGGCCCACGACGTCACCGAGATACAACAGTCGCATGGAGGTGAGCTAGACTGCTGCCCCGAGCAAGGCAAGGGCAGGCGTTAAAATATATAGAAAACGCTATCCTTCGAAGCTGTATCGTCCCGCTTCGGTCACCAAAAGGTTGAGTGGTTGATCGGTGGGCTCAATCGGCAAGAGCATATCGAGGCGCTGCGCTTCGAAAGCGAAGCCGATCGCGAGAACGGGGCGTTCAGCACGCAACGCCTCAAGCGTGCGATCATAGTGCCCCGCCCCGTACCCCAGGCGGTGGCCGACACGGTCGACGCCAAGCATCGGGACCACAAGGGTATCCGGCACAACTGGCTGAGTATCGAGGGGGACGGGCACGCCGAACCCGTCGGTCCCCATCTCTGCCTCCGGCATCCATTGGCGAAAGGTGAGCGCGGCCCGCCCCTGGGTCAGCGGCAGGCAAACGATGCGGCGGGCCGCAAGGGCTGTCATCACCGGGCGGGCATCAATCTCGCTTCGGATCGGCCAGAAAAACGAGACTGCGCCGGTGGTTTCAGACAGAACATCCGCCAGTTCTGCGCAGGCCACGGCCTGATCGACGCTGGCCGCCGCCTTTTCGCGCCGGGCAGCCAATTCTTTTCGGAGAGATTTTTTGTCCATCAGAGCAGCACCAAAGACGCAAGACCGAGGAACACAAAGAAACCGACAACATCCGTCACCGTTGTTACGAATGTCCCCGAGGCGAGCGCCGGGTCCACGCCCACTTTTTCGAGCCCGAGCGGGACGAGGACACCAGCAAGGCCCGCGACCAGCAAGTTGACCACCATGGCGATGGCGATCACGACACCGATCATCGGTTCCCCGAACCATAGGGTGCCGACGACGCCCATGATGACCGCAAAGATCAGGCCGTTCAGCAGACCGGCGACGCTTTCGCGGCGGATCACCCGCAACGCGTTCGAAGCGGTCAGGTCACGGGTTGCCAAGGCACGGACCGCCACGGTCATGGATTGCGTCGCCGCATTACCCCCCATGGAGGCAACAAGGGGCATGAGAACGGCAAGGGCGACTACGGCGGCGAGCACGCTTTCGAATTGTGCGATCACCAGGGACACGAGAATGGCGGTAAACAGATTAACCGCAAGCCACGGGAAACGGCGTTTGACGATTTCGAGCGTCGAGTTCGACAGGCTTTCATCGCCCACGCCGGCGAGGCGAAAGACGTCCTCTTCGTGTTCCTCATCGAGAACGGCCATGGCGTCATCGATTGTGATCACACCGACCAAGCGGCCATCCTCGTCCACGACGGGTGCCGAAATCAGGTGATATTGGTTGAAAGCATAGGCAATGTCGCTTTCAGGTTGGCTCACGGTGAAGGTGCGAAAACTCTCCTCGGTCAGATCGCTCAGCGGTATGGTCCGCGCCGAGGACATAATGCGCCCCAGCGTGACATAGGCCACGGGGCGGTACCGCGGATCGGTGAGGATCACGTGGTAGAACTGATCCGGCAGGTCATCGCGCGCGCGCAGGTGATCGATGGCATCGCCAACCGTCCAATGCTCCGGCGCTGCGACAACTTCGCGCTGCATGAGACGACCGGCGGAATACTCGGGATAAGACAGCGCCCGCTCCACAGCGACACGATCACCGACTTCAAGCACGTCAAGGAGCGCTTCTTGTTGCGGTTCGCCGAGGTCTTCGAGGAGGTCAACAACGTCGTCCGACTCGAGTTCGCGGACCGCTTCCGCCAATTGTTCCTGCGGGAGCGCTTCGATGACGCTTTCGCGCAAGTCCTCTTCCAATTCGGAGAGGACTTCGCCGTCGACAAGCTCTCCTGCCAAGTTGAGAAGCTCGCGCCGCTGCGTGTTGTCAAGTTGCTCCAAAAGGTCAGCGACATCAGCAGGGTGGAGGGGCTCGAACAGCTCCCTCAGGCGCGCCACATCGCCCTCTGCCAGCGCAAGGCGGACGCTTGAGGCCCGCCCCTCGTCAAGCTCCTGCGCCGCCTCTGGCGTTTCGCTGTCGCTCGTCTGGGGTTGCTCGGTCATCGAGGCTGCCTCCGCATTTGCCCATCTTCTAACGCGGGCCATGGACAAGCTCAACGCGACATGGCTTAGCTCTGGCCATGACCGCAAACGACCGCCTTTTGTTGGGGCAAACCCTGATCCTGAACGGGCCTGACCCCGATGACGCACAGCATGATAGCCGGGGGGCCGTCTTGATCCGTGACGGTCGCATTGCCGACATCGGGACGGCGGACAACCTCCGCCGCGCGCATCCTTTGACGGCGGTGACCGACTATGGCGCGGCATTGATCTTGCCGGGGTTCATCGATGCCCATGTGCATTACCCCCAGACCGCCATCATCGCGAGTTGGGGAAAGCGTCTGATCGACTGGTTGAACGCCTACACGTTTCCTGAAGAAATGAGGTTTAAGGATGACGCCTACGCTGCTGAAATCGCAGAGAGGTTTTTCGAGCTGTCACTGGCGGCGGGGACAACAACGGTTGCGAGTTATGCCACTAGCCATCCCGGCAGCGTAACAGCGTTCTTTGCCGAAGCGGCGCGGCGCGGTGTTCGCGCGATTGCAGGTAAAACCTGCATGGATCAGCATGCGCCGGAGGGGCTCTGCGACACCGCGCAGCGCGCCTATGATGAAAGCAAGACGCTGATCGCGCGCTGGCATGGTGTTGATCGTCTGACTTACGCGATCACGCCCCGTTTCACGCCAACCTCAACGCCGGCGCAGTTGGAGGCACTTGGCGCACTTTGGGCGGAGGCGCCCGATTGTTTGATGCAGACGCATCTCTCGGAACAAACCGATGAAGTGGCATGGGTGCAGCAGCTCTGCCCGGAGGCGCGGGACTATTTGGATACCTACGAGGCCGCCGGGCTTCTCGGAGAGCGTGGCGTCTATGGGCATGCCATTCATCTGACCGCACGCGAGCGGGATCGGCTGGCGGAGGTCGGCGCCGCCCTCGCCCATTGTCCGACCTCCAACATGTTCATCGGATCGGGCCTGTTCGATATGACCCTCGCGCGCCGCATGCCCGTGGGATTGGCAACGGATACGGGCGGTGGGTCCTCCTTTTCGATGCTGCGCACCATGGCTGCAGCCTATGAGGTGGCCGAGTTGCGGGGCTTGGCGCTCCACCCGGCGGAACTCTTGTGGCTGGCGACCGGCGGCTCTGCGAAAGCGCTGCGACAGGAAGCCCATATCGGGCGGTTGGCGCCGGGGTTTGAGGCGGACCTCGTGATCCTCGACCTGTCATCCACACCCGCTATTGCCCAACGGAGCGTACGGGCGGAGGATATCTGGGAGGCGGTCTTTCCCACCATCATGATGGGCGACGATCGCGCGATCCATGATGTACTGATCGCCGGTCGGAGCATCTGCGCGTGTTAACCTTCACCTTAGCCGTTCTTTTCTTAGTGGGAACGCCCGGCCCCGGCGTGCTGTCACTCGCCGGTGTCGGCGCCGCCTACGGGTACCGGGACGGGCTGCGCTACATGGCCGGGTTGTTCATCGGCAATCTCGCCGTCTCGTTGGCGGTTCTGACGGGGCTTGCGGCGGTGTTGCTGGCGGTGCCGGTGTTGCGGACCGGATTGGCGCTGGCCTCTGCCCTGTATCTCTTGTGGCTAGCCTATAAGATTGCCTTTGCGGGCGCGCGCGTCGCCTTCATCGAACGGCCGGCGCCGCCCGGGATTGCGGGCGGCCTGACCTTGCAAGCCATCAATCCGAAAGCCTATGCGGTAAGCACCGCCATCTACGCCAATTTCCCCTTCCTGCCGGAGAACCCGACGCTGGAGGCCGCCATCAAACTTGCAATCTTTATCGGTGTTTGGCTGGTGGTGCACGCGGCGTGGCTGTGGTTGGGCGTTACGATCCAACGGCTTGACCTGCCCGAGCGCACGCAGCGCGTGATCAACATCGCAATGGCCGCGGCAATGCTTGGCGTGGTCGTTTTGGCCGCTCTCACCGCTTCCGGTTAGGGCAATTGCTTTGACTTTGCGCAGGCCTTCGCCGCCTGCCCTTCGCTGGAACGCGAGGAGCACCGGCTGATATATCAGCTAAAAACCAACGCTCTACAGCGGGATGGACAATCGTTCGACCGCGTGGCGGGCTTGGGCCGTGATATCTGTCAGCGTCAGACAACGGCCCGCTTCCACGACCCGTTTGCCCTCCACAAAGAGGTCGCGCACCTGCCGCGGACCGGCCAGAACAAGGGCGGCCGGGTCCCAGCTCCCGAGGCTCTCGATACCCGTCACGTCCCAGATGGCGAGGTCGGCGCGATAGCCCGGCGCAATCCGTCCGATATCATCCCGCCCGAGCGTTTCGGCCCCGCCACGCGTTGCGATTTCCAACACCTCCGCCGGGCTCATGGCGTCCGCCCCACGGGAAACGCGTTGAAGCAGCATCGCGTGGCGCGCCTCATCGATGAGATTGGATTGGTCATTGGATGCCGACCCGTCGACGCCGAGCCCGACGCGGACCCCTGCATCCCGCATTTGGCGGACCGGCGCGATGCCAGAACCGAGACGGCAGTTGGAACAGGGGCAATGGGCTACGCCGGTGTGCGACCGGGCAAAGAGGTCGATCTCCCCGCTATCAAGCTTCACGCAATGGGCGTGCCAAACGTCGGGGCCCGTCCAACCCAGCTCTTCGGCATAAGTGCCTGGGCGGCAACCAAAATTCTCAAGGGAATAGGCGATGTCCTCGTCGTTCTCGGCCAGGTGCGTGTGCAGCCCCACGCCCTTGTCCCGGGCGAGGTTGGCGGCATCCCGCATCAACTCCCGGCTGACGGAGAAGGGCGAACAGGGGGCGACGGCAATGCGCAGCATCGCACCGGGCTTGGGGTCGTGGTACCGGTCGATCACGCGAATGCAGTCTTCGAGTATCTGCGCCTCGCCTTCCACCAATGCATCAGGCGGCAACCCACCGGCGCTTTCGCCAATGGACATAGCCCCGCGCGTTGCGTGAAATCGCAACCCGATTTCGGCGGCGGCTTCGATTGTGTCATCGAGCCGCGCGCCGTTCGGATAGAGGTAGAGATGATCGGAGCTCGTCGTACAGCCGGAAAGCGCCAATTCGGCCAGCCCGATCTTGGCAGAGAGGCGCATCTCGTCCGGCCCGAAGCGCGCCCAGATGGGATAAAGGGCCTGCAACCACCCGAAAAGCAGCGCGTTTTGTGCGGCGGGGACCGCGCGGGTCAGCGTCTGGAACAAATGGTGGTGGGTATTCACGAGGCCCGGTGTGATCACGCACCCCCGGGCGGAAACGACCTCCGCGTCGACGCGGTCAAGGGATGGGCCAACGGCGGTTATGATCCCGTTTTCAAAGCGGATATCCGCATCCCGATAGGTTTGGCCATCCATGGTGAGCACATGGTCGGCACCTATCAGAACCGTGGCCGTCATAGAGCCAACAGGGCCATCGCCGCCGCGTGCAACTCGGGCGTTGCCGCCGCAAGCGCCCGTCCGCCGTTATGGGCTGGCCCACCCTCCCAATCGGTGACAATGCCGCCCGCCGCCTCGATCACGGCTATGGGAGCTTGAATGTCATAGGGTTGCAAACCGGCTTCGATGACCAAATCTATCTGCCCCGCCGCCAAAAGCGCATAGGCGTAGCAATCACAGCCATAGCGGACGAGCTTGACCTCGTTGGCAACTTTGCGAAAGGCATGGGCCTCGTCCGGTGTGCCAATCTCCGGAAACGTCGAGAAAAGAGTCGCTTCCTCAAGGACGGTCGTTGACCTGGTTTTCAAAGGGCGCGTGCCCAGAGGGCCCACCATTTCGGCGCGACCGGCGCCCCCCATGAAGCGCTCGCCAATATAGGGCTGGTCGATCAGGCCGAGTTGAGGTCCACCCGCGTCGCCCAACGCGATCAACACACCCCAGGTCGGGGTGCCACTGATAAAGCCACGGGTTCCGTCTATGGGGTCGAGCACCCAGGTAAGGCCAGAGGTCCCCGCCGCCGCACCATGTTCTTCCCCCAAGATGGCGTCTGCAGGCCGTTGCTTCGATAGAATACCGCGCATGGCCGTTTCGGCTGCCCGGTCGGCCTGCGTGACCGGGTCAAAGCCCGCAGTTTTGCTCTCCGCGTGTAAATCAGGTGAGCGAAACAAACGGAGCGTCTCGCGGCGCGCGGCGTCCGCCAGGGCTTCCGCAACAGTCCACACGCTGTAAATATCTTCGAATGTCATGTGGCCGCCCCGTCTTATGCTCTTGGCTAGGCGGCCCGGATCGCAAGGTCAAGCCGAGCGGCTTAGTTCACATCGCTCAGCACGCGCGCCAATTCGAACAAACGACGGCGCTGCGTTTCGGGGATGGCATAATAGGAACGGATCAGGTCGAGTGCTTCTTTGTCCTTCAGGATGTCGAGAGGGACATCCGCTGTATCTTCGGCGTCTTCCGCCGGTGCCGCTTCGTTTAGGCCCTCGAAGAAAAAGCTCACCGGCACGGACAACGCCGATGCGATATCCCAAAGACGGGACGCTGAAACGCGGTTCATGCCGGTTTCGTATTTCTGGATCTGCTGGAATTTGATCCCAACGTTTTCCGCAAGTTGCTGTTGCGTCATGCCGACGAGCCATCGTCTGTGGCGAACACGCTTGCCAACATGTACATCAACCGGATGTTTCATTTTGGAACCTCCATTCAACTCCAAGCATATATGTGCGAGAAGCCACTTCCTGAAAAGCTGTCTTTTTGGTCAGTATTTTTAACGACCACTCGCTTTATAGCATAGTCCTCAGTTCACCTAAAGATTGTTATGAAATTATATAACACATCCTTAGCGCGCCACACAAACTCTGGCTAATTTTACAGGTATACGTATACAACTGAAATCGTTGAAAATTAACATAAGGTATACTGCCGAAAATGCGTGCGTTTACGGTTCCCAGTCATAGTTCTCCAGCGTTTTCGAAGACATGGACGCTCCCGCCCCTGGGACCGGGGGAGATACGGATTAATGTTTCCGCATGTGGGCTAAATTTCGCCGATCTCCTGATGATTGAAGGGTCGTATCAGGAGACGCCGGCCCTGCCTTTTGTCCCAGGCTTGGAGATATGCGGCATCGTTGAGCAGGTTGACGTATACGTAAGCGAGTTTGAAATCGGAGATCGAATCGTTGCCTTCTGCGGGTCTGGCGGCCTGGCGGAGAAGGTGAATGTCCACGCCTCCCGTTGCCGTCTTGTGCCCGTCGCCATGAACGATGAAATTGCCGCTGGCTTTCAAATCGCCTATGGTACCTCCCACCTCGCCCTGACACGGCGCGCGCGTCTTCAACCCGGCGAACGACTCGTTGTTCTTGGAGCCGCTGGCGGCGTCGGGCTCACGGCGGTTGAAATCGGGCGAGCACTCGGCGCGGAGGTGATTGCCGTTGCCCGCGGCGCAGACAAGCTCGACGTTGCACGCAAAGCGGGTGCCGACCATACGATAGACGCAAGCAGCGAAGACTTGCGCGGCGCACTCAAGGCGCTTGGTGGCATCGATGTCGTATATGACGCGGTGGGCGGTGCCCTTGGCGAAGCGGCGCTGCGCGCCTTGAGACCGGAAGGACGCTTTCTGGCCGTTGGTTTTGCCAGCGGAGACGTACCAAAGCCGAAGCTCAATCATCTCTTGGTTAAAAATATTGATGTGCTGGGGTTTTACTGGGGCGGCTATCTGACATTTGCCGCCGATGCGCTGACGGAAAGCCTCGGCGAGTTGATGCACTGGCACGCAGAAGGTCGCATTGCGCCCCATATCAGCCACGTCCTTCCCTTTGAAAAAACGCCCGAGGCGCTCGATCTGTTGAAAACGCGTCGGGCGACCGGAAAGGTCGTCGTTACGCTGTGAGGGCCAGTTGCGGCGCGCGATAAGCCTGACGGATCAATTCCGCCAGATCGTTCAACACTTGGCCCTTTTGGGCTTCGGTTCGGAACAGGTTGATGTTGAAGCTGCCGAGATCCGGCAAACTGCCTTGATGCGGCACAGGTTCGAGTTGCGGTGGAGCCGTCCCCGCCAACATGGAAAGCACCGCGAAATCAGCGGAGGTTGTTGCGGTCACGGTTGAGGTCGAATCGGAGTCGACCGCCATCTCCCACGGGATACCCGCCTCATCCAACGCCGTCTGCATCGGTCGGCGAAAGGTGCACAAGGGTTCGGAGGCAATTGGCAACGGGCGCTGTTGCCAGGCAGCGCCGCCAGGGGCCCCAAACCAGACGAGCGGCTTTTCAGTCAGCACCTCGCCTTCGGGACCGCAGTTCCGTTCTGTGGTCAGAATGATATCGCATTCCCCGTTGGCGAACTTGTCCTTCAAACGCACGGTCGCCGAAGACAGGAGTTGAAGGCGCATCCGCGGATGTTCCGCTTTGAAGAGTTTCAAAACCCGAGGGATTGCAGGATAGACGATATCGTGTGGCACACCCAGGACCAGCACTCCCTCAAACGCGTCATCGGTCATACGGCTGTAAACTTCATCATTCAAAACCAGTAGCTTACGCCCGTAGCTTAACATCTGCTCACCCGCAGCCGTCAGCCCGATACCTCGCCCAGAACGATCGAGGAGCGCTTGGCCGAGGTTCTCCTCCAGTCGTTTTAGCTGCATCGAGACAGCCGATTGCGTGAGGTTGAGCGCAGCGGCAGCACGGGTGACGCCGCCAGTATCTGCGACAGTCACGAAAGAACGCAGGGCCGTCATGTCAATATTTCGAGGCATATCACAAATCCTGATGGTTAGCTTCATGAATATTCGTTTTTAAAATGTATCGCATTCTGCCAAATAGATCAAGAAATCTGATGTTTTAGTTTCAACGCATCACCTTTTAGAAAGGATAGCCACAATGAACAAATCTGTAACCTCCGCCCCCTCCCACGTTTCTTTGCATCGCACAGGGCCGTCCTTGATCGGCGTGCTCCTGAATGCGCTTGATATCTGGCGTGAGCGCCGCGTGCTGGAAGGCCTTGAGCCGCATATGCTGCGCGATCTTGGCCTGACGCGGACTGATGTCGAACGGGAAACAAAGCGGCCTGTTTGGGACGCACCGAACCGCTGGCTGCGATGAACCGCCTCAACGCCTGCGAAAACGTGCCTAAAATCGTCGGGAACAGTTGAAAACTCAGCAAATCACGCCAATATTGGGTGCGTGAGGTCGGGTGGTCCGACTTTGGGAACAACAGTTAGTCAGGAGAGCGTATTCGATGGCTGAATATGAGACGATCCGCCCCCAAGTGACGGGTGTCCGGACGGCCGAAATTGATGAGGGCCTGCGCGCCCATATGAACAAGATCTATAGCACCATGTCCGTTGGCCTTTTGGTCACGGCCGGTGCGGCTTGGGGCGTGGGTACGACCCCCGCCCTGGTGGAGGCAATCTTCGCAACGCCGCTGAAATGGCTCGTGATGTTTGCACCGCTGATCATGGTCTTTGCCTTCGGCGCGATGATCAATCGTTTGTCGGTCTCGGGCGCGCAGACGTTTTTCTATGTGTTCTCGGCCGTGATGGGCGTGTCAATTTCGTATATCTTCGTGGTGTTCACCGGCATCTCGATCGTGCAGACTTTTCTAATCACAGCGATCGCCTTCGCTGGCCTGTCGCTTTGGGGATATACGACGCAAAAAGACATCTCCGGCTGGGGCTCCTTCCTGATCATGGGCGTGATCGGCCTGATTCTGGCATCAATCGTGAACATTTTTCTGGCGTCGCCCGCGATCATGTTCGCTGTGTCGGCGCTCGGTGTGCTCATCTTCGCGGGCTTGACCGCCTACGACACGCAGCGCTTGAAGAATGAGTACGTCATGCATGCCCATGCGATGGACGGCGAATGGTTGGGCAAGAGCGCCATCATGGGTGCCCTGAGCCTCTATTTGAACTTCATCAACATGTTCATGTTTTTGCTCCAGTTCCTCGGCAACCGCGAGTAATCGGCAGAGCATACGAAACACGGCCCCGTCTGGCGCAGGTCAGTCGGGGCTTTTTTATTGGCAAACCGTGAAAGTTTGAGGCCCGGCGCGCGCCCTCCCAGCACATGTAGCGATGCTGGAATCTTAGGTTGTGAACTGTGCTGATCGCTTCAAATGCGGCGCTCTTTTACGATCGTGGGGATACATCATTCAAAAGCGCGACGCTCTTAAATGCTCGTCATCCTTGGGAAGGATCTGGTTGCCGGTCCGAGGCACGCCCAAAAGATCGACAAATATTGTGCGGTGTCTCGTTCGAGATCCGGGCCAGCGATGCGAATTACTGCTCGAAAGCCTGCAAGGCTGTGGTAGCCCCCTGCTATCTGGTTCTGCCCAGTACAAGTTGCGCGGCTCTGAGTTGCCGCGGCTATGATGATCCTTGTTCGCAGAACCTCAAACGGTTGCCGAACGGATCGTGCACCTGCATTTGCAGCCCCCACGGCATTCTCTCCAAGTCCGGTCGGTTGAACGCATAACGTTTATTCGAAAGTTCCTGATGGAAGGCGCGTATATTCGTCGTCGGAATAAACGCGTTGGAGCCTGGGCTGGCATCGTTGTGGTGTTCGGACAAATGCAACTGCAATCCCGCCCGCTCTATTGCCAAATAAAGCGGAAGATCATTGGTAAAACGATGCTCAAAAGCGACGGAAAACCCGAGGAAGTCACAATAGAATTCGCGCGCTTTCGCTTCGTCGAAGAACCGTACGATCGGGTTGCATCCGGTAAATTCGACCGCGTCTGGTGCGGCCTGTTCAAGCGTTGCCTTTGCTGTGTTCCAGTCGGCAAACCCGAGGCTGGACGCGATGAGTTCCAGTGCTTTGCCATGGGAAATTTGAATGTCGTCAGCCTCCAAGGCTGCACGGAGTTTCTTGGCCATGGATTTGGCTTGGTCAGAGCTGATCATTTAAGTCTCCATCCCAGCATGTCTTAAGCGGCGCGCGCATTGCCGACCGAATGCTGGTCGGAAAACTAAATGACGTCTTTTTAGGGCGCTTTCACCGTTCCCGAAGGATGCTCGCGGCAGGTAGCGCTGACCTGAGGAAAGCTTGAATATACACTCGCGAATTGTCAACGACGGCTATACCGCCAAGTGTAAGCAGCAGCGTTTGCCCTGCGACAATACAGTCTGGGGCGCGGCGGCGTAAAATACTGCCAGCGTCGACATTCAAGCTTTCTCCACTGTTGCGAATTGGCCAATTGTTTAAAGCTGAGCCGGAGGTGTAAATCGGCCTGAAATTATAGTCTTTGGCAGCTTTTTCGCTGCGCGATCTCGCAATTTAGCTTTAGAGCTCAGAGCGCCCGCTGCCGTGGACAAAGTGTTTCCAGTTAAAAATTAAATCCGGGTTGTCTTACGTCGGTCGCTCTTTACCCTACCGACGGTAGTTAAAGCACGGGTATTTAGTCCTTTGAGTACGAGTTCGCTTGAGAATTCTGTGGTGCGCGCCGTTGGGTCGTTCAAGCACGCGCTCCTGTTTGTCGGCGTGTTCAGCGTCTTTGTGAACCTGCTTATGCTGACCGGTCCGCTCTTCATGCTTCAGGTGTACGACCGCGTTCTCGGCTCGGGTTCGGAAGAAACGCTCGTAGCGCTGATCGTCCTTGTTCTGGTGCTCTACGGCTTGATGTGGCTTCTTGATTTCGCCCGGACGCGTCTCCTTGCGCGCTGCGCTGCGCGTCTCCAGGCGGAGCTCGACGGAGAGGTGTTTGAACAACTCTTCCAGGGGGGACGGAGCAAGCCGCACTTACGCCGAGATGTGGACGCCGTGCAATCCACGATCGCGTCGCCCGGCTTTGCCGCCCTCTTCGATGCGCCGTTCACACCGCTTTTCATCGGGTTGATCTTCATATTCCACCCGTAGCTCGGTTGGTTCTCTCTGGCTGGCGGTCTTGTCCTGATCGCCGTGGCACTCGTGAACCAGGCGCTGACGGCCAAGCGGGTCGAACAGGCCCATCGGGTCAGCAGTGACGCAAGCGCATTCGAAGAAAACGCCCGAAAGGCTGCTGAGATCGCGCGCTCCCAAGGGATGGTTCCGGCCTTGACGGCGCGCTGGCTGGCAAAGCGCGATCAGGCATTGCAGGAGAACCTGGTCGCGGTCGATTGGACCGGGGCATTCTCGACCTTCACGAAGGCGTTCCGCCTGTCGCTTCAGTCCCTGATCCTGGCACTCGGGGCGTGGCTTGTACTTGCGGGTGAGATGACGGCCGGTGCAATGATCGCCGCCTCAATCCTCATGGGACGCGCGCTGGCGCCGATCGAGCAAGTGATTGGCCGCTGGCCTCAGTTCACCCGGGCGAAAGCCGCCTGGGCAGCACTCAAGGAAGACCTCGCAACGGAGCGCGGTCCAAGTCGAACGCGTTTACCCGAGCCGGACGCTACTCTTGCGGTCAAAGGGCTCACCCTCGCTGCGTCGTCCCAGGCCAAACCGATCCTCTACGACGTCTCTTTCACGGTGCCGGGCGGCGAAGCGCTCGGCGTGATCGGCCCAAGCGGTGCTGGCAAAACGTCCATTGCCAAGGCGCTCCTTGCGCTCATTGAGCCGAATGTCGGCGAGGTGCGCCTGGGCGGCGCGCTCATGGGTCACTATCACCCCGAGGACCTCGGCGCCTATGTCGGCTATTTGCCGCAAGACCCAACGCTCATTAGCGGCACGATTGCCGAGAATATCGCCCGGATGGCCCTATCCCCGGACAGTGAAGCCGTTGTTGAAGCGGCCAAGCGGGCCAAGGCCCATGAGCTTATCCTGTCCCTGCCTAACGGGTATGACACGCGGGTCGAGGATAACGAGATCGGCCTTTCGGGCGGGCAAAAGCAACGGATCGCCCTGGCGCGCGCGCTCTATGGCAACCCGGTGCTGTTGGTGCTGGACGAGCCAAACTCGGCCCTGGACCAGGAAGGCAGCGATGCGCTTAACGCGGCCATTCGCGACATGAAGGAGCGCCAGCGCGCCGTTGTCATCATGACCCACCGCCCCACCGCGATTGCCGAATGCGATAAACTCCTTGTGCTCGAAGCCGGGCGGGTCAAAGCGCTTGGGCCGCGCGACGAGATCATCCGCGCCATGATGAAGAACGCGAGCGAGGTGCAGCGAAGCTTGGGCAACGGGCAAGTCGCATGAGCCGATCCGCCAAATACAGCATCTGGTTGCCCATGGGCATTGGCGGCGTGGCCCTTGCCCTGTTGGTGGGCGTCATTGGCGTCTGGAGCATGCGCGCGGAGATTGCGGGCGCCATCATTGCCCCGGGCACGGTGGTCGTGGAAAACAATCGCCAGGTGGTGCAGCACCGCGAAGGTGGCGTGATTGCTGAGATCGCGGCGCGGGATGGAGACCACGTCGACGCGGGCGATCTGCTCCTCCGGCTGGACGATACGTTGCTCGCTTCCGAATTGGCGGTGATTGACCTGCAACTGGTGGAATTTGGCGCGCGCCGGGCACGGCTCGAAGCGGAACGGGACGGCACGGACCGGGTCAGCTTTCCGGACGAGATATCCCAACGGACAGATGCCGGTACCCGGGACCAAATCGCGGGGCAAACCACGCTTTTTGAGGCGCGTCGGGAGAGCTTTGCCCGCGAGTTGGGCCAGCTTGAGGAGCGAATTGCGCAGACCGGAAACCGTATCACCGGGACGGAGGCGCAATTGCAGGGTCTCCGCGCCCAAGACGCTTTGGTGGCCGCCGACCTCGACGCACAAACCGCCCTGCTCGCCAAGGGGCTAACCCAAGCGCGGCAGGTTTCCGCGTTACGCCGGGAGGCCGCGGACATCACCGGCCAAATCGGCAAGCTGACGGCGGATATCGCGCAGTTCCGGGGGGAGATCGCTGGCTTTGAAATCGAGAAGCTCCGCCTTGGCAACACCCGGCGCGAGGCCGCCATTGCCGAGTTGCGCGACATTCAATTGCGGGAGCTCGAACTCCTCGAACGCCAACGCGGGTTGAACGCGCGCCTCGCCCGGCTCGATATCCGGGCCCCCGTGGCGGGGGTGGTGTTCGGCTCAACGGTTTTTGCCGCCCAAGGCGTGGTGCAACCGGCGGAGCCCCTGATGTATGTGGTGCCCCAAGACCAGCCCTTGGTGATCGAGGCGGAGATCGACGCGATCCATGTGGATCAGGTCTATCCGGGCCAGCCGGTGACGCTCCGCTTCTCCGCCTTCAACCAACGGGTGACGCCGGAGATCGCCGGGCAGATCACCGGTGTCTCGGCGGATGTGCTGGAGAACCCCCAAACCGGCGCGCCCTATTACCGGGTGAATATCATGGCGCTGGAGACGGAACTGGCTAAGCTTGAGGGGCAAGAGATGCTCCCCGGCATGCCCGTCGAGGCCTATCTCCGCACAGAGGACCGCACACCGCTGTCCTACCTGACAAAACCGCTCACCGATTACTTCGAGCGAGCAATGAGGGAGAGTTGAGGGATGAATTGTGCTCTAGATGTATCAAAATTCTTGAACGAAACTAAAAGTATCAACTGGGTGACATGAAATGACTGGCGCCGAAAGTAAAAAACCGAAAATTAAATTATCCGTAATTTTTTCTCTACTAATTTTTTTAGGGGTAGTTATCTTATATGGATCTTCTATACAGAGTCTTTTTTTTAGCATATTTATTTTATTTACTGCAAACATAATTTTTCGAGTTTGGGAACAAAAAAACTACTCAGAAGCGATTAAGGTCATTGCAATAAAATCAATTTTATTACTCATAGTTTTATTTGTTTCCTTTATTCTATGGATAAAAATTATGACACCTGGACAAGCGGGATATGGCGAAAGATTACTATTCAAAGGAGGTAGTATTACTCCTCTTGGATATAAGGCTTTGTTTCAGCAAGCCTCTATGAATGCACTGGTCGTTTTCATATCCGCGGTCTGTACCGCCACAATATATATGAAAGGTAAAAAAAATGACTAATCCATTCTTTGTAGGAGAAACTGAACATGGTGGGGCCTACAGCATTGATCGCTTCACTACGACAATTACCTTTGTGGACGGAAGTGAACAAAGAGTAAATACATATGGCCTGATTACGTCCGATCACGACGACTTCCATCAGTACGATAGTCTAGCACAAATCCAATATAACGCGCTCGACTTCATTTCGACAGGCGTCCCTTCTGGACAAAGCCCCGCGTCTACGGCTCGTTGGGCTAACCAAAACGTGACAGCACAACATGTCTTCATGGCTTTAATGGAAGAGCCGGCCCCTAATTTTCTCGATGATTACGGAAACCCGATCGAAACTGGTTCAAGGTCCATGGTGGCCGGTATAAATCCCGTTACCCACATCGTCCATGCTGAAACCATGACCGTCATTAACATCACGCTTTCCGGCCATATGTTTCATGATGGTCTAGTTGAATCAGGACCACCTTATGAAGGCGGTTTAGTGGCGCGCAGGGTGATTGTAACTGAGGAAGGAATATTTGTACAGTCGATTGGTGTAGGAGTAGGTGAAAATCAGTTTCTCAATTCAATACTTGGGCCGCCTATTTTTGACCTAAATACGCGATTAGCAATAGAGAGAAATGCCTATCTTCATGCTCGCAACGAACTACTCGCAGAAGAACCAGCGGAAAAAAGTTTCTTTCTACAAAATAGAGAGAACGAGCTTTTAGCAAAAGTAGGCGAGGCGTTGTTTTATCTGACCGATGGAACACACCACATCGACTCCCATACGGGAGAAGTTGTCGATATTGATCGCTTCAACAAAAATCACTTTACGGATACGCATAATCCAGACTCCGGTATTTTCTACAAGAACCCTTTTAAAGACGAAGAAATTGAAGCAACCGTTTTGAAAAAGTCGTATGGTGGCGGCTTCGAGTGGTTTTATGCAGATGGACCGTTTAAAGGTTTGAGCTACCAGCCGGGCGGCGACGTTGATGGCGATGGGCAACTGACCAATAGCGATCGGCAACAGCACAATGTTGAGCTCCATGAGCGGCAGGCCGAGCGAGCTCGTAGCGAAGGTCGGGATTCTGATGCAAGGGCTCACGAGCGCTCCGCAGATCGCGCCCGCGACAAGCTTGAGAAAGAACAATCCGCCCCCATCCTCCTCGACCTCACCGGCGCTGGCATTGAGATCATCGAACTCTCCCAATCCACCATCTTCGTGGATGCCACGGGCGACGGCCTCGTAAACCGGACGGCCTGGGCGGCTGAGGGCAATGGCGTGCTGTTCTATGACCCGGAGAACACGGGCGAGATCAGCGAACAGCGGCAATATGTATTCACCGAGTGGGACCCCACGGCGACGAGCGATATCGAGGCGCTGCGCTCGGTGTTCGACAGCAATGGCGATGGGGTTTTTGACGCCAACGACGCAGAATTTGCCAATTTCAAAGTGATGGTGACCAATGCCGATGGATCGCTGACGGCGCAGTCGCTGAGCGCTTAAGCCGGCCCCAAAGCGGTCATTGGATTATCCTTGGCCGATGAATGCTCTCTACGATGAAAACTTGGGCTGCTTCGGGAAGCACTGCCGGTCACGCCGAAAATATCCGGTTAATTTCCGTGGCATTTGGCGGACCTTACGTCCAAGGGCGGCGCAAAAGACTATGTTAGAGCAAGACTACCTGCAGGCGGCACTAGATCACTCGCCTTCTCGCTCGCGCAGGTCGTCCAATGTGTAGCTGTGCGCGATTGGTCCGGCGTCACCTTCAATGAAGTCCTCGTCTGAACTCAGGCAATAGAGGCCGCATAGCTGCGTGACGGTTGCCTCTTGCCAGTCGACCAGCCAAAGGCGACCGCCGGGGGTTCCAACGTATCCAAACACCTGTTCTTCGATGTCGGTGGTGACATCATCGGTGCTCGGCACTTCGCTATCCGCTTCCGTATCGAAGCTTGAATGCGTGTGATAGGAGGCGACGATCTCAACGATTGCTTCCGGGATATCGTCAACGACGCAACTGTCGATCTCGCCCCGCACCGGGCCAACCGCGATAAATGCGCCTTCCGCGTCGAAGCCAAAGTAACCACAGACTTCGATATCCTCGGAGAAGCTGATCGACTGATAGCTTTCAAACGCCGCTTTGGCTTGTGCGTGGAACGCCTCGTCAGGCACAAGCCCCGTCCCTAACGGCTCAGATGGCGGGTCTTCACACCCCACCAGCACGGCTGCCGCAAGCACGAAGAAGGTTTTTCTCGCCATTATATGGTCCTGCTTCGGTACCAGCGTCTTGTTCATCTGAACATTCCGGCGATCTGACAGCGGATCGACAGCAAGCTTTGATTATGGTGCAGATGCGGTCGATTTCACCATTGTCCTGCGCGCCTTACGCATCCTGAGAAAACCGCCTTATTCCTCCAATTTCAGATCACCTCGTTCATAGACATGACGCCCGGTTTCCGACGGTCGTTGTATCTTGAGCGCCCAGACGCGCCGGACATCGGCCATGGAGAGGTCGGGATTGTCGTCGAGGAAATCGCGCGTGTATTGGTTGAACTGGTTGTGATCGGGGATGGCGGCGGGGTTTTCCTTTTCGGCTTTCCGTATCTCGCCATAGGCAGCGCAGGCGTCGGCAAGCGTTTTGCCCGTATTGCTGCGCATCCACGCCATGAAGGCGATGTTGAACTTGAACCCATCGCCAAGCTGCGCCTTGAAAAACCTGCGCACATTCTGGCTGTTCTTGTAGCTGTCGGTGATGATCGTTTCTGGTGTGAGCGTTGCACTATGCCAGTCGAACTTGGACTGCGGCGTGACTTTGAGATCGCCCGGAAACGCCGTTTCACCAGTGTCCAGATAATGTGCGATCCGGTCGAGGATCAAGAACTTGCCCCCGCTGGTTTTGACCCCGAGGGCCCGCGCGCGCGCCACCAACTCGTCCTTGCGCCAATACCAGCGCTTGAGGTCTTGCCCGGTGGTCATGGTGTCGATGTCGGGGCGGCCTTCTCTCTCTTTACGGGTAGGCATAACAAATCCTCTCGCGAGAGAAACTACCCGCGACCACGATACGGGGGCACGCCCTGATCGGGGATCCAGACGTCCTGCGGCATCGCACCGGTTTGCCAGAACACATCAATCGGAATACCGCCCCGCGGATACCAGTAGCCGCCAATGCGCAGCCATTGCGGGTCCAGAAAATCGACAAGGCGGCGCGCAATTGAAAGCGTGCAGTCTTCGTGAAACGCGCCGTGATTTCGAAACGCGCCGAGATACAGTTTGAGCGACTTCGATTCCACAAGATACGCGCCCGGCACGTAGTCGATCACAAGGTGCGCGAAGTCGGGTTGACCGGTCATCGGGCAAAGGGACGTGAACTCGGGTGCGGTGAAGCGCACGCAATAGGCGATGTCCGCCTGGGGATTCGAGACGCGCTCCAGCACGGCGTCTTCGGGGGAGGCGGGCAACTCGGTATGTTCGCCCAGTTGTTTGAGGTCGCTGTATATCGTTTCCATGGGGCACGCCTACCCCATTTCGATCCGGCCTTGAAATGGTTTTCGCAGGCGGTCTTTGCGTTGCTCCTGCGCGCTGCTTTTCGTAAGACAGGGTAAGGAATGAGGGGCATGACAGAGACGATTATCGAGCGATGTGAGGCGAAGGGCCTCCGAATGACGGAACAGCGCCGCGTGATTGCGACGGTGCTGGAAGACTCCCACGATCATCCGGACGTTGAGGAGCTTTACGCCCGCGCCAGCGGTGTCGATGCCGGCATTTCGCTGGCAACGGTATACCGCACGGTAAAACTCTTTGAAGAAGCGGGGATTTTGGAAAAGCTTGAGTTTCGCGATGGGCGCGCGCGCTATGAAGATGCCGAGCGGGACCACCACGATCATCTAATCGATCTCAAATCCGGTGAGGTGATCCAGTTTGTCGATGCGGAGATCGAGGCGCTTCAGGAGAAGATTGCCGCCAAGCTGGGCTATGAACTCAAGGGACACCGGCTGGAACTCTATGGTGTGAAGCGGAAGTGATCCGCCTGCCCTACATTCTCACCGGGCTTATGCTGATTGGCACCGCGGCCTATCTCTTGTTGATTGGCCGTGAACCGATCTGCACATGTGGCTACGTAAAGCTCTGGCACGGCGAAACACTCAGCTCCGAAAACTCCCAACACATCGCCGATTGGTATGTCTTCAGCCATATCATTCACGGGTTCCTGTTTTACGGGTTCCTTTGGCTGTTTGCGGGAAAGCTGAACCTTGGATGGCGGCTTTCCATTGCGACGTTGATCGAATGCGCCTGGGAGATTGTAGAGAACGGCGATGCGGTCATCGAGCGGTATCGCAGCGTGACCATATCGCTCGATTACTACGGCGACAGCGTGGTGAATTCCGTGTCGGATATCATCGCAATGTGGGTGGGCTTTGCCCTCGCGCGCATATTGCCGGTATGGGCCACTGTGGCCATTGCCCTCGCGTTTGAAGTTATGACCGCCATAGTGATCCGCGACGGCTTGGCGCTGAACGTGTTGATGCTGCTCTACCCGCTAGATGGCGTGCTGGAGTGGCAAAGCCGATAGCCGGTGCGACGAACGCACCGGTGCAAGGTGATAGACCTTAAAGTGCGGTCCCGGTTTTGGGTGCTTCCACTTCAATTTGATCTTCCCAGGCTTTCCCTACGGCCATGAAGCAGGATTGGCCGGATGGCTTTGTATATAGGATAGTCCAGTTGCCCTCATCCGAGGCATAAATCTCAACCATGATCATGTTGTCCTGCAAACCGGCGGAGCGCAGAAACTCACCATGTTTGTTTTCAAGCTCATGCACGATCAAATCGCGTTCGCCACAAACTTGCTTTTGCGCCAATGCGTTACCCGGGAGACCGGCGGCCATGGCCAACAGACCGGAAAATAGTACGTTCTTCATAAGTGCCGTCCTTTACGGAAAGTGTCGCTGCCCTTCTGGTTCAACCATCGCTTATGGAACCGTGATCCGACCGGGTTACAGGCCGATTAAGGCAAAGTTTCTGCAAGAATTTGCTCATACAAATGCAAACCGCGTCACAATCGAGGTCATGTTGGCTGTTTGTGTCAGGATGCTGCGATTTTATGCAATATTTTTAGACCCTTAGGAAACATTCAGCGAACTAATGTCACATTAGTAAAAAATCCTGGAAAATGAGAAAACTCGCTTTAATTGAGAATTTGATGGGTAGAAGGCCCATCTAACATAGATCGCCGGATATTTCTGCCGACCCGATCACCATAGAGGAGAGAAGATATGACTATTTCGAAGCCGTTTGCCGCTCTGGGCATTTTTGCCCTGACCTCAAGCGTTGCTGTTGCTGGAGGCGGTATCTCGGAACAAGCCGTCATCGACGCACAGACCGAATGGGGTGAGGGCATCGTTGCCATTGCTTCGACACATACCGAAGGCGGCGACTTCAAGACACGCGCCACCGAGCACATCGAAAGCCTGTACGCCTATGGCGATGCGGACGTGATGTTCAAGCCAACTTTGGCGGCTGAGGATCAGTTCCGCGAGAAGTTCGGCGAAGCGCTGAGCTATTTCGTCGGCACCGACGGCACCGAAGACAGCGGGTTCGCAATCAAGGGCTGGACGAATGTACGTTGGGAAAACAACGGCATCCATACCACCGACGATACGGCGATGGCCATGGGCAACTACTACTTCACTGGTCCTGACGGAAGCGAAACCAAGGTCGAGTACACCTTTGGTTACATCCTCGACGACAATGGTGATCTGAAGATCAACCTGCACCATTCAAGCCTGCCGTTCGCGGCAGAGTAAAAGGCGGTCACACGTCTTGGAAGGGCCAGCGCCTGAGCGACCGCTGGCCCTTTTTCTTTAGGCTTTTTTGAGCGCAAGAACGGCGTTGAGGCCGCCGAAGGCGAAGGCGTTGGACAGGACGTGGTCCACATGCGCCTCGCGGGCTTCGTTGGGGACCACATCGAGCGCGCATTCGGGGTCGGGTTCTTCGTAGCCGATGGTGGGGGCAATCACCCCGTCTCTCAGAGCCATGAGACAGGCGAGGAGTTCGACAGCGCCCGTGCCGCCAATCAAATGGCCATGCATCGACTTGGTGGAAGAAATCAACACCTGGTCGGCGTGGCGGCCGAACACGCTGGCGACAGCCGCGCATTCCGTCTTGTCATTGGCGGCAGTTCCCGTGCCGTGGGCGTTGATATAGCCCACGTGATCGGCGTTGATTTTTGCGTCGCTCAAGGCCCCTGCGATGGCGCGGGCAGCCCCCTGCTGGGACGGCATCACAATGTCGGAGGCGTCCGACGTCATGGAAAACCCGATGACTTCCGCAAGTATCTCGGCGCCCCGTTTCTTGGCATGCTCGAATTCCTCGAAGACGAAAACCCCGGCCCCCTCGCCCTGCACCATGCCGTTTCGGTTGGCGCTGAAGGGGCGGCAGGCGTCTTTTGACATGACGCGAAGCCCTTCCCACGCTTTGACGCCGCCAAAACAGAGCATGGATTCAGAGCCACCCGTGACGATGACGCGGGCCATGCCCGAACGGATCAAGTTGAATGCCTGGCCCATTGCATGGTTGGAGGAGGCGCAAGCAGTCGCCACCGTAAACGACGGACCTTTCAGGTTATAGGTCATGGAAACATGGCTGGCAGCCGCGTTGTTCATCAGTTTCGGCACGATGAAGGGGTGCACACGGTTCTTCCCTTCTTCGTAAACCGCGCGGTAATTATCGTCGAGCGTGCTGAGCCCACCGCCACTGGTTCCCAGAACGACCCCCGTCTGCGCCGCAAGTTGGCCGCCAAACTCAAGACCCGATTGAGCAATCGCCTGATCTGCCGCAATCAGCGTAAACTGGGTAAATCGATCATAGAGCGCCTGTTGCTGGCGATTGAACCGGGCATCGGGATCGTAATCGCGCACTTGCGCAGCGATGCGCACGGTCAACCGGTCCACGTCGCGGATGTCGAGTTCGCCGATACCACACTGTCCTTCGCGCATGGCATCGAAGGTCTCGGGTACCGTATGCCCCAGGGGATTGATCGTCCCTGCGCCCGTGATCACAACCCGCAAGGATCAGGCTTTCTGCGCCGCGATCAGACCTTCGACGGCTGTCACGATGGATTGGACCGAAGTGATATCAAACTCTGACTTTTCCGGCTCGTTGGCGTTGAAGGGCACTTGAATGTCGAAACTTTCTTCGATGGAAAAAATCGCTTCAACCAGTCCCATGGAATCGATCCCCACATCTTCAAGCGACTGGTCAAGTGAGATGTCCGAGGGCTCCAGCACGGCCTGTTCGGCAATGATCTCGATTATACGGTATTTGACGACGCCGCTCATGGGTCCACCTCTCCGGGCCTTTGCGGTGTATTTAGTCTTCCGGGGCGTCCTTTGAAACCGCTTTCTTCAAGGCGCGCACATCCTCCATGAGACGCGGCAAGCGACGCCAATTCTGCCCAGCCTGGATGAACTGGTCCATTTTCATCGCGGGATACCCCAAAACGACGCGGCCTGCCGGAACTTTACTCAAGATTTTCGTGGCACCCCCGGCCACCACATCATCGCCAACGGTGATATTGTCGCTGACGCCGACTTGGCCTCCGAGGACGACCCTGTTGCCTATCTTGGTGGAGCCCGCGATGCCGACCTGACCGCAAAGCAGAACATCTTCGCCGACCTCGCAATTATGGGCGATATGGACCAGGTTATCGAGCTTTGTGCCGCGACCGATGCGCGTTGCGCGAATGGTGCCGCGATCAATGCAGCAATTCGCGCCAAGTTCCACGTCATCGCCAATCTCGACCCTGCCGAGGGAATGGATGCGCGTCCATGCGCTGTTCACGGCATGTGTCTCTGTCCCGAGGGACGTGCGGGCCTCTTCGACACGGCTTCTTTCCGGTGTCACAAAGCTGAACCCATCGGCCCCGATTACGGCACCCGGTTGCGCAAAGAGGCGGTCGCCGATGGTGACGCGCGCACCGATCCGGCATCCGGCATGGATCACGGCATCCGAACCAATAGTGGTCTCATCCCCGATACTGACATGGGAGGCGATCCGCGCGTTGGGGCCAATAATCACTTCAGCGCCAATCACCACCAACGGGCCGATGGCGGCCCCTTCGCCGATCTTTGCGGAAGGGTCAACGATGGCGGAGGAATGAATGCCCGGCGCGACGGCGGGCCCCCAGTCCATCAGGCGTGTCAGCCCGGACATCGCATAGCGGGCGCGCGGCACGATGATGGCAGCCTCGAGCCCCAACGCTTCCAAATCCGCGCCATCCCAAACGATGGCCGCGCGGGCATCCCCCTTTTTAAGCCCCTCGGCATATTTCGGATCCATTGCCAACGCCAGGTCGTCCGGCCCGGCCTCTGCCGGTTCGGCGGCGCCGGTCACACTCAACTCTGCATCACCAAAGACCTGAGCCTCCAGCGCCGCGGCGATGTCTTTCATTGTAAAGCGCATGTGCTCGTCCTCTTAGGGACGAGGTTTAGCCCTGGAGCGGCGAAAGCGAAACCCCGGCAGCCTCCAATGCTCTCCAAATCTTCGCATCCCGCCCATAGACGTCGAGACGGAATTGCGTCCGCCCTTTCGCTTGGGTGAAGGCGGTGCGATAAACAAGATGCACCGGAACTTGCTGTTCGAGGTCGACCTGCGTTTCGCGCCCCGTCCCAAGAATGCGCTGGAACGTGCCCTCGGGGTCGGCTTCCTGGCGCGCGAGCAATGCATAGGCGAAGTCGAACGGATCGTTGAGACGCACGCAACCGTGGCTGAAGGCGCGCACATCGCGGCCGAAGAGTTTTTTGGCCGGCGTGTCATGCAGATAGATATTGTGCCGGTTCGGGAACATGAACTTCACCAGTCCGAGCGCATTCGAGCGGCTCGGCGGCTGTTTCATATCAAAAGGAAAGTTACGCGCGTTGAAGCGGTTGAAATCAACAACTCTTTCGCGAGAAATCTCCCGCCCGCGCCGGTCAATCAGCTTCAGATGTGACACGGCATAGGGGTTTTGCTGGAGGAGCGGCAGATACTCCTTCGTCGCGATGGAGCGCGGCACATTCCACGTGGGGTTGATGACCATATGCTCCATGACGTCGGAGAATTCCGGCGTCTGACGGTCAAGATCGCGATGGCCCACCACCGAGCGGGTCTGGAACGTGACCTTCCCGTGATCCATGATCTTGGCCTGGAAATCGGTGATATTGACCCAGATATGTCGGTCACCGCGCGGCATGTTGGTCCAGCGCTCCCGCTCCATGGCAACGATGATCTGCGACAGGCGCTTTTCGGCTGTGGCGTTGATTTCTTTCAGCGTGCCTGCGCCGGCAACGCCGTCCGAGACGAGCCCGTGATCCTGTTGGAAACGGGAAACGGCCTGGGCCATTTTGTTGTCATAGCTGCCGGTGGCGCTGCGTCCCATATAGCCTTTGGCGATGAGGCG
Organism: Pseudomonadota bacterium; assembly: GCA_039024895.1. GTDB lineage: Bacteria > Pseudomonadota > Alphaproteobacteria > Rhodobacterales > Rhodobacteraceae > JAJDOD01. The sequence goes on along the minus strand of JBCCPJ010000012.1, from coordinate 29,559 downwards.
ATTGCGGAGTTGCACCACCGCTTTGCCGCTGTCGCCGGGTTCGAGCTTTCGCGCTTCGACAGTCTCGCCCCAACCGCCGCGTCCGATTAGCATCTTGAGACGCAGCTTCTCTTTCATGAGGCGCGCATATTCAGGCGTTTGCGGCGGCAGACTGCGAATGAACGTCTTAGGCGCCGCTTTACTGAAATTCGTCAGAAGGTCTGTTCGGTCGCGCAGCGGCACTTCGCGGACGATGCCGCCATCAATTGCGGAGGGAACCAAAACACCGGTTTGAATGTCGCGCGCATAACGCAGGAAGAGTTTGGACATCTCCACTTCGGCCCGGCCAAGGGCCCGGTCGGATGTGATCTGGCGCAGATCAACGGAAAGCGTTCCCAAATCGTAGCGCGCTGCGGGCAGCCCGTGCAGTTCCACATCCTGAAGAGCCGTCAGCAACGCCTCGCGCCGCATTTGGGCACGGGGGTTATCGCCGGTCCAGATCGGCTGATAGCCATTCTCCCGGTAAAACGCCGCGATCTCGCGGTCGCTTGCGGCAGTTTCAGCCACGGATTGCAGGAAGGCGGTGACTTGGGCTTCGGCAGGTTTCACCCCCGCCGGACCTGTAAGAAAAAATACAAACCCGAAAATCAAAAAAACGCAGCGAAGTGTAGTGGCAGACATCACAAGTTCCGTACTAAATACGTCCCCGGCCTTTTGTTTCCTAACTCGTTAAGGCTGTCTATTCAAAAACCGGTCATCGGGCCGTTTTGTTACCTCCGCGCAACGCTCCAACAGCATTCTCACTTTGCCCATTTTTGCTGCAAAAAGTGGCAAATTTCCGCCGATTGTCGGCGATCTGTCTGATTTTATGGGATCTCCTGTTTGCAGCGTTAACGAATTGCGCCATAACGTCGCCACCGCTTGGGGGAGTGGTGTGTTCACTTCGGGGTCAACCCGCTGGGACGACAAGATGGGACTTGTGGCAGATGACGGCTGAAAACCTGACGAGGATGACGCGGAGAGGCGTGCTGAAAGCATTCGCTGCGACGACCATCACGGCAGCTCCGACTTTCGCAAATGCTTTTGGACTACTACGCGGCGCTGGCGATATCCGTCGATTGAAGATGCACTCCGGGCGCACCGGTGAACGTATCGACACCATCTACTGGATTGAAGGCGATTACATCCCGGAAGCGATGGCCGAGGTAAATCGTTTCATGCGCGATTGGCGCAATAACAACGTGATACAATTCGATCAGCGCACAATTGATATACTCGCTGCGTCCCATCGGATGCTCGATACCGATGCGTCCTACATGCTTTTGTCAGGGTACCGGTCACCGCAAACCAACGCGATGCTGCGGTCGCGCTCGCGCGGCGTGGCGCGTAATTCCCTGCACATGAAAGGCCAAGCGACGGATATCCGCCTTGAGGGTCGTACCGTGGGCCAGATTTCCCGCGCGGCCATGTCCTGTGCCGCGGGCGGTGTCGGTCGATACTCCCGCTCGAATTTCGTGCATATCGATTGTGGCGATGTCCGAAGCTGGGGACGCTGACATATCTTAGAATTTGGTGAACAGGGCCGCCTTCGAGCGGCTTTTTCTTTGAGCTTTCGCCCCTTGCTCTGATTTGCTGCTTTCCGTAAGTCTGCGGCACACGTGCGGGCGTGATGGAATGGTAGACATATCGGACTTAAAATCCGTGGGCCGTATGGCCGTGTGGGTTCGAGTCCCACCGCCCGCACCAAAACCGTTTCGACAGAAACGGGCAATCTCCGAGCATAGCACTGGGCGGCAGTCGTTTCGCAGAAACGATGAGAGCTTTGAAGGTTCTAGTTTGCTCATCTAACGCGCACCACAGACGTTTCTTAAATTGGACAGTGGCATTCGGCCGGCTGGGAGGCTTCGAAGTTCAAGCCAGCGCGTTAGAGATCCGTGCCTTTCAGCAAACCGCGTTCCGGAATCCACGGGTTCAGGTCCAATGCGTCGCGCAGGATCTCTTGTGCTTTTTCATCCTCCCCCAGTCCCATCAGGGTGAGGGCCTTCCCCGAGAGTGCGCCCACATGGCTCGGGGATCGCTCCAACGCCAAATCCAAATCGACGAGCGCAGCCGCGAAATCCTCGCGGAGGAAATTGACAAAGGCGCGTTGATTATACCCTTCCGCATAATCGGGGCAGTATTCCACGAGGCGGTCGAAACGGTCGATCGCACGCACGAAATCGAATACTTGCCGCGCCGCCATACCCTGATCCAGCAACTCCTGCGCCGCGGCGTCCGGCGCTTTGGTCCAGAGCTTCCACAGACCACGGGAACTTTCCTGCGCCTGCATTTCGTTCGCGGCCTGCTGCAATTTGTCGAAGAGCACCGCTTCCTCCGCCGCGATATCGGGCGGGGCCGGGCAATCAGCCAGGGCCGCACTCGCGACAAGGAGCAAGGGAAACGCGAGGGAGAGAGGTTTCATGGGTAAGTAAGTGGCTGCCCGGTGCCAATCGTCAAGGGAGAGGGCGGCGCGCCCCTTGACGTTTCCCGGCAAAGCCGCTCCGTTGGCGCCCATGTTTCCCATTCGTGACCACAACCCGTCCCTGCGAACGCCCTATGTGACTTGGGCGCTTATTGCGATCAATATTGCTGTCTTCGTCAGTTACTTCGGCCTGTTTCAGGACCCGCGTGCGCTCGGGCTTTTCTTCTTTGAATGGGGCCTTGTGCCCGCAAACGCGTCAACAACCACTTTCGTGACGTCCATGTTTTTACACGGTGGCATCATGCATCTGGCGGGCAATATGCTCTTCCTCTGGGTCTTTGGCGACAATATGGAAGACCAGATGGGACATGTTGGGTTTCTTATCTTTTATCTTCTCGGTGGCCTCGCGGCGGCAGCGGCGCAGTTTGTTTCTGACCCCGCAAGCACTATTCCCATGGTCGGTGCCTCCGGCGCAATTGCGGGCGTCATGGGCGGCTATCTCTTGATGTTTCCGAAAGCGCGCGTTGATATCCTGCTGATCCTTATCGTTATTTTTCGGATTATCCCTGTGCCTGCGTGGATTGTGCTTGGTGCATGGTTCGGCTTGCAATTGGTACAAGGGTCGATGACGCCGACCGATATGGGCGGCGTCGCCTATTGGGCCCATGCGGGCGGTTTCGTCGCCGGGCTGGTGATGACCGTGCCGCTCTGGCGAAAACGCGGTGGTCCGGCCTTCTGGCGGCGCACCGAAGGGCACCCGCCGCATCCCGAAGCCCAGTACAGGCATGTGCAAACCTCCGTGCCGCGTGTGCGCCGCCGACGGTGACCGCTTAGGGGCGCTGCCCCTCGCCCTTCGGGCTTCACCCCGAGGTATTCAGACAGAAGAAGTCTGCGCGCGCGCGCATGACAATCGTCACATGAAACTGGCTTTGAGCAGCCCGATACGCTTGCGAAACTCGCTGATGCCGAGGGTCCCATCGGCCACGCGTTCGGGGTTCCGACCCGCCTGGTCCAGGATCAGCGGGGCCTGCAAACCTTCAAACAGGCCGGCGCGCGCCGGGGCCGGAAGGGCACGGCGAAGCGTCTGGATGTTGGGCATATCCGCGCGCGCTTTGGTTGCGAGGGCGCGGATGCCCGTCGGTGTTTCATCCAGCAATGGCAAACGCCCCCGGGATTTGAGGTTTGGTACGGCCATGAGAAAGCGCGCGAGCGCAGTCCCCGTTCCATAGGCGCGGATGCGGGTTTCCATGTCTGCCGTGGCCCCGAGAGCGCGCGTTGCGGCCCACATCAACCGTCCGCCGGTCCCGTCGAGATAGTCTTGCAGATGGGCGTCATCCTCAAAGGGGTCAGAATAGAGGTCCCAACGGCGCGCCGCGACGGTTCTATCCAGCAATTCTGCACCCTGGGCATCGAGGATGTCCGCCATCGGCGTCGTCACCTCATGTTTCCGGACGGGACCGCCTTTGGCGATTTCCTCCAGCGCGTCGCGCCACCATTGCAGGCGCATTTCACCGATCATTGGCTCAGAAGTGACCCAGGGTGCCCGCGCCACCTCCACGTTGAAGGCGTAAAGCGGCAGGAGCACCCGCCGCCCGGCTACGGGCGCCGCCATAGCCGCACGAAAACGGTCGGGGTCCCCTTTTGAAACCAGATCGGCACAGGCTTGCAGGCTCATACCGGACGAACGACGAAGAGGCTGTAGGCGATCTCGCTGCGGACTTCGTGCCAAATGGCAATTTCCCGTCGGGTCATCACAATCACTTCCGCGACCTCGGGAGAGGGCTCGCTTTCCTCCAACTGGTCAAGCCGGGCGGACATGGGACCGTAGTATTCCGCCCATGGCGCGCCGATCACCCAACGTTGGCCGACGATGCCCCAGCCGGCAGCGCGGATTTGTGTTTCGATCCCGGCCTGATCCTTGATCTCGCCTTCGCCTTCCCAAAAAGCGCGCACCGCATCAGTGGCGGGTGTCGTAATCAAGGCCGGTTCGCTGAAGGCGACGGCGCCACCGGGGGCCAAATGCGGGCCCCAGGTGCGGAGCACATCTTGGATACCATGGAAATAAACGGCGCCTGCGCACCAGATCAGGTCGAAAAGCCCCTTGAGTTCCATGTAGGAGCCCTCATCGACGGTTACGCGGCCACCATATTTCGCGACGCGGCGGCGGGCGTCTTCGACAAAATGCGCTTGCTTTTCCACACCGAGAACACGGGCCTGTTCCCGCGCCTCCGCCAGGGTCACCAAATCGGCGCCGGGGCCACAGGCAGCGTCCAGAATGCGTGCGCCCGCCGGTGTGCCTGCCATATCGAGGGCCCAATGCACGTCTGCAGCCTCCCCAGGTCCTTCGCGGGGAAGGTCACGGTGCACCTGAAAGAACGCTTCCCAATTCATTCAGCGGCCTCCGCCGGTCGATGTTCTTGCAGCAATTTCCAGAGGATCGCGTCGTGGAGGGCCTGAAAGGAAGCGTCGACGATGTTCGACGAGACGCCGACGGTGGCCCAGGCGCGACCCGCATCATCCGCGAAGTCGATGATCACACGGGTCACGGCTTCGGTCCCCCCTTGGGTAATGCGCACCTTGAAGTCGGTCAGGTGGACATGCTCGATCTGGGCCTGGTACGGCCCCATGTCGGATTTGAGCGCCTGCCAGAGCGCGTTGACCGGGCCGTTATCTTCGATGTCTTGGGCGTGTTCGTTCTTGAAATAGCTGGTCTTCGCCCCGTCTCGGGTCGAAATCGTCACAACCGCTTCCGATTCCACGACGATCTCGCCCCTGGCGTTGCGACGCCGTTCAGAAATCACCCGGTAGCGCTCCACATCGAAGAAATCTGGCGTTAGGCCAAGTTCGCGCCGCGCCAGCAGTTCGAAACTGGCCTGCGCGCTGTCATAGGCATAGCCGTCGGTTTCCTTGCGTTTGACTTCATCGAGGATACGCGCCAGCGCCGGATCGCCCTTTTTGACGTCCAGGCCCATCTCGGTGAGCCGTTGGATGAGGTTCGATTGCCCGGCCTGGTTGGACATGGGCACGATACGCTGGTTCCCAATCTGGGCGGGGTCGACATGCTCATAGGTGGTGGGGTCCTTAAGTATGGCGCTCGCGTGCAATCCGGCCTTATGGGCAAAGGCGGAGGTGCCCACATAAGGTGCGGAGCGTAGCGGCACGCGGTTCAAGATTTCATCGAGCATCCGGCTCGCGCGGGTGAGTGTCGCAAGCGCGTCAACGGTGACGCCGATCTCATAGCGTGACGCGTAAGGCTCCTTGAGCAGCAGCGTCGGGATCAGCGTCGTCAGATTGGCATTACCGCAGCGTTCCCCAAGACCATTCAGCGTGCCTTGAATATGGCGCGCGCCCGCATCCACGGCCGCGAGGCTGCCTGCAACGGCATTGCCGGTGTCGTCATGGGTGTGGATGCCAAGATGATCGCCGGGGATACCGCTGGCGATGACGGCGCGGGTAATCTCCCCGATTTCATGGGGCAGCGTGCCGCCATTGGTATCGCAGAGGACGACCCACCTTGCACCGGCCCCATGGGCCGCTTTCAGGCAGTCGAGCGCGTAAGCCGGGTTGGCCTTGTAGCCGTCGAAGAAATGCTCGGCATCGAAGAGCGGTTCGCGCCCCTTGGCTTTGAGATGCGCGATGCTTTCGCGGATATTGGTGAGGTTCTCGTCAAGCGTGATGCCAAGTGCGGTCTCAACGTGGAAATCGTGGGTTTTGCCGACGACACAGACAGCGGGCGTGTTGGCGTTAAGGACGGCAGCGAGCACGTCGTCATTGTCAGCGCTGCGCCCGGCGCGCTTGGTCATACCGAAGGCGGTGAAGGTGGCTTTGGTTTGTGGGCGGCTGTCGAAAAAGGCGCTGTCGGTCGGGTTTGCGCCCGGCCAGCCGCCTTCGATGTAATCGAGCCCGAGCGCATCGAGTGTTTTGGCGATTTGCACCTTTTCTTCGGTGGAGAACTGGACGCCTTGGGTTTGCTGCCCGTCGCGGAGCGTCGTGTCGAAAAGGGAGAGGGTTTCCTTCATCGCTCAAAGCCCTCCACAGCAGACAGGGCAGCGCCCGACCCGAGGGCGGCTTGGGACAGCTTGAAACGCCGAAGCTGCCCAAGCGGCAGTTCTATTGGTAACGTTGCAGAAGCGCCCGCCCTGGGGGGCGGGTCGGGCGCTGCCCGGTCTGCGACCGGGCGTGACGATTGTGTTGAGCGTCATTTCAGCGCCTCCAAAGTTTTTCTTATGTGGTCCTCCGAAGGGATCCCGCGCCAAGCCGGAGAAACATCCAATTGGTCCAGTTGGGAAAAATGGATGCCAGCATCACTTGCCTTCTTTAGTTCCGCTTGAAGTCTTTCATCATCATCAGAAAGGTAAGCGGCACGCACTCGTTGAAAGTAATTGGCACTATCAATCACGTCCTTTTCCAATGTCCATGATGCCTTTTCCGCCCTATCCTCGACGCGAATTCCTGCAGCGACGAAACCATCGCGCAATGCATCTGCGCGAGCAAAGTCCTTACTTTTCCGAGCTAACGCACGCTCGGCAATCAATTCGTCAACAAGGGCCGCAACGTCTGAAGAAAGCTCTCCTGTAGCACCTTCCCCGAGCGCGTTAAGGTTAATGCCCATTAACGTTAACGAACGGTGGAGGGTGGCTATATCTTCTTCCTTTAACAGAGCATGAAGACGGGCAATGGCACCGGCGGTATTCAGGTCATCGGTTAGAGCCTCAAGCAAGGTCGGATCGACCTCCTGCGCAGGCTTAACCCCTTCTATAGCCTTCGACCACTTCCGCAACGTCGCCTCCGCCTCCCGCGCCTTCGCCTCGGTCCAATCCATTGGCTTGCGGTAATGCGTCGACAAGAAAACAAACCGGATCACCTCCCCCGGGACTTTCCAGCCGCCGGACCAGTTGCCCTCCAACAAATCCCGCACGGTGAAGAAATTGCCCAAGGACTTGGACATCTTCTTGCCCTCCACCTGCAACATCTCATTGTGCATCCAGACATTGGCAAAGGCGTGGCCGGCGCACTTCGATTGCGCGATCTCGTTCTCGTGGTGCGGAAACTGCAGATCATTGCCGCCGCCATGGATGTCGAACCGCTCGCCGAGCAGGTCATAGGCCATGGCCGAGCACTCGATATGCCAGCCCGGACGGCCCCTGCCCCATGGGCTCTCCCAGCCCGGCAACTCGTCCGTGGACGGCTTCCAGAGCACAAAATCCATCGGGTCTTCCTTGTACGGCGCAACTTCAACGCGTGCGCCCGCGATCATGTCGTCAACCGACCGGCCCGAAAGCGCGCCATACTGTTCATAGGAGCGCACGCGAAACAGCACATGGCCCTCTGCCGCATAGGCATGACCCTTTGAGATCAGCCCGTCGATCATCGCGATCATTTGGCCGATGAAAGCCGTCGCCCGGGGCTCTTGGCTCGGGCGCAACGTCCCGAGCGCGTCCATATCCGCGTGATACCAGCCAATGGTCTCGTCGGTCCGATCGGCGATCAGTTCTTCCAAGGTGCCGGGCGCACCGGCTTCTTTCCGTGCCAGAGCCGTGGCGTTGATCTTGTCATCCACATCCGTGAAGTTCCGCACATACGTTACGGCACCTTCCCCATACACATGGCGCAACAGCCGGAACAGCGTATCAAACACGATCACGGGACGCGCGTTGCCGATATGGGCGCGGTCGTAGACCGTCGGGCCACAGACATACATCCGCACATCATTGGGATCGATCGGATCGAACCGCTCTTTCGAGCGCGTGGCGGTGTTGTAGAGCGTGATCTCAGTCATGGCGCGTCCTTTAAAACGCAGGGGTTTCCCGCGCGGGACATAGCTTGGTCAGATGAGAGAGAAAAGAGGACCGGCCCGCGCGACGTATGTCAGCGGATAATGCAGCAGAGAGTTGTTGCGGCGTTGGTCATAGGATTGTGATAGCGTGAATGGCGCGTTTTGAAAAGCGTGAATCCCCAAAAGCTACGGTTGCCGCCAAATCAGCACTGTGCCCTACTCTCGCCATTGCAGAATGAAATTTTTGGAGGGCCTTAAAAATGGACGTTGTACTCAACTGGAATCTCACGCTTCTCAAGGAAGAAGATCGCAACGGGGACGATCCCCGTCTTCAATTCGCTTTTCTGACCACGCGGCACAACCGGCCAATAACAATCGGGCATCGAACGGAACTACTTCTCAACCAGTCGGGCATCGCGGTTTTCAATGGGGGTGTCACAGCCCCTGGCGGCGGCGAGGCACCACTCGCCTTCTCCGGTTCGCAGACCTTGCCCCTGCCGCCGACAGCGGACGCCCCCTACCTCGGCTTTGCCGTAAGGGCCATTGAAGAGGACAATTCGGATGACGATGATCGCAGGCTCGATTTCGCGGGGTTTGTGCAATCCGTTCAAGATATCGCTGACGAGACACCGGGTGGCACCCCCGATGTGGACGCGCTGTGGCTTGCCGCCAATGCTCAGGGTATTCGCAACGAGCCGTTCCAGGACGATGACGACAAAATAGGCGTCTCCGCCCGCGTCTATCCCGATTTTGGCGCGCGCGCCGCGCGGGCGGCCGACGGCTTGAGCCCCGGTGCCTTGATCGATGGGGTGACAGAGCTCACGTCCCTCACGTTTCAGGAACAGGACGCCCACTGGCGCATGAACGTGGTCCTGCGGGCCTTTGCCTGAAGCCTTAAAACATACACCCAATTCCCACCGGCGCTGGTCTGTCCATGCCGGTGACACCAGCTATCAAACTCAGTGAAGTCTGACTTCACCATTCTTGGTTTGACTTTAATCCTTATGCCTCCAAGCTGGCGGCTATGAAACTTTCTGATCGTATCGAAGGACTGACGGGCGGCGGCTCCGACGGCTGGGACATCTACCGCAAATCGCGCGATATGATCGCGCGCGGGATCGATGTGGTCGAATTGACCATAGGCGAGCATGACCGCCGCACCGAACCCGAAATTCTGGAGGCCATGCACGCCTCTGCCATGGGCGGGCATACGGGCTATGCCGCCTTGCCCGGCACGGACAGCCTGCGCGATACGGTCGCTGCTCGCGTGACAGAGCGCAGCGGCATACCCACGACCCGCGACAATGTTGTCATTGTCCCCGGCGGTCAGGCCGGGTTGTTTGCCGCGCATCTGGCGGCCTGCGATCCCGGTGACACGGCGCTGTTCATCGACCCCTTTTATGCCACCTATCCCGGGACGATCCGCGGCGCTGGAGCGGTCCCACATGCCGTCCCAGCCTTGGCGGAGCGGGGCTTTCAACCGGTGCTGGAGGACCTTGCCGCCGCAGCGGCGCATGCAAGCTCTCTCTTGGTGAATTCGCCGAACAATCCGACCGGGGTTGTCTATTCACGCGACACGTACGAAGGGATCGCTGAGGTTTGCCACGAGCATGATCTCTGGCTGATCTCCGATGAGGTCTATGATACGCAAATCTGGACCGGCACGCATCTGTCACCGCGCCAGCTGCCTCGGATGACGGACCGCACCCTTGTGATCGGCTCCCTATCCAAGAGCCATGCCATGACCGGCAGCCGCCTCGGCTGGATCATCGGCCCGGAAGTAGCAATTGGTCACATCATCAATCTGACCACCCACACCACCTATGGCGTGCCCGGTTTCGTGCAGGACGCGGGCGAATACGCGCTGCGCCAGGGCGCGGGTCTCGAAGAAAGTATCGCGGCCCCCTTCCGGCGCCGCCATGGGGAGGCTTTGCAGCGGTTGAAGAACCACGGGCTTGCGGTCGTCTCGTCCACAGCCGCCATGTATCTCATGGTGGATATCCGACCCACCGGCCTTTCGGGGGAGGCTTTTGCCCACCATTTGCTCGATACCGCCAAGATTGCCGTCATGCCGGGCGAGAGCTTTGGCAACGCGGCCGCCGGTCACATCCGCTTGGCGCTCACGGTCGAGGATACCATGCTGCACCGGGCCCTCGATACATTTGCCGCCGCGTATCACGGCCTGACGGAGCGCGCCGCATGACCTTTCGCGACCTTCACCGCCCGGGCACGCCCTTCATCCTCGCCAATGCCTGGGATGCGGGCTCCGCAAAAATGCTTGCAGCGCTCGGGGCAGAGGCCATAGCCACCTCATCGGCGGCCCACGCCTTTACCCTTGGGCGCCCCGATGGTGGCACGGTCACCCGTGACGAGGCCTTAGCCCATGCGCAAGACCTGGTTGCCGCCGTCAACCTGCCCGTCTCAGGCGATTTCGAGAACGGGTTCGGGCATAGCCCTGAGATTTGCGCCGAAACAGTGCGTCTCTCCGCAGAGGTTGGACTGGCGGGTATCGGCATTGAGGATGCCGCCTTTCCCGACGATGCCGCCTACCCGTTCGAGGAAGCGGTGGAGCGCATCCGGGCCGCCGCCGCCGCCGCTCGCGGGCTGCCCCGGGATTTCGTGCTGGTGGCGCGCGCCGATGGCGTCATGAACGGCCATTACGACATTGAGGAAGCGCTCCGCCGTATCCGGGCCTTTGACGAAGCCGGGGCCGATTGCCTCTATGTTCCCCTGCCGAAAACCTGGGACGACCTGCAACGGGTCATCGCGGCCACGAAAAAACCTGTCAATGTGCTCGTTGCCGGGCCTTACGCACAACACAGCAAGGACCAATATGCTGAGATGGGCGCCGCCCGTCTCTCCCTCGGCTCGGCCCTGGCGCGTGTCACCCACAAAGCGATCTTTGACGCGTCCCGCGCCATGTTTGGCGAGGGCGACTTCTCGCCCTTGAGGCATGGCATTTCAGCCGGAGAGGTCGACAAGCTTCTGACCTGACTTTCTTTCTGGTCCCAATATCCCGGAGGGGTCTGGGGAGGCAGAGCCTCCCCAGCGGAGCGACCGCACAAGCGGGCGCAAAACCTCTGGCCATTCACGCGGGAACCCGTTAGGCGCAGCGCCAAGAGAAAGGCGCCGCCCCCATGGACCTCAGGAACATCGCAATCATTGCCCATGTTGACCACGGCAAGACAACGCTGGTTGACGAATTGCTCAAGCAATCTGGCGCTTTCCGCCAAGGGGAAGCCGTGGCCGAACGGGCCATGGATTCGAACGATCTGGAACGCGAGCGGGGCATCACAATCCTTGCAAAGGCGACGTCCGTGGAGTGGAAATCCACACGCATCAACATTGTCGATACGCCCGGCCACGCCGATTTCGGGGGCGAGGTTGAACGCATCCTCTCCATGGTTGACGGCGTTGTCCTCCTGGTCGACGCGGCAGAGGGCCCCAGGCCCCAAACGAAATTCGTCACCTCCAAGGCGCTAGCGCTTGGGCTGCGACCCATCGTTGTGCTGAACAAGGTCGATAAGCCCGACGCTGAACCGGATCGGGCGCTGGACGAGGTGTTCGACCTCTTTGCGGCTCTCGACGCCAATGAAGACCAGTTGGATTTCCCACATATGTATGCGTCAGGCCGTTCGGGCTGGGCGGATGCCGAGCTCGACGGGCCGCGGAAGGACCTGTCGGCGCTTTTTGATCTCATCGTCAACCATGTCCCCGCCCCTCGCCAGCAAGCGCGGGCGGGCGAGGATTTCTCCATGCTGGCCACGACCCTGGCCGCCGATCCCTATCTCGGTCGGCTGCTGACCGGGCGCGTTGAAAGCGGGACGCTGAAGACGGGCGCTACCGTGCAATCCCTCAGCCGCATCGGCGAAAAGCTCGAGCAATTCCGCATCACGAAAATCCTTGCCTTTCGCGGCCTCTCCCAGCAGCCTATCGACGAAGCGCAGGCGGGCGATATCGTCTCTATCGCCGGTATGGGCAAGGCCACCGTGGCCGATACGATTGCCGCACTGGCCGTGGACGAGCCTCTCCCCGCACAACCGATTGATCCCCCGACGATTACCGTGACGTTCGGGATCAATGACAGTCCGCTCGCGGGCCGCGATGGCAAAAAAGTCCAATCCCGCGTCATTCGCGACCGGTTGATGAAGGAGGCCGAAACGAATGTCGCCATTCGCGTGAAGGACACGCCCGGTGGCGAAGCATTCGAGGTCTCGGGCCGCGGCGAACTCCAAATGGGGGTCTTAATCGAGAACATGCGCCGGGAGGGGTTTGAACTATCTATCTCTCGGCCACAGGTCATCCTGCGCGAAATTGACGGCGAGCGTCAGGAGCCGGTCGAAGAAGTTATTATCGATGTGGATGACGAATACACGGGCGCGGTGATCGAGAAACTCACCGGTCCCCGAAAGGGCGATTTGATTGAAATGAGGCCCGCAGGGTCCGGGAAGACTCGCATCACGGCGCATGTGCCCTCGCGCGGGCTCATCGGCTATCACGGCGAATTCCTGACCGACACACGGGGTACTGGCGTCCTGAATCGGGTGTTCCACGGGCATACCCCCTTCAAAGGCGCCATACCCGGTCGCCGGGCGGGCGTGTTGATTTCGATGGAGGCCGGGGTTTCGGTCGCTTACGCTCTCTTCAATCTCGAAGATCGCGGCCGCATGTTCATCGGCGCACAGGAACAGATATATCAAGGGATGATCATTGGCGAGCATAGCCGCGACAACGATCTTGAGGTGAACCCGCTTAAGGGAAAGAAACTGACGAATGTGCGCGCCTCTGGCACCGATGAGGCGGTTCGCTTGACCACGCCGATCCGCCACAGCCTTGAGGAAGCCATTGCCTATATCGACGATGACGAGTTGGTCGAGGTCACGCCGAATGCCATTCGTCTTCGCAAACGCCACCTTGACCCCCATGAGCGCAAACGCGCCGCGCGAAACACGGGTTGATCAATCGTTAGGCAGATTACCACCGATGGTTGTCACTCTCGACCTGCGCCACAAAGTTACTGACAGAAGGCCGTAATTCACGCGCTTTTTCTTCAAATTAGCATCACTTTCACCCCGTAGCGCTGTCTAATGTAAACTTAGCTAGACGGTGTGATTATGAAACTTGCCCTGACACTTTCACTCACAATAGCCCCTATGCTCGCCTCTCCGACGGCGCTGGCGCGCGACGTCATCTCAGCCGAGTTTACCGACATCGCTAAAATAGAGATTGTTTCCGACAGCTCTGACAGGATCGATATCGCCGATCAATTACCCATGCTCGGACAGCGTGTTGCGGCATCTGCTTGCGTGCTGACATCCGGAATCGAAGAAGAAAAAAGCCTTGCCATCCTCGAGACCTCCTATCAGCAATTCGAACGTATCACGACGGCGCTCCGTGACGGTGACGCCGACCTAAACATCCCCGAACCCGAAACACGTCGCATCACGCTCCACGACATCGATCAGGTCTGGGCGCAATGGGGCACAACCCACGATGCCGTTCTCGAAATTCTCGCGGATAAACACGACATCGATGCCGCGCATGTCATCGATGACCACAATCTCAAAGTGTTGGAAGCAACCACGGTTCTTGCCGGTGACATTGCCGCCCAATACACCCACCCCTACGAGATTACGCAAGACAATGCGCTCTTGATCTCGCTTGCTGGGCGGCAACGGACGCTCACCCAGAAGATGATCAAGGATGCCTGCGAAATCTGGACGCATTACCACGAAGAGGAAGGCCGCGAAGACCTCAAGAAGACCATGGAAATCTTTGAGAACTCCATGCTGGCGCTCCGCGATGGTATGCCCGCCCTCGGGATCAAAAAGGCGCCAACGCCCGAAATAAGAGCCGATCTCGATGCCATTCTCGACCGCTGGCAAGGTATCAAACACAATCAGCAGCGGTTGATTTACGGCGAGGAAATTGCCCCAGAGGACAAATCTGAGATCTTTGTCGACCTGAACCTCGAATTGGCAGAACTCAATCAGCTTGTCGCGCATTACACGGCCTACGCGACAAAGCACCACTGAAATGGCGTGTTAGACGGGCGTCACACCATCCCCAACCGTGACCAGACCGTCCGATACGACGTTTGCGCAGATACCGCCATGCCCTCGCATGGCGGTGTAGCCGCCCTCCCCGAGCACCGCTTCCATTTTGGAGCAGGGATGTGCGGGCACCGTAAACTCCAACAAGGCCGACCCGACGCGGACCTGTTTGCCGCGAAACGCCAGAAGATTCAGACCGGCAACGACAATATTGCGGCGAAGCAAAGCAGGATCGATGTTATCCAGCCCAGCAAGGGCCGCGACTACTGGTAGATGCTCTGCCTGGATCAACGTAACCGCCCGTTTCCCGGGCCGCGCCCGGTCCCCCGCCAGCCCCGCTGCGCTAATCTCCGCCTCATCGACACGAACCATGGGAACGTCACGTGCGGGACGGAGGAGAATATCCATGACCTGCCCGGGCGCGGCGAAGCGTGCTTGCAATTCGGCAAGCGTCAGCAAGACCGAGACTGCCATAAACGCGAACGTCTTGCGCCACATCTCATGGGAAGTCGTATACCCTGAAAGGCTGAGCGCGTGATGAAGCGCTCTCTCCCGAGACATGAACGCGGCGACGCAATCGCCTACTCCTCCGTCTCGACAATGATGACCTCGCGCTGAGACGCCGCCATGGCCCAGGCCACCGCCTCCTGATACTTCGGGTCGTTATACGCACCGAGCGCCGCATCCACATCGGGAAATTTCGCCACGACATTGCGCGCGCGCGATGCCCCTTCCACCGGCTCGACCCGACCACCCCGTGCGATGAACTTGCCACCATGGGCCGGGATGACTTGCGAGGCGACCTCGATATATTTCCCGTAAAGCTCCGCGTCGGTCACGTCGACCCGCGCAATCCAAAGTGCTGGCATATCAGCCTCCTATCACCTGTTTCGCCGCCGCGAGCGCGGCTGCACCATTCTCGGCGGACGGCCCGCCGCCTTGCGCCATATCCGGGCGACCACCGCCGCCCTTGCCGCCAAGTTCAGCGACGGCGGCCCTGACCAGATCAATTGCGGAGACCCGATCCGTCAAATCCGACGTCACCCCTGCCGCAACGGCGGCTTTCCCACCGGTATCTGCCACGAGGACCACAACGCCGGAGCCCGCCCGCTCCTTGAATTGGTCGATGAGCGCCGGCAGGTCTTTACCCGAGATATCGCTCATCACCTGCCCCATGAAACAGACACCATTCACATCTTCCTGCTCAATGGCGCCGCGTTCGCCGCCGCCCATGGCCAGTTGGCGCCGCAAATCGGCAATCTCGGAAGTGAGCGTCTTGCGTTCTGCCAAGAGCGCCTTCACCCGGTCCGCCACATCGCCCGGCTGCGCCTTCAACGCCAGTGCCGTCTCGGCGAGCCGGTGATCTTGTTGGGACAGGTACTGGAACGCGGCATCCCCTGTCAGGGCCTCGATCCGCCGGACACCGGCTGAGGACGCGCTATCGCCCAAGGTTACAAAGACACCGATATCGCCGGTGCGGGCCACATGGGTGCCCCCGCAAAGCTCAATCGACCAGGTCTCCCCGTCCGACCCTTTGCCGGTTGGGGCACGCCCCATGGAGACCACCCGAACCTCATCGCCGTATTTCTCGCCAAATAGCGCCTGTGCGCCGATTTCCCGGGCATCGTCCGGCGTCATAATGCGCGTCTCAACCGCCGTATTCTGCCGGATATAGGCGTTCACCTCGGCCTCGACCGTTTTCAACTCCTCCAGCGACAGCGCTTTTTGATGGCTGAAATCAAAGCGCAACCGATCCGGCGCATTCAGCGATCCGCGTTGTGCCACATGTTCACCGAGTGCGCCCCGGAGCGCTTCATGGAGCAAATGCGTCGCCGAATGATTGGCGCGGATTGCCGAACGTCGATCATGATTAACCGTGAGCTTTGCCGCCTGACCATTGGTGAGCGTTCCAGCCGTTACCCGGGCCTGGTGGATGAACACACCGGCAGCCTTCTTGGTATCGGTCACTTCGGCACTGCCGGTTTCTGTCTCAATCCGACCGCTGTCGCCGACCTGACCGCCGCTTTCGGCGTAGAACGGCGTTTGGTTCAAAATGATTTGAACCTCTGCTGTCGCTTCTTCGACGGACACACCATCGACCACGAGCGCCGCGATCTGACCTTCGGCCGTCTCGGTCTCATAGCCAAGAAATTCCGTGATACCTTTCTCCTCGGCGATGTCGAACCAGATCGCCGCATCGGCCGCTTCGCCGGAACCTGACCACGCTGCGCGGGCCTTTGCCTTTTGGTCCGCCATGGCCGCATCAAAGGCATCGGTATCGACGCTCATCTGACGTTCCCGCAACGCGTCTTGGGTCAAGTCGAGCGGAAAGCCGTAGGTGTCATAGAGCTTGAACGCGGTCTCGCCGGGCAAAACGCCACCTTCGGCAAGCGTGCTGGTAGCGTCATCCAAGAGCGATAAACCGCGCTCCAAGGTCGCTTTAAACCGGGTCTCTTCTGCCTTCAGGGTTTCTTCGATCAGCGCTTTCCCGCCACCCAATTCCGGATAGGCGGCGCCCATTTCCGCAATGAGAGCGGGCACGAGACGGTACATCACAGGCTCTTTCGCGCCGAGGAGATGGGCGTGCCGCATGGCGCGACGCATAATCCGGCGCAGGACATATCCGCGCCCCTCATTCGATGGCAACACACCTTCCGCAATCAGGAACGAAGTCGAGCGCAGATGATCGGCAATCACCCGGTGGTGCACATTCTGGTCACCATCGACATCGGTAGAGGTCGCATTCGCGGAAGCCTCGATCAAGGCGCGCATGGTGTCGGTGTCGTAATTGTCGTGGCTGCCTTGCAGCAGTGCCCCGATCCGTTCGAGCCCCATCCCAGTATCTATGGACTGCATGTCGAGATCAACCATTGAACCGTCTTCAAACCGCTCGTTCTGCATGAAGACCAGGTTCCAAATCTCGATAAAACGATCACCATCTTCCTCAGGCGAGCCCGGCGGGCCACCCCAGATATGATCGCCGTGATCGTAGAATATCTCAGTCGACGGTCCACAGGGGCCGGTCGGACCCATGGCCCAGAAGTTATCATCGGTGGCGATCCGAATGATCCGATCCGAAGCAACGCCGACCTTCTGCCAAATCTCGGCCGCTTCATCATCGGTATGATAAACCGTGACATACAGGCGATCCTTTGGGAGGTCGAACTCGCCCGTGATCAAATTCCACGCAAAGGGGATCGCCTCGGTTTTGAAATAATCCCCGAAGGAGAAATTCCCCAGCATCTCAAAAAAGGTATGGTGTCGCGCCGTGTAGCCCACATTGTCCAGATCGTTGTGCTTGCCCCCGGCACGCACGCATTTCTGGCTGGTCGTGGCCCGCACATAGTCTCGCGTCTCCAGTCCGGTGAAGAGGTTCTTGAACTGAACCATGCCTGAGTTTGTGAACATCAGGGTCGGATCGTTCCGCGGCACAAGCGGCGAGCTTTCGACCACTGCATGGCCATTCTGCTGGAAATAACTGAGGAACGTGGATCGGATATCGTTGAGGCTGGTCATCGGATCATCGCTTGAAGGTCTGAGTTCGCCTTGACTACCCCGAACACCCAACCCGGACAACTTGATTCAAATCGGCTTACGGCGGTCAAAAAATATCCCAAGGAAGCGAGGCATGCGGCGCTCCTCACCGCACCCTCCGACCGGCAGGGCGAAACTGAAAAGAGCCGCCCCATTGGACGGCCCTTCCCAGAGTATTCTCCGCACTTTTTCAAGCACGGGGGCCATTTCTGGAGTTGGCCATCTCCGCAGCGACCCTATTCTTCGACGAGATCATCCTCGTCTTCTTCAATTTCTCCGTCAAAATCGAGACCATGGGCCGCCCGGATCTTATCTTCGATTTCATGGGCCATATCGGTGTTTTCCCGCAGGAAGTTCTTGGCGTTCTCCCGACCCTGGCCAATGCGTTCGTCACCGTAGCTGAACCAGGCGCCAGATTTCTCAACCACACCGGCTTTCACCCCAAGGTCGATCAACTCGCCCATCTTGGAAATGCCTTCGCCATACATGATGTCGAACTCGACCTGCTTGAACGGCGGCGCCACCTTGTTTTTCACGACTTTGACGCGGGTCGTGTTGCCGACAACTTCGTCTCGGTCCTTGATTGCGCCGATCCGGCGAATGTCGAGACGCACGGAAGAGTAGAACTTCAGCGCATTGCCGCCGGTGGTCGTCTCGGGGGAACCGAACATGACGCCGATTTTCATGCGGATCTGGTTGATGAAGATCACCATGCAATTGGAGCGGGCAATCGAACCGGTCAATTTACGCATGGCTTGGCTCATCAGGCGGGCGTGTACGCCGACGGAGGCATCGCCCATATCGCCTTCAAGTTCTGACTTCGGCGTCAGCGCGGCCACGGAATCGACGACAACCAGATTGACGGCACCGGATCGCACCAGCGTGTCAGTGATCTCCAACGCCTGTTCGCCGGTGTCGGGCTGTGAGATCAGGAGCTCATCAAGATTGACGCCCAGCTTCTTGGCATACATCGGGTCAAGCGCGTGTTCGGCGTCGACAAAGGCACATACACCGCCCTTCTTTTGCTCTTCCGCGACCGCGTGGAGTGTCAGCGTCGTTTTGCCCGAGCTTTCCGGACCGTAAATCTCGATGATCCGGCCCTTTGGCAAACCGCCAATACCCAGCGCGATGTCGAGGCCGAGCGATCCGGTCGAGGTCGCTTCGATTTCCGGCATGGCGTTCTCGCCGCCGAGTTTCATGATCGAGCCCTTGCCGAACTGACGTTCGATCTGAGCCAGCGCCGAATCCAGCGCTTTTTGCTTTTCGCTTCCTGCCTTAGACGTCATATCCAGAAGTTCTGCTGCACCCATAAGTCCTGTTCCTTATTTCATAGCCGCTTCCGGGCGGCAATGTTGCCTCTTGTTCTTCTCTTGTTCTTTTTGTCTGTATGGGACCAAAAAGAGAACATTGCAACGAATAAATTAGTCTATCGTTCGTCCCTGTTAAAAATCCATTACCGAGGAAAGACCCTGCTCGACGATTTGAAACTGCCGCGCTTAAGTGTTCGGAAAGTTGAGTGGGATAGGAGACAAAAAAACCAGCAAGAATGGAATGAAATGTCTTCAAATGAGGCGGTAAACCGCAAGTATTTCGGAATTGACGCGGACGAAATCGAACGTCTGCGCGAAATTTATGCACTTGTCGAGCCATCGCTGCCTGACATCGTTGCAAGCTTTTACGACTTTGCCAAAAGCGATGCGTCCATGATGGCGTTCTTCGCGCGTCCCGGGTCCATGGAACATGCCGAAATGCGCCAGATGGAGCATTGGAAAATGCTGCTGCAGGGCGATCTGTCGGAACGGTATCATCGCTCTGCCGCAATTGTCGGTCGGGTGCATTACCGGTTGAAGCTCCCCTTCAACATGTATCTCGCCGGATATGCACGCGTCAGTGCCATGTTGATCCGCGAAACACTGAAAGCGTGTGAAGCCCAGGGCATCGCGGGAGAAACTGTAGGCGACTACACGTCCATCATTACAAGGATCATCGCTTATGATACCGAAGCCGTCATCGCTGCCTATTTCGAAGCCCAACAGAAAGAACAATCGACAGCTTTGACCCTGGTCGAGGATGGTCTTCACCGGATCACCTCGGGTGCCCCTGCCCAGGTCATCGAGGATGAAGCCGCCGGCGGGATGCCAGCCAAATATGACGCGCTGCGCGAGGGGTACAACAAAGCGCTGTCGATGCTGGTCGAAATTGGGGGTTCAATCGGCGATCTGACACGGGAATTGGAAGGCTCAACTGTCGAGGTTAGCAACGCGGTCAGCGATTTGGCCAAACGCTCTGAAAGCCAGGCAAGCACGCTTCAGGAATCTGCCGCCGCCGTGGAAGAGCTGACACAAAGCGTGCGCAATTCCTCCGAAAATGCCAGCCGCGTGGATGGAGAGATGAAAAACGCACGCAAACAAGCAATGGATGCGCAAGAAATCGTCACTGCGGCCATCAGCTCGATGGAGAAAATAAAGGACTCTTCGCAGGAAATTCGCAGCAAAATTGGCGCGATCAATCAAATCGCCTTTCAAACCAATCTGCTTGCACTCAACGCGGGCGTCGAAGCCGCACGTGCCGGGGAGCATGGTCGTGGCTTTGCCGTTGTTGCATCCGAAGTCCGCGCCCTCGCCGTTCGCGCCTCAGAGACGGCGAAGGAAATCAATGATATTATCACGTCAAGCGGCAAGCATGTGACCGAGGGGTCGGAAAAGGTCTCCCATACGGGCGATGCCTTAAGATCAATCATCGAAAATGTCGTCCAGGTTAGCGAACTGATCGAACAAATTGACCGCACAGCGAAAGAGCAATCCCTCACTTTGGACAATATCAACGGATCCGTCGGCCAGCTTGAGCTTGCCACCCAACAGAACGCGGCCATGGCAGAAGAAACCTCGGCCGCAGCCGTCGCAATGCAGCTCAATTTCGGCGGCCTGGTCAAAGCCGTGCACGAGCTTGGGCTCGCACCGGAGGAGCCAAGCAGCGCTTACCGTCAAATAGCCTGACACGTGACCGCCGCTTCTGTGCATCGGTGGGCATGAATGTAAACGGCGGCGGCTAGCTTAGCTGTTCTTGGACGAGGCTGGTGAGTTGTTGCAACGAAAAGGGTTTGGGTAAAAAGACGGAGTTCGGGATGCGGGCCTGCTTCTCCGCGCGTCCCTCCTCTGCGTACCCAGACATAAACACGACCCCCGTCCCGGGCCGGTCCTTGCGCGCCTTTCGGACCCAGGTCGGCCCGTCCATGCCGGGCATAATCACATCCGTGACGAAGAGGTCGATCTGCAGGGACGTGTCTTCAAGTATCTTGATGGCTTCTTCCGCGTCGCAGGCCTCAATCACGGTATAGCCCCGGAGCCGCAAGGCCCGGCAAGCGAAGGCACGCACCGGCGCCTCGTCCTCGACCAACAGGATCGAAGCGTCCGTTCGCGGCACGGGGGCCACGGCCGACGGCTTTTCGGGTTCGACCGGTGCGGTATCGCGCAGCGTCGTTGCCGGGAAGAACAGCGTGAAGGTCGTCCCCTCCCCAAGCGCGCTTTCCACAAAGATATACCCCCCCGTCTGTTTTACGATGCCATAGGCGGTGGAAAGGCCAAGCCCCGTACCTTCCCCGGTCTTTTTGGTTGAAAAGAAGGGCTCAAAGATCTTTGACAGCGCCTCGGCAGGAATGCCGCAACCCGTATCGCGCACTTCGATCACCACATACTCGCCCGAGGTCAAACGCGCCTGATCCCGGGATACCGGCTCCGGCAGAAACTCCGAGCGTGTAATGACCTCAATCCGGCCCCCGTCCGGCATCGCATCCCGGGCGTTGACCACAAGGTTTACGATCACCTGTTCCAATTGCCTACGATCCGCACGGATCATCTGCGGCCCCGGTGCGTGGTTGACGTCCAATTGCACCCGCTCGCCGATCAGCCGGTTCAGCAGATGTGCAAGATCGGCCATGGTGTCCCGCAGATCGAGCGCTTGCGGCTTGAGGTTCTGCTTGCGGGAAAACGCCAGAAGCTGCCCCACGAGGCTCGCAGCGCGGTTTGCGTTCTGTGAGATTTGGATAAGGTCGGCATAGTCGGGATCGCTGGCTTCATGGCGCAGAAGCAGCAAGTCGCAATGCCCGCTTATGGCGGTGAGAAGGTTGTTGAAATCATGGGCCACACCCCCGGCCAACTGTCCGATCGCTTGCATTTTCTGGCTCTGGACAAATTGCGCCTCAAGCGTCTTCAACTCCGTGGCATCGTTCAAAATACCGATCAAAACGGTCCGCCCGTTTTCAACGGTACGACCGAGGGCAATCTGTAGGTAGAGCTCCTGCCCCGGGATAACGGCCCGGACGATTTCAGGCTTCAAAAGGCCTCGCCCCTGGGCCGCATCCGACAACCAGTCTGCAATCGGTCGGCCCATCCCTTCGACCAGTTCAAAGAGCGGCGGCAGCGCATCGGCGTCGAGGGCGAGGATCGCGCGGGCTTCCTTGTTCGCTTCCAAGAGCAGTCCCGCTTCGCTGATCTTCAACATGGGCACCGGCAGCACGCTCAGCAAATCCGGGACCGCAAGGGCGCTCGATGCCGCGTCTTCCGTCTCATGGGCAATTTCCGACGGCGGCAGCACGGCAATCTCCGCGCGATTGGGGGCCGATTGCATTTCGATCAGGCGCGCCTCAAACTCGGTCCCATCGGCGCGGCGCATATGGTGGATCGCCCCCTGTCGCACCGGTAAATCGCGGATGATTTCGGATAATGGACGGGTGCCCCGACCCAAGAGACGGGCAGCGGGCCCATTGAGCGCGGCGCGCCCCAGGGTAACGGAGAGCAGCGCCAGTTCAGGGTCCAGCGACTGCGGCGAGATGGACCACAAAATGCGCCGTGCCGAAAGTCGGGTCACCGACACCAGCAGGCCCTTCTCCAACGTACCGAACGTTTCTTCAAACTCGGCGACGTCCTGAACCCGCTCGCGCATCCGGAGCAACGCGCCTTTTGGGTCCGCAGCGATACCCGAAAGCGTATTCTCAAGCAGCGTGTCGCGTGGCCCACTGGCATTTGCGCGGGCATTGGCGGCGAGCACCGACCCCTGGGCATCGGTCAAGACGGCGAGACCCGGCGCATTTTCAAGCTTCGCACGCAGTCGCGGCGAAAGCACAAGGCCGCGCAAGCGCGAAACTGCACCGTGTCCACCAGCGAGTGCGAGAAGCGCGATAAAACCTGCGGCTGTGCCATAAAGCACGGGGCTCAAAGCGGGCCTCGGAACAGCAATGGCGAGGGCCAATGATCCGAGCGACAGCAAGGCAAAAACTGGAACCCGGTCCGCCAGGTCAGACCAGCTTCGGTTTTCTAGTGCACTCGGTCGGCGAAACGCCACGTCGCTCACCTCATCCGTTGATGCGGATAGAGTGCGGTCAAAGGTGTTAACGGAACCTTAAGCCTTGCGGCGCTTTCGTTAACTTCTCTGAAAACACGCGAGAAAGAAGCCATCCCCCCCGTCAAGCGGGGTCCATTGCCGGTCTCGCACCATGTGCCATTCGGGGTGGCGGGACAGAAACCCGGTGGCACGTGCCATATTTTCAATCGGCAGAAGCGAGCAAGTTGCATAGGCCAGCGTGCCACCGGGACGCACAAAACGCACCGCGCGGTCCAGAATGTCGTCCTGAATACGTGTTAACGCGGCAAGCCCCGCATCATCCAATCGCCATTTGGCATCCGGTTGCCGACGCCAAGCGCCGCTCCCCGAACAGGGCGCGTCGCAAAGAACGAGGTCAAACTGGCCGTTGACGTCCGTCACAACGTTGATCCCGACGCCGGCGCGCGCAGCGCGGGCGGGGATGTCTGCCATGCGGCGAGGCTCGGCATCATGGGCCGCAACAGTTGATGCTCCAGCGGCTGCCATGGCCAGCGCTTTGCCGCCGCCGCCGGCACAATAATCCAGCACTTCGCCCGCGCCAAAATAAGCGCGACATTGATCCACCACCGCCTGGGACGCAGCATCCTGAAGCTCAACATACCCTTTGCGGTAAGCGCGCGTGTTTTGAATCCATCGCGCATTCTCAGTCACTTCAAGGGCGCTGTCCGAAAGGGGATGCGCTTGCGCCGTGACATCCTCAGACCCCAACAAGGTCACGGCGTCCTCCCGTGTGCCCTTCATTCGGTTTACCCGCAGAAAGACCGGCGCGCGATCTTGCATCGCGGTGAGGATCGCCTCGGCTTCCTCCCCATAGGCTGCCTTTAGTTCCGGCCAAAGCGCATCCGGGCAATCGAGCCGAACCGCCTCTGGCGCGTCTCCAATGCGTCGCCCTGCCTCGCGTTCGGCGGTGCTGAGGACCGGTGGCCCGTATTCCGCTCCAGTGAACAAGGCATCAAGAGATTTGTCCGCAGCGCGCGCGGCCCCAATCATCAAAGCACGCCCGTTCGACCCGCCGCCTAACCACCCCAGGGATCGTTTTCTCCTGAGCGCATCGAAGACGAGATCGCGGATGGCCCCCCGGTCACCCGAACCCGCAAACCGGTGTCGTCGCCCCCAAGTAGTGAGGCAGCGCTCCGCAGGCGCACCGGCAAGAATGTCGTCAAGGATTTCAATCGCTGCCGCGATCCGCGCGTCAGGCCGCATAGCTCAAGCGGTCGTCCCAGTTAGTTGTCACCGGAACGTGGTCGAAGGATGTTTCGAATGTCTTCCGCGCTCGGCAAGCTCTCCGGCAAGTCGCGGCCAAGTCCCAAACGGTCCAGCGCCCTTTCAAGCACATCTTCCGCGTTCGTTTGCACACGCCCGTTTGTGTTCCCCCCCGGAGCGCGACCCGACAGCCAAAGCTCGGTCGTCCCCTCAACCGGCTTTGGTCGGAACCAGGTGAAATCGCGTAGCTCTGCTTCATAACGCGCCGCCATACGGGCCGCTGATGCGCGATCTTCGTCGTGGAAGTATCGCACATTGCGGGTGCTGATGCTGAAGTCCACGTCCTTGACACGCACTAACTCATGGCCATCGAGGGTCACGCCCGATGCGACATCGTCCGTTACAGCGCGATCGGCACGGCGTGGCACCAGAATTGTCACGCGGAGCGGATCGGCTTCCACGACCGTTTCACTCGGGCGCGGCCGTGCGGGCGGCGTGACCGTTTCGCCCGACTTTTCGCGCAATGTGGGCGGGCGCGGTGGCGCGCCGATCGAGCCTTCGGGCACAGGTGCATCGGCAGACGCGGCTGGCGGCTCTTCCGCCTGGGTCGGCGCTGTCACCTCAGCCGGTTGCGTATCTGGCTTTGCGGGCGGCGGTGTGGGCGCTGCCGGTGGCGCCGTCGAGACTGGCAACGGCGTTGTCGGTATACCCGGGACCTCCAAACCTATTGGCGTGCCGAAGGTCGCCGGTCCAGTTTCCGGCTGACTTAAGACGTTGGAGACTACTCCCGCCAGGTCCGGTCCATCCCAGGGCGGCAAGGCGAGCTCAGGAACCTCGGGCGGCACATTTGACAGGGGCGGGATTTGCGGTGGCGATAGCGCCGCCTCCGTCAAGCCGGGCGTAAGCGGCACTGCCAAGGGCGCCCGAGAAACCCGCAAGGGCGCGGCCGAGGGACGCCATTGATCAGACGACGTTTGCACAGGCGGCGCGTATAGCCCCCATGTGACCCCTAGTGCAGGCTGGTTGCGGATGCGTTCGATCAGCGGCATCTCCGGCCCGATTTCCAACGGCGGCGCTTCCACGGTCAACGGCAGCGCGGCAAAGGCCATGAGCCCGGCCGCCATGCCGAGCGGTCGAATACCGCGACGGCGCTCACTGCGACTTTTCAGGCGTTCATCGAGCACGCTTTGGGGCGGCGCAGCGGTTGGCAGGGCCACAAGTTCCGCCGTGTGCTGCGGTTGCAAATCTTCCTCGAAAACAGGCTGCGTCGCTGTTGCGCGTCGCAACGGCTCGGGCCCATCAATGGTAGAGGCATAGCGCGCCGCAAGTTCAGCCACATCGGGCGCGTCTGGCAAGACAAGCGAGGGCCGCGTCCGTTGGCGCGGAGTAGGCGGCGGAGGCGGCGCTGCCTCGGCAGGCGCATACGTCTCCGAACGCGCGACAGGGGTCTCTTCCTTCGCCGGTGGAATTGGCTCAGCCGGGGCAGATGGCACCGGTTGCGCCTCTCGCGCTTTAGCCGTTTCGGCGGGCACTACGGGTGCTTCGACGGGTGTCGTTTCAGCGGCTGGCGGCTTTGGCGCCGCTTCCGACTTGGCGCTGCGGATGGTTTCCAACCTGTCGGCGAAGTCGAACTTGTCGTTCCCCCGCTCCTGCATGATTGGATTGATCTCTTTCGGCGCGTCCATCTCGGCGCCGCCGATTTCCCAAGGCTTTGGGCGCGGCTTCTGGGGCTTGCCAGCGGCTTTCTCCCGTAAAGCAACCTCGCGACGCGCCCGCGCTTCGTCGAGCCGCGCCTGCCAGCGTTCGTCCTTGTCGAGCTCAAAAACCTCTTTCGGCACGCCTGGCTTACCCTCGCCACCTGTGCGATCAGCCACAGCCCCCTCCAAGCATCATCGCAAAACAATCATCTAACGCCTCCCAGCCGGAGACTATGGTTCAACATGTGCTTTACCCGCCCATACGGTAATTCGGGCTTTCACGGGTGATCTGAACGTCATGCACATGACTTTCCTTCAAACCCGCACCGGTGATGCGCACAAACTGACAGTTTTTTCGCATTTTCTCTACTGTTTCGCAACCGGTGTAGCCCATCGCGGCGCGCAAACCGCCGATAAGTTGATGTATTACCGCGCCCGCTGCCCCTTTATAGGGCACTTGGCCTTCGATCCCCTCGGGCACGAGCTTGTCATTGGCGGCGTCTTTTTGGAAATACCGGTCCGCACTGCCGCGCGCCATTGCCCCCAAAGACCCCATGCCCCGATAGGATTTGAAGGAGCGGCCCTGGTAGAGGATCACCTCGCCCGGGCTCTCCTCCGTCCCGGCGATCATTGAACCAACCATAGCGCAACTGGCCCCCGCCGCAATTGCCTTGGCAAAGTCGCCCGAGAACTTGATGCCGCCATCGGCAATCACGGGCACATCGCCTGCGGCAGCAGCGCAATCCAAAATGGCCGTAAGCTGCGGCACACCAACGCCCGCCACCATGCGCGTGGTGCAGATCGAACCGGGGCCAATTCCGACCTTTACCGCGTCGGCACCGGCTTGAATCAAAGCCTTAGTCGCCTCACCCGTCGCCACATTGCCCGCGATAATTTGCACTTCATTGGACAGGGTCTTGGCTTGCTTAACCGCTTCGGCCACCGCTTCGGAATGGCCGTGGGCCGTATCGATCACAATGATGTCGACCCCCGCATCCACCAAGGCCCCGGACCGTTCGAAACCCGCCGCCCCAACTGTGGACGCGGCGGCGACGCGCAGACGGCCAAGATGATCCTTGCAGGCCATCGGGTTCAGGACCGCCTGTTCGCTATCCTTCAAGGTCAGCAAACCGGTCAGCTTGCCCTGCCCGTCAGTGACCAGCAGCTTTTCGATCCGCCGCGCCTTCATCAAGCTGCGCGCTTCGTCGAGATCGGCGGGCTCTGTCAGGATCGCGAGGTCTTGCGATG
The DNA here is from genome assembly GCA_039024895.1 of Pseudomonadota bacterium. Taxonomy (GTDB): domain Bacteria; phylum Pseudomonadota; class Alphaproteobacteria; order Rhodobacterales; family Rhodobacteraceae; genus JAJDOD01. The sequence goes on along the minus strand of JBCCPJ010000012.1, from coordinate 2,229 downwards.
TCATCATGGCGCGGACAGGTGTTGCATCATCGCCCGCAAAGCGCATATCGCGGTTGGTGACAATGCCCAGCACTTTGCCCGAATCGTCCACAACCGGGAAACCTGTGACTTTGTAGCGATCCTGGAGCGCCTTCGCGTCCGCCAGTGTCTGTTCCGGCCTGAGAGTAATCGGGTTGTAGACAATTCCGGATACAAACCGTTTCACTTCGCGCACCTGCCGCGCCTGCTCGTCTACCGACAGGTTGCGATGCAGCACGCCCATACCCCCGGCCTGCGCCATGGCGATTGCCATTCGCGCCTCGGTCACAGTGTCCATCGCGGAAGACAAAAGCGGGATGTTCATGGAGATGCTGCGGGTCACCTGCGTGGTCGTATCCGCCCCGGCAGGCAAGACAGATGAGGCCCCTGGGACCAGCAAAACATCATCGAACGTGAGCGCCTCACGAATCTCCATTTGGATACTCCTTTGGAGGGGTTCGTTTGACGCCTCCCTATCGCATGGGTCGCCGACAGGGGAAAGCCCTATTCGTGACTGCGACACAAGAAATCGCAACATCTTGTGGTTTTTTACTGAAATGGCGACAGTCTGTTCACTGGTAAATTGCCGCGAACCCTGTTCCTAACGAAACGACATGGGACGCACGAACCACAGCTTAGTCCAACGGATCGCCACGCGACAATCCTGGGAGAACGATCTGGCTCGCACGCTTTTGCTGGGCGGGCTTTACCTGTTGTTTCGGCAGGTCGAAACGGCGTTCCACCCGGTGGTCCTTGCCATTCTCGGGAATGCGCTGGTTTTGACGGCCTTCCTGCCCGTCTCAAATATTTTCAAGCGATACCCCATCGGCACCAGCGCAATTTGGGCGGGCTTCCTGCTTTTGATGGTCTGGATCGCAAGCGGCAACGATCCCATTGCGATGATGCGGCTCTATACCTTCGCCGCGTTGGGCTACGTCTTTCTATCTGCAACAGAACGGGTGTTGCCGGTCCACGAAGAGATCGAAGGCACCAAAGGAGAGCATCTCGAACAAGCGCGGCAAAAGTCATTCATCCAGTTGTTCTTCGCGGCACTCAATGAACTGGTTATTTTCCTAGGAACGCCTTCGCTCTGGGTTGTGTTCATGGGGCTTTGGTTGCTGGTGCTTCGCCGTTGCGCTGCCTGGGCGCTCGCGCGGAACTGAGGCTTGCACTCAACGCCAATCTCGCCCCTACTTACCTTATGGCCAACACCTATGATACCGGTCGCCTCGACCTGCCCTTCGTCGGCGTCGCCACCTTCGGCAAACGCCCCCTGGTCACTGACTGGAATGCGATTGATGCGGATGTAGCCGTGCTTGGCGCGCCGTTCGATTTCGGCACGCAGTGGCGGTCGGGCGCGCGCTTCGGCCCCCGGGCAGTGCGAGAGGCCTCGACACTCTTTTCCTTTGGCCATGCGGGAGCATATGACCATGAAGACGACCGTACCTACTTGTCCGGTGATGTGCGGATCGTCGACATTGGTGATGCCGACATCGTACACACCGACACCGACGCCAGCCACGCCAATATCGAGACCGGCGTCCGGGCCATCCTGAACGCGGGCGCACTGCCTGTGGTGATCGGCGGTGACCACTCCGTCAACATCCCGTGCATTCGCGCCTTCAATGGGGAAAAATCGTTTCATATCTTGCAGATCGACGCGCATCTTGACTTTGTCGATGAGCGCCATGGCGTGCGCCACGGGCATGGAAACCCGATGCGCCGTGCCGCGGAACAGCCATTTGTCACGGGGCTGACCCAAGTGGGCATTCGCAACGTATCGTCCACTGCGAAGGAGGGCTATGCGGATGCCCGCGCCATGGGGTCCGACATTCTGAGCGTGCGACAAGCCCGGACGCTGGGGCCGCGCGGCGTGGCCGATCGCATTCCGGAAGGCGCGCGGGTATATGTGACGCTCGACATCGACGCCTTTTGCCCGTCCATCGCGCCCGGCACCGGGACGCCCAGCCATGGGGGGTTCCTTTACTACGAAGTCCTTGAACTGCTGCAACAGGTGGCGCGGCAACATGAGGTCATCGGGTTCGACGTGGTGGAAGTCGCACCCGACTATGACCCGACAGGGTCAACGGCGATCCTCGCGGCGCAGATAACGTTGAACTTTCTCCGATTTGTCTTCGACGCCAGAGAAAACGCCAAGGCAGAAGTCGTGACATCTGAATCAAAATCAACTGCCTCTCCATCAGAATCATG
>JBCCPJ010000011.1:0-101860 GCA_039024895.1 Pseudomonadota bacterium | reverse complement strand
CGCATCGCCTAGAAAGACGACAAACGGTTCCGGGATTGCATCGAACTGATTGGCAGCGTCTGCAATGTCTTCAACGAGCTTGGTCTTACCAACACCATGGGTTCCAGTAACTGCGATGCGCATGATGTTTGCCCCAATGTGCCTCCGACGGGACCTTGCAGAATGATGCTGCACTTGCAACCGGCGGAAGGTTTGGGCTCAAACCAGCCGTTCGTTGCCGAGAAACATAAATCCCCAGAATATCCTCCCAGCGACGACACGCAGAGCTTCATACCTCATAAACCGCACCGTCGCCAAAACTGTACAAAACGGAAATTCACCCCTTTCAGTTCTGTACAAAACGCTCTGCTTGGGTCGCACGCGAACGTACATCGCATCGGGGACGCAAAGGCGACACTCGACTAAGGTGCGAGGAAACGATTTAGAATCATTCCAAACCATTGACAAGCTCCCGCCCGAAGCGCATATCTACAGTCCTGATCGGAGACCGCGAAATGTTCATCCAAACCGAAGCCACACCCAACCCCGCAACGCTTAAATTCCTTCCCGGTCAAGACGTACTTGGAAGTGGCACGGCAGATTTTCCTTCGGCCAAGACTGCGGAAAAGTCACCGCTCGCGCAGCGTATATTCGCCGTGGACGGTGTGAGTGGTGTGTTTCTGGGTGCCGATTTCGTCACCGTCACAAAGGACGACGCCCTCGATTGGGATATCGTCAAAGCGCCAATCCTTGGCGCGATCATGGAACATTTTCAGTCTGGCCACCCGGTGATCGAAAGCGAAGGTGCCTCTGCGTCGGGTCATGCGGAACATGATGGCGAAGACGGCGAGATCGTTGACCAGATTAAAGAACTGCTCGACACGCGTGTTCGCCCCGCCGTGGCTCAAGACGGTGGCGATATCGTGTTTCACGGGTTCGACCGGGGTATCGTATATCTCCACATGCAAGGCGCGTGTGCGGGTTGCCCGTCTTCGACTCTGACGTTGAAAATGGGGATCGAAAACCTGTTGCGCCACTACATTCCAGAGGTGCTAGAGGTGCGCCCCGTCGCGGCGTAGAAACCCATGGGCAAGCCGCGTGGCGGCAAGCCGCTTTTTCTTTGCTTTGACACGTCCGGGCCTCACTGCGCCGTCGCGGTGTTCGAAGACGATGTGGCGCTTGTTCAAGACTGGGCTGAAATGAAACGCGGGCAAGCGGAAGCGCTGCCGTCGATGGTTGAGGCTGCCATGGCCTCCGCAGGCATAGATTTCCGGGACTTATCCGCAGTTGGTGTTGGCGTCGGTCCTGGAAACTTCACGGGCATTCGCATCTCGGTTTCCTACGCCCGAGGCCTTGCTTTGGCCTGCGAATTTAAGACCATCTCGGTGACCTCATTCGATTTTGTGAAAGATACGCATGGGTTGGCTTCAGAATCCGCCTTGTTGCTGAGCGTCGAGGCGCCGAAGGACCAAAGCTACGTTCAACTCCATCGCTATGGGCGCCCTGTTGCGGAGCCCCGCCTGATCGACCCATCGTCGGCGCCTGAGGAGCTGAATTGCATAAATCTTAAAGTGCGCGGTTTTCGCGCGGCGGAGATTGCGGCGCAGTTCAATGCCGATGCCGAAGCGATAACGCCGGACAACATCCCTTACCGGCTTGGCAAGGTGACCGCGTGGAAGTTTCAAAACGGCACCGAAGACGCGGCACCGGTGCCCCTTTATGTGCGCCCGCCCGACGCGGCACCGCCTTCGGACCCGCCACCGGTCATATTGTCGTGACCGTGGAGGAACTGGCGGCTGTCCATGCCCGTGCCATGGAGACGCCCGCGTCTTGGGGCGCCAATGATTTCAAAGAGATGCTCGCCCTGCCTGGAGTTTTCTGCGTCGTGCCGCCCGGCCAGAAACGCGCCGGCTTTGCCCTTGGCCGTGTGGTGCTTGAGGAGGCGGAACTACTCACCTTGGCGGTTGCGCCCGATATGCAGCGACAAGGTCTGGGTCGCGCTTGCCTCAATCTCTTTGAGGAAGAGGCGCGCACGCTCGGCGCATCCCGGCTTCATCTTGAGGTTGCTGTCACCAATAAGCGGGCAATTCTTCTCTACACGTCGAACGGCTGGCAAGAGTGCGGTCGTCGCAAAGCCTATTATGCGGGCGCGAGCTCTCGCATCGACGCCGTTTTGATGTCGAAACAGGTTGAACGGCCTTAACCCCGCGCCGTTGGGTGGTTTTTCTCCGATCCCACCAAGACTCCTATTGACCCTCTCTGACGTTCGCGGCCTTATTCCATGCATCAAGGGCACTGGGGGATCAGCCCACAAGAGTGCCCAAGGTTTACCAACTGGGAGACTGTTTATGTCCTATTTGAAGACTGCGCTTGGCGGCGTTGCAGCCCTTGCCATGATGGCTGGTGCCGCACTGGCGGAACCCGCGCTCATGTACGACCTTGGCGGCAAGTTCGACAAATCCTTCAACGAAGCGGCCTATAATGGGGCCAAGCGTTGGGCGGATGAGACCGGTGAGAGCTACCAGGAAATCGAAGTGACGGCTGAAGCACAGCGTGTTCAGTTCGCGACGCGCCTCGCTGAAGCGGGCTATAACCCGATTGTCGTGCTCGGCTTCGCCAACGCCTCCACCATGGAGGAAGTTGCGCCCAAGTACCCCGACACCAAGTTCGCGATTATCGATGTGGGCTGGCTCGACATTCCGAACTTGCGCCAGATCACCTTCGCCGAACACGAAGGCTCCTACCTCGTTGGCATGCTAGCCGCGATGGCTTCTGAGTCTGACACGATCGGGTTCATCGGCGGCATGGACATCCCGCTGATCCGCCACTTTGCTTGCGGCTATGCCCAGGGCGCGAAAGCGGTAAACCCAGACGTCAGCGTGATTGCCAATATGACCGGCACAACCCCGGCAGCCTGGAACGACCCCGGCAAAGGTATCGAACTTACGCTTGCGCAGGTCAGTCAGGGCGCTGACGTTGTCTATGCTGCGGCGGGCGCCACCGGCGTGGGCGTTCTGCAGGCAGCATCCGACGAAGATATCCTGTCCATTGGCGTCGACTCGAACCAGAACCACCTGCATCCGGGTGAAGTCCTCACTTCCATGCTTAAGCGCGTCGATAACGCCGTTTATGACGTCTTCTCTTCCGGGGTCGATGGTTTCGAGCCAGGCGTGCACACAATGACGCTCGAAAACGATGGCGTGGGCTATGCTTTGGATGAGAACAATGCAGAGTTGATCACGGAAGACATGAAGGCCGCCGTGGAAGAGGCGAAAGCCAAGATCATTGCAGGTGATCTGAACGTCGTGGCCTATTACGAAAACGACAGCTGCCCGGTTCTCGACTTCTGATGAGCGACGGCGCAAACACTGGCGGGGCGGCATCAGTCGCCCCAGCCATTGAACTCAAAGGTGTCTCCAAGTCCTTTGGGCCCGTTCGGGCAAACAAAGACATTTCCATCCGCGTTATGCCGGGGACGATCCACGGTATCATCGGTGAAAACGGCGCGGGAAAATCGACGCTCATGTCGATACTCTACGGCTTCTATAAGGCGGACTCCGGTGAAATTTTCATCGGCGGCCAAAAGACCGAAATCCCAGACAGCCAGGCCGCGATTGCTGCCGGGATCGGGATGGTCTTCCAGCATTTCAAACTGGTCGAAAACTTCACCGTACTCGAAAACGTCGTGCTTGGCGCGGAAGACGGGAGACGTTTGAAACCCTCGTTGTCGAAGGCACGCCAGTTGTTGACGGAACTTGCGCAGGAATATGAACTGCGGGTCGATCCTGATGCGAAGATCGAAGACCTCTCCGTCGGGTATCAGCAACGGGTTGAAATCCTGAAGGCACTCTATCGACGTGCGGATATTCTGATCCTGGATGAACCCACGGGAGTGCTCACGCAGTCGGAAGCAGACCACCTTTTTCGCATTCTCAAGGGCCTTCGGGACGAGGGTAAGACAATCATCCTGATCACCCATAAATTGCGTGAAATTATGGATGTGACCGATACCGTGAGCGTCATGCGGCGGGGTGAGATGACGGCAACCGTGAAGACATCGGACACCAATCCAGCCGAACTTGCGGAATTGATGGTCGGTCGCAAAGTGCTCTTGCGCGTCGACAAGGAACCGGCGCAACCCAAGGGCAATGTGTTGGAGGTCGAAAACCTCAGCGTCATCGACGACGACGGCGTCGAGCGTCTCAAGAAGATCAATTTGACTGTACAGGCCGGTGAAATCGTTGGGATCGCAGGCGTCGCCGGCAATGGCCAGTCCGAGCTGCTTGAAGTGCTTGGTGGCTACCGCGCTGCGATCGGTCGTGTTCGTCTGAATGGGGAAGACATAGATCTCACGGGGGCCTCTTCAGACGGTCAGACCCGCCGTGCGAAGGGCATCGCTCACGTGCCGGAAGATCGCCACAAAGAGGGTTTGATACTCGACTTTTTTGCCTGGGAAAACAGCGTCTTCGGATATCACCACGCGCCTGAGTTCCAAAAGAATGCCCGGTTCATGAATAACGAGGCGATCCGTTCAGACTGCGAAGCGAAAATGGAGCGCTTCGATGTGCGCCCGCCGATTTCAAGCCTGGCTGCTAAGAACTTCTCTGGCGGCAATCAGCAGAAAATCGTGCTGGCCCGCGAGATTGAACGTGACCCGACCTTGCTGCTTGTTGGTCAGCCAACGCGTGGGGTCGATATTGGCGCCATTGAGTTCATCCATAAGCAAATCGTGGCGCTTCGGGATGCGGGGAAGGCAATCCTGCTGGTCTCGGTTGAACTGGATGAGGTGCTGTCGCTCTCTGACCGGATCGCGGTCATGTTCGACGGGCAGATCATGGGCGAACGTCTAGCAGCCGAAACCGATGAACGGGAACTTGGCCTCTTAATGGCCGGTGTGACCGACCAATCGGACGCGGCATGATGCAGTCATTGACCGTAGAACACCTCGGGGCGCAAGCGGGTCAGAGTCCCCGGCGCAGCGCCGCAAGTAGGTGCAGCATCTCCCAAAGGAGCGCACCATGGACGTAATTCCAAAGTGGGCCGACGCGATCCTGATCCCGCTGATTTCCATCCTGCTGGCCTTCTTCATCTCAGCCCTGGTGATCCTCGCCATCGGGGAAGACCCGATAAATGCCATAAAACTTATGGTGCAGGGGACGTTTGGGAATTCGGCTGGCATCGGGTTCATGCTGTTTTACGCCACGAACTTCATATTCACTGGCCTCGCCGTTGCCATCGCGTTTCACGCGCGTCTCTTCAACATTGGCGGAGAGGGGCAGGCAACGCTTGGGGGGCTTGGCGTCGCGCTGGTCTGCCTGTCGTTGCCGTGGCCCCATTGGACACTCGCGCTGCCTGTCGCCCTTCTGGGCGGCGCTTTGTTCGGTGCGCTCTGGGCGTTGATCCCTGCCTATCTTCAAGCCAAACGCGGCAGCCACATCGTCATCACGACGATCATGTTCAACTTCATTGCGTCTGCGTTGCTGGTCTATTTGTTGGTGGAGGTGCTAAAGCCCGCAGGCTCCATGGACCCGGCTACCGCGCGTTTTCCGGAAGGTACCCATCTGCCGCGCATGTCTGATATTCTCGGCGCTATCGGCATCGAGTTCTCGGATGCGGCACCGGTCAATGTGAGTTTCTTCATCGCCCTTCTCGCCTGCTACCTGTTCTGGCTTCTGGTTTGGCGCACCCGGCTCGGGTATGAGATCCGCGCCTATGGGCAAAGCGAACCGGCGGCAAAATATGCCGGCATCTCCCCAACCAAGATCATATTAGTCGCGATGCTCATATCCGGTGGGCTAGCGGGTTGCATGGCTATCAACAACGTCATGTCGGCAGAACGGCTTGTCCTCAACTCTGTCGAGGGGGCCGGTTTCATTGGGATTGCGGTCGCCCTCATGGGCCGTTCCCACCCCTTCGGTGTTCTGCTCGCTTCGCTCCTGTTCGGTTTTCTTGTTCAGGGTGGCGCGGAGATCGACTTCTGGACCAACATCCCGCGCGAACTAATCGTTGTCATCCAGGCTCTGGTTATCCTGTTCACTGGCGCGCTCGATAATATGGTGCGCATGCCCTTGGCGCGTCTCTTCCTTTTGTTTCGCAATCGGGAGGCGTGAGCGATGGACTTTCTAACGCTCCTGCAAATCTTTGATTCCAGTGTAAGGCTCGCAACGCCGCTGCTCTTTGCCTGTCTGGCTGGCTTGTTCTCTGAACGTGCGGGCATCTTTGACATCGGCCTTGAAGGCAAGATGCTGGCGGCGGCTTTCTTTTCGGCAGCTTTCGCCGCGGTAAGCGGATCGGTCTGGGTTGGATTGCTCGCCGGGATTGGTGCGTCCCTTGCGCTGAGCCTTGTGCATGGTCTCGCCTCGATCACCTTCCGAGGAAACCAATTGATTTCCGGTGTGGCGATCAACTTTCTTGCGGCTGGTCTGACTGTTCTGATCGCGCAAGATTGGTTTCAACAGGGCGGCCGCACGCCCTCCCTTTCGGGCGCTGCGCGCTTTGGCGAGATCACCTTGCCATTCGCGGACGCCGTGCGTGACACCCCGTATTTCGGACCGATCTATGCCGATTTGATTTCGGGCCACTCGATCCTTGTCTATGTCGCGTTTCTGACGGTTCCGCTGACTTGGTACATCCTGTTTCGCACGCGATTTGGTCTGCGCCTTCGCGCCGTCGGCGAAAACCCCGCAGCGGTCGACACGGCGGGCATTTCTGTCGTCCGCCTGCGCTTCGCCGCTGTCGGCATCTGCGGCATCCTTTGCGGGTTTTCCGGCGCCTATTTGGCGACTGGCCTGCAAGCGGGCTTCGTGAAAGACATGTCGTCAGGGCGCGGGTTCATTGCGCTGGCAGCGCTCATCTTTGCAAAATGGCGTCCGTGGTATGCGCTTTCGGCTTGTTTACTGTTCGGGTTTCTTCAGGCGCTCTCGCTGCGTCCGGACGCGGTCGAAGCAATCATGCGGATCGATGTGCCCGGCCAATTCCTGGACGCTTTGCCCTATATCCTAACCGTCGTCATTCTTGCGGGTTTTGTCGGCAAGGCCATCCCGCCCCGTGCTGGCGGCGACCCCTACGTAAAAGAGCGTTAGGGCCACCGCCTATCAACGTAAGATCAAAGCAAGGTCTGGTAGCTTACCGGCACATAACGATAGCCACCCTCGCCGCGTGTTTCCACATAGCCCATACCCGGGAACGGCATGTGATATCCGATCAATGGGATTTTGTCTGTCGCGACCATCCCGAGGATTTTCTTGCGCGAAGCGGCGGCGGCGGCCTTGTCCATATCAAAGCGGACTTCCCATTCGGGGTACCCCAGCGACCAGACATAGTGGTTTGCGGTATCGGCCATCAGCAACACACCTTCACCGCCCGATTCCACCATATAGGTCATGTGGCCCGGCGTATGTCCAAAAGCCGATACAGCCGTGATGCCACTCACCACGTCCTCTCCGTCGCCAAGGAAGGTCATGTTCTCTGCAAAAGGGCGCACCTTGCCGTCAAACCGCTCGTTCTCGGCAGCTGCCCAATGGTCGAACTCGACCTGACCAGTCACATACCGCGCATTCGGATAGGTGGCGTTCCCGGCGTCATCGGTCAGGCCACCAATGTGATCGCCGTGCATATGCGTGATGACAACGATTGTCACATCAGCGGCTTCAATGCCAGCTGACGTCAGTGCCGCCGTCGTACCCGCTGCCGATAAACCCGCGTCGAATAAAACGATGTCGGCGCCCGCCCGCACAACGGTCGGGGTAAAGAAGAACTGCGCCTTGTCCGATGGAATGAAGTTCTGCGCACTAACGTCGGCAAACTCTTCCGGCGACACATTGCGCCCAAAAATATCCTGAATGCCTTCGTCAACGGTCCGCGTCCCGGCAAGCAGGGTCGAGACCTGAAACTCCCCGAGAGCAAACGTGTTCTGAATGGCATTCGATGGCGCGGCATGCCCGTCAGCCAGAGCGAGGCGCGGCGCGCTCGCGGCAGCAAAGGGGAGCGCCGCCCCTCCAATCAAAGCCGAGCGTCGGGAGATATTGGGGAATGTCATTTGGAAGCCTCCATGCAAAAGCGATGAGGGACAGCTAGTTCCGTTACTCGCCACGGAAACCGAAAAAATCGATTTTTTACTCCCACCAGCGATCAATCACCGAAATGTCATGATCCGACCAGCCAAAGTGGTGTGCCAACTCGTGGATATATACGTGGCTCACCAGTTCTTGCAGTGTCACGTTTCCACGGGCGGCCCACTCATCCAGGATCGCCCGTCGAAATAGCCATATGACGTCCGGTTGTATCTGCGGTTCCGCCAGCGACTTCTCAGTCATCGGCAAACCATCATACAACCCTGTCAGCTCAAACGGGTCTTCGATTTCCAGCCCGGACAACACCTCTTCCGAGGCAAATTCCGCCACCCGCAACTGCACGTCCGTCGCCGCCTCGAGGAACATCTCCGGCAGTGCGTCGCGCGTCCGCAAGGCCAAACGACGGATATCGTCAAGATCGGGCGCGGTCGTCTCGGTGCTGTCCATTTGGAAGATATGGACAAAATAACCTTTGTGTGAAAGAGCCTGCGCCATGACAGTTACGCGTTTCGCCCCTTCGCCGACCGGCTATCTTCACATCGGTAACCTCCGCACAGCGCTGTTCAACTGGCTGATCGCGCGGAAGGCCGGCGGCACTTTTATTCTGCGCATCGATGACACCGATCCTGAACGCTCGAAAGAAGAATATGTCGATGCGATCAAACAGGATTTGGAATGGTTAGGCTTGACCTGGGACCGAGTTGAACGGCAATCGCAACGCCTCGACCGCTATGCCGATGCAGCCGAGAAACTACGCGAAATCGACCGCTTCTACGAAGCCTGGGAAACGCCTACCGAGCTTGATCTTAAACGCAAGAAACAGCTCAGCATGGGGAAACCGCCGGTTTACGACCGCGCGGCTCTGGCGTTGAGTGCGGCTGAAAAAGACGCTCTTCGCGAGGAGCGCGGGGCGGGTGTCTGGCGTTTTAAGTTAAACCACGCGCGGATCGAATGGACAGATAGCATCTTGGGGGCGAGCGCAATCGATGCGGCCAGCGTGTCCGACCCCGTCCTGATCCGCCAGGACGGTCAGGTACTCTACACGCTGGCATCGGTGGTTGACGATACCGAAATGGGCGTGACCCATGTGGTGCGCGGCTCGGATCACGTGACCAACACGGCAACGCAAATCCAGATGATCGAGGCACTGGGCAACACGCCGCCCGACTTCGCCCACCATTCACTCCTTACCGGCCCACAAGGCGAAGCGCTCTCAAAGCGTCTCGGTACACTTGCCCTGCGCGATATGCGCGAGGCCGGGATCGAACCGATGGCGCTTCTCTCACTGATGGCGCGTCTCGGCTCGTCTGAGCCTGTTGAACTGCGCACCACACACCAGGCGTTGATCGATGGTTTCGATATCTTGAAATTTGGGGCTGCGCCAACGAAGTTCGATGCGGAGGACCTCAAACCCCTGACAGCCCGCGTTGTTCAGGCGCTCGATACGTCAGATGTCAAAGACATTCTCGCGGCTGGTGGCATCCCGGAAGACCGACAGGACGCCTATTGGACGACGGTGCGCGGCAATATCGCAACCCGTGCCGAGGCAGCGGCCTGGTGGCCCGTGTTTAACGGCGCCGTGACCCCGATTGTCGCTGAAGAAGACCGGGAGTTCATCGAAACGGCTTTCGGCCTCCTCAGCGAACCGCCCTACAATGCCGACGCATGGGGCGCATGGACCACAGCGGTGAAAGAGGCGACGGGGCGCAAAGGCAAATCCCTCTTCATGCCGCTTCGCCTCGCCATCACCGGCCAGCAGCGCGGCCCCGAGATGGCCGATGTGATGCCATTGCTCACCAACAAGCCGACACTTTAGGCTTCTTCTGTCCCGAAATACTCCGGGGGGCGAGCGAAGCGAGCGGGGCAGAGCCCCCATAATGCGACGACGAAGTCGGCGCAAAACCTCTTGCCGTGATTGCGCTAACAGGTCATGGTTTCCGCGCTTCTGGGAACACGAACGATGACGTCGCATATCCTTACGATCACGCTTAATCCAACGGTCGACTACTGTACAACCGCCCCCGACATCGAACCCGGCCTGAAACTCCGTTGCTCGGAGCCTCAGATTGATCCCGGCGGCGGCGGCATTAACGTGGCGCGCGCAGTGCGTTTGCTCGGTGGACAGGCGACGGCGCTTGTGGCGATTGGCGAGTCCTCCGGCGCTAATCTGTTGCAGCTTTTGGCCCTTGAGGGTGTGCCGACTGTGGCCTTTCAGGGCCCAGGCGAAACCCGTCAATCGATGTCGGTCATCGACCAGACCACGGGCGATCAATACCGGTTCGTTATGCCTGGCCCGGAATGGCAAGAACATGATGTTCCCCGTGCGCTGGCCTCTGTCGATCAAGCAACGTCCGGCGATACGCTCGTGGTCCTGTCCGGCAGCCAGCCGCCCGGCGTTGCCAAGGATTTCCCGTCGATCCTCTCCGATCACGTGGCGGGCCGCGGTTCACGGCTGATCGTCGATACGTCGGGACCCGCGCTGTTCCATCTGGCGGAGCAGCCCCGCGACTCCCTTTATGTGCTTCGCATGAACGGCGAAGAAGGTGCGGAGCTTGCCGGTCGCCCGTTGCCCACCCGGGAAGACACCGCTGCCTTTGCCCGCGGGCTGATCGATAAGGGCGTTGCGCGCATCGTGATTGTCGCCCGGGGAGTGGATGGCTCGGTCATGGCGACGGCGGAGGGGGCGTGGCATGGCGTGAGCCCCCCGGCGCCCATCATTTCCAAAGTCGGTGCCGGTGACAGCTTCGTTGGCGGCTTCACGCTGGAGTTGTCACGGGATCGCGCCGTGGATGAATGCCTTCGCACCGGCGTTGCTGCGGCCAGTGCCGCGACAATGACGGAAGCCACCCGCCTATGCGATCCGGAGCTGACAGCGCAGCAGCGCCGCGACTGCGTCATCACCAAGCTTTAGGACTTCAGGCGGTAGCCTGTGCGGAACATCCACCAAACGACCGCAAGGCAGGCCCCGCTGAACACAAGGATCGCCGCAAGGCTCGCGGCCACTGGCACATCGGCCATACCGAAAAACGACCAGCGAAAACCTGACACCAGATAGAGCACCGGATTAAACATCGACACGGTCTGCCAGAAGGGCGGCAACATGGTGATCGAATAGAATGACCCGCCAAGGAAAACGAGCGGGGTAACCACCAAGAGCGGCACCAAGTTCAACTGTTCGAAGTTGCGCGCCCATATCCCGAGGATGAACCCGAGGAGCGCGAAACTTATCGATGTCATCAGCAGGAAGGCGATCATCCAGAAAGGATGTTGGATGGTGATATCAACGAAGAAAAACGACGTCCCAAGAATGATGCAGCCGATCAAAAGAGCCTTCACCGCCGCGGCGCCAACATAGCCAATGACAATTTCAAACGGGCTGAGGGGCGCGGAAAGTACCTCAAAAATCGTGCCGATGAATTTCGGGAAATAGATACCAAACCCCGCATTCTGAATGGCTTGTTGAAGCACAGTCAACATGATGAGGCCGGGCACGATGAACGCACCATAGGACACGCCCTCTATCTCGGGAATGCGGCTGCCAATGGCCGCCCCGAACACGACGAAGTAAAGCGAAGTCGAAAGAACCGGCGATACAATCGACTGAATGATCGATCGAAAGAAGCGCGCCATCTCAAACCGCCAGATTGCGGCTATCCCATTCCAGTTCATGCCGCGTCTCCTTCGCCCTCATGCACCAATCCGACGAAGATGTCCTCCAGGGAACTTTCGCTCGTGTCGAGATCGGCCAGCATCAAGCCCGCCGCTTGCACGGCGGACAAAAGCCGCGTGATCCCCGTACGCTCTTCCCCAACCTTGTAAGTGTAATGTACGCGACGGCCGTCCTCGGAAAGCGTCAGGTCAAACTCCGATAAGACCTCGGGTACCTCGGAAATCGGGTCGCGTAACTCGATCCGAAGCTGCTTTTTCCCGAGCCGCGACATCAGCCGATCCTTATCTTCAACTAAAAGCAGCTCTCCGCTCCGGATCACGCCGACCCGGTCCGCAATGGCTTCTGCTTCCTCGATGTAATGCGTCGTCAGGATGATCGTGACGCCATCGGCGCGCAAACGTTCAACCAACTGCCACATGTCGCGCCTCAGTTCGACATCGACCCCCGCTGTCGGCTCATCGAGAAACAGGACGCGCGGCTCATGGCTCAGCGCTTTGGCAATCAACACCCGCCGTTTCATCCCGCCCGATAATTCCGAGATCCGATTGTCTTTCTTATCGAACAGCGAGAGGTCTTTCAGAATTTGCTCTACGAAGGCGTCGTTACGCGGCTTGTCGAACAAACCGCGTGAGAAGCGCACCGTATTGGCGACCAGTTCAAACGGTTCGAGGTTGATCTCCTGCGGCACCAGACCGATCAGCTTGCGTGCGGCGCGCCAGTCATCGACAACATCATGCCCGCCTACGGAAATACCCCCGGCACTTGGCTGCGTGATCCCGCATATCGTTGAAATCAGGGTCGTTTTTCCCGCGCCATTCGGGCCTAAGAGGGCAAGGATCTCCCCTTCCCGAATGTCGAGTGATACGTTCTTCAACGCTTCGAACCCACCGGTATAGCGCTTGCTCAGGTTTTCTATCTGTACGATGGCTGACATTGGGCGTCTCCTTGTGAGAGGTGTATCCTGAAACAAGGATGCGCAAAACCACCGTCGCGCGCATCTGGCCTATGCGAAAATGAACAGAAAAGGCCCCTCCGTCACCGGAAGGGCCCCATGTCGCGGCAACGCCCCGCGATTAGTTCTGCGCGTAATATTCGATGACGAGGTTCGGTTCCATCATCACCGGATACGGCACGTCGCTCAGGCCCGGTGTACGCACAAAGGTCGCCGTCATCTTGGAATGGTCAACCTCAAGGTAATCCGGCACGTCACGCTCGGGCAGTTGTGCCGCTTCGAGCACGATAGCGAGCTGCTTGGAACGATCACGTATTTCGACCACATCGCCCTCTTTCACACGGTAGGACGGGATATTCACGACTTGACCGTTCACCCGCACATGCTTGTGGTTCACGAACTGACGCGCGGCAAAAATCGTCGGTACGAACTTGGCGCGGTAGACGAGGGCGTCCAGACGACGCTCCAACAGGCCGATTAGATTCTCGCCGGTATCGCCCTTGACCCGCTCCGCTTCGGAGAAGATGCGGCGGAACTGCTTTTCTGTCAGGTCGCCGTAGTATCCCTTGAGCTTCTGCTTTGCGCGAAGCTGCAAACCGAAATCGGACATCTTGCCCTTGCGGCGCTGACCGTGCTGGCCCGGGCCATATTCACGGCGGTTAACGGGTGATTTTGGGCGACCCCAGATGTTCTCGCCCATCCGGCGGTCAATTTTGTACTTGGCAGACGTGCGTTTGGTCACGGCTGATCTCCTTCTAAAAACCCGGTACGGGCGTGAAGGGCGTTGTCCTCCTCCCCGGATTTGGCCGGGGCGACAGGTTTCCCCTTGCGGGGGCCACCAACACCAATGAAGCGCGTCGTATAAAGGACTGAATGAAACTGTCAACATGTCGCGATGCGCTCATCGTCCAACGTTAGAGGCGGATGGCGGAAACCCTTAACGGCGTACGGCGCATTAACGTTCAAGTCATTGGTTTCGCATGCGAAACTTTTTGAGTGCGCTTAGCAAACAGCGTCCAGCCGATCATTCGAAAGCTCGCCGGGCACGATGGTCAGCGGCACCGGCAGCGATCCAAAGTTGCGCGACAGCGCTGTAACAATTGGCCCGGGGCCCCCTTTTTCGGCTGAAGCGCCGAGAACAAGGACGCCGATTTCGCCGTCTTCATCAATTTGCTTGAGGATCTCGGAAACCGGTTCGCCTTCGCGGATAACCAATTCAGGATCAATGTTCTGTCGGTCCCGCATCCATTTCGCAAAGACCTCGAAATGGGCATGAATTCTCTCCCGCGCCTCTTCCCGCATCAGCTCGCCCACACCAATCCAGTGGTTGAACTCTTCTGGTGGAATAACTGCGAGAACCTCGACCCCTCCGCCGGTGCGCGCCGCGCGCATCGCTGCAAACCGGATTGCGTTTAGACACTCCCGACTGTCATCCAGTATAACAAGGAACTTGCGCATGTGGTCTCCTTCCCCATCGATGATGCGCCAGGGGTGCGGCAAAGTCTACGCGATGCGTTGACCAACCCCGGTTTCCTCGGCCCGATGGAGCGCGAGAGCGACGGCCGCATAGTCGCCAAGGGCAATCCCACGAAAACCGAATGCTGACGGTTGTCCGGTGGCGTGTTGTTCGATGTTGCCAAGTACGAGGTCTGTCAGATCTCCCGCAATCAACTGCGCGTCCAACATCGGTTTCTCGCTGCTCCGCTCTTGTTCCATGTCATCGACGATAACGGTGCCGAATTGCCCCATGCTGTTTGGTTGCCACGGAATACAAAGATCGGTGATGGCCGCGAAGGCACTCGGTTTCAGCCATGACGCATCCAGAAAGGGCTGAATATCATAGTTCAGTGTGACCGAGGACACCACGATATCAGCTGCCCGCAAAGCGTTTTCCGGAGTGTTGGCCGCTTGTGTTTGGAAGCCGAGGTGGTCTGCATGTTCCAGAAATGCATCAACCCCGGCCTGTGTCCGTCCAAAGCCAATGACGGAGCGGATCGGGAACTGTGATGCGAAGGCACGCAAATGACTGCGCGCCTGCACCCCGCAGCCAATGAAGGCAATGGTCCGCGCGTCCGGATCTGCCAGTCGACGCGCTGCGACCGCTGACAGGGCCGCCGTACGATGCGCGGTGATCCAGTTTGCGCCCATCACCGCTTTCGGCAAACCCGTCTCGGCGTCAAGAACGAGTATCGCCCCATTGATAGTAGGCAGACCGATTTTTGGATTGTCGGGCGACACGGTCACCTGTTTGACGACGGTCAAATCGCCAACGGCCAGCGTCGACATCATGTACCGCCCACCGCCCGGCAACAGCGCGGACTTAGGCGCTACATGCAGGCCACCCGCTGCCTTGTTCCTCAGCGCCTCTTCAATCGCATTGGCGATATCGGCGGGCGCAATGTCCATGGTCTCAAGCGCGTCATCCGATAGATAAAGCACGATCAGGCGCGCTCGCTCATCGCCCAGTCCCAATACATCTCACGCACCTTACGGGTGACCGGACCAACTTGATAATGGGTTCCATCGAACTCAGTCACCGGTGTCACTTTGCTCATGTTGCCGGAGAGGAAGACTTCATCCGCACCATGCACATCTTCAAAGCTAAGGACCTTTTCCGTCACGGGCATGCCTTCGGCGCCAAGGTTGATCATGTGACGGCGGCGCGTGATCCCGGCAAGGAAAGTACCATTTGGGATCGGCGTGAGAACTTCGCCACCTTTGACCAAAAAGACGTTGGCCGTGGCGCTTTCGGCGAGATTGCCCATGGCGTCGGCGACGAGGGCGTTCTGATAGCCCTTCGACTGTGCTTCGCGCAGCATCCGGGCGTTGTTCGGGTAGAGGCATCCGGCTTTCGCGTTGACGACGTTGTCCTCAAGCACCGGACGTCTGAACCGCGTCGCTGTGGTGCGCACCGTGGCGTCCGGGGGGGCAAGGGCGCGCTCCTCAAGGCAGATTGCAAAGCCGACATTCCCATCGGGCACGATGGCGCTGGCATCCCCGTCGATACCCCAAATCATCGGGCGCAAATAGATTGCGTTGTCCCATGCGAAACTTCGAATGCCGTCCCAAATGATATCCACCATGTCTTCTGCAGAGACCGTCGGGTTCAGCATAAGAGCTTCGGCCGAAGCGTTCACGCGGGCGCAATGGGCCAAAAGGTCAGGGGCCACACCGTCAAAGTAGCGCGCGCCGTCAAATACACCCGACCCGAGCCAGGCGCCATGGTCGGCGGCGCTGATCACCGGCACATCACCGTCGTGCCAAGTGCCGTTGAAATACGTGCGTATCTTGCTTCCGAATGCCATCCCGCTTGTCCTCCTCGGCAGACAGTAAAGACGACTGCCGAGGGGGTAAAGCGCTCAAGCGTGTTCCAAAAGCGCGTCGAGGTCGAGGCGGCGTGTTGGCAGAGCAAGATCACCGTCTTTGTTGCGTGGCCAGTCGGCTGGATCTCGGTCGGCATAGAGCTCGATGCCGTTACCGTCCGGGTCTTCGAGATAGATCGCTTCGCTGACGCCGTGGTCTGCGGCGCCAATGAGCGGCACGCCCTTGTCAACGACGCGCGCGACACCGCGTGCCAGTGCTTGCCGGTCGGGATAAAGAAAGGCGACATGGTAAAGACCGGGGCTTCGGCGCGAGGCAGGTGATCCACCGCGACTTTCCCAGGTATTAAGGCCGACATGGTGGTGATATCCGTTCCAACTCAGGAACGCGGCGTCGTTACCGAGACGGTTCATGACCTCGAGTCCCAGAGTGTCGGTGTACCAGGCGACAGAGCGATCCAGGTCCGTGACTTTCAGATGTATGTGGCCAACGCGCATGTTGGCGGGTGCCGTGTATGTCATGGGTTCTCCTTCACCCCAGGATTTAAGGCGCAATGGAAACGCACAGAAGGCTGGAAACCGAACAGTGTATGTTCAAAAATAAACCCCCGACGAGAGTTTCGTCGGGGGCGGCATCTTTTCTGAAGAACGATGCCAGATCTCAGAGGGCAAAGCCTGGCGTGCAACCGTAGCGGCAGCAACCGGGTGGGACAAGGAATGGCCGCCCTCCGTATGGGTCGGGGAACCCAGGCGCAAAGATTAGCGCCGCAATGAATCGATTCCGTGACGGTTGCTAGTAATGGGGCGGCTTTTCGTCGCCCAGAACGACGCCACCGCCACCCTCCGCCTCGCGGGCCGCTTCACGTTCCATCAACATGGCCACGCGCGCCGTCAAACGGTCGATCTCGCCTGCCTGACGTGCGACCACGCCGTTCAGCTCGTCGGTCAAGCGTTCGAGATGCGCCAACCGCTCTTCGATTTCCGTGCTCATCTTGCCCCCTCTCCCGTCGCGGGATAAAGCCACACGCGCAACCAACCAGGGTAAGAGCCCCATGGCCAAAACCAAGAAGCCACCTAAACCCAAGGCGGATACGCCCAAGGGATTTCGCGACTATTTCGGCAAGGATGTCGATCAGCGCAAGGCCATGCTGGATCGCATTGCCGAGGTGTATCATCTTTACGGCTTTGAAGCGCTGGAATCGTCGGCGGTGGAGACGGTCGAAGCTTTGGGATCGTTCCTGCCGGATGTGGACCGCCCGAACGCAGGCGTCTTCGCCTGGCAAGAGGATGCGGAGGCCGAAAAGCCCGGCGACTGGCTGGCCCTGCGCTATGACCTGACCGCCCCATTGGCGCGGGTCTATGCACAACATCGGAATGACTTGCCAACGCCCTATCGCCGCTTTGCGATGGGTCCGGTCTGGCGGAACGAGAAGCCGGGACCAGGGCGCTATCGCCAGTTCTATCAGTGCGACGCGGATACGGTTGGTACGGCCTCTGTCGCGGCGGATGCCGAGATTTGCATGATGCTCGCCGATGCGCTGGAAGCGGTTGGGATAGAGCGAGGCGATTACATGATCAGGGTGAATAATCGGAAGGTGCTGAATGGGGTGCTGGAGGGTTTAAGGACGCAGGATGCCCCCCCACTCAAGGGTGGGACCTTTGCTGAGATTGCGAACTGGACGGTTAACCAGATGGGATACATTGATCCGAACGCAGTACTTCGAACAATTGACAAATGGGACAAGATTGGCCGAGTTGGTGTAGTCCATCTGCTGACCAGTGGCAGGATAGATAGTTCAGGCGCCAAAATTGATGGCGTGGGACTTTCCGAAAAAAATGCCGAGATGATCGTAAGTTTCCTTGAAGCCAAGGGCTCAAATAACCAGGAAACACTAGCTAGTCTCCGTCTCTTTCATGAAGAAGACGAGATAGTTCATCTTTCAAATGGTGAGGTGCACGTACGAAGCAGTCAATTTGATGAAGGGCTGAATGAACTCCATCAAATCGCCGACCTTTGTGCGGCGGGCGGCTACGGCCCTGACCGCATCGTCATCGACCCTTCCGTCGTGCGCGGTCTCGGCTACTACACCGGGCCTGTCTTCGAAGCCGAACTCACTTTCGAGATCAATGATGAAAAGGGGCGTCCGCGCCAGTTCGGCAGTGTTGCCGGGGGCGGGCGATATGATGATCTCGTGAAGCGGTTCACTGGCCAAGCGGTGCCAGCGGTGGGTGTCTCCATTGGTGTTGACCGGTTGCTGGCCGCGCTCGATGCGAAAAGGCGGCTGGACAAGGCGGCGACTGGCCCGGTTGTCGTGACGGTCATGGATCGCGACCGCATGGGCGACTATCAGGCGATGGCCAACACGCTGCGCGCCGCGGGCATTCGGGCGGAGGTCTATCTGGGCAATCCGAAAAACTTCGGTAACCAGCTCAAATATGCCGATAAACGCCAAAGCCCGGTCGCGATCATTCAAGGCAGCGACGAGGCGGAACGCGGTGTCGTGCAGATCAAGGACCTGATCCTGGGTGCCAAGATCGCCGAAACCGCGACCCTCGAAGAGTGGAAGGACCAGCCCGCGCAATTTGAATGCCCGCTGGACAACATGGTCGCCAAGGTGCGCGAGATACTCGACCGGTGACACTGAAGGCCGACATTCGGGCTGAGGCCGAACGGCTCCGCGCTGGTTTTGAGGCGCGGGGGGCGACGCTGTTCGAGGCGGATATCTTGCAACCAGCGGGCGCGCTGTTGGAGCTTTATGGCGAAGACATCCGCGCGCGCGCTTTCGTGACCCAGGACCCCCTGCGTGGCGAGATGATGCTTCGCCCCGATTTTACGGTACCTCTCGTGCAGCATCATCTGGAAGCGGGTGATGCGGAGCGGTACACCTATATGGGTCAGGTGTTTCGCCAGCAGGATGACGATGACACCCGCCCGCGTGAATACATGCAAGTTGGGTACGAGCTGTTTGCCGGTGGCATTGAAGCGGATGCGGAGGTGTTCGCGGCGGTGGCTGACATGCTCCGTGATTTGCCGTTCACAGCGACGATTGGCGACTTTGGCGTGTTGACTTCCGCCATCAACGCGCTGGGTACGCCGGAGCGCCGGAAACGTGCGCTCCTGCGCCATATCTGGCGACCGGTGCGGTTCAACGCCTTGCTTGACCGGTTTTCGCGCCCGGCCCCGCCGCCGCCCCTACTGCCCGCCGATGATGTGCCCCATGTGGGTTTGCGCAGCCGCGAGGATATCGCTGCGCGGATCGCGCTCCTCGAAGAAGAGACGAAGACACCGCCGATTTCCGCAGCGGAGTTGCAGCGCTTGCGGCAGCTCGAGCGCATCGCGGAAATGGCCCCTAAAGCGGTGGAGGTGTTGGCCGGTCTTGGCGAAACGACTTCCGCTGAGCGGTTGTCAGCGACGCTCGATGCGCTCGCCGACCGTGGGGTTGATCCGGCGGTGTTGCGGTTCCAGGCGAGTTTCGGGCTGACATCGTTGGAGTATTATTCGGGCTTCGTCTTTGGCTTTACCGCGCAGGGCTATCCGCCCCTGGCGACCGGTGGGCGCTATGATTTGCTGACCTCTGCGCTGAACGGCGGCGTGTCCCGGCCAGCCGTGGGTGGCGTGATCCGCCCCGAGGCCGTATTGGCCGCAAAGGAGGCGATGCAATGAGCGTGACGCTTGGCATCCCTTCGAAGGGTCGGCTCATGCAGAGCACCTTCGACTGGTTCACGGAACGCGGTGTTACCCTTGAACGGACCGGTGCCGACCGCGAATATGCCGGGCGGGTCACCGGCGTTGATGGCATTGAGCTTGTTCTGCTCGCCGCCGGTGAAATCCCGCGCGAGTTGGCAGCAGGCCGGATAACGCTTGGGGTAACCGGTACCGATGTCGTCGAGGAGAAAATCGCGGGGTGGTCCGACAGGATTGCGCCGCTTGCGTCCATGGGGTTTGGCGAGGCAAAGCTGATCGTTGCTGTGCCGAAGACCTGGACAGATGTGTCGGATCTGTCTGACCTTGATGCGGTCGCCGAGGCGTTTTGGCGACGTCATGGGATGCGGCTGCGGATCGCAACGAAGTATCACCGGTTGGTGCGCGCGCATCTGCGTGATGCCGGGATTGCCGGGTATCAGCTTGTTGACAGTCAAGGCGCCACAGAAGGCACGGTCGCCAACGGTACGGCGGAGGCCATCGCCGATATCACCTCAACCGGTGCGACGCTGGATGCGAACCACCTGAAGATCATCGGCGACGTCATCCATGCCAGCGAAGCTACCCTGTTTCAGTCTCGGGTCAGCAAATTATCAGAAGAGGATGCTGCGGTTTTTCAGACGTTCTGCGGAAAGCTTGGTCTCTCCGTTCCTTAACGAATGCCCACTTCCGACAGAGCGGCGATCAGTTTCGGCGGCAGGTCGTCGTTTGCTGTGCTGCCCCGGGTCAAGTCACGCGGCGCTTGTTCACCGGTCAGATAACGCCAGCCCTGAAACGGGCGTTTCGGCATGGGTTCTACCCGCACCGGTTCGGTGTCCAAGACGATGCCGCACCGCCGTATGCCATCTTCGCGGATCACTTCGTCGAGGCGCAGGATGCGCTGACGGCAGAGAACGATGCCTTTGAACACCCAATAGAGAGAGCCGCCTTCCAGAAGCTCTTGCTCGCGCTTTGGCCACATCCGGGTGACGTGACGCGGCAGGCCATCGGGGCCCTTTGCCCGAGGGTTCTTTTGCCAGTTTGTCAGGTCCTTGACGGTTTCAGCGCCGACGCAGAGCTTGATGAGATGTAGCGAGTTATCCACAGATTCTCCCACAGCAGGTGGCTTATATGGTAGTGCATTGCTCGCGGGCTGCAATGTGTTGTATCTTGTGATCCCAATTCCAAGGAATCGCCATGACACGTTTCGCTGCGCCGATCGCTGAACAGATATGGGACATGAAGTATCGCCTTAAGGCGGGGGATGGGACGGTTCTCGACACCACCGTGGAGGATACCTGGCGGCGGATCGCGCGCGCGCTTGCTGAACCCGAGGCGGATAGCGCGGCATGGGAAGATAAGTTCTACAGCGCGCTCGAGGATTTCAAGTTTCTGCCAGCGGGTCGGATTGTGGCAGGTGCCGGAACGAAACGGTCTGTGACGCTGTTCAACTGCTTCGTCATGGGCACCATCCCGGACAGCATGGGTGGCATTTTCGACATGCTGAAAGAGGCCGCGCTGACCATGCAGCAGGGCGGCGGAATCGGGTATGATTTCTCGACCATCCGTCCCAAGGGCGCGGACGTCAAAGGCGTGGCTGCCGATGCGAGCGGGCCGCTCAGCTTCATGGATGTCTGGGACGCGATGTGCCGCACGATCATGTCGGCCGGGTCGCGTCGGGGTGCGATGATGGCGACCATGCGCTGCGATCATCCGGATATCGAGGATTTCATTACGGCGAAATCTGATCCGGCGCGGCTCCGAAACTTCAATATGTCTGTTCTGGCGACGGATCCCTTCATGGAAGCGGTCAAAACGGACGGTTCGTGGGACCTCGTCTTCAACGGCACGGTCTTCAAGACCGTACAGGCGCGCGATCTTTGGAACCGCATCATGCGCGCGACCTACGATTATGCCGAACCCGGTGTGATCTTCATTGATCGGATCAACGCGATGAACAATCTCGCCTATTGCGAGACGATCAGCGCAACAAACCCTTGTGGCGAGCAGCCGTTGCCGCCCTATGGCGCGTGCCTCTTGGGTTCAATCAACCTCGCGCGGTTGGTCTGGTATCCGTTCGAGGAGGACAAGGCGCATCTTTGCGAAAATTCATTGGATGACTTGGTCGCCACGGCCGTTCGGATGATGGACAACGTGGTGGATGCGTCGCGGTTTCCGCTAGAAGCGCAAGCGCAGGAAGCCGCCGCAAAGCGCCGAATTGGTCTTGGCGTCACGGGTCTTGCCGATGCGTTGGCCATGGTCGGCGTGCGCTATGGATCGGAGGAGGCGGCGCGACTGACCTCGCGCTGGTTGGAGCGGATCGCCCGCGCCGCGTACACCGCTTCGGCGCATCTGGCAGGCGAGAAAGGCGCTTTCCCGCTTTTTGACGCGGACGCGTTTTTGGCCAGTGGTGCGATGCAGAGCATGGATGACGAGGTGCGCGACCTGATCCGCGAGAAGGGCATTCGCAATGCGCTTTTGACCTCCATCGCGCCGACGGGCACGATTTCCCTGTTTGCGGGCAATGTGTCATCGGGGATCGAGCCGATATTTGCCCATGCGTATACGCGTAAAGTGTTGCAGAAGGACGGCTCTCGCACTGAGGAAGAGGTGGTCGATTACGCCGTCCAGATGTGGCGTGATCTGAAGGGTGACGCGCCGTTGCCGGACCATTTTGTGAATGCGCAGACGCTTGCGCCGGAAGATCATGTCCGAATGCAGGCGGCGGCACAGGAGCGGGTGGATTCGTCGATCTCAAAGACGATCAACGTGCCGGAGGATATCTCCTTCGAGGCCTTCAAGGACGTTTACATGCAAGCCTACGAGACAGGCTGCAAAGGCTGCACGACCTACCGGCCCAACGCGGTCACGGGGTCCGTTCTGAGCGTGTCGGAGGGCGAAGCGCCGGATCACGTTAAGGGCGCGGAGGTCGCTGGCGGGGATGTCGTTTATATTGCCGAACCTTTGGACAGGCCAGCAGCCCTTGAAGGTCAGACCTACAAAGTGAAGTGGCCCATGTCCGAGCATGCGCTCTACATCACGATCAATGACGTGATTATCGCTGGGCGCCGACAACCGTTCGAGGTGTTTATCAACTCGAAAAACATGGAACATTTCGCTTGGACAGTCGCTCTGACGCGGATGATTTCGGCGGTGTTTCGGCGAGGGGGGGATGTGTCTTTTGTCGTCGAAGAGTTGAAGGCTGTGTTCGATCCGCGCGGTGGGGCTTGGATGAGTGGCAAGTATGTGCCTTCGATCCTCGCGGCAATTGGTGGTGTGATCGAGCGACACATGATCGCCATCGGTTTCATTGAGGGCGAAGGTATGGGGCTCAAGACCGATCCCCAGGCCCAAGTGGTGAACATGAACGAGACACCCGGTGCCGCCTGTCCAAATTGTGGTCAGTTCACCTTGCACATGATTGAGGGCTGCATGACCTGCTCAAGCTGTGGGTATTCGAAATGTGGGTAGCAGCGACTTAGTTTGAGGTTCCACCCAACGGTTTGTAGTCTCGCATCAGGCGCCCGATAGGCGCCGGATGGATATTCATCGCCGCAAGCCAGGCCATGTGCCACGCGAGCGCTTGATTGGAACTTAAGACTGGTATTCCAAGCTCCGCCTCGAGGCTGTCTAAGATGCCCAAGGTTCTGAGATTTGTGCATGAGAGAAAGAGCGCGTCTGCTTCGGTTTCTTTTGCCAGTTCGCGCGCCGCGTCAGCGAGTACTTGAGGAGCCATCCTCGCGACATTCGCTTCTGTTTCTTCGCCGTAGGACAGGGTACCTGCGATCTCCAACCCGGCTTCTTCGAATGCACAGTGAAGGGGTTCGGCGACGGAAGGGATATAGGGCGAGAGAATGGCGAGCCGTTTCGCATTGAGAGCTTGCAAGGCAGCGCGTGTGGCGGTCAGCGGGTCCGTGACTTGGTTTGTCGTACAACCGGATTTAACCAGCGACTGGACGCGCTCCGGGCCGATCATCGTCGCACCCGACGTGCAGGCATAGCCAACGACATCGAAGGTGACTGACCGCGGCAGGATGCGTGCCGCAGCGGGTAGATCAGCTCGCATTGCTTCAATGGTGGCCGGGTTAAGCTCGTCTCCAGAGGGCACGCGGCTGATGTGGAGGCGGACGCGGTCGGGGTTGAAAAAGCGCCTGAAGTCATCCTCAATTGTCTCGTCAGCTTGCAGCACGAGAAGACCGAGACGCGGTCTTGGATCGTCTTCAAACCTATAAAGCGTGATGCTCATATCTCGATCTCAATCATGTTTTCTGGTGCTCTTCTGGTCAGGAGTTCGGCGCCGTCGTCACGCAGAACCACGTTTTCCTCATGCACCAACAGACGGCCGTCGGTTGTAAAAGCGGCCGGCTCCAGGGTGAGCACCATACCAGCTTGCAAAGTGGTTTGGTCCAAACCGGTGAATGATGGCCATTCCGTGAGTGTCACACCCAGCCCATGACCAAGGCGTCCTGGCGCGGCGGTGGCGCCATGTTTCGCAATGCCTTCAACGAGACGCTGGTGCACATCACAGGCGCGAAGTCCCGGATGAAGAAAAGACAGAGCATCTTCGGTTGCATACCAAAGGGCGCGGTGGGTTTGCGTGACGGTGTCAGAGGCCGGACCGATCGAGAAGTTACGGTCAAAATCGCAGTAATACCCATCACGGACAGCCCCCGTATCAAGCATCAAGATATCCCCAATCTTTAGCGGCATGTCATCCGCGGGAGAAATTACATCGGCGTATCCTTCCGGACCGGCTGCCCCTGCGACGTAACTCACCCAGTCAGCCCCCTCTTGAAGGCAGGCGATTTGAAATTCGCGAAAGACATCCGAAAGGCTATGCCCCCGTTTTGCGAACTCGGGTACGCGAGCAAATGCGCGGTCGGCGATGGCGCAGATGTTGCGTATCTTTGTGATCTCCGCCTCAGATTTGATTTCGCGCACCCTTTGTATACACGCAGTGCCGTCAACGATTTCCCTTGGCGCCAGACGGTTACAAAGCGCGACGTAATCGGCGAGCGGCATGCGGAGGTGGGTTTCCAACCCCATGGGGACCGCGAGTTTCCCTCGGTTTGGTATCAACTCCAGAAGGGTGTCCGCGAGGAGGCTTAGACCGTCATCAGGGGGGTTGGGGGCGTCCCATGTGCGAATGTCCGAGAGCCAACTGCGGGCCATGAGCGCTTCCCCGATGCTTGGAATAATAGCAATCGGGTCTGAGATGCTCGGGACAACGATGAACCACGGTCGTGCGGGGCTCTCCCAGAATCGGGTCAGAAACCCGGTCGCGTAAAAGACGTCCGCAGCCGAAGTGAGCAGGAGCGCATCGATGGCGTGTCGCGCCATCCTGTCTTGTAGTTTTCTTGTTCTGTCACGAAACTCGTTAGCCTCGAAAACAAGGGAGGTTTCAGACATTTTCCGGGCCTTCTGTGAGAATGGCCCAGACGATGCTTTTGCTTGGCAAGGGGAAACCGGCCAACAGGGCCGCAATGCCCGCCGCACCAGACGGCGTGGTTTCAAGTCCAATGTCTGCGAGCAACGGAAGCGCGCCTTGTGCCTCTTCTTCCGAAAGCGTGACGAAGACGTCAGCATCTTTCGACAGTCCTTCGAGGGCAATCAGCGAGGGCGTTTTGCAGTCTAGCCGACCCATGGAGGATACTGGCCCTACTGTGTCGACCAGCTTCCCGGCCTTGATACTTTCCGACAGGGCAGGGGCCGCGGCCGGTTCCACAACGATGATCTGTGGGTCGCCACCCCAAACGTGGCGCGCATATGCTGCGACAGCACCCGCGAACCCTCCGACACCTGCCTGAAGAGCAATGTGGGTCGGCGGTGTTGCCATCGCTTCCGCCGCTTCGGCGCCGAGTTGGAGATATCCTTCCATGAGGAGATGGGGCAGATCGATATATCCGCGCCACGAGCTGTCCGAAAGCAAGGTTGCGCCGCTTTGATTGGCGTAACTCGCGGCGGCTTTCATGCTCGCCTCGTAGTCGTCCCCTTCAAACCGAACGGTTGCGCCTAGCTCGCGCAAGCGTTCTGCAAAAGCCTCCGGCACCGTGACCGCTAGAAATATCGTGGCATCCGCCCCGAAGACGCGCGCGCCCATGGCGACCGATAGGCCGTGATTTCCGGCACTGGCAGTGACAAAATTTTGTCCTTTCAGCGCTGTGTTCAGGGTTTCAGAGCCTGCTTTTGAGGCTTCTGTGGCAATGACATATGCTGCGCCAAGGGCTTTGAAGCTGCCCATATTCATGCGGTTGCGTTCATCCTTGATGAGAACCGTTTGTACGCCAAGCTTTTCCGCTATTCTGGGTGCATCAACGAGAGGTGTCGGGGCGTGAGCCGGACAGTTTTGGAGCAGGGCGCGGACCGAAGAGACATCGTCGGAAGGTCGTTTGACATCCAACCCCAAACCAACGCCGCGCCATGGGTTTGGGATGATATCTGGCATTTTGAGCCCCTCGGCTTTGTCGCTCGATATGGCAGTGTGACGGAGAAAGATGTGCGATGCCAGTGGCCGCGTGTAGGCGGGCGTTGCAGGAAAGACTCATGGCATTGCGCCAAAATCGCCTTCCATTGGTAGTACTTGCTCCGCGTCCCGCTGCCGTTAACCTTTGTTAATAATAAGTGAACAAAAGAACCTGAGGCAGGCAGATGAATATGATGGCGGGGCCAAGAGGCACGTTTGTGCTGTCGTGGGCACAAACCGAAATCAATGGTGCTGTCGGGACGAGCGACGCGGACTTAAGGGAAGATGCCATTTGGGTCTGGCACGGCACGCCTGTGAATATAGACAGCGCGATTGGTCAATCCACGCGCAGCGGTATTCTGTCCGACGCTGAGTATCTAAAGCGCGCCGCGGCCAGCGCACGCAGGCTTGTGGCGCGCGCGCTCGTACTCGAAGGGGTTCGCTCGCCTTATGTCGACGATATCCGGGAATTGGATCGCTCATTCACGGTTACGGACGGCATGCAGAGTTGGACCGCGACGCTGATCGAAATGTCAGAGCTTGGACGGCCGTTGCTCATGTTTACCGGGCAAATGCCGCCATCGGATATCCCTCTGATCATTTCGAAAGGGGTGGATCCCTACTTGCCATCTCGCGTTTCTGAGGCTGCGGAAGGGGTCGTATGTTTCACGCCTGGCACGCAACTCGACACCCCAGATGGGCTGAAGGCGGTGGAGGAACTTGTTGCGGGGGACAGGGTAACGACGAAGGATGGCGGCGCCCAGCCTATCTTGTGGGCCGGAAGTCGAAACGTTTCCGGCGCCAGGCTCTATGCCATGCCAGATTTGCGCCCCGTAAGGCTTCGGGAAGGTGCGCTCGGGAGCAATCAACCCAACGGCGATTTGTTGGTATCCCCCGATCACCGTGTGGTTATTTCTGCCGAGTGTGCCGACGAGCTTTGGGGTGAACCCGAGGTATTGGTCGCCGCGCGCGATCTGGTGGATGGCTCCCGTATTGCCCGCGACCTTGCCGCAAAATCGGTGACCTATCATCATCTTATGCTTGCTGAGCATCACGTCTTGATAGCCAACGGTGTCGAAACTGAGAGTTTTCATCCAGGTGCTGCAGCACTTGACGCGATTGAAGAAGATCAACGCTTGCGTTTGTTTGATGTCATGCCCGAGTTGGCGAATGACACCTCATCCTACGGTCCGACGACACGTCGCAGCCTGTCGAAGTCTGAGGCGGTATTGCTGAAGGTTGCAGCCGCCTGAAGCGCTTTTCGATGCCTCCCAACGATGCTAGAGGCGAAATATGCGGTGTGACGACCATTTGGCGAATAAGGTATGAAGATCGCGGCTCTCATCGTCGCGGCAGGCCGGGGGTCCCGTCTGAACGCGGACATTCCCAAGCAGTACATTCCATTGAACGGGCCTTGCGCCCTCCATCGTTCCATCAACATCTTTCTTTCGGTGAGCCGGGTAAAGGCAGTCGCCTGCGTGATCCATCCAGCGGACCTGTCGCGGTACAATGAAGTCGTGGAGCAGTTGGCGTCGCCAGCGTTGCATGCGCCTGTCATCGGGGGCGACACACGGGGTGCATCGGTTTTCGCCGGGTTGAACGCGCTATCGGCGTTTTCCCCCGACGCCGTTCTTATCCATGATGCCGCCCGCCCGTTCATGCCAATGGTTGTGATTAACGGTGTGATTGATGCTCTGAAGGATACCGCAGGTGCATGCGCGGCCTTGCCCGTTGTCGATGCTCTTTGGGCAGATGAGAACGGTAAAGCTGGGCATTCGGTCGCGCGAGACGGGTTATGGCGTGCCCAAACGCCACAAGGATTTCACTTTAATGCAATCTTGGCGGCTTATGAAACGAGTGATGGCAGCGCAGCGGACGACGTGGCCGTGGCGCGGGCGGCGGGTATTGAAGTGAGCTTTGTTCCGGGCTCCGAGGCTGGCTACAAAATTACCACGGCGGACGATTTGGCGCGGGCGCTGCGCGATACGGCCTAAGGGGTCGCGTATTATTGCTTAAATTCTGAGCAGATGCCGGCGGTTACTGCGGGATTTCGATGGAAAACAGGGCGTCGATCTTTCCGACCCTTGCACTCTGCCGCTAACATCAACCCAGTTGAACGAGGGCTTCTTTGAACGAACAGACGACACTACTCGCGCCTCTTCAACCACGGGCCCGTGGCCAAATCCGTGCATCGCTAGACGTCGCCGATGGAAAAACGCGGTTGGCAACCCTGCGTCAGGCTGGGTCGTCGCGGGCATTGTTTCCGCGCATCGAAAGTCGATATCTGCAGATGGTGTTGACCAATACATCCGGCGGCGTCACCGGAGGCGATCGCTTTCGTACCGACGTGACGCTTTTGCCCGACGCGCAGGTAAGCCTCACAACGCAGGCGGCGGAGCGGGCCTACCGGGCGCAACCCGGCCAAATCGGATCGGTCGAAACCGTGTTGCGAGTTGGGCAAGGGGGCCGTCTCAGTTGGTTGCCGCAAGAGACGATTTTGTTTGACGGATGTGCCTTCAAACGCCGATTGACGCTGGAGTTTGACGCGCGTGCTGAGGCCCTGATTGTCGAGCCTCTCGTATTTGGCCGTACCGCCATGGGTGAGCGTTTAAGCCATGGGTTCGTGGATGATCGAATTGAGGTCATTTCTGACGGACAAACGGTTTTTCTGGATCGGACGAAGCTTTCAGGCGATATCGCTCGGCTTTTGGACCGCCAGGCTGTGGCCGCTTCAGGGGGTGCAACAGCGCTATTGGTGTTCGCCTCACCGCGTGCGGAACTCTACCTAGAAAGCCTCCGGGACTTGCTGCCGCCCGCGGGAGGTGCAAGTCTGAAAGCGCCTGAGCTGCTCGTCGCACGACTTGTGGCGACGGATGGGTACGATCTTCGTCGCTCGCTGATCCCGATCATCGAGCATCTGCATGATGATGTAATTCCAAGACCGTGGACGATATAACATGAACCTGACCCCGAGAGAGCGCGATAAACTGCTTGTATCAATGGCGGCGGAGGTGGCGCGCAAACGTCTGTCGCGCGGCGTGAAACTGAACCACCCGGAAGCGATAGCCTTGATCACCGACGCCGTTGTGGAAGGGGCCCGGGACGGGCGCTCGGTTGCCGATCTGATGGAAGCTGGTGCCCATGTGATCACGCGCGAAGAGTGTATGGAAGGTATCCCGGAGATGATCCACGAGGTTCAGGTGGAGGCAACGTTTCCGGATGGTACCAAGCTGGTCACAGTGCACCAGCCGATCCGCTGATCCCATGTGCGTTGTGAAAAAGACAAAAAGGAGTGCACCATGATCCCCGGCGAGTATTTCGTTGCAGATGGTGAGATTACTTTGAACGCTGATCGCAACGCGGTCACGTTGATGGTTGCCAATACGGGCGACCGGCCTGTTCAGGTTGGCTCGCATTATCATTTTGGTGAGGCCAATACGGCGCTTGAGTTTGACAGGGAAGCGGCGCGCGGGATGCGCCTTGATATCGCTGCGGGCACAGCCGTGCGTTTTGAACCGGGCCAGCGGCGCGAAGTGTCGTTGATCCCGATTGGTGGCGCTCGCCAGATTTATGGGTTCAATCAGTTGGTGATGGGGGCGCTTTGATGTATAAAATTCCTTTCGCGTACTGGGCTTTAGGCGTGCGGACGGCGCAAATGCTCACGGAAGCGCAAACCGTCATTGCCTTTCGCGTTCTCGGCATGGCGGGAGGATGGCCGGTATCGCCGACAGAGCACACACGGATGGTTCTGGAAAAAGGACCAGCGTTTATTCGCGCCTATGGCGATGCAACCACGGCGGCCATGAAGGGCAAACGGGTTGATGAGATCGCTGAGGCCGCCCTACGTCCCATAGGCCGAAAGACACGGTCGAACGCCAAGCGACTGAGCCGGGGGCGGCGGTGACGATTGAACGCCGCCGTCGCGGCGTGCCTCCGGCGGGGATATTTGGGCCAGAAAGAAGGGGTGGTGCGGCGGTGTTGAGAGCCGCTGGCAATACGATCGCGGTGCGGGGTGACGGTATGGGCTTACCACCAGCCACGGTATTGTCCGAGTATGACAAGCAGGAAAATCGTGTAGGCGGTGACCTGGAGCCAGAAAGCGGTGCTCGACATGGGGTGCCTTTCAAAATTGGGCAGACATCGTCGTGCTTATTCAAATATCAGCCTTGTGCAACGGGGGTGACTTTGTTGTCTACGAAGCGGCCTGCCACTGAAGTATCGGATATTGCAGAAGAAGAATTTGAACAGCTCAGTTCAGCTTTATGCATTGAACCGCACGTGAAACATTTCGTGATCTAAGGACCTAATATGCCAGCAAAAATCTCCCGCTCCGATTATGCCGCAATGTTTGGCCCGACCACGGGGGACAGGGTTCGGCTTGCGGACACTGACCTGATCATTGAAGTCGAACGCGACCTGACGGCGGAGGCGGTGGGCGCGGCTGTTTCGGGCGGGTCTGGCTCCAACGCGGCGGTCTATGGGGAAGAGGTCAAGTTTGGCGGCGGCAAGGTCATCCGCGACGGCATGGGACAGGCTCAGACGACCCGGGCCGACGGCGCTGTCGATACTGTCATCACCAATGCGCTGGTCCTCGATTATACGGGGATTTTCAAAGCTGATATCGGACTTAAGGACGGCCGGATCGCCGGGATTGGCAAAGCCGGGAACCCGGACACACAGCCCGGTGTCGATATCATCGTGGGCCCCGGGACCGAGGCGATTGCGGGGGAAGGCCGCATTCTGACAGCAGGTGGTTTTGACAGCCACATACATTTCATTTGCCCGCAGCAGATTGAGGATGCGCTGCATTCCGGCTTGACGACGATGCTTGGCGGCGGGACGGGACCCGCGCATGGTACACTGGCGACCACATGTACGCCGGGGCCTTGGCACATTGGGCGCATGTTGCAGGCCGCGGATGCGTTTCCGATGAATCTTGCGTTTGCGGGCAAGGGGAACGCGTCGCTTCCTGCCGCCCTTGAAGAGCAAGTCAAGGCGGGTGCTTGCGCTTTGAAGCTGCACGAGGATTGGGGCACGACGCCCGGCGCCATTGACTGCTGCTTGAGCGTTGCAGATGCGATGGACGTTCAGGTGATGATCCATACGGACACGCTAAACGAAAGCGGGTTTGTTGAGAACACCGTCAAGTCGATGAAGGGGAGGACGATCCATGCGTTCCACACGGAAGGGGCAGGCGGCGGGCACGCGCCGGATATTATCAAGATTTGCGGGGAAGAACACGTGCTGCCGTCTTCGACAAACCCGACACGACCCTTCACGGTGAACACCCTGGAAGAGCACTTGGACATGTTGATGGTGTGTCACCACCTGGATAAGTCGATCCCGGAAGATGTGGCCTTTGCTGAAAGCCGCATCCGGCGTGAGACGATTGCGGCGGAGGATATCCTCCACGATATGGGCGCGTTTTCCATTATCGCCTCCGACAGCCAGGCCATGGGACGCGTCGGTGAGGTCGTCATACGCACGTGGCAAACGGCCGACAAAATGCGCAAGCAACGCGGGCGGCTGTCCGAGGAGACCGGCGACAACGATAATTTCCGCGCGCGCCGGTATGTGGCGAAGTACACAATAAACCCCGCGATCGCCCATGGGATTGCGCACGAGATCGGGTCAATTGAGGTTGGGAAGCGGGCGGACCTGTGCTTGTGGAGCCCGGCCTTTTTCGGCGTGAAGCCGGAGATGGTTTTACTGGGTGGCACCATTGCTTGCGCTCAGATGGGCGATCCCAACGCGTCGATCCCGACACCGCAGCCGGTATACACGCGCCCGATGTTTGGCGCCTATGGGCGGTCGGTTGAAAACTCGGCGGTGACCTTCGTTTCCGAAGCTGCGGCGGCCGAAGGTATTGGTGATGCACTGGGTCTGGCCAAAAAGACCCTTGCGGTGACCAACACGCGCAATATCGGGAAGAAAGACCTGATGCTCAATGACGCCACACCAGAGGTTGAAGTGCACCCTGAAACCTATGAGGTACGTGCTGATGGTGAATTGCTGACCTGCGCTCCTGCAACGGAGCTTCCCATGGCGCAAAGATATTTTCTGTTTTAATACAATGTTTAAGGATGCACATATGCGTTTGGCGCATGGCGGCAATGAGGGTGAGGGTCTAGCTCGATGTGACAGCATAGCTTACCTAGTCAGTGAAACAGCGGCTGGTTGGTCGCAAGCTGAAGAGGTTTCCCATGGCACATATCGCACTCCCCGCACACGACGGATTTCTTGCAAAGGTTTTTGCACCCATCACGAGCTTTTTCCACATTCTCGCTGCTGCTCAGGTCGCAAGCGCCTCGACGGACGCGCGTCTGCACGAGATCGAACGGTTGCAAGCGCTTTCGGATGGCAAGCTGGCCGAGATGGGTCTGAAGCGCGACGAGATCACGCGCCATGTCTTCCGCGACATCTACAACGTCTGAGCTGTAACCCATGAGCGGGCTTGTTGCTGAACAGGTCCGCGCGGCGGGCAGTTGGACGCATGCGGTTGATCGCTGTGTATTAACGTATGACGGTCGCTTCTTGCGCCGGAAGAAGGTCACATGCGAAGGCGGTTTGCGCTTTCTGTGCGACTTGGAGAAAACGACGTCGCTTGAGGCTGGCGCCGCTTTCGAGCTCACCGATGGTCGGTTTGTGGAAATCGTTGCAGCGCAAGAGCCGCTCTACCGTGTGACCGGGCCAAGTTTGGCTTTACTTGCCTGGCACATCGGTAATCGCCACACGCCCTGTGAAGTGGCGAGCGACGCTCTCTACATCCAGCAAGACGCCGTAATTGGGCACATGCTCGAACATCTCGGGGCGACGGTGGAAGAAGTTGTGCGGGCTTTCGCACCTGAGGGCGGCGCATACGGCCATGGCCGTACACACTCCCATGAACATGGCGCGACAGCCCATGCGCACTGAGCGCGCTCAATGGGATCACGTTTGCCGGGTGAGCCACCGTTTTCGGCTGTTGGACATAAACATCGGCCAAAACTGCCGTGGTTTCAATTTAACGCTTCAAGTGCCGATATGAGTGACATTTTGACTTTGACGCAGTGGCTCTCCCCGGCTTTTCCTGTCGGTGCATTTGCCTTTTCGCATGGCGTGGAAAACGCTGTTCGGGAGGGTTCGATCCGGGATGCGTCGGGTCTTGAAGACTGGCTAAACGACCTGTTGGAGCACGGGTCAGGTAAATCAGATGTCGTTTTACTATCGACCGCCTACAAATCAAAAGACGCGGAAGAGGTGCAACGTCTTGCTTTGGCCTTCCAGTCTTCGCGGGAGCGCGTGGAAGAAACATCGCAACTTGGAGCGGCGTTTTGTCGAACAGTTCGTGACGTTTGGGCGATTGCACTGCGCGATCTCTGTTACCCGGTCGCCATTGGACGGGCTGCACGACTGCGCGGCATGCCACTAGAGGATACCGCGGCTCTCTACGCGCAGGCTTTCGTTACGAATCTCGTGTCGGCGGCCATCCGGATTGTACCCTTGGGGCAGACTGAAGGGCAGGCGGTTGTTGCGCATTTGCAGGACAAGTGTCGTGCGCTTGGGGAGGCTGCGACAACATTCACGCCCGATGACCTGGCAAGTTCGACGTTCCTGTCCGATGTTCACGCCATGCGGCACGAGACACTTAGCCCGAGGATTTTTCAATCATGAGCAAACACGGACCTCTTCGCGTCGGCATTGGTGGCCCCGTTGGTGCGGGCAAGACCACGCTCACCGCGCGCCTCGCCGAGACCTTGAAGGCGACCCATTCCGTGGGGGTCATAACCAACGATATTTATACGCAGGAAGATGCGGAAGCTTTGATGCGGATGCAGATTTTACCGGCTGATCGAGTAATTGGGGTCGAAACTGGCGGCTGCCCGCACACGGCGATCCGCGAAGATGCGTCGATCAACCTGGCGGCGGTGGCCAAGATGGTAGATCGGCATCCGGATGTGGAAGTTGTGCTTATCGAGAGCGGCGGTGATAACCTGTCGGCCACGTTTAGTCCGGAGCTTGCTGATATTACGCTTTATGTCATCGATGTTGCGGCTGGGGAGGAAATCCCGCGCAAAGGGGGGCCGGCGATTACGAAATCGGACATTCTGATCATCAACAAAACGGACCTTGCGCCGCATGTGGGCGCGGACTTGTCAGTGATGGATCGGGACGCGACGCGGATGCGCGATGGTCGGCCTTTCTGTTTTACGGCGCTGAAGCACGGTGAAGGCGTGGCTGCAATTGTTTCGGAACTTGCCGAGTTAGGCGGGCTTGATCTGCCAAATATTGCTGCGGAATAGAGTTGCTTCGCAAAAGGGCTTCAGAAAACGCAAGAAAAGAGGAGGATCGTGCGATGACGCCAAAAGCTGAGGGGGCCGTGCGCTACGGTGTAGTAGGTGCCGGATGGATTAGTCAGGAAGCCTTCCTGCCCGCAATACCACAGGTGGAAAACTCGGTCGTTACGGCACTTGTGTCCGGCTCCCCCGAAGCTTCCGCCAAATTGGCTGAGTTCTACGGCATTGAGCGTGTTTATTCCTATGATGACTACGATGCGATGCTCGCGGCAGACGTGGTCGATGCCGTTTACATCGCGCTGCCCAATTCAATGCATGCCGAGTACGCCATCCGCGCTATGAAAGCGGGCAAACATGCGCTGGTCGAAAAGCCGCTCGCCGTTTCTGTAGAAGAATGCCAGGCAATGATTGCGGCCGCGTTGGAATCGGGCGTTCACCTGATGACAGCGTACAGACTGCATTCTGAGCCCGGAACGGTGAAAGTGTTGGATTTGATCCGCGAGGGAGCAACTGGCGAACCGCGACACTTTGCGTCCACCTTTTCTTTTCAATCGGGCGAGGACAATCACCGCCTTCTGGCCAAGCACTGGGGCGGACCGCTTCAGGATATCGGCGTCTATTGCTTGAATGCAGCGCGCCATTGCTTCGGTGCTGAACCTACCCATGCAATGGCGGTAAAGGGGCACGCCAATGGAGACCCGAGATTTCGTGAAGTCGAAGCCTCGATGGCTGTAACGCTGACGTTTCCACGGGAACGGTTGGCGCAGTTTCTTTTCAGTTTTGAGGCTGATGACACGGACACCTACCGTATCATTGGAACCGAAGGCGAAATTACCGTGGAACAGTGCTTCGATTTTCATTTGACCCCGCGTGTCTGGCTAACACAGGGGCGAGAACGGCGGGAGATTGAAGTGCCAGACAGCGACCATTTCGGTGGGCAGGCGGCCTATTTTTCCGACTGTATTCTTCGGGGGGAGCGGCCTACGCCAGATGGTGAAGAGGGCTTGGCGGATGTGCGGGCGCTCCTGGCCATTGAAGCTGCGGCCAAGACCGGCGTGGCGCAGGCAATTACAACCCCTGAGCGGGATGTGCACCCGACGCAAAGCAACGTACGCGTCGTCCCTCGCACGGACCGCCGACTTGTGTTTTGAGCTTTGCAGGTATTGCTGAGCGCGCCTCCCCGCTTTTTTGCACCGTAAAGAGGGTGTAGGGTTACAAGATCACCATTGAAGCTTGAGCCTATGCCCGCCCTTTGCCGTGATTGTTTGCATATCTTCGACACCGGACCGCGTTGTCCGAGTTGCGGGCGTCCTCGCGTCATGGAGCATCCTGAGCTATTCGACCTGTCCATCGCCCATATGGATTGCGATGCGTTCTATGCTTCCGTTGAAAAGCGGGATAATCCGGAGTTGCGCGATAAGCCGGTTATCATCGGCGGCGGACGCCGGGGTGTGGTTTCGACCGCCTGTTACATTGCGCGGATCAAGGGCGTGCGGTCTGCCATGCCCATGTTTCAGGCATTGAAGCTTTGCCCCGATGCCGTTGTCGTGAAAGGGCGCATGGGTGCCTATGCCGACGTTAGCCGGAAAATCCGCGCCATGATGGATGAACTGACGCCCATTGTGGAACCCCTTTCGCTGGATGAGGCGTTCCTTGATTTGACGGGGACTGCGCGTCTCCATGGGAAGCCGCCTGCTGCCATGCTGGCGGCGCTGGTTCGACGGATGGAGACTGAATTGGGGATATCCGGGTCCATTGGACTGTCCCACAACAAGTTCTTGGCCAAGGTCGCCTCCGATCTCGACAAGCCTCGTGGGTTTTCGGTTATTGGGGCCGCTGAGACAGCTGAATTTCTAAATGACAAATCGGTCAGTCTCATTTGGGGCGTGGGCCAGCAAACCAAAACCGCGCTTGAAAAGGCCGGGCTACGTACGTTCTCGGACCTTTTGCGGTGGGAGAAGGTTGATCTGGTCGCCCGATTTGGCTCAATGGGGGAAAGGCTTTGGTATCTGGCGCGGGGTCAGGACCGAAGGCGCGTCAGCCCGAATGCACAGGTGAAGTCGATCTCGAATGAAACCACATTCGGCGAAGACACGGCGGATATTGATATTCTGGATGGACATATCTGGCGGTTGGCCGAGAACGTCGCAGATCGGGCAAAAGCAAAACACAAGGCCGGGCGCGTTGTCACTTTGAAACTGAAACGCGCAAACCATAGGATATTGACGCGCCAGTCGCAGTTGACGGATGCGACGCAGATCGCGGACCGCATTTACCGAACGGCGCGTGCTCTGCTTGACACTTTGGACGACGAGGGACCATACCGGCTGGTGGGCGTCGGCATTTCGCATCTGTCGCCCGAAGATCTTGCCGGTAGCGGCGGGGACCTTCTGGACCCGCAAGCGCAGCAACGCGCAGATGCGGAGCGTGCCTCGGATAAAATAAGGGCGCGATTTGGCTCGGAAGCGATCGTGAAAGGACGCGCGTTGCGTTAGCCGCAACGTGTCTCAGTCGGTCAGCGTCTCGGGCCGGGGGCGTGGACGCGTAAACTCGCCCTTCCGTGCGTTTCGCACATGTCCCGGTGTGGCGATGAGTTCTGCCGAGAGGGACATTGGCTGAGGTTTCCCGGTCAGTTGTGCCCGATAAATGGGGAGGCTTTCGGCGACGCGCATGACATAATTGCGGGTCTCGTCGAAGGGGATGTGCTCGATCCAGTCGATGATATCGATGGTGCCCCGGCGGGGATCACCGTGCTGCGCCATCCAGCGGATGGGTCGGTTGGGTCCGGCGTTGTATCCTGCTGCGGTCATGATGATGTTGCCGTCGAAAATCTCTAGTAGCTCATCTAGGTACGCGACCCCAAGGCGGGCATTGTAAGCCGGGTCTTTCAAAAGGCGCGAACGATTGTAGGGAATATTGAGATCGGCCGCGACAGCGCGCGCAGTCGCCGGCATAACCTGCATAAGACCTTGCGCGCCTGCTCCGCTAACAACCACCGGGTCAAACTCGCTTTCGCGGCGCGCAATTGCGAGGGAAAGCTCGCGCGGGACGGGGTCGTGCAAGAGCCCAAGCGCCGCTATCGGATAGTAAGATCGTGGTACAACGATCCCGCGACGGGCCGCTTGTTTTCCGATCATGACAGCCAGATGCGGTTCATTTTCGGAAAGCGCGAAATCGCCAAGGCTGCCAATCTGTTCGGTGGGAAGCGTTTCTGTCATGTGGCGCAGGAACTGCTCCGCCACGTTGCGTTCGCCACGCGCCAGAAAGGCACGTGCGGCTTGAAAGACCGAGCTATCGGTCAATGGCGTACTGCGCCAATCCCCGTAGGTGGCGTTACCGAGGAGCGATTGGTCCATAGGGAGCCCCGCGCGCTCTGCTGCGAGTAGCCCGTAGAAGCTCGTCTGATACTCCGCTCCGAACGCGTAAGCGAGACCGGCGGCTTCGTCGTCGCCGATCAACTCATGCGCGCGCCCTTCCCAATAACCCGCACGACCAAGCGAAATGGGCGTTTCGACGGCGCTTCTGAACCTAAGAAAGTGCTTAAGCGCGGTTTCGCCGTCCTCTTTGTAGGTGAGTGCAAGGTAACCGGATAGCCATTCCAGGTCGGCGAAGTTCGAACCGTTTGTCAAACCGTGCTGAGACGCGAGTGCGTAGGCCCGGTCAACACGACCTGCGCGCATTTCCATCCTAGCGAAGCTACGGCGCCACCCTGCCCAACGCTCTGCTTGGCCCAATGCGTCGGGGCTACTCGCCAAGATAAGGTCGATGGCATCCGCGTTTCGCCGTTTGCGGGCGCGCCACTGCATGCGTTCGAAAGAGAGGCCGGGATCAGCCTGGAGTGATTTTGGGACGGCATCAATGAGCTTGTTCACCCCTTTCCGGTTCGCGCGAAGGGCCATCCGTGCCTTCGCGAGCTTCTGCCAACCTTCGCTGACACGGGGCAGCATGCGTTGGGCTTCAGTCTTCGCACCACGCCAAAGCAGCATATCCAAACGCGCTTCATGGTGGTCTTTGAGGAGATCGCCATAGACGGCCAGAAGAACTTCTTCGTCCTTCTCCGACAAGCTTAGGCTGCGCCAAGTCTGCACTGTGCGGTCCTGCGCCGCTTCCAGATTTCCTTTACTCCGATATGCCGCTGCTAAAGCGCGCGCGCCCTGAGCAGTTTGCGGCGGGACATCTTCAAAAAAATGAATGATTTCATCAGCCTGACGACCAATTGGCATGTTTGCTTCGGCACGTCTGCGCAAGAGCTTTAGGCCGGGCCAGTCCGCATGGTCGTCGAGGAATGCGATGGCCTCATCCAGGCTGCCGCGTCCGGCCCGTAAACGTTCCCACTGGCTGATGCTCCGCCGCGTCTGCAGGTCAATTTGTACAGGCGTCAGGGACGGCGACGTCTCAACTCGCACAGCTGGAAATAGTGATGCGGAAGCAACATCGACCGATTGCTCGGCAAAGACTGGCGTGACGCTCAAAGGAAAAGCCACAAGCAGGGCTTTGAACATTGGCAGCTGTCCGTTCTTTACTCGCCCTCACCA
This sequence comes from Pseudomonadota bacterium, assembly GCA_039024895.1. Classification (GTDB taxonomy): domain Bacteria; phylum Pseudomonadota; class Alphaproteobacteria; order Rhodobacterales; family Rhodobacteraceae; genus JAJDOD01. Next base: position 62,911 of record JBCCPJ010000011.1, on the reverse strand, counting down.
GATAGACAAAACCACATCTAGGACCGGCTTGGCAATTCACTTCCACGGTTATAGGGTCCGCGAGCTTAATATTCTGCTGCGAGGAGAGAAAAATGTTCCAGGGGTCCATGCCTGCATTGGTCACGCCGTTCAAGAACGGTGCCGTCGATGTCGACGCCCTGAAAGCCCTTGTCGCATGGCAGATCGACAGCGGTTCAAGTGCACTGGTGCCTGTTGGGACAACCGGGGAAAGCCCGACTTTGTCCCATGATGAGCATGAAATGGTGGTTGAAGAGGTGGTGAAAGCCGCCGGTGCGCAGGTACCTGTTATCGCAGGGGCTGGCTCAAACAACACGGATGAAGGTATACGCTTCATGCGTCACGCCGAAAATGTAGGGGCCAACGCTGCACTCGTCGTAACGCCCTATTATAACAAGCCGACCCAAGAGGGGCTATACCAGCACTTCAAGGCGATGCATGACGCCGCCAACCTGCCAATCGTGATCTACAACATTCCGGGTCGCTCGGCTGTAGACATGAGCGTTGACACAATGGCTCGCCTTGCAGAGTTACCACGCATTGTTGGGGTAAAGGACGCCACAGCGGACCTTTCCCGAGTGCCCAAGCAGCGGATGGCCTGCGGTAAAGACTTCGTTCAGTTGTCTGGTGAAGACGCGACGGCGCTCGGTTTCAACGCCCATGGTGGCCAAGGCTGCATCAGTGTCACAGCAAATGTCGCGCCGCAGCTTTGCGCGGAAATGCAGGCGGCGACACTCCGCGGTGACTACGCGACAGCGCTGGAGATAACTGACCGGCTAATGCCTTTGCACTTTGCGATCTTCATGGAGCCTGGGCTTGCCGGCGCCAAGTATGGCTTGTCGCTTCTGGGTCGCTGTAGCAGCGAAATAAGACTTCCGTTGACCGAGGTGACCGAGCCGACAAAGGCAGCCATTAAGGATGCAATGATACATGCCGGGCTGCTCAACTAGCGTGTAGCACTAGACTTGACTGCGCCGAGACCCTATCTCGGCGCGGCCATGGCCAAAAAACCCGACAACGAAAATTACAAGGTTATCGCCGAGAACCGGCGCGCGCGCTTCGATTATGCGATTGAAGACGACATTGAATGCGGCGTTCAACTGATGGGTTCGGAGGTTAAGTCGCTCCGCATGAACCAATCAAACATTGCGGAAAGCTACGCGGCGGTTGAAGAGGGTGAACTGTGGCTGGTGAACAGTTACATTGCGCCCCACGAACAGGCTATGTTCGGACATGAAGACCGCCGTCGGCGCAAGCTTCTCGTTTCGAAAAGGCAGCTTTCCGATCTTTGGAACGCAACGCAACGCAAAGGCATGACCCTTGTACCCCTGGTCCTCTATTTCAATCATCGCGGTAAGGTTAAGATCAAGTTGGGCTTAGCTAAGGGCAAGAAGTCTCACGATAAACGGGAAACGCAAGCAAAGCGGGACTGGAATCGTCAAAAACAACGGTTGCTTAAAGATCACGGATGAATCCTAGCTGGCTTCCGTATCCGTGAATTCGGATCGTGAGCGTTGTTATGCCCATGGGGCTCTTTTATGACTGTGTTGAGGGTCGCTGGGTAGTCTAGGGTGGGCTGAGCATGTTCGAATTGTTGAACGTCAAATGGGGTGAACCGACATTTGGTACGCCTAGCGGCACGGTGACGTGGTCATCCGACTTGGGTGGAAATCTCGCGCTAAACAATGGGGCAACTGACGCAAGCATCAATGCAACGCTGAACGCCGCGCTTCAGGCATGGGAAGACGTCGCGGCAATCGATTTCGTGCGGGACGACGCCAATCCGATGTTCACCTTCGGCGCAGAACCCATCGACGTGGCTTTTGCGGGCGTGGCGCGTTTTGGTCCTGATCTTGCAGGACTGAACTCGTTGTCGGGTGGAGAGATCATCTTCAATTCGCTTTATCTTTGGTCGGATAACGGGGGTCCGGGATCCACGGATTTCTATGCCGTTGCGCTGCACGAGATTGGCCACATGATTGGCCTGGATCACCCAGATGATCCGACACAGATCATGAACGCTGTTATTCAGGTTGACGATTTGGGCCTTGGGGACATTCAAGGTGCTCAGTTCCTTTATGGAACAGACAGTGGCGACGTGCCTGTTACGCCCGGTCAACCGGCGAATTCCGGGGACTTGGGTCTGACGCAGGTGGACGGTGGTGACGGCGGCGGCGGTGGAGGCGGCGGGGGTATTCTCCTTGGCCTGCTGGCCTTGCTTGCGACGCTGTTTACTGGTGGCGCTGGAGGCTTTGTTGCTATGGCAGCCGGACGGATCTCCGGCACCCTTGATGGGGACGAGGACGAGCAACAGGACGGGGTGGCCGATCCTGCATTAGCGCCATTGCCAGCGGGTCACTTCTATGGCGATGGGCACAACCATGGGGAAGGGCACTCACATGGCGTTGCCATCGAAGAATTTGCGCTTCTGCCCGGAATAGACTTTACACAAAAGCCGAACCCCTGCGGATGCGTCGGTCTTTGCGAGCACATCATCGACAAAGATGATTGCGCCGAAGACGTGTTCGTTTAGCGACCAACGACCTCAGAAAATGCGCGCGACGCGTCCGAGGAGCATGAACGCTCGGGCCGTGCGTGTTTCCGTTAAGATCGCCAGTTCCTGATCCGAGAGCTGATCGCTCCATTGCGATAAGGTGCGATCAAAAGCGCGCAGGAAATGATGCACTGAATCTCGGAAAATCGTGTCTTGCCGCATCCGTGCCGCGCTAAGAGTAAGGGATGAGCGATCATGGATTCCACCGATTGCCGCGACTGTCGGACCGCGCTCTCCTGATGCGAACCGCCGCCACACCTCAGGCCGCGCCCTATCGGGCTGAAGATCGTCCATGTAGATGCCGTCCTGGCTGAGGAGTGTCAGAACATCTTGGCTCGCACGTATGATGATAGAGGCGCGCGGGTCGGCCAGGGCCCGTTTCAGCGCATCGAATCCCGCTTTATCATCAGCAGTTTCTGGAAAGTTGAGGGCAGCAATGAAGTCAAGCGTATTGACCTGCGGGGTAGGCGCAGTTTCCACAAACTCGAGGGCGACCTGGCCATCCTCAACTGGAATTGTCGTTTCTCCGCTTGGCAAAGGCGGCGGCGACGTCATGATCCTCTCGGATGGCGGCGTGATCTGTGACAGCGTTTCTTCCGCGCGTTGTTGCGCTTTGACAATCTCGTCGATCTTACGCTCGACGTTGGGACCCATGGTGGTTGCCGCGATCTGCGCCTGGCTCACATAGATTTGGCGCATCGCATCCATAGAGGCTTGTAAACGTTCGCTTTCGTCGCGAATGATCCGCGCGCTCTTGACGGCTATTGCGCCGATCCAAATCAGCGCGACCGGCAGGCAGAAAGCGAGCATGATGATAAGGAAGCGGATGGGCCCGAGTGCGTCCTCCGACCCGACGCCCGCGACCGTTAGAAAAACGATGGCTGCAAGAATCCAAGCCGCAGATGCAACAAGAGCGACACGGTCGGTTGAATCCATACCGGCGCCGTTCTCAGTACGCCCGTAAATACCAAGGTCGATAGGTGGCGAGTTAGGCGTTTCAGTCACGTGTGTCCGCTCCGCGTCACTTATATTCGATGCTTAAAATCTCGTAACTTTTCTCTCCACCGGGTGTCCGCACTTCGACACTGTCACGTTCGTCTTTACCGATGAGCGCTCGGGCCAGAGGAGATTTGATGTTCAGCTTACCGTTCTCAATGTCCGCTTCCGGCTCGCCCACAATTTGGTAAATGCGTTCCTCGTCGGTGTCCTCGTCGACAATTTTGACAGTGGCGCCGAACTTCACTGTTCCGGAAAGGGAAGCGGGATCAATGACATCCGCAAGGGACAGAATGCCTTCCAGTTCTTTCACGCGGCCTTCTATAAAGCTCTGTTTCTCGCGTGCCGCGTGATATTCTGCGTTCTCGCTCAGGTCCCCATGCTCGCGCGCCTCCGCGATGGCGCGAATCACTGCCGGACGCTCGACCGACTTTAAATTCTTCAATTCTTCATTCAGCGCGGTCTGCCCCGCGCGTGTTAGCGGTATCTTGTCCATGGAAACAACCTTACAAGAAAGTCTTCGCAGTATTATCGCCCGAAGTTGCCAAAGGGCAAGACCTGCCAATTTGGCGCAGGTATTCGACGCTGCGTTGCAATTGACCCGCGCGTAAGCTCAGCTAGAACATGCGATGGACGTGTGTAGGGGAGCGGTTCATGGCCGGTATCGAGCGCGAGAGCATGGAATACGACGTGGTTATAGTCGGTGCAGGGCCTGCAGGCCTTTCGGCTGCTATTCGCCTGAAACAACTCGATGCTGACCTCGAAGTGGTGGTTCTCGAAAAGGGGTCAGAAGTCGGCGCGCACATCTTGTCTGGCGCGGTACTTGACCCCTCTGGCCTGACACGCCTTATGCCCGACTGGAAGGAAAAAGGCGCGCCGGTTACGGTGGAAGTGAAAAAGGACAAGTTCTACCTGCTTGGAGAAGCGGGCAAACTGCCTTTGCCGAACTTTCTGCTACCACCACTCATGAACAACCATGGCAACTACATCGTTTCGATGGGTAACGTATGCCGTTGGATGGCGGAACAGGCGGAAGAGATGGGGGTCGAGATCTTCCCCGGCATGTCGTGCTCTGAAATTGTTTATGGCGACCAAGGCGAAGTGAAGGGCGTTGTTGCGGGTGTCTTCGGTCTTGAAGAGGATGGTTCCTACGGCGAAAATACCGAGCCCGGGATGGAACTCCTCGGCAAGTATGTTTTCTTGTCCGAAGGGGTACGCGGCTCGCTCTCCAAAGAAGTGATCGCCAAATACGAGCTAGACGCCGAGTGCGATGTGCCGAAGTTTGGCGTCGGCATGAAAGAGATTTGGGAAGTGAAGCCGGAAAACCACGACGAAGGTTCCGTTTTACACACGCTGGGCTGGCCTTTGGGATGGAAGCAGTCTGGCGGCAGCTTCATGTATCACCTTGATAACAATCAGGTATACGTGGGTTACATCGTCGATCTGAACTACAAGAACCCGCATCTGTTCCCCTACATGGAATTTCAGAGGTTCAAACATCATCCCGACATTGCCAAGGTCCTCAAAGGCGGTAAGCGCGTTGCCTATGGCGCACGCGCCGTTACCAAGGGCGGTTTCCAATCTATGCCGCAGGCCGCTTTCCCCGGTGGCGCGCTGCTTGGATGCTCGGTCGGGTTGGTGAACTTGCCGAGGATCAAGGGCAACCACAATGCCATGCATAGCGGGATTGACGCCGCAGAGGCCGCCTTCTCCGCCATCAAGGGCGGACGGGCCAGTGATACGCTGGAAGATTACGACAAAGCTTTGCGCACCGGACCGGTTGGGAAGGACTTGAAGCGGGTGCGGAATGTCGCGCCGCTCAACGCAAAATATGGCCCTCTTGTCGGGGGCATGATGCTCGGCGGCTTTGATCTTTGGTGTAACACGCTCGGTTTCAGCCTCTTTGGAACAATGGCGCATGGAAAGACCGATGCGGAATCAACGGAAGACGCCTCTCTTCACGAGCCGATTGACTATCCAAAGCCCGACGGCATTCTTTCCTTCGACCGCCTGACAAATGTCAGTTTCTCTTTCACCAACCACGAAGAGAACCAGCCTGCGCATTTGCAGCTCAAGGATAAAGAGGTTCCGGTAAAAGTGAACTGGACGAAATATGCGGGCCCCAGTGCGAGATACTGCCCAGCGGGTGTCTATGAGTTTGTTGGTGAAAGCGACGCCGAGCGCCGTTTTCAGATCAACTTCCAAAACTGCGTGCACTGCAAGACCTGCGACATCAAGGATCCGAGCCAGAATATCACCTGGACAGTGCCTCAGGGTGGCGATGGGCCAAATTATCCGAATATGTAATTCACACAAAATGCGCTGAATGTAACAGTTAAGTCAGAAAACTATGCCAGCGTGTCGGCTTCCATTGCGCGCGCCCTGTGCCAGCACTACGATTTAGCGAAATCACAAGGGATGTTACATGCGGCTTTCAAACTTGACACTTGCGTTGACGCTGTCGCTTGGCCTCGCACCTGCGCCGGCTCTGGCAGATAGCGGCAGCTATCTTGCCGCCCGTTCTGCCATTGCGGCGAGCGACTATGATGCAGCGGCGCAGTATTTTTCCCGCGCATTGATCCGCGATCCCGGGAACGTTGTTCTCCTGGAAAGTGCGGCGACTGCATATGTTGGCCTCGGCGATTTGGACCGGGCGACAGAGGTAGCGCGCCGAATGGTCTCCGCAGGCTCCACGGGACAACTCGGCGGCTTGATCCTGACCGGCGCGAACGCAAAGGAGGGCGCCTGGGAAGACTTGCGCAGCGGTTTCGAACGGGGGCTTACGGTTGGCCCGCTCTTCGATGGGCTTGTGCAAGCTTGGTCCATGGTGGGTTCAGGAAACATGTCGGGTGCCTTGGCGACCTTTGATGAGCTTTCCGAGGGCGCTGGCGTGCAAGCTTTCGCGCTTTACCATAAAGCACTCGCTCTGGCAGCCGTTGGTGATTTCGAAGGCGCGGCGGAGATTTTGTCCGGTCGGGCAGGAACAGAAGTTCGTCTCACGCGGCGCGGAATCGTTGCCTATGCCGAGATTTTGAGCCAACTCGAACAGAACGACACGGCTTTGGAACTTATCGAAAAGAGCTTCGGCAGTTCGCTTGATCCTCAACTCGAACGGATGAAGGCACAGCTGGAAGCCGGTGAGACGATTGCTTTTGAAACTGTAACGCAGCCGTCTGACGGTGTTGCAGAGGTATATTTTTCAATCGCGAATGCGCTCCGTGCCGAGGCGCGGCCGGATTACACCGTTCTTTACGCGCGGATGGCGGCGGCTATTCGGCCAGATCACATCGATGCGTTATTGCTTTCGGCCGAGTTGCTCGAAAGCTTGGATCGCTTTGATTTAGCGACCGACGTATATGATCTTGTGCCGCGGGATGATCCGTCATTTCACGCGGCAGAAATCGGTCGGGCAGAGGCATTGAGGCGCGCGGATCGTGAAGATGCGGCAATCGAAGTTCTGAACCAACTGGCTGAGAGCCATGGTTTCCTTCCCCTCGTTCATGTAACGCTTGGCGACACCCTGCGTGGTATGGAGCGCTTTGAGGAGGCTATTCCCCCCTACAACAAGGCGCTGTCGCAGATCGAAACGCTTGAAGAGCAACACTGGATCATATTCTTTGCCCGCGCCATTGCGTATGAACGCACGCAGCAATGGGAGCAGGCTGAAGCCGATTTCCGAACGGCCTTGGAGTTGCGCCCCGATCAGCCGCAGGTTCTGAATTATCTGGGCTACTCCTTCCTCGAAATGCAGACCAACTATGATGAGGCGCTCGAAATGATCGAGCGCGCGGTCGAGCTTCGGCCTGACTCCGGGTATATTCTCGACTCTCTTGGTTGGGGTCTATTCCGTCTCGGACGTTATGACGAAGCGGTTGGACCGATGGAAAATGCGGTTGAAAAGATGCCGATTGATCCCATCGTCAATGACCACCTCGGCGATGTGTACTGGGCAGTTGGCCGATATCGGGAAGCGGAGTTCCAGTGGCATCGGGCTTTGTCTTTTATTACTGACGAAACCGACTTGAACGACATTGACCCGGATCGCATCCGCCGCAAGCTGGACATCGGGCTATACGGCGTTTTGGAGGAAGAAGGCGCCGACCCGCTGCGCGTCGTCAATGACGACGGTTGAGGTTTTCGCGCCTGCGAAGATCAACCTGACACTGCATGTGACCGGTAAGCGGGAGGACGGCTATCACCTTCTTGATAGTCTTGTCGTCTTCGCAAAGGATATAGGAGACACGGTCAAGGTTACCGACCAACCGAGTTTGACTCTTCATGTCCACGGCCCAATGCAGGCGGGTGTGCCGACCGATGAAAGCAACGTAATCGTTAAGGCGGCACGGTTATATCAAGCAAAGTGCGCGCCCAACCGGGGCGCCTCGATCGAATTGACGAAGCGGTTGCCGAACGGCGGCGGGATTGGCGGTGGGTCTGCCGATGCTGGTGCAGTTTTGCGGGCGCTTTGCCAGCTTTGGCGGGTTGAACTTTTCTCGCGGCCCCAAGCGGCGGCGGAGATTGGTGCCGATGTTGCTGTCTGTATGACGGCCCCATCACCTCGCCGTGTCGTCGGCGTCGGGGAAAATGCTCGATTGGTGAACAGTCTACCCAGACTTTGGTTGGTTTTGGCCAACCCGGGTGTTCACATCCCGACTGCGGATGTGTTTAGTCGCCTGTCGTCGAACTACCGTGTCGACAATGAACCCATGGACAACGTTCCTGAGACGCAGAATTTTCTTGAGTTCGAGAAGTGGTTGCGCGACCAGAGAAACGACCTGACGCCGGTGGTAGAAGACTTTTGCCCTGAAGTCCGGGTTTGCCGGGAGGCGCTGGCGGCCTTGCCCGGGTGCCGCAAGGCCGACATGTCGGGCTCCGGTAGTACCTGCTGGGGTCTTTTCAGCAACGAAAACGACGCGCGGGCTGGTGTTCAGCTTCTGGAGGCTGCACATCCCGGTTGGTGGGTGCGGTCAACAGAGGTCGAGGAATTCTGGAACCACTCCGAGAACTACGATCTGCTCTTTTTCAATCAGTTGATGCGCGCCACAACGTAGTCGGCGAGGTCGCTCAACATATCCCGCAACGGGTGGTCCGGCAGGATGTCGAGCGCGGTTTTCGCTTGAGCGGTCCAGTCCAAAGCCTCGGCCCGTGTCGTTTCCATTGTACCGTGCTTGGCGATCAAAGCGAGCGCGGTGTCGAGATCGCCGCCGCGTTGATCCCCTTTTTCAATCGTGCGCTGCCAGAAAGCGCGTTCCTCGTCTGAAGCCAAAGTGACAGCTTTGATGACGGGCAAGGTGAGCTTTCGCTCACGGAAGTCATCGCCGACGTTTTTCCCTGTGGCTTGCGCATCGCCGCCGTAGTCTAAGAGGTCATCTGCGATCTGGAACGCGATCCCGAGCGCATCACCATAGGTGTTGAGGGCAGCTACCTCTGCATCAGTGCGCTCCGCAATGACCCCACCCACTTCTGCGGCTGCTGCGAAGAGTGCGGCGGTCTTGCCGCGAACAACCTTCAAATAGATGTCTTCTGTGGTCGCAAGATTTGCGGCGGCGGTCAGTTGCAGCACTTCGCCTTCGGCAATGGTCGCCGCTGCGTTTGCGAGAATATCCAGTACTCGGAGCGAACCTGTTGCTGTCATCAACTGAAAAGAGCGCGCAAACAAATAGTCGCCCACGAGAACAGACGATTTGTTGTCCCAAAGGAGGTTCGCTGTCGGTCGTCCGCGTCGCTGGCCACTTTCATCCACCACATCATCGTGCAACAGGGTTGCGGTGTGGATAAATTCGACAGTGGCGGCAAGCCGATGATGGTTGATGCCCTCGTAACCGCAAAGCCGCGCTGCGGCGAGCGTGAGCATCGGGCGTACACGCTTGCCACCGGCATCCACAAGATGGGCCGTCACTTCGGGTATCCTTGGAGCGTTCTCAGAAGACATGCGTTCGCGGATAAGCGCATCTACCTCCGCAAGATCCGCTGCTAAAAAAGCTGCGAGGCGTTCATGCGGTTTCGCGGAGGTATCGGTATCCAAGCTCATCACACCCACGTCAGACTGCTCGACAACAGCGCTCTTCTGTCCTTAAGTCGTCTCATGAAAGAGCTGCTGCGAACAAATGATCCAACGGCGATCGCCTTTGCTAAAGCGCTCCTCAGAGGGGAGGATATAGACTGCTTCGAGATGGACGTCCACATGAGCGTCCTTGAAGGGTCCATAGGCGTTTTGCCGCGGCGTCTTATGGTGCGAGATGTCGACCATTTCCGCGCGAAGATCGTCCTTAAGGACAACGATCTTCAGGTGGAAGAGTGATTGAAACCACCGAGAATGCCTTTCTCAACGGCCGTTTGCGAATACGACAGCCAAAGTCCGGCTATCGCGCGGGCGCTGATCCCGTCTTGCTGGCAGCAGCAGTTGATGCTGTTCCAGGGCAGCGCGTTCTTGAACTGGGTGCTGGTGTCGGCACGGCCTTGATGTGTTTGGGAAGCCGGGTATCTGGCTTATCGCTCACAGGTGTCGAAGTTCAAGGCAACTTGGCAGAAATTGCGCGTGAGAACTGCCGGCTGAATGCCTTGGAGGCGGATATATACGAGGCGAATATCGCAGAACTCCCCAGCGAGGTGCTTCAGCAGCGCTATGACCATGTCATGACTAATCCCCCCTTCTTTGATCGAGATTCGGGTAGTGCGGCGAGCGACGCTGGACGGGAGACAGGGCGGGGCCAATCGCTTGATCTTTCGACATGGTTGGAAATTGCCATTCGACGCGTTGCGCCGGGGGGTAAGGTAACACTGATCAATCGAATAGAGCGTTTTCCTGAATGCCTTTGCGCGCTTCTGCCAAAGGTTGGAGATATCGCTGTTCTCCCCTTGGCGCCGCGCGTTGGCCGTGCTGCCAAGCTATTTCTGCTCAGTGCAAAAAAGGGGTCAAATGGCCCTTTTTGTTTCCTGCCTGCCTTTATTTTGCACGAAGGCTTACGGCATGATGAAGACCGAGACAGCTATACAGATGCTGCGCAGGCCGTTTTGCGGGACGGTCAGGGGCTGACGCTGAAATCTTAATCTTCTGATAACACAATATGCCGAGTTTGCCCGTGCAGCGTGACACGAATCGCTTTTCATGCTGCAATCGATACGTTGCCGACCAATACAGGAGGACGACAATGAGCTTGAGTTCACACCTTCAGGAACTCCGTAAAAAACACGAATTTCTATCCATGGAAGTTGAAGAGGCACAGCGCAGCCCATCTTTCGATGACCTACAGCTCACCGCGCTCAAGAAGCAAAAACTCAAACTTAAAGAAGAAATCGAACGACTTAGTCACCACTAGCCGCTGCTGGATCGGCGTAGATCCTGCCTTGAGCGAGGTCACGCAAACTAGCAGCTTGCACGTCGATCCAGTCCATAAATGCCGCTACATGAGGCCGTGTCTCAACGCCGTGGGGACACACGAGACGGTATTTTGATGCTGTTTGAAGCGACAGTTTGAAAGGCATCATCAAGCGCCCCTCGCGCAATGCAGCCTCTGTAAGCGATCCGCGACCCATAATTGCGCCAGTTCCAGCGATGGCTGCGCTTACCGCATGATCAGCCTGGTTGAAGCGGGCGCCGTGACTTTCGATTGGGGGATGCTCCGCTGCACGCAACCACGCGTCCCAGCCGACAGAGGGTCTAATGGCCTCAGAAACATCATCCGTAAGCAATGGCACTGTTGTCAGATCTGCTGGCGATTTTACGGTTTCTCCGAGCTTTGGCGACATCATTGGTGTTGCCCACTCGTCCGCCAAAGCGCGTGAAAACAGGCTTTCATCGGGTCGTGGACCAAACCTTATCGCCAGGTCAACATCGTCGCGATCAAAGTCCACCAGTTTCAGGCTCGCCGAGAACCGAAGCTCGATCTCCGGATGCTCCGTCGCAAAGCTGAAGAGGCGGGGTGCCAACCATAGCGCGGTGAAGGCAGGACCGGCGGTGACCGTAAGTATGCTTTGATCCGAAAACCGGCGCACCCGGCTCCAGGCGCTTGCAATTGCGGCAAATCCGTCCTGCATACCGGGCGCCATAAGGGCCCCTGCCTCCGTGAGTTCGACTGCCCGGTTGAGCCGATGGAAGACAGGTTGCCCAAGATGTTCTTCAAGCGATTTTATCTGAAAGGACAAGGCGGCTGGCGTGACGTGCAATTCCTCCGCTGCCTTGGCAAAGGACATATGACGCGCAGCGGCTTCAAAAGCTCGAAGCGCGGTAAGTGGCGGAAGTCGGTCTGACATTATCACTTAAGTATAGCTTAACTGAAGACGGGTAAAGTCTCGTTTGTAACAATAAGTGTGAGCGCGCATATTAGTGCCAATTAAGATGTACAAACCCGAATGAGGTCCCCGATGTACGAACCTACCGCAAATACCCGCACACGTGACGCGCTTCGCGCTGCCCATCAGGAACGCGCTCAAGCGTTTGCCAATCTATTCCGTGTCTTCCGATAATCGTTGCAAGCCTTATCGCAGACAAAAGGAAAGGGCCGGTGTTCAGCACCGGCCCTAATGCTTTCCAAAAGCGGATTTGCCGTTACCCAAAACTATCCAAACCGCTATCCACCGTAAGCCACACGGCAGATTGCCGTCGCAGATCTCTTGAGAGGCGTCCTAGACGAAAAACTGCGCGCCGTTTGCCGAGATTGTCGACCCGTTGATAAAGCCCGCGTCTTCCGATGAAAGGAACGTCACACAACGTGCAATCTCTTCCGGTTCGCCAAGACGTCCAGCGGGAATCTGCGGAATGATTTTGGAGTTTAGGACCTCTTCCGGGATCGCGCGCACCATCTCTGTGCCGATGTAACCCGGGCAAACTGCGTTTGCGGTTATACCGGCCCGAGCACCCTCTTGAGCGAGCGATTTCACGATGCCCAAGTCACCGGCCTTGGTCGCGGCGTAGTTGACTTGACCAAACTGGCCTTTCTGACCGTTGATTGAACTTATGACGACCACGCGCCCGAACTTGCGCTCGCGCATGCCCGGCCACACTGGATGTACCGTATTGAAAACGCCTGTGAGGTTCGTCGCGATGACTTCGTTCCAGGCTTCAGGCGTCATCTTGTGGAAAGGTGCGTCGCGCGTGATGCCTGCATTGGCGATAACCGTGTCGATGGGGCCAAGATCAGCCTCGACTTGGCTGATGCCAGCGGCGGAGGCGTCATAGTCGGCCACGTTCCACTTATAGGTCTTGATACCGGTCGCCTCGCTAAATGCCGCAGCTTTCTCATCATTGCCTGCATAGGTTGCCGCGACAGCATAGCCTTCCGCCTTGAGAGCCTTTGAAATAGCCTCACCAATTCCTCGGGAGCCACCTGTTACAAGTGCCACACGTCCCATCGTCATTCCTCCAATTTAGTAAAGTAGCCCCGGGAAACTGTCTCTCTTACGAAGATATCCTAGGGTGTGCGGGGGGCGGCGCCCCCCGGTGGATCGCCGCTGCCAAAGCAGCGAAATTTTGCGTTATCGCTCGACGCAGAGCGCCACGCCCATGCCGCCGCCGATACAAAGCGTCGCAAGACCTTTCTTGGCGTCCCGGCGTGTCATCTCGAACAGAAGCGTGTTCAGGACGCGTGCGCCGGATGCGCCAATCGGGTGACCGATTGCAATTGCGCCGCCGTTCACGTTCACAATCTCAGGGTCCCAGCCCATATCTTTATTTACGGCGCAGGCCTGTGCCGCGAAAGCTTCATTGGCTTCAACAAGATCCAGATCCGAAACGGACCAACCCGCTTTTTCCAGTGCCTTGCGGGAGGCGTGGATTGGGCCCACACCCATGATCGAGGGATCAAGACCAGCCGTCGCATAAGATGCGATCCGGCCCATTGGTTCGATGCCGCGCTTTTCCGCTTCTTCCGCACTCATGAGCAAGACGCCGGCGGCACCATCGTTGATCCCGGAGGCGTTACCTGCGGTGACAGAGCCTTCCTTGGCGAAAGCTGGGCGAAGTTTCTGCATGTTTTCGATGGTTGCGCCGTGGCGGATGTACTCGTCCTTATCAACCACGATATCGCCCTTACGCGTTTTTACAGTGAAGGCCGTGATTTCGTCGTCGAACTTCCCGGCGTTCTGAGCCGCTTCAGCTTTGTTTTGCGAAGCCAGCGCAAATTCGTCCTGCTGGTCGCGGCTGATTTGCCATTTGTCCGCGACGTTCTCCGCTGTCTGACCCATGTGGTAGCCGTTAAAGGCATCCCAAAGGCCATCCTTGATCATCGTGTCGATTAGCTTGAGATCGCCCATTTTTTGGCCCACGCGGATTGCTTGCGCGTGCGGGCTCATGGACATGTTCTCTTGGCCGCCGGCGGCAACAATCGATGCGTCCCCGAGCTGAATATGTTGTGCGCCAAGGGCGACGGCACGAAGCCCGGAGCCACAAACCTGATTGATACCCCAGGCGGCACTTTCAATCGGCAGCCCGGCATTGATATGTGCTTGGCGAGCAGGGTTTTGGCCCTGGGCTGCAGTGAGCACCTGGCCAAGGATTGTCTCGGACACATCCGCCTTGTCTACACCGGCGCGCTCGACCAGCGCTTCAAGCATGGTCGCGCCAAGGTCATGGGCGGGGGTATTTGCGAAACTACCGCTAAAGCTGCCAACCGCGGTGCGGGCAGCAGATGCGATCACGACATTTGTCATTCGGGCTTCCTCCTCAGGAGCAGATATTCTGCGTTGCAGCATCCATAATGCATGTGCAGCAAAAGTGGAACTGTCGATGTTAGAATACCCGCTATGCGGCTAGTGCCCATAGTAAAAGCTGACGACATGTCGTGCTTCAGCAAAGAATAACCATCTTTGTACCAGAACTCCAAATAGATGCAGGAGAACAGCGAAGGCGATGATCGCAAAACTGGTGGGGAGAAATAAAAGGACCGCTGGCAGACCCATACCGGTCAATAGGGTAACGCCTTTCAAGACCCGACTGTGTTTCCGCCCGATGCGAAACACCATTTCTTTGGTCAAGTAGTTCTCGCCGGTATGCGGCGCCTCGAAGGCTCGAACCGTGCCTCGCTCATCAAGGCCGGTTGCGGTGCCGACGTTGGTAGGGTCCGCTTCTTCGTGACGCGTCTGATCAACCCAGGCGAAAATCTGAAGCAGCAAAAGCAGTGGCAAAATTGCGCGGGCCAACTCGACGCGACCGGTCAGCAGAGCGCCGCCAACAATCGCGTAGGCGAGAAAGAGGATCGGCGTTCCCCAATGGTTCCACCGGGGGACTGTGCGCATCTGCGTATAAATCATGGATGTGGCAAAGACAGTGCCGAGTGACAGCAAGCCGCCCAGAATGCCAAGCGCGTTCAGTCGCGTGTCGAAGAACACAAGCCCGATCGCATAAATGCCCATGATGCCTAGCGCGGCGACCGCGAACCAAGCTTCCCGACTGAGCCAGGAGGACCGCCACTGCGTGAACGCTTTCAAAGCTCGTTCCGGATGTCCCAGATGGAAGGTCGACGACAGGAGGCCGCCAACAGCGAGGGCGTAGGCCAGCAGAAAAAGCCAAAAGGCGGCCCAACCTCTCGGTGCCGGAAAATCAAGGCCAAGGAAGGTGAGCATGCCAAAACCCAGGCCCGACAGTGTCGTGAAAAATATGATCGATGGTGCTGGATGCATCAGGAGACCTTGGACAAGGTTCTGTCCAACCATCCCAGAAAGCCGGTTGGTTCCTCAGCGACGGGTTCGAGGTAATGCGACAGAACATCAAGCTCAGGAACTTCGTCGCGTGGGCGCGGCGGGAGATACTGGTTGACGGGAGACGTGCCTTGCTCGGGCATCAGGTCAATGCCGCCCCGCGCTGCGACAAGTTTCGAGACATCGCTTTCAGGATCTGAGAGGTCGCCAAAATGGCGGGCACCTGCCGGGCAAGTCCGCACGCAAGCGGGCTGGCGGTCTTCTTCGGGCAGGTTCTCGTTGTAAATTCGGTCGACGCAGAGGGTGCATTTCTTCATGACCTGCTCCTCCGGGTCCATTTCGCGCGCGCCGTAGGGACAGGCCCAGGCGCAAAGGCCACACCCAATGCAATCGCTTTCGTTGACGAGAACGATGCCGTCTTCGACACGCTTGTAACTTGCACCGGTTGGGCACACCGTCACACAAGGCGCATCGGCACAATGCAGACAGCTTTTTGGCATATGGAAGAGTTGGGCCGGACCGGTCTCCGGCTCGACCTCAAAGGAGTGCACCCGGTTTAAGAAGCTGCCCACTGGATTTGCGCCATAGGCATCTTTGTCGGCGAGAGGTGCGCCATAGTTCTCCGTATTCCACCCTTTGCAGGCTGTGACACAGGCGTGGCACCCGACACAGGTGTCGAGGTCAATCACAAGGCCAAGGGACTTTTCGGTATGTTTGGGCAGCGTGGTCATACAGGTCTTCCGAAAAGCCGCGCCTTTTGGTCGACAGGGAAGACATGCGCAGCTTGAGGCGTCGAGACGCTGGCATCGATAGCTTTCTGGGAACCGCGCAGGATCATGTACCGAGCTTCTGTTTTACAATGCTCGGTGCGCCACCAACCGGACTTTTCTGCGCTGGATGTGCGGGCTGTGCTTCGGCGGATGCTGTGGTTTTCTCAATTTTCACGCGCAGGTCGAACCATGCGGCCTGACCGGTCACTGGGTCCGAATTGGCCCAACGCAAGCCATCACCTCTCGCAGGGAGCAATTCGTGGATGATGTGGTTCAACAGGAAACCCTTAGTAACCTCTGGCGCATCCTTCTCCAGAGCCCAAGCGCCCTTGCGTTTGCCAATGGCATTCCAGGTCCACACGGTGTTTTCGTTCAAGGCAGCCATGTGCGCGACGGGCACGGTAATTTCGCCATGGGGAGATGTGACCCTTGCCCAGTCTCCCTCAGCAAAGTTGTTTGCCTCCCAGATTTTTGTCGGCACATAGAGCGGGTTTCGCCCGTGAATTTGACGAAGCCACGCATTTTGAGAGCCCCACGAATGGTACATTGCCATAGGGCGCTGTGTGAGAGCGTGTACGTCAAAGCCGTCATCCGCTTCCGAAAAAGGTGGGTACCAAACCGGAAGCGGGTCCATCGTTTCCGCATAACGCGCTTTAAGATAGTCAGGCGGAGACAGGCGGTGCTTCCCTTCTGCGGCAAGTTGGAACCGCCGTAGGGGTTCGCACCAGAGCGTGAAGAGATATGGTGATGGCGCATCAAATAGGCCAAGCTCCACCGCCCAATCTTGATAGGCGCTGTTCCATGGCTTGTAGAATTCGGCTTCTTCCGGGATGTGCTTGATCCAGAAGCTGCCGTTTTCGATGTATTTCTCGATTTGGTTTGGGTTCGCACCGCCGCGTCCGTGCTCTTCTCCGTTGCCCCGCCAACCCGCAAGCGGCCCGATACCGGGTTTGCGCTCGTGGTTCTGGATGTAGTCCGCGTAGTCCTTGTATTTGGTCGATCCGTCCTCGTTGGTAAAACCGGGGAGGCCCAGACGTCCCCCAAGATCACACAGCACCGATTGAAATCCGCGCACATCCCGGTCCGGTTCGACCACGGGCCAGCGGATGGCATCCGCGGCTGCTTCGGCTTCGCAGATCGGACGATCAAGCAGGCTGATACAATCGTGGCGTTCCAAGTATGTCGTATCGGGCAGGATCAGGTCAGCATAGGCAACCATCTCCGAAGAATAGGCATCTGAGTATATAATGCGGGGGATGACATAATCGCCGTTTTCGTCGGTATCGGTCAGCATCTTCATGACGCCGGACGTATTCATCGACGAGTTCCATGACATATTCGCCATGTAGAGCATCATCGTGTCGATCTTATACGGATCGCCCGCATGCGCGTTTGAGATCAGCATATGCATCAACCCATGACTGCTCATCGGGTTTTCCCAGCTAAACGCCTTGTCGATACGCTTCGGCGTGCCGTCTTGGTGCATCAAAAGATCATCGGGACCATGGGTAAAGCCCAGATGTGGGCCATCGAGTGGTTTTCCCGGCGTAACCTTCCCGTGCGGCTTCGGGTGGATTGTCGCCGCCTTTGGATAGGGGGGCTTAAAGCGAAAACCGCCCGGCACTTCGACGCTGCCCAGGATGATCTGCAAAAGATGGAGCGCGCGACAGGTCTGAAAGCCGTTTGAGTGCGCGCTGATCCCGCGCATCGCATGGAATGCGACCGGTCGACCAATCATCTTGGCATGTTTATCGCCGCGGAAGTCGGTCCACTCGCGATCCAATTCAATCGCCTCGTCGAAAGCAACCCTTGATAGCTCGGCTGCGATGGCGCGGATACGGTCTGCGGAAATGCCGGTCTTTTCTGCGACGGTTTCGGGGGCGAATTCCGGGCTTAGATACTTCTCAGCCATATGATGCAGAACCGGCCGGTGCGTTGTGCCGGCAAAACGGTAACTGCCCGACAGATCTGGTTCGACCCCCGGCGTATCATATGCCTCGGGCTTACCGGTGCGGCGGTCGATCACGAGCTTTTTGCCGGCCTCGTTTGTCAGGATCAGGCCGTATTCGTCGCTTGCAGGGTCCTCGTTTACCAAGCATGGGGCGTCGGTAAAGCGGGCGAGATAGTCCAAATCGATGCGGCCCGCTTTCATCAGGCAATGGACCAAACTCAAGATGAATAGGCCATCGGTGCCGGGAGTAATGCCGACCCATTCATCTGCAATCGCGTTGTAGCCAGTTCGGATTGGATTAACGCCGATGACTTTCGCGCCCCGCGCCTTCAGCTTACCCAGACCCATTTTTATGGGATTGGAGTCGTGATCCTCGGCGACGCCAAAGATCATAAAGAGCTTTGTGCGGTCCCAATCCGGTTGTCCGAACTCCCAAAAAGCGCCGCCCATGGTGTAAATCCCGGCGGCCGCCATATTGACCGAACAAAATCCGCCATGGGCGGCATAGTTCGGTGTCCCGAAGGATTGCGCCCAATAACTTGTAAACGACTGGGATTGGTCGCGTCCTGTGAAAAAGGCGAGCTTTGACTGGTCCGTGTCTCGTAGGGGTTTCAACCAGGATACGGCGGTTTCGAGCGCTTCTTCCCAGCCTATTTCCTCAAATTCACCGGAGCCGCGTGGACCGACACGCTTCAAGGGTGCGCGCAGACGGGCGGGCGACAGATGCTGCATGATGCCGCTCGACCCTTTGGCGCAGAGCACTCCTCGATTCACGGGGTGGTCTTTATTACCTTCGATATAGGCAACTTTACCATCCTTCATGTGGACATTGATGCCGCATCGACAGGCGCACATGTAGCAAGTCGTCTTCCGGACGTCGTCCGAGACTTTCGGCGATGTATCCAACACGACGTTCATATGGCGCCTTTCCCCCCGACGAGCGACCCAAGTTTACAATGATAAAGCACGTATCACACGGCAGCACATTGCCTCCACTTAAACCGATGTAGGGCCAATCATACAATCAGGTTAGGTCCAGAATGCATAGGAGGCCCCCTTCGATTGGTCTGAAGTAATTTCTTGCAAAGACTTCTAAAATGCGAAGGGCAATTTGTTAGAGACTGCGGCGGCAATGCGGTAGTCTTCGGGCACGGTCGTTACTGCTGCGAGCTGCCAAACCATGACGGAAGCCTTTCTCATTTATGTGATTGTCGTCAACCTAGTGACGGCCTTCCTATCCGTGCTTGATAAGGGCTTTGCCGTGTATGATCGGCGACGGATCCCCGAAGTGCTTTTGCTTACGCTTTCATTCGCTGGCGGCGCGGCTGGTGCGAAACTCGTACAGATTTTAACGGGTCATAAGACTCTGAAGACAGACTTTTGTGCGTCCTTGTCCCTGATTGCCTTCCTTCAACTCGGAACGGCAGCGGCTGTATGGTCAGAGACTGTTCGCGCCCAAGCGAGCGGCGTCTACGAGCGCCTCGCGTTGTTCGAGGATAGCGGGGCAGAAGCCTTGGGCGTAACCCCGGTATCGGAAGAGAGCGCCATGCCGCGCCGTTTCGGTCCTGGCAGTTAAGCCCTCAGCTAATCAATCCACGGAAGGTTCGCGTCAGTTGGGCGGCGCCTTGTGCAAGAATGGCGCTGTCTGCGCTTATGGTGACCATGTCATAACCCCATTCGACGCCACGCGCCGCATATTCAGGCGAACCGCAGTGCAGTGCTGCGCGAATGCCGCTCTCATGTGCCACAGCGACGATCCGTTGAATGGCTTCAATGACCTCCGGCTCTTCTCTGTCCATGCCAGGTTGGAGTTGGCCATTACTCATCCCCACCGAAAGGTCTGATGGACCCACGTAAAGCGCGTCCAGATGCGGCGTTTTGGCGATGGCTTCAAGGTTCTCGAGTGCGGTGCCTGTCTCAATCATGGCGAAGGCAAGAACTGCTTGATTTGCGCCGTCTTTGTTGTAGCCCGGGTTTGCAAACATTGCGCGCGTTGGGCCCCAGCTCCGTTGTCCGTGTGGCGGATATCTAAGGTAGCTTACGAACTCTTCCGCTTCTTCGCGTGTGTTGACCATCGGGCAGATGATACCCATCGCGCCCGCGTCCAAGAACTTCATGATCCACGTCGGATCACGCCAAGGCACGCGCGCCATCAGCGTTTTGCCCGAAGCCTTCATCGCTTGGAACATGGGAAGTAAGCTTGAGTAGTCGATCGGCCCGTGTTGGCAATCAATCGTCAGGGCATCGAAATCCTGAGCTGCCATAATCTCTGCCGAGAAGCTGTGACCTATGTTAAGCCACGCGTTCAAAGCGGTATCGCCGTTTTGCCAAATCTGGCGAAGCGCGTTGTCCATGAGCCATCCCTCCATAGTTGCCAAAGCACGGCACGTCACCGACGTGCAGTCTTGGAGGATACCTCGAATGTCAAGTACTGCGGTTGGCCGGTCCGAACCGGACTTACCTTAGGTCAGAAACTCTCATACCGTGAACAAAGGTAAATGTCAGCAAGATCGCAGCGCCAATGGAAGCGTAAAGCAAAAAGCCATCTGATGCAGAAATACTCTGACCCGCATACCCGTACATCGCAAAAACCAATGCGATTGGAAGGCTGAAGAAAACTGCCCCGATTGCCATCTCATCCCCACGGGATTTTTCCCGTGCCTCATAGTGTGTGTGAAGCAGTTAGGACCTATCCGACCGGGGTTTGTCAATAAAGTGTTGCAATGGCAGTCACTGGGCCTAATCGAGAGGCACCAACTCGCCGATTGGTCTGTCCCGCACCTGCCGGAGAAGCTCAACAAAGCCTAAAATTTGGTGCTTTGCAGCTTTTTTACCCTTCTCTGCCTTTGCTAAATGTGCTTCGCCGACGGTCCCTGACGGGTTTAAGTCAGATGATACCCACCCGTAGGACACGGCGCCGATGGGTTGGATTGTTGCTGATTCGGCGCTTGAGACGAAGTTTTCTGCCTTGGACATGTCGACAAGCTCGGGTTCGAAATGAAGCATCAAGGACGTTTCGCGATCTCCGCCGTGAATGCCGAATTGGTTCTCACGGTCCGAAAAAAGCCCGTCAGGCGCACCAAAACCGCCCCATTGGCATTTGACCGCAAGCATCCCGGCCTGAACACGCAGTTCGCGCGAGAGGATCGAAATCAAATCAAGATTGCCGCCGTGGCTATTCACGATGACAATTTTGCGGATGCCTGCGCGCGCAACAGACAGGCCAATATCCGTCCATACGCGCAGGGCATTTTCGGCAGAGAGCGTCACCGTGCCCGGGGCGTGGATGTGCTCGTTGGACTTCCCAATCGTCTGCACGGGCAAAATACGAAGATCAAGGTCATCGGGACACGCGCCTCGCAGTTCATTCAGCATACCATTTGCGATCATAGTATCGACACCGACAGGCAGATGGGGACCATGCTGTTCGATTGCGGCCGTCGGCAGAACAGCGATGACGCTTTCGGGGTCAATGTCTTCAAATTCTGACGTCCGATAGGCAGCCCAATCCAAACGCCGTGTCATGCCGTAGTCTTCTCTGTATAGGTCGCGCTAAGGCGCATTTTAAGATATTCGGCGCCGCTGACAGGCGGGTACTTCGCCTCTCCCGTGCCTGGCAGAGCTTCGATGATGGCGTCCGGATTTGGATCGAGAAAGAATGCAAGCGACCGACGCGTCTTCTTTGGCACCTTCACACGGTGGGGGGTGGAAACGTAAATATCGTTCGTCCAACGCATCAAGCAGTCGGCGATATTGATGATAAACGCGCCGGGCACGCTGGGCACATCAATCCAATCCTTGCCGCGCGGTTGAACCTGAAGTCCCGGCTCCCCGTCCGAATAGAGAAGCGTGATGGAGCCATAGTCGGTATGTGCACCGGCTCCGACCCCTTCAGTGATCTCGCCGCAAGGGTATCTGAGCATCCGCAACGTAGCGAGTGGCTCATCCAAAAACGGCGCGAAGTAGTGTTCGGGCAAATCAAGATCGAGGGCAATTGCACGGTGAAGATCGACGCCAAGGCGGTGAACCGCATCGAAATAGGACATCACGGTTGTCCGGAACCCGGGTAGGTCCGGCCATGCATTCATGCCTCGAAAAGGCTGCGAAGTCAGGCGCGGATCGTCCGCAGCAAAGTCTAATCCTGTATTGAAAGCCTCCTTTCGGTCGACTTGATCCGGTTGCGTGTCGTCAAGGTTCTCTGTCCCAAGCCCGCCCCATCCGCGATTGTTCCCGATGTCCCGAATGTCGAGTTTTGCCTTCACCTCAGTGGGCAGGGCGAAAAACTGGTCAGCGGCATCGAGTGTCTCGTCAATCAAATGCTGTGGGACGCCGTGGCCGGTCACAAGGAAAAAACCGGTGTCTCGACAGGCACGGCTTAGATCGGCAACAAATCCTTCTTTCTCTTTTCCTGAAGTAAAGCGGGACCAGTCCAGAATGGGGATATCATTAGACGTCATGACATGAAACGATCCATCGTCTTCTCCACCCGGTCAAGGTGCGCTGTCCGACTTTGTACGGTCGAACTGTCCATTAGATAATGTGCGGCAAACGCCTTTTTTAAAGGCCTGGCACAAAGAAAACCTACACCGCGGAACAAGGTGCGCTTTCCGGGAGCGCCTACAACAAAGGTCAGCCATCTAGACGCGCCGCAGGTGGTAAACACACCGAGCCGGGTGATATGCGACAAACCGCGCGCAATATTCTTCCGGTCATCCGTCGGCATCAAAAAGGCAATCTCCGGCAGCATCACCCGATCGAGCCAACCCTTCAGCATGGCCGGTAGACCGTACCACCATGTTGGGTAGACAAAAATCAGCGTGTCGCACCATTTCAGGTTTTCGACGTCTTGTTCAACGTGCTGCGTGTTGCGGGTCGGGTCTTCGTAACACTCTAACTCGTGAGGCGTGAGGGCGGGCGAAAACTCCTGTTGATAAAGGTCATTTATCCGGACCTCGGCGCCAGCGTTTTCGAGTTTAAAGACGACGCGATCACGAATGGCGGAGGTAAAGCTGCCTTCCTTCGGGTGACAGTAAACAACCAATGCCCGCATTATAACGCCCGCATCTCCTGCCCGATCTTTTCGAGAAACGCACCGCGCTTGGCATCCGTGGCGCGGTTCATGTCGTAGAGCGAAAGATATTTCATTTTCTCTGGGCGGGTCACGTGCCAAACGGCGCGTGTGAAGTGCTTGCGCGGCGGGTCGCCTGCGCCAAACGCCCGCATGCGCGTGCCGCCATAGGTCGTGACAGCAGCAAGCTTCTGAATATGCGTCATATTCGGCGCGACTTTGCCGTCAACGATCTTGAACGAGACGCCCGGCAAAAAAACCCGATCAAGAAAACCCTTCAGTATCGCCGGGTAGCCGAAATTCCAAACGGGGAAGGAAAAGATCAGCGCTTCAGCTGATCTCAGACGGTCGACATAGGGCTGAACAGGTCCACAATTTTCGGGCTCGTCGTGGTAACCGCGTCTCTCTTCAGTTGTTAAGACAGGTTGAAATTTCTCCGCGTAGAGATCGCAATCATCCACGTCCCACCCGCGTTCGGTCAGCGTCTCAACGATCTTTCTGTGAAGGGCCGCGCCGAAGCTCTCTTCGCAAGGGTGCGCAAAAAGGACCAGCGCCTTCATTCGGCTGCCTGTAGTTTTGGATAGACGTACATCTGGTCGTAGGTCCAATCGGGATCATCCCAGGCAATCATTTTGCCAGGGTTCAGCAAGCCCTTCGGATCGGCCTCCTGCTTAAATCGAAGCTGACGGTCATCCACCGTTTGGCGCCCGCCTTCTTCGAGCGTGTAGCGATGGGGATTGAAGATCATCGCGCCGGCGTCTTCGTGCATCCGCACAATCTCATCCAACCGTTCTTCGCTAGTGAACTTAACAAGGCTAAGGCCAGCAAACATCACCTTTCCGCCCTCGCGCAGCACCTCCAGGTGCTGCAGTACTTCAGGTGACAAGGCATCACGCATTTGCTGGATAAGATCTTTGTGTTGTGGATAGCCATAGCGCACTTGCAGGTACGTGATTGACGGGTCCACCTTAAGCGCACGCAGAGTTGTGTGGTTCCAGCCATATTCAAAAACTGCACCCGGGTCCCGGTCCCACGTGTGGTCATCGTTCCGATAGATCAGTTGGGCTTCCGGTCGACGCTCTAGGAAGGTCAGAAAGCCATCCATTGAATGCGGCGCGACCATTAGCGCGATCACATTGCTCTCCGGCGCGACATGGGGCGCCACCCGTTGGAAGTAGTCCTTTGCGATGGGAGCTTCGAAGACCGTCGCGAGTTTGATCAGGACGCCATCGAGATTTGCGAGGTCTTCGGCAAAGGCGACGGCCTCCATGAAATCATCCGTCGTCACGAACATCTCTACCCAGTCGTAGGCAGGTGCGAGCGGCATCTCGATTTCAGTTATAATGCCATTGGTGCCGTAGGCATGGCTGACGCGGGCCAACTCTTCGCCACGGAATTCCAGAACGCGCGGCTCTTTTTCCATGGTGACGACGCGCAGACGAATGATGTTCCCAAGATCGCGGAGGCTGCCCCATGTGCAAGAACCTACGCCACCGGACCCACCGGCAATAAACCCACCGATGGTTGCCGTTGCCCACGTGCTGCTGAACATGCGGATTTCTTGTCCCGAGTGTTCCTTGGTCGCAGCGTCCAGGTCTTTCAGAAGGACACCGGGTTCGGTGATGACGCAACCTGGATGGATTTCCTTGACCGTATTCATATGCCTCAGGTGCATGACGCAACCGCCAGCCAAAGGCATGGCTTGCCCGTAGTTCCCGGTGCCAGAGCCGCGTGTTGTGACGGGACAGTCGTGGGCGTAACAGGTTTTCAAAACCTCGATCACTTCCGCTTCGTTTCGTGGCGAGACCACAAAGTCGGCGACAACGTGATCCAGCCGATCCTTCAAGACAGGAGAATACCAAAAGAAATCACGGCTTTTCGCCTTGATCGCGGCATCACTCTCTTCGATGTCGAGATGGCTCAAAGCGGCTTTTGCCGCGGCAACATTTGGGTGCATCAGGCGGGCTCCATCAGATGGTCGAGGTCGGCATAGCTCGGAAGGGTCGTGACGATTGGCCGACCGTTCCGTAAGACAATGCGATCAGATTGCGGGCGCGAAAAGAGTTCAGTCCAGGACCGCGCATTACAAAGCATCAGGTCGGCGGGTTCGCCTGGGGCAAATGTCGCCGGTGGCAAACCCATGGCTCGGCTTGGGTTCAGAGAAACGGCATTGAACCAATCGCCGTCAGCGTGATCGATATGCCCGATCCGGGTGGCCTCGCGCAGAACTTCGATCATGTCCATATCGCCATAGGCATAGAACGGGTCGCGTGTGTTATCTGACGCGAAGCTCACATTGATGCCGCGCGACTTCATTTCGTGAACAATCGTAATGCCGCGCCCCCGCGGCGTACGCCCAGCGTGCCGGTCCTGAAGGTAGAGGTTGCACATGGGCAAGCTCACAATGTTCAGACCGGCCTTGGCCACCAGATCAAGCGTGTCTAAGGCGCGCGTTTCTTTTTGCATCGACAAAGAACAACAATGCCCCACTGTAACGGGGCGCGACCAGCCGAGTTCCAAAACCGTTTCCGCAATGCAACGGAGTGTTTCGCTGGTCGGGTCCATCGTTTCGTCCGCGTGAAAATCAACTTCCAGATCGCGATTGCCTGCAAGTTCAAAGAACTCAGTCACCCGTTGTTTCACGTCCGGCACCGGATAGGTGACCATGCCAAGGCATCCGCCATATTCGGCGACAATATCAGCGGTTGATGCATATCCCGTTTTGATACTCTCATGGCTGTCGCAGCCAATCAGGCTCGCTGCCTGTAGCTCAATGCGCCCCGCCCATGCTGCGCGTTTCTCCCTCAGAACGGGCCACGAGATCGCATCCTGCGGCACGAGCGAGTCGATATGGGTGCGTATGGCTTTCGTGCCATGGGCGAAGGCACATTGCAGGGAAAATTCCATGCGCGTTGCAACGTCAGCAGCGCTCCAGTTCGCGCCCCGGTCCGCCCCAACCGTTGTCAGCGCGCCCATGAATGTGCCGTCCGGATTCGCGGCACGTGGCCAAATATGCCCCTTGTCCAGATGCGTATGCATGTCCGTCAAACAGGGGAGCGCAATCGCCCGCGCCATCTCAACCGGTGTGCCGGGCGCGTCTGTAATCGTGCCGTCCACGATCGAAATATCTGTTGTAACCAGATCGTCGCCCGCGCCGATCACACAGCCGGGCACGGTGACGTTCTTGAGTGTTATGTGCCCCTTGGGGATGTCCTTGAAGCCTTTCATCAGTCGCGTTTCAATGCGCTTTCATGCCACTTTCGCAGCAGCAAGTGGCTTATCAGCGAGGTGATTGCAAAGATCACGATCCCCATCGTTGAGATCAGAATGAGTGCGGCGTAGAGGCGCCCGAAATTGAAACGGTAGGACGCTTCCAGCAGGGTTGAGGCAAGGCCAAGACCGGTGCCGGCCCGTCCAATAACAAACTCTGCAACCACGGCGCCAATGAGAGCCAAGCCACCGGCAATCTTCAAACCCCCGAGGAAAAACGGAAGCGCGGAGGGGGCGGCCAGCAGGCGAAGACGTTGCCACCGCGTGGCCCCGTAAATCGTGAAAAGGTCTTCGAGATTGTGGTCGGCGCTTTTCAATCCGATTGTCGTATTCGACAGGATCGGGAAGAAAGCCACGATCCAGGCACACAGGAGTGCCGCAACAAACGCGCTCTCCACATAGATTTGAAGAAGCGGCGCAATGGCAACCACAGGGGTCACCTGCAGAATAACGGCGTAGGGGAAAAAGCTCATCTCCGCCCATTTTGACTGGGTAAACGCTACAGCCAAGGCCACGCCGCCAATGATGGCGAAGATCAACGCCAATACCGTGAGCCGCGTGGTAGTCAGCATCGCAGGCCAGAGTAGTTCCCAGTCGTTGAAAATAGACTGTGCCACCAAGAGCGGTCCGGGCAGGATGTAATGTGGGATTTCGTTGAGCGTTACGTAGAGGTGCCAAGCCACGATGGAGAGCACCATGACAAGGCTCGGTAGGGTCCATTTGGCAATCCGGTTGATCCGGGCGCTTCGCGCGCGAACCGCTTCCTCTTCATCTATGATTGCCGGGGGTGGCGCATTCTCCGCAATGGTCATGCCGCTTCACCTATCGCTTCGCCAAGGGCTTCGGAGGCGGCCCGTGTATGGGCGGCGTATTCTGCGGATGTGCGGAATTCCTCGCGTCGTGGATAGGGCGTGTCGACCTCCAACTCGTGGATCACGCGACCAGGCCTCGCGGCCATAACAATGATCCGGTCTGACAAGAAAACGCTTTCGAAAACCGAGTGGGTGACGAAGATCACGGTGCAGCCTATTGTTGCCTTAAGGTCCAAAAGGTCATTGTTGAGTTTGAAACGCGTTATTTCGTCCAGTGCTGCGAAGGGCTCGTCCATCAAAATGAGACGCGGCTTGGTTACCATGGCTCGGGCGATGGACACGCGCATTTTCATGCCGCCCGAAAGCTCGCGTGGATAGGCCGTTTGGAAATTCTCCAAACCGACCAGCTTCAAGGCTTCCAGGATATCATCTTTGACATCGCGGTAAGCCACACCTTTCAGGCGAAATGGCAGCCAAACATTCTGTGCGACAGTAGCCCAAGGCATCAGCGTCGGTTCTTGGAAAACTACACCAAGGTCGTCAGCGCCTTGCCCGCCGATCCATTCGATCTTTCCGCGTGTCGGGTGCATCAGGCCAGAAATCAAACGAAGCGCGGTAGACTTGCCGCAGCCCGAGGGTCCGAGCAGAGACATAAAGTCGCCGTTGTTTACGGACAGGTTCATATCGCGCAACGCAACCACGTCGCCCGAGAATGTTTTCTCGATATGGCTCATCGTGAGGAGCGGGGTCCGCTCGCGGATGGGCGTCATGCTGGTCTCCGGGCGATAGGCTCGGCGAAACGACTGCTCCGCCGAGCCGAAGGCAAGCTGCCTTAGTTTTTCAATTCCATGCCAAGTCCCTGGCCGACCCAAGTGGTGTCGTAAGCCGTCGCCGGGTCAATGGTATCCTCAATGACACCAGCATCGACCATCTTGGCGTAGAAATCTGTCACCTTCTCGTCAGTGATCACGCCGATACCCATGGTCTCGGCGTCGCCACTGTCGACGATGCCGTTCTCCAGCATCTTCTCGATTGCGTAGGCGATCTTGTCGGACGACATTTCAGGGTTGGCTTCCTGGATCAGCGCATTCGCTGCTGCGTTGTCACCATAGAGATAGTTGTACCATCCCTTGATCGAACCTTCGACGAAGCACTTTACCACCTCGGGGCGCTCATCGATGGTTTGCTGCATGGTCTCGATTGTGGTCGCGTAGGTCGAATAGCCCGCGTCTGCGATCAGAAATACATTTGGCGTGAAGCCACCCTCTTTCTCTACAAGGAATGGCTCCGATGACAGGTAGCCCTGCATGCCCATGCGTGTATCAGCGAGGAAGGGCGCCGGATTGAACGTGTAAGGCTCCCGCTGTTCCGCTGTGAAACCATGTGCCGCAATCATCCACTGGTAATAGCTTTGGAACCCGTTGTCGCCGATAAGTAGCTTCAAGTCCTTCAGGTCTTCCCAGGTCTCTGCCTCACCGGGGTGCGCCACGATGACCTGCGGGTGCTTTTGAAAGATGGCCGCGACAGAAACGACCGGCACACCTTCTTTTACAGCGGAGAACGCCTGAAGAAGGTCGCCGCCCATATGGAAGTCAATGCGCCCCGCCAACATCAGTGCGCGGTTGTTTACTTGCGGGCCGCCGGGCAGGATTTCGACAGACAATCCGCATTCTTCGTAGGTTCCGTCGGCGACAGATTGGTAGAAGCCACCGTGCTCGGCTTGAGCAACCCAATTGGTCCCGAACTTGACTTCTGTTAGATGACCATCCGCTTGCGCGGCTGTGGCCACGATGGTTGCCGCAACAGCAACAGCGATACTAGCCTTATGGGGCATCCCCTCACCTCCTTTTATATCTTCGCCAGAGCTAAGGCGATGTGTTTGGCCGACACCAATTCACAACAGGCTTGCCGCTGGTTTGGATTGGCATTTGCACAAGAATGTGACACATCCCATCGATTCGCACGAAAAATCGGCATATTTTTGCCTTGCGAGGCTAACTTCCTCCCGCCACTTTCAAGACCAAAAGCCGGGGAAAACTCAAATGAAATCGCTCATCCCTACCAGTCTCGCCGCGCCTTTTGCGCGCTATTCGCACGGCATCTCATTTGATGCGATGTCTCGCTGCGTTGTTATGACAAGCGGGCAGTTGGGTATGGCAAAGGATGGCACAATCCCAGAAGACGTGGGCGAACAAGCGGATATCTGTTTCGCAAACATTGACGCGATCTTGGCGGAGGAGGGAGGAACGAAGAGCGACGTTGTGCGCATAAACGCCTATGTGACTGATCGCGCCCATATGCAGGGCTACATGGCCGCGCGTGACCGTTGGTTGACAGGTGTGGACCATCTGCCGGCCTCGACACTGATGATTGTTGGCGGTTTCACAAAGCCCGAATTTAAAGTCGAGATCGAAGTGATGGCGGCGGTGGAGAAATTGAATGGGCTTTTTCGACTTTTCGCGCGGAACTTAAAAAGCTGATGCCGGGCCGCCTTTTTCTGACGACGCCAATGGACGAGATTGCCTCGCAGCTGAACGTCGAAAACCAGATAGGGGTTGCCGCCCCGCGCTTAAACATTGCCCCCGGTCAGGAAGTCGCTGTCGTGCAGAGCGGCGGAATCTCTCCGATGCGTTGGGGTATGATCCCGGTGGGGCGGGTCAACGCACGGGGCCGACCCGTGATGGAAACGATCATAAATGCGCGATCTGAGACGGTATTTGACAAATCTGCATTTGCGAATGTTGGGCGGGCCGTTGTTCCCGCAGATGGTTGGTATGAGTGGACAGGTGCGGTGCGGCGTAAACAAGCGTGGCGACTGAGAAGCAAATCCGGCGCACTTCTGTTTTTTGCTGCGATCACAGATGTTTGGGTCGCACCGGGCGACAAGGAAGTGCCGCAGGTTGCGACTGTGACCTGCGAGCCATCTGCCCAAGTACGGGAGATCCACCATCGCATGGGTGTTTTGCTGTCGGCGTCGGACGTGCCGCGCTGGCTTACGGGGAGTGAGGCGGAAGCGAGTGCTTTGGCGGTGCCGTATGAAGAGGGTGCATTGATTGTTGAAAAGGCCGATGACGTGGACTGGACTGAGGCCTGACTGTCCCATTGCAACACCAGCTTCGGTGATTTACGCTGCAGCGCAGCATTAGGGGCTGGAGGGCACAATGGCAGGAAAGATCATCACCGTCGCGCAACAAAAGGGCGGCGCCGGGAAAACAACGATTGCGGCCAACCTAGCTGTTGCGCTTGCGCGTATGGGCAAGAAAGTCTCGTTGCTCGATACTGATCCTCAAGGCTCGCTCGGCCGCTGGTTCATGACCCGTCGCGAGCGCGGCGAGCCCGATATGGGCTTCTCGACGGCAAGCGCCTGGGGGGTGAGCTACGAGTGCGACAAGCTGCGAAGTGAGGCTGATTACGTTTTCGTGGACACGCCGCCGAAAATCGACAGCGATCTGAAGCCGGCAATCCGAGAAAGCGACCTGGTGATCGTTCCCGTGTCCGCCAGTCAAGTCGATGTTTGGGCCACCGAAGGCGTGTTGGATATGGCGCAGCGTGAGGGCGCGGAAGTGCTGGTCGTGTTGAACCGCGCAAAGGCTGGAACAAGGGTCGCTGAGGACGTCGACAAGAGCCTTAAAAAACTCGGCGTCAAGCGCGCTAAAACGACGCTCGGTCACCGTGTTGCATTCCCCGAAACGATGGGCGTCGGCAAAGGCGTTCAGGAACGTGGAAAAGGCACGTGGACGGATGAGATCGAAGCGCTCACGAAAGAAGTCGTCAAGCGTTTGAAATAATCAGTTTAGGCGCAGCACAGTTGGTTTGGTTCGGTCCTGCGTTTGTGCGATTTCGGGCAACAATGGGATCGACTCACCTCTAAACAGAACCGAGTTCGGCTGCGTCATGGCCGTAATCTGATTTGACCATTCGCTCGAGAACGCCAAGGAAAACGCCTCTGGCACGATGTGAACGGCGTTGTGCATTGTGACGAGGCAAATGGCGACACCAACAAGATAGCCAAGCTTCGCAAAAGCTGATGTCGCGGGCATCATCAGCATAACGATAACACTGAGTAGAATAACGACACCTGCCTCAACCGCCATGGTGGTATCCGGCGCGTCGCTTAGTAACGCCACACCATTGATGTGGTACTGCGCGATCCGAACCGCCAACACGGCAATTGCCCCAAAGAGCATGGCAATCGGGATGCCGAGTTTTCGAGAAACTTCGCGCTTCCAATCCGGGAGCACCGACACTTCCTTACGCACGCCGTCAGTTTCGCGGGCATCGGCTACGCGGTTTACTCGGCTCTCAAAGGATCGCGAGGGACCAGTACCACCCATCGGACTGCTCATGTCGGTTGTTCTCCAGATATATGCTTAGGATTTGCAAACAATCCCGGCAAAATCAGGGCAAAAGTTTACCGAATAGCAGGCACTAGGGCATTGGGATGGGCGTTGTGACGTGTGGCACGTCGTATCCACGCTGCACGGCGGCTCGATCAGCAATCCGTAAATACCAGTCGCGCACGTTAGGAAACTCTGAAAGATCAATCTGTTGCCACTCAAATCGGCTAACCCAGGGCCAGGTCGCCATGTCGACGATTGAATATGAGCCGGCGATATAGCCGCGATCCTTCAGTCTGACATCCAAGACACCATAGAGCCGCCGCGCTTCCGCGCCGTAGCGAAGCTCAGCGTATTCCGACGTCCCCTTCTTAAACTTCAGAAAATGATGTGCTTGGCCCAGCATCGGACCAAAACCTGCCATCTGCCACATCAGCCATTCCATGGCTTCCCAACGGGTGCCGTCCGGCAGGAACTTTCCGCGTTTCTCGGCAAGCCAAAGCAGGATCGCACCGGACTCCATCAAGCTTGTGCCAGTATCGCGATCATGGATCGCCGGTATCTTATTGTTGGGAGAAATGGCAAGAAAGGCAGGATCGAACTGTTGGTCTTTCCCAATATCGATGCTTTGAACTTCGTAAGGCAACTGCATTTCTTCTAGCGCAATGGAGACCTTACGACCATTTGGTGTTGCCCAGGTGTAAAGATCGATCATGTTCGTTTTCCTTCTGCGTTTCGACGCAACATCGCCTCACGAATTGCAATGAATGTCGTCGATCCGACGATAACCGCTCCCCCCAAAACGACCCATATGTCTGCAGGCTCTGCAAAAAGTACCGCACCGGTCAGAACGGACCAGACCAGTTGCAAAAACACGACAGGTTGCGTCACGGATACCGGCGCCTCCGCGAATGCCAGCGTCATGGTGTAGTGTCCTGCCGTTGCGAAGCAGGCCACAACGAACATCCAGAATATTTGAGACCCTGTTGGCGTCACCCAAACAGCCGCGGCAAACGGAAAAAGGCAGATGGTCACCGTAATGGATAGCATAGCAACAACAACCGTCGCGGAGACTTCGTCGGCCATGCGTTTCGCCGTGAGATAACTGACTGCAAAGAACATGGCGGCCCCGATCATCGCGATATGGCCATCCGTCAGTTCGCGAAATCCGGGGCGAAGGATAATCAGCGCGCCGACGAAACCGGCCGCGATGGCAAAGAGGCGACGGCTTGCCAGGCGCTCGCCGAGAAAAAGAGCAGCTCCAATAGTGATATAAATTGGGGTCATGTAGTTCATCGCCGTAACTTCAGCGATCGTGATACGCGTCATCGCGTAAAACCAGAGGATGATGGCAATGCTGTGTGCGAACCCTCTGAGCCAGAAAAGCTTCTTCTGTCGCATCGTAAGATGTGCGTTGCGCAGTGGCTTCAGCATCGGGATCAGAAAAAAGATGCCGAGTATATATCGCAAAAAAGCACTCTCAGCAGCGGGTAAGTCCTGTGCTCCGTGTTTGACGGTCGCCGTTACTGCGACAAACAGGACCCCTGTCACAATCATCCAAAAGATCGCGCGGCTAGGTCGGGACTGACGAATGGCAGTTAAAGGCGGCTGAGGTTCGGCCATGGCCCTTCATGCGCTGCTCTGCGGTAATGCGCAATCTCAGATCATGGCCCAGTCGTCGAAGGTCCACGGCGTTTTCGGGGGTGGAGGGTTATTAGGCTGCGTCATAGGTCTTCTCCTTTCATGGAAAAGACATGGGGCGACGCAAACCACGCTCAACATACCTTACGCGCCTGTGACCAAAAGTGTGTACGGCGCAAGGAGGCAGAGCGCC
Source organism: Pseudomonadota bacterium (assembly GCA_039024895.1). Lineage (GTDB taxonomy): Bacteria > Pseudomonadota > Alphaproteobacteria > Rhodobacterales > Rhodobacteraceae > JAJDOD01. The sequence goes on along the minus strand of JBCCPJ010000011.1, from coordinate 29,667 downwards.
CGGGGTGCCGGGCGCAACGCGTTGATTTTAAACCAGAGAAATGTTCTCCGCGCTCTCGCGGCCGTCGCGGCCGGCGGCGAGTTCGTAGGTGACTTTTTGGTTGTCGGCGAGGCCGGTGAGGCCGGAACGCTCGACGGCGGAAATGTGAACGAAAACGTCCTTGCCGCCCTCATCGGGTGCGATAAAGCCGTAACCTTTGGTGGTGTTGAACCACTTTACTGTGCCATTAGGCATGTGGGATCTCCCAATAAAATCAATCCGTTCGCGGAATAGCAACGGGTCGGCCAGAGCGTCTAGGTCGAGACTGAGGCCGGTGAGGGAGACAGGGTCGAGGTAGAAGGTAGCGCCATAGTAAATAAGCCCTTTGTCCCCTGTAATCAAGGAGATCCCAGCTGCGGTTTAACGACAGTTTTGTGTCGGTATCACGTCGGTGCCAACGTGCGCGCCGTTTCCGGGGTCTTAACCCGCCCGCGCCATCCTTTGCCCATGCCCTACACCACCGCCAAAGGTCCGAAGACGAAACGCCTCGCGGAAGAGCGCCTGATGCGTCTCATCTTCGATGCGGGCCGCGGGTTTGATATGTCGGTGATGGAGCAGGTGCGCCGCGAAGTACCGGACGCCTGGCACATGATCGAGATGGATGTCGATGTCGTCGCCCCGAAGGAGAAGATCACGCTCTACCTCGACCGCGCCGTCGTCAAGTGCTTTCGCGCCATGGGGACAGGCTATCAGGCGCGGATCAACCGCATCCTCGAGACCTGGGTGCAAATGAAGATGGCTGAGCTGAAAGAGATCGAACTTGGCTTCCTCGAAGCCCTGGAGATCACACGCTCCGAGCGCCGTGTGCCAGACCCCGAAGACTGGATCGAGGTGCAACGGCGCGAGCTTGCCAAGGATTGGGCGTATCAGCGCGGCGTGGAAGACGGGCGGGCCGGGTTTGCCAAACCCGCGCCGAAACCATGAGGCAGGCCGCGCGACCGACGCCAGGCGCTACTGAATGACGTAAGCCACCTGCCGACCATCGCTTTTGCGTTTTGTCACGCCTTTCTTGCCATCGACCCAAAGGGTCACGCAATCGCGCGGAAAGCTCTGCTTCCCGAGCTTGCGGGTGTAGCAGGCCTGCCCGCCGCTCCAGCGCCACTTGCCGGTAAGCTTCTCCCCCCGGGCACCGCCCGTAAGCTGACCGTTCGAGTTGAACCGGAACCAGGCCTTGGTTTCCTGATGGACGAAATTCTTGTTGATGACGAGCTCCTGAAACTCGGCCTTGCTATCGATCTGGTTCCACTCGGCAATCGCGGGCGTGGCAAGAAGCGTGGCTGTCAGGATAAGTGCGAAACGGTGCATGGAATGGTCCCCCCTTGATACAATGATGAGACGCTAACGCGCCTTCGGGGTTTGTGGCAAGCGGGCGTTCTGGGCTAGCCTGCCGCAAAAGCGAGGGGCGGGCATGATTGTTACGGGTATTTTGATGGGTGTCGCGGGCACGGTGGCGATGGATGTCTGGGCCTGGGTGCTGTCGCTGATGGGTCAGCCGAAGCCCAACTGGGCGATGCCGGGGCGCTGGCTGGGGCATGTGCTGCGCGGACAGGTGTTTCACGATGATGTCGGCGCGGCGGAACCTGTGGCGGGAGAGCTTGGGTTGGGCTGGGCGCTGCATTACGGGGTAGGGGTTTTGTACGGCGTGGTGTTCGTGTTGCTGGCGGGGCCGGGTTGGGTTTCGGAGCCGACGTTTCTGCCGCTTTGGGCGTTTTCGATTGTGACCATCGCGGCGGGGTGGTTCCTGTTGCAGCCGGGCATGGGGCTGGGCTGGGCGGCGTCCCGGACGCCGTCGCCTTGGAAGGTGCGGGCGATGGGGCTGGTGGCGCATACGGTGTTTGCGGTGGGGATGTGGGTTGGGGTCGGGTTGGTGGGGTGAAACCCCACCCTACGGGTGTTTCAAATGTCGTGCTTCATTCGATCCGGGATGGCCCGGCTTGCCGGGCCGCGCCCGACCCTCCCCCCGGGAGGGCGCAGTTTGGCCGTTCCGCGCCGTGCGGTCGGTTTGCAGCGTGACGGTGTTGTGCGCTCGGGTAAGGGAGCATGTGCCCACCCAGGTTCGGGCGCGTCCCTCTATTGGTTGTGAGGTTGTTAACGATAGACGGAAGATGTAGTGTTCTATGAACTTAAGGTTATGCCGTAGTTGAGGACACCCGCATGCCGCGAGCAAAAAAGGATGATATGCCCGCCAAAATGCCGAAAGAGGCTTCGAAACGAACACGCATTAGCCAGTCTGACGTGCCAGCTCATAAGCTAAGTGATGCTTTGAGAATAAGTGCCGCTATTGTCGAGAATTATGGGTCTGCTCCAACAAAGCCATTGGATGTTGCTGTCGCTTTGGACATCAGTCCGACATCTAGCCTATTCAAAATGCTTACAGGAGCTTCCATAGCCTACGGCCTGACTGACGGGGGCTACAATGCTGCCGAGATTTCGCTGACAGAATTGGCAAAGACGATCCATTCTCCGTTGGAGGAGGGTGCAGATCATGCTGCAAAAGTTGAAGCGTTTCTAAAGCCGCGAATAGTTAGAGACTTTGTCGAGAAGTACGACGGTAGCCCTATTCCACGAGACGACATCGCTCAGAATGTTCTCTCCTCGATGGGGGTCCCTAGCGAAAGAAGTGAGGCAACGCTTGAGATGATAATGTCTGGTGCTCAGAGCCTCGGTCTTCTGAGCGAAATAAAAGGCAAAAGATATGTGAATTTATCGAACAGATCTAAGCCAATGGAAGCGACTGAAAGTTTGTCGTTTCAGGCAGCGCAGGAAGAAACGGATGAAGATAGCGTCGTTGATGTTGCGCCAACGAATGCGCGCGAAAACCCGGGGGAGGCTGCGAGCCAAGATAAACTGAGAAAGGTCTTCATCACGCACGGAAAGAACCGAGGATTTGTAGAACCAATTAAGAAGCTCTTGGCGTTTGGAGAGCTCGAGGCAGTTGTGTCTGTGGAAAAGCAATCAGTTTCACAACCTGTGCCCGACAAAGTAATGAATGATATGAGAGCGTGTGGTGCTGCAATCATTCACGTCGAAAGTGAAATGAAGCTTTTAGATGCTGATGCTAATGAGCACGTCATGCTAAATCCGAATGTTCTCATTGAGATTGGAGCGGCCATGGCATTGTTTGGCCGTCGCTTCATCTTGTTGGTGAAGCAAGGTGTAACTCTCCCCTCGAATTTGCAGGGCCTTTATGAAGTTCGATACAATTCAGAAACTCTAGATGGTGACGCTACAATTCGACTGCTGGAGGCAATTAAGCAGCTCAAAGAAACGCCTTCTGTTTGAGTTGACTATCCGAATCTTACCTCGTGAATTTCTTATGCTTGATCCGCTTTGGCTCCAACGCGTCGGGGCCTAATCTCCGCTTCTTATCTTCCTCGTAATCCTCAAAATTGCCCTCGAACCATTCGACATGGGCTTCGCCTTCGAAGGCGAGGATGTGGGTGCAGAGGCGGTCGAGGAAGAAGCGGTCGTGGCTGATGATGACGGCGCAACCGGCGAAGGCCTCGATGGCGTCTTCGAGGGCGCGGAGGGTTTCGACGTCGAGGTCGTTGGTCGGTTCGTCGAGGAGGAGGACGTTGCCGCCCGATTTCAGCAGCTTGGCCATGTGGACGCGGTTGCGTTCGCCGCCTGAGAGGAGGCCGACCTTCTTCTGTTGGTCGCCGCCCTTGAAGTTGAAGGCCGAGCAGTAGGCGCGGCTGTTCATCTGCGCGTCGCCCAACTGGATGATCTCGCCGCCATCGCTAATCTCCTCCCACACGGTTTTGTCCGGGTCGAGCGCGTCGCGGGACTGGTCGACATAGGCGAGGTCCACGGTGTCACCGTAGCTGATGTCCCCGGCGTCGGGGGTCTCCTGCCGCGTGAGCATGCGGAAAAGCGTGGATTTACCGGCGCCGTTCGGACCGATGACGCCAACGATGCCGCCCGGGGGGAGGTTGAAGTCGAGGTCCTCGATCAGGAGCTTGTCGCCCATCGCCTTCTTGAGGTCGGTGACGTCAATGACTTTGGAGCCAAGGCGCGGGCCGTTGGGGATGATGATCTGGGCGCGGGAGAGTTTCTCGCGTTCGGACTGGCCTGCGAGCTCTTCGTAGCGGTCGATCCGGGCCTTTTGCTTGGACTGGCGGGCTTTGGCGCCTTGGCGGATCCAGTCGAGTTCGCGTTCGAGGGTGCGCTGCTTGGCCTTGTCCTCGCGGGCCTCCTGTTCGAGCCGTTCGGCTTTCTGTTCGAGCCAGGCGGAGTAGTTCCCCTCGTAGGGGATGCCGCGACCGCGGTCCAGTTCGAGGATCCAGCCGGTGATATCATCGAGGAAGTACCGATCGTGGGTGACGATCAGGATGGTCCCTTTGTAGTCGATCAGATGCTGTTGCAGCCAGGCGATGGTTTCGGCGTCGAGGTGGTTGGTCGGCTCGTCGAGGAGCAGCATGTCCGGCGCTTCGAGGAGGAGCTTGCAAAGTGCCACACGGCGGCGTTCGCCGCCTGAGAGCGTCGCAACATCGGCCTCATCGGGCGGACAGCGCAACGCCTCCATGGCGACGTCGATCTGAGCGTCGAGATCCCAAAGGTTGTGACTGTCGATCTCGTCCTGAAGCTGCGCCATCTCATCGGCGGTTTCGTCCGAATAATTCATCGCAAGCTCATTGAACCGGTCGAGCTTGGCCTTTTTCTCGGCAACCCCCAGCATGACATTGTCGCGGACATTGAGACTTTCATCCAAGGCAGGTTCCTGGGGCAGGTAGCCGACTTTGGCGCCTTCTGCCGCCCAAGCCTCACCGGAGAAGTCCTGATCGAGCCCGGCCATGATGCGCATCAGCGTGGATTTACCCGCGCCGTTAACGCCGACGACACCGATCTTAACGCCCGGCAGAAAGCTCAAGCGGATGTTTTCAAAACACTTCTTGCCCCCGGGGTAAGTCTTGGAGACGCCGTCCATGTGGTAGACATATTGATAGGCAGCCATGGGGTGCATCCTCCGAGTTTGACGTCCTGCCGTTTAGCGCCTGATTACTGAGGGTGCAATTGCCCGTATGACATGGGTCCGACAACGATACCGTTTTGGATGTGGTGATTAGGCGCGCTGCCCCCGCTCCTTCGCCCGCCCCATGGGATGTCCGGAGCATCCGGCTTTAAATTTGAACCGATTGTTCGCGGTCCCTCCCTTCGGTCGAACGTGAAACGTGATGTACGATGTTTCAAGTTAAGGGCCGGACGCTTTCAACCAAATAGAAAGACAAACTGTCTCAAATGGTCAGCGCGGTACAGGCGGGGACGCCGATGACCGCCCAGGAAGAAGGACAAGATCCTTCGGCAGAGGCGCCTGTGTTGCTGGCGCTTCTGTTCTTCTTTCTGGTGGAAATATCCTGGGGTGAATTGGCCGTAGGCCAAGAGGGGCAAAGCCCCTTGCCAGCGCGACGACGTAGTCGGCGCAACTCCTTTTGAAACAGAAGAGTTCAGTCGGAGAATTGGAGCTTCGGGACAACCGCGTAAGGAAAGTTGGCATTCGCCACCAACGAGCGTCGCACGTCGGGCGCAATCTTGATTGCCGTTGAAAAGCCTGCGAATGCCGATGCTGCGGTTGATGCCAGCACTGCTTCAGGGCCAAATACCCACTTTCCCAATTGGCCACCTCTGGCACCGGCTGCCAAAGTGTTCATAACGGCTTTTTTGAGCTCTGCGTCAAACTCCGAGAAACGGCGGGATGCTGTCACTCAGGAGCCACGCCGTTCAATCGCGGGCGAAAAGAGTTCCTCCCAAAGCGTGGCCGCACTGAAACAGCACTAGTCGTCGCGCAACAGAACCGGTTCGCCGTGGGGTGTGCGCCGATAGGCGGCTTCCCAATCGGATTTGCGTTTCGTGCGTTCCGCGCCGGGGATGCCTGCGGCTTCTGACAGCGTTTCGAGGGCGTGAAGAGCCGCCTTGAAATACGTGTCCTCGGTGTCGGGCGCGCCTTCCGTTTCCGCCTCGCTCAAGGCGTTGCCTAAGGTTGCCGCCCAAGCGGTTTGGTCGAAGTGACCTTCCCGGATCATGGCAGTCGCCATGGCCAGGACCGTTGCGTGCCATGGCTCGGAAAACCGTCCGTCGGGTGGGGACAACGGGTCCTCAGGTTGCTTCAAGGTAAGGTTCCCAGAGGTCGAGACAGATGGTGTCCGGATCGTCCTTGTCCCAAAGTTCGCGCGCGGTGAACTCAACCGTGTAGAGATGGGCGCCGATATGTTCGCCCCGCGCGCCCGCATCGGCGTAAAGATGTCCGCCGTGCTGGGCAATGATTGTCCCCACATGGCCGCGCGCATAGGCTGGCAGGCGCGTGTGGCCGGGGACGGGGGTGGCGCGGGTGCGGATGGTGTCTCCCAACGCGAAGGCAGGTGCTTGTTGCATGTCGACACGGAAATCCCGGTTGTTGGTGCGGAGCCGCTCGAGAACTCCGTCGTCATCAAGCGGGGCGGCTGGTGGGTCAATGCGGGTGGCCGGGGTTGCGGAGAGGATTTCCTGCAGCGTGAACACCCCTTGATCGATCCGGTGGGCGATTTCATTGAGGCACCATTTGCCAAAATAGGGTTGGCTGGCATAGGTGGCGGGGTCCATGTTTTCGATCCCGTGGCGCCACCAATCAATCGTCCCTCCCGGCAGGGGCACATTTTTGGACAGCGCCCATTGCCTTGCCTCCCACACCTCGCGAAAGGGTGGGCTGTCGATCTCGATCGCGCCGTAGCCTTCTTTGCCGCCGATATCGTGGGGGCCATCCATTATGTCGCCCGCAGGGTGCGGTCGGTGCCAATCATGCTGTCGCGCGTGACGATGGCGGCAAGTTGCGCCTCCGACCAGCCCTCTGTGCCTGCCGGTCGTTCGGGGATGACGAGGTAGCGCAGCTCCGCTGTGCTGTCCCAGACGCGGATGCGGATATCGTCGGGCATGGAAACGCCAAACTCCGCCAGCACGGCGCGCGGTTCCTTCACGGCGCGGGCCCGGTAGGCGGCCGAGCGATACCAGGCGGGGGACATTCCGAGCACGGCAAAGGGGTAACACGAGCATAGCGTGCAAACGACGAGGTTGTGCTGATCACGGGTGTTTTCGACGGCTTTCAGGTGTTCGGTTGCGTGGCCTTCATAGCCGAACTCTTTGATCGCTTGGCCAGCGTCCCTGAGAAGGCGCTCGCGAAAGGTCGGGTTCGTCCAACTGCGGGCCACCACTTGAGCGCCGCGCATCGGGCCGACTTTCTCGGCATACATTTCCACCCAGGCGTCAATCGTTTCCTGGGCCACCAGTCCCTTTTCAACCGCGAGGCTTTCAAGCGCCTTCACGCGCAGAGCGGGGTCGGGCGGCAAATGGGAGTGGAGGTGGCGGTGAAGCGCGCCGATCTTCTTTCCATCATAGCTGGCCATGGGCAAAGAGTGCCGCGTTGACCGTTGCCTGTCAAACGGCCGGTCTGGACATTCGAGGCACGACAGGACACCACATGCGGCCATGTGGCAAGGATTTCCCCCGGCGAAACCTGGCATGTGTATCGGGTTGCTCGGCGGATCTTTCGATCCGGCGCATGACGGGCATGCCCATATCACGCGCGAGGCGCTGAAACGGTTTGGCCTTGATGAGGTCTGGTGGCTGGTGTCCCCTGGCAACCCGTTGAAGGCGCGAGGGCCTGCCCCGATGAAGGACCGGATCGCGCGGGCCGAAGCAGTGATGCGCCATCCCCGTGTTCAGATTACCGATTTGGAGGCGCGATTGGGCACGCGTTATACCTATGCCACGTTGCGACAGCTTCAGGCGCGGTATCCAGGTGTGCAGTTTGTCTGGCTGATGGGGGCGGATAACCTGGCCGATTTCCACAAATGGGACAACTGGCGTGAAATCATGGCCGCCATTCCGATCGGGGTGATGGCGCGGCCCGGTCAGCGCATTTCCGCACGGCTCAGCCCGGCGGCGCAAGTCTTCCGGCGTTACAAGCTGAAAGCGCGCGAAGCGATGCGCATACGTTGGATGTCGGCTCCCGCCTGGGTATTTGTGAATGTGCCCATGAGCGATCAGTCTTCGACCTCCATCCGGGCGCGCGGGGATTGGCGCTCAGGGTGACCCAGCGGTCACAATGTGGCGAGCACGGTACCAAGCGTTCTTGTGTGTTTAACGGTTGCGCTGGATAAGACTGCCATGGCGAGTGGTCTGACACGGCGCGTGGTCCTGGGGGGACTTGTCGCGAGTGCTGGCAGCATGGGGTGGTCCCGTGCGCCGGAGACGTCCTTGCGCCCGCTCCCACGGGGCGGTGAAACCGTGCCTGCCGCTCCTAAGAAGCTGGTTTCACAAGCAGAATACTTGATCAACAAGGCAAACCTTGGTGGTGACGTCGGGTTTGCGGTCGTTGACACGCAGTCCGGAGAGCTCCTTGAGGCGCGCCTCGGCAGCACGTTTTTGCCGCCTGCCTCGGTCATGAAATCCGTCACTGCCCTTTATGCGCTGGATCGGTTGGGGCTGGGCCACAGGTTCAAGACGCGCCTGCGCGCCGTTGGACAAGTCAGGGCGGGTAAGCTGGACGGTGACCTCATTCTCGAAGGCGGCGGTGATCCTACGCTGGACACGGATGCGCTGGCAGAACTTGCCGTTCAATTGCGCGAAGCCGGTGTGCGCGAGGTAACCGGCGCGTTCAAAGTCTATGCGAGCGCCTTGCCGCGCGGGGATCGGATTGATCGCTACCAGCCCGAACACGTGGCCTATAACCCGTCTTATGGCGGGCTGAACCTGAATTTTAATCGGGTCCATTTCGAGTGGAAGAAGAATAAGGACGATTACGAAATCACGCTGCAAGCCCGCGCATTGAAGTTTCGCCCGTCGACCAGCGTGTCGACAATGTCAGTCGTGGATCGACGCGCCCCTGTTTTTGACCATTGGTCCAGTGCCGCGCGTGACAACTGGTCAGTCGCGCGGCGTGCATTGGGCAAAGAGGGCGCGCGCTGGCTGCCCGTGCGCTTCCCGGCGATCTATGCGGCAGATGTGTTCCGCACATTGGCGCGCTCCAATGGCATTGTGCTGCGCCCAGCGGAACTTCAGACAAACCGTCCCGAAGGGACCGTCATTGCCGAAATAGAAAGCGGCGCGCTGCGTCCCATTTTGCAGGGCATGATGAAGTATTCGACCAATTTGACGGCAGAGGTCGCTGGCCTTGCCGCGAGTGTTTCGGAGGGTCCGGTGGGGTCGCTGGATGTCTCGGCCAGCCAGATGGCGCAATTCGCTCGCAGCCACGGTGCCGGACGGGCCGCGTTCAAGGATCATTCCGGTTTAAACTACGACAGTGCGATCACACCGGAAGATATGGCGCGCTTTTTGTCCAAAATGACGGCTGTCCGGTCGATGATGAAATCGGTGAACCTGTCGCTCGACAAGGCCCGTCCCGCCCCGAAGGATGTGGCGGTATTTGCCAAGACAGGCACGCTGAACTTCGTGAGTTCCTTGGCCGGGTACGTCGCAACGCCGCAACGCTCACTGACATTTGCATTTTTCAGTGCAGATACGGAACGGCGGGACGCCATTCCACCGGCGGAGCGGGAGCGACCGACCGGTGCGCGAAGCTGGTCGCGCCGGTCGCGCCAATTACAAAAAGAGCTGATCCGCGACTGGGCCGCCCGTTACGCGTGAGCAATCCGGGACTGGACGCGGGATTTGATCTCGCGGAAGCTGGCTTCCAACCCATGCGCCTTGCTTTGGATGCGGGTGCGGATCGGGGCGAGGCGTGCGCTTTCCGCCGCAGCTGTGATCTGCGATGCGAGACCTTGAATGCTTGCGGCATCTGCGCCCTTAAAGCTGATGGCGATATCGTTGCCCTTGATGCGGATGCTGATCTGGCCATCTTTGCCGGCACCATCCTCGGCGCGGACTTTTTCGATATCGCGGAAGGAGAAGACCTTTTCACGCACGAAGGTGCCGTCTGATTTCTGGGTGCCAAGGCGCAGTTCCGCCGCACGGTAGTCGATTTGGACGGAGTTGCGTTCCGTTTTGTCCGAGTGCCGTTTGAAAGCGATCGCCAGAACCAGTGCGGCGACCACGATCGCTGCTTCCAGATACATGCCTTCCGCTTCCGGGAAGAAAAGGACGCCTGCAATCAAGGGCATAGCAAGGACAGATGCGGCCGCGAAAAGGACATATGCCCCAATCTTGAGCATGTGTTTGCTAATAGTCTTGCGGCCTGCCGCCTCCGAGACGGTCATGCCCCACTCCGATTGATGGTTCAAAAGGTCGATCTGTTGGTTCCGCCGGTCGGCCATCTTGATTCTCCGATTTTCTTAATCGCTAGATCAAAAATTAGGCAAAAGCGGGGTAATCACGCGGTGGGAAGGCGGCGAAGTGCAGGCTCGCGTCAGCGGGTTGGAAGGCGTGTCACAGGATGCGGTGCCGTGCGCGTGCGCCGACCTCGATTGCTGCAGCCAACAAGCGGTCGAGTTGCAGCTCGTAGCGCATGTCTTCCAAGAGCGCGAGTTCGGCATCGCGCGCCGCGCCATCGGCCGCCGCCACGTCGCAGGCCATGGCATAGGCGGTATCGTAGAGGCGCTCGGGTAGGGCGCTTTTCACCGTGACCCAGAGCATGTCGAGCCCATCTTCCTCCGCCAAGATGTCAAACACGACGTTTGCCACGTCGGAGATGCGATCAAGCCGGTAGTCTTTGAAAACCGGCAGGTGGTTTACCATGCGCTCGATGGAGAGGAGTTCTGACGTGCGCATGTTCTCATCAGATGCCGAGATAGAGATCATGACGGCGATCAAGGCGTCTTCGGGCGTGAATTCAGCTGCGGTTAGGGACAAGGCTGGTATCCTTTTCGGGTGTTGCGTCAAATTTATTGACGCGCGTGCGCGCCCGCAATAGGAGACGGTCCTCTTTCATGGTGGAGTGGACCAATGACCGCATTTCGCGACGCTGCAATGACCTCGAAGGCCTGGCCGTTCGAAGAGGCGCGGCGTTTGCTGAAACGGTATGAGAAGGGCGCACCGGAAAAGGGCTATGTGCTTTTTGAGACGGGATACGGTCCGTCGGGGTTGCCGCATATCGGCACGTTCGGGGAAGTCCTGCGGACGACCATGGTGCGGCGCGCGTTTGAGGTGATATCAGATATCCCGACGAAGCTGATTTGTTTCTCCGACGATCTTGACGGCATGCGCAAGGTGCCCGGCAATGTGCCGAACCAGGAAAAGCTGGCCGAATATTTGCAAATGCCGCTCACGAGCGTGCCGGACCCTTTTGGCACCAGCGAGAGTTTTGGCGACCACAACAACGAAATGCTGAAGCGTTTCCTCGATACCTTTGGTTTCGATTACGAGTTTTACTCGGCGCGCAGTTTTTACAAGTCGGGGCAATTCGACGAGATCTTGCTGCGCTGTGCTGAGCGCTATGACGATCTGATGAAGATCATGTTGAAGTCGCTGCGCGAGGAGCGGGCGGAGACCTATTCGATATTTCTGCCCCTCCATCCCGAAACAGGGCGTGTCCTCTATGTTCCGATGAAGCATGTGGATGCTTCGAAAGGGGAGGTGACGTTTGACGACGAAGACGGGCGCGAATGGACGCTGCCGGTAACGGGCGGGCATGTGAAGCTGCAGTGGAAACCGGATTTCGGTGCGCGCTGGGCGGCGCTGGGCGTTGATTTCGAGATGTACGGGAAAGAGCACGCCACCAACGAGAAGATATACGATGCTATCTGTCGGACCTTGGGTGAACGTCCGCCGGAGCATTTCAGTTACGAGCTGTTTCTCGATGACAAAGGACAGAAGATATCCAAGTCGTCCGGGAATGGCATCAGCATCGACGAATGGCTGAGCTATGCGTCGACCGAAAGCCTGTCCTATTTCATGTATCAAAAGCCGAAGACGGCGAAGCGGATGTTCTTCGATGTGATCCCGCGGGCGGTCGATGAGTATCACCAGCAGTTGCGGGCCTATCCGGCGCAGGATGACGCCCAGAAGGCAGCGAACCCGGTTTTTCACATTCACAACGGGGATGTGCCGCAGTCGCGGATGGTGGTGCCCTTTGCGATGTTGCTGAACCTCGCCAGTGTGAGCGGTGCAGAAGATAAGGGCGCGCTCTGGGGCTTTATCCGCCGCTATGCGGCGGAAGCGACGCCAGAGACGCATCCTGATTTGGATGCGGCGGCCGGGTTCGCTGTGCGGTACTTTCAAGACTTTGTGGCGCCCGAGCGTGTGTTTCGCGCGCCAAGCGATCAGGAGCGTACGGCCTTCGTGGACTTGAAGGCGCGTCTGGAAGCCTGGGATGGTGCGCCCGACGCCGAAGAGCTTCAATCCATGGTGTTCGCTGTCGGCAAGGACCATGGGTTCGAACCGCTGCGAGATTGGTTCAAGGCGCTGTATGAAGTGTTGCTCGGCGCAAGCCAGGGGCCGCGTTTTGGCGGGTTTATCGCGCTCTACGGTATCGAGGAGTCGGTGGCGTTGATCGATAAGGGGCTGAACGGACAGCTTGGTTAACGACTTAGGCGACAATCCGTAAGCATCTGGCGTCATTGTTATCTTTAGGCGGTGATGATCGCAAACATGCCTTGGACGTTGTCAGACTTCGCCTCTTTTCCGCCGGTTTGAACAAGCATCCTACCGTTAACGGAGGGTTAGGTATGAAGCTTGCTTTAAGAGTGGTCGTCTTTTGGATTGCAGCGGTAACGCTGGGTGGTGGATATGCTGGCGTTGGCATGCTTGATGCCTATAGCGTTCAGGATGCGTACGTCGTCGCGCTACGCTGATCTTCGGAAAAACATGAACTGATCGGGCTGAGAGCACGTATACTCTTCAAACAGAGGAGGACGCGTGATGAAATTTCTTCGGCTGACATTTGGAATTTTGGTGAGTTCACTTTGGCTGAGCGTGGCCTCTGCCGAAGAAGCGCTCCCGCCGAACTCCGGGATCGAAGGCACCATTACGGCGCAGATTGACGCGTTCCTCAAAGACGATTTTGCCGAAGCATTCACCTACGCGTCGCCCAATATTCAAGGGATGTTTGGTTCGTCCGAGCGTTTTGGCCAGATGGTCCGAAACGGTTATCCGATGGTCTGGCGGCCCGGCGATGTCGAGTATCTTGAGCTTCGGGATGTCGCGGGCAACCTCTGGCAAAAAGTCATGATACGCGATCAGGCCGGCCGCACCCATGTGCTCGACTATCAAATGATCGAGACAGCGGATGGTTGGAAGATAAATGGCGTGCAGCTTTTGAAGCAACCAGGTGTCAGCGCTTAAGCGCACCCGCGTTTCAAATTCAACTGTGCCGGTCATTACGGCCTTTTCAACACGGCGTCTCGGCAGGTGTGCGTCAGCTACCATCTACTCCAGACTTGATGCAGATCAGAGCGCGGCGCCCGGAATTGGGCTACATCCCCCGGGACTAATGTGGAGGGAAAGATGTATCGAAAAATCCTAGTTCCCATTGAGCCGAGCCACCAGGACAGGCACGCGGCTGCGCTTGACATGGCCTACGCGCTCCGTGCCGATGAGACGGCGGAAGTGATTGCGCTGACCGTGATCGAACCGGTGCCAAGCTATGTCGTGATGGCGGCAAGTCTGCCTGATCTTCACATCAAAGCGGGGGAAAAAACGCTGACGGACCTGCAAGCCTTTGTGACGGATCGAGACGCGACGCAGACAAAAGTGCTCCACGGTCATCCGGCAAATGAAATCAACAGTTTTGCCGAGAGCGAAGGTGTCGATTGCATTGTGATTGCCTCCCACAAACCAGAACTTGTCGACTATCTGCTGGGGAGCACGGCAGCGCGTGTCGTTCGTCATGCGCCCTGTTCCGTCCATGTGATGCGTTAGGCGCGTTGGTCGTAGCCGTTCGCTTGACGAGGCGCGCATTTCTGCCACCCTTCCAAGCGTTGGTGTGGGAGTGCGCGGATGTTTGGAGATAGTCTAATCTGGTTGCTCATTCTGCCGGGCATGTTGCTTGGGGGGCTTGCCCAGTCGTGGGTGAAATCAAATGTCTCGAAGTTTTCGCGCGTGCCTTTGCGCCGGGGTTTGACGGGTGCGCAGGTGGCGCGAGCCATTCTGGATGCGCGAGGGTTGCATGAGGTTGGTGTTGCGCCAGCAAAGGGAGTGCTCAGCGATCACTACGATCCCCGGGCGAAAGTGCTGCGCCTGAGCGAAGCGGTGTTTGGCATCCGGTCCGTTGCGGCGGCGGGTATTGCGGCGCATGAGGCCGGTCACGCCATTCAAGACGCCGAAGATTACCTCCCGCTCGAAGCGCGGAGTGCCATCGTGCCGTTGGTCAAAGCTGGGTCAACGGCGGCGCCCCTTGTCTTTTTCGGCGGCCTGATGATCGGGTCACAACCCATCATGTGGATCGGCGCTTTATTGTTTGGTGCCTCCTCGCTTTTCGCGCTGATTACTTTGCCGGTTGAGTTTGATGCGTCGCGCCGCGCGCTCGTTCATCTGGAAAAGATGGGTATCCTGACCAGTGAGACCGAAATGGATGGCGCGCGGCAGGTGCTCCGGGCTGCTGCGTGGACCTATGTTGCGGCCGCCGTTGCGGCGATTGGTTCGTGGGCGATGTATCTTCTGCTCAGCCGACGCCGGTAGAGGCCCGCGCATCAGAGGCCCGTGCATCACGCGTCAGAATGGGTCATCAGAACCATTGCAGCCAAGGCGCAAAATATGCCAGCGACCTCCCGTAGCCCAACCGGTTCGTCGAAGATCAGTGCACCAATCGCAAAAAGCGCAATCAGCGTCAGCATCGAGTATGCGACAGCCGCCTGTCCGAGCGACACATACCGCATGGCAAAGAACCACAGTATCGCGGAGGCCGCATAGAGGGCCATGCCGAGCGCCATGTGAAAGGAATTGAGGGCAGCACGATCCGCCGCAATTTTGATTGCGATGTCACCCAGGATCACGACCAGCGCGGTGAAGAGCGAAAAAATCAACCCGTAAACAAAAATCATGGTTCTAAATCCTATCGATTTGGTCGCAGGATCGCCAAGCGTTGGATGCTTTGTCAAAGCCGTTCGCGCTTTGTGAATGGCCCGTGAGCGCCGGGGTCAGACGAGATCGTCGGGCGTCAACCGATACGCTTTCCCAAATCCACCATTGAGCCATGCCTCGGTCGGGTCCAGGCGTACCAGGTGGAAATCTGCAAATCCGATGTAAAGTTGCGCCTTTGGCTGAGCGGCGAGATAGCTTTCTGCGGCTTCCTCTGTCTTCTCGAGGAACTGCGCTGTCACTTGTAGCGTGATGCGGGGGTGCGCGAGGGGGTCGCCCTTGCCGGGTTCGCCAATCAGGAGCGATGCGCCAGGCACTTTACGCAAAGCGCCGGTATGCGGGGCAAGGTCTGAAATCAGCGTCGTCATATGGCTGGGGCCGGGGGCAAGCGCGACGCGTGTGACGAACGGGACGCCGTCGAGGGTCACGCCGAGCGCGCCAAAACGGGCGTCGGCAATCAATGACCGGGCGAGGGCGCGGGCTTCCTCGTCGGTGTCACGAAAGGTATCAGGTTTTTGATCGGTCATGGGCGGCGCGCGATACAATCGATTTCGACCAGCGCCCCAACGGCAAGGGCCGTGACCCCAATGGTGGTCCGGGCTGGGCGCCGGTCTACGGGGAAGTAACTCTGATAGGTCAAATTGAACGCTTGGTAGTCGCGCTCGAACTCGGTCAGAAAACAGCGGCACTGCACAACATGGGAAAAGTCCAGATCAAGTTTGCCAAGTATAAGTGCCAGGTTGTCCATCACACGCCGAGTTTGCGCTTCGATGCCGTTTGGCAAAGGGGCGTCGGGCGCTATGGGGTCCGTCGGCATTTGACCTGTGAGGATGACCCAGCCGTTAGCCTCCACTGCGTGCGAAAAGGGCGCGACGGGGCGGGGGCCATCGGTGAAGAGGTGAAATTCGGGCGTCAAAACCATATTTCCTTGGCTGTTCGGTGATCGCCGGGCTGTTCTTTGCATGCATGGCGCCCGTCGAAATGGCGGATGGGATATCCGATCACATCGTCCTGAGCGTCTGCAAGGCGGAAGTTGACTGCGATGGCGGTTTTGCCTTTGGTTTTGGGCTGCGCCGAACGGCATGAGATTGTTTTTCCACAAACTAGAGAGTGATGAAGCTCAAGCGCGCCTTGATACGCGCGCACATATGCCCTAGCGGCGCCGTTGCCATGCACGTCTTCTTGTTCTGTGCCGTATATCCAACGGACGCGCGTGCTAGCGTGAATCGAGCAGTTGCAGACTGTGACAGACTTTGGTTCGTTTTGATAAGTCCAGATCACCGCGCCGCAATGGCAAGTGCAGGTGAGCATGAGCACCTCCTTCCCCGCGAGCGTAGCACGGGAACGGTGGGGTTACACACCAACGTTCGCAGAGCAGGACCTGAACTTTTCGACTTCGGGCGCGGCACCTTCAAGCGGAATGACAAGGGCGGTATCGCCAGAGGTGGCGAGTGCCACAAAGTTCTGCGCCAGGCCGTCGAGAACATTGCCGAAGCCGGAATCTGTAACGGTCAACGTCGTATCGGTGACTGTGTGGCGGTCTGTCGTAATTGTGAGAGGTCCCAGACCGTCGAAGCGCATGGCGAAAACCGGCCCAGTTTGCCAACCACCGGCGCGATCTAGCTCGATTGCATATGGAACGGGCTTGGTGGCGTCGTGGGACACCGTGACCGTTGCTGCGTCAGTTTCGTGACTGAGGTAGCAAACCGGGCCGACGCGGAAGGCCTCCCACGCGCCAGCTTGCGTCGCAAAGAGGATACATGCCAAAGCTCGCATGTTGGGCAACGTAGTGTGGTACCGGTATTTGTCGATGCCGGAGCCGCAACGCGATGCACAAAGATCGGCTATCAGCTTGGAATTAAAGCGGATCAATTGCGCCTAAGTCGCTCTAGGCTGCCAGCTTGTAACCAAATCTCTCGTAGTCACTGGCGTAATGATCGTAGACTTCGCTCTGCAAACGATCGAATTCCTTGGCTGTGATCGAAAGGCGGTCAAGATGGTCGCCTATGGCACGCGCGCTACGGTTTTCATGCGGCATGTCGCCCGGTGTGATGTTCACGCCAGCCTCGGCAATAAGCTTCGGCCAGTTCTGAATATTTTCAAACCGCAAGATTAGGTCCGCCTGGGGTTTGGTGGCGCAAGGGTAGTCGGTCCAGAGCGATTGCGGGCCATAAAACCTCGGGGACTCTCGGATAATGTCCAGGAAGTCAAACGGCGTCGCCGATTTGACAACTTTACCGTAAAGTTTGACGAGGCCGTTTGTTTTCGTGTTTCGCCAAATCATGAAGTAATAGGCTGACAGGAAGCGTTCGAAGGGTTCCCTCACTGACGATACAACGTAGTTGCTCAGCCAGTGTTTTTTCTGGAGGCGCTCCGTTGGATAGGTGTGTGAGAGCCGTTTCACGCCAAACAGTTTCTCAAGCGAGCTACCGCCGGTACGCGGGTTATGAATAAAGATAACCGGCTTACCCTGACAGCCCAGGTTCGTCCTCATCCCGCCGGTAGGGCCGAGTTTTAGGTAGTCCGACACCCGCCTTTTTACCGATTTTGCCTGAAAGATCGGCGATCGGCTTCGGTCGATCAGCGGAAACTTCTCCGTCAATTACCTTCTCCGTCTGACATTCCCACCTCGTTGGCCGGCACGTCCGGCTGTGCTGCGCCCACTTGCCTTTTGCGCAGATTCGACCGCCTCTGCGACGGCCGATTGACGTGCTAACGGATCATCCGCCACCGTCAACTCAACAGTTTCCAAACGTTTCACTTCATCGCGTAATCTGGCCGCCTCTTCAAACTCGAGGTTCTCAGCCGCCTTGCGCATCTGATCGCGCAGGCCATCGAGATGGGCCTGTAGGTTTGCGCCAACCATTGGTTTGTCGATCTTGGTCGTCACACGGGCCTGGTCGGTATCCCCTTTATAGAGGCCTGCGAGCACGTCCTCGACGTTCTTCTTCACGGTTTCCGGTAGGATGCCATGTTCTTCGTTATAGGCGATTTGCTTGGCGCGTCGGCGTTCCGTTTCGTTGAGGGCGCGCTCCATGGAGCCGGTTACCTTGTCGGCGTACATAATGACACGTCCGTCGGCGTTTCTTGCGGCGCGACCTATTGTTTGCACAAGTGATGTTTCGGAGCGCAGGAAACCTTCCTTATCAGCGTCAAGGATCGCGACAAGCCCGCACTCAGGAATGTCGAGGCCCTCGCGCAGAAGGTTGATGCCGACAAGCACATCGAATGCCCCGAGCCGCAGATCGCGCAATATTTCGATGCGCTCTAACGTATCGATGTCGGAGTGCATGTAACGGACTTTGAGGCCTTGCTCGTGGAGATATTCTGTCAAGTCTTCCGCCATGCGCTTGGTCAGGGTCGTACAAAGAGTACGATACCCGCGTTCTGTCACTTTGCGGATTTCGTCGAGTAGATCATCAACTTGCGTGGCAACGGGTCGGATTTCGACTTCCGGGTCCAAGAGGCCTGTGGGCCGAATAACCTGCTCTGTAAAGACGCCTCCGGTTTGCTCCAATTCCCAAGCGGCTGGCGTGGCAGAGACAAAGACCGATTGGGGCCGCATGGCGTCCCATTCTTCAAACTTTAGAGGTCTGTTGTCGGTGCAGGAAGGTAAGCGGAAGCCATGTTCGGACAAGGTGAACTTCCGACGATAGTCCCCTTTATACATGCCGCCAATTTGCGGGACGCTTACATGGCTTTCGTCGGCAAAAACAATCGCATGGTCTGGAATGAACTCGAATAGAGTGGGGGGCGGTTCACCGGGGGCGCGTCCGGTGAGATACCGCGAATAGTTCTCGATGCCGTTGCACGAGCCGGTCGCTTCGATCATCTCAATATCGAAATTGGTGCGCTGCTCAAGGCGTTGAGCTTCCAGTAACTTGCCTTCGTCGACCAATTGGCCGAGCCGCATCTTTAGCTCTTCTTTGATCTTGCGAACAGCTTGTTGAAGCGTCGGGCGTGGCGTCACGTAGTGGCTGTTGGCATAAACGCGGACCCGGTCGAAATTCGCCGACTTCTGGCCAGTGAGCGGGTCGAACTCGGTAATCGTCTCAAGATCATCGCCAAAGAAATCGAGCCGCCAGGCGCGGTCTTCCAGGTGAGCGGGCCACAGTTCGATCACGTCGCCTCGCACGCGAAAGGTGCCGCGTTGGAATGCCTGATCGTTGCGCCGGTACTGCTGTGCAATCAGGTCGGCGATAACCTTCCGTGGATCATGGGCTTGTCCGGTCTTCAGGTCCTGCGTCATCGCGCCGTAGGTTTCGACGGAGCCAATGCCGTAGATGCAGGAAACGGAGGCAACGATGATAACATCGTCTCTCTCGAGAAGGGCCCGTGTCGCCGAGTGGCGCATCCGGTCGATCTGTTCGTTAATTTGCGCTTCTTTTTCAATATATGTGTCGGAGCGCGGAACATAGGCCTCGGGCTGGTAGTAGTCGTAGTATGACACGAAGTACTCTACGGCGTTCTCTGGAAAGAAGCCTTTGAACTCCCCGTAAAGCTGTGCCGCAAGTGTCTTGTTGGGGGCGAGAATTATTGCTGGGCGTTGAGTTTCCTCGATCACCTTTGCCATCGTGTAGGTCTTGCCCGTACCAGTTGCGCCAAGCAAAACCTGATTTTGTTCTCCTTCGCGGACACCGTCAGATAATTCCGAGATTGCAGTGGGTTGATCGCCCGCTGGCTGGAATTCTGTATGCATCGCAAAGGCGTGACCGCCCTCTAGCTTGTCGCGTGTCCGCACATCCGGGGCGGGTGAGTTTAGTATTGGCTCAGCAGTCGTCATAACATCGATTCCTTGCGCTCCTCACCAAAGTTGTCGCCCAGGCGCTGGGGTTCAAGGGTCAATAGTCATTCGGCAAGCGGTTCCTGACATCGCGACCGCTCTAAAAGGTTAATTTGCCGTTAACGCATTAAACAACCTTAAGTAGAAATATTTGTTGTTCCGGTTCGTTAACCGTGCTTAACATTAAGCCTAAGCAGCAGAACGGGCGCCGATCGGACAGCGCGACCCACCCACCCCTCGCTCCACGCTGTCCGGTCGGCCTCCTCTCTTCCTAGACAATTCGCCGCGACGTTGAGCGTGTTCCTCCCTTGATCTGACAGCATAATTTCTGATAATTGAGCATCTGCTTTAAGGTGGCCACGTGACTGCTCGTATCTTTCGACCTGCGAAATCTGCCATGTCGTCCGGCATGGCAAAAACGCGTGATTGGGTGCTCGAATTTCCCAACGAGGTTGCGCGCGAGATAGACCCGCTCATGGGGTGGACATCGTCCAACGACACACAAGCGCAAGTCCGGTTAAAGTTCCCGACCAAAGAGGCTGCGCTTGATTATGCTAAGGAAAATGGCATCGACGCCATTGTTGTCGAGCCAAAGTCGCGCAAACCGAACATCCGGCGGCGCGGCTATGGGGAGAACTTTGCAACCGACCGTCGGGGTGCCTGGACCCATTGATCGACATCCGCAAGGTTGATCCGACAGAGCCGGACCTGGAACCGCTTTTTGAGGCGCACCTAGCGCTCATGCGCTCCTCATCCCCGGCTTGCAGCGTACATGCCATGGAGCCGGCCGATCTCAAAACGCAGGAAGTCGACTTTTTTGCAGCCTTCAAACGGGATGAGCCGGTCGCCATGGGCGCGTTGAAGAGAATCAGTGGCACCCATGGGGAATTGAAGTCGATGCATGTGAGGCGAGACCATCGCGGCACTGGCCTCGCGAATCTGCTGCTTGCGCATCTTTTGGACGCGGCACGTTCGGGTGGATTTCAAAGGCTCAGCCTCGAGACTGGGAGTCAGGAAGCGTTTGCCCCGGCGCGCGCGTTTTATGGTCGGAACGGCTTTAACACTTGCCCACCATTCGAAGGCTACGGGCCCGATCCAAATTCGGTTTTCATGACGCGAAAGCTCTAAGGTGTTTCTAGGTTCCATTCACGGCTGAGGTCCTCCCGGAAACGGTTTACAAGCATTTCCTTTTCCAAAGAACTTTGTTGTTCTGTCCGACTGGACGCCGGCGACCGGCATTCGGGCAGATTCAAGCCGCTTCGTAGTGCAGATAGAATATCCTCTGTATGCTTGCATAAGGTTTCATATTCGACTGTCAGCACCGGATAGGGAAGTACGCTAAGCGCGAGATCAAGCGCACTTTCCGCATTCTGTACGCAAGACAGATGGTGGCGCAGCGACTTGAAGTCGTAGGTGATATCGACATCCTCCGCCGCCTGTTGAGACGTCCACTGCCGTGTCTGCCATGCTGTCCAAAGCGACACAGCTTGTGCCACCCGGTCACGCCGTCTGATGCGGATGACGTGCACATATTCGAAGGCGCCATCAATGCCCGTCATATGAAGCAGGCGGAGTTGCTCTGCCGCGAGTTTTAAGCCGAAGCGCGCCCTCGCGGGCGCTTGATGATCCACCACATGTTCGATGTACGCATCAAGGCTTTTCAAATCGAGCGCCGCCTTTCGGGACGCCACGGTCCGGTGGTTCAGGTCTTCGCGAAATCCGTAGAGGTCTGGCATGCTAGCAAGCAGCTGACCGAGGAAAGTGGAGCCGCTGCGATTAGTGAACGCAAGAACAACCAAGGGTCTTTGGAAGCGTAAATCCGGGCTGACATGCAAGGGCGTGAACAGACGACGTAAGTGGCTAAGGTGAAGGCTGTCGCCGCGCAGCGCTTCTTCACCGCTTAGTGACGAGCCGCCCATCCATGTTTTCAGTTCCCGAAGTCCCATGTGATGCGTCACCGCCTTGTTGCGCAATGGTCCTATCGGTAGGCTTGTTTGGTTAATCTAGTCTTGCTGTATCGCAAGACGGACAAAGTGGAATGCGGATGGCAATTGACGAAGCAACAGAGCGTGCCCTGATTGAGATTGTGCGGTATGCAGCTAGAACGGAAATACTCCCCCGGTTTCGACAGCTAGGGGCGACGGATGTCTCGGTGAAAACCGGTCCGGAAGATTTGGTGACGGAGGCTGATACTCGCGCGGAAGCTCAGATAGCCGAGGCCGTGCGCAGTATTCTGCCCGACGCTTTGATCGTTGGCGAAGAAGCCGCGGCAGCCGACCCGACCCTGCTTGATGGGATTGAGGGGGCCGCACTCTCCGTCATCATCGACCCCGTCGATGGCACTTGGAACTTTGCAAAGGGCCTGACCACCTTCGGCGTCATCCTCGCCGTGGTCCAAGAGGGCGAAACTGTGTTTGGCCTGTTGTACGATCCGATTGTTGACGATTGGGTTTGGACGCGTCGCGGTGGTGGAACCTGGCATGAGGCGGCCGATGGGCGGGCACGGAAATTGACACTGGGACCCGGTGAAGAGGGTGGCATGACGGGCTTCTTGCCATTGTTCAACTTTCCAGAGCCGACGCGTAGCCGTTTGGCAGGAGAGCTTCCGGGTGTGCGTCGCATTTGGTCGGTGCGTTGCTCATGCCATGAATACAGAACCATGGCTTTTGATGCCGCGGACTTTTGTGTGTCGAGCGCATTGAAACCGTGGGACCACGCGGCGGGCGTTTTGGCAGTGGAAGAAGCCGGCGGCGCGGTCGGTCTTTTGGACGGTCGCAGCTATAACGCGTCTGTAAACTCGAAGGGAGTGTTGCTCTCCGCGCGGTCACCCAAGCAGTTGGACGAATTGCGACACGTCCTCAAGCCGTTGATCACCGAAACTGAATAAGTTGTTTAGGAAAGCCATGTGTGACGGGCGGCATGCGCGCATGAGTGTTGCAAAAGCGTAACCTCTGATTCGCCAGCCGACGCCTGTTGCAATTTAATGGCGTTATGGCCACCACGTTTTAGTATGGCGAGCATAGCCTATCTAGCAGAGAGGACGACATGGCTGGAAAGTTTGAGATTTTCAAAGACAAGAAAGGCGAAACACGCTTCCGTCTGAAATCGGGAAATGGCCAGATTATTTTGGCGAGCGAAGGGTATAAGCGAAAGGCAAGCTGTATGAACGGCGTTGAGTCCGTTCGTAAGAATGCGCAATCGGACGATCGCTTTGAGCGGAAAGAAACCAAGTCCGGCAAGTGGATGTTCAACTTGCGTGCGCGCAACGGACAGGTGATTGGCACCTCGGAAACCTACGAGTCCAGCAAGGCGCGTGACAACGGGATTGCCTCGGTGGCAAAGAATGCGCCGGATGCGAAGGTCGACGACCAAACCGCGTAACGATCAACGAAGTGCACTTGAGGGAGCCGTTGGGCTCTCTCTTTTTTCTCCCCGACATTCCGGCTTTCAGTGTGTGAAGTGTTGATCGGTGTTGGTGACACATGATTTGGTATGCTCTGCAAACAAAGCACCCGTAACATCAAGGGTCACTCGCTGCCCTTCGCAAAGCTACGAAGCAAATACTCGATCATCGCTTCCATCCGGTGCATCGGCACGCCAGAGATACGGCGTTCGAGGCCGAGAAAAACAATGCCATGCACTGAAGAAAACAGGGCGCGTGTTCGCAAGTCGATTTCATCGGGTCCTGCCGATGGATCAAGTTCTGACAGCGGGCCGGCTATAATGGCAAATAGCTGGCTCAGGTCCTTTAGATACCAATCGGGTACCTCGCTGTCCGCTGTCATCTCAACTTCGAACAGGGCTCGCCAAAGATTGGGATCGTCTGCTGCGAACTTCAGATAAGCTTCGGCCATCACGATCAATCGCTCAACGGGTGGTGCTTCGGCCCGGCTCGAAACAGCCGTTGTTACACGCTGACCCAGCCTGGCAAATGTGCGTCCGTTTACGGCAAGTTGAAGCCCGGGCATTTCGCTGAAGACGTTATAGATTGCGCCGACCGCGCATCCAGCCTTTTCGGCAAGCGCTCTCACCCGTAGCGAAGCGCTTCCTTCTTCCCGAATCTGTGCTTCGGCGATATCGATCAGCCGCTCGCGCAATTCAGCCCGGCGTTTTTTCGTATCGCGTGCCACAAGCAGTTCCTTTTGGTTTGAACGATGTTCATTGAATAACAAGACCGATGTCGCTTGCCAAGTCGCGCATGCTCGCATCATAACACAAACAGCGCGGTCCCGTAGCTCAACTGGATAGAGCAGCTGACTTCTAATCAGCAGGTTGAGGGTTCGAGTCCTTCCGGGATCGCCAATATGGGTCGAATTGGAGCTTGGTTATCCGCCATGAAAATGAACGATGAGCGCGTAATTGCTGCGGCACCGGACGTTGTCTGGGCGGCTTTACTCGATGCTGATGTGTTGAAGGCCTGCGTGCCAGGCTGTCAGGAAATGAGCGGCTCTGCAGAAGAGGGTTTTACGGCGACAGTTGTGCAAAAGGTTGGTCCGGTAAAGGCGACTTTCAAAGGGGCGGTCACCCTTTCGAATGTTGATGCGCCCAATTCTCTTACCTTGACGGGAGAAGGCAAAGGCGGTGCGGCCGGATTTGCCAAAGGCAGTTCGAGTGTCACTTTAGTGCCAGAGAGTGAGAACACGCGACTGGTTTATGCGGTCGACGCAAGCGTTGGCGGAAAACTGGCGCAGCTGGGTAGCCGCCTTATAGATAGCTTTGCCAAGAAGATGGCCGATCAGTTTTTCGAACGGTTTCAGGCGGTTGTCGAAGGTACCGATGAAGAAGTAGAAGTTGAGGTGAGCGAAGAGAAAAAGGGTTGGCTTGCCCGCTTACGCGGGGCGTAAGCCTCAGATATCGCGGTCGCAACCTACGGCTTGCAGTATAGTTGAGACATAGGCCTCGGCTACGGTCTCGCGGTCGAGGCGCCCGGGTTCCTTGAACCAGACGGTGACGCCCGTGAGCATCGCCAGGAGGGCACGTGCGACAACCGCGCTGTCGGCGATCGTGAACGATCCGTCCCATGTTCCGCTGTCCAGAATGTTTTTCAGGGTCGCCTCATAGGCGTCCCGCAGTGGAACAACGACTGCTTTGCCGTCCTCTTCCAAACTGCGCAATTCCATGTAGGCCAGAAACACGTCGTCAGGCTGATCGATGTGATACATCACATGGAAGCGCGCGAAGGCTTGCAGACGGTCTATGGGAGAGCCCTGCGTGCCAACCGATTTGCGCATGGCGTCGAGGAGCTGTTCCATGTGGCCGACCATCAAGTCGACCAGCAGGTGCTGTTTTGAAGGGAAGTGGTTATATATCGCGCTTTGTCGAATGCCGACCGAACCGGCAATGTCGCGCATCGAAACACCTTCGTAACCATGTTCCGCGAAAAGGCGTCTCGCGTGGGCGCGCAAGTCATCTTTGGTGTTTGTGCGGGTCGCGTGCGTGAGGGCCATTGCCTGTCCAAGAACGAGTGTTCACCAAACACTAGCGATGGACGTCCTGTGACGAAAGAGCGAACGTGCGGAATGAGCCATTGAGACGGCAAACTAGGTAAGCGGAGATCATTTTCGTGGAGAAAGCTGCGTGAAAGTTCTTTTCGTGCATCAGAATTGTCCGGGACAATTCAAGCATCTGGCGCCAGTTCTGGCAGCAGAGGGGCACGAGGTTGTGTTCATCGGACAGAAAGACAAACCGACGCCGAAGGGGGTAAAAAGGCTCGAATATGTGCCACATCGCCAGGTGACGCCGAAAATACACCCCTATCTTGTGGGGACCGAGGCGGCGATTTTGAATGGTCAAGCGGTGGCGCGGCTTGGTTTCAAATTAAAGGCCCAAGGTTTCACGCCTGACGTCATGATCGGCAATCCCGGCTGGGGAGAGACGCTTTTCCTCAAGGACGTTTGGCCATCGGTGTCACTCGTTTCGCTTTGCGAGTTTTACTATAACGGCACGGGGTCTGATGTCGGTTTTGACCCGGAATTCGCAACAGGTCCAGACGCGGTTCTGCGCGCGCGTGCGCGGTCATCCCAACATCTTCTGGCGATCGAGGCGGCCGATTTCGCCTACAGTCCAACGGCATGGCAAAGGGCGCAGTTTCCAAGTGCCTACCAAAACAAGATCGATGTGATCCATGACGGCATTGATACTGATCAAATTAAGCCAAACCCCGAAGCCCAGTTCACCTGTCCTGACGGGACTGTTTTGACGCGTGATGACGAAGTTCTGACCTATGTCTCCCGCAATCTTGAACCCTATCGTGGATTTCACAGCTTCATGCGCGCGCTGCCAGCGGTTTTGGAGGCGCGGCCGACTGCGCGTGTGGTGATCGTTGGCGGTGACGAGGTCAGCTACGGAAGCAAACCTAAGGGCGGCGGGACGTGGCGCGAAGCGCTTTTGGCGGAAATAGGACCATTGCTGGAACGCGTAGTTCTCACAGGCCGGATTCCCTATCATGACTATCTATCATTGCTTTGCGTTTCCTCAGCCCATGTCTACCTGACTTATCCGTTCGTCTTGAGTTGGTCGATGCTGGAAGCGATGGCATCTGGGGCGTTTGTAATCGGGTCTCGGACACCGCCGGTTGAGGAGGTGATCGTGGATGGTCAGAACGGCTGGCTTGTCGATTTCTTTGACATTGACGCGATGGCAGAGCGGATTGCTGCAGCGCTGAAGGCGCGACACGACATGAGCGACTTACGCGAAGCCGCGCGGCAAACGGTTGTGGAACGCTACGATCTCAAATCCTGCCTGGAGGCGCAGCGCGCGTTGATTGATGCAGCATCTGCCCAAAGCTAAAGTGCGCGCGCTTTTTCAAACAGTCGTTCCAGGGCGGCGTCAATAGCCCCGGTATCGTCGGGGTCCACATCCAACACATGTCCATTCGCAGCCGCCTCGAGCGCATCCGCTTGGGCACCGAGGTTGAAACTGGCCACGGGCAATCCGGTTGCAAGTGCCTCATGGGTGGCAAAGGAAAAAGTCTCCGGACACACAGAGGGAATGAACCAAGTTCCGACATCATATCGGCGTGCCAGTTTGGCAATGTCATGTTGCTCGTAAGGTCCATGCACGACGTTCGGTCGGTGAAGACTGAACTTTCCATCAAGCGCGCCGATGATGGCGATGCGACGCGTTGATAGACGCGAGAGCCGTTCCAAAACGCTAGCGCCTTTGGCGTGGTTGATAGCGCCAAGCACTCCAATGGACTTCCCTCCGGGCGTAAGCCTGCGGGGCGCATGGGTAATTTTGTGCGGGCGAAGAGTGATGTTGTGAGCTGCTTCTGGGTAGGCTTCCTGAACAAGGGCGGCTCCGGATTTGGCAAAGACAGTTACTTCCTCAGCGCGTGCCATGACCTTTCCCCAAGCTTCTCGCCAACTCTCATGGGAGGACGCCCCGGCATGGGCCACGTCCTTTGTGGTAAGGCTTGGCACACCTTCAAACCTGCCCTCTTGGTTGAGGAGGTTCCAGGACGGGCTGATAGGGTAGAAGTCGTGGAGTCTTACGGCCAAGCTGTGCCCGTCCGCGAGTTCAAGTAACGTGTTCGGAATAGTTTCGGGATGTTTAGCGTGCACGCCACAGGAGTAGATCACTTCGCGGTCTGTGACGGGCCTCAATAAGCGGTGAAGTAGACGGGTGTCGTCCAAGTCAGCGGCTAACGCGAAACGCGGGCCCTTTAGTTCCACGCGCCATTGTGCGGGGCCGCCCACTCGCAGGACGACAACTGCCGGTCGCCCATTTGCGAAAGCTGTGTTCACTTCCGCTAGGAGTGCTGTTTCGGCGCCGCCGCCCAGAACATGGGCCAGGTAGATTGGAACCGGCGAGACTGCCTCCCCTGCCGTCCAGGCAAGCGCGATGGCCAATCGTTCCGCAGCGAGGGGGTCGCGTCTTTCCCAATCTAGTGCGGCCTTTGAGTAATTTGCGTATCTTGCCGCAATCAATCTGCTTGCTCTAGCAACGTGCTTACGACGCGCTTCTTCGCCAAAACTAGCGTTACCAACATGTCCAACAACTAAATTTGTCGCGACGGTATGCCGACCCCCTAGAGCGGTTGCCTTTAGACACCAATCAACTTCCTCCCCGTACCCTTTACCAAACTCGGGATCGAACCCGCCAATTTGATCGAGGTACCGTCGACTAAGCGCAAGGCAAAAGCCAACGCCTGTTGGAAGGTCAACGTCTCTGAACCTGAGCGTTTGCGCTGTTGCATCCATCTGATCGAGTGTGGCGTCGCTGGGCTCAAAGGATACACCTGATCTCGGGACAGAGAGTATTTCTGCGTTGTTCGAGAGCGGTGTCACACTCGCCACGGTTTCATCTGCGAGTGGCGCGAGCATCCGCGGCAGCCAGTTGGGCGGTGGCCTTGTGTCGGTATTTAATAAGACGACGTGGTTGCCCCTCGGAACGTTTTGAAGCGCGGAATTGACGGCGTTCACGAAGCCTAAATTCTGGGGATGTAGTAAAATCTCAGCCTTAGAATGTGCATCTTTGAAACGTCTGGCCAAAGTTCTGATGCGATCATCATCCGATCCGTCGTCAACAAGGATAACGTGCTGCTCGGCTGGCACAGTTCTCAATAGTGTTTCC
Organism: Pseudomonadota bacterium; assembly: GCA_039024895.1. GTDB lineage: Bacteria > Pseudomonadota > Alphaproteobacteria > Rhodobacterales > Rhodobacteraceae > JAJDOD01. The sequence goes on along the minus strand of JBCCPJ010000011.1, from coordinate 1,331 downwards.
AAAAGCGTGTCGACGTGCTTCGCGGCGTTGTAAATTGGAACAATAACGCTGGCAGAAGCTTTCACCTTCCCATTCGGCGAAGAGTCGAAGAAATTCTCCGGCAGTGTGACCGCCTGAGCCAAACCTGCCGCCAGTCCGAAGCGCCGACGTAGGTCGTGGCCGAGCACCTCGTCGCCGGTTCGAATGAATGTCAGAATGTCAGACCTTGCTTGCCAAACTGATCGAAAAGCGCGCGGCCAAGCGAGCACACGGCCAAGCCGGGGATCGACGTTAGTGGAACAGTTTTGGTCAACAAGACTGCGCAGAACGTTGCTCGAACGACGGGGCAAAGCGGAGAGATGAGAAAGACCCATCACTTGCTTGTACAGTGCTTCACTTAACACCCGGTTTACCAAGCCTGGCAATTAGGGAACGCGCGGTAACCAAATTCTCATTTCTGGTTATCAGACTGAGCGTACCACAGAGTTCTTAGAGGCATTCGAATGGGACGCGCACTTATTTCGAGAAGTCAGTTTGTGGCACTAGTATTGTTGCCGCCAATCTTGCTGATCCTTGGCATGCTATATATTGTCGTCGTCCTATCTCAAGGGCGGCCATTTCTGTATACTTCGGAGCGGATGCGCGATGCTGAAACGGCATTTCGCCTATATAAGATACGTACAATGACACCGGCGGAAGGGGCGCAAGAAATGGCGTTGGGTGGACATCAGCAGTCTCGCGTCACCGCAATTGGAAAAGTTCTGCGGCGGACGCGTTTGGATGAGCTCCCGCAGATTTTCAATATCTTGAAGGGTGATATTGGCTTCATCGGTCCTCGACCTCCGTTGCGCCGTCACGTCAAGGCAAAGCGGGCACAATATCAATTGGTGCTAAGAACGATGCGCCCAGGTATTACCGGACTATCGACAGTATTGGTGCATCGCCGTGAAGAACGACTTCTGGCAAAGTGCATGTCAGAGGCTGAAACGGAAGCAGTCTACCTTGATCATTGCCTGCCGTTGAAACTTCGGATCGATCTCCTCTACGCCAGCCGTCGTGGATTTGCCCTAGACATACTGATTTTATGGCGCACTGCATTGCGATTGATGAAGTGGCAGCCGGCGTGCGGTGAGATTACAGCTCCGCAAAAAGTTAACATCGCCTATAAAGATGGACCTTCTGAAAAACAGCTTGAGAGAGACGTCGCACTTCCTCTCGCCGCTTAGTAACAGGGCGTCGATCGTTTACTTGGCCTCATTTATTAATAAATCAGAGTGCATCTCGGAAAGAAGAGAGAGATGTAATTTCTGCACTTTATTATTTTATTAACATAAAGATATGTAATATACAAT
>JBCCPJ010000010.1:0-108056 GCA_039024895.1 Pseudomonadota bacterium | reverse complement strand
CTTGTTCCCATGGTGGTTGAGCAGACCAGACGCGGGGAACGGGCCTATGATATCTTTTCCCGACTGCTGAAAGAACGGATCGTATTTGTGAACGGTCCGGTCCATGACGGCACGAGCCAGTTGGTCGTGGCACAGCTTCTCCATCTTGAGGCGGCAAACCCGTCGAAAGAAATTTCGATGTATATCAACAGCCCGGGGGGCGTGGTGACCGCAGGCCTCTCGATCTACGACACCATGCAATATATCCGACCGAAGATCGCGACGCTGGTTGTTGGTCAGGCGGCGTCCATGGGCTCGTTGCTCTTGGCGGCGGGCGATGAAGGGATGCGGCTTTCGCTGCCCAACAGCTCCATCATGGTGCACCAGCCTTCGGGCGGTTTTCAGGGCCAGGCGACCGACATCATGATCCACGCCCAGCACGTGGAGCGGTTGAAAACACAGCTCAATGAAATTTACGTGAAGCACACTGGCCAGACGCTCAAGAAAGTTGAAGGCGCCTTGGAGCGGGACAATTTCATGACACCCAAAGAAGCCAAGGATTGGGGCCTTATTGACGAGATCGTTGAAACACGTTCCAAGCCGGAGAGCGACGATAGCTGAGCCCTTTAATCAAATTGTTAGTTTTGCATTGTACCGGGATCCCCGAAGGCTTAGGGTTTCCCATATTAAGGCATTCACGAGCGGGAACGCCCTGTCTGGGAAAGGTAAAGTGTGATGGCGAATAGTTCAGGCGACAGCAAAAACACCCTTTACTGTTCCTTCTGCGGCAAAAGTCAGCACGAAGTTCGTAAATTGATCGCTGGCCCCACTGTCTTCATCTGTGACGAATGTGTCGAACTTTGCATGGACATAATTCGCGAGGAAACGAAAACGGCCGGTCTGAAATCATCGGACGGCGTTCCGTCGCCGCGGGAAATTTGCGATGTGCTGGACGAATATGTCATCGGGCAGGCCCATGCCAAACGCGTGCTTTCCGTTGCGGTGCACAATCACTACAAACGCCTGAACCACGCGGGCAAAACCGACATTGAACTGGCGAAGTCCAACATCCTGCTGATCGGCCCGACTGGCTGCGGCAAGACGCTCTTGGCGCAGACGCTGGCCCGCATCCTCGATGTGCCGTTTACGATGGCCGATGCCACCACGCTGACCGAAGCGGGCTATGTGGGCGAAGATGTCGAGAACATCATCCTGAAGCTCTTGCAGGCCTCCGAGTACAACGTCGAACGCGCGCAGCGCGGCATCGTCTACATTGACGAGGTCGACAAGATCACCCGCAAATCCGACAACCCGTCGATCACGCGCGATGTATCAGGCGAAGGGGTGCAGCAGGCGCTATTGAAAATCATGGAAGGGACCGTCGCGTCCGTGCCACCCCAGGGGGGTCGGAAACATCCCCAGCAGGAATTCCTGCAAGTGGATACCACGAACATCCTCTTCATTTGCGGCGGCGCGTTTGCCGGTCTCGACAAGATCATCGCGCAGCGCGGCAAAGGCTCCGCGATGGGCTTTGGCGCCGATGTGCGCGACCCGGAAGAAAAGTCCATTGGTCAGCACTTCAAGGACCTGGAGCCCGAGGACCTGCTGAAGTTCGGTCTTATCCCGGAATTCGTTGGCCGTCTGCCGGTGATCGCCACCCTCGAAGATTTGGACGAGGACGCGCTCGTCACCATCCTGACCGAACCGAAAAACGCGCTGGTCAAGCAGTACCAACGCCTGTTCGAACTGGAAGATGCGCAACTGACCTTCACCGATGATGCATTGTCGGCGATTGCAAAGAAGGCCATTGAGCGCAAAACCGGCGCGCGGGGTCTGCGGTCCATCATGGAAAACATTCTGCTCGACACGATGTTCGATCTTCCTGGCCTCGACAGCGTCGAAGAGGTTGTGGTGAACGAAGAAGCGGTATCGGCGGAATCGAAGCCGCTCATGATCCACTCGGACCCGAAACAAGAGCCAGCGAGCGCAAGCTAAGCGCCCATGAAAATACTCATTTGGATCGGCGCGGCAGTGATTGCCGCGCCTTTTCTTTTGTTCTTTGGCAGCTATGCCTATTTCGCTGTTGTCGTAAACCCGTACTTTGCAAACGCGTATTTTCAGACCCGCGTCCCGGTTGAGACAGTCCTCGCCTCTCGCCGGTGGCATCGGTTGGGTTCCGAGCCGTGGGATTGCACCTACGCCATCGTGGATCTGACAGCTGACGCGCCCGAATTCCCCGAAACCTGGGGAGATGCGGCGAGATGGTCAGAAACGCCAGCGCCACCCCTCGGGATCACGACGCGCGGTGCATTGGAGTTTTGCGGATCGAAGTATTGGAGCGCTGAGGTGCAGACGCGCCTCGCCAGGGCGTTGTCAAACCCCGGCAGCTATTTCACGCGCAATGGGAGCGGGCAAGACCTTTGGATATACGCCCCCAACAACCGCATCGCCGCCAAAATCAGGTATGGAGACTGACATGCCAAAACGCCACGTCTCGACCGGCTCGCCCTTCGAGGAACAAATCGGCTATTCCCGCGCCGTTGTGACGGACGGTTGGGTCTTCGTGGCGGGGACAACGGGGTATGACTATGCCAAAATGACGATGCCGGAAGACGTGACTGATCAGTGCAGAAACGCGCTCCAAACCATTGAAAACGCTTTGAAAGAAGTGGGCGCCAGCCTCCACGATGTGGTCCGTGTCCGCTACATCCTGCCCAACCCCGCGGATTGGACCGCCTGCTGGCCCATTACGGCGGAGGCCTTTGCCAAGGCCCGCCCCGCCGCGACGATGATCTCGGCTGGTTTGCAGGAACCGGAAATGAAAATCGAAATCGAAGTAACCGCCCATATGTCCGAAACCACACCGGCGCCCATTGGCTCAACTTCGTGAAAAGTGTCGCATCCACTGGATTTTCCAGCCGACTTCCGGCATATCCGGGGAAACATCTCGAAAGGTCCCGCATGGGCATTCTGAACACCGTTCTCCGCGCCGTCACCTGGTGGAACAGCCAGACCTGGGGCACACAGCTTTACACTTGGCGGAAGGGTGAAAAGGTTGGCGAAGACGAACAGGGCAACGTCTTTTATCAATCCGCGGAAGGTCGCCGCTGGGTCATCTTCAACGGGGAAGCCGAAGCAAGCCGGGTCTCGCCCGACTGGCACGGCTGGCTACACTACACATGGGATGAACCGCCGACCGACAAACCGCTGAAGCGGAAAGACTGGGAAAAGCCGCATCAGGAAAACCTGACTGGAACCGCCGCTGCCTACGCGCCCGCGGGATCGCTGCGCCGGGCCAAACCGGCTGACCAGTCGGATTACGAGGCCTGGGCGCCGGAGTAAGACGAATGTCAGAGAATATCGCAGAAGTCGTGACGGGCGGCGCGGTGCTCGCCGTGGCCGCCGGGTTCCTGCTCTACGCGGGGCAGGTTGGTGGCGTGGGTGTCGGCAATGCCGGGTTCGACACCTATGGCGCGTCGTTCCGGTCTGCCGAAGGGATCGGGATTGGCACCGATGTGCGCCTCGCAGGCGTCAAGGTCGGCAGCGTGACGGAGATGCGCCTCGATCCGGCGACCTTCCGCGCCGAAACCAGCTTCACCCTGCAAAACGATGTGGCTTTGCCTGACGATACGGCGATTGTTGTGTCTTCCGAAGGACTTCTGGGCGGCAGCTTCCTTGAGCTTTTGCCGGGCGGCTCGCCCTTCAACCTTGAACCCGGCGATGACATCGTGGATACGCAAAGCTCGGTCTCCATCATCCAGCTATTGCTCCGCTTCGTATCGGGCGACGAGGAATGAGAGCCGCATTTTGGGCGGCGTTGCTCTTGGCCGCGCCGGTGAGCGCGCAGGAAGCCGTCATCACCTCACCCATCGATGGGTCACAAACGACGATTGAAGATGTGCCGCAAGAAGATGTGCGCGCTCTCACCGGCGATGGCGCCCGGCTCAAGGGGCTCGATAAGGTGTCGGGGGAGGTTACCGATCTCGAATTGACGCGGGGCGAAACCACGCAAGTCGGGCGGATCGAAGTAACGCTGGCCGAGTGCCGCTACCCGGAGGACAATATCGCGGGCGAGGGCTTTGCTTGGCTCACAATCCGGGACCCCATGCGCGAACTTGTGCTGTTCGATGGTTGGATGGTCGCATCGAGCCCCGCGCTCAACGCGCTCGATCATCCGCGTTACGACATCTGGGTCATTCGCTGCACAACTGCCTGAGGGTCGCGCTCCAGCATCACAGAGCGCACGCTCGCCGCGCCTTCCACCGCCAGCCGAAGCTGCGCGTGATACTGTGCGCGTGGAATTTCAATCGCCCCGAGCGTGGCGAGATGCGGCGTGATGAACTGGGTGTCAAACAGCGTGAACCCAGTGCGCCGCAAGTGATCGACAGCCCAGGCCAGCGCGATTTTCGACCCGTCCGTGGCATTGGAAAACATGCTTTCCCCGAAAAAAGCCGAGCCGAGCGACAGGCCATACATGCCGCCGATCAGATTCTCGCCCGACCAAACGCCAAAGGCATGGGCGTGACCACGGGCTGCCAAAGCAACCACCAGTTCGCGAATGGTGTCGTTGATCCATGTCTCTTCGCGATTGGCGCAGCCATCAAGAATATCATCGAAGGCAACATTCAGCGTGGCCCGCAGGTCACCCTTCCGCATCCGCCGTGCCAGTGAACGCGACATGTGAAACTTGTGGAGCGGCAAAACGCCCCGTTCCCGCGGATCGACCCAATAAATCTCCGGCTTGTCGCGCCCATCGGCCATGGGAAACACCCCGGCCGCATAGGCGCCCAGCAGCAGATCAGGGGTGAGGGAGCGATCACTCATACCTGAAGTTTACCCCATTGACATGACCGTTGCGCGCATAAATTTGCGGCAAAATAGGGTTTCCTGCGCAAAACACACGCCAATCGACTTAAGCGCCGAGGTTCTGCTCCAACCACTTTTCCAACCAATGAATGTTGTAGTCGCCATTCAACACCGCAGGTTCCTGCAAAAGCGCGTCAAACAGGGGAACGGTGGTATCAATCCCGTCAATGATCAGCTCTGACAGTGCCCGCGCAAGACGGGCGAGGGCTTCGGGCCGGTCGCGGCCGTGGACGATCAGCTTGCCGATGAGCGAATCGTAATAGGGCGGGATCGAATAGCCATCGTAGATCGCCGAATCCATGCGAACGCCGAGCCCGCCCGGCGCGTGGTACTGCGTGATACGCCCGGGCGACGGTGCAAAATCCGGCAGCTTCTCGGCATTGAGACGGATCTCGATGGCATGCCCATTGATGGTCAGATCGTCCTGCCCGAACGACATGGGCGATCCGGCTGCCACGCGGATTTGCTCGCGCACAAGGTCCACCCCAAAGATCGCCTCCGTCACCGGGTGCTCCACCTGAAGCCGCGTGTTCATCTCGATAAAGTAAAACTCGCCGTCTTCGTACAGGAACTCGACCGTGCCCGCGCCGATATAGTTGATCTCGCCCACCGCCTTGGCGCAGATGGTGCCGATCCGCGCTCGTTCCTCCGGCGTGATGGACGGGCCGGGGGCTTCTTCAAACACTTTCTGGTGCCGCCGCTGCAAGGAGCAATCGCGCTCCGCCAAGTGTACGGCATTGCCCTGACCGTCGCCGAAAACCTGTATCTCGATATGTCGCGGCCGCCCGAGATACTTCTCGATATAGACCTCGTCATTGCCGAAGGCGGCCTTGGCTTCGCTCCGCGCCGTGGAGAAGGCGGTTTCCATATCGGCGGCATCGCGGGCCAGTTTCATGCCGCGCCCGCCGCCCCCGGCGGTTGCCTTGACGATGACCGGATAGCTAAACTCCTCGCCAATCGCTTTCGCGGCGGCGATATCGGGCACGCCGCCATCGGAGCCCGGCACCACCGGAATACCCAATTGCTTGGCGGTTTCCTTCGCGGTGATCTTGTCGCCCATCATCCGGATATGTTCGGCGGATGGCCCGATGAACGTGATTTGGTGATCTTCGAGGATGCGCGCGAAGCTCTCATTCTCCGACAAAAAGCCGTAGCCCGGATGGATTGCCTGCGCGCCGGTGATCTCACAAGCGGAGACGATGGCGGGGATGGAAAGATACGACATTGCGCCCGAGGGCGGACCGATGCAGACGCTTTCGTCGGCCATCCGCACATGCATCGCGTCCGCATCCGCCGTGGAATGCACCGCAACAGATTGGATGCCCATCTCGCGGCAGGCGCGAATGACGCGGAGCGCGATCTCTCCCCGGTTCGCAATCAGGATCTTGTCGAACATGAGCGCGACCTACTCGATCACCATCAGGGGCGCGCCGAACTCGACCGGCGACCCGTCTTCGACGAGAATACGCTTGACTGTGCCCGAGCTGGGCGAGGGGATCTGGTTCATCGTTTTCATGGCTTCGATGATCAAGAGCGTTTGCCCCTCGCTCACGGTATCCCCCACTTTGACAAAACTTGCGGCACCGGGTTCGGGCGACAGATAGGCCGTCCCCACCATCGGGGATGTCACCGCGCCGGGCAAGGCTGCGGGATCATCATTCTCGGCTGCAGGGGCAGCGGTAGGCGCGGCTGGCGGCGACGCTGCGGGCATGGGGGCAGGCATTTGCATGGCGACGGGCGCGGCAGGCACAGCGGAGGCAGACAGGCGGCTCACCCGCACATTCAAACTGCCTTCGTCCGCGTAGTCGCGTTTCACTTGCAGTTCGGAGAGGTCATTTTCGCTCAGAAGCTCAGCCAATGCCTTGATGAATTCGACGTCATCCTCATGCGATCGCTTTGTCATTGATGCCCCCGAAGTCTGCTCTGTGGTTCCGAGGCAGACTTATAGAGTGGCAGTTGACCAAGGGAAAGCCGGGAAAATCGGCAGAGCGCGTGCACCTTGCTCGCCTCTTTGGAAGGGGACGGTGCAGGCTAGCGCGCGTGAATGCCCGGGGTGAGGCATTTGCTTGCCCCGAGCTGCGCGCCCTAAAAAGGCGGTACGACCAACGCGAAGAGGCAAAGGCGGTCAAGCCCATGCCTCCTTTTGCGTAGAGCGCTGGAAGTTCTAGCGGCGCTTCCGGCGCATCAGACCAAGCCCGCCGATACCACCGAGCAAGAGCAACGCGCTTGCGGGCAGGGGGACAGGCGTGGCCATGGCCGCGATCTGGTCCTGACCCGCGTTCGAGTAGGTGGTGAACTTGTACCCGCCGGTCGATGCCGTCGCGATCCGGTCGAGGAACGTCTGGGCATCCGCGCGCAATTTCGTGCCATAGACAAGATGATTGCCCGACGCCGCGTTGAGGACGGGTCCCTTCTCCGCCAGCACTTCCCACAGTGCCACTTGGAAGGCAGTTGCGCTTGAGGCGTCCTTCACATCCGCGAAGGAGGAGGTGAAGAGCTTGTCGACATTCTCCAGAACGGTCGCGTCTTCGGTGACTGTGAACGCCTTGCCAATGTTCAAATAGCGGTATGGATCGATGCAGAAGGTCATGATCGCCGTCACGCCATCGGTCAGGCGGAAAGCGCCCGCAGTGCCACGGTAGGCCCGGCCGATTTGCCCCCGCCGGTCTTTGACGACCTGGACGACGTTGCCGTACCAGCCTTGCGTGCCATAGGCGTTACCTGGCGTTTCGTAGCCGAGCTTTACGGTACCGGCGCTCGCCTGCACGGCAGAAAACACCGCTGCCGCCGCGACGACGGCATAGATTTTTGTTTTGAATTTCATGGTTGCTCTCTCACTCATTACAACAAGGTCGCGTCGCCCACCCGCGACGTGTGGAAGAGAGATATAGGCATTGCCGGGGCAAAATAGGGGGAAATTCGACGAAATTGCGGCATAACTGGTTAATGCGGCGCCGCGCCGTCAACGGTGGAGCTCACCGAGAACCATTGTCGTTGTAAATGCAGCCGGGTTAACGCGAAACGTCAACGGAAGCTGGTTCCTTCAGGCTTGCCAATGTCTTTGTTTCGGTGAAGCTCGCCTCCGCCTTCTCGGTCGGTGTCGGCGGCGGGTCAGCATCCAGACCGTCAGAGGGTGCTGTTGAAACGACGTCAGTTTCGGCTGTTTCAGAGACTCCAGCTTCCGGTGCAGGCGCCGCCTCAACGTTTGTGTCCGACACGGCGGGCAGTTCGGGCGGATCAAAGGCAACGCGGGCCTGACGTTCCAGCGGACTTTCCTCAAAGGAAGGGGGCGGTCCGGCGGGCTTGTCCTTCAACACGGGCGCGCGTTCCGTCCGTTCGGCGGTTTCCTGATCGCGCAAGCGTGGGGCCACCGCCGTTTGCTCGGGCGCCGTCACGGCTTTTGCACTATCGAGTTTGACCTGCGCTGCCGCGGTTTCGCCGCCACTTGAGCGGGCGGCTTCCGGTGCTTCCGCTTGGGCAGTACGCGCCGCGGATTGCAAAGGCGCCGGTTGTTGCGTCTTTGACGGCAAACCTGTGACAGTCGCGGCTGGTATCATAACCCTCGGTCCTCAATAAAGACCCCCACGCATTCTATCAGAGCAGGCACAGATTACGATTCGGTTAAATTACGGTAGGGGTCAGTGCGCGCCGGTAAAAACTATCGAGAAACTGCGCCGCCTGCTCGAAATGCGTCGCCGCGTCGCCATCAAGGATACCCGCCACCTGAACGCTAAAATCCGCGTAATGCTGCGTTGTCGCCCAAATCGAAAACACCAGATGATAGGGATCGATATCCGCCAGACGCCCATCGCTCATCCAGGATCGGAACAGCCTTGCAGTATCATCGACCATGTCCTTCAAGGGACCTTCAATCTGATCCAATATGCGTGGTGCACCCTGCACGATCTCATTGGCGAAGAGGCGGCTTTCGCGCGGCAAGTCGCGGCTCATCTGCAACTTGCGCATGACATAGCCGAGGATTTCCTCGACCGGTTCTCCTTCGGGGTCAATCTCCCTCAGCGGGTCGAGCCACGTCTCAAGTAGGCCGGAGAGGAGCGTGGTGTAAATCTCTTCCTTGGACGCGAAATAATACAGCACATTCGGTTTCGACAGCCCGGCGGCGTGCGCGATTTGATCCAAAGTGGCGCCGCGATACCCGTAGTCCGAGAACACCCCCAATGCCGCGTCGAGGATGACATCCCGGTTCCGCTTCTGAATGCGGGTAAGTGGCTGCTGAACGGTCATGCGATGTGCTCGTTTCTCGGGCGGTTCAAAATCTGTGGATCGTTAAATCAGGGTCGGGCGCTTGACTGCATGCCCCCTTTTGGTAGCGTTCCGTTGACCGTATGGTCAAGAATTTCCGGGGAAAGCCCGGCATGCGGGGAGTGCATAGCGATGAGCCAGCCACCAGCGAATATGCGGATCAATGGCGACCGGCTTTGGGACAGCCTCATGGAGATGGCCAAAATCGGTCCTGGCATCGCCGGTGGTAATAACCGCCAAACCCTGACCGATGAAGATGCCGAAGGTCGGGCGCTTTTTCAGAAATGGTGCGAAGCGGAAGGCTGCACCATGGGCGTTGACGAGATCGGCAACATGTTCGCCCACCGTGCCGGGACCGACCCTGACGCGCTGCCGGTTTATGTGGGCTCGCATCTCGACACGCAGCCCACGGGCGGAAAGTACGACGGCGTCTTGGGCGTGCTTGGCGGGCTCGAGATCATCCGCACCATGAACGAGCTTGGCATCCAAACAAAGCACCCCATCGTTGTGACCAATTGGACCAATGAGGAGGGCACGCGCTACGCCCCGGCGATGCTGGCGAGCGGTGTCTTCGTCGGAAAGCACGATCTCGACTGGGCCTATGACCGCGTCGATGCGGCAGGTCTCCGCTTTGGGGACGAATTGGAGCGGATCGGCTGGAGAGGCGACGAAAAGGTCGGCGACCGCAAGATGCACGCCTTTTTCGAGCTTCACATCGAACAAGGTCCAATCCTCGAAGCTGAGGAAAAGGACATTGGCGTGGTCACCCACGGCCAGGGTCTCCGCTGGATTGAATGCACGATCACCGGGAAAGAAAGCCATACCGGTTCGACGCCCATGCGCATGCGCAAGAATGCCGGACGCGGCTTGGCGCTGGTCACGGAACTGGTCCACGAAATCGCGATGAAGAACCAGCCCAACGCGGTGGGGGCTATTGGCCATATCGATGTCTACCCAAACAGCCGTAACATCATTCCCGGGAAGGTGGTCTTCACCGTCGATATGCGGACGCATCTTTTGGAAAAGCTCAACGCCATGGTTGCGGAGTTCAACGAGCGCGCGCCAAAGCTTTGCGAAGATATCGGTGTCACCTTCGAGTGCGAAATCGTCGGCCAGTTCGACCCGCCAGCCTTCGATGAGGGCTGCGTTGGCGCGATCCGCGGGGCGGCGGAGCGGCTGGGTTACAGCCACATGGATATCGTCTCCGGCGCAGGGCACGACGCCTGCTGGATCAACGACGTCGCCCCCACTGCCATGGTCATGTGCCCCTGCGTCGACGGCTTGAGCCACAACGAAGCCGAGGAGATCTCCAAGGAGTGGTCCACCGCGGGCGCAGACGTGCTGTTCCACGCGGTGATTGAAACGGCGGAGATTGTGGGGTGAGCGCTCGCCTCGCCATCACTGTTGCGTTTGCCATACTGGCCTTGGGGCTGATCGGATATTCCGCCTATAGAATGAACGAAGAAATCACGAATTTGGAGTTCGAGAACCGGTCACTTCGGGAGAATAATGGCAACATGTTCAGCCAGTTCCGGGAGTTTGAAACCTATCTCAACAGCTTAAACTTTAATGGGACGTTCGAAACGCTCGTTACCTCTACCGATGAAGAAGAGCGCCGCGCAACCGTTGATGAAGCCGTCGAGGGGATTGAACCATTGCTCGTGAGATACGGGGTCGCGCTCGAAGTCTCCGCGTGGATGCGGAGGATCGCGTTCGAAGAAAGCGAAGAGAGCCGAGAACAAGAGCTGGATTCATTGTTCGTGTATCTTCGTGAAGAGGCGGGTATCTTCATCGGACCGCCGTTAGAACCTGTGGTGGTTGAGCCGCCAACAGTTGATACGATCTCGACCATTGTCACAATTATCGGTGGGTTGGTTTCTGCGGCGATTGCCATCGCAACATTTTTTGTGGGCGGCACGAAGCGGAGTCTTCAGGATCAGATGTTGAGCCTTGAGATTGAGATGAAACGCCTTGAAATTGAGAAGGCAAAGCGCGCTCTCGGTGCGCAGACAAAGGCAACAACAGCATGACCCAACATGACACAACCCTTGATGAGACCCAAATCCGCATTGATCTCGCGGCCGCCCTCCGGCTGACGTGCCGTGAGGGGTGGCACGAAGGGGTAGCGAACCATTTTTCGGCAGCGATTTCGGCGGATGGGAAAAAGTTTCTCGTCAATCCGCGCTGGGTGCATTGGAGCCGTGTCAAAGCCTCGGACCTGTTGCTCTGCGATGCCGATGATCCCTCGACCATGGACCGCCCGGATGCGCCGGACCCGTCCGCTTGGTCGATCCACTCGGCGCTTCATAGGAACTTGCCGCAAGCCCGCGTAGCGCTCCATGTGCACCCGCCCCATGCGACAGCGCTGGCCGGGCTCCAAGACCCGACGATCTATCCCATCGATCAGGTGACCGCGCGTTGGCACAACCGGCTCGCCTATGACATGGCCTTTGGCGGCTTGGCCCATGAAGGCGAAGAGGGGGAGCGGATTTCCCGCGCCGTTGGTAATCATCATGCGGTGATGATGCAGAACCACGGCGTGACGACCTTCGGCGCCACCGTGGCCGAGGCGTGGGATGCGCTGTACCATCTGGAGCGCGCGGCGCGGACGCTGGTTTTGGCCTATTCCACCGGTCAACCCCTCGCCGTTATGCCTGATGATCTTGCCGAGGAAACGGCATCGGGCTGGCAGGTCTACAAGGATGCCGAGCACGCCCATTTCAACGAGATGAAGCGGGTTCTGGATAAGCAGGAGCCGGATTACAAAGATTGAGACCGGGATCGGGGCACTGCCCCGCTCGCTGACGCTCGCCCCCCGAGGTATTTTCGGGCCCATGAAAACACGAGGGAGTTTGACCCATGTCGACAGTCATCAAGAACGGAACCGTGGTTACAGCAGACCTCACCTATGGGGCGGATGTGCTGGTTGAGAGCGGTGTGATCACCGAGATCGGTGCCGGACTGTCCGGCGACGAGGTGCTGGACGCCACCGGTTGCTACGTCATGCCGGGCGGGATCGACCCCCATACCCATCTCGAGATGCCGTTCATGGGGACCTATTCCTCGGACGATTTCGAGAGCGGCACGCGCGCGGCCTTATCGGGCGGCACGACAATGGTCGTGGATTTTGCGCTGCCCGCACCGGAGCAGGGGCTCCATGACGCTTTGCAGATGTGGCACAACAAATCCACGCGCGCGGCGTGCGATTATTCCTATCACATGGCGGTCACGTGGTGGGGTGAGCAGGTCTTCAACGAGATGGCCAGCGTGATCGAGAAAGAGGGCATCACCACCTTCAAGCATTTCATGGCCTATAAGGGCGCGCTGATGGTGAATGACGACGAGATGTATGCGTCGTTCCAACGGTTGGCGGAACTCGGCGGGATCGCCATGGTGCATGCCGAAAACGGCGATGTGGTGGCCGAACTCCAAGCGAAGCTGATGGCGGAAGGAAACACCGGGCCCGAGGCCCATGCCTATTCGCGGCCGGCGCAGGTGGAGGGCGAGGCGACGAACCGCGCCATCATGATTGCGGATATGGCCGGCGTGCCGCTCTATGTCGTGCACACCTCGTGTGAGGAGGCCCACGAGGCAATCCGGCGCGCGCGACAGCAGGGCAAACGGGTCTGGGGCGAGCCGCTGATCCAGCACCTGACGCTCGATGAAAGCGAATACGCGCATCCCGATTGGGACCATGCCGCGCGCCGCGTGATGTCGCCGCCCTTCCGCGATGCCAAGCATCAGGAGAGCTTGTGGCACGGGCTGATGTCGGGGTCACTCTCGGTTGTCGCCACGGACCACTGCGCGTTTACCACGGAACAAAAACGTTACGGGGTGGGCGATTTCACCAAGATCCCCAATGGCACCGGCGGGCTTGAGGACCGGATGCCGATGCTTTGGACCCATGGGGTGGCAACCGGGCGATTGACGCCGAACGAGTTTGTCGCCGTGACCTCGACCAACATCGCGAAGATCCTCAACTGCTATCCGAAGAAGGGCGCCGTTCTAGTGGGCGCCGATGCCGATCTGGTCGTCTGGGACCCGGAGAAATCGAAAACCATCACAGCCTCAGCACAGCAATCTGCCATTGATTACAATGTGTTCGAAGGCAAGGAGGTCACCGGCCTGCCACGCTTCACGCTGACCCGTGGCTATGTCGCGGTGCATGACGGGGAGGTTCGCGCGAAGGAAGGCCACGGCGAGTTCGTCCGCCGCAAGCCCAACACGCCGGTGAACAAGGCGCTGTCGTCCTGGAAGGAACTAACGGCTCCACGCCCGGTGGAGCGGACGGGGATCCCGGCGACGGGGGTTTAATGGCACTCGATGACAAGTCCCATTCGGTTCAAAGAGCGTCAGGTGCAGATGAACAACCGCCACTTTTCCAACTTTCTGGAATTCGCTTTGCAAACAGCAGACCGACTTTCCAAGTCTGCTTTTGAGGACGGCGAGCTGACGCGGATGAAATGCCTGCGGAAACGGGGAGAGTTTTGGCCGGGTCGTGGATTGCAGATTGAGGACGACTTCACGGACCCTGATCAATTGAAGTTGTGGTCACGTGTGTCCTTTGAGACGGCGCAAAGTGTTTTCCTTCGGGAAGTTGGCGCCCAGACTAATTCATATTGGCAAGCACAAATGATCTACTTAGCTTATGCGGCAGGGTATCTGTTTTTGGACGCTTACCGCGAGCTATCTGGTGATGGACGTTGGTTTCCCGATCTCAGATCAAGCGAAGAGTTTAGACGCGTAAATGCGCCGGGAAGCTAAAGTGCAGAAGGCGTCGACTGTCATAAGTGCAACTGGGCTTTCCCTCACCTTCAAGACGGCTGACGGTCCTGTCCATGCGTTGAAGGATGTGGACCTGACCATCGACAAGAGCGACTTCGTGTCCTTCATCGGTCCGTCGGGCTGCGGGAAGACGACGTTTTTGCGCTGCGTTGCTGCGCTGGAGACACCGACCGGTGGCACGCTTACGGTGAATGGGATGACACCGGACGCGGCGCGAAAAGCTCGGGCTTACGGCTATGTGTTTCAGGCGGCGGGGCTTTATCCGTGGCGGACGATTGCGGGTAATATTCGGCTTCCCCTTGAAATCATGGGGTATTCCAAAGCGGAGATGACCGAACGGGCGGCGTGGGTTTTGGACCTCGTCGATCTTGGTGGCTTTGGAAACAAGTTTCCCTGGCAGCTATCGGGCGGCATGCAGCAGCGCGCTTCCATCGCGCGGGCACTGGCGTTTGACGCCGATATCCTCCTGATGGACGAGCCCTTTGGGGCGCTTGATGAAATCGTGCGCGACCGGTTGAATGAGGAGCTGCTCAGCCTCTGGGATCGCACCGGCAAGACCATCGGGTTCGTCACCCACTCCATTCCGGAAGCCGTCTATCTGTCCACCAAGATCGTTGTCATGTCGCCGCGCCCCGGTCGGATCACCGATGTGATCGAAAGCCCGTTGCCCCGGCAGCGTCCACTTTATATCCGCGACAGCGCTGAATTCATCGAGGTGGCGCAGCGCGTGCGTGCCGGACTTCGCGCTGGCCACGGGGAGACGGTGTGACGGCGGGGGGCGAGATACGGCGCGCGGCGCCCGGGGATGCCGTCGCCTGTGCCGCCATCCTTAACGATTGGATTGATAGCCGGCCGTGGATGCCACGGGTGCATACCCGCGCGGAGGTAGAGGCTTTCTACCGCGATGTCGTTTTTGTCGAGCGCAAGGTCTGGGTGGCCGGGACGCCTGTGGAAGGGTTTCTCGCCTTCGATCCGGCGGCAGCGCAAGTGACAGCGCTCTACGTCCAACGCCCGGGGCAGGGTGTGGGCAAACGGCTGCTCGACCATATGAAGGCCCGTTGCCCGACCCTTGAGCTGTGGACGTTGGAGGCCAATGTGGACGCGCGCCGGTTCTACGCGCGCGAAGGCTTTGCCGAGATCGCGCGCAGCGACGGCGATAATGAAGAAGGGCTGGCGGATGTGAAATTGCGCTGGTGCAAGTGGCCCGTGCGCCGCGCCACTGTCGAGGATGCCGCCGCCTGCGCCGGTATCGTCTGCGATTGGGTGGCCGAGACGGACTGGATCGCAGAGCGGTTTTCGCTTGCCGAGATGGCCGCCCTGATCGCGGAGGCCATTCCCGCGCGCGAGGTCTATGTCGCGGGCGATCCAGTGGCGGGGTATCTTTCCTTTCATCCCGACAAAGCGATGGTCGCCGGGCTTTATGCGGCGTGCCGAGGGGATGGGGTGGGGCAGGCACTTTTGACGCATGTGAAGACGGACCGGAATTTTGTTCAGCTTTGGACCCACGCGCCAAACACCAGAGCCCATGCGTTCCATGCCCGGGAAGGCTTTGAAATGACAGGAGATACCCGGGACGGCGATGATGGACACCCGGAGTTCCGTATGGCGTGGCGGCGATGAGCGGGATCAGAGGTTTTGCGCCGCTTTTCAGCGTCGCGCCGGGCGAGGGGTTTCACCCCTCGCGCTCCCCAAGGTATTTGGACAGAAGAAGGCATGCCGGTGTGATCCTGGGGCGAAGGAGTGCGGGAGTGGTATTTTTTGCGGCTGCAAGGGCTGACAGTCTGACCCGGAGGCGTTTCCATGCGTAGCGTCCTGCCCGTTCTGGTGGTCCTCCTTGCGCTGGTTACGCTTTGGTATTCGGCCGTGGCACCGATGAATATTCGCCAAGCCCTCGACGTCGCGGAGCGCAGCGGCACTTATGTGATCCCCGAAGGATCACGCGTGCGCAGCGAGACGTCGGTCTGGTTGCTCATGGCCCAGAACCACCGGGAAATCCCGTTGGGCTATGACCTTGACCGGCCCCGGTTGCCGACGCCGCTTCAGGTGGGACAGGAGCTTTGGAAAACCACGGGCGACATGGTTTTGCGCGGGCGCGCTTTCTCGAAACGCAGTCTGGTTTACCACGGCTGGATCACCCTCCAATCGACGCTGTTCGGCTTCGCCCTCGGGACGATCATCGGCATCCTGGGGGCGGTGGGAATCGTTTACAGCCGCACCCTGGAAATGAGCCTGATGCCCTGGGCGATTATCAGTCAGACCGTGCCCATCGTGGCGCTGGCGCCGATGATCATCGTGCTGGCAAGTCAGATGGGGGTCGATGGGCGCGCGTTGCCAAAGGCGATCATCTCGGCCTATCTCTGTTTCTTCCCGGTATTGGTGGGCATGGTGAAAGGGCTCCGGTCGCCCACGCGGGAGCAGTTAGACTTGCTGCGCACCTATAACGTCGGCGGGCTGGCCAGTTTCCTGAAATTACGGCTACCGGCTTCGGTGCCATATCTTTTCACCTCGCTCAAGGTCGGGATTGCGGCGGCACTTGTGGGCACGATTGTCGGGGAATTGCCGACCGGGGCGATCAGCGGTCTTGGCGCGCGTATCCTGATCGGTGATCAGTTCGGCACGCCTTTGGCGATCTGGTCGGCGCTGTTCACGGCGGCGATCCTTGCGGGGGCGCTCGTCACGTTGCTGGGCTGGCTTCAGGCCGTGGCGCTCCGGCGGATGGGAGGGCGGGCATGAGCATGACGACGGCGCTTGTCTTCTGGTTGCTTGCCTGGGGCGTGAACGCGCAGCTTGCGCGGTCGGGCTGGCACGATCACCGGTTGGTGCGCGTCTTTGTGCCCGTGCTGTTTGGCCTGACGATCCTTGTGTTGTGGGAAGCGGCGGTCGCGCATTTCGAGGTATCGCCGGTCATCCTGCCGCCGCCCTCGGTCATCGGGGCGCGGTTCCTGTCGGAGACGTCGACGCTCTGGGAGGATTTCGTGCAGACCGTGGTGAAGGGCGCTTTGTCGGGATATCTGATCGGTGCGTGTGCGGCGATGCTGACGGCGGTTGCCATCGACCGTTCGCGGTTCTTGACGGCGGGGCTTTTGCCCATCGGCAACTTCGTCGCTGCCCTGCCCATCGTCGGGATTGCGCCCATTCTGGTGAGCTGGTTCGGTTTCGACTGGCAGTCGAAGGCCGCTGTTGTCGTGGTGATGGTGTTCTTTCCCATTCTGGTGAACACGGTGCAGGGACTGGCGGAGGCGAGCGCGATGCAGCGCGATCTCATGCGGACCTATGCCGCGGGCTATTGGCAAACGCTAATCAAGCTGCGCCTTCCGGCGGCGATGCCGTTCATTTTCAATGGGCTTAAAATCGCGACAACTCTGGCGCTGATCGGGGCGATTGTCGCTGAATATTTCGGCTCTCCCACCAGGGGGATGGGCTTTCGGATTTCCACCGGGGTCGGCAGCTTGTCGATTGATTTGGTTTGGGCTGAAATTGCCGTGGCTGCTTTGACGGGTTCTGCAGCTTACGGCGTGGTCGCGCTTTTGGAAAAGCGCGTCACATTCTGGCACCCGTCGCAACGCATGAAGTAAGACAGGGAAGATAAGGACATGGGAAAGTATTTGGTATCTGCTGCCATTCTGGCACTGGGAACAGGGGCCGCGCAGGCGGCGGATGATGTGACCTTGCAGCTCAAATGGGTGACGCAGGCACAGTTCGCGGGTTACTACGTGGCGCTCGAAAACGGCTATTATGAAGAAGAAGACCTGAACGTGACGATCAAGCCCGGCGGGCCGGACATTGCCCCGCCGCAAGTGGTGGCCGGGGGCGGCGCTGACGTGTTGGTGGAATGGATGCCTGCGGCCCTTGCGGCGCGCGAGAAGGGACTGCCGCTGGTGAACATCGCGCAGCCTTTCAAGTCGTCCGGTCTGCAACTGACCTGCTGGAAAGAGAGCGGGATCGAAAGTCCGGCCGACTTCGCTGGCAAGACGTTGGGTGTCTGGTTTTTTGGTAATGAGTTCCCGTTCATGAGCTGGATGAGCCAGTTGGGGATCGAGACCGATGGCGCCGATGACAACGGTGTCGCTGTGCTGAAGCAGGGGTTCAATGTGGACCCGTTGTTGCAGCGTCAGGCGGATTGTATCTCGACGATGACCTATAACGAGTACTGGCAAGTGCTGGATGCCGGGGTGAGCCCGGATGAACTCATCACCTTCAAGTACGAAGATCAGGGTGTCGCCACGTTGGAAGACGGGCTCTATGTGCTGGAAGACCGGCTCGCCGAGGACGGCTTTGCTGACAAGATGGAGCGGTTCGTTCGGGCCTCCATGAAGGGGTGGAAATGGGCCGAGGAGAACCCTGAAGACGCCGCAATGATCGTGCTCGATTATGACGAGACCGGCGCTCAAACCGAGGCGCATCAGGTGCGTATGATGGGCGAGATCGCCAAGCTGACGGCGGGGTCCGAGGGCGCGCTCGACCCGGCGGATTATGAGCGGACTGTGGCTTCATTGCTGTCAGGCGGCTCGGACCCGGTGATCACCAAAGAGCCGGAAGGCGCCTGGACACATGCGATTACGGATGCAGCGCTGAACTAAAACCAGAACGCGCTCCGGACCTGATCCGGGGCGCGTCTCGCCGATCGTTTACCATTCGTTAGGCAAAAATCCACCGATTCCTGTGGCTTAGACAACGCATTTCTAAAATGCGCGGTATTCGGCGCTTTGGAGAATGCGAAAACGCGCTTATGGCTTGGCTATGGAGTGTGGGAGAAACCCGCGCCGTAGGCAGGAATTGAGAATGACTGAGTTTGTCAAATTGGCCCTTCGGGGCGGCAAGGCGCGTGAGCGTGCATGGATGCTTTGGCGCAACTGGTGGCGCCGCGCGCTCTGATCCGAGGCGCGCTGTTTGAATTGCGGGAAGGCACCGCGCCCGGATGGGGCGGTGGTTCGTGCTGGTAGAAGTCGTTTCTTTCGGGGTCTTCCGGAAATGACGGGCCCGTCACGTGGGCGTCTCCGATTAAGGAACGCCTGATTATTCGGAATCAGACGAAGAATTCTGAGTTTCGTGGCCCTTGTCGCCAAGGGTCGGAGGTCCGGTACAAGCACCGATGCGGTGCAGGGAAGCTTCGCGGGGCAACCTCTGCGACAGACATTGAAAATCCGTGACACCGGCGTGCGGTTAAAGCGTCATGCGAAAAACGGTAATCACAAAACGCTGCCTGAAATCAGGGAGTTCAACGCGTTGCGTGATGCAAAATGTTTCGGGTTTTCATCAGACGTTCTAGGTGCCTGCGAGCAGGTCGACATTTCCCCCTGCGGCGGTTGTATCGACGCAAAGGTGCCGCTCGAGGAGCGCGTGCGCGGCGTCTGGCTGGCCTGTTATCAGCGGTAGGATTGCGCCCGGGCGGTCGGCGAGGGCAAGGGCGTAAGCGCGCGCCTGATCGGCATCGCCCCACCAAATGACGCCGCCAAACGGGGGTAGTTCTTTCACGGTTTCAGGGGCGAGGGCGGCGTCGCATCCGATGGCATGCCCGCCGAGGGCTTCGATGGCGGCCCGTTGCGCGGCGACCGCCTCGGCCCCCGGGCCGAGGCAGAGAAGCGGTGGGCGCGGTAATGTGGTCAGGCGGTTCAACTCGCCGGTCGGGCCGGGCAGCAAGACAGCGTTTCGTTGGATCCGGCTGGTCGCCGTCACTTCGAGACGCGCGGCCAGATCGGAAGACGCCGCTTTCCCATTGGCGCCGCTCGCGATCTTGGGCGCGGGCCCGCCGGTGAAGCGCGCCATGTAATGCGGCCCGCCCGCTTTCGGGCCAGTCCCGGAAAGCCCCTCGCCGCCAAAGGGTTGGCTGCCGACGATGGCGCCGATCTGGTTGCGGTTGGCATAGATGTTGCCCGCGTTGACCGCATCGGCCACCTGTTGCATCCGATCATCGATGCGCGTGTGCAGGCCGAAGGTCAGCCCGTATCCGGTGGCGTTCACATCCGCGATGACCTGATCGAGCGCATCGGCTTTGAACGTGGCGAGGTGCAGCACGGGGCCGAATACCTCGCGTTCCAAAGCACCGATCCCCGAGATTGAAATCAGGGCGGGAGCGATGAAATGCCCGGTCTCCGGTGCCTCGCCTTGGTGGAGAAGTCGTCCTTCGTCGCGCGCGGTGTTGATATGGGCGGCGATCTGTCGCTGGGCTTCTGGCGTGATGACGGGGCCGAGGTCGGTCGACAGGTGCCACGGATCGCCGACGCTCAACTCGTCCATCGCGCCCTTGAGCATTTCTGTAAAGGCGGGGGCGATGTCCTCTTGTACATAGAGACAGCGGAGCGCCGAACAGCGCTGCCCGGCGGATTGGAAGGCGGAGGCCAGGATGTCGCGGACCGCCTGTTCGGGGAGGGCGGTCGAATCGACGACCATCGCATTAAGCCCGCCCGTTTCAGCGATTAGCGGCGTGCCCGGGGCGCAGTGGGTGGCCATGGCGCGCTGGATGTGGCGCGCTGTTGCGGTGGACCCGGTGAAAGCGACGCCGTTGACGCGCGCATCGGCGGTGAGCGCCGCGCCGATAGTCGCGCCAAGACCCGGCAAAAGCTGAAGCGCAGGCTTCGGGACACCGGCTTCATGGAGTTTCGCGATCCCCCAGGCGGCGATGGCGGGGGTCGTCTCCGCCGGTTTGGCCAGAACGGCGTTGCCTGCCGCAAGGGCGGCGGCGATCTGGCCTGTGAAGATCGCAAGCGGAAAATTCCACGGGCTGATACAGGTGAAAACGCCGCGCGGTGGCGCGGTCAACGTCGCGATTTGGGCCGCGTAGTAACGCAGGAAATCAACCGCCTCGCGCAGTTCTGCAACGGCGTCGGGCAGGGTCTTTCCCGCCTCGGTGGCAAGCAAGGCGAACAGCGCGCCCGCGTCGGCTTCGTAGAGATCAGCGGCCCGGTTAAGCACCCTGGCGCGGTCTTCGGGGGCGGCGTTCCAGGGCGTCGCGGCGGCGAGGGCCGTCTCCACATCGGCGGGGCTTGCGAGGGTGACTTCGCCGATTTTGGCACCCGTCGCCGGGTTGGTGATGGCTTCGGTGGTGCCGCCCTCCGCAACGCCGGCCATCATCGGGGCAACCTTCAGGACGTTCGGAAATTTCCGCTTTTTATCAATATCTTCAAGGGTGACCACATCACTCAAATCAAACCCAATCGAGTTTGGGCGCTCCGGCTGGAATAGCGCGGGACCGGTTTTCAGGGTGCTGTTTGTGCGCATTTGGAGCGCGTCAAACGGGCAGGCAACCACCTCCTCCGGCGGGATGGCTTCATCGACGATCTGGTTGACGAAAGACGAGTTCGCGCCGTTCTCCAACAGCCGCCGCACGAGATAGGCGAGCAAGTCACGGTGGGCGCCAACAGGCGCATAGATACGACAGCGCGTGCCCTGCGCCTCCAAGACATTGCGGTGCAGAATTTCGCCCATCCCGTGGAGGCGTTGAAATTCGTAGGCGGCTTTGTCGACGTCGTGCGCCATTTCCAAAACGGCAGCAACGGTATGGGCGTTATGGGTCGCGAATTGCGGGTAAAGCCGGTCGGTCATCGAAAGAAGGCGGCGCGCGTGGGCGATGTAACTCACATCTGTGGCAGCCTTGCGGGTATAGACAGGGAAATCGTCCAAGCCTTCGACCTGGGCGTGTTTGATCTCCGTATCCCAATAGGCGCCCTTCACGAGGCGAACCATCAGGCGGCGGTCATGGTTTTTGGCGAGGTGATAGAGGCCGTCGATCACATCGCCCGCGCGGCGGCCATAGGCTTGCACCACAACGCCGAACCCGTCCCATCCCGCGAGCGCCGGATCGGCGAGCACTGTTTCGATGATCTTGAGCGACAAGCCGAGGCGGTCCATTTCTTCCGCGTCGATGTTGAGACCCATGCCCGCGCGCGCGGCTTTGCGGGTAAGCGCTTGCAGCACCGGTACGAGTTCTTCCATCACGCGCGCGGTTTTTGCCACCTCGTAGCGCGGGTGGAGGGCGGAGAGCTTGACCGAAATGCCGGGGTTTGCAGCGATGTCGTCGGCGGTGCAAGCACTCGCGATGGCGTCGATCGCGTCTGAATAGGACTGGGCGTAACGGGCGGCATCGGCGGCGGTCATCGCGGCTTCCCCGAGCATGTCGTATGAATAGGTGAAGCCGTCCGCTTCCATCTTGGCTGCGCGCGACATGGCGGCTGTGATGTCCTGACCCAGTACGAACTGTCGCCCCATCTCGCGCATTGCGCCGCTGACGGCGGTGCGAATGACGGGCTCGCCCAGACGCTTAATCATGCCGTGCAACCGTCCCGCGACGCCGGTCTCGCCTTCGTCCAAGAGCTTGCCGGTGAGGAACAGGCCCCAGGTGGAGGCGTTGACGAGCGGCGACGAAGATTGACCGATATGCGCAGACCAGTCGGACGCAGCGATTTTGTCTTCGATCAACGCGTCGATGGTGGCGGCGTCGGGCACTCGGAGCAGCGCTTCGGCCAGGCACATGAGCGCCACGCCTTCGTCGGTGGTCAGCCCGTATTCGGCAAGGAATACGTCCATCAAGCCGGGGCGCGAGGCGGCGCGCACGTCGCGGACAAGCTCAGCGGCGGTTTGCACGATGCGGGCGCGTGTGGGCGCGTCGAGCGCCGCGGTTTCGGTGAGAGCTGCCAGAAGGTTCGCTTCATCGCGGCGCTTGTTGCGGTCCCATTTCGGGTCAAGGTCGATCATGGTCGGAAGATAGCCGAGAAGGGGTGGTCTATTGGTCTGAAATTCAGTAAAATTTGGTCTCATGAACTAATTTTGAAAGATACGTAGGTTGAATGAATGGAGAATGGTGTGGAGATCGATGCATTTGACCGGGCTATTCTGAACACGCTTGCGCAGGATGGGCGTATCTCCATGACCGATCTTGCGGCGCAGGTCGGCCTGTCGAAAACCCCCGTGATCGCGCGCGTTCGGCGGATGGAAGCGGGCGGAATAATCACCGGGTACCGCGCGCAACTATCGGCGGTGAAGTTGGGGTTAGATCATGTCGCCTTTCTCGAAGTGCGCCTCACGGATACGCGCGAGAAGGCGTTACAGGCGTTCAACGCCGCCGTGCGCGCGATCCCGGAGGTGGAAGAGTGCCACATGATTGCGGGTGGGTTTGATTACCTCGTCAAAGTACGCACGCGGGACATTCGGGACTATCGCCGGGTGCTGAGTGAACAGATTTCCACTTTGCCCCATATGGCCGCCACGTCGACCTATGTGTCGATGGAAAGCGTCTGTGATCTGGGCGCGCAGCAGGTCTTGTGATCGCGCCCTAAACCCCGACGTATTTCTCCAGGAGCGAACGGTCGGCCTGTAATGTTGCGACCTCCACCGTTTCGCGAGCATGGCCGTTTTCGATGAAGGTCACGCGGTCGGCGATGGCGAGGACCGCGTCGATGCGCTGTTCGACAAGGACGATCGCTTTGCCCTCGGCGCGGAGTGTTTCCACCGTTTCGCGGATGAGCTGGATCATCGAGGGTTGCAGCCCCTCGGTCGGCTCATCGAGCAAAAGGACAGAGGGTTCCAGACAGAGCGCGCGGGCAGTTGTCAGCATTTGCTGTTCGCCGCCCGAGAGCGTTTCGGCGCGCTGGTTCAGGCGTTCCCGGAGGCGCGGAAACATGGTGAGGACGCGCTCGCGGGTCTCGCGGCCTTTATTGCGCGCCATCAGGCCGACTTCGATATTCTCGGCCACGGTCATTTCGGTGAAGAGGCGACGACCCTGGGGCACATAGCCGATGCCGTGTTTCGGCACTTCATGGGGCGGCAGGTCGGAAAGGGCTTTGCCGTCGAGCGTGATCCGGCCCGTGGACAGCGGCAAGAGCCCCATGATTGCGCGGAGCGTCGTGGTTTTGCCCGCGCCATTGCGCCCAAGAAGGCAGAGCACTTCGCCTGGCCGCGCTTCGAGCGACAGGTCGTAGAGCACCTGCACAGGGCCGTAGCCGGTGGAGATGTTCTCAAGCGTCAGCATGACCGAGATAGGCCTCCTGCACCTGGCTGTTGGCCTTGATCTCAGCGGGTGTGCCCTCGGCCAGCATCGCGCCGGTTTCGAGAACGGTTATCCTTTCGGCGAGCTCCATGACGACGTTCATATTGTGCTCGATCAGGAGGATCGTGGTATTGCCCGCGAGCGATTTGATGAGCGTGTTGAATTCGGCGATCTCGCTTTCCGCCAGCCCTTGGGTGGGCTCATCGAGGATCAGGAGCTTGGGATTTTGCGCAACACCCATGGCGATTTCCAGCAGGCGCTGGTGGCCGTAGGCGAGGTCGCCCGCCAGTTGATCAGCCCGGTCGGCAAGCCCCACCCGGTCTAGCGCGGCTTGCGCTTTGGCACGGGACCGGTCGCGCAGCGCCAACTCCAGATTGGCGGCAAGGGTGAGACGTCCGTAGATGGCGGTGATCTGGAAAGTGTAGGCCATGCCGCGGCGGATGCGGGCATGGGCCGGGAGGGCGGTGACGTTTTCGCCTTGGAACCAGACTTCGCCTTGTGTCGGTTCGGTGCGGCCCGCGATCATGCCCACAAGCGTGCTTTTGCCCGCACCATTGGGGCCGATTAGCGCGTGGATCGCCCCGGCCTCAACGGTGAGGCTCACATCGCTTACGGCGGTCAAACCCGCGTATTGCTTGGTGAGATTTCGGGTTTCCAGCATGTGGGTCATGGCAACCAGGGTGCGAGACGTTTGCGCACCTCCCCCATGATGCCCGCGCGGGCAAATAGCGTGAGCAAGACAAGCACGATGCCGACGATCATCAGATAAGCGTTGGTCACGCCGCTGGAGATGTCGATCAGATAGAACATGAAGAGCGTGCCGATGAATGGTCCAATGGTGGTGCCAGCACCGCCGAGGAGGACCCAGAGAAGCGGGAAGATCGAGTACTGCACGCTTGTGAAGGTCGCGCCGACATAGCCGAAAAGGAGGGCGTAGGCGGCACCAGCGGCGCCCGATATCGTGCCGGAAATCACTAGGGCTGCGAATTTATGGGCCTGGGTGTTGTAGCCGAGCATGCGCGTGCGTTCTTCGTTTTCCCGGATGGCAACGAGGATATGGCCGAAGCGTACTTGCATCATGCGCGCCGTAATCAGCAGCGCGACCGTGAAGAGGGTGAGGGCGCCATAGTAGCGGATCAGCGGGTCGGTGAGGTCGAGGCCCGCAATCTGGCGTGTCGCCTGTTGCAAGACGAAGCCTTCGTCGCCGCGCGTCCATTCTCCGAAATAGAGGACCGTGAGGAACATCGATTGCGCGAACATGAGCGTGACGATCATGAAGGCGACGCCGATGGTGCGAAGCGCCAGGAGGGCGACGAGGGCGGAGAGTGCGGCGGCGGCCAGGAGGCCAAGGGCAAAGGCGGGGAGTGCCGGGACTTGCCCGTGTTGCATGGCGAGACCGAGGCCGTACATGCCCGCGCCAAAGAACATCGCATGTCCAAGGGACAGAAGTCCGGTGTAGCCGAAGAGAACGTTATACCCGATTGCATAGGTGGCGAGGACCAGGATGCGGGCGAGGTTGCCTTGGTGATAGGCCGGGAGAAGGACGCCCGCGACGATCAGCGCTGCGATGAGCGCACCGTGAAGGAGGACGCTTTTCATGCGATTTGCGCCTCTGGCGATTGCACAGCAATGGCTGCCCGGCAGGATATGGCGTGGCCTTGTTCGAAAGGGTTGGATGTCGCCCGGATCAAGGGGACGCTGTCCCCCTCTGGCCCTGCGGGCCATTCACCCCCTGAGGTATTCGGACAGAAGAAGCTCATGCGGGCTTTTTGCCGTAAAGGCCTTGCGGGCGGAAAACGAGTACGAGGGCGACGAGCAAGGTGGCGAGGATTTTCGCCAGGGTCGGCGAGAAGAAAACCGAGATGATGCCATCGGACATGCCAATCAGCAGGGCCGCGACTAGGGTGCCCCGAATGGAGCCGAGGCCGCCGATTATGACGACGATAAAGCTGAGAAGCAGGGGGTCGCCGCCCATGAGGTAATGGGCTTGTGTAATCGGTACGATGAGCACGGCGGCGAGGGCGGCGAGACCGGCGCCGAGACCGAAGACCAGTGCATAGACGCGCTCGACCGGGATGCCAAACGTCGTGGCCGTATCGCTGTCGAGCTGGGTGGCGCGCATGACAAGTCCGATGCGGGTGCGCGTCAGGATCAGCCAAAGCACAAGCAGGATCGCAAGGGCTGCGGCGATGACGAAGAGCTTGTAACTCGTGGTCGAAAGGCCCCAGGGGTAGTAAAGCTGGAAACCGTTTTCGCCCCATTCGAACCAGGGTATTGCAAGCCTATGGTTGAAGGGGGGCTCAACGGCACGCGCCTCGGGCCCGTACCACATAAGCGCCGCTTGCTGCATGATGTAGAGCATGCCGATGGTCGCGACGATGGTGGCTTCGGGATCATAATCGACACGTTTCAGGACGATGATATCGGCAAGGGCGGCGATGATCGCGGCAATCACCGGCACCACCAGGAGGGCCGCCACAAAGCCAAGTGCCGGGTGGCCCCCGATGGCCGTGACGACGACCCAGGCGAGGACTGCGCCGAGCATGTAGAATTCACCATGGGCCACATTGACCACGCGCATCACGCCGAAGACGAGGCTCAGCCCGACGGCCGTAAGCGCGAGCACCGCCGCGCCGACGGCACCTTCGAGGATCGCGAGCAGGAGATGGGGTCCGAAGTCCATTGGCCCGAGTGGAACAGTTTTTTCGGCGGGAGGGCAAGGCTTGGCGTATGTGGGATGGCGCCGGGGTGTCTCGGCGGCAAGTAAACCCCAGGCAGCACCAGAACGGGCGTGGCTCGGGCTTTCTGAGAAAGGGATTTGACATGTTGGTTGAAAGATCTGGGCGATATCGCCTTCAACAGGCGGTGTATTGAATAGCCATGCGTTGGAGTGTCGAGGCGTGTGACCGGGTGGCGTGGTCGCCCGGCGTGTTTCGTCCGGCGGTGCATCCCGCGCGCCACGCCGGGAGGAGAGCGCCCGGCTCTGGAGCGTGTTGCCACCGAAGGGGCTGTCTGAGGATATTTTCTGGACTGGGTGCTAAGTGTTGCCGGCTGTTGGTGGTTCAATGGGTGTTCGGCACGCCTGGCATTGGCAACGCGCTCGGTGGGGCCCGCCGGTTGAGTTGTACGACATGGTTTGGCGTTGAGCGCGCCGCGCCGATTGGGGTCCGTAGGGTTCTGCGGTCACGTAGCCTGGAGTGATGGGCGTTGGGGCAAAGAGACTATCATGGCTGCGCCAAATAGATTTTATTTTTTTATTTCAGATGTTTATGTTGGTGACGTTCCAGTTTTGGCATCGTCTTCTCTGCTATGATTTTCAGGGCACGCGCGGCTGATTTGCGCCGATCGCGCAGCGCGCAGAGGACGCTGCGCTGCGGTGGGAACATCACATGACACCAAAGAGGCGTGCGCATGGGAGAATGACCCGAAGGCCACGTCACGCGTCACATGGGTCAGGCGATTTTCTCGCCGCTCAGGCCATGGAGAAGGGTGGGAAAGGCGGTGGCGGGGCAGGGTTTGCCGAAAAGGTACCCTTGCAGCATGTCGCAGCCGAGACCCGCCAACCGCTCTGCCGTTTCAAAGTCTTCAACACCTTCGGCGGTGACCGATATGCCGAGCGATTTGGCGAGCGCGACGGTCAGGCGAACAATATCGCGTGCCTCCTTGCTTTGGGCGACCCGGGCGCAGAACTGACGGTCGATCTTGATGCGCTTTGGACGGATCAAGAGCAGACTGGATATGGAGGAATGCGACGTGCCGTAGTCGTCGATATGCAGTTCGATGCCGCTGTCGTGCAGCCGATCAAGGTTCCATTGCAAGGTGTTGTCGGCGCGGTCGGAGAAGACGGTTTCTAGAATTTCGAAAGAAACGCTGTCTTTGGGGATGATGCGTTGGTCGAGGCTCGAGGAGAGACCGTCGTCCAGTAGACGCTGGGGGGAAATGTTCACGGAAAGCTTCGGCACGTGCTGGCCCATGCTTTGCCATTTGGTAATTTGGCCGAGTGCCAAATCGAGGACGATTTCATCGAGCGTATGCGCCATGCGGAGGGCTTCGACCACCGGAAAGAACACACCCGGCGCGAGCAGGCCAAACTCCGGATGATCCCATCGCACCAACACCTCCGCCGCCGGAACACTGGTGGGATCCTTTGCGTCCACGATTGGCTGAAAATGCAGGACAGTCTGCGTGGCCAGAACGCCGGAGAGAATTTCCTGGCGAAGACGGGTTTCAAACTCAATTTTCTGCCGCAGCTTTTCGTCAAATTGACGCGAAATGTTCCCGCGCCGTTTTTTGGCGTCGTGAAGGGCCATGTCCGCTTTGGCGATCCTGCTTTCGGCCGATGTGTTGGCACAACTTTCAATGGCGATCCCGGCATTTACCCCGAGTTGCAGTGTAAAGTCCATAAAAACAAAGGGTTGGGAGAGCTTTTCCATCGATTGATCGACAAGCTGCTGAAAGGGGAAGTTGTCTTCTCGGGATGCGAGCGTGACAAGAAACTCATCACCGCCCATACGCGCCACGATCGCGTCGCTGTCAAAAGCGTTCTGCAAGCGCGCGCCAATTTCGCGTAGGAGTGCATCGCCCGCAGCGTGGCCGAAACCGTCATTGATCTGTTTGAAGCCATTCAGATCGTAGAGCACGACGCCGATATGCAGTTTTTCCTCTTCTGCGCGCGCCACAAGCGTTTCCAGCGCCCGGATGGCGCCACGACGGTTCGATAACTGCGTAAGATCGTCGATAAAAGCGACCGCTTCGAGTTTGTGCTGCGTGGATTTCAGACGTTCGTTCTTGTCTTGAAGCTCCCGCTCGGCAAGGCGTAAATCGGTGATGTCGAACCGCATCCCGATGACGTGCCCATCGGGTAACCGCTCGCGAAAAAGTCGCATGAAGCGTCCCGCATCATCTTCCCACTCTTCGATATTCGGTCCGTGTTTATGGCGATCCTGCTCAGCCTGGACGAAGGCTTCTTCCCGCCCGATTGCGTCGCTGTCGAGACCCTGTTCGACCTTGAGCCATTGGAGTTCGGTGTGGGAGACGCCGGGGACGACGCGATCTTCGAACGGGTGGTATTCCCGTTGATAGGCTGCGTTGCAGACAATAATTTTCTCATCCGGTCCGTACACGACAAAAGGTGCGGGCACGGCGCCCAAGAACCGGGTAAGATCGCCCAAGGAAACCGCGGCTTCCGCTTTGTGGTTATCGTCGAGTTCACTGCTCATCCGACCGAAAGGCTAGACGAGCAGCGTTACTTCCCTGTTAAAACCTACAAATCAAGCTGATTCAAAAGCTCTGCGTAGTGTAATCAACCTCATCCGGGTAGAAGGTATCGGCGATGGACGTGGTGTGGGCGAGCACAAGTTTTCCGTCTTCGACCTGGCTAATATACTGATGGCCGAACACCTGGTGGGTCTTCCCGTTGAACACCTTGGCGCCTTGCGGATGGCCTGGGCCAGCCTGGATGATCGACATGGCTTCGGTTGCTTCGATCAGCTTGGCACGGTCGCCGGGGCCTTGATAATCAGCGGCTTCCATGGCGTCTTTGATGATGTGAAGCGTCTCCCAGCAACCGAACATATGGGCATAGGTTGAGACGTCCTTGGCATCGCTGATGCTCGCGCCGTTATCGTCGACACCGACGGCGGCGCGGAAGTTTTTGTCCCACTGGGTCTGGTTCGCCTGCGCATAGCGCGGCATGCCTTCCCAAAAGTAGGTGCCCTCCAGGAATTCAAGACCGGGTGAGGCGAGGTCAACCGCTTCGAGGCTATCGATGAAGCCGAAAATCTCCGGGCGAGAGGGGCCGAAGAATTCACCCAACTCTTTGACAAAGGTCAGGACAGCCGGGCCCACCATGACGTGGTACAGCACCTCGGTATCGCGCGGGATTTGCGGGAAATATTTGGTGAAGCTGGTCTCTGTCGGTGGGATGGCGATCTTGGCGAGTACCTCGCCGCCCTGGCGTTCGATGGCTTCGGAGAAGAAATCCCGGTGGTCGTGGCCGAAGGCGAAATCGGGGAAAACCATCGTGACTTTCTTGCCGAGATTGGCGGCAACAAAAGGTGCCATCGCCTGAACCTGGCTTTTCACATCCGTGATGCCGGGTTGCAGCGTGTAGCGGTTGAGAGCGCCGCTGGCCACGTGATGGCCTTCAGACACGACGTAGTAAGGGATTTTCAACTCGCCGGCGGCGGGTGCCGAGCCAAAGACCACATGGCTAAATAGCGTGCCAAACGCCACGTCGCATTCATGGAGATTGGCAAATTTCTCAACCACTTCCGCGCCGCGCTTCGGGTCGGTGCCGTCATCTTCGGCGATGATCTCAAGGGGTCGTCCATTGATGCCGCCTGCGTCATTGATCAGTTTCGTCGCGGCTTCGGTTGTCCGGCCATACCAGCGGCCATAGGCGGCGCCGATCCCGGTGGAATGCTGTTGGAAACCGATTTTGATTGGCGCTGCGGATTGGGCGCTGGCAAAGCGGCTGGCGAGCGGCGTTGCGGCCAAGAGCCCGCCCGCAGCGGCGGTTTTGAGCAATGTGCGACGGCTGGTTTTGACTGACTGTGACACCCCGGAACTCCCATGTTGTTTGGTTGATGTTGGGTCGGGAGGTGTGGATTTGTCCAGTATTTTCGCCCGGAAGGCGGGGAGCGGTCGGCGCTTTGGGGCAATTTGCGGGGCAGAATGCCGGGGTTGCCGGAAAATGCGTCATTTCGGGCAAGGTTCTCTGAGAGTGGGTGTGCTTAGGCGCCGCGTGGCGCTGCGAGCAGCCAGAGGCCGAGAAACGTATAGGCGATCATGAAGAGCGAGAGCGGCAGCGTTGCCCAGGCCGCCGGGCGACCCCGTCCGAACAGATCGAGCGCGATCCGGTGGGCCAGCAAGACCGACCAGACATGGCCCACCACAACGAGGCCCGCCTGGGTGAGCCAGATGGGTCGGATGGTGTCGAGCCGGTTGAAGAAGCCGGTGGTCACGCGGAACTCGCCGAGGCCAAGAATGTCGGCGCCGTTGTTCAACGGGTCGGTCAGCGCAGCCAGTGTGTATTGGATGCCCACCAGAAATGACGGCAGGTAATGGGCAATGTGGTAGACGAGGGCAATCGGCAGCATCGAGAGGGCGAGGCGGCCGGTTGTGGTCCAGAAGGGCTGGTTCGGGCGCGCGATAACCGTGCCCGCCCATACGCACAAGGTGAAGGTCAGGAAGAGCAACGCAAGCGCGCCGAGGAGGCCGAGGATCGTCTCGCGCACAACGGCGGACCGGCCGGGGAATTCCAGCGGGTTCACGTCGATAAGACCGAGCCACCAGAAGGTTTCGTTCAGCCCATCGAAGCTGCCTGCCCCGAGGAGTGCCAGGGCGAAAGCGCCCGTTGGGATCTGTTGCGGTGTCAGGAGTTGCCAGCCCGGACCGCCAAGGCCCGACGTGGCGTGCGGGGTGAGTTTTGCATAGGTGCCGCAGATGGCGTGGCCGATTTCGACCTGAGCAAGCCAGGAGGGGCCGCAGACCAACAGCCCCGCCATGGTCACGAGCCAGTAAAGGGCGGCGAACGTCGCGAGGCGTCCGGGATCGTCGGGCGCGATATCGGCCAAAAGAAAGGCTGTGAAAGCGATGATCAGGAGAGTGGCGGGCCAAAGCCCCCAGGCTTTCGGCAAGGGATACTGCCGCCAGTCGGGCGAGATGAGGGCGTAAAGCCCGCTCCAGGGGTTGAGCCACGCCCAGAGATTGCCGAAGACACCGGACAGGCTGACAATCCCGACCCAGCCCACGGTCCAGAATATCAGCGGCATCAGGTTGGAGAGCGGATCGCGCGGCCCGGCAAGGCCAAGGGCGACGAGGGCTGCCAATCCGACAAAGGCGACGAGGCTGGTGAGGGTCGCAAAAGAGCTTTGCGGTCGGGGCGCGCGCGGCCTTGCAGCGAAGAGGGTGAGAACGACGCGGTCCGGTAGCAGAAAAAGCGCGGCGACGGTCAGGGCGACGGCGATGACGCCGGAGGTGATGTAGATTTCGGTGGGCAAGAGGAGCACAAACGCCTGATCCGTGGCATGGGCGGACGCCGCGCCGGGGGACATACAAAGGGAGAGAAGGAACCGTTTGTTCATGGGGTCGAGTGTTGCGATGCGGCGCGGGGATTGGCAACCGGCGCGTGGCTTTGTCCGGGTTATCCTGGGGCGCTGCCCCGTCCCGGATGATATCCGGGACTCCCCGAGGTATTTTGGACCAGATGAAGGGGGTGACGGGTTCTGTGCGGGTGACGTGGCGCATTGACAGCGGGGCCGCTCGGTTCCTTTATGGGTAGGAGAGGAAAGGTGGCCTGTGAGCGGCATAGTCGGGGTTGATGTGGGGGGCACCTTTACCGATCTGGCGATGATCGGGCCCGATGGCGCTTTGACAATCGCCAAGACGCCGACCACCGTTGAAAACCAGGCTTTCGGGGTGCTGGCCGCCTTGGAGGCGGCGGGTGTCGTTCTCCCGACCCTCGATCTGATCGTGCACGGGACGACGACCACCACCAATGCGGTGCTTGAACGCAAGCTTGCGAAGACCGGGTTGATCACAACGGCGGGATTTCGCGATGTGCTGGAGCTTGGCCGCCGAACGCGGCCCCATGCCTACGGAATGAAGGGCACGTTTCGCCCGGTGATCCCCCGCGATTTTCGCCTGGAAGTGCCGGAGAGGATGGATGCGGCGGGCGCTGTTGTGGTGCCTTTGGATGAGGCCGCGTTGCGGGACGCGGTGCGGGCGCTTTCCGAGGCGGGCTGCGAGGCCTTGGTGATCCATTTCCTCCACGCCTATGCCAACCCGGCCCATGAGCGGCGCGCGGCGGCGCTCGCGGCCGAGATTTGGCGCAATGACTACATCACCGTGGGGCATGCGTTGCTGTCAGAGACGCGCGAGTTCGAACGGGGTGTCACGGCGGCGATCAATGCCTCGGTCCAGCCGCTCCTCGAACGCTACATGGCGCGACTTCGGGACGAACTGTCGGCCAAGGGGTATCCCGGCGATGTGCTGGTGATGAACGGGAATGGCGGTATGGTCTCCTCCCGCCTGGTGGCACGCGAGGCAGCAAAGACGGTCATGTCGGGCCCGGCCTCGGGTGTCATGGCGGCGGCCTATACCGGGCGCGCGGCCGGCTTTACCAATCTCATCACCTATGACATGGGCGGGACATCGACGGATGTGGCGCTGGTCCAAGATGGTGTGGCGCCGGTATCAAACGAGATCGAGATCGAATACGCGATGCCGGTTCACGTGCCGATGGTGGATGTGCGCACCGTTGGCGCGGGCGGCGGCTCAATCGCACGGGTCAATGCCGCCGGTTTGTTGGAGGTGGGACCGGAAAGTGCGGGCGCTGATCCGGGGCCAATCTGTTATGGGCGAGGGGGGCAGGCGCCGACGATTTCCGATGCCAACCTGCTTTTGGGCCGGCTCGATCCGGCGAAACTGGCGGTGACCGGAGGCGTCACACGGGAGGCCGTGGCGGAGGTTTTCGCGCAAAGTTTGGGGGCGTCCCTTGGCGTCGATGCCGAGGGGGCGGCGGCGGCGGTGATCCGGCTGGCGAACACCAAAATGGCGGGGGCGATCCGGATGGTCTCCCTTTCCCTTGGTGCGGACCCCCGCGATTACACGTTGCTGGCCTTTGGCGGGGCGGGGCCGCTCCACGCGGTGGCGCTTGCGCGAGAGTTGGGCGTGCCGCGGGTGCTGGTGCCGGTGCGTCCCGGCATCACCAATGCGCTAGGATGCGTGGTTGCCGATCTCCGCCACGATTACGTCCGGACGGTGAATGCGCCCTTAGACGATGTCGATCTGGATGTGCTGCACGGTGTCTTCGCCGATCAGGTCACGGCGGGGCACCGGGCGCTCGGCGATGAGACGATCGCCATCGATGAGATACGGGAGAGCTTCAGCGTCGATATGCAGTTCATCGGGCAGAGCCATGTGGTGCGTGTCGATCTGGCCGATGGAGCGCCGACGCGGGCCTTGCTGCGCGACCGGTTTGAGGCCGTGTACTGGGAGCGGTTCAAGGTTGAACTGGCGGATATAAGGGCGCGCATCGTCAATGTGAATTGCTCGGTCGTCGGCGTGGCAGCTCCGGTGGATTTGTCGCGCCTGGTGGACCCATTGGGGCGGAGTTCAACCGCCGCACCCACCGGCGCACGCGAGGTGATCTTTGAGGTAGGCGCACTTGAGACGCCGCTATACTGGCGCGATCATCTGCCGCTCGATGCTGTTATCGAAGGCCCCGCGATCATCGAACAGATGGATACGACGGTTCTGATAGAGCCGGGATGGGTTGCGCGCGGCGATCTCCTGGCCAATCTGATTGTGGAGGCGGTGGCGTGAGACGCCTGGGATCTCATTTACTGGCGGGCGTTTGGAGGTGGGCGCTTTGACGACCCCGATGCCCGCCGACGTGGCCGCAGTCTTTACCGGATTGCCGCCCGTTTTGCGCGACGTGCGGGCGCTGATCTTCGAAACTGCCGATGCGCTTGAGGTGGGGCCGTTGACCGAAGCCTTGCGGTGGGGCGAGCCTGCCTATCTGACCGACAGCACGAAGGCGGGGTCGACGGTGCGGCTTGGCGTCAAGGAGGGCCAAGCGGTCGTGTTTTTCATCTGTCACACCGGGCTGTTGGATGGGTTTCGGTCGGACTTTCCGGAACTCCCCACGCTCGGCAACCGGGGGATCATTGTTGAAGACGGGTTTGACCGCGCGGCGCTGGCGCTTTGTCTGTCGCGGGCGCTAACCTATCACCGGACCAAGCGGGAGGTGCGGGCGTGAGCATTGATCCAATCACGCTGTCGGTCATTCAGGCCGGGCTGGCGCAAGTCTGCGATGAGATGGACATGGCCTTTTCGCGCGCGGCGTTTTCGCCGGTGATTGCGGAGGCCAATGACCGGTCGGACGGGATATATGCAGCGTCGGACGGCGCGCTGATTGCGCAAGGGGCAGGGGGGTTGCCGGTTTTTGTGGGCACGATGCAGGACAGTACGCGGCAATTGATCGGGCGTATCCGCGACGGGGTGACGGCGGCACCGGTGCCGGGGGATGTCTATATCGTGAACGACCCCTATCTCGGGGGCACCCACCTGATGGATGTGCGCTTTGCGCGCCCGTTCTATCGCCATGGCAAGATATTCTGTTGGTTGTCCAATACGGGCCATTGGCCGGATACAGGGGGCTCTGTGCCGGGCGGGTTTTCGGCGTCTGCCACGGCGGTGGAGCAGGAGGGGTTGCGGCTGCCACCGGTGAAGCTCTTCAAGGAAGCTGTGCTGGATGAGGAGATATACAGCATCATCTGTTCCAATATTCGTGTTGCGGATCAACGGATTGGTGATGTGAAGGCGCAGGCTGCCGCCTTGCAGGTGGGGGCAGATAGGTTGGATGCACTGCTCGACCGCTATGGCGATGATGTGGTTGAAGATGCCATTGGCGAGTTGCGGGTGCGGGCGGCGGCGCAGATGCGGGTGCTGATCGATGAGATTGCCGATGGCAGCTACAGCTCGGTTGCCTGGATCGATAGCGATGGCGTGGTGAATGAGCCGCTTGCCATCCGTCTGACAGTTGAAAAGACGGCGGGGCATCTGCGGTTCGACTTTGCCGGTTCCGCGCCGCCGTGCATGGGTCCGATGAACTCGGTTAGGGCGACGACGCTGTCCTCGGTCTATCTGGCGATGCGGCATATCTTTCCCGAGGTGCCGATCAGTGCGGGCGCCTTCGAACCGCTGGAGATCGTCGGCATCGACGGCACGTTCCTTGATGCGCGCTATCCGCGTCCCGTCTCAGGCTGCGCGGCGGAGGTGTCTCAGCGGATTGCGGAAGCGGTGTTTGCGGCCCTTGTCGAAGCGCTGCCGGACCGGGTCACGGCGGCGCCCGCGGGGACGAGCGGGAATTTCGCGCTTGGCGGGCACGACCCCGCGACGGGGCGCGATTTCGTCATGTACCAGTTGTCGGGCGGTGGCTATGGCGGCAATGCGGACCACGATGGCTTGGCGAACGGGTGTTCGACAATTGGCATTTCCAAAGCGCCGCCTGTCGAGATCATGGAGCAGAACTTTCCGGTACTCTATCACCGCTACGCGTTGCGCGAAGGCTCAGGCGGTGCGGGCAAGCATCGGGGTGGCCTGGGACTGGACTATGAAGTGGAACTCCGGCGGGGCACGGCGCGCGCGAGTTTTGTGATGGATCACGGCCGGTTCGGGCCGCAAGGCGCGCTTGGGGGCGCCGATGGTGCGGTGAACGAAGTGGAGGTTTGGCGGGGGGGTGAGCGACAAGTCCCGGAACACTTGTCCAAGGCGCAGGATATTCCGCTTCAAGCGGGGGATCGTGTGCGGGTAAAAACCCCGGGCGGCGGCGGCTACGGCTATCCGTCGGAACGGGATCCGCGCTTGTCAGACGAGGATGAAAGGTTGGGACGCACATGAGCGATGAGAAACTGGCAGGCGCGCTTTTGCATTTGCGGACCCTGTCCAAGGGCGAGCCGGTTGCGCCACCGTTGGTGCAGGCCTCCATGTACCATTTGCCCGGCGCGCCCGACGCGGCGGCCACGTACGGCCGGTCCGAGAATCCGACGTGGGAAGTAACCGAGGCGGCCTTGGCCCATTTGGAGGACGCGCCTGTGGTGCTTTTCCCCTCCGGCATGGCTGCGATCTCGGCCGCGTTTTTTGCCACCCTCAAGGCGGGGGCGCGGGTGCTTTTGCCAAGTGATGGGTATTACACGTCGCGGCTGCTCGCGGAACGCTTTCTGACGCCGTTTGGCGTGCAGGTTGAGCAGCGCCGCACCGCCGATTTCGAAGCTGGCGGGTTCGAGGGATTTAACGTGGTCTTCATTGAGACGCCGTCGAACCCCGGGCTTGATCTTATTGATATCGCGTCTGTTTCTGCCGCTGTCCGTGTGGCGGGTGGCGTGACGATCGTGGACAATACGACGATGACGCCGTTCGGACAACGGCCCCTGGACCTTGGCGCGGATCTTGTCGTTGCCTCTGACACCAAGGCGCCGGGTGGGCATTCCGACCTGCTGATGGGGCATGTGGTAACCCGCGATGAGGCCACTCTGGGCCGGGTGCGGGAGTGGCGAAAGCTCTCCGGTGCGATCCCCGGCCCGATGGAGGCGTGGCTGCTGCATCGGGGTTTGGAAACGCTGGACGTCCGGTTCGACCGGATGTGTAGCTCTGCGGCTGTGATCGCGTCGCGGCTGTCGAATCAGGGCCAAGTCAAACATGTGCGCTATCCCGGATTGCCCGATGATCCGAGCCACAACCTCGCGGGCCTCCAGATGAAGCGCTACGGGTTCATGATCCACTTTGTCTTGGCGGATGAAGCAACGGCGGAGCGCTTTATTGATGGGTGTGACATGATACAGCCCGCCACGTCGTTCGGTGGGGTGCATAGTTCCGCGGAGCGGCGCATTCGCTGGGGCGATGACGTGCCACCGGGCGCGGTGCGCCTGTCGGTTGGGTGCGAGCCGGTTGAGGCGCTTTGGGCGGCGATGGAGGCGTGTTTGGCGCAACTCTGAAGCGCTGGTCGAGTTATGATTAAGGTATCGGTGAAATAATGCGCCGTACTAAATTGAAATCAAACAAAATTACCATTCTGTGAAATGCCGTATATGCGGATGCAAGATGAAACCTGTCCGGTCCGAGGCCCCTTGAAAACCCCTTTGTGTGGCTTCCTTTACGCCCACAGGGCTTGAGAGACGCGTGACGGAGCTTATGCCACACCCCCGCCTAAATCGCTTGTAACAAACACCTGTGATGACGGATGCTGGAGATCACACGCGGGACCATGAAGTTGCTGCGAGGCGCTCCTTAAGGGAGCCGCGATGGCTGGTCGTTTTGCTGATCCTCTGTTTCGGCGGCCCGCTGAACCCGGCTGTGTGGGCGATTGGTCTCATCGAGCCGCAAAATGCGCAGTTCCAGGTCGACGAGCGTTTCTATCATATTTTGATGGTGCCGAGCACCGTCATGACGCTAGCGACGCTGTTATATATTCGCAAACAGGGGTTTGTCTTTTCGAGCATCTTTGGCGCCGTGAAGATCGGATTCGGTACCGCGGTATCCTTGTCGCCTGTCACGATGGTTTTGGGGATGTCCATCATGGATAGTGGCGTGTCGATCGGTCGCGCAATTGAGATGGTGATTGTCGTCGGCTTTTTCGGTTGGTTTTTCATGATTATCCCCTTTTTTGCGATCACCCATGGTGTCCCTTGCGCACTGGTTCTGGCCGGGTTGCTCGACCTTTTCAGCACGCGTCAGAGCGACCAGCCTTAAGCCTTTAGGTTCCGCAGCACTGCCCGTGTCGCCTCCACCAGCGGCGGCTCAACCTCTTGCAGAATTTGAACCCGGTCGAAGCGTTCTGTGTCAGCCGCGACCGCGTGGCGGAGGGCGGCGCCGAACGCCATGCGGAGTTCTGTACCGATGTTGAACTTGCAGATCGATGTCTCGCGCGCCAGCTTGCGGCGCTGGTCGGCGGGCACCCCGGAGCCGCCGTGGATCACCAGGGGAACTTTAGTGGCGGCGTCGATTTGGGCGATCCGCGTCTCATCGAGGCCACCGGATTGGTCCTGTTGGAGATGCACATTGCCGACCGAAATGGCCAAAGCATCGATGCTCGTTTGCCGTGCAAACGCCGCCGCTTCCTCCGGGTCGGTCCCATGGGAGGCTTCGCCGCCATCATAGCCGACAAAGCCAATCTCCCCTTCGCAAGAGATACCTGCCCCATGGGCCATCTCGGTGATGCGGGCGGTTTCGTCCACGTTCTGGGCGAAGGGTTTGCGCGACCCGTCGAACATCAGCGAGGTAAAGCCCGCGTCGAGCGCTTCTTTGCACTCGTCAAAGGTGTAGCCGTGGTCGAGATGGGCGACGACCGGAATAGAGGCGTGTTCGGCCAGATGCCGGAACATTTTGCCCAGGATGGGCAAGGGGGTATGGGCGCGGCAAGAGGGGCCCGCTTGCAGGATGAGGGGGCAGTCTTCGGCTTCGGCAGCTGCCACAAAGGCGCGCATGTCCTCCCAGCCGAGGGTGACGAGCCCGGCCACAGCATAGCCGTTCTTCAGCGCGGGTTGCAGGACGTCTGCGAGGGTGACGAGTGGCATGCCGTGTCCCTTTCGATGAGGCGCGTTGCCCTTGCGTGCTTACCTGCGCCCCCCGAGGTATTTTCGAGCCAATGAAATTGCGCGCGTTTACTTGAATTTGGCGATCATGTCCTTGATGCCGGGGATGGTTTCGATCTGATAGGCGTGGCTCGGCTGGAAGAATTGCACGAGGCTGCGCTGGCTGAGGCCGCCGAGGATGGTGAAGTAATACATCTCGTACCCGGGAAGCACGGCGCAGGGGTGGTAGCCATTGTCGAGGCAGATCGTAGAGCCGTCGACGATGTGGTACGCGTCGCCCGGTTTGCCGTCCTCCCGTTGCAGCATCTGGACGCCGGAGCCATGGTTCGGTCGGAAGCGGAAGTTATAGGTTTCGTCGTGCCGTGTTTCAAGAATATCCCCCCCGGGGCCGTCCGAGCGGTCGGTGTCATGCTTGTGGCTGGGAAAGCCCGACCAGCCGCCCGCACCGACGGTGAAAAGTTCAGAGACAAGGAGACGGCCCACCTTGTCGTGCTGTTTCTGGCCCAGGATATGCTTGATCTTGCGGTGCGTTTTGGTGTCGTCGGAGCCGTATTGCACAAGGTCGAGTTCATCGCTGCGAACCGCGAAGGGTTCGAGGGTTTCGTCGAATTTGGCGCCCGCGACGAAGACTTCGCAAGCGTCTACGGCAACCATGCTCGCTTTCGCGCCGGAAGGCACATAAACGCCTTCGGGCTCGCCGTCCCAAACGTCCACGCCGCGCCCGCCGAGTGCGTCTGCTTTGAAGCCTTCGACCTCCACATCGACGGTGCCGGTGGCAGGCGCGATGCACGTCTCATAGCCGGGCACCTGGTATTCAAACGCCTGACCGGCTTCGAGCTTGACGATGTTGAAGTAATTGAGCGGGACGGTTGCGTCATCCACATCGACGATGGGTTTGTTTTGGTTATCGAATGGGGCGATGTGCATGGGGGTTATCCTGAAGACTGTTCGGTATGTTGGGGGCCGGGATGGGATGAAAGGAAGGTCTCGAGCGTTTCAGTTGTGGCCATCGCAGGCGCGCATCCAGGTTTCGATACGGTGATGGAAGCGCAGGCGGAGCCGCGGAGGATCGCGGTCCTCAGATCATAGCCAGCGGCAAGCGATGTGACGAGACCGGCCATGAAGCTGTCGCCGGCGCCGGTGGGTTTCAGAGCCTCCACAGGGTAGATGCCGGTCTTGATCTCTTCCCCTTTGGTGAAGGTAATCGCGCCGTCCTGGCCCATTTTGTAGATCACGATTTCTGATTTCGTTTCCGAGAGTTGCCGCGCTTTCTCAAGGCCTCTGGCGTAATCGCCCGCCATGAAACCGAACTCTTCGTCATTGCCGACGATCATGTCGCAATGGTCGGCGGCGCGGGAAAGGACGTCGCTTGCAACTTCTGGCGATGGCCAGGAATAGGGGCGGTAATCGATGTCGAAAATGATCGGCAGGCCCGCTGCCTTGGCGAGATCGAAACTCTTGAAGGTGGCGCTCCGGGACGGTTCGGCGGCAAAGACGGTGCCTGCGGTGATCAGTGCACCATAATCGGCATAGGCGACGGCTAAGACATCGGTTTCGGTCATCTCGAAATCGGCGGCACCGTTGCGGTAGATGACATTGCGGTGGTTCTCCGTCACGCTTTCATAGACGGCGAGGGAATTGCGGAACTCCCCGCCGACGGGCGTGACATAGCGCGTGTCAACGCCGTAGTGCTGGAGACGGCGGGTGCAGTAGCTGCCAATGCTGTCATCGCTGACGCGGGTGACGAGGGCCGCTTTCCCACCGAGCTTGCAGATGCCCGCG
Source organism: Pseudomonadota bacterium (assembly GCA_039024895.1). GTDB lineage: Bacteria > Pseudomonadota > Alphaproteobacteria > Rhodobacterales > Rhodobacteraceae > JAJDOD01. The sequence continues at coordinate 67,301 of JBCCPJ010000010.1, read as the reverse complement.
CCGATATTAGCGGAGGAGCCGCCGAGATCGACGGTCATGCGGGTGCTGTCTTCGAGGGTCACGCCGGGGTCGGTGAAGAAATCGATACCCGCGCGGCCAACGATGAGAAAGTTGTTCTGGGCGATTCCGTCAAGAAGTTTGCTCATTTTTGATACCGCCTCTTGCGGCACGGGTGGCCCATGGGCATGGCTTTGGCGCTCGACCGCGTACCACAACCGAAACGCCTCCTTGTAGCGCTCGCTGTTGAGTATTTTTGGACAAGAGAAGTTGGCATATCAGCTCAGACCCCCCGGCGTTGTTTGGAACGGGTGGCTTCCCAGTCCTTATGGGCGGCTTCGACCTTGGGACTGTCGGTCACGTGGGGCGTGCCGACTTCCCACCAGGTATGGCCTTCGGTGGTCCAGCCGTCGAAGGCATCGACTTTCATCACGATCACGGTTGTCGTGTCGGCAGCTTTGGCGCGTTGGAACGCCTCAGCGAGTTCACCGCTATTCGCCACGGTTTCCGCATGGCATCCCATGGCGGCAGCATGGGCCGCGAAGTCAACACCGACCTGGTGGGTGGCGGTGGGCGTGTCGGCGATGAGATTGTTGAAACTTTCATTGCCGGTGTTGTTTTGCAGCTTGTTGATGACCGCAAACCCGCCATTGTCGAGCACTAGAACGATCAGCTTTTTTTGTGTTAGGACAGAGGAGTAGAGGTCGCTGTTCATTAGCAGATAGGACCCGTCGCCGCAAAAGACGATGGTGTCCTGGTCCGGCTCTTGTTCGCTTTGTGCAATGCGCGCGCCCCAGCCCCCGGCGATTTCGTAGCCCATACAAGAGAAGCCGAATTCCACATCGACTGTGCCGATGCCAAGCGTGCGCCAGTTGGCGGTCACTTCGGCGGGCAAGCCACCGGCGGCGGCGACGACGCGGTCGCTTGGATGGCAGAGCGCGTTCACGGTGCCGATGGCCTGGGCGTAGCTGTTGGGGCGATTGCCTTGGGTTATGTTGTCGGTGACATAGGCCTGCCATTTTTTACGCTCGTCTTGTGCGAAGTTGATCCAGTTGGCGGGCGTTTTGTATTCCGTTTGAAGGGCTTCGAGGGCGAGTTTCGCGTCACCGACTACAGGCTGACTGAGGTGTTTCATGGCGTCGTGGCGGCCCACATTGACGCCGATGAACTTTGCGTCCTTGGCGAAGGCGGTCCAGCTGCCAGTGGTGAAGTCTTGCAGACGGGTGCCGACGGCGATGACCAGATCGGCGGCCTCCGCAATAGCGTTGGCGCTGTCAGAACCGGTGACGCCAATGGGGCCTATATTCAGCGGATGGGTGTCGAGGAGGTTGGCGCGACCAGCGATGGTTTCGACCACCGGGATTTGGTGCTTTTCGGCGAATTCAGTGAGGTCGCCAACAGCGCCAGAATACTGAACCCCGCCGCCCGCAATGAGGATTGGGCGTTCGGCGGCTTCGATCAATTTTATTGCCTTGGCGACCTCGACCGGGTCAGGGGCCTGGCGACGGATATGGTGGGTTCGCTTGGCGAAGAGTGCCACCGGGTAGTCATAGGTCCAGCCTTGCACGTCTTGCGGGAGCGCGATGAAGGCGGGGCCGCAATCGGCAGGGTCAAGCATCGTGTTGATGGCAGCGGGGAGTGACTGGATCACCTGGGCGGGATGGGTGATGCGGTCCCAGTAGCGGGAGACCGCTTTGAAGCCATCGTTCAAGCCCAGGGCCGGATTGCCGAAATGTTCGAGTTGCTGGAGCACCGGGTCGGGCAGGCGGGTCAGAAAGGCGTCGCCGCACAGCATCAACATCGGGAGCCGATTGGCATGGGCGAGGGCGGCGGCGGTCAGGAGGTTCGCCGTACCGGGCCCGGCGGAGGCGGTGGCGAACATAAAGCGGCGGCGAAGCCAGTACTTGGCGTAAGCCGCTGCGGCGAAGCCCATCCCTTGCTCGTTTTGGCCCCGGTAGAGCGGAAGGACGTCCTTGTGGTCATACAGCGCTTCGCCAAGGCAGGTGACGTTGCCGTGGCCAAAAATCCCGAAGCCGCCACCGCAGAGGCGGTGCTCGGTGCCGTCAATTTCGATGAACTGGCTCGCCAGATAGCGCACGATGGCCTGCGCCGTCGTCAGGGTGACAGTTTCGCCCATGATACACTCCCTTTTCGACCTTTTAGCCGAAGCTTGCGGCTTGTGCCGCTGTTATTCTGACGATAGAGGTTTTGCAACCGGTTGCAAATCGGAAAATACTTGGGAGGAGCGCCGATGTCGGAGATCGGGATTGGCATCGTTGGCGGTGGCTATATGGGCAAGGCCCATGCTGTGGCGATGGCGGCTGTCGGGGCCGTTTTTGATACAGAGCTGCGACCCCGTCTTGAGATGATCGCTGCGTCGACGGAGGCATCGGCGGAGCGGTACCGGAAAGCGTTTGGGTTTCGGCGCGGTACTGGCGATTGGCGGGCGTTGGTGGCAGACCCCCGGGTTGAGGCGCTTGTGATTGCGACACCGCAGGATTTGCATCTGGAGATTGCCGAGGCAGCCTTTGCGCGGGGACTGCCGGTGATGTGCGAAAAGCCCATGGGGGCGACCCTGGCCGATGCCGAGGCGATGGTGCGCGCCGCCGAGGGCCACGTGAATATGGTCGGCTACAATTACATTCGCACGCCCGCGGCGCAGTTTGCGCGGAAACTCATCGCCGATGGGGAGATTGGTAATGTGACCTGGTTTCGGGGCGAGCATACGGAAGATTTCTATGCCGACCCGCAGGAGCCTGCCACGTGGCGCGCCCATGGCCGGGCCAATGGGACCATGGGGGATTTGTCGGCGCATATGATCAATGCCGCCCTTGCCCTGATCGGGCCCATTGCGTCGGTCAATGCAGAGATTGAAACCGTTCATAAGACGCGGCCCGGTGGCACGGTCAATAATGATGACCACGGGCAATTTATGTGTCGGTTTGCGAGCGGCGTAATGGGGCATCTCTATTTCTCCCGCGTGTCAACGGGGCGGAAGATGGGCTATGCCTATGAAATCAGCGGGACCAAAGGCGCGATCCGTTTTGATCAGGAAGATCAGAATGCGCTTTGGCTGTACCGGATGGAGGGACCAGAGGCGGAACGCGGGTTTCGAAAAATACTCACGGGTCCGGCGCATCCCGATTATGAGCCATTCTGCCTCGGGCCGGGGCATGGCACCGGCTATCAGGACCAGATCATCATCGAGGCGAAGGATTTCCTGACCGCCATTGAGACCGGTGAACCGGTCTGGCCCACCTTCCGGGATGGGCTCGAAGTAATGAAAGTGATTGACGCGGCGTGGCAATCGTCAGAGACGCGCGCTTGGGTAGATATCGCGCTTTAGGAGTTCCAAGAGATGACCATTCGGATTGGCAATGCGCCCTGTTCCTGGGGTGTTGAATTTGCGGATGATGCCCGCAACCCGACCTGGCAGACGGTTCTGAAAGAGAACGCGGCGGCGGGCTATAAGGGCATTGAGCTAGGCCCCGTGGGCTTCATGCCCGAGGACCCGGCGGTGTTGGCCGATGGGCTGTCGGCCCATGATCTTGAGCTGATCGGCGGTGTGGTTTTCCGCGCCTTTCACGACCCGGACGCCTGGGACGACGTGCTCGATGGCACGAAGCGGACCTGTAAGGCGTTGGTGGCCCATGGCGCGGAACATCTGGTGCTGATTGACTCGATTTCGCCGCGCCGTGCCCCGACAGCCGGGCGCGCGGGTGAAGCCGAGCAGATGGACGCGGCGGAGTGGGCGGCCTATCGCGACCGGATCAAGGAAGCGGCAACGATCGGCGTCGATCACGGGCTGACCGTTGGTATTCATGCCCATGCGGCTGGTTTCATGGATTTCGAACCTGAGTTGGAACGGCTTCTCGACGAGGTCGATGAGAGCTTACTCAAGATCTGTTTCGACACCGGGCATCATTCCTACGCGGGCTTCGATCCAGTCGCTTTTATGGAGAAGTATATCAGTCGCATTTCCTACATGCATTTCAAGGATATCGATCCAAAGGTTAAAGCAGATGTCGTGGCCAACCGGACGGATTTTTATACCGCGTGCGGACAAGGTATCTTCTGCAATCTGGGCGATGGTGATGTGGATTTCCCGAAGGTGCGCGAGATCCTACTGGCCAACGGTTTTGAGGGTTGGTGCACCGTGGAGCAGGATTGCGATCCGACTTTGGACGTGAATCCGATTGATGACGCCCGCGCCAACCGGACGTATTTGCAGTCCATTGGGTTTTGAGGCGTCACGATCCGGGCACAAACGGGGTGTAGCACCACGCCCATTGGCCCCCGGTTTTTATCCGGGGCGGAGCAGGGAGGTTCAACATGGAAACGCTAGGTGATCGGTTTTGGTCCATCATTGACGCAAGCGTCGATCCCGACATGGATGCGCAGATCGACACCCTCGGCAATGCGCTGGCGGACATGTCCCGTGACGAGATCCTTGCCTTCGGTCGCGATTTCGAACGCGCTATGTTGGCGGCCTATCGGTGGAACTTGTCCGGCGCGGCCCTTGTGATTAATGGTGGCTTCTCCGATGAACGGTTCAGCGAGTTTCGTAGTTGGCTGATAGCCCAGGGCAAGGCCGTCTATGACGCCGCCCTTCAAGACCCGGAGAGCTTGGCGGGGCATATCAAGGAAGCCTACGGGGCGGCGTTTGAAGATTTTGCCGATGTTGTGATCGACGTTTACGAAGCCAAGTTCGACGAGGATTATCCATTGTCCGAGAGTGTGTTGCCAGCGGCACCGGCGGGGGTTGCGTGGGATCCCAACGCGCTTGGCGATCTTTACCCGAAACTGACGGCCAAGGTGGCCGAACTGGAAGGATGAGCAACAGATGGGGCGACTGAACTGGGGCATGATCGGCGGCGGCAAGGGCAGCCAGATCGGACCGGCGCATTTAATGGGCGCACGCGCGGATGGGAACTTTGTCCTCGCGGCGGGCGCATTGGATGTCGATGCGTATCGCGGGCGGGCCTATGCCGATGAGCTCGGGGTGGCGCCGGACCGCGCCTATGCCGATTGGCAGGAGATGCTTGCGGGCGAGCGGGACCGCACGGACCGCGTTGATCTTGTTACAGTTGCAACGCCTAATGCGACCCATTTCGAGATCGCCCGCGCCTTTCTGGAGGCCGGTTTCAACGTGCTTTGCGAGAAGCCGATGACGATGACGGTGGAAGAGGGCGAAGAGATTGTCGCGGTCGCCAAGGCGAGCGGCAAAATCTGTGCGGTGAACTACTGTTACTCCGCCTATCCGATGGTGCGCGAGATACGCCATATGGTGGCGTCCGGCGACATCGGGAAAGTGCGGCTGGTGGTGGCCAACTTTTCCCATGGTCACCACGGCGATGCGACGGATGCGGATAATCCGCGTGTGCGTTGGCGGTATGATCCAGCGATGGCGGGCGTTTCCGGACAGTTTGCCGATTGCGGCATTCATGCGCTTCACATGGCGTCTTTTGTGACGGGGGATGAAGTCAAGGAACTCTCTGCCGATTTCGCCTCGACGATCCCGTCACGCGCCCTTGAAGATGACGCGATGGTCAATTTTCGGATGGAGGGCGGCACGGTGGGGCGGCTCTGGACGTCTTCGGTGGCGATTGGTCGACAGCATGGGTTCGACATCCAGGTTTTTGGCGAGACCGGCGGATTGCGTTGGGCCTCCGAGCAGCCGAACCAGGTTTATTATACGCCGGTGGGCGGGCGGACCCAGATCATGGAGAAGGGCGAAGCCGGGCTGTCGGATGAGGCGGGGCGACTGTCACGTGTGGCGATTGCGCATCCCGAAGGGTTCCCGCTCGCGGTGGCCAATATCTATGTGGATATTGCGGCGGCGCTGCGCGGGGAGGTCCATGGTCGGTTCCCGGTGGCGGAAGACGGCTTGCGGTCGATGGCAGCGGTGCATCAGGCCGTGGCCTCAGCAAAGGCAGGTGGCGCTTGGGTCGATGCACGGCCAACGTCAATGCGGTCGTGAGAGTGGCGCGGGTCGCGACCGCAAGCCGTTGAAAATTTGCATGACGGCATTCCGGTGCGATCTGCGGCGGGACTGGGACCGTGCCGCGCAGGTGGCAAGCGCTGTTGCTAATTAACCGTTCAAACTGTCGCACGACCGGCCGACCAGCCAAACCGAGTGTGATCAGCGCCAATAAACTTTAAGCAGCTTTGCCTGTTTTGATGCGATCAACGGCTTCGCCAATATCCAGCGGTTTGTCGAAGTAATACCCTTGGCCGTAATCGACGCCGAGTTGTTTCAATGCGTTCATCTCCTCAACCGTCTCAACGCCTTCGGCCACGATTTCCGCGTCGGTTTCTTTGGCGAAGTACACAAGCGCGTTCGCAAGAGATCGGCGTACTTTATCTTCATGGACATCCCGGGTCAGCGACATGTCCAGTTTAATAATGTGGGGCTGGATTTGCACAATGTGATTAAGCCCGGCGTACCCCGCGCCCGCATCATCAATGGCAATTCGGAACCCCATATCCTTGAATTTTTGGACACAGGCTAACAAAGCGCCGTAATCCTCGACTTCCTCTTGTTCCGTGAGCTCCAAAATCAGCTGCGTTGGATCATGTTTGAACAATAGATCGTGGAATGCTTCGGATTGCAGGCACGCAGGCGACGCATTTAACCCAAGCGAATATGCCTGCGGCAAGTGTTTGAGATGGGGGAGCGCCGAACGGATCGCTTCCAGTTCAAGCTCTATCCCGCGCCCCGCATGGGTTGCCTCTTGGAACCACTGATCCGGCGAACGGTATGGTTCGGTTTGAAACCGCGCGAGGGCTTCGAACCCTTTGTAAGACATATCCGACAAGCGCACGATGGGCTGGAGTTTTGTGTGCAGTAGGTTTTGGTCCCAAACTGCCTGGAGCCGTGTTGCCCGTTCGTCATTCTTTCGTCGATCTTCCAACTCGTGGTCAATTTGCTCCGCCGTCATTTCGGCGAAGAGCTTGACGGTTTCCAAGTCGCGATCGTTCAGGGTCGTGTTCTTGTGGTGACTGATGCAGCCGAGCGTCCCGTAGATCGACCCATCCTGTCGCGACAGGGGCATGCCGATAAAAGATTCGATGTTGAAATCGGCGCGCATGGCAAGTTTCGCCACGACCGGAAACTCCGACACGTCATGTAAAATTCTAGGTATCTCATCGTTGACGACATAGTGACAAAAACCAGTTTCCCGCTTCAACGTAGACTGCACGTGCGAAAGATCGGGTATTTCCGGCGCGCACAAAGCTCGGACATGAATAATCTCGTCACCAACCTCGGAGATATACGCAATGTCCATACCCAGGTGGTTTCTAAGTCTGAGCAATGTGCGATCAATGGTACTCAAAGAAAAACTCCTTCCGATGCCGTTACTGAACCATCGCTAAGGGTCGTTAAGACATTGCTAGAAACCCGGCTAAAAACTGATTTCTTAGTTGCCAGATTGTGAATGCAGGGCCTCCGTCGCACGGAACTGCTGTTTTTAGGTGTATTCCGTAGCGAGCGCGCCCTCCGTCCTCAGATGAACGGCACGTCATGGATGCGGGCGGCGTGCTCCACCAGGCCCACTTGCACGTGCAAACCGGTGCCGGTGCCCGTGAGAGTAGATCGGATGAGGCCGATGCCGATGGTTTTGCCCAGCCGTTTGGAGTAGCCAAATTCAGCGACGAAGCCAACGGTTTCACCGTTTGAAAGCAAGGGCACTTTATGCCCCGGCGGGGTCGGTTCGCCGTCGATTATGAGGCCAACACGGGTCCGGTCCGCGCCTTGCGCCGCGATCACTTCCAGCGCTGCTTTGCCGACAAAGTCGTGCCCGTTTGCGAGGTCCACCAGCTTGCCCATGCCCATTTCGAACGGGTTGGCGCGGTGGGTTTGCAAACGCATATCCGCGCCATAGGAAATAAGCCCGCTTTCCAACCGCTCGATGTCATTGGGCGCGCCGGGGCCGATGCCGAATTCCGCACCCGCCGCTTTCACTTTGTCCCAAAGTTCAACCCCGCGCGAGCCGTCCATCAGGTAGAGTTCAAAGCCGCCCTGCTTGGACCAGCCCGACCGCGCCAAGACAAGCGGGATGCCGTCCAGCGCGGTCAGGGCAAAGCCGAAATACCGAAAGTCGCGGATATGCTCGCCGAAGAGTTTGGCCGTCAAATCTTCCGCCCTTGGCCCCTGAACCGCGAGCGGGGAGACATCCGGCTCGCTCACGCGAACGTCCCATCCGCGTTCCCGTCCGATGGCCGCCGCCCAGAGGTGAATATCGCTGTCGGCGACCGAGAGCCAATAGCGGTCCTCCGCCATCTTCAGCAGTACCGGGTCATTGATCAGCCAGCCATCGTAATCGCAAATCAGAACATAGCGGCCTTGGCCAATCCGGGTGTTCTCCAAGTTGCGCGGCGTCAGGTACTGGGCCAGTTTCCCGGCATCCGGTCCGCGGAGTTCCACCTGCCGTTGCGCGGCGACGTCCCACATCGCAACCCCATTTATCAGCCGATCATATTCGGCGTCCGGGTCTCCGAAATGGCCGGGGATGAGCATGTGGTTGTAGACGGAAAAGCTGCGCACGCCATCGCGGACGGTCGCGTCAAAATAGGCCGATTTCCGAAGGTTTGGGCCAATTCCGATGAGGTGCATACTGTGGTTTCCCGACATTTTGGACGTCTGTTTCAAGCGGTTCGGATCCAAGGTCGCTTGCAGCCCGCCAAGGAGGGCGTGCGCGATGGGGCCTGCTCGAAATCAGACTGGACGATGAGGGCATATTCCAACTCAATTGCCAGCCGGACAAGCCCCTTGCCGGTCGCTCCTCCCCCGGTGAAGTGGTCCTCCGCTATGGTTGTGAGAACGGAGGAAGCCCATGGCCAACAAGCGCCCGAAGCCGGAAGAGATTGTCCCGCAGTTGCGGCAAGTTGAGGTTTTGACGGGACAAGCTGTGCCACGTCTGGATGCGATCCGGCAGACCGGCGTGACTGAACAGACGTTTTACCGCTGGAAGAAAAAGTACGGTGGAATGGGCACTGACCAATAGAAGGAACTGAAGCGGCTTCAGAAAGAGAACGAGCGGCTTCGCAAAACTGTTTCTGATCTGACGTTGGACAAGCTGATCTTGGCGGAAGCCGCGAAGGGAAACTTCTGAGCCCCGCTCGTCGCCGTGCTTGCATTGCCGGACTGAGGAAGGGAAAGCGTTCCGCACGCTCAACATCATCGACGAACACAGCCGGGAAAGCCTGGCTATCCGTGTGGATCGCAAGCTGAACTCAGGCAACGTCATCGACGTCCTGAGCGACCTGTTCATCCTGCGCGGTGTCCCGTCGTACATTCGTTCTGACAACGGTCCCGAGTTTGTTGCCCAGGCCGTGCAGAATTGGATCAAGGCGGTCGGTGCGCGAACGGCTTATATCGAACCAGGCAGTCCCTTGGAGAACGGATACTGCGAAAGCTTCAGCGCAAGGTTCCGCGACGAGTTCTTGATTGGTGAAATCTTTTACAGCTTACGCGAAGCTCAAATCCTGATTGAGGGATGGAGGAAAGACTACAACACGAAACGACCACACAGTGCTTTGGGCTACAACCCGCCGGCACCGGAAACCATTGTCCAGACGGACCCCAGACCGGTCATGCACTGACAATCAAATTGGACCAATGAGGTGGGGCTGATTAGGTCGAGCACTTCACACCGATTTTGAACACAGGCCAGATTTGCATCCTGGGCACTGGCCGGATGATGGGCCGCGCTGTGCGCGCCACGGCTGGCGGTATCTCGCTGGCGTTTGACCACCGTGCCCTCGACGGCGCCTGCGGGCGATTTGCTCACCGCAATATGCCAAGAAATTGAAGCCCTCGCGGTGTGAGTGAGCGCATGGAATGCTTCGCCGATGCCGGAATGGGCATGGCGTTCGAGCAGAGTTTATTCGACGCCGAAGGACCGCAGGTCGGCCTATGGACATCGACGCTGCCGAGCCTCATGTGCCCCAAAGCCTATGCCGCGCCGCGGGTCTGCGCTTGCGGTTCAACGCTCTTGCGCGCTTGGCCCGTACATCTGTGCCTGACGGGCGGCGGCACGGTGCCCCAAGGTCCGGGCATCGACAATTTGGTCCCGGCGTTCGATGCGCCAAAGGCGGCAGTGATCGAAGATGTCTATCGGTTGCTTGCCTCGATCATCGCCAATGGCCTGGGGCCCCAATAGGGGGGCTTGAGACGGGGAACTGATGAACGAACTCCTGGACCGAACGCACAAAGAGGACGGCACGCTGGTCTACGAGTGGTACGAGGTCGGCGATACGAGCACCTGGCACATTCTGGAGCGCTATGCTGATGCGGAGAATGGGGACCTTCACGTGAAGAGCTTTGCGGAGAACTACGCGGGCCGGTTCTTTGAACTTGTCTCCAGTTGCACGGGCATCGTGTCCGACAATGCCACCCCCTATATCAAGGGCGTGCTGGAGGGCATCTCACCGCTCTACCTCGCACAAAAGGGCGGGCTCAACCGGTTCTAGGGCGCGCTTGCTCCTGCCGGGCTTTACGCAGGTCGGGCGGAATAAACCGAGCGCCTTCATCTTGCGGTGGATGGTTGCTCGGCCAAATCCCGAGGTTCGGGCAGCTTTTGTCTCGCCTTCCGAAAGCACCAAGACGCCTTAACCGAGGCTGTTCTGAGCGCTTTCGCAACGCTGGGCCATGGCTAAGCTGTCGACGCTCAAATCCTTCTTAGATGCGGCACGGTCAAGGTCCACATAGATGCCGTGACGCCTGCCGATGCGTTCGATCTTCGCCTCAAGGCGCGGGGCTCAGGTCGTCACCTTCTTCAGATGGTACGATTTTGGGCGCGTCACTGCGTGGAAGCCGAGGACGGAGAGGCCCGCGCCCCGCCCAGTGTCCTTGCAACCGGTCCAGCAAAGCGCGGGGTCAAGATAGTCGCAGCGGTTCATGAAGACGGTGCCGGTTTCAAGGCGCCGACCGATGGCTTCAGCCGCGCTGGCGTCTTGCGTCCAAAGCGAGCAGGTCAGGCCGAAGGGACTGTCATTAATCAAGCGGATCGCTTCGTCATCGTCTTTCACGGGCATGATGCCGACCGCCGGACCGAAAGTTTCGTCGCGCATGATCCGCATGGCGTGTGTGACGTTTGTTAGGATTTGCGGCGTGACATATGCGGCGCCGTCATCCGCTGCCATCGTCGCAATATGGGGCGTCGCCCCGGCGGCCACGGCCTCGTCAATGTGGGCGCGTACTTCGGCGGCAAAGCGCTTGTTCGCCATGGGACCGAGCGTTGTTGCTTCGTCGCGCGGGTCGCCGAGGACATAGCCGTTCACGAGTGCCACCGCCTTTTCGACAAAGGCGTCGAACAGGCTTTCGTGCACGTAAATACGCTCGATCCCGCAGCAGCACTGGCCGGCGTTGAACATGGCACCGTCGATCAGCGTGTCGACGGCGGCGTCGAGATCGGCATCGGCGCGGACATATCCGGGGTCCTTGCCCCCAAGCTCAGTCGCAACAGCGGTGAATGTGCCCGCCGCCGCGCGTTCCATCGCGCGCCCACCGCCGACCGAGCCGGTAAAGTTCACCAAACCGAAGCGCCCCTCCGCAATGAGCGTCGAGGTGGTGTCGTGATCGAGGACAACGTTTGAGAAGACACCCTCCGGCAGGCCCGCCGCCTTAAAGGCGTCCGCCAGATGTTCCCCCACCAAAATGGTTTGTGAGGCGTGTTTCAGCACCACCGTATTCCCGGCAATCAGGGCAGGCGCGATGGTGTTGATCGCGGTCATGTAGGGGTAGTTCCAGGGGGCAACGACCAGTACGGTGCCGACGGGTTCGCGTTCGATCTTGCGCAGGAAGCTGTCGCTGTCTTCGACCATGATCGGGGCCAGCGCATCCTCCGCGATGGAGGCCATGTAGGTTGCGCGTTCCTCAAACCCGCCAAACTCGCCGCCGTAGCGGACCGGGCGGCCCATTTGGTGCGCCAGTTCTTCGACCATGCGCCCGGTCGTCTCGCCGATGTAAGCGACGGCCTTTTGAACGAAAGCGATCCGCTCGCGCATCGGCGTGGCGGCCCAAGCGGCTTGCGCGGCCCGCGCGCCGTCGCACACCGCGCGGGCGGCATCTAGGTCGAGGCACTCACGCTCGGCGTAAACCGAGCCGTCGATGGGCGAGATGCAGGTAATGGTGCTGGTCATGCCTTTTCGAACCCTCTAGCTATTTCCCAATCGGTGACCGCGCGGTCGAACTCTTCCTGTTCCCAATTGGCGGCGCGGGTGTAGTGATCGATGACCGCATCGCCCATGGCATCGCGAAGCATGGTAGAGCCCGTGAGACTATCGGCAGCGGCGCGGAGCGTGTTGGGGATTTCGTGCACTGTGTCGTCTTCGTAGAGGTCGCCGGTCGCGGCAGGGGCGAGCGTCAGTTTATCCTCGATGCCCTTGATCCCGGCGGCGAGCAGCGCGGCTTGGGCGAGATAGGGGTTCATGTCGGAACCGGGGATGCGGCACTCAACGCGCACGGCTTTGGTGTCGGCACCGCAGAGGCGGAAGCCCGCAGTGCGGTTGTCCACTGACCATGCGGTCTTAGTCGGCGCAAACGTGCCTTTGGCGAAGCGTTTGTAGGAGTTGATGTAAGGCGCGAAGAAATAGGTGCAGTCCGGCGCATAGGCGATAAGCCCGGCCATGAAATAGCGCATGAGGTCGGACATCTGATGCGCGCCGCCCGCGTCGTGGAAGGCGTTCGCGCCATCCTTCCAAAGGGACATATGCACATGGCTCGCGCTGCCGACGCGGGACGGGTGCCACTTCGGTAGGAAGCTCGCCGAGTGGCCCTGTTGCCAGGCGATCTCCTTCGCGGCGTGCTTGGCAATGGTGTGGTGATCGGCGCAGGTCAGCGCGTCGGCATAGCGGATGTTGAGCTCTTCCTGCCCCGCCTCGGCCTCCCCCTTGGAATTCTCGATCGGGATGCCTGCCGCGAAAAGGTGGTTTCGAAGGGGGCGCATCACATGCTCTTCCTTCGAGGTTTGGAGGATATGGTAGTCTTCGTTGTAGGGCCCGAGCGTTTCCAGGTCGCGGTAGCCCTCGGCGCGCAATTGATCGAGCGGTTTCCGAAAGATAAAGAACTCCAATTCGGTCGCCATCATCGGTGTCAAACCGTGTTTGGCGAGCCGGGCGATCTGTTCTTTCAGAACTTGCCGGGGTGCGTGTGGCACGGGCGCGTGGGTGTGGTGGTCGAGGATATCGCAAAGCACCATCACCGTTCCTTCGAGCCACGGCATAGGGCGCAGCGTGGATAGATCGGGCTTCATCAGATAATCGCCATAGCCCCGCTGCCAGCTCGATGCGGCATAGCCATCGGGCGTGGCCATTTCCAAATCCGTCGCCAAGAGGTAATCGCAGCAATGGGTTTCTTCGTGCGCGGTATCAATGAAGTTCGACACGTGGAACCGCTTGCCCATCAGTCGCCCTTGCATATCGACGAAACAGACCAGAACGGTGTCAACCGCGCCGGAGGCGCTGGCTTCTTTAAGGTCTTCAAACGTCATGGCGTCCCCTTTCAGATCAGGGCGGGGTGACCCCGGCCCGATGACTGCACGTTACGAATATCTGTGAGGCCGACCAGCCTTTTCTGTTCTTTCGTTACAGCGATTGAAGACATTGGCCGGATTTGCCGTCGTATGATGTTCCGGGGGTGGCGATAAGCTTGAGGCAGGCGTTAAGGCCGGTCTCCGGATGCGCACTTTTCTAGCAGTGCTTCGTGCTTGATCTGGTTTGGGGTGTCTGCGACGCTCGCCAATGACCGGCTATGCTATGGGAAGTGTCAGGGATGGATCGGAGAACATTCGCCAGTATTTCTACGGCATCGCTCCTATGCGCGCCGTCGGTTCTTCGCGCGTCGAAGGTACAGCGTGTCGCAGTGATCGGTGCGGGTGCTGCGGGATTGACTGCTGCTTATCATCTTGAAAAGACTGGTATAACCACGCAGGTTTTGGAGGCTGGCCCGGCGTGGGGTGGTCGGGTCAAACGGCTTTCGGGTTTCGCAGATGTGCCTCTGGACCTGGGTGCCGAATGGATACACGGCGCGCCGACACTTCTGGGACGCATTGTCGGTGTGGGTGAAACTGACCTTGGGGTTCAGACAATCGACTATGCGCCGCAGACGTTTCAGTTTTGGCACAAGGGTCGGCTGAAGAGCTTCAACGCCCTCAGACATGCCTACGAAGAAGTCAAATTTCGCGACACCACGTGGTATGGGTTTTTCGAGAAACATGTACTCCCAGCCATTGGCGAGAAGATTGCGTTTAATGCGGCCGTTTCGGAGATCAGTTCCGAAGGGGCGGGCGTGTCCATTCGATTAACCGATGGTCGCACAGTTGAAGCTGACAAAGCCATCGTGACGGTGCCGCTTTCCGTTTTGCAGCGCGGCCAGATAACTTTTGCAGATGATCTGTCGCCACGCGATTTGCGGGAGCTGCGTCATATCGACTTCGGCAGCGGTTTTAAGGTCTTCCTGAAGTTCGATGAACGCTTTTATCCCGACATACTTCTTGAGGGGTCACGGATGAGCATTCTTGCCGACACCTGGGCGTCAAAAATCTACTACGATGCCGCGTTGGGAAAACCGACAGGTCAAAACCTTTTTGGGCTTTTCACGGTCTCGGACGGCCCTTTGCCGCGGGCTGAGATGGACGACCGGTCCTTGATGGAGGATATCCTCACCGAATTGACGGATATCTTTGGCGATGTCGTCCGGCGGACCTTTGTTGGCGGCGTCGTTCAGAACTGGAGCCAGGAGCCGCACATTCGTGGCAGCTATTCGATGACGAATAATAGTGATTTGGCCATTGACGACATCCTTATCCCTGTAGCTGGCCGGGTCTTTTTTGCAGGGGAAGCCCTTGGTGATGAGGCTCAGTCTACGGTCCATGGTGCGGCGTTTTCCGCCATCAAAGCGGTCGACCAGCTCTGGGCATCTTGAGCGCTGTCCTGCTTTACGGCTTTGCGCGCAATGTGCCGCGTTCGATCACTTTACACCCAAACAGCCGTGCCTTCGGGCGAGCGTCCGGCAGGTCGAGAAGCGACGTGATAAGGGCGACACTGGTATCGATGATTTCGGAAACAGGCTGCTGGATGGTGGTGAGGTTGATACTCTCCCAACCGGCCATTTCCATGTCGTTGAGCCCAATGATGCCGACATCGTTCGGGATGCGGTGGCCACGATCCTCCAAGGCGGAAAGCGCGCCCATGGCCACGATGTCATCGCCGCAGAAATAAGCCTCCGCCATTCCTCGCTCGATGAGGCGCAGCATTTCTTGCCGCCCGGCTTGGAACGTATAACCGTTGGCAAAGGAATGGCTCATTTCGACGCCGGGATGCTTGGCGATCTCGGCGCCGAAGCCCTGCAAGCGATCCTGCGTTGATGTCGCGCTTTCGGGGCCACCAAGGAAGGCCACACGTTTATAGCCGCGGTGCAGGAGTTCAGTGGCGGCCATCCGTCCGCATTCCACATTGTCGATCCCAACGATATGGACCCGCGGGCGGGTTGTGTAGCGCCCGAAGCTGTGGACCACGGGGATGCCCGCATCGCGAAAGGCTTTGGCAAAGACGGGGGGCAGCGTCGAGGATGCAACGACCACACCGTCAACGGAATAGGTCCGCATCATGCGCACGGACGCATTGGGATCGGTCTGGTCGGTGAGATTGACGAGCAACGGGCGTAGGCCGCGCTCTTGAAGGCGGCGGGTGAAACGGTCGAAGATTTCGAGAAAGATAGGGTTCTGGAAGTTGTTCGCAATCAGGCCGATCAGCTTTGTGCGACCGGTCGTCAAGGAAGAGGCGAGCGCATTGGGGCTATAGCCCAGTTCGTCTGCCGCTTCGATCACCTTGGCGCGCATTTTCTCGGAGACGGAGGCCCCCTCGGTAAACGTGCGCGAAACGGCGGAGCGCGATACTCCCGCGCGTTGGGCCACATCTTTCAAGGTCGGTCCAGGCATGGCGGCAGTATCGAGAGGCCAGAGTGGAAACTCAAACCGTTTTTCGGCGGGCTTCGGCGCTTTGACGACGGGGAGGGCAGGACAACCGCACGCGTCTGCTCCAAGGGACTATTGTCGCGGTAAGGGTCTTGTGGTGGCTTATGCGACGGTGCGTTACTCGCCCGACCAATCCGGCATCGGCTTTTTCCCCACAAACGCGCCAATGCCCGCTTCGGCGTCGCGCGCCATCATGTTTTCCGCCATCGCCTGCCCGGCAAAGGCGTACGCGGCGTCGAGCGTCATTTCGGCCTGTTCGTAGAACGCGCGTTTGCCGATCCGCACGGCCGCAGGAGATTTGTCAGCGATTTGTCGCGCCATGTCGCGCGCTGTGTCGGGCAACTCCTCCAACGGGACGACGCGGTTGATCAGTCCGAGTTCCGCAACGCGCGCGGCAGGCAGGAACTCCCCGAGAAGCAGCATCTCCATCGCGTGTTTGCGGCTGAGGTTGCGCGACAAGGCCACCATGGGTGTCGAGCAAAACAGTCCAATGTTTACGCCGCTCGTGGCAAATCGCGCGCTTTCGCTCGCAACGGCAAGATCGCAGGTCGCGACCAATTGGCACCCGGCGGCTGTCGCGATGCCGGAGACTTCGGCGATCACGGGCTGGGGCAGGCGGGTGATTTTCAGCATCATGGCCGAACAGGTGGCAAAAAGGTCCTGAAAATATTGGAAACCGCCATCGGGATCGCTGCGACGGGCGGTCATTTCCTTGAGGTTGTGGCCGGCGCAGAAATGATCCCCCGCGCCACGAAGGATGACGGCCTTGACGCTTCGGTCGCCGGAAAGTTCGTCCAAAACGGAGCTGAGCGCCGCGATCATATCGTTTGAGAGCGCATTTATCGCGCCGGGCGCGTTTAGGGTCAGCGTCGCAACGCCGTCGTCATCTTGCCTGAGAACAAGCGTCTCCGCATGGTCTTTCATCGCTAGCCTCCTCTGACGTGGGGTCATCGTCGCCAGTTTCGCGATCATGCGCAAGCCATCTTGAGCTTCCGGCAAAACTGGCAAAGACTGACACCATGCCAAAAAACCAATCGGGAGTTACTATGAAGATCGCACATAAAGCTGTTCTGGCCGCCCTTGTCGCGGCAATGGCCGTGCCCGCCAGCGCCGAGACGCTCCGCTGGGCCCGTGCCGGGGATGCGCTGACGCTTGATCCGCATGCCCAGAACGAAGGGCCGACGCATACGATCCGGCACCAAATGTATGAGCCGCTCATTATCCGCGACACCACCGGCGCGTTTGAACCTGCGCTGGCCACGGAATGGGCCCCAAGCGCTGACGATCCGAACGTTTGGGTGTTCAAGCTGCGTGAAGGCGTGAAGTTCCATGACGGCGCGGATTTCACGGCGGAGGATGTGGTCTTTAGCTTCGAGCGGGCAAAGCAGCCGAACTCGGATATGAAAGAACTCATCGGGTCGATCACAGAAGTGCGCGCGGTGGATGATTACACGGTCGAGATTGTGACCGACGGGCCGAACCCTATTTTGCCGTCGAACCTTACCAATCTTTTCATGATGGACATGGATTGGACCGTGGCGAATGACACGGTGAACGTGCAGGACTTCGAAGGGGGGGAGATCACCTTTGCGACCACCAATGTGAACGGCACGGGGCCCTACACGCTTGTCAGCCGGGAGCAGGACGTGAAAACGGTCATGGCGCTCAACGACGCCTATTGGGGGCGCGATGCGTTTCCGCTGGAGGTGACCGAGATCATCTATACCCCGATCCAGAACGCTGCCACGCGGGTCGCGGCGCTTTTGTCGGGGGAAGTGAACTTCCTCCAGGACATGCCGGTGCAAGACCTTGAACGCGTTGACGCTGCCGATGGTCTTGTGGTCAAGCAGGCGCCCCAGAACCGGGTGATCTTCTTCGGGATGAACCAGGGGGCAGACGATCTTGAGGCGGACAATGTCGACGGCGCGAACCCGCTCGCCGATGTGCGGGTGCGCAAGGCGATGTCCATGGCAATCAACCGCGATGCAATCCGGCAAGTCGTCATGCGTGGCCAGTCGGAACCCGCAGGCATGATCGCGCCGCCATTCGTAAATGGCTGGACCGCAGATATGGACGGCGAAAGCACGACGGATATCGACGCGGCGAAAGCGCTCATGGCCGAGGCGGGTTATGGCGACGGCTTCTCTATCCGGCTCGATTGCCCGAATGATCGCTACATCAACGATGAGGGCATTTGTCAGGCCGCTGTCGGCATGCTGGGTCAGATTGGCGTGACGGTAAACCTTGATGCGATCCCGAAGGCGCAGCACTTCCCGAAGATCACCGACGGGAATACCGATTTTTACATGCTGGGCTGGGGTGTGCCGACCTACGATTCGGAGTACATTTTCAACTTCCTCGTCCATGGCCGTGAAAGCGATATCGGCACCTGGAACGGAACGGGGTTCAATGACGCTTCATTGAACGAGAAAATCATCTCGCTCGCCTCCAACACCGATCTTGAAGCCCGGAATTCGGACATTGCCGATATCTGGCGCGTCGTACAGGAAGAGGTGCTGTATATTCCGATCCACCACCAGGTTCTGAACTGGGGCATGGCGGATGGTGTCGGCCTTGAGGTGGACCCTGAGGATCAGCCCAAGGTCAAGTACATCACCATGAACTGAGGCGAAGGCTTTGGTTTCAGGGCTGCTCTGCCATGTGGGGCAGCCCTGTTATTGGCCGTTACATCGATGTGAAACGGTCGCATCGCGGGCCTTTGCCCCACATCACAATTCGCCGATAAGTCCCGGTTCCGATTGATGTCTTGGCTGGATACGCTAGCCTCATCGACAATTTCGTGTCAACTGGATTGCCTGACAGAGAGGATACCTGCCATGAAACGTATCGCATCGCTTTGCGTGGTTTCCGCCTTATGTGCGGCCCCCGCGTTTGCTGAGGAATTCCAATGGGCAGGACAGACCGACCCCCAGACGATGGACCCCCATGCTGTTAGCTCCGCGCCCGTCTTGGGGTTCTTGAATAACGTTTATGATGGGCTCGTGCGGATGTCGAAAGACATGGAAGTGGAGCCGTCGCTGGCGGAAAGCTGGGAGCCTATTGGGGCTGGCGCGGGCTGGCGCTTCAACCTGAGGCAAGGCGTGACGTTCCATGACGGCGCGACATTTGATGCGGATGACGTGCTCTTTTCCTATGAGCGCGCATCGGACGAAAGTTCGGATGTGCGCAGTTGGTTTTCGCCGGTGACAGAAGTGAAGGTGGTCGATGATTTCACCATTGAATTCTACACCAGCGCGCCGAACCCGCTGTTCCCAGCCTCCATCGCCAATTGGATGATGATGGATCGCGGTTGGGCCGAGGCGAACAATGCCGCGCGGCCTGACAAGGAAAGCGGCAACTTCGCGACCTTAAATGTCAACGGCACCGGTGCGTTCATGCTGGAGGACCGCCAGCCCGGTCTCAGCACGACACTTCTGCCGAACCCGAATTTCTGGGATGAGGTGACGCACAACATTACCAAGGCCACCTTCACGCCCATTCAGAATCCGGCAACCGCGGTCGCGGCCTTGCTGTCGGGCGATGTGGATTTTGTCGAGCCTGTGCCTATTCAGGATGCGGCGCGACTGGAGGCCGACCCGAATGTGAATATCATCCGGGGAATTGAGACCCGGACAATCATGCTGGGCTTTGCCCATGAGGCGGACGCGCTGAAATATGGCACCAGTGCCGGGGACGCGAACCCGTTCCAAGATGTGCGCGTGCGCGAAGCGGTGGCGAAAGCGATCAATGTGGAGGCGATCCTGCAAACGATCTGGCGCGGCTCTGCGCAACCGGCAAGCCAGTTGGTGACGCCGGCGTTGAGCGGCTTTTCCGAAGTACATGCCGACCGTCCAGCCTTTGATCCGGAGGGCGCCAAGGCGCTCTTGGCGGAGGCGGGATATGCGGATGGCTTCGGCTTCGGGCTGAAATGCCCCAATGATCGCTATCCGAACGACGAGGCCGTCTGTCAGGCGATTACGGCCATGCTGGCGCAAGTTGGTATTCAGGTGGAGCTCGATGCGATGCCGGTGTCGAATTACTGGCCAGAATTGCGCGCCGACAACTTCGATATGTACCTCCTGGGCTGGTCGCCCGGCGGCTCGTTGGATCATGAACATCCGTTGAGGTTCCTGGCCTCCACACCGAATGAGGAAAAGAAGCTAGGCTCTTGGAATTTCGGCGGTTATTCGAATACGCGACTGGATGAGGCATTGCCCGAAATCCTGGCGGAGATTGACCCCGTCAAGCGGCAAGCGCTGATTGACGAGGTTACCGGGCTGTACCAAAGCGAACATGCCTATGTGCCGCTGTATGTTCAGCCCTTGGTCTGGGGAACCGGCGCGAATATCGAACTGACGCAACGGCCGGACAATTTCTTCATTCTCCGCTGGGTCACGGTAAACTGAGCGTGGTCATCCTACGGTGCGTCGCTGCGGGCTTGCCCCGCGGTCCCGGCAGACGCCGAGTCATAGGTTCCGGGTCAAGCCCGGAACAGCGGGGCGTCTAATCCATGCTTGCCTTCATCATCCGGCGGGTCGGGCAGTCGATCCTGGTGCTTTTGATCACTGGCCTCATCGCGTTTTCCATGTTTCGCTTTGTGGGCGACCCGATTGACAACATGCTCGGTCAGGAACGCACGATGGAGGATGTGGAGCGGTTGCGGGGGCAGCTTGGCCTCGATCAACCTTTTGTCTTTCAGTACTACAAGTTCCTCGAAGGGGCGGTGCAGGGCAATTTCGGCGTGAGTTATCGCCAGGGTCGTCCGGTGGCAGAGATCCTGATGGAGCGGGCGCCAGCGACATTGGAACTGGCGGCAGTCTCGGGCATCCTCGCGATTGTCTTCGGGATAGCCCTTGGGGTTTTCACGGCGATCCGTCGGCAAGGCGTGGCGGCAAACGTCATCATGGCGGCGTCGCTGATCGGGGTGTCACTGCCGACTTTTTTGATCGGTATCCTGCTGATTTACCTGTTTTCCGTTGAACTCGGCTGGCTTCCTTCCTTTGGACGCGGAGAGACGGTGCGCCTCGGCGATGGTTGGACCACGGGCTTTTTGACGGAAAGCGGTTTGAAGGCCCTGATCCTGCCGTCCATCACGCTGGGGCTCTATCAAATGACGCTCATCATGCGGCTCGTGCGGTCGGAGATGCTGGAAGTGCTGCGCCAGGACTATATCCGGTTTGCCCGGGCGCGGGGGCTGAAAGACCGGGTTGTGAATTTCCGCCATGCCCTAAAAAACACGATGGTGCCCGTGGTCACGGTGATCGGCTTGCAGCTTGGCGCGATCATCGCTTTCGCCATCATCACGGAGACGGTGTTTCAGTGGCCGGGTGTCGGACTTTTGTTCATCAACGCCATTCAGTTCGTCGATATCCCGGTAATGGCGGCCTATCTGATGCTGATCTCGGTCATGTTCGTGGGCATCAATCTACTGGTGGACATTCTCTACGTGTTTATCGATCCGCGTTTGCGGGTTGATCGCTCTGGGGCGTCGTCATGACCGATGCGCCCGTCTCTCAGACAGAGGCCCGGTCCGCCGGTACCGGCCGCTGGGTGCGCTTCCGCGACGGCGACTTTTTCTATGCGTTCAAGCGCTCGGCCGTGGCTGTCGTGTCATTTGCCGTTGTCACGCTGCTGGTGCTGTCGGCGGTTTTCGCGCCGCTGATTGCGCCGACCAACCCCTTTGACCCGGCAAGCCTGAACCTGATGAACGGCTTTACCGCGCCGGCGACGCCCAACGCCTTTACCGGCGAGACCTTCCTGATGGGCACCGATGATCAGGGGCGCGATGTGTTCTCCACTATCCTTTACGGCATGCGCATTTCGCTGTTCGTCGGCGTGGCGGCAGTGCTGTTCGCGATGGTGCTCGGTATTTTCCTTGGGCTTGTTTCCGGCTATTTCGGCGGTTGGACGGAGACGATCATCATGCGGATCGCCGATGTTCAGTTGACCTTCCCGTCCATTCTGGTGGCGATGCTGATTTTCGGTGTGGCCAAAGGGTTTACGCCGGTGGAATACCGCGATCAAATGGCCATCTGGGTTCTGATCCTGGCCATTGGCCTTTCGGATTGGGTGCAGTTTGCCCGCGTTGTGCGGGGGGCGACCCTGGTCGAGAAGAGCAAGGATTACGTGGCCGCGGCCCTGCTGATCGGACGCAGCCCTTGGGCGATCATGTTCAGACATATCCTGCCCAATGCGCTGTCGCCGGTGTTGGTAATTGCGACGATCTCCCTCGCCTTGGCGATTATTGCGGAGGCGACGCTGAGCTTCCTCGGCGTGGGCGCCCCGCCGACCCAGCCATCCCTTGGGACACTCATTCGGATCGGTCAGGGGTTCCTGTTTTCGGGCGAGTGGTGGATCCTGTTTTTCCCGGCTTGCACGTTGTTGCTCCTGGCGCTGAGCGTGAACCTGCTGGGGGATTGGTTGCGGGACGCACTTAATCCGAGGTTGAAGTGATGGCGGAAGCGCTTCTCGACATCGAAGACCTCTCGGTCGTTTTTCCGACGCGGCGCGGCGATTTTCGGGCGGTGCGCGATGCAACGCTCGCACTGTCGCCTGGGGAAATCCACGGGCTTGTGGGCGAATCTGGCGCTGGCAAATCGACCATCGGTGCTGCGATTATGGGGCTCCTTGAGGGATCGGGCCACATTTCGGGCGGGCGCGTGCATTTTCGTGGCGAAGTGATTTCCGGACGCGATAAAGCGGCGATGCGGGCGCTTCGGGGCAAGACGATCTCGATGATCTTTCAGGACCCGCTGACCAGTCTAAACCCGCTCTTCACCGTGGGCGCGCAACTGGTGGAGACAATTACCGAACATCTCGATCTCTCCGACAAGGCGGCACGGGTGCGGGCGCGGGAGCTGTTGGAACGGGTGGGCATCCCGGATGCGGCGACACGCCTTGATCAGTATCCCCATCAGTTCTCCGGAGGGATGCGCCAACGGGTCGTGATTGCGCTGGCGCTTTGTTCCGAGCCGGATGTCATCATCGCCGATGAGCCGACAACCGCGCTCGATGTGTCGATCCAGAAACAAATTCTCGATCTGATCCGGTCCTTAGCGGAGGAGCGACAGGTCGGCGTCATTCTGATCACCCATGACATGGGCGTCATCGCCGAAACCACCGATACCGTCACCGTGATGTATATGGGCGAAGTGGTCGAAAGCGGCCCGACGGCGGAGGTTCTGGGCAACCCGCGCCATGACTATACCCGCAGTCTGATTGCCGCGGTGCCGCGCCCGGACCGAAAGGTGGAGCGCTTCCCACAGATAAGCTATGGCGGTCGAGAGACGCGCTTCGCTATTGAGGAGCTTGCCCGCGACTGGCCAGCGACGCCGGTACCTGAGGGGCCATTGGTGGAAGCGCGCAGTCTTGAAAAGCGATTTGTTGCGCGCGGTGCGCTTCTGCCGTCGATGCGCCAGTATTTCACCGCCGTTGATCATGTGAGTTTCGATATCCGTCCGGGCGAGGTCTTTGGTCTGGTGGGCGAAAGCGGCTCGGGAAAGTCAACTATCGCCCGGATGATCGCCGGGCTTTACCCATTGGATGGGGGCGAGGTTGTCTTTGATGGCACGACGGTGACCGGTGCAGACGCGTCGACGTTGAACGCGTTTCGTCGACAAATCCAGATGATCTTTCAGGACCCGTTTTCGAGCCTTAATCCCCGCCACCGGGTCGATGCCATTGTGGCGGAGCCTGCACTGCATCTGGGGGTCATTCCCAAGGCGGAGGTGGGCGACCGGGTGCGCGATCTATTGGAGAAGGTCGGGCTTGGGGCGGATGCCGCGCTGAAGTATCCGCATGAGTTCTCCGGTGGGCAACGCCAACGCATCAGCATTGCCCGGGCGCTGGCGACGCAGCCGCGCTTTCTGATCTGTGACGAACCCACCAGTGCGCTCGATGTCTCTATTCAGGCGCAAATACTGAATATTCTGAAAGACTTGCAGCAGCATCTCGGGCTGACGATGTTGTTCATTAGCCACGATTTGCCGGTGGTGCGGCAGATGTGTAACCGCGTCGGTGTGTTGCGGGGTGGGCAGCTTGTGGAATTGCAGGCAACCGAGGCGCTTTTTGCGGATCCGCAGCAGGCCTATACGAAGGAACTGCTGCGGTTGATGCCGAAGACGGACCTTTTGTCCACGGCAGGGCTGGAGACCGGTTAAGGCGGAGGGGGCGCTGCCCCCCGTCGGCTGCGCCGACGTCCCCCGAGGTATTTTTGACCAGATGAAGACGGGTGCGACGGGGCGCGGTGACTTAAGCCATCAGGCGAAGTCGATCGCTGTTCCAAAGGGCAGCGCGCGCAAGCGTTGCCCGGTGGCGGCAAAAATCGCATTGCCGAGGGCCGGTGCCGCCGGTGGGACCGGGGGCTCCCCGATGCCCCTGATCTTGGATTGGTTCTCCAACCCCCGGACGATAATCTCTGGGCATTGGTCAAAGCGCATGCCGTCGTGGGTATCGTAATTGGTCTGTTCGGCCATGCCGTCGCTATAAGTAATCTCGCAGTTCATCGCGTGACCGAGACCGTAGACGACGCCGCCCTGAACGAGATTTTCAAAATTTACAGGATCGATCACCCGACCCACATCGGCGGCCACGTAAACGCGGTCGACCTTTATGCCGTCCTCGGTATCGGTAACTTCGATGACCTCGGCCGTGGGCACGCCAAAGCTTTCGACAAAGGCCACGCCGCGCCCGCGCCCGGGTCCGAGATCGCTGCCCCAGTTCGACATCTCGCCCACGGCTTCGAGGACTTTACGGGACGCATCGTGATCGATTAGGCGGAGGCGTTCTTCGAGGGGATCGGCGCCTGCGGCGTGGCACAGCTCATCGATGAAGGTGTCGAAGACGAAGCCAGCGCCGGGCGCGCCGACGGCACGCCAGGAGGAGACCGGTGCCAGTTCCGGGGCGCGAAAGGCGCACATCCGAAAATTCTCGATCCTATAGGGGTTGTTCCAGGCCCCGGCGGCGATTTGGGCGTCAGGCCCGGGCACAGAAAGACCCGCGCGGCCCATCTGCGACCCAATCACCGAAGGCGCGGCGATATTGACGTCAATCGCCGTGATTTGCCCGTTGGCAACCGTGCCGCGACACCGCCCCATGGAGATGTGGCGCGGGAAATCATGGGTGAAATCCTCCTCGCGGGAATAGGTCAGCTTGACCGGTGTCCTCCGCATTTTATTCGCGATTTCAGCGGTTTGTTTGATGTGTTCGAATTCGAGGCGGTGACCGAAACTGCCGCCCATGAACTGGTTGTGGAAGATCACCTGCTCCGCGTCGTGACCTGTGATCGCCGCAACCTGCTGGGTCAACATAATGGGCATCTGATGGCCGGTCCACACCTCCACGGCGTCATCGGTCACGCGGATGATGGCGTTGAGCGGTTCCAGCGGCGCATGGGCGACATAGGGCGAGCGGTACTCGGCCGTTACCGTGTCGGTGTCCGTGATCGCGGCTTCAACGTCGCCGTCGTCGCGCCACATGCTGTCGAGGTTATCCTCGCCGAAACTTGCCGCGAGCGCGTTCCAGTGGGCCTCTTGCTCGTGGGGGTAGGGAGCAGGTCCCCACGCGATGTCCACGGCGTTGGCGGCGGTAATAGCGCGCCATGTGTTGTCGGCGATCACGGCGATGCCACCGGTGATTTCGATGATGTCTTTGACGCCGCGCATGGTCTTGGCGGCGCTTGCATCGAAACTTTCCATGGTGCCGCCCTGGCGCGGATTGGTGCGGACAGCGGCGTGTACCATGCCATTGACAGTGAGGTCGATGCCGTAGGGCAGGGTGCCTGTCGATTTTCCGACAATATCGAGGCGTTCCATGGGCTTGCCGATAAGGCGCCACTCCGCCGGGTCGCGTAAGGCGACATTGGTCACAGGCTCCAGCGTGGCGGCACGGGCAGCGAGTTCGGTATATTTCAACGCAGATCCGTCGGGCAGTTGGACCGCGCCATTGGAGGTTGTGAGCTGTTCCACCGGAATGCCGGTTTCTTCGGAGGCCGCTTTCTTGAGCGTTTCGCGAGCCACGGCACCGGCTTCCCGCAGCTTCTCGAAACTGTCGGCCATAGAGGTCGAGCCACCCGTGCCCTGGAGCGACATGAGCTTGGTGACACCGCGCACGAAGGCGCGCAGGCTCTCTGCGGTGAAGCCTTCGTCGGTTGATTTGAACGGCACGCCTTCTTCGGCGAAGGCGCGGTTCCAATAGGCGCTGGAAGGTTTGCCGAAGCTGGTTTCAAACTGGCCAAACTCGATATCGAGCTCCTCGGCGATAAGCGCGGCCTGGGCAGACAGCACGCCCTGGCCCTTATCGCCGTGAGGGGTGATCAGGGTGACTTTCTCGCCATCGATCAACACCCAAGGGTTAAAGGTGGTTGCGCCGTCGGCGAGATCGTTCTCGAGGGGGTTCGGCAGCTGACGCTGCATCATGTAGGTGCCGAAGGCGACACCGCCGACGATGGCGGCGGACCCGACCAGAAAGCTGCGGCGGGCGATGGTGCGAACGCGTCCCATGGATCAGACCTCCTGCAGTTTCTTGGCAGCGGTCTTCACCGCAGCGCGGATGCGTGGGTAGGTGCCGCAGCGGCAGAGATTACCGCTCATCTCGAAGTCGATATCCTCGTCCGTTGGTTCCGGATTGTCGTTGAGGAGGGAGGCCGCCTGCATGATCTGGCCCGACTGGCAGTAGCCACATTGGGCAACCTGATGTTCGACCCAGGCCTCTTGCACGGCGTGCATCAATTCTGGTGTGCCGAGACCTTCGATGGTGGTGATCTCAACACCTTCGGCGGCGTCGGCAGTGACCTGGCAGGAGCGGACCGCGAACCCGTCCATATGGACAGTGCAGGCGCCGCACTGGGCGATGCCGCATCCGTATTTCGTGCCGGTCAGTCCAAGCTCGTCCCGGAGGATCCACAGGAGAGGCATATCGGGTTCGACATCTACTTCTCGTATTTTGCCGTTGATGGTGAGTTTCATGGCTCCCTCGCGGTTGCTGGACAACTTGGACAAAAAATCATCTTAAGTCTAATTGACATACTCGAGTGTTCACGTCAATGGAGAAGCAATGGACGCAAAGACACTTGATATCGTAAAGGCGGGTTGGGCGATGTTTGCCCGGTATGGGTACGCGAAAACGACCATGTCCGACATCGCGGGCGAGGCGGGGGTGGCGCGTCAAACCGTTTATAACGCTTTTTCAAGCAAGGAAGACATCTTGCGCGCTGTCGTGCGTCTTGCCGGCGAGGAAGCGCTGAGCGAAGTGCAGGCGGCTTGGGCGGACGCTGGGTCACTCTCGGAGAAAATATCAATCTTTCAGTCGCTTGGTCCGGAGTGTTGGTACAAGGCTATGGTCGCGGCGCCGGATTGGGGTGCATTGATGGACGGGATGAACCGGGCGGCGGCGTCGGAATTGGCCGATCTGGAAACGCGTTGGGTGCGTGTGATCGAAACCATGTTCGCTGAGACGCTTCGCACCGAGCGCGAGACGTATGGCGAGGTGGCGCATTTCCTTTACACGGCGAGCAAGAACACGAAATACGGCGCGGAGGGGCTGGAAGATGTGCAACGCCGTTTGGCGACGATCCACAAGGCTACGTTGGCGTTGCTGGCCTGATCCTTCGGTATTCTCGTAACTATTGGCTTTTGGGCCGGTCGTTAGCAATGGGCGATAGCCTCTAGCGATCACCCGCCAATGCGCAACGTGTAGGGCGCTTGACCGTCCTTGGAGACCGAAATCGCTTCGGTTCCGATTTCAAGTATGCGCCACCTGCCCACCGTTTCGCCTTTACCAATTCGGAACAAGGCGCCGGTGGTGGATACCTTTACGAAGGCCAGCGTTTCACCGTTGTCCTCAGCGATGACACCCAACAAGGAGAGCTCCGGCTCCGGTGCTTTTGGGGCTTCAGGTGTGGCGATTGGGCGGCGCGAGGCGTGAAAAACCGGGCGCTCGTTGGTGACTTCGATCAGGTCGGCCAGCCGTTGGCTTCCCGAGGACAGGCGCGCTTCAAGCTCTTTCAAAGCGGGGGCTTCGGCCACGGCATCGCTGCTTCCGCGCGGCATCCATAGCAGTGCTGCAACCAACGCAAAGCCGCCGAAGATCAAGAGCGGCAGGTGGCTGCGCGCCTTTTGGATGAGGTTTGATGCGTCGATCATGGCTTTTGTGTTCCGTAGAGGCTGGCCTGGAACGCAATCCGCCGTTCAGGATTGGCCCGGCTCGCCCGCGCAGCGCGGAGCGACAGGTCTTCGACCACGACAATCGGGTTCATCGACGCCAAGCCATAGAGAAACGCACCCAACTCCGTTTCGGGGGCAACGCCGTTTATCGACAGGTTGAGGCGGACGACGCCGTCGACTTGTTCAATCTCATCGGCGCGAATGGTGTCTATGTTGATCCGGTGGGCCTCGGCAAGGGCTTGCAGGCTGGTCTGGACAGCTGCCTGCGCGAGTTGAGGTGTCGCACCGGGGAAGAACGCCTCATCCGATAAACCGCTATCGGCCCGGCCTGCCATTGCATCGACGCGGTCAATAAGCGCGCGTTTGTCGGCGATGTCGTCCAGCCTGTTGCTGCTGGCGGAGACCATGAGCAAGCTGAACAACACAAGGACAGCGACGACAAAGCCACCAGCCGCGAGTGTTACCCGTTGGGGCAGGTCGGGGTTCGCGAAATGAAAGGTGCTCACCGTTGTCCCCCTGCGATTAGTGTTGCTGCGATGCGGAAGCGTTCGATGGCTTGTGTGTTGTCGCGAATGACTGGCGAAGCAAACTTGATATCGGTGAGGCCCGGCAGTTCGGTCAGGATACGCGTGACTTCGGCGGCAGATGGGGCAAACCCAACCAAGGTGATTTCCGAGCCGTCGATGGCGATTTGGTCAAGCCAAACGTCATCGGGGAGCGTTTGGCTGAGGGTGCCGGTGAGGGCCAGCACTTCCGTCGAGTGGACAAGCGACGCGTCGAGCCCGCGCAGTCGTGCGGTCGCCGCTGCTGTGCTGCGGAGTTCGATTTGAGCGCGGGCGGCATCGTTGCTTAGGGACCAGTTCTGCCAAACGGTTGTACCCCAATGGGCGGTCGCCGAAAAAGCGAATAGAGCGGCACCCGCGAGTGCCGCTTGCAGGGCAGGGGCAAGACTGCGGAAGATCGAGAGAGCCGCCGGGCTTTCATCGGCTGCAGCGCGTTTCCAAGGCGGGAGCGTGCGCAACGTGTTGTGACCGTTTTCGCGGATGATGGAGGCGATTTCCAAGCCGTGTTCGGCGAGTTTCGCCACGACGTCATTGACCTGATCTTCCAGCGTCAGCGCCGCCGTCACTGTCCAACCGCCGGTTTGAGCTTCATGGGCTTCCCAGATTGCTAGCGCTGCATTTTCGGCGAAAGGGGAGCGATAGAGGATTTCAGCCTCGATCATCCGGCTAACTTCGGGCAAGGGGCCAGGTGGTACGTCGAAGGTGAGGTCCATGCAGGCCGCATCTGAGAGAACGAGATCGACCAAGCCGCTTCGTGCGGCGTCGGCTAGAACGGGCAAAGAGCCTTCGTTGAGTTCCACCCAATCCTTTTCGCCGCGTGCCCGGAGAAGGGGCGCGCGATTGCCAAGCTCAATAAAGAAGACGCAGCGTTCTTCCGGTAGCGCATCGGCCATCATGACCTGCGCGGCGCTTTGCCTGAGCAAAGCCCGGATATAGGTCAGCCAGGGCCCGATCGACAGGCCCCGGCCTTCTAGAACAACGCCACCCGTTTGTTCCGTCACAGTCAACACACTCCGTTGCGTTTTATTCAACAAGTAGAGTTTGGACAGACTTTGCGGCGTTACTTAGGCAGACGCGTTAAAAAGTTGATAGTTGGTAAACGAGTGCGTCGGGAAGATGGTCGAGACTAGGTTTTCCGGCATCGCCATATGGCGCACCATGATTTCACCAATGATGTTCCGGTAGTTGGTCACCGTTGGCAGCCAGTTCCGGTTGAACACCGTATCGTCAATGGTGGTCACGTCATCCGCAATCGCGCGGGTTGTCGGGCCGCCAAACGCGAACCAAGCACCGCCTTCACCGTGGTCGGTACCGACCGAACCATTCTGCTTTTTGGTGCGGCCAAATTCCGACCCAACCAGAACGACCACATCGTTCATCATGGCGCCCATGTCGCGATAGAAGCAGAGGAAATCGTTCGCTCCCTCGACCATCCGACGGTGATAGCTCTTATCCTGATCTGTAAAGCGGTTGGTGTCATCGGAGATCTGGTTCGAGTGGGTGTCCCAACCGATGTTCCAGTCAAGTGCTGCGACTTCGAGCGGCACGCCTGCTTTCAGGAGTTGCGCACAGAGGCGCAGACCGCGACCGAGGCCAGAGTTGGTATAATCTAGACCGCCAGCGCTTGGCGTGTAGTCCATGCCCGCCGCCTGAACTTCGGCAATCGAGTCGAGCATAACCAGTTGGTTGTCCCGAAGTTGACCTTCGACAGCCGAGAGATCGATATCGTGGCTGTGAATTTCGCGCATCAACTCGGTCAGTTGGTTATCGGCGCAGCCATTGCCTTCACAGAAATCGTTGTTCCTGAGGTTAAAGCCGTTGGCGTCGTTGATGGCGGGCACCTGGATAGCGCCGCGTGCCTCGGTTGAGATCGAGGTTTTACCGGCGACGAGGCCCCGCAGAGGGTGATCCGGGCCCGCAACGTTCTGCATGTAGCGGTTCAGGTAGCCGTCGATCAGGTTGTTGCGCGTCTGGCCCGTGCCGATCCAACGCTGGCAATCGAAGTGTGAGCGGTTCGAAGGATCGAAAGAGGTGGCCGGGGCGATCATCATGTTGCCGCCGTCCCAAATCTCCATCAGCATTTCGAGATTGGGGTTCATACCGCGCATTGTGCTGCCGAGATCGACCGCGGAGTTAATATCGTTCGAGGGGGGCTCGATCGCGATGTCCGGGCGATACTGGTAGTAGAAGGGGTCGCCGATCAGTGGGAACAGGTGGAGACCATCTGCACCGCCCCGCATGAACACCTTGATGAAGGTTTTCTGTCCAGCTTGCTGAGCGAAGGAAAATTTCGGGGCGCCCGCCATGCCGACCATTGAAGCGGCTGCGGTCATGGTTTTTAGGAAGTCTCTACGATTCTGCATGGGAAATTACCTTTGTAGAGCGTTGATTATTGAAGCTGGAAGCTTGGCGACACGACGATCAGACCCAGGGCTTTTTCAAGTGCCCGCATCTCGTCCTGCGTCGTTGGTTCGAAGATACCGTCATCGCCTTTGAGGACACCGACGACCTCTTCAAACTCGTTCAGCGTGAAGTGATCGGCTGTGCTGATCGTCAGGAGATACGCTGCCACCTCTTCCGCGGTTTCGAGGCCCGCATCAGCGATGTCAGCGACGGGATCGATGCCGAAGTTCTGACGGTTTTCGATCACGTCGGTGATCTCGTTATAGGCCGCGACCATAGTAGCTGAGTTGAGCCAGGCGGAGGCAACCTCGGGGAGGCCGGTCGGCAGTCCGAACCGGACGTAGTCGTGTCCGGAACGTTCGAAGGCCTCGCGGAAGTCTCTCCAGAAGTTCTCAACCGTCACGTCATCGGGGGTCACCCCGAAGGCGCGCATGGTAGACACCGCGTACTCGAAAGGTGTCTTTGCCTTGCTACGCAGATACCCGGCTGTGCCGATGTAAGTCGGATCAAGCAGTACGGCGCGCAGCATAGCGTCCACATCGCCTCCGTCGCCCCAAGCGCCAACGCAAGCCTGGATCAGGTTGGCTGGCGCATCGTCGGACACCAAAAGCTGTACGATCTTGCGGCAGGTGCGGTTCTGCGTGCTCGGGTGGTTTGCCAGGATGGCGATCAGTTCCTCACCCTCCTGCACGCCCGCGTCACCTTCGCGGCCTGCAATCACCGTGTTGAGGAACGGGATCAGCTTGTCTTGCGGATCGTGTTCATTCGGGAAGAAGGTGAAGGCATAGGTCTGCGCCACGTCTTCCGCGTTCGGGTTGGTGCGTTCGTAACGCCACCCCGAGAATACCCGCGATACCATGTCCACATCCGCCGGCGTGTAGCCTGCTTCGACGCCTACGGTGTGCAATTCGAGGATTTCACGGCCGTAGTTTTCGTTGATACCGTCGTTTTCGCGACCTTCCCGAAACCGGTTCTGGTCGTTGTCGAGATATTGCGACATGAGCGGCGACCGCGCGCTGTAAAGCAGCATCTCGCCGAAATTGCCGAAGGCATTGTCGCGATAGAATTTCCGGTCATCGATGTTCTGCGTGAAAATGCCGGTGTCTTTGGTAATCGCGTGGAAATGGTTGGCCCAGAAATGGCCCATCACATTTTGCAGTTGCTTTTCGCTGTAGGCGGCGTGCGCCAAGTCGTAATGCACCAGCTTCCGCAGCAGATTACCGCCGTTTTGCTCAGTAGGATCGAGAATGGACTCGGGGTTGAGCGCATTGAAGGCGGCGTCATTGATTGTTCCGGGGCTAAGCTGCTCTTCCACGTAAGCGCCGAAGCCCATGGCACGGACGCGCGCATATAGCTCCGGTGTCGCGCCAAAGGTCAGTCGGCTAAGCGCGAGGCTGACGCCGTCCTGTGCGGGCATGCCGGTCACGGTGTAGGTCACCGGAACCGCCTGGACTTCGGTGTTGGACGAGCTGGCGCCGGTCAGGGTGACTTGCACTTCAGGCCCTGCCGCGAAGTCTTCTTCGAACAGACGGACGGCAAACTGGCCGCTATCGGGGCCCACGTCGACGGTTGTTGTTCTGTTAGAACCCGAGACTGTGACGTTCACGATGTCGAAAACCGAGCTGCTCATCACAGCGCCGAACAACGTGGCACCCGTGTTGGGGACCTGTCCGTTCATATTCCCTGCCGAGACGAGTTGCACTGCCTGGGTGACTTCCACGTCTGCCGGGGGCGACAGAGGCGACGACTGAACGGTTTCGGGTGTTGGTGTTCCAATCGGCGGCGGCGCTGCAGATGCCGGAGGTGTTGGCGGTGGCGCTGCAGACACTGGTGGTGCACCTGGTACGTTCGGCGCGCCGGGGGTGCCTGTGTCGCCTGTGCCCGGGGTCATTGGGTTACTGCCGCCGGTATTGCCGGTCGATGGAAGCGACGCCACGCCGGACGAGCCGGAGCTTGTCGAGCCGGACGAGTTGGTCGAACCCGATGAGTTGGTCGAAGCTGTGGAGCCAGACTGCATGCCGGGCGACAGGGCCGCCATGCGAACCGGGCTATCGGCTGACATCCCACCTGCAGAGCCCGACGCACCACCGCCTGATGCGCCACCTGTGCCGGGGCCAGCACGCGATGTGCGGTTAGACGTTCCGCCAATCGAGAATGGCTGCTTGCCGTTATTGCCGCCAAAGCCGGGCAGGCCGCCGCCTGTATTGCTTTGAGGGACCGTCGCGACAGCCGCACCAGCCGTTGTGGACTTGTTGCGGTTGGCGAGGGCAATTGCTTCCTGCGGCTGGATTTGTGTGCTCACCTGCATCAACGGGCTCGGTTCAACACCAAGTTGCCCAAATGTAAGCGCTTCGAGCGCCGGCAGGTTCTCCGCAGAGACGACGATGCGAATGGCATGATCGCCTGGCGAGAGGGCTTGAATGGCCGTGACCGATGCCGCCTCTCCACCGAGCGCGGGGCCGGTGGTGTCGATTGCAAGGTCGCCGTTGATATAGAGCTGTACGCCCGACCCGGCGATCGCCTCGAAGCGATACACACCTTGGGTCGGGACAGTGATCTTGCGGAATATGCCGTCTGTTTCCACGTCGATATCCGCAGCTGACGGTGGCGCGGCCCGATCCTCTTGGATCGCCCGCGCGACAGCGAGAAATTTCTCTGCGGCATCGTTATCTGCCGCGGGCATCATCTGCTGGGCAATGAGAGTTCCAGTGCCTGCGCAAAGCGCAATGACAGCGGCGCCGGACACCAAATTCATTCTTCCAAAGGACTTTCGCATGCGAGCCTCGTATCCCTACCTAACGTCAATCTTCATGATTAGGGATTATGGCGGAATTGGGCGAAATTGAGGTAGCGAACAGGGCAAAAGAAGGACACTGTCCACGAAGCCTAGTCCTTAACAATTGGTAAAGCGTCAATGTTTCTTGGACAGCGACATTGAAACAATCTGCCATAATTCATTGCTTTGGAATCGTTGCGAAAATGGGTTGATTCTATTATCTTCGTGCGCGGGGCAGTCACTGCATAGCGGTGCAATTGAGCGGAATGAAATGGCGCGCGATACGGCCGTTCTTCGCCCCGGGGGCGATCAGGCGGATTGGCTGACTAAGGCCGGTCTCTTAACATCGGACCAACTTGCGAAGGCCGAAGAGGCAGCACGCGGCTCCGGCCAGCCATTGCGTATGGTCGTGGACCGCCTTGGGTTGGTCTCGCAACGCGCCTGGGCTGAGGCAGCGGCGGCGGAAACCGGCTTGCAAGTCGTCGATGGTACTGATTTTCCGAAGCATTTGCCCTCTGATCCGCGCTTGTCGCTCGACTACATGCGGCGCAACGGGATGGCGATCCTCTCCCTTGATGATGACGCACCTGTCATTGCCATCGCAGACCCAACCAACACGTCAATCCGCCAGGCGCTTAGTATCGTGTTCAGCGGTGGTGTCCGCTATGTCGTCGCGACGGAACGCGATATAGAAGCGGCCCTGAGCCGCCGCTCGGGTGAGGATGAAGACGCGGCGGGCACCGTTGTGGCGCTTGATATGGGGCAGGGCGATTTCGACACGGATCGCCTGCTGGAGATGGCCAATAATGCGCCGACGGTGCGCTACCTCGATTGGCTCTTTTCCAAGGCTGTCGAAAGTGCCGCAACCGACATTCATATAGAGATGCTTGAGACGACGCCCCGCGTGCGGCTTCGAATCGACGGCGTGCTGGTCGAAACGCAACCCATTGAGCGGCATCTTTATGACGGTGTTGTCTCACGTCTTAAGATTCTCGCCGAGATGGATATCAGTGAACGCCGCTTGCCGCAGGATGGTAGCATCCGCCAAAAGACCGCGGGTCGTGTCGTGGATATCCGCGTCGCCAGCGCGCCCACCGTACATGGCGAAGTGATGGTCCTGCGTTTGCTGGATAGTTCGGCCGCACGCACGCGGTTGGACCAGTTGGATCTGACGCCCGCCGCGCGCAAGCGGTTGATCGGCGCGCTGAAGCAGCCAAATGGGCTTATCCTGATGACGGGTCCCACCGGCAGCGGTAAGACAACGACGCTCCACGCGGGGCTGGCCGAGATCAATCAGGTTGGCCGCAAAATCATCACCATTGAAAACCCAGTTGAGATCCAGAACCCCGGACTGATCCAGATGGAGGTGAAGCCTGATCTTGGCTGGACCTTCGCAAGCGCGCTGCGGTCAGTTCTGCGCCATGACCCGGACGTGCTCATGGTCGGCGAGATACGTGACAGCGAGACCGCAGAGCTTGCCGTGCGGGCCGCATTGACCGGTCACCTTGTTCTCTCGACGCTGCACACAAACCGCGCCCATGAGGCCGTGATGCGGCTCGGTGATATGGGTGTGCCGGACTTTCTGATTGCTTCCGTGCTCCGCCTGGCCGGGGCGCAGCGGCTTGTACGTCTTTTGTGCGAGGAATGCGCGCAACCGGTGGACGTGGCGGGCAACCCCCGTTTGCGTCCACTTCTGGAGGCGTTTGCGCAAGCCGTGCCCGAGCTAGGCCCACCGGAAACCTGGCCGCTCCGTACCGCCTGTGGCTGCGAAGCTTGCGGGCAATCCGGCTTCTCCGGCCGCCGGGCGGTTTTCGAGTTTGTCGATCCGGCCCGGGGCGAAGAGTCGCCGGATCGCACGATGGGCGCTGAAGCGATTGCGCTTCTGGCGAGTGGAAAGACCACGTTGAAAGAAGTGACGTCCGTCTTTGGTTCAGGGAAATTCTGGACATGAGCGGGCAGGAAAACATGCGCGCGGCGTCTCGCGACTACGGATTTACAGCGCGTGACGGGCAAGGCCGCCGACGCACGGGCATTTTGAATGCCGACAGCCATATCGCGGCGACGCGGCAATTGCGCGACCAGGGTCTTTTCCCGGTGGAGATCAATGCCGTCGGGGATGGCGCCGAGCTTGTACAGAAGAAAGAGCGTACCTCGTTCTTCAAGAAACGCGCGACCTCCGGCCGGCTGTCGGCGCGGGGCAAGGCGGATTTTGTAGCGAGGCTGGCCAAGCTGGCGGGCGCCCGGATTTCCATTGATCGCGCGTTGCGGATCATGGCGGAAGGCGAAACAGGGGCCATCGCGCTCGCCGCCCAGAAACTCAGGATGCATATCCGCGAAGGCGGCGGGTTTGCCGATGGGTTGACGGAAGCCACCGGCATTGACGATACGGCAACGCTTGCGCTTGTGCGCGGGGCGGAAAGCTCGGGCGAGTTGGATGTCGCCTTGGCGACGGCGGCGGGCATTCTTGAACAGCGGCTCATGGTGGCGCGGCGGATCGTGACCGGTCTGCTTTACCCGTCCCTCCTGTTGATAGTGTCGATCATTTCGGTCGGCGTAATCATGATTGCCATTATCCCGCAGTTTCGGCCCCTGGTGGAAGAACGCATGGAGTTCGTGCCGATCCTTGGCAGGGCCGTGTTTGCGCTTTCCGGCACGTTGTCGACGATTTGGCCGTTGTTGCTCACCGGGCTCGTGGGGCTGACGGTCTCCCTGATCTGGCTTCAGAAAAAGGGTCGGACCGTGGCGGTTCTTTCGCGGCTTGCCATGCGCGTGCCCGTTGTCCGCGACCTGATCGAGCGGAACCATGCCATGATGGCCCTGCATATTCTGGGGGCGCTACTGAAACGCGATGTTACCTTGAGCGAAAGCCTGCGTGTTGTGGGAGAGACGGCACCCCCCGGCCGGATCAAGAGCGGCATCCGGGACGTTTCGCGCGCTGTCGCCGATGGCGCGCCGCTGGCGGCGTCTTTCGCCAAAACCAAGATATTTGCCCCGAGCGCCGTCGAAATGCTGCGGATCGGGGAAGAGACCGGTGCGCTTGAAGATATGGCCACCCGCGCTGCCACCGAAATGCGCGAAGCGTCCGACCGGGCGCTCGAACGGTTCCTCGCCCTTTTCCAGCCAGCGATGATCGTCATCGTCGGCACCCTTGTCGGAGTAAGCCTCTATGCGCTTTTCTCAGCTATCATTGCGGTCAATCAGGTCGCTTTCTAAACGTCGGCGTCGCGCGGCGCGAGGTTTCTCGCTGGTCGAGATGCTCGTTGTCGTGGCCATTGTCGGTTTGCTGGTCGGGCTTGTGGGGCCCGCAGCGATGCGGCAACTGCAATCCTCGCGGGTCAGTACGACCGAGGCGCAGATCGATCAGTTGCGCGCGGCGTTGGACATTTTCCAGATCGATACCGGGCGT
The DNA here is from genome assembly GCA_039024895.1 of Pseudomonadota bacterium. GTDB lineage: Bacteria > Pseudomonadota > Alphaproteobacteria > Rhodobacterales > Rhodobacteraceae > JAJDOD01. Next base: position 30,015 of record JBCCPJ010000010.1, on the reverse strand, counting down.
CTCCCGCCCGAGGATATTGGCCTTGCCGCGCTGGTGAGTAATCCTGGTGTGCCCGGCTGGAACGGGCCGTATCTGCGCGATGGTGAATTGCCGGATGACGCTTGGGGTGGCGCGTTTCTCTACCGCTATGACGGCGATCGTCCTCGCGTGATCTCGCTCGGCGCCGATGGCCAACCGGGCGGCGAAGGTCGGAACGCCGATATCACGGGGTGAGATGGCGGGGCGGCGATCATCTGGCACGCGCGGCTATGCGCTGATCGAGGTTTTGGCCGCTATGGCCATCGTCGTGTTGATCGGTACGCTCGCTTTTCTGGCGTTCGGCAATCAGGATACGCGGCGCCTCGAGGTGGATGCTGCGGAAGTGGCCATGCTGTTGCAGGAAGCGCGGATGCGGGCACTGGAGGCGGGGCGCCCGATTGAAATCGTTTTGTCTGCGCAAGACGGCGTCCTCGATGCGGGCGGTCGGCAAGTGGCCTTTGACGGCGGTGTGACGGTCGCACCGACGCGTGCCGACATTATAATGTCACCCTCGGGCAGTTCCGAAGGACTGGTGATGACGCTGACCCGGAACACGGCGCAAAAGACCGTCACGCTCGACTGGCTGACGGGGCGGGTGCGTATACAATGAGCGCGCGTCGCCGGACCCGGGGGTTTAGCCTCATCGAGACGTTGGTGGCGCTTGGGATCGCGGGCGCGGTGCTCTCCGGCTTTTACGACGCGCTTTCGACCGGCAGCTTGTTGGCCAAGCGCGCGGACGATCAGGCGGCGAAAGTGCAATTGGCCATCAGTGTCATGGACCGTGTGGGTGTCGACCTGCCGTTGCGCGCGGGTGTGCGGGACAATGGACAGGACGGTCCTCTGTCGTGGACGCTGCAAGTCGGCCAGACCCCGCCGCGCGATATGCAGCTTGGCCCCGTATATCCCGGCGAGTTGCTGTTTCTTTATGTGAGTGTCAGCGATGCGCGCGCGCCGGATTTGGACCCGGTGGTGATCAGATCCGTGCGTTTCGCCGGAGACGCGATATGAGACGGCGCGCCCGCGCCACGCGCGGTTTCGCCATGATCGATGCGTTGGTGGCGCTTGCGATCGCGGCGCTCACTTTGGTGCTGTTGACCAGCGCCTCCTGGGGGTTAAAGCTTGCTGCCGACCGGCGCGCGGCGCTTGAGCAAACGTCGCCGTCGGACTGGCTGACGGTACGGCGCACGCTGATGGCCTGGGCCAGTGACGTCTCGAACGATGGCGCGCGATCAACCGGTGCGGCGATGATCGGAACGGCGTCAACACTGCGCATGATTGTCCGCGACCGGGGCGCGACGCAGGGCTATGTGGGCGAGTTTCGGGTCGAGGGCACGCGAGAGACGGGGTATTCCCTGTCCGCCGCACGTCACGATGGCTTAAACGATGCGCGGGTGTCAGCGGATGCCCCGCGTCGGTCCATGCTGCTCACGGCGCGCGATCCGATCCGATTTGTTTACCTCTTTCCTGAGGCCAACGGCAGAGGCTCGGTTTGGCGCTATGAGACCGGGGATGGCGATGTGCTGCCCCGCGCGATCGCCATTGAAGTCGGCGACCGACGTCAGGTCACCGCGCCGGTTTTTGCCACCATGAGCCAAACCTGCTTGGCGGCCCTGGGTCCCGGCGCATTGGAGGGCGACCGATGCGACGTCCGTTGATCTCCCGTCGCGCACAACGCGGGTTCGTGCTGATCACGGTGCTTTGGATGGGCCTCGCGCTGCTTTTGGGTGTGGCGGCGTTCATGTCGGGTGCACGGGAAGAGGCGTTGCAGGTCCGTGTGGAGGTCGCAACAGCGCGCGCGACAGAGCTTGCACGCGCCGGGTTAAATGTGGCGCTCGCAGATTTGGGCCGGGTATCGCCGGATCAGCGACGCACGCGGCGCGACGGGATGCCGGTCATGCTGACGATGGCGGAAGGGCGCGTCACCTACCGCATTCAGGATGAAGCAGGCAAAGTCGATATAAATCATGCACCGCCCCAAATACTGGGACCGGTTTTGCAGTCCGTCGGCGCCGGGCAGGGCGTTGATGCGTTCGACGCTGTGAATATCGCACAAGCTCTGGAAGCTGCGAGTGCGCGAGGGGCGCGGGCGCGATCCGTTGGCGATGCGCTGCGCGCGGCAGGGTTCTCCGCAGCAGCCGCCGAGACCGCTGAAGCCTATCTCACCACGTTCAACTTTACCCGCCAGATCAATCCCAGGACGGCCGCCCCCGAAACGCTTGCGGCAATCCCGGGGCTTGGACGCGGCGGGGCGCAAGATATTCTGAACCGCAGAGAGGCTGGTGAAAGCATGCCGCGCCTCGGCAGTGCTGCCGCCTGGTTGGCTGAGCGACCCGGGCCGGTCTACACCATTGAAGCGGATGCTGAACTTACGACCGGCGGCACCGCGCGGCTCGTGGCGCAAGTGGTCGCGCGGGGCTTGGCCTTTCGCGGCGGCTTGATGCGCTATGAAGTCTTATCGGTCCGGACGGGGTCGTGATGACCGCGACCCTCTTTGACATCCTCCCGATGGTTATTGCTTTGGCGGTAGTGCTCACTGCCCTGTCGATCCCACCCGCGCAATTGGCGGCCCGAAGCGTTCTGCGGCAGGTCGTGCAGGGTCAAACCGTTCGCGCGCGGGCGCCATCACTCCTTGTGGGGCTCGGGAGTGGCGCAGCGCTGGCCGTGATCCTCGTCGGCATCACTTTGGGGCCAAATGCGAGTTTCGCAGTTGCACTTTTGCTGCTTCTCACCCTCCTCGCCACAATCGACTTCGCGTGGCGATGGTTGCCATGGGAGTGGTGCGCGTTACTTGCAATCGTAGGTGGTGCGGAGGCCGTTTTGCGGGGCGCTTATGAGCCTGCTTTACTTGGCGCGCTCCTTGGTGGCGGCATTTTGCTCACGCTACGCACGACCTTTTTGGTGTTGCGAGGTGTCGAAGCAATGGGCCTTGGCGATGTTTGGTTGGCCGCAGCTATTGGTACCATTGTCGGACCGACCTACATCATGTGGCTCCTCGGCGCAGCGGCGTGCCTTGGACTTTTGCTACATTTTGCGGCGTGGGCTCCAAATCGTGCAGATCGCGGTGTGGCGTTCGGAGCACATATATGCATCGTAACGCCATTCTTCGTTGGACTATAGGTAGTTGTGGCCGGTTGTTGTGTTAACCATGACCTCAATTGGGTGAAAACGTGACATCCGCCATCAGAGCGGGGCACGGCAATTGAGGCAGAGCTATGAAACAGAAAATCGTGCTTAGCACGGCGGTCGCCGTGTTCCTATCCGGTTGTGGTGAGTTTTCGTACCTGGGCGACGATGGCCCGATGACGCTCAGAGACTGGCAGGCACGCAACCTGTTGGGAACCGGCGACGGCAACCGATCGCAGCGGTTCGAAGGGCGTGTCACCAGCGGGCCAATGGTTGAAGCGGGGTCGGGCACAATATACCCGGGCCGCACCCCTCTTTTCCGTGAAACCGATTTCGTGAACTCTGACGGTGAGCGGACCGTATCGCTCAACCTCGTGAACGTTTCGATTGCTGACGCGGCTGCTGCCATCCTTGGTGAATTGCTACGGGTTAACTACGTGATCGACCCGGCAGTGACGGGCAATGTCAACATTCGGTCCACTCAGCCGATCAGCCGGACAACGGCGATCGAAGTCTTTGAACTGGCGTTGAAACAGAACAACGCCGCCATTGTGCGCCGGGGCGACGCCTTCGCGGTTGTGCCGCTTTCGTCTGACCTGTCGATTGGCGCAAGCACGGGTCGCGAAGTGCCGGTGGGGTACTCGATCCGGGTTATCCCGCTCGCGCATATTGGATCGCAGGAAATGGCGACCATCCTCCAGCCCTTCGCAGGCGCGGGCATTGTCGGCATTGATGCACAGCGGAACGTGATCGTTTTGGCGGGCACATCCGCCGATCAACGCGCCTGGCAGGAAACCATCGACAGCTTCGATGTGAACTGGCTGGCGAACCGCTCCGTGGGTATTTTCCCTATCCGCGGCCGCTCGGCACAGTCCATCGTTTCGGGCCTCGAGCTTCTTGTTGAAACGGAAGAAGAATTTGAGCCTATCGTCGCTTTTGAGGTGATCCCCGAGAACAACTCAATCCTCGCTGTGGCGAAGACGCCGCAGGCGCTGAAAAGCGTATCGACGTGGATCATGCGTCTGACGAAAGAGGGTGCGAACGACGCTCAGGTCTACTCCTATGACATGAAGTATGCGCGCGCGGCGGATATCTCCGCGACCCTGTCGAGCATCCTTGGCGTTAGCGTTGAAAGCGACAGCAGTGCGGATGAAGCACAGGTGATCCAGGCGAGTGTCAATGCGGATGCGCAGGGTGGAGATATGAATGCCACGCGGATCGTCGCCAATGAAGCAACGAATACGCTGTTGATCCACGCGACCCACGCCGAATACCAACGTGTCTTGGGTATTTTGCACCGGCTTGACGTGCCCCCACGGCAGGTTTCGGTCGAGGCGACCATCGTCGAAGTTTCGTTGAATGACTCGCTGCGTTACGGGGTTCAGGCGTTCTTCGAAGACGGAGACAACGCTTTCAGCCTGTCGCGCTCCGCGACTGGAACAGGCATCGGTTCGGTTAGCCCGGGCTTCAATGCCGTGTTTGACGTGGCAAACCCGAACGTCATCGTCGACGCGCTTGACGAAGTAACGACGGTGAACGTCGTCTCTTCGCCAAATCTCATGATCCTGAACAACGAGTCCGCGCGTCTGGTTGTGGGTGATCAGGTGCCAATCTCGGTCCAGACTGCGCAGGACGCGAATAACAATCCGGATGTCTTTGTTTCTACGGTTGAATTCCGTGATACGGGTGTGATCTTTGAAGTGACGCCACGGATCAATTCCTCGGGTGCGGTCGTGCTGGATATCGTTCAGGAAGTCAGCACCGTGGGTGAAACGGATGCCTCCACCGGCAACCCGATCATCTCCCAACGTCAGGTTTCCAGCTCGATCAGCGTCGACAGTGGCGAGACGATTGCTCTCGGCGGCCTCTTCGAAGATCGGAAGACGCGCGGCAGCTCCGGCCTTCCCGGCCTTGCCCGCCAGCCGTTTGGGGGTCTGTTCGGCCGGAAGACTGGCAGCAACCAGCAAACCGAACTGCTGGTCCTGATTACGCCGCGCATCGTCAACGATACGATGGATGCCCGCCGTGTGACCCGCAGCCTGCGGAACCGGATGCAGAACATTCGCATGGATGATGCAACTTTGCAGCGCGATGCGAGCATCCGTCAGATGGGCAATGGCACGGTTCTGGATCGCCCGCAGGTGGCGGCGCAACAAGCACCAGCCCGCGCACCGGCCCAGTCCACCACGCGGACGGCTGCGGTATCGACCAACACCATTGGTACGCACTTCGTCTATCTCGGTGCGTTCAGCACGGAGGCGAAAGCGCAGTCCCATTGGAAGTCGGTAGCTGGAAAGCACATCGACATGTTGAACACCCTGGCACCACGTTTCGTGAAAAGCGGCGAACTGACCACGGTGGCCGTTGGTCCGATGAGCGAACGGCGCGCCAACTCCATCTGCGCACAAGTTACCTCGGGCTGCTACAAATCTAAGGCGAACTGACCGTCAGATCAAAAAACCAACAGTGTGAAACGGGCGGCCTGTGTCGCCCGTTTTGCCGTTTTGGGCTTTGATCGTTTAGGCTCGAATGTTTGTTCACCGGAGGCACGTATCAGTCGAGGGACACAGTCTTTCAAGCCGTCATCGCACCGTCGACGACGTACTCGTGGCCGGAACAATAGCTCGCATCGTCTGACGCAAGAAACAGCACCGTCTTTGCAACGTCGTCAACCGTGCCTTGACGCCCGAGCGGCACGCGGGCGTTAAGCTCTTCTGAGGACTCGCTCAGTTCATCCATCATGCGCGTGTCGATGAGCCCCGGGTGGACTGAATTCACGCGGATGCCGAAAGGCGCAAACTCGGCGGCGGCGGATTTGGTCAGGCCACGGACCGCCCATTTTGTCGCTGCGTAAGCCGGTGCGCGTCGTGTGCCCTGGAGACCAGCGATAGATGAAAGATTGATAATGCTGCCCGAGCGTTGTGCCTTCATCGTTGGTACAACGCTGCGGATACCGAGAAAGGTACCCGTCTGGTTTATGGCGACGAGTTGGTTCCAGTCGTCGAGCGAGGTGTCTTCGATGCCCATCACCCGGAAGATGCCAGCATTGTTCACGAGGACGTCGATCTGACCATGATGGGATAGGATGGTCTCGACGACGTGATGCCAGTCAGCCTGGAGGGAGACGTTCTGCTTCAAGAACTGACAGGCGGTACCGATTTCGGTGGCAACGCCCTGTCCCTCCTCCTCGTCGATGTCGGTAATGATAACGGTGGCACCAGCATCGGCGAAGAGTTTCGCTTCAGCGGCGCCCATGCCGCGCGCGCCGCCCGTAATCAGCGCGACTTTGCCGTCGAGCCGGTTCATTCGCGGTATCGTTTGGCCAGTTGCAAGGCGAGCAGCCGCGAGAAAAAGCGTGCTTGCGATAGGTTTCCCCCGGTGAACCACAGCCCTGGCTGTGCCGTCTCGACCCACATGTTGCGCAGTTCCCCGATCCACGGACCCGGGTCACCCTTGGTCCCGGAGCCGTAGCCCCAACAGGGGCCGACACGCTGAGCGGTGTCTTTGTCGATCAGGGCCGCGACCCAATCTGTCATGTCGCCGTAGCCGGTTGCATAGACCACGGCGTCGGCTTTCAGCGCCTCGCCGTTCTTAAGGTGGACCGCGTCTTCGGAAAGGTGGCTGATGCCGTGACCGGAGCGCACGCCGATCCGGCCATCGATCACCATCTCAGCGCCGCCCACGTCGATATAGTAGCCGGACGCCGTGCGCCGGTACTTCAGGCCAAGGCCTGTACTGTCCTCGGCAAAATCCACGGCGAAGCCTGCAGTGGTAAGTTGGTCGTAGAAGGTCTGTCGGTCCTGTCGAATAGCATCCCACAGCTTGCGATGCGCCGGTTCGAGGAGCCGTAGTGGCATCGCAGCTTGCAGGATATCGGCTTTGTCGGTGGTGATCCCCCGCTGCACCGCCTCGGCGGAGTAAAGCGGCCCAAGGATACGCTCGCAATAATCCGATTGATCCACGACCAGCGTAGACGAGCGCTGTACCATGATCGGTTTCGCCTCGAAGCGAACGAGGTCTGAGGCGATGTCGTGGGCTGAGTTGTTGGCGCCGACAATCACCACATTCTGACCGGCCATCGCGGCGCCGCCTTTATAGGCGCTGGAGTGCATTTGCGGCCCTTTGAAAAGGTTCTGTCCTTCGAACTTCGGTGTGCGGGCGAAACCGGAAAGACCGAGCGCCATCACCAGATGGGTGGGCTTCAGGATCGTGGTCTGCTCGCCGTTGACGAGCTCGGCTGTCCATGTCTGGGAGGTTTCGTCGAAGGCGGCGCGCTTGAGTTCAGTGCCTGTTTGGATCTGTAGTTGAAGCGCGTCGGCATAGGTTTCCAGCCAATCGCCCATCTGATCTTTCGGTGTGAAGACCGGCCAGCCCTCGGGAAACGGTTTGAAGGGCATGTGGTCGTACCAGACCGGGTCATGGAGGACTAGGCTTTCGTATCGGGAGCGCCATTGGTCGCCGACGCGCGGATACTTGTCGACGATCAAGTAGGGGACGCCGAGGTCCTGAAGTTGTGCGCCGAGGGCCAAGCCGCCCTGACCACCGCCCACCACCAGCACGAAAGGTGCGGAGGGTTCTCTAGCCGTTGGTGCGTCGTGGAGCCCGTCCAAAAGCGTGAAGAGCGTTTTGCATTGGTCGCCTTCCAAACGTATGTGCCCGCGCCCCGGACCGTCCTTTGTTTCAAAACGGAAAAACCCGTCGCGTTCATCCGCGTCGCCTTCAAACACCGGATCGCGAAACTGGGCCGCGCGGGCGCACCGGCTGCCGAAGGCTTCGATAGCCGAACGGCCTTCAAGCGTTTGCAGCTTACCGCCGAAAGGGAGGTAGTCGCGCCAAAAGCCTTTCGCCATGAATGTGTCAGCGATGGCTTTCCCGTCGCCTTTTGCCGCGTGGCCCGCGAATTGCATCAACCAATCGCCCGCGCTCATCATCTAGGTTTCAACCTCTGCAAATCTGTCGAGGCTCGCGGCCACTGGCGGCACGACCAAACCGGGTTCAGTGGGCAGAGCAACCTTGCCATCGTCGATGTGGAGCACGTCGCCGCAAAGGTCTGTGCGCAGGGCATTCTCGTTCACATCGACCTCGCAGGCTGACATGCGCCCGACAGCGGCACTGATGGAAAGGGCCGCGACCTGTCCGACCGCTGTGCCCATGAAATGCGGCCAGATCGTCACGTTGTCCGGGACCTGACGGGCAAGGTCCAGAGCGCCGGACACGCCGCCCCATTTCGCAACGTCGGGTTGGAGCACTTTCATGCCCACGCGCGTCATTGTCAGAAAGTCCTCGACACCGTAGATATTCTCGCCCCCCGCTAGGGCGATGGAGGTGGAGGCGGCCAGGTCTTCCCAGTCGGAGAGCGGCGCATTGGCGCGCAAGCACTCTTCGGCAAAATACGGGTCGAACCCCTCGATTGCCTTGAGAGACGTTTTCGCCTCGTCCAGCGTCCAGGACTGATTGCTGTCCACCATGATGCGCGCGCCGTTTGGGCAAAGTGCCGACGCGCGTTTCACAATCTCGGCATTCCCATGGGCGGCGAAGCCGATTTTCAGTTTGAAATGGGATTGACCAAGTCCGGCATGATGCGGGATCAGCCGTTCCAGGTCCTCGGCGTTAATTGAGGTAGCATATGATTGGGCCGATGCCTCGCTCAGCCCCATGAACTCCACAAAAGACTGCCCCGCATGTCGCAGCGCCAAATCCCAAAGCGCGGTGTCGAGCCCAGCGAGAATATGTTCGAACACCTGTAACTGGCCAACATGAAGGAAGAAGACGCTCAACTTGGTCCGCAGCGCGTCTTCGACTTCGCGAGGATCAGTAAATGTGATGCCTTTTAAATGGGTTGCGACGACATCTTCAATGATATGTGCCTTATGAATATTCGCCCGTGGCGGGAAGTTCGCCCAAACCTCGCCCCAGCCGAAGCACCCTGACGTGTCCTCGATGCGCAGGAGCAAAGCCGGTCGGGTCGGCATCGTCCCGAGTGCCATCTTCGGTGATACCCCGCCCGACGCGCGGATCGGCAGCACGTCGATGGTGGCTATTGTTATGGGATGGCGGAACTGCACGTTACCAGGTCACATAGGCGGCGTGTTCGGATGTGTAGAAGTTCACCGCTGTCGGGCCGACAGAATATGCTCCAACGCCGGAGTTCTTTATGCCGCCGAAAGGCATGTTGTTATCCGGCACGGTCCCGTGGTTCACGTGGATCATACCGTTTTGGCTTTCCGCCAGAAAACGCTGAATAAGATCGTTGCGGTTGGAGAATAACGCGCTCGTCAACCCGAATTCAGTGCCATTCAGGATGTCCATTGCCTGGTCGAAAGTCTCGTACTCGAGAACCGACAGGACGGGGCCGAAAATTTCGTGCTGCCCCGCGATTGACTTATGTTGGACATCGTCCAGCACGGTTGGCGCGAAGAAATAGCCGTTCTCAGGGTCACCAGGCGCGCTGCCGCCGGTCATTGGTTTCGCCCCATCGGCGATTGCCTTCTCTGTCGCAACGCACACATCTGTCCAATGGGGCAGGTTGCAAAGTGGGCCGATGTCGCTGTCGGCGTCGAGGCCTGCGCCCATTTTCATAGCGGCGGCTTTGCTGGCGAGCGCGTCTTTTGCCTCTGCGGCAATGTCTTTGTGGACGATCACACGGCTGATGGCTGTGCAGCGCTGACCGGACGTCATGAAGGCCGCGCCGAGTATTTGCGAAACCGCTCCTTCCAGATCGTCGCTGTCGTTCAGGATGGCGCCGTTCTTTCCCCCGAGTTCCAACTGCACGGGGATGAGGTTTTGTGCTGCTGCGGCATAAACCAGCTTGCCGGTTGGTACGGAGCCGGTGAAGCTGACGCCATGGATATCGGCGCTTGCAATCGCCTCGCTGGCTACGCGGCCGGAGACCATGGCGATCTGGATCAGGTTTTCCGGGAAGAACTCTTTTGAGATTTCGGCCAGCAGAAAGTTCGCGGCAGGCGTGAACTGGGATGGCTTCATGACGACGGCATTACCGAAGGCGAGCGCCGGGCAGATTTTCCGCATGGGCGTTGAGATGGGGAAATTCCAGGGCGATATGCAGAAGATAACGCCCCGGGGACGTCGGAGGATTTGGTTTGAAAATCCGGTACGACCCGAAGCAATGGCCATGGCGCCCATGCGTGCGGCCTCACCGACGGAGAAGCGCCCTTCGGCGCAGCATTTCAGTGCCTCACCCTTGGATTCGCGAAACAGCTTCCCCTGTTCCAATGTGCCCGCCCTTGCCAATTCTTCGGCGCGGGCCTCCACCGCATCGATAAACGCGTTCAGCCGTTGGGAACGTTCGAGGCCGGGGACCTTGGCCCATTCTGCCTGGGCGATGTTGGCCTTGGCGATGACCGTACCCAACTCGTCGGAAGACATGATCCCGTACCGCCCGACCTTCTCCGACGGGTTGGCTGGATTAACGGTTTCATAGGCGTCTGAGCCACCGCCGAACTCGTAGTGAAACCCCATAGGTCAGCCTTTCTTCTTCATTACGGCGCGCGCCGCATTGGCGATTGCGGTAGCGTCGAGACCGTATTTCTCCATCAGATAAGGGGTCGTGCCGCCTTCGCAGAACCGGTCTTGAATGCCGACGCGTTTGAACGGCAGTCCCATGCCCTCATCCATAAGAACTTCGGCCACAGCGGATCCCAAGCCCGCGATTATGTTGTGATTTTCCGCAGTGACGATGGCCCCCGTGACCGTTGCACGATCAAGGATCAGGTCCGCATCGATTGGTTTCAGGCTTGCCATATCGACCACGCTTGCCTCGATCCCTTCGGACGAGAGCGCCTCCGCTGCGCGCAACGCCTCGGCCACGGATATCCCAGCAGCAATGATCGTGAGATCACCTCCGTCGCGCCGCAGCACCCCTTTACCCACTTCAAGGGTTTGTGGAGTGAACGCGGGCGGTGTTGTTTCGGGCCGCTTCATGCGCAGGTAGGCGGGGCCATCCCAGTCCAGCGCCAGCTTCACCATTGCGGCATGATACTCCGGACCGGCGGGTTCGAAGATCGCCATGTTCGGAACGGCGCGCAGGATGGCGACGTCCTCAATCGCTTGATGCGACACGCCCAACAACGTCGCAACACCGGGCAAGAAGCCGACGATTTTGACTGGCAGGTTTGGATAGGCCGCTTGCATTGTGATCTGGTCCAGGACCCGCTTGGTGATGAAGGCGGAGAAGGAGTGGCAAAACGGTATCTCCCCCGAACGGGCCATGCCGCCCGCCATGCCGATCATGTTTGCCTCAGCGATGCCCACATTGTGGAAACGGTTGGGCAGTTCATCCCGGAAGCGATCGGTTTCCGTCGGCGGGACGAGATCGGCGCAGAGCGCCACGATCCGGGCATCTGCCTCTGCCGCCTCCACAAGGGCATCGCCGTAGGCGCGGGGCAGGGGCTTGAAGGAGCGGTTGATGAAGTCGGCCGCTTCCAGCTTGGTGAGCGTTTCGGTCATAGCTGCGCCTCCAGCTCACTCCGTGCGGAATTGGCAACCTCTGGCGGAAACCGCAACTGATGGAACATCAAGCCCTCAAGTGACGCGACGCCCTTGCCCATTTTTGTGTTGGCCTTGATGAAGCTTGGCTTGCCCTTTTGTGCCCGCGCTTTGTCATAGGTCGTGAGCAGCGCAGCAATGTCGTTGCCATCGACCTCCTGACAGGCGAAGCCGAAACTCTCCATTTTGTCCATTAACGGCTCAAGCGACATCACGCGGTCCATGGGGCCTTCGGATTGCACAAAGTTGTAGTCGACAATGACGCAGAGGTTATCGAGGCCCTTTGCGCCCGCAAGCATCGCCGCTTCCCAAATCTGACCCTCCTGCATTTCGCCGTCACCAACAATCACGTAGACGCGGCTGGAGCGGCCCTGCCTTTTCGCCGAGAGCGCACAGCCGATGGCAACCGACAGCCCTTGACCCAATGACCCGCAGGTCGCTTCGATAAACGGACCCAACCGTTCGGAGGAGTTGATCTCCAACGGTGAGCCGTCTGTGACATAGGACGCGAGCTTCTCCGTAGGGAAGAACCCCTTTTCTGCGAGGGCGGCATAGAAAATGGCGGTGTTATGGGCGGTCGTCAGGAACACCCGGTCACGGTCAGGCCACGTGGGATTTGTCGGGTCCATGGTTGCTTCGGCAAAGTAGAGCGAGGTGAAGATATCAGCCGCACCGAGGCCCTGAAGCACATATCCCTGTCCCGATGGCGCAACCATATTGACCACGTGGAGGCGCAGCTTTGTTGCGATCTTTTCCAGTTGAGAAAGATTGTGTGTCGCCTTCATGCCCACGCCGTGTTATGATGTAAAGATACAGACCTTTGTACCTATGGCAAAGGGGAGCTTGTCAATATGAATCTTCAAGCCATGAAACGGGCGGCCGTTCCTCTTCATGCCGAAGTCGCCGCTGTTCTGCGTCATCAGATCATGTCTGGCGAGCTACCGTCCGGCGCGAAGTTGCCCGCTTTACGAGAGTTGACTGAACGGCTTGGCGTCGCCCGCATGACGGTGGTGCAGGCCATGAATACGCTTGAAGATGAAGGTCTCATCGAGAAGCAGTCGGGGCGGGGGACTTTTGTGAAGGACGTGAAGCTTCCGGCGCGGCTTACATTGCAGATGAAAGCCGATCTCTCGCAAATCTACAAGATGGTCGATCAGTTGGAAGTGTCTGTTCAGCAGGGCGATACTGTCATCGAGAAGGATCAGAATGGTAGGTATTTCAGATGTATGCGCCGTATTCATGCGCGTATGGGCAAGCCTTTCTGTCAGGTCGATATAAAGCTCGACGACGAAATCTTCGACCGGGCGCGCGACCGGTTCTTAAGTGAGATTGTCGTTTCGGTTCTCCGGGACTTGGGTGTTGCTGTTCAAAAAGCCCGCCAGAACGTTACCATTTCCTATGCGGATTTCGAGATGGCGCAGGCGTTGGGCGTGAAGGTGAATTCGGCGGTCTTTCGGGTGCGTCGGGAGTTTCTGGATGAGACCGGGCGCATGATATACTCGGCCACCCTTTCCTATCCTGGCGATATGCTGGAACTTGAGATGGAATTTGCCACCGATGAGGCTTGAGACATTGCATACTTGACTTCGTAAGTCACAAATTGAAAGGTATATACATCTAGACCATTATGCAGAGGCATATTGGACGCGTTGAAGCAGGGAGGGCTTCGAAAATGAAATTCATCAAATTGGCAGTTGCTGGATTGACCGCGCTCGGCTTGAGCGCCGGGGCAGCGCTTGCGGAATGGCCGGAAAAGCCGATAACTTATGTGGTTTCCTTCGCGCCGGGGGGTAACGCCGATATCGTCGCGCGGATGAATGCGGAGGTGTTGAGCGAGGCGTTGGGCGTCCCCGTAAATGTCGTCAACAAGCCTGGCGGCGCGCATATTCCCGCAACCATGAGCGTCTTGGAAGCACCGGCGGACGGGTACACGGTGTTCAACTGGTCGCCGCCAAGTTTCATGGTGGTGCCGCTGACGCGGGCAACGCCTTACGACCCGCTCGAGGATTTCATCCCACTTTACGCCGGTATCTCGGCCTCGAACGCGCTCTATGTGGCGGCCGATAGCCCGTACACAAACTTTGAAGAGTTCGTCGAAGGGGCAAAAGCGAACAAGCTGAACATGGGCGTCAACAACCTCGGCGCGCCGCCCAATCTGTCGGCTGTGCAGATGGCGTCCGAGTTTGGTTTGGAGTTCAATACGATCGCTCTTAAAACAGTGCCCGCGACGCTCGCCGGGCTGATCGGCGGTCAGGTTGATGTGGCAGTGGGGCAGGTGGCCTCGATCCACGCCTATGGCGACGAAATTCGGCCGCTCGTGATCCTCGACAACACACGGAAGCCTTACTACGAGAAAGACCTTCCCGGCGTGCCAACCGTGGGCGAGGCGTTCCCAGGCAAGAACGCAGGCACATGGGTGCATGGTGGTTTGGCGGTGAAGTCAGGCACTCCGCAGGAAGTCGTCGACAAGCTCCTTGAGGCGTCAAAGTCGATGGGCGAAGAGGCGTTTATCTCAAAGGTGCCGAGAGCGGTGAGCTATGATTGGACCCATGGGGTGGACGAAACTGCTGCGTTGATCCAGTCGGGTATCGATCTTTACTCCCCCCTTCTCGACGGGCTTGGACTGCTCCACAAGGAGTGAGCTAAGCGAAGTTACGCCGTGCGGTCCAGATCGCGCGGCGCTTTCCTCTTTGGGATGCGATCATGCTGACCCAACGTACAGCAAACCTTGTCTTCGTTGCTTTGATCCTTGCCGCATGCGGATACTTTGCGTGGGTGGCTGAGGGCTTCGTGACCTCTGGCCTCCTGGCAAGCTCGGGTCTGCCGTCCAAGTTTTTCCCGCAATTGATGCTCGCTATTGTGGCGCTTTGTGCCGTGATCGTTGGCTATCAATATTTGGTCCATGGCGGCGCCGGGAAGGACGAGGACGCTAAGGTCTTCGCCAATGGCAGAGAGGCGATCCAGGGCATTCTCATGCTTGTGGTAGCGGTCGCCTGCTACGCCGTTTGGCGGTCATATGGCTTTCTGCCCATGGCGATTGTGTTGGGGCCGCTCAGCCTTTTGGCGATGGGGGTGCGCCAACCCGTGACTTACGTCGTTGTTCTTTCCCTTACCGCGGCAATCACGCTCATCTTTATGTATGGGCTTGGGGTACAGCTGTTATGATGCGTGATGTTTGATCCCGGCGCATTTCTCGCCGCTATTGGGCTTTTGGCGGACCCCTGGACGCTGCTGCTGCTCGTTTTGGGGATCGTTTTAGGCCTGATCATCGGCATTCTGCCAGGTTTGGGACCGCCCATTGCCATCGCCCTGGCGCTACCTTTCACCTTTTACATGGAGACCGTGCCGTCGATGGTCTTGCTGCTGGGGATTTACTCCGCTGCAATTTACGGTGGCTCAATTTCCGCCATCGCAGTGGGTATTCCGGGGACGGGAGCCGCGATTGCGACAGTGCTTGACGGGCACAATATGTTCAAGGCGGGCCGTGGTGGCGAAGCACTTGGGTTTTCGCTGACGGGCTCCATCATTGGTGGTCTTTTTAGCGCTGTGTGCCTCGCCTTGATTGCGCCAATCCTGGCTGACCTCGCAGTCAAATTCGGGCCACGCGAGTATCTGGCGATCAGCATTTTCGGGCTGATTGTCGTGGTTCGGGTGGCGGGTCAGAGCCTTGCGAAGGGGTTGCTTATCGGCGCGCTTGGGTTGTTCCTGACGACCTGGGGTCTGGATGAGTTGAACGGCACGGAACGCTACACCTTCGGCACGTATCATCTCTACGAAGGGTTACCGCTCGTGCCCTTTCTGGTTGGTCTCTTTGCCGTGTCGGAAGTCCTGATCGGTGCGGAGCGTGCGGCGCGCAAGGTCGACTTTTCAACCGACAGCCTATCAGTAAAGCTTCCCGGTCTAAAGACGCTGGCTCGGATGAAGGACGTCATCATGCGGTCGTCCATCATTGGGACAATCATCGGCATCATCCCGGGGGAAGGGGCCGCCGTCGGTGCATTCTTCGCCTATTCAGAAGCGAAACGCCGATCCCCCGAGCCGGAGAAATACGGCACTGGCATCGCAGAAGGTATCGTGGCGCCTGAGACGGCGAATAACGCGACGGTGGGCGGCGCGCTTGTGCCAACGCTGACGCTCGGGGTCCCTGGATCGCCTGCGGCTGCGGTGCTGCTTGGCGCTTTGTTAATCCAAGGTCTGACGCCCGGGCCCAAACTGTTTTCCGAAGAGCCTGACTTGATGTATGCCATATTCCTCGGACTGTTCCTCATAAACATCCTGATGATGTTCATTGGTCTGATCGCGATCCGCTTTGCCGCACAACTGATCCGCGTGCCTACAACCGTTGTTGTGCCGACGGTGCTCCTTTTGAGTTTTGTCGGCATCTATTCGGTGTCGAACTCCTTCTTCAATGTGGGCGTGCTGCTTGGCGCGGGTATTCTTGGTTACGTCGTGCGAAAGCTCGGGTATTCGATTGCGCCCTTGTCGATCGGGTTTGTGCTTGGACCGATTTTGGAGAACTCGCTCCGCCAATCGATCACACTTGCCGACGGTTCTGTTGCTGAGTTCTTCAACACGCCTATTGGCCTGAGCATCTACGCAGCGCTGGCGCTGACGATCCTTTGGCGACCGGTGACATCCCGGCTGAAGCGCCGGACGGAGGACGCATGAGCACCCGCCCAAACATCCTGATTATCTACGCCGACCAGATGCGGTACGACGCCATGGGCTGCGCGGGCAATCCGGTGATCCGGACCGCTCATATCGACCGGCTTTCTGCTGAGGGCGTGCATTTCGAGGAAGCCTACACCAGCTATCCGATCTGCTGCCCGTTTCGCGCCTCTGTCCTGACGGGCAAATATGCGCAAGGCCACGGGATGGTGCAGAACCATTTTCCGTTGCGCGGCGGGCAGGGGTTCTTGGCCGAATACCTCCGCGACGCTGGCTATCATACGGGCTACATCGGCAAGTGGCATCTTGAAGGGGGGCCGAAGCCAGGGTTTGTGCCGCCCGAGCGCCGGTTCGGTTTCGAGCACTTCATCGGCTTCAATCGCGGGCACGACTACCGCTCCTCGATCTACTACGATGACGCGGGACAAGCCTACCATTCCACGCGCTACGAACCCGATTACCAGACCGATCAGTTCATGGCGTTTGTCGAGAGCGCCGCCCAAGGCGACAAGCCATTCTTCGGGTATCTCAGCTACGGCCCGCCCCATTTCCCCATGGACATGCCGGATTACCTGCGCCGCATTTACAAGCCCGATGAGGTGCCGTTGCCGCCCGGGGTGCCAGACCCAGAGCTGCAGGCCCAGGTGCAGGAACACCGCAATGAAGTGCTGTGTGGTGGCGATCCAAGGGCAGGCCACAAAAGCCACGTGGCCCATGAGACAAAGAAGGTCGGCGAGGTCGAGACCGAGGCAGAGATCCGTGAATTCATCGCCGAGTATTACGGAATGGTCCACAATATCGACTGGAACCTGGGCCGTATCCTGAACCAGCTCGACGCGCTCGGGATCGCCGAGGACACGATGGTGATCTTCCTAAGCGACCACGGGGATATGCTGGGTCAACATGGATCATTCTGTGGGATAAAGAACCAGGCGTTCCGCGCGTCGATGCATGTGCCGTTTATCGTCCGGTATCCGGCGCGGTTCCAGCCACAACGCACGAAAGCGATGGTGGATGTGGGCGTTGATATGATGGCGACGCTATTCGACCTGGTGGGCATCGAGATGCCCGAGGGCCGCGATAGCCAAAGTTACTTGTCGGTGTTGACTGGCGAGGCGGCCGAGCACCGCGACCGTCTCTGGTATCAGGTCTTTACACAAACCGGGGGCAATCCGATGGAGTACACGCCCTATGCGGAGCGCGGTATTCGGACAAAAGACTGGCTCTATGTGCGTCGGAAGGATCATCGCGCGTTTCTGTTCGATCAGCGTGCTGACCGCGATGAGCAATCCAACCTTGTGGACGCGCCGCAACATGCTGCCATGATGGATACCTTCGATGCCGAGCTTGCGGCCCATATGGAGGCAACGGGCGACGATTGGGACATGGCGGCCGATTTTCCGCCACCCGATTGGGTGACCCATGCCGAGGCGAAGGAGCATCTGGAAACCGAGCTTCTTCCTAATGCGATCCATGTTCCATGAGGCCAGCATGCTCCTGACCGGTGAGCGCACGTTCGATCCCGCGCCCTTTGATGCGATTAGCTATGACCTATGCGCGCGGCATGATGATGTGATTATCATGAGCGCGGATCTCAGCAAGTATTGCCAGGTGGTGCGGGTGAAGAACGAGCTCCCTGCGCAGCACCTTGATGTCGGCATGGCAGAGCAGAACCTGTTATCGGTTGCTGCAGGCGTGGCGAAAGGCGGGTATATCCCGATCGCGACCTGTTTTGCCTGTTACATCACGCGCCGCGCCTATGATCAGATGATGATCTGCATGGGAACCGGATCGGGTCCGGGCACCAATCGCAAGACGGGGCCGACGAATATCGCAATTGGGTTTACACCTGGTATCTCGAACCCCGCACGTATCCATCATCAGGCGGCGGAAGACCTCGGCATGGTGCGCGCAATTCCGAATGCAACGGTGATTGACCCTGTAGATCCAACCGATTTTCGTGCGGCGGTGGAGGCAGCAGTGACGTTGCCTGGACTGACGTATATCCGCGGTCATCGCGGCGACACCCCGCGCATTCTCGACCCGGAGAAGTTCACTTTTGAGCTAGGCAGAACCTACAGACTGAAAGAAGGCTCAGGCATTGGGATCATTTCCACCGGGCATGGAACGCAGTGGGCGCTCGAAGCCTCCGACATTTTGAACGCCCGAGGCGTCGCGCATTCGCTTTTGCATGTACCCACGATTAAACCGGTTAACGAAAAGGAAATTGCGCAGTTTGCCTTCGCGCATGATCAGGTTGTCACGGTCGAAAACCATCAGATCGTCACGGGGCTTGGTTCGCTCGTCGCTGAGATTGTCTGCGGTGTTGGGGGTGGTCCGCCTATCAGGCGTTTTGGATTGCCGGATGCCTGGGCGCCGGGCGGGACGATGCCGTTCATTCGGAAGGTGCTCGGATTGGATGCCGAGACACTGGCGGATCGCATTGCGGGAACACTCCCATGAGACGCAACACATCGGTCCACGAGCTTGAATTGATCGCAGCGCGTATCCGGCGACATGTCCTCGATATTTGCCGTCAACGGGGTGGATATGCGGCCCAGGGCGTGGCGCTCGCGGATATCGCCGCGGCATTATACTTCGATGAGTTGAGGCCGGATGGTGCAGGCTGGTTCCATGATCGCTTTATGCTGTCCAACGGACATGACGCGATAATGACCTATGGCGCTTTGGCGGAGACGGGTCATTACTCGATGGACGACCTCAAGACAATCAACGCCGATGGAAGCTGGGTGGATCAAAGCCCCATAGAAGGACAGCTTGGTTTCGAAATGACGGCGGGGTCCTTGGGGCAGGGGCCGAGCCAGTCGGCGGGACTTGCTTGGGCGCTGCGCCAAAAAGGGTCCGATGCGCGCGTCTATTGCTTGTTCTCCGACGGTGAATTGCAGGAGGGCAATGTTTGGGAGGGGGCGATGTTTGCCGGGCATCAGCAGCTCTCCAACCTGTGTTACATTATTGATAACAACGATATGCAGGCGTCGGGGCATGCGCGCGACGTCATGGCGGTTGAACCCGTGACCGACAAGTTCGAAGCCTTTGGCATCACGGCGCGCCGTATCAGTGGAACGGATATGCAGGAGGTGCTGGAGGCCTTTGAAGAGGCACGTGCGACCAAAGACAGACCCTTTGCCATGATCTGTGATACGCGGCTTTGGGATGGCATAGACTGCCTCCAAAAAGCACTGCCCATGGCGCATTATACCGCGAAGGGCGCGGTCGATTGGGATGCTGGTGTTGGAGAAATTGAGGCAACCATTCAGACTTTGGAAGTGCAGCTTAGCGGGTGATTATCCATTTGCTGCGGTAACCATTGCAAGACCGGATACCCGTTGCGCGTAGCAGGAAAGAGATGGCCTTTGCGCGCGCACCCTGGACGTGGCGTCTTCGGACGTGTGTTGCGTCAAGCGCTCTCGTCGCCGCGGATCATTGCGGCGGCTTTCTCGGCAATCATAAAGGTGGCTGCATTTGTATTTGCCGATGTAATTTTGGGCATTACAGAGGCGTCGACCACCCGTAAACCCTCGATACCGCGCACGCGCAATTCGGGATCGACAACTGAGGCCTGGTCGCTGCCCATCCGACATGTGCCAACCGGATGATACACGGTCGCTGCATTCCTTCTGACGGCGTTGAGTATTTCCTCGTCTGAAGCAAACTCCCGTCCCGGCACAACCTCCCGAGACCAATGCTCACGAAACCTAGGGGTGTCATAGATTTCCCGCACCATTTTTAGGCCAGCAACCATGACGTCCCGGTCTTTAGGCGCATTGAGATAGCCCGTTTCAATCGACGGGTCGTGCGTCGGATCAGCGGATTTGATCGCAACGCGTCCCCTGCTTTCAGGATGGCATTGCCAGTAGGATACCGTGAAACCCGGGAAGGCGTGCAAGGGTTTGCCGGGTTTGTCGACGGAAAGCGGCATCACGAAGAGCTGAATATCCGGGCGCCCATTGTTTGCGTATTCCGTGCAGGCAGCACCCCCGACTTGGCCCGCGCCGACCGTGAGCGGTCCCCTGCTGTTCATCAGCCAATCCAATCCCATGCCCGCAAGTTTCACCGGATTACGGACTTGGTTGTTAAGGGAGTGACGTTTGTCCATCAACTGGACGATCATGCGCATTTGAAGGTGGTCTTGCAGGTTTTCACCAACTTCCGGGGCTTCCTGGCGCAGTTGAATGCCGCAGGATCGTAAGAGGTCGGGCGGCCCAATGCCGGAGAGCTGTAAGATTTGTGGTGACTGGATAGAGCCCGCCGCCAGAATGACCTCAGTTGTGGCGAAGGCGGTTTCGATAGTGCTTCCATCGCGGAAGCGGACGCCTTCCACTTTACGGCCGTTGAACGCGAGGCCGACCACCTCCGCCTGGGTCG
The DNA here is from genome assembly GCA_039024895.1 of Pseudomonadota bacterium. Classification (GTDB taxonomy): domain Bacteria; phylum Pseudomonadota; class Alphaproteobacteria; order Rhodobacterales; family Rhodobacteraceae; genus JAJDOD01. Next base: position 9,315 of record JBCCPJ010000010.1, on the reverse strand, counting down.
TCAACGTCAGGTTGGGGCGCGCCAACGCGGGGCGCAGATAGGCGGTGGCAGCGCTGTGACGCCACCGGCCCTTGAGGGTCAGTTGATACTTGCCGACCCCAAAGGTGGTTTCAGCATTGAAGTCTGGATTGGGCGGTAAGCCAAAATCCTGCGCGGCCTGCAACCAAGTGTCACACAGCGTATTTTCATTCCTGAGATACGCGACGCTCAGAGGGCCCATGCTGCCGCGAAACTGACTGGGAGGGCCTTCAAACGTCTCGATGTTGCGAAAGTGGGGTAGGACATCTTGGTAGCTCCAACCTTCTGCGCCGAGCGCTTCCCAGTCGTCGAAATCCTCGCGTTGCCCGCGAATGTAAACGAGGCCATTTATGGAACTGGAGCCGCCGACCACGCGCCCGCGTGGAATGTCCATTTGACGTCCGGCAATCCCGATGTCGGGTTCTCCTTTGAAGAGGTGGGACACCTGCGCGTTGTAAATCGTTCGAAAGTAACCGACCGGCAATTGTAACCAGAAGCGTCGGTCTGAGCCGCCGGCTTCCAACACCAGAACACGGCAGTCCCTGTCTTCGCTCAGGCGGGCGGCCAGGGTCGATCCGGCGGTGCCAGAGCCAACGATGATGTAGTCGTAGTCAGGTCTCACAAAACCTCAGGGCTTTCGACGATTGGCACAAATGCTGCGCGATGGGCTCGAACAATTTGCGCAATAAAAGCACCCGTTGGCAACGTGATGTGGAGGAAATTTCGATTGGCGCACATCACGAGCCTTGAGGAAAGGCCGTCAAATCCTCTCGAGGGTGCTGGCGTCTGAAGCAGCACCTGACCACGCGTAGGGTCACGTCTTTTTGCCCCACCATGTCGCGGCCAATGGACGTCCTCCCGCGAAGGTTGAGGCGCCAAGCTCATCCTGTATCCGAAGGCACTCGTTCCACTTTGCCATACGCTCGGACCGTTGGAACGACCCGACTTTGAGCTGTCCGCATCCAAGACCTGTGCTGAGATGCGAAATTGAAATGTCCTCTGTTTCCCCGGATCGGGCGGAGACCACGGCTGTCCAACCGGCCTCCCGTGCCGATGTGAAGGCCTCGACGGCTTCGGTGACCGTGCCGGCCTGGTTCACCTTGATAAGAGCAGCATTGCAGGCCTTGTCGGCCGCGGCTTGTTGCACACGAGCCGCATTGGTGACGAGGTAGTCATCCCCGATGATCTGAACCCTGTCACCGAACCGACGTGTAAATTCAACCATACCCGCCGTATCGTCCTCTCCGAGCGGGTCCTCAATCGACACAATCGGATAGGCATCGATCCACTTGCCGAACATGTCAATCAGAGCAGCGCTCACCAGTTTTTTGTCTTCGAGCGCCAAGGTGTAGACACCGTTTTCGCCGAACTCCGAGGCCGCGATGTCGAGTGAGATTACAACGCGATCACCGGGGACTTCACCGGCCTTCTCTATGGCGGATACCAGCGTTTCGAGCGCTTCTTCGTTGCTCCGAAATAGAGGCCACCACCCGCCCTCATCGGCGATACCGGCGTTCTGACCGCGCTTTGCCATGATATCGCCAGCCGCAAAATAGACTTCGCTGGTGATTTCCATAACCTCGTCAAAACTGGAGGCGCCCGGCACCATGATCATGAAGTCTTGAACATCGACCCGGCGCCCCGCATGCGCTCCGCCACCGAAGATCTGTATCTCCGGCAGTGGTAGGGTCGGCGTCGTGCCGTATTGGTCGGAGATATGTCGCCAAAGAGGCTTGCCCGCTTGCGTGGCAGCGGCGTGGAGCGTTGCGAGGGACGTCGCCACTATCGCATTGCCGCCCAACAGGTCCTTGAGCGGCGACGGGTCGAGTTTCAAAAGGAGTGCGTCAAGCTCAGCTTGATCGGAGATGTCTTGCCCGACAATCGCTTCGGCGATTGGACCATTCACACTGGCGATGGCTTTGCGCACATCCCTACCGCGCAACGCTCGCCCGCCATCGCGCAGGTCGGTTGCTTCACGTGACCCGCGAGAAGCTCCCGCCGGTGCAATTGACCTGCCGAGGATGCCGCTTTCCAGAACAACGTCTACTTCGACGGTTGGATTGCCCCGCGAATCCCAGACACGGCGACCCTTCACTGACTTTATGTTAGTCATGCGCCCCCTCTACCAGATGCTGAGACAGCCGGTTCGTAAAAGCCTCAATTCGCGTAACCGGTGCGGCGATGAGCGGGAAAGCGACTTCCCGGACGGTTTGTCGTTCGCTTTCGGACAGGTACTCCACTGGCGATTTCCCGTCGACGCGGGCCAGCATAAGCACGGGCAGCAGGGCGCAAACGCGCGCTTCGAGTGCCGGAAGGTCTTCCCATGTCACATGGGCAGCGTAGGCCTGCCAAAACGCGGTCACATCGGCCAAGAGCCGCTCGCGCGAGGTGGGTAAGTGTATGGCCTTCAAAACCAAGTGGTTGAGGCAGAAGCTTGGATCAAAACACGCGTCTCCCATGGTCGCGCATTCCGCGTCCAGCAGGATGGGTCCACCTTTTCGGAACAGGATATTCTTTGGGCTGACATCGCCGTGGACCAGGATGCGGTCAGCCTCGTACAGCATTGTCTCCATTGGAGCGATTTGGTCGTGAAGCGTCGGATGCGCCTTTCGTGTGTGAACCAGATAGGGTTCGATGCGAAGCGCGTGAAAGTCGTCGCGGTTTCGAAAGGGAGTTGAATTGAAGGATGTCTGCGCAGATGCCCCATGAATCCGTCCAAGGCATGCCGCGACAAATGCGGCTTCATTTTGTGCTGGCGCTTCGCGCAAGAGGTTGTCTTTCCATAGGTAGACATCCTTGCCTTCAATAAACTCTGCGGCGAAACCGTGGAAGGTTGCCGAATACCCGAACAAACGGATCGCGCTTTCCGGTATCACCTTTGCTGCCACTTCCAACCACGCGTATTCTGCGGCGCTTCGGTGCACGGGGGCTTGCCAAATGGCGTCTACTTTTAGTTTTGGAAGGGCGAACTTCATGCAAATCCTGCGGGTGCCCAAGTCAACCACGGCAATGTCGGAGGCGACGCCACCGGTGAGCGGAACGACTTCTTTCACGTTATTCGGATTGGCGAGATTGAGCTCTGCCGCCAGCGCCTTGCATCTCTGTTCCAACTCCATGTGGTAATTACTCCCCTCAAGGGCCGCAGGTTTACCGCAGCCGGGAGAACTGGTCGAGGGGATGGGAATAGCCCTTTGGATGAAAGACCTGTGGCGGAGAGACAGGCCGCCCAACCGATGTGTCACGCAGCTGCAAATTGTTGCTTAGAGCGCTCACTAACAACATTTTTCCAATCTAATCCGGAATCTGTTGTAGCGTGATGTCGTAGCGTGAGTGATTTAATTGTACTATCTTTTGGTGTCCCAGAAGGGGCCTGCTCAGATTGGAAGTGTTATTCAGATGCCGAGAAAGGCCCGAGAGCTGAGTGCGCTGGAGGTCCGGCGCTTGTCGCATCCTAACCCAAAGACTGGGCAGAAGCATCGCTATCCAGTTGGAGGTGTGAACGGGCTTTATCTTGTCTGTGCTCCAAACGGTCCGCGCTCTTGGCTTTGGCGCTACAGCATTCGCGGGCGCCGGAAATCGCTCGGGCTCGGTCCATATCCCGACGTACCACTCGCGACTGCGCGAGACCGTGCGAGAGAGATGGCCGACCTTGTATGGCGAGGATCGGATCCGCAAGACGACCGCAGTAATCAGCTCACGTCATTCTTAGAGGCAATGGAAGCATTCCTCAAAATCAAGTTGCGCGAGTTCGACAACGAGAAGCATCGCAAGCAATGGCGTGCAACATTGGACACTTATGCCGTGCCTGTTATCGGAGACCTCTCGGTGGCAGAGATCACGGTTGCAGATGTCCTGAGAGTCCTGAACCCCATTTGGCAATCGAAGACGGAAACCGCGTCTCGGCTCCGCGGGCGCATAGAAATGGTTCTAGCCTGGGCAACTGTTAACGGTCATCGCGAAGGCGATAACCCGGCGCGCTGGCGTGGAAACCTCGATGCAACGTTGCCAAAGCCTAGCCGGGTCACAAAGACAGCCAGTCATCCCGCCCTAAGCCTTGCGGACGCACCGAACTGGTTTGCTGACGTGAAAAGTCGCGACGGAACTGCCGCGAGAGCGCTCGAGTTCTTAACGTTGACGGCGGCCCGGTCGGGCGAAGTTCGTGGCGCAAAATGGACTGAGATCGATCTTGAGGCCGATCTTTGGAGCATACCTGCTGAACGAATGAAGGCTAGAAAGGAGCATAGAGTTCCCTTGACCGTCGAGAGCAAGGAACTCCTGGAAAAACTACCGAGATTGCTCAACAGTCCTTACGTATTCCCGGCAGCCAGAGGCGGGATGCTCTCCGACGCAGCGCTGAGCGCTGCCATGAAACGCGTCAACGCATCCAATCCAGAAGGCTACCTAGACCGCGTTAGCGCACGAGCTGCCGTGCCCCACGGACTGCGGAGCACATTTCGGGATTGGGCCGCCGAACTCGGCTATCCGCGAGATATGGCTGAGATCGCGCTTGCGCATTCAGTTGGCAGTGAGGTCGAGCGCGCCTATCGCCGCTCAGACTTATTGGCGCGACGGCGCGCAATGATGACTTCATGGGGTGCCTTCCTTAGGGGAGAGGAAGGTGCAGCGGTGATCAAGTTAGATGGGCGCGCCTAATGGACATCAAAGACCTTAGAACCGTGGCAATTGAGCGAGCGAAGATACTTGGCGATACCACAATGCTGCTTGAACTCCTTCGCGCGAACGATTTGAACTCCATGGAGGCGGAGTTTCTTGCGGATTTGTTTGAGCGCAAGGTGAAGATTAAGACTGGGCCGAAGCCTGATCCAACCGCAATCGATAAACGCGTTGCAGCTGTACTAATGGAGTTTTGGCGGAAGCGCGATAGTTGGAAGCCGGAAGCCATCCTCAAAGAAATCGAAGATGCTTTCGGTGTGTCGAGAACAATGGCGAGAAAATACCTGAAAGACCCTCAGACTCGAGAAACTGCGATGTTGGACCTTTCAGTTCGCGAGTCCATCGCAATGGGAGGGAATGACGAGCTCATTGCACAGTTGAAGTCACTAGATCTGAGCGGAAAAACGATCTTTTACTGGCGCTCTTTTGGATCAAAGAGCCTGACTGCTTCTGACGACACCGATTAATCGTGAAACTGGTGCCGCAGCTCTTGTGGCATATCGAGTTAGCGTGGGGATAATGGGGCGCATCCTAATACAAGGATGTTCTCATGCCGGAAACATTTCTACAGGATAAGCAACTCGCTGAACGCTGGTGCGTTGACCGTACCTCCATTTGGCGCTGGCACCGTGAGCTTGAGGGTTTTCCGCGCGTGGTCCGGCTAACTCCCGGATGCGCGCGCTGGAGGCTTTCCGACATCGAGGCGTGGGAAAGCAAGTACTCCGAAGAATTAGTAGTGATCGAAGATTGAAGACGCACCGCACAAAGCGGGACCGTGTCTGCTGAACGGTTGAGAGACGGTGGCGGCAGGCACGTAATGCCTACCACTGGGCGGGACCAAAGGCACAGGGCAGTCCGAAAGGTTGAAGCCCGGTCTCCGGCGCAGCGTTCAAGCGTCGCAAGTAGCAACCGACCGGCTGGCAGAAACGCATGACCAGTTGGGCCTAAGCGACCGACCGACGACGGGAAAGGACGCGGGCATGGGGACAGCCTGACCATCTGGTCGGGGCTGTTCGTCCTATGCCTTTCGCTTTCTCCTTCCTCGAGGAAAGGCCGGGGCTCTGAAAGGAAAGTGAAGATGAAAAGAGAAACAAAAGAATTAAGAGACGCGCGCGCGATCCGAATAACTGAGTGGTTTTTGGAAAATGGTCATTTTGCAATTCGGTTTGGTCGAGCAACTGCACATCATTGGTCTGGAAGGCGAAGATTGGTCTAATGCCCGAGTGCTTTCGGCAACGTTCGCCAGTAGTCTTTCTTGGGAGATGTTTCCTATCAGGTAGTCGGAAAACTCTGAACGCAAAACTCGAAAAAAAATAGAAAAATCGAGCATGAATTTATGTTTTTCAATGGCTTAAATGTTTTTAACAGAGCGATACGACGAAAGTTCCCAATTGATTTCGGCAAAACGTGAGGTGAAGAATGGGCGGTGTGGGTAGTGGAAGACGCTTACAGTTTGGAGCAGAGACAACTGAAGACTATCACGCGCTAGACGTCCGGTGGTTGAACCGGGTGGGTATTCTCTCAACGCGAGTTAGGCGCCAGATCACCTGGTCGAAGGGTGATACAACAACCGGAACGATCCATGTTCAGTCAACGCAAGGTCAAGTGATACTCGATTATTGCTATCGCGATCGAAACGGTGAAGACCACCCCAAGCGCTACGCCGTCCCGCTTACCATGACGGATTGTCATCTCGGGGGCTCGCGATACTGGTTCCGATGTCCGGCCGAAGGCTGCGGTAGGCGCGCCGCGATCCTGTATGGCGGGGGTGTCTTTGCATGCCGGCATTGCCACGGACTGACTTATGCCTCTCGTAGGGAGAAACCTTGGGATCGAGCACTACGGCGCGCCCACCGCATTCGCGACAAGCTGGAGTGGCCTGGCGGCATTGCGCATGGAAGATTTTCGACCAAACCAAAGGGGATGCATCAGCGCACATTTGAGCGGCTTTGCAATGAGCATGATGCCTTAGCAGATCAGGCCATCGGTGGATTCACAGCTCACTTTGCCTCGGAGTAAGGCGAAAGAGGGCAACGCTTTAGCGCTGACTACTGCCAGTTTCCCGACGATTTCGAGGAAAGAACAGAAGACTTTGTTCACTACAGAGTTGCAGCCAATGCCTTGGAAACACTGTTGTTCAAAACGGCCCAAAGCCGCCGTCCGTAGATTGTTCAAGTTGCTGCGGTGCAGCCCGTCAGAGCCGACTTTCGCTGCACTGCCAAAATTTTGACCCTCTGTAATTCTCACATCGCGGGACGAAGCAGACGTTGGTAGTGATGCTATAACTGATCCGCTTTAGTAGATCGCCTGAACTATGAGCTCGTGGTAATCAGATTTGTTGCACTAGCCTCGGGTTGAAATTGGCCGATCCATTTCTTCACTGAGAACAAGTCGAAATAGATCGACAGAATGGCTGGGAAAACGATGACAACTAAAACCATTGATGCGAGTAAGCCGAAGGCGACAGAGACAACGAGCGGCACCAACGTTTGCACTTGGGGACTGCTGTCGAAAATGATCGGGAGGAGGCCGACAAACGTTGTTGCACTCGAGAGTAGGATCGGGCGGAAACGGTCTCTGACGGCATTCAGCGATGCGTTGACGTAATCCCCATCCTCCAAATGAGATTGGAAGAACGTCACAAAGAGGATCGCGTTGTTGACTACGATGCCCGCCAATGAGGCGAACCCGATCAGGCTTGGCATTGAAAAATCCATTCCCAAGGCCCAATGCCCCAAGATCGCACCTATCAGCGCAAAGGGGATCGAGATCATGACCACGATCGGCAAGCTATAGGACCGAAACTGGAACGCCAGCACCATATAGACTCCGATCAAACCCAACCCGAGCGCTGAGATCATTGACTGCTGGGACTCGGTCTGCTCCTCGGTTGCGCCACCGATCTTGATTTGGACGCCAGCGAAGTCCCTTTCCAACTCCGGGGCAATTTCGTTAATCACGATGTTTGAGATTTCGGTTGAGGTCGTTGCGGTCCGGTCGATCTGGCCTTGGACCCGAGCCACTGCCAAGCCTTCCTTTCGCGTGATGGTCGGATAGCTTTCGGTCAGTTTTAGGTTCGCGACGGTTGCCAGGGTGGTTTGCCCTCCGTTTGGCAGGAAGATTGGGAACCGCTCCAGTTCCGTCACACTCGATACGGTATCGGCCAGTTGCACGCGGACCGTCCGGTCACTGGTATCCTGCCGAAAGCTGTCAGTCTCGGCCCCCTGAAACGCTGTCCTGAGCTGGTTGGACAAAGCTTGCGGCGTCAAACCCGTGGAGTTGCCGAAGGCATTCAGCGCGATCTGCGCCTCTTCCCGTCCGCCGTAGAAATCTTGATAAGCTTCCGTGACGTCGTCGCGGGCCAGCAGTCTCCCCGTTAACTGTTCTGCAGCCTCTTCCAGCGCATCCAGATTACGCCCCAAAAGCTCAATATCGATATCAAGGCCGCCGGGCCCCTGCTCTGACTGCGCAAAACTCATTTGGGTTATGTCTGGTAATGGTCCCGCGGCTTCGCGCCATGCGGAAAGTACTTCGTCAGCGCTAACGTTGCGTTTGTCGCTTTCCTGCAGATCGACTGTAATCGTCGCGGTATGGGAACCATTGTCATTGACGTTCGCATTCACCGCGTATTGCACCAAAACACGTTCCACCAACGGTGCGCCATCGGCTGTCAAGGGTGTAAGCTCGGCATCCACCTGATCCAACCCGGCAATGATTTGATCGACTGTGGCAACTGTTCTTTCCAGCGCAATGCCGGAGGTCAAGGATATCCGTGCTACGAGCGTGTCGCCTTCAGTCGCCGGAAATCCGATCAATTTGATAGTTCCCGAGGCGATCAGACCAACGGACAGGATCAAAATGGCGAAGACGGTCCCAAGTGTCAGATACCTCAGACGGACGCAAATAGCGGCCAATGGCATCACGACCTGTTGTTTCACCCATTCTAAAACGCGCTCTGCCGGGCGTGCCTTTACAGGTTTGGTTGAATTTCTGCCGCCATGGCTGACGTGGTGAGGTAAAATCAAGAACCCTTCGATCAGCGAGATCGACAGCGTGATCAACAAGACCATTGGTATGAAACTTAGGATTTGTCCCAACTCACCTGAAATGAACATGAGCGGGCCAAAAACACAGGCAGTGGTAATGAAGGATGACATAACGCCTGGCAAAACCTCCATCGTGCCTTTCGCAGCTGCCTCAAGCGGTGCGGCTTTCTTTCGCCATTTGTCGATGTTCTCTGCAATGACAATGCTATCATCCATAATGAGCCCGACCGCCATCAAAAGGGCAATCAGGGTAATCATGTTGATCGTTATGCCAAAGAGGCTCATGACAAAAAGCCCGCCGAGGAACGATACGGGCAGCGCCGCAGAAATCCAAAGCGCCTCGCGCAGCGAGAAGAAGAGCCACATCGCGCCAAAGACCAAAGCCAAGCCCATAGCGATGTTTTCGACAATCAGATTAATCCGTTCTTCGACTAGATCAGACAGATTGTTGAGTGTCTAACGTCAGCACCAATGGGACAGTTTAGGTCGATTTGATAAGGGAGGGTTTCTGGCACATCGTAACCACCTATGAGTGGAGATGAGACAGAAACCCGGAACACGCACGAGCCACGGCGAG
>JBCCPJ010000009.1:0-124698 GCA_039024895.1 Pseudomonadota bacterium | reverse complement strand
CACAGCTCCTTCGCCCCCAGCTCAGCCTGGCGCTCCTTCAGAATGCCAATGATCTGTTCCTCACTAAAACGGCTTCTCTTCAACGCCTGTCTCCTCAGTTGGAGAACAGGTTAACCAAAAATCGAGGACTTGGCAGGGGAGGAGGTCAGTCCTAGACCCAGCTGTTGATCGACGCGCGGAGCTTATCTTCGAGGTGACGGAAACGGGGATCGAAGGAATTTCGATACAGAAAATGAAAGCAGCTTAGCTTCTGCTGACATGCCTCTCAAAAAATGGGGTATTACCGCTTGGTAGACTTGTCGACCACTAAAGCACTTTGTTTGTCGGAATTTAGATAACGATAGTCTGCTGATAGAAAGAGCTGTTCTTGGTCGTTTTCGATCGCAAACGAATTGGTAATTGCAATGTTTCTCAAAAGATTATTCGTGGGCGGCCCGCCGCGCTCATGGACCGCGCCTGTGTCCTTAAAGTGGGCAACGGCAACGTGGCCGCACTTCGAGGCTCACGAGACCACCTTTAAAAATCGCTGTCCTTGAAGCCACGCAGCCCGTTTTCGCGACAATAGTGTTCAATTTCGGCGACGACGGCCTCAGGAGAATCTTTGCCGTCTTCAAGCCAAAATATTAGTCCATTCTTTTAAGGATGTAGGAAGACAAGTTTGTCGAAATGCGCAACGATGCGATTATCCTCCTCTTCGTTGTCATATTCGCCAACAAATATTGCGCTGACGAACGATAGAAATTCCGCCTTTGTAAAGTCTGATAAGCTTTCCTTCGTTAGAGCATCAGTCACTTCGTGTCTTCTCTATTTGGTCACTAGGCGTCATGATCTGTAGATTTTCTACATTGTAAACGTCTCCGCCCCGAAACAGAGGCTTAATATGATCTAACTCAAATCTGGAGCGATCTCCCACCTGAGTGCGCGGCGGCGCAAATGGAGCCAATCCATCGGCCATCCGAATGACGTTTTGTCGATTGAACTGCCCCGCCAGTCTCGGATCAGAGGCGACCTCTTTCCAAAAGGCACCACGGAAATCATCAAAGGTTGCAAACTCGCGATTCCGTAACCTGTCAGCGATCTGTTCGGGGATCGGTGCGCCGCCCTGAATCACACGTTGACGCATCCAGTCTGCACGAATGGGCTGGCCCTGGCCGGTGGCGGTCCCCGGTTCATTGCGGCGGTTTTCGATAATGATCGCCTGTTCCATATCCGGGATTGGTGCTGAGATGATGTCGAGACCTTCGATCACCGAAACCGCACCACCCGTGTGGTTCAGGAGGTCGAGACCATCACCAGCCGGGAACTCTTCGACGTATTCAGGCAAACAACCGTACAGTTCCTGTTCCAACGTCTGGTGATTGATCAATCGACTGCTGTCCCGACGAGACTTTTGAGAATTAAGGAGGACTAGATTTTTTTTCTAGCATAAGCTTGCGGGCTGCGGTGACTTCTAGAGTGACAGTCATTGTTTCTAACTTCTGCAAAGAGCTGACGCCTGCCGCGTTTTCCGCACATGGGTCTGCCCCCATCAAAAGCAAGTGTTCAATAACTGAAAGGTCCAAAGGCAGCCGCTGTAAAGCAATCATCAGCGGAGTTTAACCACTTCTATCTAATGAATTGGGGTTGGAGCCAGCGGCGAGAAGTTCGCGGATAACAGACTGAGCCTTACTTTGTACCGCAAAGTGAAGAGCTGTGAAGCCTGATCGTTCTTCACGAAACTCTAAGTCTGGGCCTGCCGAAAGGACATCTTTCAAAAGATGCGTTTCTTCAGGACAATCCAAAGCGATCTTCATAAGTAGTGAAAGACCCTGTTCACTCCAGTCAGATACACTATTTGCCGTCCCTCGCCAATTCTTTAAACGCTTTAATTTATCAGCGCGATGCTGATCGAGTTTCGCTTGTAGGCTCATAGATCATTGCTCTCTTGGCATCTGATATCGATGGCTTTCGTTGTCACTTCGGCGTTCGATTTGGAACCATTCCGGATGTTCATTTACCCAATCATTGAATTCTTACTGCGTCAAACTCATCGCCTCAGCTTCCTCGGTCAGACGCCAGTGTTCGCGCCCGTAGATATGGCCAAAGACCTCTTCCCCAGGTTAAATTGGCATCCCGTCATGGGGATTAATGTATCGCCCATCGGGCGTTTGAGGCGCGGCATCTAAGATGTCTTGCCGAATACCAACCCGTAAACCGGGCCGTCGATAGGGTTCCCCATCGGGCCGAGTGCCAGCCATCGTCACCACATCCGGCCCAATGGCCTCCGGTGGGAGCGTCACCAACGGCCCCGTCTCCACCACCGGAACCGCAACGCCCGTGTGGTTCGGGAGGTCGAGACCATCACCAGCCGGGAATTCTTCGATGAAGGGGGGCGTGGGGACGCGGGTGAAGCCGCCGTTTGGCGGGAGCGGTTCAGCAGGCGTGAAGCCCTCGACCCACGGGTCCAACTCAACCGCCTCTCGCGCCGGGACGGGGTCCGCGAAGCGTGGGTCGTCAATGTTGGGCACAACCTCCAGCGGGTCCGGCGCGCTGGCGATCTCGGACCATTGTTCGGGCGGGACGTCGCTTGCATCGATGGCCCAATGGTCAGCGTAGTCCGCCACCATCGCCCGTGCCTCATCGCGGCTGCGTTCGACGCTGGTGACCTCGCAGTTTTCGGCCCAGAGGTCGTTCAGCCGCACCTGCGAAGGCGTCACAAACACATGTGTTCTGATGCTTGTTGGTCAGAACTCCAAGGTATCCAGCGCCTTTTGAGCTGCATGGGCAACGTTTTCCCATGCCGGTAAGCCCACAGCATCTTTGTCAGAAAGGCTCGTTCCCTTGGAGGTCAAGACAGCGTCGAGCTTTTGTACCAAGTCCGCAATAAATGCGGCTTCAGTCTCGTCGAGCAAAAAAACTCCAACTGCTTTGCGAGCGTCCTTTGCAAGAACGGTGTCATCGAACAAAAACTGGATTGCAAAATCTAATTCGCCTCCCAAGTGAGATGCTGCACGCCAACCTTTTTCCGGATCACGAGAGTTTGCAAGCGACATTAAGTAACGTCGCAATTCCGATCTCATGTTGGGATATGTCAGGGTCTGTTCCAAGCTGTCCACTCGCGATACTCCTCCAAAGGAATGTGCGCCATTTCTGGATGGTCTGCAATCGCTCCCTGAATTGGCAAACCATCTCGCCCAAGAACCTCGCCATTGTGTCGGACAATTACATGATCCACTTGTTGGGATGGGAATGGGCTGCCTGGATTGCCCTTGTCAATTCGGACACCATTTCCTTGATTTTCAGGATCGGACCAACGGATACCGACGCCTTTACGTGTCGGCGCGCTTTCCCAGTTAGCAGGCAACTCCGGCACAAAACCAAAAGTCTCTTCTGATGCCGCTGTTCCATCGAACTCTGGATGGCCCATCGTCACTATATCCGGCCCGACATCCTCCGGTGGCAGCGTGATCAGAGGTTCTGTCTCCGCAACGGGAGCCACGCCGCCCGTGTTGTTCGGGAGGTCCAGCCTGTCGCCCGCCGGAAATTCTTCGACGAAGGGGGGCGTGGGGACGGGGGTGAAGCCTCCGTTTGGCGGAAGCGGCTCAGCGGGGGAGAAGCCCTCCACCCAAGCGTCCAACTCAATCGCCTCGCGCGCCGGGACGGGGGCGGCAAAGCGTGGGTCGTTTATGTTGGGCACAACCTCCAGCGGGTCCGGCGCGCCGGCAATGTCGGACCATTGCTCGGGCGTGACGTCGCCTGCGTCGATGCCCCAATGGTCGGCGTAATCTTCCATCATCGCCCGTGCCTCATCGCGGCTGCGTTCGACGCTGTTGACCTCGGTCAAGTTCTCGGCCCAGAGATCGTTCAGCGGCGCTTGCGCCTCGGCGTTGTAGCCGTGCTCATAGACCGCGCCCGTGTCTTGAAAATGGGCAACGGCAAAGTCGCGAAGTTCGAGTTCAGCATTGGCGGCGGCCTCGTAGATACCCGGATGGGCCTGTGCCCCCAACTGCTCGACCCGCGCATTGGCGGCGTCCCATATATCAGCGATGCGGCGTTCGATGTGAACCCCGGGGTTTTCAAAGACATGGGTTTCTGCCGCGTCATACCCCTTGTTGAGCACATGGTTCGCTGCCGCTGCCGCAAACACCGCGCTTCCCGCAAAGGCTGCGGGGCGCACCACCCGGCCCAGGCCCGGCGTTGGCGCTGCGGGGTTTTGGAATGTGCCGGGCGGGGTAAAGGTTAGCTCGGCCTGTTTGTAGCTGCCTGCGGGCACCGGGTTCGCCTGCGCGTTCTGCATGCCGCCTTTGATCGCCTCAACAATATCGCTTGGCTCCGGCGTGGAAGTTGTCTCAGGCTCGGTTTGGCCTGCATCGGTCTCAGGCGAAGCCGTATCCAAACGGCCTTTGGCCGCCTGTCCTTCGGCCTGCATTTTTTCCTGGCTGGCGGCGCGATCTTCGGGCGTCGGCTCCCGATCCTTGACGTCCGTGTCGCCGCCAGACAAGGCGTCGCGAGATTTCTCGGACACCTCGCGATCGGCGCGTTCGGATTTGCTGCTGTGATCAGAGGATTTATCGTTATCAGAGCGGTCTGAGCCGGATGTACCATCATTGGCCATGGAAAACTCCATTCCTAAAGAACAGCCAGCGATCAAATATTGCCACGCAAATGTAAGAGGCAATTAAAGAACGGCAGGTCCCGACACTATGATACGGCCCAACTTACTGAACATGCCGCCAAGCAACCGGAGCGCGACGGCGTAGGTGCCTTCAGAGCTTACGCGCGACGTCTTTCAAGCGCCCCGCGCCATGCATGGACCGGAGCCTCCCGCATCGCCCGAGAGGCAACTACATAATTTCGGACATTTGCCCGTAAGACCGGTCGACCCCAACAGCGCCGACGTCCTCAAAAGATGAGCCGTAAATTTCCCGACACAAAACCTACGCAAATCCGCATCGCTTGCATACGGAAAACCGCACTTCCGCTGTCCTGTCGTTTCCGCCAAATCGCCCCACACAACTGGAGACACGACATGCCCACCTACCCAATCCCTCTTTCAGCGACTACGCTCCTCCGAATGGGGTCTGCCGATATCACTCTGCCGCCGCTTTGGCTGGGCGCATTGCGCCTTGCGGGTCGTGTCATCCTCATCGCGGTGGCAGTCTATGGTATTCACCTCATGATGGATTGGGCAACCACCAAGGCGGAGAGTAACGACGCACTGATGGTGGGTGTCCTGACCGCCCTCCTCCTCGCTTACGCCCTCTTGATTGCGGTCCCCTTCATGCCCGGTGTTGAAATTGGGATCAGCCTCCTCCTCCTCAAAGGGGCCAGTATCGCACCTTTTGTCTATGGCGCCACTTTGCTCGGGCTTTGCTTTGCTTACGTCGCTGGTCGCTTCCTGCCGCATTCGTGGCTCCACGCATTGCTCGCCGACCTGCGCCTCAAAAGGGCGTGTGCGCTGGTCGACCGCTTGGCGCCCATGTCACGGGAAGACCGCCTCGCCCATCTCGGCCAACACGTGCCCCGCTGGCTCGCACCGTTGATCGGTCCTTGGCGCTATCTCTTGCTTGCTGCCCTCATCAACCTGCCGGGCAACACGCTTGTGGGAGGTGGGGGCGGCATTGCTTTCACTTCAGGGTTCTCACGTCTATTTCAGCCTGGCTGGACCGTCTTGACCATCGCGTTCGCCGTTGCCCCCGTGCCGCTTACCGTTTGGCTTTGGGGAAGAAACTTCGCGTTCTAGGGCGGTTCCGTTTGGTTGCGCGACACGCCGTTCTTCCCTGCACAAACCCGCACAGCATCACGCTGCTTTACGAAATGCCATAAATGGCCCTGTAACCGCCCGATGGAGCGTTTATATATGCGTCATGTTTGGAGATTTCCTAAGCCGTCTCACGGCCCCCGACCCTGATCCGCTGGACGATGGCGATGCTCGGCTCGCCCTTGCAGCGCTGCTCGTCCGAATTGCACGATCTGACGGTGCCTATGATTCCGCGGAGATTGCGCGCATCGATACGCTCCTCGCGGCGCGTTACAAACTCGGCCCGTTCGAAGTTGCCAATCTCAGAAAAGACGCCGAAAAGCTTGAGGAAGTCGCACCCGATACCGTGCGCTTCACCCGCGCCATTAAAGATGCCGTGCCGTACGAGGATCGGGCGAAGGTCATCGAAGGGCTCTGGGAAATCGTCCTTGCCGATGGCACGCGCGACGAAGAAGAAGACGCGCTCATGCGCATGATTGCGCCAATGCTTGGCCTGAATGATCGCGAAAGCGCCCAAGCGCGCCAACGCGTTGAAAAGAAGACATGATTGTCACCCTTCCCATGTATGATCGGCCGGAGACCGAGGCGGCGAATGATCGGTTCTGGGCGTTGATCCGGGATGAGCTTCCAGAAGCGCCAAAGGCATTGTCCCGGGATGGGTACCATTGGACCGACCCCAAATTGCTGCTGTCGCAAACCTGTAGCCTGCCCTACCGAACTGGCTTGCAGGATGACGTGGCGATTGTGGCAACGCCTGTCCATAAACTCGATTGTCCGGCGGGCATGTACTACAGCGCGGTGCTGGTGCGCGCCAATGATCCGCGCAAAACCCTGTCGGAGTTCCGCAATGCGCGGCTCGCGATCAACAGCCCGGTCTCTCAGTCCGGATGGGCGGCCATCGATTCGATGATGTACAATCTGGGCGTGCCCATCGGGTCCACGTTCGAAACCGGCTCCCATCAAGCCAGCGCGCGCGCAGTGACGGAGGCTCGGGCGGATTTGTGTGCCGTGGATGCTGTAAGCTGGACAATGATCGAACGCTGGGACACGTTTGCATCAGACCTACGCGTGCTGTGCCAAACACCCCCATCCTTGGCCCTACCTTACGTCACTGCGATCGAGCGCGACCCGCGCCCATTGCAGGAAGCGCTCGTTATCGCCGTCCAAAACTTGTCGCCTGCCGACCAAGAGCTCTTGTGCATGGTGGATGTAACCTATGTGCCAGCGCATCAATATAGCGCTCTGCCCATCCCGCCTGCTCCCGCATTGACACCGGAATTCGTGTGACCGGTAAATCGGGCGTGGCGCGCCTGACGGATTTTCCCGATGCAGAGAGCGTGTGGCTCGCCGTACCCGATCTCAATGGACAGCCGCGCGGGAAACGGATGCCAGCGGCGAAAGCGGAAAAGCTA
The DNA here is from genome assembly GCA_039024895.1 of Pseudomonadota bacterium. Lineage (GTDB taxonomy): Bacteria > Pseudomonadota > Alphaproteobacteria > Rhodobacterales > Rhodobacteraceae > JAJDOD01. Next base: position 117,546 of record JBCCPJ010000009.1, on the reverse strand, counting down.
TGGAGTGGCACGGTTAAGATGCCTCTTTCGTCGCTTAGCCTCGATATCTTCGGCGATGATGTGGCAGACAGCCCGCTCGTGTTTGAAACCGGTGACCAAGATGGGTTTCTGCGCCCCACATCACGCGGCCCCGTGTCGATGCCATGGGCGTCCCAAGGGGCCCTCTTGCTACCCATGTCGATGGAACACGCGCCGGGACAACCGTTTGGCGGCGATCCTCGCGATGCGTTGAAGGCTGTTTTGTTGCGCTACGCGGCACGCGGTTGGCACGTTCAGGCAGCGACGGAGTTGGAGTTCTTTCTGTTTCACGATGACACGGCCGATCCCGTGGCTGAGCGATTACGTGTTGGCGGTGACATACTTGGACTGAGGTCGCTCGAAGCCTATGACGCGTTCCTCTCCGCCCTTTACGCCGCTTGCGCGACCATGGGACTTCCCGCTGAGACGGCCACATCCGAATCCGGGCGCGGCCAATTCGAGGTGACCCTGACCCATGGCCCTGCCCTCAAAGCTGCGGATGACACATGGCTTTTCAAGATGCTCGTCAAAGGGCTCGCGCGCCAATTCGGGATGACTGCCACATTCATGGCAAAGCCATTCGACGGCGATGCAGGGAACGGGCTGCACATGCATTTCTCCATCACGGACGACGCAGGCCTGAACATCTTTGACGACGGTGGCGAAGCAGGGACCGACGCAATGCGCCACGCCGTCGGAGGGTGTCTTGCCACCATGGCAGAAGCAACGCTTGTCTTTGCGCCCCATGAGAACAGCTATCGACGCTTTGTGCCGGGCGCCCACGCGCCCATGGGGCTGTCCTGGGGATACGAAAACAGGACCGTGGCCGTGCGCATCCCTGCCGGCCCCGGTAGCGCGCGCCGGATTGAGCATCGCGTCGCCGGGGGTGACGCGAACCCGTATCTCTTATTTTCGGCCGTTTTGGGGGGTGCATTTCTTGGCATTGAAGACGGTATCGCGCCACCGGACCCAATCACCGGTAACGCCTACGCGCTTAATTTGGCTGGCCTTGCAGCGGACTGGGGCGCAGCGCTGGATATGTTCGAAGCAGGCGCCCGAATGAAACGCCTGTTTCCGCTTGAGTTAATAGAACAGTTTGTCTGCCAAAAACGCCAAGAGATCCGCCGCATTACCGACCTGTCGGACGAAGAACGCCGGCTTCTCTACCTCGACGGGGTCTGAGGCCTAGCCGTGAAGCTCGGCGGCGCGTCTCTCAAAAGCGCGTACGACCCGTTGCATGGCATCATTAAAGAAGATCGTCGCAGTCGTCTGCAATAGCTTATTCCGAAACGCAAAGTCCACGTGGAAGCTTATATGGCACCCGCCGTCGTCGGCTGGCTCAAAGGCCCAGTTGGAGACCATTTTCTCAAACGGGCCATCTAGATACTCGGTATCGATCTTTCGCGATTTGGGGTAGAGCGTCACGCGGCTGCCGAAGCGTTCGCGAAACACTTTGAATGAGATCATCAAATCGGCGAGCATGATCACCGCGTCCTTGTCCTCACGGGTGCTTCGTATCCGCGCCGCAGCGGTCCAGGGCAAGAACTGCGGGTACCGCTCCACATCCGCCACGAGGTCATACATCTGGTCCGCGGAATAAGGCAGATGTCGGGTCTCGGAATGCGTCGGCATAGACTGGCCTCTGGTCTCATCTCGCCCTTTACTTTAGGGGGGAACCGTCCGGGTCAAGGGGGAGTGTTATCGTGCCGCAGCCTTACGCCATTGACGAAATGATCTCTGCCAAGTCTATCGCCGCGCGCATTGAAGCCTTGGCCCGCGAAATCCGTCAGAGCTTTTCGGAAACAGACAAGCTGATCGTCGTCGGCCTGTTGCGCGGCTCCTTTGTCTTCATCGCCGATCTGGTGCGCGAACTTGATATGAATGTGGAGGTGGATTTCCTCGAAGCGTCTTCCTATGGCGATGCTATGCAGTCATCGCGTGAAGTGCGCATTCTGAAGGACCTTCGCGGTGAAATATCGGGTCGCGATGTTCTTGTCGTCGAAGATATCGTTGATACCGGCTTCACTTTGTCTCATGTTATCAAGCTATTGAAGACGCGCAGTCCCCGGCGCCTCGAAACAATCGCTCTTTTGGATAAGCCGTCGCGGCGCGAAACCGATGTGAAAGCCACTTGGACTGGGTTTGAAATTCCGGATGAATTCGTTGTCGGCTACGGTATTGATTACGCTCAGCGAAACAGAAATCTCCCGTTTATTGGATGTGTCCGTTTCCTGGACAATGACCAGCCAGTGTGAGGCAGTTCAGCCACAGGCGACGACGGTTTCCGGAAAATTAACCCTATACAGTGCATACGCGTCGCTATCGTCCTAATCTCATCCTGGGTGCGGGGCGTTTTGAGGATGTGCTGCCCGTGCGCCCAATCTTGATCAGCGCGATGCTTTGTTGCCCCGTTTCCGGCTTTGCGGAACCGATTACAAAGCTTGCACCTGTTGACACCGATGGGTTTCGCCTCGGCGGCGCCGCGAGCCGCGCGGCCATTGTGGCGACTGAACCAAGCTCCGATCTAGCGCCAAGCATATCTCCACGCCTTTCCCTTCCATTGACACTGCCAAGTGTTGAAACAGCGCGCACGGAAAGTGCCCTTGGACCGGCGACGATTTTTCTGTCGGATGGGGAAGATGACGGCCGCGACGCCCTCGAACTGGGCACTTTTCTCAGCCGTGGCCAAGCTCGCGCGGGTATGAGCGTGACCTATATCGAAAGTGAAGATGAAGTCGCCCGGTCGCAACTCTTCGTCGACTATGCGCTGACGAACCAGTTCAGTGTCGGATTGTCCGGTATCTTCGACAGCGATGTCAGGGAAAATGAGCCCGTTCGTCAGATCGGGTTGAACGCGGAGTTCTCGACCACCGGTGGCGCCTTCGTTCAAGGCGGCGTGACAGGTGCCACCGACTACAACCCGGTGATCGGTTTATCCGTGGGGCTTCGCTTTTAGGAAAGGCGACCAAAGCCGACAACTAGTGCGCCTGGCCAAGTTTCGAAACGCAAAGCTATCTGCTTCAAGCTATCCCGTTTATTATCTTAGCACGCCCGACCGCCAAAACGCGCCGGGCGGTATTTTCAATAAAGCATGCCGCGACGTTCAATCCGCCGCTTGCCGCTCGCGTCGGCTTACCCGTAGACGCCTTCCTTTTTGAAATGCTTGGTCAGCATGTAATAAACCACAGCGCGGTACTTGTTCCGTTCCGAGCGGCCATAGGTTTCGATAACAGAGTTGATCGCATCCATAAGCTCAGGCCCATCCGGCAACCCGAGTTTCTTCATCAAGAAACTCTCTTTGACGGTCTCCAACTCGCTCGGTTGTGAACCTGCAACCGTTGACGCATCGGCGTTATAAATGGACGGCCCACACCCAATGGTCACCTTGGTCAACAGGTCCATATCCGGCGTCATGCCGCATTTTTCTTTCAAGTCCTTCGCGTAAATGGCGATCAAATCGTCGCGCTTGCCCATGGTTTTCCTCCCTCGTTCCTGTGCGGTAGCAAAACCCTACGCGCCAGCGCACCGTTTCGTCAGGGGGAAAACGCCCGCCGAACTCTCAGATTGGCTGAATTATGCCGACGACAGTTTTTGTAGGCGCGCCTCACGCAACCGCGCAAAGTCGTCCCCGGCATGGTACGAGGATCGCGTCAAAGGCGTCGAAGACACCATCAAAAAGCCCTTACCGAAGGCGGCGGTTTCATAGGATTTAAATTCTTCGGGCGTCACAAACCGATCCACGCGGTGGTGCTTCGAGGTGGGCTGCAAATATTGGCCAATGGTCAGAAAATCGACATCCGCCGCGCGCATATCATCCATGACTTGGAGAACGGATTGGCGATCCTCTCCCAAGCCTACCATTATGCCGGACTTTGTGAAGATCTCCGGATCAAGCTCCTTCACCCGTTGCAACAGTCGCAACGAATGGAAATAGCGCGCCCCGGGCCGCACTTCTGGATAAAGGCCCGGCACTGTTTCGAGGTTGTGATTAAAAACATCGGGCTTGGCGCGGACCACAACTTCGAGCGATCCTGGCGCGCTCTTCAGAAAATCCGGCGTCAGAATTTCGATCGTCGTGCCGGGCGCCCGGTGCCGGATCGCGCGAATGGTCTGGGCAAAGTGCTCGGCACCGCCATCCGCCACGTCATCGCGGTCCACACTGGTTATCACCACGTGATTGAGCGCAAGCTTCGTGACCGCATCGGCCACGCGTCCCGGTTCGAAAGCGTCGAGTGCATTAGGCTTGCCTGTCGCAACATTGCAGAAGGTGCAGCCGCGGGTACAAATCTCTCCCATGATCATCATGGTGGCGTGTCCCTGGCTCCAGCACTCTCCGACATTCGGGCAGCCAGCTTCCTGGCAAACCGTCACAAGATTATGGGTTTCGAGTGTCTCTCGCGTCTTTTCATAGCCTTCGCCAGACGGCGCGCGCACCCGTATCCAGTTCGGTTTTTTGGGCTGCGCGTTGTCGACGCGGTGCGCTTTTTCCGGATGGCGCTGGTCGGGCAGCTTTAGGTCACGCATGGTGAGACATGCTTTCGTTCAGGGCGTTTTCTCGAAAATAACCAAAAACACCTCAAATTTCCAGCGTTAGCCGCCATGCGGCAGGCGCATGACGGTTTTGTCGCATGTCCGTTCGCGGAGACTAGGCGACTTCTTCTTCTGGCATTGCCGGTTCCTCGTGCACCACTTCGATTCGTACCTTGACGACGAAGGCCGCCAACGCGCCCAACATGGCCACCACCGGCGCCGCCAACACAAAAGCGCCGCCTCCGATCACGCCATAGGTGAGCGGGATTTCAAGCGCGATGTCCCCATCGGGCTCGACGATACGTACGCGCTTGACCTTGTTATCGGCGGCCAACTGCTTGATGCGCGCCACAAGCTCTTCGCCTGCAACCTCGATCTCTTCGACCCAGCTACGCGTCTTCTCTTTCTCTTGTTCGGACATGAAAACACCCCTCGGCTATGTCTACGTACCCTTCAAATAGGTACGCAACATGCCGGTTTTGAGATGTCAGCCGATCAAAGGGGACCAGTTTCCGCTTTCTTCGTCGTAATGGGCGCGGAGACGCAAAAGCGCGATCCGCAAGACAATTTTACCGGATCGCGCTGACCATCCCATGCGTTTTTCAACCGTTTCCATGCCTTCCAGAAAGCAGCAGCACCGGAGGACAACGTCCCCCAAACCCGGCCCAAGATCGGTAAGGGCGGTCATCACCCTGTTGCGCGCCGTCTCTGAGCCGCCACCCGTTTCAGACCCGCTAGAATACTCCGCGCGCGCGCCACCCGTCAGGTATTTTTCCCAGTTCTGGGTGATGCGCGGTCCCATCTGGGCCAGTTCGAAATCCTCGCGCAACCTCTCGCCTGCCGCGACGAGTTCCGCTGACAAAAACGGTTTGCCGTCCTTATCGGTGCGCCGCGCCAGTGCGGATAGCGGACTTTCTGCGGCATTGTAGCGGATGCCCCGCCGTTTGGTGCCGGTCCGCGCTTCGGGGCGCTCGCCCCACTCGCGGTGTTGATCGCCAAACGCGTCGTTCGTGCCCGTCCCATCGAGCCGCGCCGCCTCGTCTTCCGCCATGAACCGTTTCAGCGCAATGCGTCCGGCAGACGTAATCCGATACCGCGTGATGCGCCCGTCGCTGGCAAGCGATATCCAATCCTTAAGCGCCATGGCCTCTGCGACGGACCGTTCAAGCACCGCTGTACGCAGCGTTTGACCGTCCGGCCCGTCTCGCACGATGACGCCGTTTTCCATATCGCGCGCGATCGCTAAACAAGCGCCAGTCTCATTCAAGCGGCGCAAAAGCCGCGGTGCGACACGGCGTAACTCCGCATCGTTAATGATGTCTGGCGGCTGTGATGTCCCGTCATGCATTTCTGAAATTTCCCCTTCACGTAATTGAACTGTCGGATGGGTCGTTGCCGCCCTTCCAATTCGCCGGAGCGCCAAGTCGACCAGAAGGTCGTCCCGGCGCGCCTCAAACCGACGCACCTTCCGTAAGATCGTCGACGCGTGACATCCGGCTTCGCGGGCAATTGACCGAATGGATTGACCCGATTCGACATGCGCCAAATAGATGACCGCATTTTCCGGCACCCAATCCGGCACGGAAACACGCTCCTCGCGCCTGAGAAATACTGTCATTCCATGTGCCCCTCTCCCCAGAAGGATCGTTACCAGTACAACCTGAAGATGTATTTGTTACCGGATGGTTAATGTTGCGTCTTCGGGAACAGTCTTTCTTTATATTGTAAAAAAACAAAAATTCCGGCGTGCGCAGTAAAATACCTTCCGGCAACACACGTATAGCTTGCGTAGCTTGGTGGCAGATTCTTATTTCTGGAGTTTTCCATGACACCCTACATATCTCGCCTCGCCGCCCTCACCCGTCCACGGATATTGGTGCGCGCGGCGCAGCACAGAGCCGTTGATTTCAAGCGTGATTTGGCATTGCGCCGTCTCATGCAGGGGGAAGCTGTGCCCGGACCGGGTCAGGCGTTTGACATTCTATTCGAGCGTGAGACGATTATGAATGCTTCCCGCAGCGACGGTAACGCCGCCTATTCCCCGGCCCGTCACGTGGAGCTTCTTGCCGCCTTAATCCACGAAGCCAAGATCGCGGAGTTGCGCCTCACGGCTTAACCGAGGTTAAACTAGCGGCTTCTGAAATGTAGGAAGCGCCGCAAAAGCGTCAGGCGAAGGCTTCGGGAGCCGTTTCCTTCGTCTTAGCGATATAGGTATCGAGCGCGCCCATCACTGCTGGGTCAAGATACGGGGCTTCATATTGTGCGAGCAAGGTCTCGACCTTTTGCGTCGCAAGGGCTTGCGTATCGCGGGACCCATCCTCGACCCAGGTCTCGAAGGGTTTGTAATCCAGCAAGTTCGAACGCCAGAACGCATTTTTGAAGTTGGCTTGGGTATGGGCGCAGCCGAGATAGTGACCGCCCGGGCCAACCTCTCGCAATGCGTCCATGCCTTGACCGTTTTCCGACAGATCGACGCCCTCTGCCATCTTGTGGAGGATACCAAGCTGATCGGCATCCATCACGAATTTCTCGAAACTCGAAACCAACCCCCCTTCGAGCCATCCCGCAGCGTGCAGCATAAAGTTAACCCCAGCCAAAAGCCCCGCGTTCAAACTGTTCGCTGTCTCGTAGGCTGCCTGGGCATCGGGTAGTTTCGAACCGCAGAACGCGCCTGCGGAGCGATAGGGCAGTCCAATCCGCCGCGCCAACTGACCCATCCCGTAAGTTACCTGAGCCGCTTCAGGTGTTCCGAAGGTGGGTGCGCCCGAGCCCATATCGATGGACGAGACAAAGGCACCTGCAATCACCGGTGCGCCTGGACGTATCAATTGCGAGTAGGCGATGCCGACAGTTACCTCCGCCACAACTTGTGTCAACGTCCCCGCAACAGACACCGGCGCCATTGCACCGCCCACAATGAAGGGCGAGACGATTGCAGCCTGGTTGTGGGAGGCATAGACCTCAAGCGCGCCCATCATCGTGGCGTCAAAAGTCAGGGGCGAGTTGATATTGATGAGCGATGTCATCACAGTGTTCTCCGCGACAAATTCCTTGCCGAAGAGAATTTCGCACATCTCGACCGAATTCTGCGCGCGGATGGGCTCTGTGACAGACCCCATAAAAGGCTTGTCTGATAATGTCATATGCGCGCGAAGCATATCGAGATGGCGAACATTGACGGGCACATCCGTGGGTTCGCAGACTGTGCCGCCCGAGTGATGCAGCCATTTAGACATGTAAGCGAGCTTCACGAACTTCTCGAAATCCGCCATCGTCGCGTAGCGGCGCCCGCCTGCGGCATCACGGACAAACGGCGGGCCGTAGACCGGGGCGAGTACCAGGTTGTCCCCGCCGATCACCACCGAGCGTTCCGCGTTGCGCGCATGCTGCACATAGCTGGACGGCGCCGTCTTGCATAGCTTTCGCGCCAGACCCTTTGGGATATGTACCCGTTCGCCAATCACATCAGCGCCGGCATCTTTCCAGCGCTTCAAAGCGCTAGGGTTTTCGGTGAAGTTCACACCGATTTCCTCCAACACCGTTTCCGCATTGGCCTCAATGATCTCAAGCGCCTCTTCATTCAGAATCTCGAGATTTGGGATCTTGCGCTCGATAAACTTGGCCACCTCGAAACTGATGGCCGTTCGTTCCGCGCGCCGCGCAGCGCCGCCACCTCTGCCCCGTCTCGCCATATCCTGCGCTCCTCACTCAACGCGTGCTGTGCATTGGTGATACCGAATGTCAGACATCCATGGTGCCGGAATACGTCCTTTGCAGGTAGAAACCGACCTCGCCTGCCCCTCGCGTCGGAAAACGTCGCAACTTGATTGTAAACTCTGCTAGGGCAAGGCCATGGAAAACCTGACCCATGTTTGGCGGCCTCGCCGGGAAATCCGCGCCCTTGCCCTCGGTTTGCCCTTCCGCAAAGGAAAGCTGTTGGTCAGTGCCGTGACAGAAGATAACGGCGACATCAAAGGCTGGCGTCCTCTAGGTGGCGGCGTTGAGTTCGGGGAGGCGGCAGAAGTCGCCGTTCTCCGGGAATTGCGAGAAGAGCTTAAAGCGACGGCGCAAATCCTCTGCCGACTGGGCATCTTTGAGAACATCTACACCCACCAAGGCGAAACCGGGCATGAAGTCGTTTTCGCCTTCGAAGTCCACCTGACCGATCCAGGCATCGCCGAAGCCGAGCGTTTTGTGGTGGAGGACGGCCCGTTCCGCGACCTCGCCGCATGGGTCCCGGTGGCAGAGTTCCTTGCAGGTAACAAGATGCTTCTGCCCGATGGTCTCCTGCCCCTTGTGCCCGCCGACAGGTCAGCCTAATCACCGATCATGTCAGATATGTCCCATGACCGCTTGCTGATCATCGACTTTGGAAGTCAGGTGACACAACTGATCGCGCGCCGCCTGCGCGAGTTGAATGTCTATTGCGAAATCCACCCTTTTCAGCAGGTCACGGATGATTTTCTTGCTGAATTCGCACCAAAGGCGGTTATTTTCTCCGGCGGACCGGCTAGCGTGGTCAATGCTGACGCGCCGCGCCCCCCTGCAAGTGTTTTCAACCTCGGCGTACCAATCCTTGGCATCTGTTATGGCCAACAGGTGATGATGGATATGCTCGGCGGCACCGTGGAGGGGGGCAAGATCTCGGGCGGCGGTGGCACGGCGGAGTTCGGGCGTGCGTATGTGGAACCCGAAAGCACCCTGCCCTTTTTGGAAGGTTGGTTTGCAGAGGGCCGCGAACAGGTCTGGATGAGCCACGGCGACCATGTTTCAAAACTGGCCCCCGGGTTCGAGGTCTTCGGCACCTCTCCCAACGCCCCTTACGCGATCACCGCCGATCCCGACAGGCATTTCTACGCCGTCCAATTCCACCCGGAAGTCCACCATACGCCGAAGGGTGCCAAGCTCTACGAGAACTTCGTACGCCTCGCCGGTTTTTCCGGAGACTGGACAATGGGCGCTTACCGCGATGAGGCGATCCGAAAAATCCGGGAACAAGTTGGCGACCGGAAGGTCATCTGCGGTCTGTCCGGCGGGGTCGATAGCTCCGTCGCAGCCGTCTTAATCCACGAAGCTATCGGCGATCAGCTAACTTGCGTTTTTGTAGATCACGGCCTCCTTCGCCAGGGCGAGGCCGACGAGGTCGTGGCGATGTTCCGCGACAATTACAACATTCCGCTGATCCACGCCGACGAGACGGCGCTCTTTCTCGGCGAACTCGACGGTCAGGATGACCCCGAGACCAAGCGAAAGACCATCGGCAAGCTCTTTATCGATGTTTTCCAGAAATATGCCAATCAGATTGAAGGCGCGGAATTCCTCGCGCAAGGGACGCTTTATCCGGATGTCATCGAAAGCGTCAGCTTCTCCGGCGGCCCTTCTGTCACTATTAAATCGCACCACAATGTGGGCGGCTTGCCCGAGAAGATGGGCCTAAAGCTGGTCGAGCCGCTGCGCGAACTTTTTAAGGATGAGGTGCGCGCCCTGGGACGCGAGCTTGGGCTTCCGCAGAGCTTCATCGGGCGTCATCCGTTCCCCGGGCCGGGGCTGGCGATCCGTTGCCCGGGTAAGATCACGCGCAGCAAACTCGATATCCTGCGCGCAGCAGACGCCGTCTATATCGACCAAATCCGCAAGCACGGTCTCTACGATGACATCTGGCAAGCGTTTGCGGCCATCCTGCCCGTACGCACAGTCGGTGTGATGGGGGATGGTCGGACATATGACTACGCCTGCGCCTTGCGCGCGGTGACGTCCGTCGATGGGATGACAGCCGATTACTATCCGTTCAGCCACGAGTTTCTCGCGGAAACTGCCACGCGGATCATCAATGAAGTCCCGGGGATCAATCGCGTGACCTATGACATCACGTCGAAACCGCCGGGAACAATCGAGTGGGAGTGACACCATGTTCGCCTTGATCCGCTGGGTCCTTTCGCTGGGTATTCTGGCCATGTGGTGCGCGCTGATCGGCACTGGGCTTTACATTGCGATGTATGAACCACCGGCGGAGCCACCCACGGCGGAAGTCATCGTCGTCCTCGGCGGCAACGGAAGTACGGACGGCACGCTCACCGGTGAGACGGCAGAGCGCATGACACATGGGCTAGAACTCTTCGAAGCTGATGCCGCGCCCCTTCTCGCGGTAACCGGTGGGGGCGAACCATCCGTTGGATTCGATATGGCGAATGCAGCGCTTTCGGCAGGTGTTCCGGAGGAGGTGCTGGTCGTCGAAGAAGCCTCGCTTTCTACCCTGCAAAACGCCCTCTTCCTTGCCGATTTCGAACAGCTCGACAAAACCGCGCCAATCCTGCTCGTCTCGCACCGCTATCACTTGCCCCGGGCCTGGGCGTCTTTCCGCTGGGCAGGATTTCAGGACGTTAGCCTTAGTGCGGCAGACCCGGACGCAGGCCTTACCTTTGACCAGCGCCTCCTCTGGGAAACGGTCAAATGGCCCTATAACGTCTTGCGCGCCGCGGCGGCGAGTGCGGCCATGGCGGGGGATGTACCTCGCGAAAGCTGGCTCCAGTACCTCGAATGAACGCGACCGCTCAGGCCGCGCTGTGGATGACGGGGGCTATCGTTTCTTTCTCATCCATGGCGATTGCGGGCCGCGTCCTGTTGAACGAGCTCTCTTCTTTCGAAACCATGATGTACCGCTCATTTATTGGTCTGGCGATTGTTCTGATCGTCGGCGCGGTTTTTGGGAAATTTAATGAGATCCGCCTCGACCGGCTGAAACTGCACGGCCTGCGGAACCTCTGTCATTTCACGGGCCAAAACCTCTGGTTTAACGCCTTGCCGCTCATCACCCTCGCACAGGTTTTCGCGTTGGAGTTCACCTCCCCCATCTGGGTAGTAGTCTTCGCACTCTTTTTTGCCGGTGAAGCCCTGACCCGCGCGCGACTGTTTGCCGTTGCTCTCGGCTTTGTCGGCGCTCTGATGGTCGCGCGCCCGGGGATCGGCGGCGACCCCTTCGGCCTATCTCTCGCTGCTGCTTCCGCGATCTTCTTTGCAGGTTCCATCGTGTCGACCAGGCTGCTCACACGAACCGAGACTACCTTCGGTATCCTGTTCTGGCTCACGGTAATGCAGGCCGTGATGGGGCTCGTGACCACGGGCTGGGACGGTCAGATCACTTGGCCGAGCGCGGCCAACTGGCCCTGGGTCGTTGTCGTGGGATGCGCCGGTCTTCTCGCCCATACTTGCCTGACAAAGGCGCTTTCGGTGGCGCCCGCCATGGTTGTAACGCCGATGGATTTTCTCCGGCTCCCCGCCATCGCTGTCATCGGCGCCGCCTTTTATCAGGAGCCGTTCAACCTTTGGGTGTTGTTGGGGGCGGCCCTCATTTTTGCGGGCAATTATGCCAATGTCTGGTCGGAAACCCGCACATCCCCAACGTGATGGTTTTGTAACGCTACGTCACGGCATTTGCCTGACGTATGGTTAAGAATTGACCGAAGCGATGAATTTTCTAACCGTTACGAAAGGGATTGGTGCCCGAGGGAGGGGCATTGGACATGAAAAAACTTATACTGGCGAGCACGGCACTCACAACCATTGCGGGTGGTGCACTTGCTGGGGGCCTCGAGCGGACCCCTCAATCGATGGCCATCTTGTTTGAAGAAGGCAATTACGCGGAACTGAGCTTCGGCTATGTTTCTCCGGATGTTTCGGGAACGTTTGGCCCCGGCGGACCGGACTCGGGCGATATCTTTGATTCGTACATCAACCTGGGCTTTGCCTATAAGGCCGACCTGAACGATACCTTGTCTTACGCGATTATCTTCGATCAGCCCTATGGCGCGGATACCAGCTATCCCGGTACTTTCGGTGTCGATCCGTACCCCTTCGCCGGGTCCACCGCGAGCGTGAAAAGCAACGCACTTTCCGGTGTCCTGCAATACAACATGGATAATGGTGCCAGTGTCTATGGCGGTATTCGCCTTCAGACCCTGAGCGCGGAAGCCAACCTGCCTGTGATCGGTTTCGCGCTCGGTGGATATGACATCACGAGCGACACGAACCTCGCCCTCGGCTACCTCCTTGGCGCTGCCTATGAGCGTCCCGATATCGCGCTCCGGGTAGCCCTGACCTACCATTCCGAGACAACCCATGATCTGGAGCTGACGGAAACGCTGGGGGCGACAACGGTTTCGACCCAAGACGTTATCCTCCCGCAGGCGCTGAACCTCGAGTTCCAATCGGGCATTGCTGAAAATACACTGCTCTTTGGCTCTATTCGCTGGGTCGAGTGGTCGGAAACCGAAATCGATCCCCCGGTTTACGATGCCGCGACAGTCACCGCACCGCCGCTCGTCTTCTTTGAGGACGACCGCATCACCTACACGATCGGCTTGGGCCGCCGCCTCAACGAAACGTGGTCAGTATTGGGCTCGGTCAGCTACGAAGAAAACCTCGGCAGCGTTACCGGCAACCTCGGCCCAACAGACGGCTTTACTTCCTTTGGGGTGGGTGCAGTTTACACCAAGGACAACATGAAGATCACAGGCGGTATCCGCTATGCGGATGTCGGCGATGCGACAAGCTTCAGCAACGCGATCTTTGAAGACAACGACGCACTCGCCGCAGGCCTTCGCGTCGGCTGGTCGTTCTAAGACCGCGCAAAAGATCGACGAAAAGCCCCGCCAAAGTGCGGGGCTTTTTTGGTGATAGGTTGTTAACTTTGCCGCTCAGTGTCGCGTTTGATCCTCCAACCGCCAAGGGGAGGAACCGCGTCCCAAGTGCTGTAACATGCTCATGCTCAACCGACCCTGTCAGTGCGCTCCGCAGCCCATTCAGGCATGCGGCCAATTCGCTCAATCAGGAAGTCCATGAAGATACGCACCTTGATTGAGAGAATGTTGGTCCGGGGATAGATCAGCCAAAGTGCGGTTTCGGACACAAAGGTATAATCTGGAAGGACGCGGACCAGTCGTCCCGAAGCCAACTCTTTTTGCACACTCCAAAGTGAGTGGGGCGCAATGCCAGCGCCTTCAAGTGTCGCAACCTTATGGGTATGGCCATCATCAATGATCAAGTTGCAAAGGCCCGCAGTCGGGTCAAACTCTGCAAATGTCCCATCGCTTTTCATCATCCTTTGCGGCGCATCGTTGCCGAACGCCAAGAGGTGATGGTGTTTAAGTTCTTCGGGCGTTCGAGGCGTGCCGGTTTTCTCCAGATATCCCGGTGCCGCGCAAAGTACGCGCGTGTCGTCGGCGAGCTTTCGTCCACGCAGCGTAGAGTCCTTCAGAACAGCATTGCGAAGCGCCAGATCAAAACTGCCATCGATCAAATCGAACTGCTTATCTGACAACCGTAAATCTAGGCGGAGCTTCGGATGCCGCGCGATGAACTCCGGCAAAATAGGTGCGATATAGAGCTGCGCAAAGGTGCTGGGCGCGGTGAACCGCAAGGTTCCCGAAACCTCGGCTTGCCCTTGCCCAAGCGCGGCACGGGCCGCATCCTCCCGCGCTACGATGTCCCGAGCGTAAGGCAAGAACTCAAGCCCTTCGGTCGACAAAGCCACCTTGCGCGTCGTGCGATTAAGGAGATCGGCGCCGATACTCTTCTCTAGCTTTGTCATCCACGCACTTGCCACGGAGGGCGCAAGTCCAAGCTCGCGGCCGGCTGCGCTGATGTTCAGTTTATCGGCGGCCAGAACGAATAAACGAAGGGTATCGGTATCCATATTATATCCAACATCAGAATTCTAATTCCGAATCTATCTAAGTTTATTCCGATTTCGCAACAAGATACGCCTCGCTTGAACGAAACAACTCTCAGGAGAAAACCCCCATGGCCTATTATTCCGTTCTTGCCGTGACACCGACCACCGAAGATTGGATTCCCGACTATTTGCCGACAGCCAACAAGCTGGTTGAAAAACACGGCGGCAAATATCTGGCGCGCACCGCCTCCCACGAACAAGTCGAAGGAAGCGATCAACCTGCCGGATTACGCATTATTCTTGAGTGGCCATCGAAGGAAGCCGCTATGGATTTCATGAATGACCCTGAGTACAAACCGCACCTTGCGGCGCGGACCGAAGGCTCGGAAAGCTATCATTTCGTGATTGACGGCAAAGACGACCTCGCGTGACCCAAACCCATTGGCCCGGTGTCGGCGCACCGGGCCGCCAAGTACTCGCACCCCGGCACCGGTCCCGTTTTCCGCTCATTGGTGGCTGATCAACCCAAAACGGACAAGGACGGTGCATGACGGCTAGCGGAAGTGCACGCCCGCATCGACGCCAACGCTTTGCCCGGTGATCGCGCGCGACTTGCAAAAGGTCATAACCTGCGCGGCAACATCGTCGATATCGGTAAACGTCTTCATTGCCGCCCTGTTCTGCCAGGCATCATAAGCCTCGTTGCTTACCCCGGGCTTTGGCCCACCGCCACCAAGAGCTGTTTCCACCATCAAACCCGGCGCGACACAATTCACCGTCACATCCGGTGCCAAAGAAGCGGCCAGAAAACGCGTGAGCGGAATGACGGCCGCCTTGCTCGGCGCAAATATCCGATCCTGATACCAGTCCCCATGGCCAAGCGTGGACCCTATGTTCACAATTCGACCCCATCTTGAGGCGCGCAAATGTGGGGCAGCGGCCCGCGCAAGCAGATAAGGTCCCCTCAAATTAACCGCCATCAGTTCGTCCCAGATTTCTGGCGTGAACGCTTCAAGGTCGCCCTGCGCAATCGCATGCCCGCCGGAGGCGACCGCGGCATTGTTCACCAGGATATCCAACGCGCCGAACGCCTCGACAATTTTTGATGTTGCATCCTCAATCGAATGAGGCTGTGTTTGGTCAAGACGTACGGTGATTGCTGATGCACCGTTGGTGCGCAGCTCAGCCTGAAGCGCTTCCGCCCGCGCTTGACCCCGGTGGTAGCCAATGGCAACGCGCGCCCCTTCATCCGCCAGCCGGTGACAGATGCGCGACCCAAGGCCGCCACTGCCACCGGTGACGAATGAGACGGCTCCTGTGATTTCCATGCGCGGCTCCTTTGCAAACCTGAATTCCAGACTAGGCAAGTGGCGGTGCCAAGTCACTTTGGCATCACTGGCGGCACGCGCGCTTCGTTCTATTCGACGCCTTACCGGGTCGCAGCGCCCCAACGGCGCACATCGACAATCCTGCGCCTGTCTGCACACACCCATCCACCCTGTCGAAGCCAGCCGTTGACCCGAGAAGCCGCGCACCGTACCTCATCCGGGAAGACCCGCGAGGACTGTCCATGCTTTACACCACTGCCGCCGATTGGGAGGCCGCCACTGAAAAGCGCATCTTGCTGTTTGGCATGTCTGGCTTGGGCAAAACCCACGTCTCTAACCTGCTTCGCGCGGGCGGTGGTTGGTTCCACTACTCGGTCGATTACCGGATCGGTACGCGCTACATGGGCGAACATATCGCGGATAACTTCAAGCGGGAGGCGATGAAGGTCCCGCTGCTGCGCGAATTGCTGATGTCCGATTCCGTCTGGATACAGTCCAACATCACCTTCAACAATCTCGCCCCGCTCTCGACCTATCTCGGTAAACCTGGCGACGCAGCCAAAGGGGGGCTTGCCTGGGAAGAGTATCTGCACCGCCAGGACCAGCACTGCGCCGCCGAAACCGCCGCGATGCATGACACCGCCCATTTCATCGACCGCGCGAAGGCGCTTTACGGGTACGATAATTTTATTTGCGACACCTCCGGCTCCATATGCGAGGTCGTTGATCCCCATGATCCTCATGATCCTCTGCTTACAACATTGTCCGATAAGGTCCTGATGATTTGGCTCGAAGGCAGCGAGGCCCACACCCAAGCGCTTATCCAGCGCTTCGATGCCGCGCCAAAGCCCATGTGCTATCAGGCCGACTTTCTGGAAACCGCCTGGACAAGCTATCTCGCCGAAACCAACGGGACCCCAGAAGCCGTCGACCCCGACGCTTTTGTTCGCTGGACCTACGCCCGCGCCCTTGCGCACCGACAGCCGCGGTATAAGGCGATCGCCGACAACTGGGGGCTTACAATCCCGGCGGATGCCATCGCCAAGGTGCGCTCCGAAAGCGATCTGATCGTGGCAGTTTCCGAGGCATTCCACCACCGGTAACGTTCGGCACGACGCTTGCAACGGACAGAGCGGAGATGCGTCAAGGGCGCAACACCCCCTCACACTCCACATCTTGAGAAAGCGAACCGCCGCCGCTATCTCCAAAGCCCAACCATACGAGACACCGATGCCGATCAAGCTGCCCTCCACCCTTCCCGCCTATGACGTGCTCACGCGCGAGGGCGTGATGGTCATGCCGGAGGATACCGCCGCCCAACAGGACATCCGGCCGCTGAAGATCGGTCTTCTCAACCTGATGCCGAAGAAAATTCAGACGGAGAACCAGTTCGCCCGGCTGATCGGCGCAACGCCGTTGCAGATCGACCTGCATCTCATCCGCATGTCCGAGCACGAGACCAAGAACACCGCTGCCGAGCATATGGCTGAATTCTACCGTCCATTCCAAGACGTGCGGGACGAGAAATTCGACGGGCTCATCATCACCGGCGCACCGATTGAACATCTCGGTTTTGAGGACGTGACCTATTGGAACGAGCTTCGCGAAATCATGGAATGGACCCAAACCAACGTTCACATGACGTTCGGCGTGTGCTGGGGCGGGATGGCGATGCTTTACCATTTCCATGACGTACCAAAGCACCTTTTGCCCGCGAAATCCTTCGGGTGCTTCCGACAGGACAACCTGGCCCCTGCATCGCCCTTTCTGCGCGGCTTCTCGGATGTCTGCTACACGCCGGTCAGCCGTTGGACGGAGATGCGCCAGGGCGAAATTGAAGACGCGGGCCTGACCACCCTGCTCGGAAGTGCTGAAACCGGACCCTGTTTGGTGGAAGATACCGACCGCCGCGCGCTCTACATCTTCAATCACTTTGAGTACGACAGCGGCACGCTCAAGGAAGAATACGACCGCGATATCGCCAATGGGACCCCGATCAACGTGCCCATCAACTACTATCCTGATGACGACCCCGCGCAGGTGCCACAAAACCGCTGGCGCAGCCATGCGCATCTTCTCTATGGCAACTGGATCAGCGAGATCTACCTGACCACCCCGTATGACATGAACAAGATCGGGGAAGTCGTGACAGACTTGAGGAAATGACACTGGGCGCGTTTGGCGCAGCAGTCCCATGCGCCGCATGACACTTCTACTTGCCCTTTTGGGCCTCGTGGCGGCGCTTTGGGGCGTAACGCAGTATCGGGCTGCCCAACGCGTCGCCGCGATTGAAGCCATGTACCCGCCCGAGGGCGAGATCGTCACCATCGATGGCCGAAATGTTCATGTGGTGGTCAAGGGCAGCGGCCCCGATCTGGTCCTGATCCACGGTGCCGGGGGCAATGCCCGCGACTTCACCTACAAATTTGCCGACCTCCTCGCCGACCGGTACCGGGTCTTTTCGGTCGATCGCCCTGGTCTCGGATATACCGACCGCGCACGCCCGGGTCTCGATGGGGCCTTCACCGCCGACGCCGAAAGCCCGATTGAACAGGCAAAGCTCCTCGCAGCGGCCACGCGTGCCCTTGGCGCGGAAAACCCCATCGTTCTCGGTCACTCCTTCGGCGGCGCCGTTGCCATGGCCTGGGGCTTGGAGGAACCCACCGCCGGGCTGGTCATTCTTTCAGGGGCCAGCATGCCTTGGCCTGGTGAATTGCGCCCCTATTACCGGGTTTTCGGCTCGCCCCTTGGGAGCGGGCTCGGCGGTCCGCTGGTGGCGGCCTTCGTATCCGAAAGCAGAGTGCGTGCCTCCCTCCCTGGGGTCTTTGCCCCTGCCCCCGTCGATCCGGACTACTACGAAGGTGCCGCCGTCCCGCTCGCGGTGCGGACCGCGACTTTCCGAGCCAATGCGCGGCAGGTGAACACCCTGCGCCCGCATCTCGTCAAAATGGCCGACCGCTATCCGGACCTCGACCTGCCCGTCGAAGTGTTGCACGGCACGGAGGACGATACCGTCCGAACCGAGATCCACGCAGAACCCCTCGTGGCCACCCTGCCCAATGCCGTGCTTACGGTCCTCGACGGGGCCGGACACGCCCCCCACCATGTGACCCCGAAACCCGTGATTGACGCGATTGACCGTGTCGCAGAACGCGCCGGATTGCGCTAAGCACCTTTCCTGCTTACGTTCTTTCCAAGAAAGTAAAGGCAGTAAACATGGCACTCCCCTTTGACGGCGCGATTTCCACCTTCTTTGACGACGAAGCCCCGGAAGAGATCCGCCGTGCGATCAAGGACGCGGGCAAGAAGGATATGCTGTCCGACAGCTACCCCTACGACGCGCCAATGGACAAGGACGACTACGAAGACGCCATCGAAAAGCTCCAGCTTGAACTGGTCAAGCTCCAGGCGGATGTGAAGGAGACCGGCAAACGCCTGGTAATCGTCTTTGAGGGGCGCGACGCGGCCGGTAAAGGCGGGACGATCAAGCGGTTTCGCGAAAATCTGAACCCCCGCGTTGCCCGGGTTGTGGCACTCTCCAAACCCTCCGACCGTGAGGCGGGCGAATGGTACTTCCAACGCTATGTGGACCAATTGCCCACGGCGGGCGAAATCGTCCTGTTCGACCGTTCCTGGTATAATCGCGGCGTTGTCGAACATGTCTTTGGCTTCTGCACCCCGGAACAGAGGGCGCATTTCTTCCGGCAAGTCCCTGACTTTGAACGGATGCTCACCGATGAGGGCATCATCCTGAAAAAGCTCTGGCTCAATGTCGGGCGCGCCGAGCAACTGCGCCGCTTCCTCAAACGGGAAAGTGACCCGCTCAAACAGTGGAAACTCTCCTGGATCGACGTGGAGGGGCTAAAGAAATGGGACGCCTATTCCAGTGCGATCCGTGAAACCTTCGCCAAATCCCACAGCGATCATGCGCCGTGGACCATCGTCCGCTCCGACGACAAGAAACGCGCGCGCCTGGCCGCCATCCGGGCCGTGCTGGCAGACATAGACTACACCGGCAAAGGCAAACTCGACGCGCCCGACGCCAAAATCTGCGGTGGCCCGGACCTCTGGGATGCCTAAACGCGGCTACCATCACGGCAATCTCCGCCAAGCTTTGGTGGATGCGGCGCTCGAACTGATCGAGAAAAAGGGCCCGACCGGATTCACACTGTCGGAAGCTGCAAAACAGGCTGGCGTGACGCCCGCCGCCGTCTACCGGCATTTTGAGGGTCGTGACGACCTGATCGCGGAGGTTGCCAAGCAAGGCTACGAGATCTTCGCCGACCTCATGGAATACGCCTATGACACGGGCCAACCCTCGGCACTGGCATCCTTTGAGGCAACGGGCCGGGCCTATCTCGCCTTTGCGCGCCGTCACCCCGGCCATTACGTGGCGATGTTCGAAAGTGGTCTCTCGGTCAATCGCTCGCCGGAATTGGCGCAGGCGGCACTTCGGGGCTCTGCGATTCTCGAAAAGTCAGCCGAAGCCCTCTCCGAGCATATTCCCCCCGGAAAACGACCGCCGCCACAAATGTTCTCGGCCCATATCTGGGCCATGAGCCACGGTGTTGTCGAATTGTTTGCCCGCAACGCGCCCGGTGCGCGCGCTCCCTATAGCCCTGAAGACTTGCTGGAAAGCGGGATTGGCATCTATCTCAGGGGTCTCGGACTGGTTCCGCCCGATGAATAATCCGGCTGAATTACGGCAATAGTTTTCCTTGGGAATGCACCGATCTTGCCTCAAAGTTTACGCAAAGTAATCCTACATTAGTTCTCGTGAGTGTTGCGTACGAGTGTTGTCATGTACGAGTTTTTCGCCCCTTGGGGTGTACTGGTTCCCGTGTTGTCTGCGGCAATTTGTTACTTTCTAAGCTCTGAGGCCCGCCGGAAGGCGATGTTGAAAGAGCTCAAATTAAACACACGGGAGGAGATTACCTCTTCCCGTGTGAACTTCGGGCACTTATCTAACATGAATGGATAGCGCCGACCTCCCACGCCTTTTGTATATGGTTCTTCTCGGCGCAGCCGTTGTCGGTTGGTTCCTCGCCGAGAATCGCGGCAATCTTGGCTCGACGGCTCGAATGGCGCTCGTTTGGGGGATGATCTTTGTGGGGATCGTCGCCGTTTATGGTCTTTGGGATGACATCCGCAGAGATGTGTCGCCGCGCCAGTCTATCGTTGCGGAGGATCGCGTCATCGAAGTGCCGCGTTCCAGTGATCGGCATTTTAACCTTACCATGAGCTTGAACGGTGAACCCATTGAATTCGTTGTGGATACCGGCGCGACAGAGGTTGTGTTGAGCCTGGAAGATGCTCGCCGTGCTGGGCTGAACCCGGATGATCTTGCGTTCATGGGCACGGCACGCACGGCAAACGGCACCGTTTCCACCGCGTACACCCGGATCGACGAGGTTGCCATTGGCCCCGTCAGCTTCAACAACGTGCGCGTTGCGGTAAATGGTGGCGAGATGAGCGGTTCGCTCCTTGGCATGAGCTTTCTCGACCGGTTCAAGCGGATGGAAATTTCGGGAAATCGCCTCCGCCTCGAATACTGACCCATTGCGTTCTGTGTAACGGTCTGATCGAACGCGCCCCATAGCCGCTGTCGAGTATGCTCCGCTCATTACCGCTTTTGTGACGCTCTTTGTGATCATTGATCCCTTGGGGCTTGCGCCACTCTTTGTCGCCCTCACCCAAGGAGAAACGGCAGCACAGCGGCGCAGCATTGCGCTCACGGCCTGTCTTGTGGCCGCGGCGGTGCTGACCATCTTCGGCATTTTTGGCGATACGGTCCTCGCATTTGCCGGGATTTCCATGCCCGCTTTCCGGGTCGCGGGCGGCGCGCTGTTGTTCCTCACGGCGCTCGATATGCTGTTTGAAAAGCGCACCAAGCGCCGCAAGGATCAGGGTGGCTCAGGCGACACTGCGGACGATCCATCGGTATTCCCGTTGGCTATCCCGCTCATCGCCGGGCCGGGGGCCATTGCCTCAATGATCCTGTTATCGAGCCAAAACGACGGCGAGTTGACTTGGGTCATCTCCGTCCATGGGGTCATGCTGGCCGTGCTGCTCGTCACATTTGTACTGTTCATTCTCTCAGGCGCGTTGGAGCGGGTGCTCGGTCCCCTGGGCATCAATGTGATCACGCGTCTCTTGGGCATGTTGCTCGCGGCGCTCGCGGTCCAGTTCATCTTGGATGGTTTGGCCGAATTCGGCGTCTTTACCCCGATTTGAGACCTAACCCCGCTATTAGATGCAGAACAGACGGGACGGCGAGAACTACCATTAATGAAAAAGTAACGTTAACTGTTTGTAAACGCGTGAAAAGTTTCGCATGCGAAACTTTTGGGGCATCTCAAGCTCCACTCTCCGCCTTTTTGACCCAGCGTCTGCCCTCTTCTGCCCAATACTGGGCAGAGACGCCCGCTTCCGTCATTTGTCGCCATTGGCCGCGCGCGGTCTCCACAGCAACGCTATCTGCGGCGTTAAAGAGGATGCAAACCCGTTCAAGCGCACCCACCTCCTCGGTCTCCACCACGGCACCGTCGAGGCTCATGACGCAAGTGGCACCATTGCCGCCGCGCTCCGTGGTCAAGAGAACCGGTTGCTCCGCGTCATGCGGCCCGCCGGCCAGCCCGTGGGGCAGGAACCCGTCGCCTTGCCAAAGCTGCTTGTCCAACCGTTCCAATTGCGCCCGATCCGTGCCGCGCACTTCCACCCGCCAGCCCGCATCAAGCGCCTTGCCGAGCAAAACGGGCAAGGTCGCCTCCAAAGGTCTCTCGGTCAGGTGATAGAAATACGCCGCACCCATGGCTTAAGTTTCGTAGCCGTCGGCGATGAGCCGGTTCAACGCCAACACCCCCCAGCCGGTGGCGCCTTTCGGCGCGAACTTGGTGCCGCCCGCAACGCTCGCGGTGCCTGCGATGTCGAGATGGACCCAGGGCGTTTCCTCCTTGACGAAACGGGCAAGGAATTGTGCCGCCGTCACCGATCCTGCTGGACGCCCGCCAACGTTTTTCATATCCGCGACCCGGCTCTTGAGCTGCTTGTCGTACCCCGGCCCGAGGGGCAGCCGCCAAGCCCCCTCGCCCTCTGCCTTCGCCGCATCGAGAAACGCGTCGGCAAGATCGTCGTTGTTCGAAAAGACGCCCGCGTGTTCGTGGCCCAAGGCGATGATTACCGCGCCGGTCAGCGTGGCGAGATCGATCATGGCCGTCGGTTCAAACCGCTCCTGCGCGTACCACATGACATCGCAGAGCAAGAGCCGCCCTTCGGCATCGGTGTTGATGACTTCCACCGTGTCGCCCTTCATGGAGGTCACCACATCGCCCGGCCGTTGCGCCTTCCCGTCCGGCATGTTCTCCACAAGGCCGACCAATCCTACGACATTCGCCTGGGCCTTCCTCATGGCAAGCGCCTGCATGACACCGGCAACTGTCCCGGCCCCACCCATGTCCATCGTCATGTCTTCCATGCCGGCTGCCGGTTTCAATGAAATACCACCCGTGTCGAAGACCACGCCCTTGCCGATTAACGCCACCGGCGCTTCATCGCCGCCGCCCGCCCATTCCATGATGACCACCTTCGAGGGGCTTTCCGACCCCTGCCCGACCGCCAAGAGCGTTCGCATGCCCAGCCGTTCCAGTTCGTCCTCTTCTAACACCTCGACATTCAAGTCGAGCGCGCTCAAGGCTTCGAGCCGTGCGGCGAACTCGGTCGTGGTCAGCACGTTGGAAGGTTCGTTCACCAGATCTCGGGTGAAGTGGACGCCGGAAGCCAGCGCGCGCAGCGTTTCCAGCCGCTCTCCTATTGCCATATCAGTCGTCATGACGCGAAGGCTTCCCGGCGCATCGGGCGCATCGCCTGTCTTGTGCTGATTGAACGCATAGGCGCGCAGCAACAAGCCGAGCAGCACATCTTCCAGCCCTTTGAGGCCGGGCGACAGGATCAAGGCACCGTGCTTACCCAAAGCGGCGCCAAGGGATGCACCCCCCTCCCGCGCCGCCTCGCCCGTGCCGCGCCGTTCGAGCCGGATCACATGGAGCGCATCCGCCGCAAGCCCCGTGGGAAAGTTAAGGGTCACGGACTGGCCGTCTTTCATCTTGGCGAAGGCCTCGCTTTCAACCAGTCGCTCCAACGCGCCTTTGGTGAGCCGGTTCACCCGCCGCGCCATTTTATCCATTTTGCCATCGGCGGGCAGAAACACGCAGACATGGCCCGCCGCCTCCGCAATCGCGTCAAGATCGGGATCGAGTAGGTCAATCGTCGGAAGGTCGGACATGGGGCGTGCTCTCATCTGGCTGTGCTTTGCCCGAAACCTAGAACCCCCGGCCCCGAAGGTCATCCGCAAAATGCGCGCATGGACAAAGGGCAGAACTCCGCCGTCGCCGGTTTCCCTTGCCGCAACCATGGTTTAACCTCGCCCCGAGCAGACAAGGCCCCGCATGACCGGACGATTCGATAGATACCTGCTGTCGCAATTGCTGATGCTATTCGGCTTTTTCGCCCTTGTTCTGGTGCTGGTCTACTGGGTCAACCGCGCGGTGGTGCTGTTTGACCAGTTGATCGCCAATGGCCAATCGGCGGTGGTCTTTCTGGAGTTCACCGCGCTGACGCTGCCCAATGTCATTCGCATTGTGCTGCCCGTTGCCGCCTTTGCGGGCACGGTCTATGCCACGAACCGGCTCATGACAGAAAGCGAGCTGGTGGTTGTTCAGGCCACCGGTTTCTCGCCGTGGCGCTTGATCCGACCGGTTATGGTGTTTGGTGTGTTCATCTTCCTCGTGTCCTCCATCCTGGCCCATGTGCTGGTGCCGATCAGTTCCGCGCGGCTGGCGGACCGGACCGCAGAGATATCCGAGAACATGACCGCCCGGCTCTTGTCCGAGGGTCGTTTTCTGCACCCCTCTGATGGGGTGACGTTCTATATTCGCGAGATCACGCCGCTCGGCGCGCTGACGAATATCTTCCTCACCGACAGCCGCGATCCCGCCCGACAGGTCACTTACACAGCCCGGGAAGCGCTGTTGGTTCGGGGCGAGACGGCCCCGAGCCTCGTCATGATCGACGGGATGGCGCAGGTATTCGACAATGCGTCGCGACGGCTATCGGTCACCCGGTTCGATGATTTCGCCTTTGACTTGCAAGGTTTGGTCGATGTGGCTGCTGCTGGGAAGCGTCACCCGAATGAGTTGCCGACGACGGCCCTTCTCGCCGCGACATCGGAAACACAAAAGGTCACTGGCACCTCGCGCGCCCGTTTGATTGCCGAAGCCCATGAACGGATCAGCAACGCCTTAAACGGCTTTGTGGCGCCGTTGATCGGGTTCGCGGCACTTCTGGTAGGTGGGTTCTCGCGCTTCGGCATCTGGCGGCAGATCATCGGGGCGATCCTTGCGCTGATTGTCGTGCAGATGCTTACCCAAGCTGGACAGGGGGCTGTGAGAGGCGATGCGAATGCCTGGCCGCTCGCCTATGTTGGGCCGGTTTTCGGTTTCGCACTGGCCATGGGGTTGCTGCTGCTGGCTGACCGCCCTGCGCTGTTCCGACGACGACGGAAGACGCCATGACGCTGCACCTGTATTTTGGACGACGCTTCCTCAAGAGCTTCCTTTCGGTTGCGTTCATCTTCTTCGCGATCCTCATGCTCACCGGCCTAATCGATCAGATCCGCAAGTACGGTGGGTCGGAGGATGCGGGCTTCGGTACGCTTGTGCTCCTCGCGCTGTTGAGTGCGCCCGCGGCGCTCTACCGGATTTTGCCGCTGGTAATGATCCTGAGCACGCTTGCGCTCTTTTTGTCACTTGCGCGGTCGTCCGAACTTGTGGTGGCGCGCGCCGCCGGGCGTTCGGCGATGACAAGCCTCGTGGCCCCGATCACTCTGGCGGTCTTCATTGGCATACTTGCGGTGGCGGCGATCAACCCGATCGTCGCTGCGACGCAAAAGCAATACGAAGCTATGACCGGCCGACTGTCCGGCGAAGCGTCGACTCTGTCGGTCAGCGCTGAAGGTCTCTGGCTCCGCCAGGGAGCCAGCGATGGCCAAACAGTGATCCATGCGGAACGGGCCAATCTCGATGGCACCACCCTGTTTGGTGTGACCTTCCTTGGCTTTTCCTCCGAAGGGGAACCGACCTTCCGGATCGAGGCCCGAGAAGCGTCGCTTGTCGAAGGGGCCTGGGCGATCAAGGATGCGAAGGAATGGCGGTTCGATACCGAAAGCGTCATTCCCGAGGTGGACAGTTTCGAGAGCCCGGCGCTAAGCCTTGCTTCCAACCTGACACGAAACCAAATCCTCGACAGTTTTGGGACCCCCTCCGCCATTCCGATATGGGAGTTACCGGGCTTTATCTCGCAATTGGAAGCGGCGGGTTTCTCGGCGCGTATCCATCGCACATTCTTTCACATGGAGTTGGCATTGCCGATCCTGCTTGCGGCGATGGTGCTTGTGGGGGCTGGCTTTACCATGCGGCACACGCGTTTCGGGCGGACGGGCGTAATGGTGCTCTCGGCGCTTGGGCTCGGGTTCACGCTGTATTTCATTCGGAATTTCGCGGCGATCCTCGGCGAAAACGGACAAATCCCTGTCCTGCTTGCCGCCTGGGGCCCGCCCGTTGCTGCGCTGCTATTGCCGCTTGGGCTTTTGCTGCATCTGGAAGATGGCTGATGCGTAAGGTTCTTTGCGTCTGGGTGGCGTTGGCGCTTTTGGCTTTGCCGCGCCTTGCGGTGGCGCAAGACGTGGCCTCCCTTATCGCCGATAGCATCGCCGTTGATCCTGCAGGCAGCGTGACCGCGCGCGGCAATGTGGAGGTGTTCTACCAGGGCACACGACTCACGGCGGAGCAAGTGACCTACGCCCGCGACGGTGATCAGTTGACGATCACCGGTCCCATTCGGATCACCGATAGGGATGGCACCGTGTTGCTGGCCGATGCCGCCGAAATGGACCGGGATCTCAGGAACGGCGTGCTCCGGTCTGCCCGCCTCGTCCTTGACCAGCAGCTCCAGCTTGCCGCCACTGAGATTGCGCGGGTCGATGACCGGTATACCCGGCTAGACCGGGTTGTGGCCTCCTCTTGCGAAATATGTGACGACGATGCCCGGCCCTTGTGGGAAATCCGCGCGAGCCGCGTGATCCACGATGATCTGGAACGACAGCTCTTTTTCGAGAATGCGCAGTTCCGGGTGGTTGGCATCCCGGTTTTCTACTTCCCGCGCCTCAGATTGCCGGACCCGTCGCTGGATCGGGGAACGGGTTTTCTCATACCGCAAATCACTTCGTCCTCCACCTTCGGCACCGGTTTGAAGCTCCCCTATTTTATTGCACTTGGCGATCACGCGGACGTCACCTTGACGCCCTACTTGTCGAGCGCGACCACAACGCTCGAATATCGTTACCGGCAAATGGTGCGGAACGGCTCGCTCACCGTGAACGGCGCATTCACGGAAGATGATCAGCGTGGTCAGCGAGGATATCTGGTTGCAACGGGCAGTCTTGATTTGCCCCGCGAGTATACGGCAACGCTTCAGCTACAGCTCGTTTCAGACCCGGCTTACTTATTCGAGTATAACTATTCGAACAGTGACCGGTTGAAAAACGAACTGGCGTTCCGGCGTGTGCGCAACAAGGACAGGTTTCGCGCCTCCATCTCGTCCTTCCGGACGTTGCGCGACAGCGAGGTCGACATTCGTGAAACGCTGCCCGATCAGTTTATCGAGGCCGAATACCTGCGCGAAATCCCCGATTTGTCCTTTGGCGGTCTGACGACGGCTTCCGTCGGTTTCTATGCTTTGGAGCGACCATCGTCCGAGGACGTGCTGGGCCGCGATATCTCTAGGATCAGTGCCGCGATCAATTGGAAGCGTGCCTGGACGCTGACCCCCGGCATTATCGCTAGTACCGAATTGGGTCTGAGGGCGGATGCCTATACGACGGCGCAGGACAGCAATTTCGAAGACGCGCTGACCCGCACGGTGCCCCGCGCTGCTGCGGAACTGCGTTGGCCGATGCTCAGGCGCACGACCGATGGAGGTGTCGAAGTGCTTGAACCAATCATTCGCCTCGACGTGGCCGATACGGGCGGCGATCTTGTGCCGCTGGAGGACAGCCGGATTGTGGAGTTCGACGAAGCCAACCTGTTCTCGCCCACGCGTTACGCAGGCTTTGACGGCGCGGAAGACGGTGTCAGGCTGGCCGTTGGCGCGTCGTGGCAGCGCCAGGACCCGGATGGATGGGTGGTCGATGTGGCTCTCGGACGTGTTGCCAACCTGACCGGCGACCTGGGCTTCGGCGAAGGGTCCGGCCTAGAAGGAGATCAGTCCGAGTGGTTGCTCTCCGGGCGCGTCACGGTGGGCGACATGTTCCAGCTCATCAACCGATCCCTGTTCGATCCCGATATCCGGTTCACTCAATCCGAAACCCGTGCCGAATGGCGCAGTGAAACGTTTACACTTGGCACGAACTACCTGTTCGCCGCGCCCGAGCCGTCGGAGGATCGCATCGCCAGCCTGTCCGAATGGAGCTTCGACGGACGATACGATTTCAACACTCGTTGGGACGCGTCGGCAAATTGGCGCTATGACTTTAACGCGGATCGGGCAAGCCGGTTGGGGGTTGCCCTTGGGTATCGCTCGGAATGTGTGGATTTCGAAGTTTCCATCTCGCGTCGCTATGCAAATTCCACTAGTGTCGATCCGACAACGTCATTGGATTGGCGGGTATCGCTCACAGGGATTGGCGGACGCGGAAACGACCCGGCTCAGCTGCGCAGGTGCAGAGGATAAGAAATTGATACGATTTAGCTTTTTCGGATGTCTAGTGATCTTTGCGACGTGTATCAACGTCGGCACAGGCGCTCAAGCCCAGGGTCAGTACAGCCCCGAGTTGCAAGTGGGCACCTCCATCGTGACGCGCTATCAGATCGATCAACGGACCCAATTTCTGACGCTTTTGGGCGCGCCGGGCGATGTGCGCGCGCTGGCGCGTGAGCAGTTGATCAATGAGACCCTGCAACTCAAAGCCGCCGCCGACGAAGGGGTTCAGGTACCGCCCGAAGCTATCGAGGCAGGCATCACCGAATTCGCGGGCCGGGCTAATCTGACGGCGGAGCAATTCATCGAAATCACCGAGAGCCGGGGTATTTCCCCTGCTACGGTTCGAGACTTCTTTACAGCTGGTGTGGCCTGGCGCGAGACTGTTCGCAGCCGCTTTGGGGAAACCGTTCAAGCGACCGTCAGCCAAGACGATGCCCGCCGCGCGCTTGCGCTCAGCGGAACCGAGGGTGGCTTGCGGGTCTTGGTGTCAGAGATATTGCTGCCTGCGAATACCCCCGAAGCCCGGCGCGCGTCACAGGTTCGCGCCGCTGAGCTTTCGCAGATTTCCGGCGAAACAGCCTTTGAGGCCGCGGCGCGGCAGTTTTCAGTTGCCCCCTCCTCGGCACGCGGTGGGGCGCTCGACTGGGTGGCGCTTGAAACGCTCCCCGCCGAGGTGCGCGCCACGATTGAAGCCCTGACGCCAGGCGAGGTGAGCCGTCCGATCGCACTGGAGAATGCCATCGGTGTCTTTTTGTTGCGCGATGAAGAACGCGTGGCCGCGGGCGCGCCCGATGCCTTGGCGGTCGATTACGCCCTGTTCATTGTGGATGGCGGACCAGGTGACGCGGCGGCCATCGCAGAGCGCGTCGATGTCTGCGACGACTTTTACGGCGTTGCCAAAGGCCTGCCGGAGACCCGTTTGATCCGGGAGACGACGGCCCTTGCATCGCTGCCTGGCGATATCCGCGCCGCCGTCGCCACACTCGATGAGGGGGAGACGAGCACCGCCCTTACCCGCAGTGGCAATCCAACCGTCTTGATGTTGTGTCAGCGCCAGCCCGAGACGACCAACGAAGTTGATTTGACCATCGCCGGGAACCGTTTGCTTAATACGCGCCTCGGCACCGCTGCCCAGCACTATCTTGCGCAATTGCGCGCCAATTCAGAAGTCACCGATTTTACTAATAATTAATGCAATTGATCCCTAACATGAGATGCTTTTCGCTGTTGCAGGCATTTGCCTTGCATGCCCCATGCGAAGTCCAATTGTTCCTGTTTGGGGTCGGACGAACGAGAACATGATCGACGACACTATTGCGCCCGTCGCTGTCACCTGCGGTGATCCGTCCGGTATCGGTCTGGAAGTCACGGCGAAGGCTTGGGATGTCCTGAAAGACGAAGTCCCTTTTTTCGTTATTGGCGATCCCGGCCATCTGCCGAAAGCGGCCCCGGTTGTTATGATCGAAGACCCGGCCAAGACCTGCCCAGCGATCAGGGACGGGATTCCGATGCTGTTGCATGGCTTCCCCCATGCCGCCGATCCCGGACACCCGTCCCCAGAGAATGCGCGCTCAGTTGTCGAGGTGATCGAACGGGGCGTGCGGCTGACCCAGACCGGTAAAGCCTCCGCCCTCTGCACGGCACCGATTGCCAAAAAGGAACTCGTTGATTTTGCGAATTTTTCCCATCCCGGCCATACGGAATTTCTTGCGGCGCTGACAGGGGCGGACCAAGCGGTCATGATGATTGCCTCGGACGTATTGAAGGTCGTCCCAACTACGATCCACATGCCGCTTGCCGACGTGCCAAAAGCGCTGACGCCAGAACTCTTGGAGACGACGATCCGGATTACCAATGACGCGATGCAGCGTGACTTTGGCGTGTCGCATCCGCGTATCGCGGTGTCAGGCCTCAACCCCCATGCGGGTGAAGACGGTCTTCTGGGGGTGGAAGACGGCCTTGTTATTGACCCCGTCTGTGTGGCGTTGCGCGGTGAGGGTTTCAATATCAGTGGCCCGTTGCCGGCCGATACGATGTTTCATCCCCCTGCGCGGGCAACCTACGACGCGGCCGTGTTGATGTATCACGACCAGGCTTTGGTCCCTGCAAAAGCGCTGGCATTTGATACGGGCGTCAACGTGACCCTCGGACTGCCGATCATTCGGACTTCCCCGGATCACGGCACCGCTTTTGGGATCGCCGGGCGGGATGTCGCCTCGCCCAGTTCAATGATCGCCGCCATTCGGATGGCCTATGACATGGCAAAAGCGCGCGCTTCATGATTGATGATTTGCCGCCCTTGCGGGACGTCATCCAGCGTCACGGGTTGAGTGCGCGAAAGTCGCTGGGTCAGAACTTTTTGCTCGACTTGAACCTGACCGCGAAGATTGCCCGTGCTGCGGGTAACGTGAGCGGCGCTGACGTGCTGGAGGTCGGTCCCGGTCCCGGCGGGTTGACGCGGGGTCTGCTGGCCTCCGGGGCGCGGCGGGTCGTTGCCGTCGAAAAGGACGCGCGTTGCCTGCCCGCGTTGGAGGAGATTGCCGCTGCCTATCCTGGCCGCCTCGATATCATCAACGGGGATGCTTTGGAGTTGGATGCCGCCGCGCTGCTGACACCGCCGGTCAAGATTGCCGCAAATCTGCCCTACAACGTGGGAACGGCACTTTTGACGCGATGGCTCGACGCACCGGAATGGCCGCCATTTTGGCAAAGCCTCACGTTGATGTTCCAGCGCGAAGTGGCAGAGCGGATCGTCGCGATACCCGGGTCCAAAGCCTACGGTCGCCTGTCCATTCTGGCCGCGTGGAGGAGCGAGGCGCGGATTGTCATGGATTTGCCGCCGCAAGCCTTCACGCCGCCGCCCAAAGTGCGCTCTGCCGTTGTCCATCTCGAGGCGCGATCTGCGCCGCTTTACCCGGCCAATCCGCGTGTGCTGCGCGATGTCGTGGCGCGTGCCTTTCAACAACGCCGCAAGATGATGCGCGCAAGTTTGAAGGCCTACCCGCGCATTGAAATGGCCCTCGAGCAGGCGGGGATTGATCCGAAAGCCCGGGCTGAAACAGTCGATCTGGAGAGGTTTTGCGCCCTGGCTCGGGCGCTCGAGGATTAAGGGTTTAAACCATTGATCCTATTCGGCGGCATCGGGGGTTGGTTGCTCCGCAGCCACATCGGGCGTTGGCGCCGCTTCGGCTTCCGGCTTTGGTTGTGGTTTCCGGCGCGGTTTGCGTTGTTTCGGCTGGCGGTCTTCCGGCGTTTCGACAAGCGGACTTTCGCTTTCGGCGGCAGTCATATCGATCACGTCATCGGCGCTCTTTGGAGCTTGCTGCGCTTCCGGTTGTGTCGTCTGCGGTTGCGGCGCGTCGGGCTGATGGGGTTGCACGTCAGGTTGCTGATCAGGCTGTGGTTGGCCGCCACCGCCGTTATGGCTGCGGTTCTGGTTTTGGCGTTCCTGATTGGCTTGCTGCTGGGCCTGCCGTTCGGCTTGTTCGCGCTGTGCTTCTGCCAACATGCGTAAGTAATGTTCGGCGTGTTGTTGGAAGTTCTCGGTTGCGACACGGTCATTCGACAGTTGCGCGTCCCGGGCCAATTGATTGTATTTATCAATGATTTGCTGCGGCGTGCCGCGTACTTTCCCCTCGGGGCCCGAAGAATCAAATACGCGATTGACGACGTTACCGACCGAGCGGTTGCGGTTATTCTTCGACCGCGATCGTGACTTTGATGATCTCATAAGCTTTTACAGTCCAGCCTTTGGTCTGGTGAAGCGCGGACTGTTCCACAATGCGCCCATTTGTTGAGCGTTCCGTCCGTGCTTGGATTTGGCAAATTTCGGGGAGGGCAGCGGGCACTCCGTCGATTGCTTGAAAATGTCTATCGAGTGAAACGCAGCTTGCCAAGCTATTTTTTCCGAAAGATTGGCAATGCTTGTCGCGTTAAGGTTAACGTTTCTTATACCAGCTTAGGGTTGGCGTGCGGATATAACCCGATCCTTGCCGTTTAGATCGGTATGCCGCTTGATATCTAAAAGGCCTGCATCCTCAAATATCTCCATGACCGCAGCCGCCTGGTTGGCGCCGATTTCAACCAGCAGCCTTCCGCCGGGGTGCAAATGGTTGGGCGCGCCGATGGCAATCTTGCGGTAGGCGGACAAACCGTCG
Organism: Pseudomonadota bacterium; assembly: GCA_039024895.1. Classification (GTDB taxonomy): domain Bacteria; phylum Pseudomonadota; class Alphaproteobacteria; order Rhodobacterales; family Rhodobacteraceae; genus JAJDOD01. The sequence goes on along the minus strand of JBCCPJ010000009.1, from coordinate 85,030 downwards.
CCACCATCCGTCAAGGCGTCCTTAGGTTCAAAGCGGGTTACTTCCGGCTGAAGCCCCGCCATCTCCGCCGCAGCGATATAAGGCGGGTTAGAGACGATCAGGTCAAAACGCCCGCCTATATCGTCGAACCAGTCCGACAGGGGGAGTATCAGCCGGTCAGCGACGCCGAGGGTCTGGGCATTCTCGCCCGCAATAAGGACAGCGCGCTCGGAGATATCCGTGCCGACGCCGCGCGTGGTTGGTCGCTCTGCCAGCAGGGATATCATGATACAGCCGGAGCCTGTACCCAGGTCGAGAACTTTTGAGAACGGTTGCGCCAAGGCCAATTCAACGAGAAGTTCCGTATCGGGGCGCGGGTCAAGCACATCCGCGGTGACGCGAAACCGGTGCTTCCAGAAATCCCGATACCCGGCGATATGGGAAAACGGCTCGCGGGCGGCTCGCCGTTCGATCAGATCAGCGAAGCCTCTGCCGCTGGTCTCTGCCAACCGACGGAGTTTTCGCGCCTCCTGCGGGTCGACGCCTGCGTCCCGCAGTATCTTTGCGGCCTCTTCCAGCGTCATCGAACCAAGGAGGCTAACGCCGTCGCGCCAGGCACCGTTAAAGCCCCTGCTCCGCCAGTCGGTCCGCCTGATCCGCTGCGATCAGGGCATCGACCGTCTCATCGAGGTCGCCGGCAATCACTTCATTCAGCTTGTACAGCGTGAGGCCGATCCGGTGATCCGTCATGCGGCCTTGGGGAAAGTTGTAAGTCCGGATGCGTTCGGAGCGGTCCCCCGAGCCGATTTGGCTTTTGCGGTCTGCGGCGCGCTCATCGGCGGCACGCTGGCGCTCCATATCGAAGAGCTTTGCGCGGAGATGCGCCATGGCAATGGCGCGGTTCTGATGCTGCGACTTTTCCGATGAGGTGACGACGAGCCCCGTGGGCAGGTGCGTGATCCTTACCGCGGAGTCGGTGGTATTCACGTGCTGTCCGCCCGCACCGGAAGCGCGCATGGTATCGATCCGGATATCCTGAGCGGGGATGTCGATATCGACCTCCTCCGCCTCGGGGAGAACGGCCACGGTTGCAGCCGAGGTGTGAATGCGCCCCCCCGATTCCGTTTCGGGCACGCGCTGCACGCGGTGGACGCCGCTTTCGAACTTGAGCCGGGCGAAGACCCCCTCGCCCGCGACATTTGCGGTCACTTCCTTGATGCCGCCAAGCTCGGTTTCCGCCCGTTCGATCACATTGAATTTCCACCCCTTGGCCTCTGCGTAGCGTTGATACATCCGCAGGAGATCCCCGGCGAAAAGTGCCGCTTCCTCGCCACCGGTGCCGGGCCGGATTTCGATGATTGCCGGGCGGGCATCGGCGGCATCTTTCGGCAAAAGCGCCAACCGCAAGCCATGTTCGGCAGTTGGGATCGCGTCTTTCAGCGCTTCCAGTTCCTCGGACGCAAGTTCTTTCATCTCCGGGTCGTCAAGCATGGTCTGCGCTTGCTCCCTGGCATCGAGCATCGCGATATAGTTGTCGATTTCACTGACCACCGGCTTCAACTCGGCATATTCGCGCGCAAGCTCCGCAATTTCCTGCGGTTCCGCGCCGCCGGCCATTTTCGCCTCAAGAAACTGAAAGCGTTCACGGATCTGGTTGAGTGTGTCGCGAGGGACCATGGTTTCCTGTGTCGCATTGGTCGCAGGCCGTCAAGCCGGGACCCTCTTTTCAGACATTTCATAAATTGCTATGGTCAATCCATGAAACGTCTTGTCTTTATACTTGCCGTTTTGGCCTCTCCCGCATTTGCCGATGTGACCGGCCCCGGTGGTAAAACCATTGATTGCTATTGCACCGACACCCAAGGCTTACGTGTGGAGCTGGGGGAAACGATCTGCCTTGTTGTGGATGGTCGGGCCTTTATGGCGCAATGCGATATGTCGCTGAATGTTCCGATCTGGCGAGATACCGGATCGGGCTGCATTTCTTCTTCCTTAGAGGTCGAGCCGTCACTCACCGAGCGCTTTCTCCAGCTTGCCCAGCCACCGGTTTAAGCGTTTCTGGTTCACGCCCCAGTCGAACACGTTGAACCGAGGGCGCGCGAACACAGAGAGCTTTGCGCCGCCCGCTTCGTCTGTGGCCTTCACGGTAATGTAATCGCGAAACCCGAAGATGGTTGAGCGGGCCACAAATGTGATCATCCCTTCGTCCACGCTGCCTTCCACGATGCCGACCCGCCAATCCCGGCGGACTACTTTGGATAGCGTGGTAAGGAGCGTATCGGCGTCGGTTGCAAAGCGCGGTGCTTCCCGCCCGATCAACCGTACTTCGGAGCGGCGCTTTTCCGGTTCTGCGGGATCCTCGTGAAAGGGCTCGCTATCGGCAGGTATAAACCGCGCCGCGAGTATGATTAATGCAACGACACCAAGGGTGTAGAGCGCTGACTGCATGTTAAACGACCTCGTCTCACTGATTACTCACCAAAGGTAAGCGGTTTCAGCGACGATTCCAGCCCCAAAGTGCAATAAGGTCATATGCGATGTAAGCAGCCGCCAGCGCTGTGATATTCGCGTGGTCATAGGGTGGTGCGACTTCGACCACATCCGCGCCCACAAGATTGATGCCCGCAAGCCCGCGCAGCATGGGGGCAATCTGCGCAGTAGAAAGTCCACCCGTTACCGGCGTACCTGTGCCCGGTGCAAAGGCCGGGTCCAGAACGTCGATATCGAAGGTAAGGTAAACCGGCGCGTCGCCCGCCACCTCTTTGACCGTGCCAACCACATCCGACCCCGCGTGCACCGCGCGAGCATCGATGCGGGTAATGTCGTGGTTGGCTTCGTCTTCGACTTCAACCCGAGTGCCGATTTGAACAGAGCGATTGGCATCAATCAGCCCTTCCTGCGTGGCCTTATAGACAAAGGTGCCGTGATCCACCCTGGTTGGCGCGTCGTCGCGCCAGGTGTCGGGATGGGCGTCGAACTGGAGAAGCGCCAACGGCCCGTATTTGGCCGCGTGAGCGCGCAGAATGGGGAGGCAGATCGAATGGTCCCCGCCGAGCACCAGCGCCGCCGTACCCGCCGCGAGCATCGCTGACACATGGGCTTCCACTTTCCCCGGCACTTCAGCCATTTTGGCGTAGTCGAAGGCCATGTCACCGGCATCGGCGAGGCGGAACGTATCGAGCGGGCTGTATCCCCAGCCATAGGGTGTGTCGCCCGCCATGAGCGTTGACGCCTCGCGGATGGCGCGCGGGCCAAAACGCGCGCCTGGCCGGTGCGTCACCGCTTGATCAAACGCCACGCCGGTCACGGCGAGGTCGAAATCGGCAAGCGCCTTGGCATAGGGTCGGCGCAAAAACGAGGTCACACCGGCAAACGGATTTTCATAGGCGAGTCCGGTGGAGTCCCCGGAAATTGCGCGATCCACGTCGTGCTTTGCATCTTCGAGCGCCATATCTGCCTCAAGCTCCCGTGGACAAATCAACCGTGGCGTGGAACCTACGCGCCATCCGCCCCGCTGCCAAGGAGACGTCCGCCATGTTCGATCCGATCTACGACACGCCCGATGGCTGGCCACGCCTGATTGCGGTGATGAAGCGCCTGCGGGACCCGGAAACAGGCTGCCCCTGGGATATTGAACAGACCTTCGCCAGTGTTGCACCCTATACGATCGAGGAGGCCTATGAGGTTGCCGACGCCATCGAGCGCGAAGCGTGGGACGATTTGCGGGGCGAGTTGGGCGATCTACTGCTCCAGGTGATTTACCACGGTCAAATCGCCAACGAGGCCGGTCACTTCGAGACAGAGGATGTGGCGCGTCAGGTGACAGCCAAGATGATCTCACGCCATCCACACGTATTTGGCCCCGAAAGCAACGCCAAGAGTGCAGAGCAACAGACCCGCGATTGGGAAGCTGCAAAGGCCGCGGAACGCAGTGGCAAGGGAGAAACCCGGACGCTCGACGGGGTTGCGCTTGGTCTTCCGGCGCTGCTTCGCGCGGCGAAACTGCAAAAGCGCCTTGCCCGCGTCGGATTCGATTGGGGGGCGACGGGGCCGGTCCTCGATAAGATTGCGGAAGAGGTGGGCGAACTGAAACAGGCCCGCGACACCGGCGACAACGATGCCTTGGAAGATGAGTTTGGCGACGTACTTTTCGCGCTCGTCAATCTTGCACGCCATTGGAATGTGGATCCCGAAGCGGCGCTCCGGCGGACGAATGCCAAGGTTGAGCGGCGATTTGCGGCGGTGGAGGATCGGTTGGCGGCGGCGGGTACGAATCCTTCCGACGCCACTTTGGATGAAATGGACCGTCTGTGGACAGCGGTGAAACGGGAAGAGCAGGCAAAGTGATCCTGCGGTCTGCCTGGTAAAATTGCTTCGGGGTCTCTGGCTGAACGCGGCTGAAGTTGATCGGCGAATCTCCGCCGATCATGGCATAGCTTGTGAAATTTTCTCGTAGAAATTTCGCCTTTGATCCAGCCACCGAAACAGTTCCCGTTGCTTTCTTACGATTGAACCGCGTTTTGCGTGTAATTTCACGCGATGCGCCTCACTGGCGTCAAAAATTTCAGGCATTCTTTTGAATGTCGAAGGGAGTGGATGATATCCGGCACTAGGGTGTGATCCGCGCAATTTGAGGGTCTTGTGTGTTATGTTGACAGATGTGAATGCAGCGCCGTCTGCGCCGGAATGCCAGCTTTCCACCGTCGGGTCTGATGTGTCCTACTCGGTCTTGTTGGAATCGACGCGCGAACTGACCGACGATGCTTTGGTCGCGCTAGAGAAGGATCTCGATTACTACGCTGAAACCGGTCTTATCGGCGTCAACATGTCCAAGATGCTGGCGCTTCTTCAAACCAAATCGGCCAACGCAGCGGCGTAATCGTCAAGCGACAGGAATACCTGGGCTTAGACGCAGTGCGGTTGTTGTCACTCGCTTTTGCGCGCCTTCCACCGCGCCATCGTGATCTGGTGGCTGTCCTGTCACACAAAGGGCGAGCCAGATCAGAAGGTCCGCATAGCCCAGGGCTGCCACAAGAAAGGCCGCTAACAGATAAGGTGTCGCGATTGTCTTAGAGCCCGTCATGGGTTCCAGTTTACTGGTAAATTGCGGCAAGTCGTTGCCCGTTAAATCGGAGGTATGTCGCCCTCTGCCCGCAACGCATGGAACTCGCGTTCGAATTCGGCGAAACGACCGGCCGCAATCGCTGCCCGCATGTCGCCCATGAGGCCCTGAAAGTAGTGGAGATTGTGCCAGGTCAGGAGCATGCCCGAGATCATCTCATTCGAGCGAAACACGTGGTGCAGATACGCGCGGCTGTAGTTGGAACAGGCCGGACACGTACAGTTTTCGTCCAGCGGGCGTGGGTCGTCAGCGTGGCGTGCGTTCTTGATGTTCACCACCCCACGCCGGGTGAAGGCCTGCCCTGTGCGCCCGGACCGGGACGGCAAGACGCAATCCATCATGTCGATACCGCGTTTCACCGCGCCGACGATGTCATCGGGCTTGCCGACCCCCATGAGGTAGCGTGGTTTGTCGACGGGAAGCATGCCGGGCGCGGTGTCGAGGACGTCGAACATCGCTTCTTGCCCCTCGCCCACCGCGAGACCGCCAACCGCATAGCCATCGAAGCCGATCCCAATTAACGCCTCCGCACTTTCTGCGCGCAGCGCCGCGTCGAGCCCCCCTTGCTGGATGCCAAAGAGCGCGTGGCCCGGGCGGTCTCCAAACGCATCGCGCGACCGCGCTGCCCACCGCATGGAGAGGCGCATGCTCTCTTCGATCCGCTTCCTGTCCGCCGGTAGAGCCGGGCATTCGTCGAAACACATGACGATATCGCTGCCGAGAAGACGCTGGTTCTCCATGGAGCGCTCCGGCGTCAGCATATGTTTCGATCCATCGATATGGCTTGAGAACTGGACGCCCTGCTCCGTCAGCTTCCGGAGACCGGCAAGGCTCATCACCTGAAAGCCGCCGCTGTCCGTCAGGATCGGTTTGGGCCAATTCATGAAATGGTGCAGGCCGCCAAGCTGGGCGATCCGCTCTGCCGTTGGGCGGAGCATGAGGTGATACGTGTTCCCGAGCAAAATATCCGCGCCCGTCGCCGCCACGCTTTCGGGCAGCATCGCTTTGACGGTGGCGGCGGTGCCGACGGGCATGAAAGCGGGCGTGCGGATATCACCACGCGGCGTGTGGATCACGCCGGTGCGCGCCGCTCCGTCCGTGGTGTGAAGGTCGAAGGAAAACTTGGTCATTGGCGTGAAATGCCCGTGAACGACGTCAATGCCAAGACTTGACCGCAAGACAGGCACCTTTGCATAGTCTTGGCATTGGGAAGTGATTAAATATCATGGCTGATTTTCCACCTGAAGTTACCCGGATCAACGCGCTCACCGCCAATGCCCGTGCCACCTGGTTCGTGCTGTTGGGCGTCCTTTCCTTTGTCGGGGTCACGCTGTTGTCGGTTGAGCATATCGACTTTTACGGGGTTGACCGCGCAACCCAGTTGCCGCTGGTCAATGTCGAGATCCCCACGCGGTTCTTTTTCTACGCCGCCCCGCCGCTGGTAGCGGCAGTTTTTGGGTATTTTCACCTTTACTTGATCCGGCTCTGGGACGCGCTTTCGGTGGCGCAGCCGCATGTTGAAGACACGGGCTGGCGACTTGGAGACGTGATCACGCCGTGGCTGGTTTCCGATGCATTCCTCTACCTAAGAAACTGGGCGAGAGAGGACGATTGCTGCACTCACAGACCCCTTGAGGGCACGGCGATGGTGCTGAATTTCTTGTTGGCGTGGGTTTTTGGTCTTCTGATTCTGTTTTTCCTGTGGTGGCTCTCAATGAGTGCGCGCAATCTTTGGATGGCCGGACTTTCCGGTGGATCGTTTTTTGCTGGTCTTCTTGTCGGCAGCGCCAGTCTTTACATTGCCCAATGGCGTGCCCGCGAGCCGAGCGATGGCAAAAAGGTCTATTTCAATCAAACACGACGCGCCACGTTCATCATTCTTTGCGTCGTCGTTATCATGGGTTCAGTTAGCCTTCTTCGGACGAAAGGCCCGGCTAAATACCTCGCGCCAATCGACATGGCAGGCGCAGACGTCTTCAAACGTCCTGAAGGTTGGTTGCCCTTTGTCCTCGCTCGTGACGAGTATCGCGACGCATGGTGCCAGCGAAAGGATATAGTGCCATGCGATGACATGAGCGAAAGTGATGCGGCGGTGTTCGGCGAAGACTGGTCCGCGCGACGCAGTATTCAACTGGCGAACATTCTCCGTCCGGCATGGAGCAAGGAAGATGAAGGGCCCGATTTCAGGGGCGCAGGCCTCCGTCAGAGCTTTTTGGCTGGTGCGGAACTCCCTTTTGGTGAGATGCAGGGAGCGGTTTTAAACTTAGCACAGATGGAGCGAGCTAATTTATCTTTCGCAAAATTGACTAATGCATCTCTCTTCGGAGCGCAGTTAGAAGGGGCAAATCTATTCTCCGCTCAACTCGACAATGTTAACCTCGAGGGAGCAAAATTGTTTGACGCCAATCTTTCATTTTCAATAATTTGGGGAAGAAAAGACGATCCGATCAGCCTTAAAGGCACAAATTTGAGTGCAGCGAAAAACAACGGCGGAGCCATAAGGTTCTCGGACTTATCCGGTGTTGTTTGGGACGAGAAAACGGACTTTCGAAGTGCTTTTCTCGATGCGACGGTAACTCTTCCGTCGGGGTTCTATGAACGCATGGATAAGCCGTGTCAGTGGCTTGTTGGGGAGACGCTTAGTGAGAGTGAGTTCTTCTCGCTCTGGAATTGGTGGCTTGGCCGTTCAGACGCGAATTTTCTTGCCGGGCTTTTCCCATCAATCGCCGTGACTTTCGTATCGCAAGGCAGCCCAACCCCTGAACGCCTCGAAGAGCTCGGCCTCACCGATTGCGAGCCGGGCCAGCCCTTTGGCCCTATGCCGACCGGCAACTGACGTGCGCGAAACACGTTTTACCCATCTTGCGACGCTCATCTTTACGCCTCGACGCCAATTCCTATATAACAGCTAAGAATAGTGGGATGTGTCATGACTGTAGAACAAACCGAACCCATGGAAGGCGCGCCGCTGATCAAGCCGTCCTCCACCGAGCACCCGCTCCATGACGCCTGTGTCGAGGCGTGCCGCTCTGTGTTCGATCCGGAAATCCCGGTGAATATCTACGATCTTGGCCTCGTCTATACCATTGATATTACGGAAGATGGCGCTGTGACGGTGATTATGACGCTAACTGCGCCGGGCTGTCCTGTGGCCGGTGAGATGCCGGGATGGGTGGCCGACGCGATAGAGCCGCTGCCCGGCGTGAAACAGGTGGATGTTGATCTGACCTGGGAACCGCCCTGGGGGATGGAAATGATGTCGGATGAAGCCCGGCTTGAATTGGGGTTCATGTGATGTTTGCTATCCCAGGGAAATCGCCCGTGACCATCACCCCGTCCGCGGTTAAGCATATCGCCCGCTTGATGGAGAAAGACGGTAAGTCCGGCTTGCGGATCGGCGTCAAGAAGGGCGGTTGTGCGGGTATGGAATACACCATGGAATACGCCGACGACATTGATCCTATGGACGAGGTGGTCGAGCAGGATGGCGCGCGCGTGATGATTGCGCCCATGGCGCAGATGTTCTTGTTTGGCACCGAAATCGATTATGAGACCTCGCTCCTGGAAAGCGGGTTCAAATTCCGCAACCCTAACGTAGTGGATGCCTGTGGATGCGGGGAATCGATTAAGTTCAAGGACGTCGAAGAACTTGCCGCCGAACGTGACGCTGAGGGCTGACGCCCCCGCGTTTCATTGACTTTTAAGGCTTTTTCCGCCATGTTTCCCCTATAGGAGGCCAATATGCTCAAAGAAACCGTAGGTATCTAAACTGCCGTTTGTATTCTGGGTGAGACGATTATTCATGTCCGCCCTGCCGCCGATTTGGCGCTACTGGCCGGTCTATCTTGTCGTCATTTCAATTGCTTGCGGGCTGATCTTCGTGTGGGACAGCCATGTGAAGGTGCTGTCGCCAAAAGAGGCGCCGAACGCGATGGTGCTGTTCGCAGGTGTTGCCGTGGCCGCGCTCGCGATCATCGCAAATACGTGGTCGCAGTGGCAAACGTCGCGCATCAGCCACGCGTTAGAAGGCCTGCAAACCCTTCGGACAGACCGGGAATATCTGATCAATTCGAACGTTGTGACGCTCGCCATCACGCTTGCCGACGATTCCGAGTGGGGACAGCCTCTTGGCCCCTCGCTCGCGCGCGAGTTCGGCCGCAAACTGGTGGGCTCGAAGATTGACGAGCCGAGCTTCTATCAAGCGGCCCTGTTTCTTTTGAACCAATACGAGTTTCTCGCGGCGGCGACCCGGTCCGGGGCGATCGACTTTGTGCTGATGAAAGAAACCATGGGCGGCCCCATCGAAAATCTTGTAACGACATTCTCCGAACAGATCACGGAGATCCGAAAGGACCGCCCTAAGGCGTTCAAGGACCTGATCTGGCTGCACCGGACCTTTTCGGGATCGCTCCAACCCTATCTCGGCCCGATTGCCTGATCCGAAAGCCGCCGAAACCTGAAACACGGGTTACATTGTCCGCTGCCCTCCGGTACAGTCCATCGCAAAGGCAATAAGCCAAAAGCAGTGAGCAGCGAGGCCGCATGGCCGGGACCAGGCCCGAGCATTCCCCCGAATTTTCCGTCGTCGTTCCGATGAAGAATGAGGCGGCGAACCTGACCCACCTCGTGTCAGGGATCGAGGCCGCCTGTGCAGGTCGGCACTTCGAAGCAATCTTTGTCGATGACGGATCGGAGGACGGCACCGCCGAGGCCGCGGCGTCCCTTGGAAAGCCCTGGTTGCGTCTCGTCCGGCACCCGCGCTCCGCTGGGCAATCCGCCGCCGTCCATAGTGGGGTCTTGGCCGCACAGGCGCCCCTGATCTGTACCATTGATGGCGATGGTCAGAACCCGCCGTCGGAAATCCCCCATATGATTGCTCCTTTGCTCGGTGATACGCCCCCCGGTCTGGTTGCAGGCGAGCGCAAAGGCCGGAAGGACACCGCGTCAAAACGTTGGGCCAGCAAGTTTGCCAATGGGTTGCGTGGCTGGATGCTCCAGGACGGCACAAAGGACACCGGTTGTGGCCTTAAGGCGTTTCGGCGCGAGGACTTCTTGCGGATGCCGTTTTTCAATCACATGCACCGCTATTTGCCCGCGCTTTTCAAAGCCTACGGGCTGAGCGTGCAGCATATGCCCGTGTCCCACGCTGAGCGGCACGCAGGCGCATCGAACTATACCAATTTTCAACGCGCGCTTGTGGGCATCGTTGACCTTTTTGGCGTGATGTGGCTGATCCGTCGGGCAAAGCGCGTGTCCCCGGATGAAACGAGGTGGCCGGATGATCGAAAGCCTTCTTGAGTATTTCAATATCACCTCAACCCGCGACCTGATTTGGTTGACCATCGGGATTGTCGCGCAGTTGTCCTTTTCGGCGCGTTTCCTGATCCAGTGGATCAGTTCCGAGAAGGCGCGCAAATCCGTGATGCCCGTCGCCTTCTGGTGGTTTTCCATCTGTGGCGGCATCCTGTTGCTGGCTTATGGGATCTACCGGGGCGAGCCGGTGATTATTCTCGGCCAGTCCTTTGGTGTTGTCGTTTATGCCCGTAACCTTTGGCTGATCCATGTTGAGCGTCGCCAAGCGGCTATCTGAGCCGCGTTTTGCCCTCCTCTTTATCCTTTCTCTGACGCTATGGCGGGTGGGCACGCTCGCCTTCGATGAAACCGAACTTTGGGTGGATGAAGCTCAATATTGGCTGTGGGGACAGCATCTGGATTGGGGCTATTTTTCCAAACCACCACTCATTGCGTTCTGGTTGCGTGCGGTGACGGATCTCGCCGGGTCGGACAGTGCGTTTTGGATCCGGGTATCCGGCGCGTTCCTGCATGCTGTCACGGCCGGTTTAATCGGGTTGTCGGCGGCCCGTCTCTTTGACCGGACCACCGGTGCCGTGGCCGCGATCCTCTATGCAAGCCTGCCGATGGTGGCGTTCGGAAGTTGGCTCTTTTCGACAGACACGCTTTTACTGCCTTGTTTCGCGCTCGCCTTTTACGCCTATCTCCGGATGACGGATCAGCCCGCCATTGGCTGGGCGCTCACCTGTGGTGTGGCCCTTGGCCTCGGGTTTCTGTCCAAGTACGCGGTCATCTATTTTCCGATTTCCTTGGTGACGGCCGCCCTGCTGATCCCCGCTGCGCGGATTGCCTGGCGTGATGCTGGAGTCACTTTCGGCGTAATGCTGTGCGTGGCCGCGCCAAACATCTGGTGGAACATCGCCAATGGCGGCACCACGTTGCGCCACGTGGCGGAGGATAACGCGCAGGTTGGCGCCACTGGCCTGAACCCGGCGGGTGCATGGGAATTCCTCGCCAGCCAGTTTGCCGTCTTTGGTCCAATTCCCTTTGCTGCGCTTCTGGTGGGTGCCGGTCTCTTCGTCTTGCGCCGGGCGCCTGCGGGCAGTGGTCTGCTCCTCGCGTTTTCCTTGGTTGTGATTGCCTTGATGACCTTTCAGGGCCTGCGCGCCGAAGCCAATGCCAATTGGGCGGTCACAGGGTACGTCGCGGGAACCGTTCTGGTCGCTGCCCTTTTGAGCCGGACGCCGCGTTTGCTGGTTCTCGGGCTCGCAGTTAATATGATCGTATCGATTGCCCTACCCCTGGCCTATATGGCGGGCGACACGTTGCGCCTGCCCAATGGCCGACTAGTGGCGGACCGGTACCAAGGTATGGACAAGATGAGCCTCGCAATCCGCGCGGCCGCAGACAAAGCGGGCGTTGACGTGATAGTAGCGGAGCGCCGGGGCATCCTCGCCGATTTGTTCCACCGTTTCCACGGAGATACCGAAATAACGCTCCACGCCCCGAACTCGGGCGGGGCACCCCACAACTATTACGAACAGGTCTTTCCCTTGCCCATTGAGACCACAGGCGACGTACTCTTTGCAGCCATTGGCGCGGCGCCGTGCGAAGAGGCCATCGCCATCGACGACTTGACGCCAGAAGACGGTCACTATCGCGGGGAGACTTACACGTTCTGGCATCTGCCAGCCGCCTGTCTCCGCCCTTGACGCGGCGCGATGATCGCGGCATCCCCAAATCGAAACGGAGGGCGGAATATGCAAAAACTCGTCGCAGGCAACTGGAAGATGAACGGAACTGCCGCTGCCTTGGCCGAGATCGAGGCGTTGGCAGCCGCCCATCCCGCCCCCGGTGCCGAGGTGCTCATCTGCCCCCCCGCAACCTTGCTCGCCCGGCTGTCAGATGCGGCGGCGGGGACGGCAATCCAAACCGGCGGACAGGATTGTCATGGGGCGGCCTCGGGCGCCCATACCGGGGATGTTTCGGCTGAGATGATCGCGGATGCGGGCGGGCGTTTTGTGATTGTCGGTCATTCCGAGCGTCGCGCCGATCACGGGGAGAGCGATGCCACCGTCCGCGTTAAGGCAGAGGCCGGGTCGCGGGCTGGTTTAACAGCGATCATTTGCGTTGGCGAGACGCTTGAAGAGCGCGACGCAGGGCGCACGATTGAAATCGTTGCCGGTCAATTGGAAGGCTCAATACCGGAGGGCGCCACACCCGCCAATACGGTAATCGCCTATGAACCGGTCTGGGCCATCGGAACCGGCAAGGTACCGACGCTGGAAGATATCTCGGCGGTGCATGACGATATGCGCGCCCGGCTGACGGTTCGGTTTGGCGCGAGCGCTGCCGATATGCGTCTGCTGTACGGGGGGTCGGTTAAGCCTGGGAACGCGGCCGAAATCTTTGCCGTCACCAATGTCGACGGCGCGCTGGTCGGCGGGGCTTCTTTGAAAGCGGCAGATTTCGGCGGGATTATCGCAGCCGCTGGTTGAGATATTGCGCCCCTGCGGGGCACGCGATGTTTGGCTGGGGCGCTGCCCCAGACCCCGAAGTTTTTCGGACAGAAGAAGGTGCTCACGCTGCTGGACTAAAGCGCCCGGCCTTAAGCTTGAAGTATCGCATGACACTTTTCGCGCTCGACCGAAGGAAGAGACAGCGAACAAGTGATTCAGATTTTAAGCCGGATGCTCTAAGCGTCCTTTGCCTTTGCCTCGGTCAGACGGACGACTTCCGGGGATGCGTCCGGTGCGATCTCTTCGAAGTCGAAATTGTCGAGCCGGGCCGCGCGTTTGCTGGCGCGTTCGCTCGCGACACCTAAGCCTTCGATATCGGCGCGCGCCTGATTGAAATGCGTCTCAAGTTTCGACGCGCGCCCGCCAATGATCTCAACATCGCGGTGAAGCTGCTTTAACGCCTTGCGGATGGCGCCGGCCTGTTCGCGCATCCTTGCGTCTTTGAGGATCGCGCGCATGGTGTTGAGTGTGGCCATGCAGGTGGTGGGCGAGACGATCCAGACGCGCTTTTCAAACCCGTCGCGCACCAGTTCCGGGAAATTTGCATGGAGTTCGGCATAGACCGCTTCCGAGGGGAGGAACATGAGCGCGCCATCGGCTGTCTCCCCTTCTAGGATGTATTTCTCCGAGATGTCCTTGATGTGCTTCTTCACAGAGCTCCGCAGCAGCTTTGCGGCCTCATTTACCTCGTAATCCGTTGTCGCATTGCGCAGTGCCTCATAGGCTTCGAGCGGGAATTTGGCGTCGATTACAATGGGGCCCGGCGGGTTTGGCAAGTGGATCAAGCAATCAGCGCGCCGGTTATTCGAGAGGCTGGCTTGTCGTGTGTAGCTGTCGGCGGGCAGTGCTTTTTCCAGGATGTCGTAGAGCTGGATTTCGCCGAACGCGCCGCGCGTTTGTTTGTTCGACAGGATGTCCTGTAAGGTTAGCACATCGCCCGACAGTTTTTCAATATTTGCCTGCGCTTTATCGATGGTCTCAAGACGCTGTTGCAACTCGCCTAAGGAGCGCGCAGTTTTGGATGCCGAGTTCGCCAGGTTGTCCTGCATGCCTTTGGAGACGTCGGCGAGGCGCGTCTCCATCAGTTTGAGCATATTGGATTGGCTGGCAGCAGAGGCTTCGGAGACCTGCGTAAGCCCGCCGGACAGGGCCGCCTGTCCATCTGCCAACGTTTCTACCCGGGTTTGAAGGGCCGTCAGACTGTGGACCATGGGCGCCAGGCTCTGGGTGGCGGCCCCGGCGCGGCGGACGGCCATGATAAGGAGGATGAGCACGACCAAAGCGACCCCTGCCGCCAAGAGAGTAAGCTGCACCACAGGGTCACTGAGGTCGAGCGTCATGTCACCGATCTGGATCATGTGCGCCCGAATAGCTTTTCGATGTCATGGAGCTTCAGTTCGACATATGTGGGCCGCCCGTGATTGCACTGGCCGGAACTGGGTGTTGCCTCCATCTGGCGGAGGAGCGCATTCATCTCCGGCGCGCTCATCCGTCTGCCGGTGCGCACCGACCCGTGACAGGCCATCCGCGATAGAATGGCGTCGATCCGCGCGCCGAGGGTGGAAGATGTGCCCGCCTCGCTTAACTCATCCGCCACATCGCGGAGCAATTGGCCTGCATCGATTGGACCCAGAATGGCGGGGATTTCACGGATCGCCACCGTGCCGCTACCAAAGCTCTCGACCGTCAACCCAAGTTCGGCGAGGTCATCCGCGACCGCGAGGACGATATCTGCGGCGGCCCCAAGTTCAACGATCTCGGGCACCAGCAGCGCTTGCGCGGCCACCCCGTTTTCTGCCCGTTGTGCTTTCAGTTTTTCGTAAACAATCCGTTCATGGGCCGCATGGGCATCGACAAGGATCATACCATCCTTGGTCTGGGCCAAAATGAAATTTTCGTGGACTTGTGCGCGGGCGGCACCCAAGGGCAAGCGGGTCTCGTCTGCGGCTGGCTCGGGTTCGACGCTGGCCGAGGGGGTTTCTTCAAAGACGGGGAGCGTGCCTGCCGGTGCTGTTGGACGTGGCGCGCGGCTGGCAAGGTCCATCTGATAGACGCGCGGCTCCGGTCGGAACGCCCTGATCGTTGCGTCAGCGACGGTGGAGGATGCGCGGCGGCTACCCGTTGCCAGGGTATGGCGCAGCCCCGAAACAATCAGACTGCGCGCCGCTTGCGGGTCGCGAAAGCGGACTTCGCTTTTGGCGGGGTGGACATTGACATCCACGAGCACCGGATCGCAATCGATAAAGAGCGCGGCGGCGGGGTGTCGATCCCGGCTGAGCACATCCATGTAGCCCGCCCGCAAAGCGCCTGTCAGGGCTTTGTCGCGCACGGGACGTCCATTGACGAAGACGAATTGCTGGATCACCGAGCCGCGCGAATAGGTTGGAAGTGCGGCAAATCCTGTCAGATGCAGCCCGTCCCGTTCCGCATCCATTGGGATGGCGTTTTCGGCGAATGGTGCGCCGAGCACTTGCCTCAGGCGGCCGGCCAAGGCTTTTACTGGAGCGCCGGATTGGGCATCCGCCCGGAAAACAGTCCGCATTTCCGTGGTTTCGTCCAAAAGTTCAATGGCGATAAACGGTTCAGCCATGGCGAGACGCTTGACCACGTCGAGCACAGCGCGCGCCTCCGCGGCATCGGTTCGAAGGAATTTGAGCCGAGCCGGTGTGGCAAAGAACAGGTCGCGCAACTCCACCACCGTACCCTGCTGACCCGCCGCAGGACGCACAGGATGCACCACACCCCCGGTTGCACTCACTTGGCGCGCCTCCTCGCCCGCGCTCCGAGAGGTGAGTGTCAGACGTGCAACGGCGGCGAGCGAGGCCAAAGCTTCCCCGCGAAAGCCAAAGGTATGGATGTTGAGCAGGTCGGTGCCATCGATCTTCGAGGTAGCATGGCGCGACAGGGCGAGCGGCAAGTCGTCGGGGGCAATGCCGCGCCCGTCATCACTGACGCGGATTAGTCGTTTGCCCCCTGCTGCGATGCTGACTGTTATCTGGCGCGCACCGGCGTCGATGGCGTTTTCGACCAATTCCTTCACGGCGGAGGCGGGTCGCTCAATGACTTCGCCGGCTGCGATGCGATTGATCGCGCCGTCATCCAGCCGGTGGATACGCGGCAGATCTTCGCTTATCTTGGGGTCACGCGCGGACATACCACAAGTGGTAGCATTTGTCGCCGCCGGGATCCAGCCTTCTATCCCCGGTACGGCCTCATATTTTCAGGGCGTGTAGAGCAGAAAAAACGCAATCGTCCACATTAGAACGCCGACGCAAATATCCAGCACCTGCCAGGCGCCAGGACGTTCAAAAATCGGTGCCAACAATCGTGCGCCGTAGCCCAATGTGAAAAAGAAAACGAAGCTCGCCGATATCGCGCCGACACCAAAGGCAAGACGGCTGCCGTCGTAACTGGCGGCGATGGAGCCGAGTAGTACCAGCGTGTCGAGATACACGTGGGGGTTGCCCCATGTGAGCGCCAAACACACCGCGATTGTCGCGATAAGTCCGGTTTCTGTGCCATTGGCGGCTCGCAGGGCACTGGACCCCAACCAGGCCGATCGAAAGGCAATGGCGCCGTAAACGATAAGAAACAAGGCGCCTCCCCAGGTCATGACCGGTTTGAGCCAAGGTGCGGCTTCCACGAGGGCGCCAAACCCCAGAATACCGGCCGTCATAAGCACCGCATCGGATAGCGCGCAGGTCAATACTACCGGGAGGACATGGGATTGCCGAATGCCTTGCCGCAAGACAAACGCGTTTTGTGCGCCAATCGCGACGATGAGCGACAGGCTCAGGCCAAATCCCTTGAGAAAAGAAAAAATCACGCGAGCTGTGCCATGACCTCGTCAGAGATATCGACATTTGCCGTCACGCGTTGAATGTCGTCATCGTCTTCCAGCACTTCGATGAGCCGCATGAGTTTCTGGACCCCATCGAGATCAAGTTCGGTCGTTGTCGTGGGCTTCCAGATGAGTTTGGTCGATTCCGCTTCGCCCAGGGCCTCCTCAATCGCCGTGGAAACCGCATTCAAATCTGTATCTTCCGTGTAAATTGCGTGGCCGTCTTCGCTGCTTTCCACATCTTCCGCACCAGCTTCGATCGCGGCCATCATTACCGTGTCCTCGTCGCCCGCTTCAGTCGTGTAGAGAATTTCCCCTTTCCGTTCGAACATGAAACTGACCGAGCCCGTCTCGCCGAGATTGCCCCCATGTTTGCCGAAGGTCGATCGCACCGTCGAAGCGGTACGGTTGCGGTTATCCGTCATTGCTTCGACGATGACCGCCACACCACCGGGCCCATATCCTTCATAGCGGATTTCCTCGTATTCATCGCCCTCGCCCGCTTCGGACTTTTTGATGGCCCGCTCGATCACATCTTTCGGGACCGATTGCGACTTCGCTTCTTTCACTGCAAGCCGAAGACGTGGATTTTTATCGGGGTCGGGGTCGCCCATCTTCGCGGCGACGGTGATCTCTTTCGAGAGTTTCGAGAAAAGCTTTGAACGCGCTGCATCCTGACGCCCCTTTCGGTGCTGGATGTTCGCCCATTTTGAATGGCCGGCCATGCCATCCTCCCTCTCGTTTCGACACTGCGACGTCCATATAGGCGAGGTGGGCGTTGGCTTTCAATAGCTGTGACGCCTCGAAAGGCTGGAAGAGTAACGTGAGGATACCAATAGGGTTTTCCTGCTTGCCTCATCGTAGTGAGCTAATGTGACATTAGCTGTCATGAAGTGTGGTGTTGGGGGCTTTGCCCCCCGGCCTTCGGCCTCCCCCCAAGGTATTTGGGACAGAAGAAGGACATTTTTAATAAAATTGCGCGAGCCTTGCGAGACGGTACAGGGGAGGCCCGATGACCGTGACAGGAGAAGCCCCTCGGTACGCCATGATTGAGCCTCTGCCGGGGGGTGACGCTTGAGGCTTCGGCCTTGCGGTTCTTTCGGCTGCGTTGGTTCCGCGTGCTCGGCTTCGGCTTCTTCTGTCCAAAATACCTCCGGGGAGCGCGGCGCGGTCCGGCGCAGCCGGTGACATCTCCGCAGGATATGTCAAGCGCCGTGCGGGGCGGAGCCCCTTATGCGCTACCCCTTCCTGATCTTTGGCGACGCCTGTTCAATCGGTGAGCCGCACCAATGCATGGCGCTTTTTGCCCGCGGAAAGTTTGACCGGTTCGGCCAGCAGGGAAGTGTCGAGCATCTGACCGGGATTATCGAGTGGCGCGCCATTCATCCGCGCGCCATTTTCGGCGATCAGCCGCTTTGCCTCTTTCCCGGATTTCACCAGCCCAGATCGTACGAAAAGCTGGACAACGGAAACACCTTCGGCCAGCTCGTTTCGTGTCAGGTCAAGCGTTGGAAGATCATCGCCTACCCCGCCCTTTTCGAAAACCTCGCGGGCCGTTGCTTGCGCCGCTTCCGCCGCAGTCGCTCCGCGGCAGAGGCTGGTCACCTCGTTTGCAAGACGTATCTTGGCCTCGTTGATCTCCGCCCCGCCAAGGGCGCCGAGCCGGTCGCATTCATCGATTGGCAGTTCGGTGAACATCTTCAGGAACTTACCCACATCAGCGTCGTCCACATTCCGCCACCATTGCCAAAAGTCATAGGAGGACATCATGTCTTCGTTGAGCCAAACGGCACCATCCGCCGATTTTCCCATCTTCTTGCCATCGGCGCGCGTCACCAAAGGCGTTGTCAGCCCGAAGGCATCCGCCGCTTCGACCCGGCGGATCAGGTCCGCGCCCGAGACGATATTGCCCCATTGGTCGGAGCCGCCCATTTGAAGGATGCACCCATGACGCCGGTACAGCTCAAGGAAGTCATAGGCTTGCAAAAGCATGTAGTTGAACTCGATGAAACTGAGCGCCTGCTCGCGGTCGAGCCGCGATTTCACGCTCTCAAAGGCCAGCAAGCGATTGATTGTGAAATGTTTTCCAATGTCGCGGAGGAAGTCGATATACCCAAGCTTGTCGAGCCATTTGGCATTGTTCACCAAAGGTGAGGCGGTCGGGCCGTCGCCATAGGTGATGTAATTTGAAAAGACTTGCCGGATCCCGTCGGCGTTGGCGTTGATCTGTTCAACCGAGATGATCTTGCGCATCTCGTCTTTGCCGGACGGGTCGCCGACCTTGGTTGTTCCTCCGCCCATAAGCGTGATCGGCCGGTGCCCGGTTTTTTGCATCCAACGCAGCAGCATGATCTGAACAAGGTTGCCGATATGCAGCGATGTCGCGGTTAGATCAAAGCCGATATACCCCGTGACCGACCCTTTGTGGAAACGCGCGTCGAGCGCTTCCAGATCCGTGCAATCCGCCATGAAGCCGCGCGCCATGATCGTGGCGATGAACTCGGATTTCGGGTGGTGGGTCATGGGAGCATCCATTACGAGAACTTAACGGCCCTCCTCATACTTTGGCACGCCGGAAAGGGAAAGCCATGACCAAAGATCAGCCGCTCTGGGCCTTGGGTGCCATGTCGGGCACATCGCTCGATGGGGTGGATGCGGCTATGCTACGGACGGACGGTGTCGCGCTTTTTGAGTTTGGAGCCAATAATTATCGCACCTATACGGACGTCGAGCGCGCGGTGATCCGGTTGGGATTTGGCAAACTCGATGGGCCTGAAATAGCGGCGGCCGCAGAAATTGTGGAAACCGCCCATGCGGAAGTGCTTGACGGGTTTGAGGGCGCGGAGGTCATCGGGTTTCACGGGCAGACGCTCACCCATTTACCGGATCGTGGGGTCACGCTTCAGGCGGGCAATGGCGATGTCCTGGCAAAAGCACTTGGCACGCCGGTCGTCTGGGATTTTCGCAGCGCCGATATGGAACTCGGCGGTCACGGCGCGCCGCTTGCGCCGTTCTATCACTTCGCCCTCGCGCGCTTCATGGGAGCTGATGCACCGCTCGTATTTCTCAATCTTGGTGGTGTGGGCAATTTGACATGGGTCGATCCGGGCGCTCCGGCGGCAGAAACGCCGGGCGCCTGTCTTGCTTTCGATACAGGTCCTGCAAATGCGGTGATGGATGACCTTGTGTTGCAACGGCTGGCGCAGCGATACGACGAAGATGGAAGGCTCGCGCAAAGTGGCACCGTGGATCAAGCTGTCTTGGCGGGTATGATGCGCGCAAGTTATCTTTCAAAAATACCGCCTAAATCTCTGGATAGAAACGACTTTTCGGATTGGTCCGACCAGGTTTCACACCTCGACAGCGCCGACGCGCTCGCAACGCTCGCTGCCGGCACCGCCGCTGCCGTCGCCCGAGCCATCGAGCATTGTCCGGCGGTGCCGCAACGGGTTCTGGTCACCGGGGGCGGGCGCAAGAACCCTGTCGTAATGGCGGAACTTGCGGAACGTCTGATGTGCCGGGTGGAGCCGGTTGAAGTGGTTGGTTTCGACGGCGATATGCTGGAAGCTCAGGCCTTCGCCTATCTCGCTGTCCGCGTACTTCGCGGCTATCCAACCTCTGCACCGGGTACCACAGGGGTGGCTGCCCCTGTCGGTGGCGGCAAGATCAGTCGACCGTAGGGCACGCGGCGCACTCAGCTCGCAGCGATGCAAGCATTGGCTGCATCGGCTTGTGCTTGCGAGACGCCGTTGCCTACTTTGATGACCCGGCGTTCTACACCGTCGGCGAAGGTGTAGGACGAGGTGAATTGCCCGGTAATTCCTGCCTTCTTTACGCATTCCAACATCAGGGTTTGGCTTTCACTTGCATTCTGAGACGTTGAACCGCCGCCACATGCGGTGAGAGCCAGCACCGGAATTGTGAGAAGTATCAGATGTTTCATAGGGATTGCCTTGTTTTGAATGCCAAACTCAAAGCGAACAAGAATGGCGAAACGAAGGCGCACTGCAAAAATGAAAAAAGGGCGGAAAGCCCGCCCTTTTCACTTCAGTATTTGCGACCATCAATGCGCGACGGCACCTGACGCAGCTTTGGCCGCAGCCTCCGCCGCTCGCGCTGCTGCGGCGGCTTCCTCGGCGGCTTCGTCCCATTCGATGCTCGTTGGCTCTCCGACAAGGGCGAGCTTCAGGACTTCCGACACGTGCTTGACCGGAATGATACTTAGTCCTTCCTTCACATTGTCGGGGATTTCCGTCAGGTCCTTCTCGTTCTCTTCCGGTATGAGCACCGTCTTGATGCCCCCCCGAAGGGCGGCCAGGAGCTTCTCCTTCAAACCGCCAATGGGCATGGCATTGCCGCGCAGCGAAACCTCGCCCGTCATGGCGATATCCTTGCGCACCGGTATCTTGGTCAGCACCGAAACGATCGAGGTTACCATGGCCAAGCCAGCGGACGGTCCATCTTTCGGCGTTGCGCCATCCGGCACGTGGACGTGAATGTCCATTGTATCGAACTTGGGCGGCTTCACCCCGATGGAGGGCGCGATTGACCGGACATAGCTTGCGGCGGCGTCAATTGATTCCTTCATGACATCGCCCAGCTTGCCGGTGGTCTTCATCCGGCCCTTACCCGGCAGGCGTAAGGCTTCGATCTGTAAAAGATCGCCCCCCACACTTGTCCATGCCAGCCCGGTAACAACACCGATCTGATCTTCCATTTCGGCCAAACCGTAGCGGTGTTTCTTCACGCCCAGGAAGTCTTCGAGGTTCTCAGGTGTCACAGTGACTTTTTCACCCTCTTTCTTGATGATCTTGGTCACCGCTTTACGCGCCAGTTTTGCGATCTCACGCTCCAGGCTCCGCACCCCCGCCTCGCGGGTATAGGTGCGGATCATCTCCGTCAGTGCCTCGTCGGTGAGATCGAATTCCTTCTCGCGCAGCCCGTGGTTTTTCACTTGCTTCGCGATCAGGTGCTGGCGCGCAATCTCGCGCTTTTCGTCTTCGGTGTACCCGGCAAGACTGATGATCTCCATCCGGTCCAGAAGCGGGCCCGGCATATTGTAGGAGTTTGCTGTCGTCAGGAACATCACGTTGGAGAGGTCGTATTCCACTTCCATATAGTGATCGACAAAGGTGCCGTTCTGCTCCGGGTCCAACACTTCCAGCATCGCCGATGCCGGATCACCGCGAAAGTCCTGTCCCATCTTATCGATCTCATCGAGCAAGATCAGCGGATTGGTGGTCTTTGCCTTCTTCAGTGCCTGGATGATCTTGCCGGGCATGGAGCCAATATAAGTCCGGCGGTGACCCCGAATTTCGCTTTCATCACGCACGCCGCCGAGCGAGATGCGGATGAACTCGCGGCCCGTGGCCTTGGCGACCGACTTGCCAAGCGAGGTCTTGCCGACACCCGGAGGACCGACGAGGCAGAGGATCGGACCTTTCAGCTTCTTCGACCGTTGCTGGACGGCGAGATACTCCACGATCCGTTCTTTGACTTTCTCAAGACCATAATGGTCGTCATCGAGCACTTTCTGAGCACGGCCAAGGTCTTTCTTGACCCGACTTTTCGTGCCCCACGGAATGGACAGCATCCAGTCGAGGTAATTGCGCACCACGGTCGCTTCCGCCGACATCGGAGACATCGACTTTAGCTTCTTCAGCTCGCCCTCGGCCTTTTCACGCGCTTCCTTGGAGAACTTGGTGGCGGCGATCTTTTCTTCGAGTTCGAGAATCTCGTTCGATTCTTCGCCGTCGCCCAGTTCTTTCTGGATCGCTTTCATTTGTTCGTTGAGATAATACTCACGCTGCGTACGCTCCATCTGCGACTTCACGCGTGTCTTGATCTTCTTTTCAACTTGCAGAACCGACATCTCGCCTTGCATCAGTCCGTAGACGGCTTCAAGCCGTTCGGCGACCACAAGTGTCTCAAGCAGGGCCTGCTTTCGGTCGACTTCAATGCCAAGATGGCCCGAGACGAGATCGGCGAGTTTCGACGGCTCTTGGGTGTCCGCCACCTGCCCCAAGGCTTCCTCGGGGACGTTCTTTTTCACCTTCGCGTAGCGTTCAAACTCTTCGCCCACGGAGCGGACAAGCGCGGAGATCGCGTCTTCGTCGCCCATTTCTTCATCAAGTGCCTCGGCAAATGCCTCGAAAAAGGCATCGTTCTCGACATAGTCCGTGATTTTTACGCGGGCGCGCCCCTCGACCAGAACTTTCACCGTTCCGTCAGGAAGTTTCAGCAATTGCAATACGTTGGCGAGTACGCCGACAGGATAAATGCCCTCTTCCGTCGGTTCATCAACCGACGGATCAATCTGGCTCGAAAGCAGGATTTGCTTGTCGTCCTGCATGACTTCCTCAAGGGCTTTCACCGACTTTTCGCGCCCTACAAAGAGCGGCACGATCATGTGGGGAAAGACCACGATGTCCCTCAGCGGGAGCACGGGAAAGGAATTTTCGTATGGTTCGTTCATTCTTGCGTCCTTGAAGCTGCAAGAGGGCTCAATCCCGAAATCGGCAATATGATCCCTCTCCTGGCTTCTATATGTGGTGCCGTGTTGTTCGGCTTCAACCATCTGCTCGTGAGACGCACTTTGCCAATCCCTCCGCGCAGGGGCAAGTGAACATTCAAATTGGGGGGCAATCGAGCGATCCACCTACCCCGAACAAGAACGAATACCTCCGTCAGTGTCGAGTGTTTCCGTAAAGGAAAAATTAACAAACGCGCCGCATTTTGGTCCGAATGTGAAACTACCACGGTGTGGGGGCTCCGCGAGAAGGCGGCGCTGAATGTCGAAGGCCATTTTGGCACATCTGCACCGGGAACGGCGACGGCTCGGGTTTGTGACTTCGCTTGCATTTCTTGCGGGCATTATCTTCTTTTTGCCGTCGGCGACCTATGTGGGCAGCGTTCACATATCGCTCATTACCGGGACGGTTTATGCAGCGGTCGTTTTCGTCGCTGCGGCGATTGTCTGCCTCCTCCTGCCACGCTTGCGCTTTATGATCGAGGCGGTTGCCGTCTCCCGTCTTTTGCTGGCGTGCGCGGTTCTGGCGGCACCCGAAACCGCGAAGCTCTTGCTGCAAAACCCGCTCTTGATGGCTGGAGTTGTCGTTTTGGGAGGCGCCCTTGTGAGCCGTCTTATGCATGGCAGGTTGCGGCGCATGCCATGGCACGGCATTGCACTTGGCCCGGCGTCCCGAAACACTGTCATGCCTTCGGGAACCGGCTGGCAGCACAAGTTTGTCACCTGGGTTGATGGGCACAACGCGCCAACAAGAGAGCCAGAGCCCGCCTGACCGTCGGCGGCTTGCCAATTCGTGGGGTGCGCGCCATGGTCCGCCCATGGCACCCCGCAAGATCATCATAGATACCGACCCCGGTCAGGACGACGCCGTCGCCATTCTGCTTGCCTTAGCCTCCCCTGAACTGGACGTCGTGGGAATCACTGCTGTCGCGGGTAATGTGCCGCTGGAATTGACCCAAAAAAATGCGCGGATCGTCTGTGAGCTTGCCGGGCGTACGGACATACCGGTTTATGCAGGGGCCGATAAACCGCTATCGCGCGCTCTTGTTACTGCAGAACATGTGCATGGGAAAACCGGCCTCGATGGCCCGAGCTTGCCCGACCCGCAGATGACGCTGCAAGACGGGCATGCGGTTGATTTTATTATCGACACGCTCCGGCGCGAGGCCGCAGGGTCGGTTACGCTTGTGCCCATTGGCCCGCTGACAAACATCGCCGTGGCATTGGACCGCGCGCCAGATATTGCCGAGCGGATCGCCGAAATCGTGCTCATGGGGGGAGCCTATTTCGAAGTGGGTAACATCACACCCGCCGCGGAGTTCAACATATACGTGGATCCCGAAGCGGCAGCGACTGTCTTCCGGTCCCAAGTCCCTCTAACCATCATGCCCCTCGATGTGACGCACAAAGCGCTGACCACCCGGGCGCGGGTCGATGCGTTTCGCGCCTTGGGCAATGAAACCGGCCGGATGGTTGCCGCCTGGACAGACTTTTTCGAGCGCTTCGACAAGGAGAAATACGGCTCTGAAGGCGCGCCGCTCCACGATCCCTGCACGATTGCATATCTCCTGTCGCCAGAGCTTTTCTCGGGCCGCAAGATCAACGTGGAAATTGAAACCAACTCCGACCTGACGCGGGGTATGACCGTCGCCGATTGGTGGCGCGTCACCGACCGCCAAGCCAACGCCATGTTCTTTGGCGACATTGATGGGGGGGGCTTCTACAAACTGCTCACCGAACGACTGGCGCGGCTGCCGTGAGCCAACTCCTACATCTCGCTGGGCAAGCCGATTTGGAGCGCGTTGAGCGGATGGTCGCCGCCTATCACAGCCACGAAGGGATCGAGAGCGATGAACCTCACAGGCGCGCCGCACTGGCGCCTATCCTCGAGGGCTCGCCCCACGGGGCAATTTGGCTAATCGGTCCCAAGATGGCGCCCGTGGGCTACATCGCTGTCAGTTTCGGGTGGTCAATCGAGCTAGGCGGTCTCGATGGCATCATCGATGAATTCTGGATCCGTGACGCCGTAAGGGGGCGCGGCATGGGCGGCGAGGCGCTCCTCGCCTTGCAGAAGGCACTACAACAGGCGGGCGTTGTCGCCCTCAGCCTTGAAGTGGCCCATGCCAATGAAGCCGCGCAACGGCTCTATGCACGCGCGGGCTTCGAACTTCGCGATTACGCGTTCATGACATGGCAGGCCCCGTGATGCGCTTTGGGCTGGCGTAAAAGTGTTTGAGCGCGCCGCAGGAGACCACCGAGCCCCACCGGCGCCCTTCCCGAAGCGGTCGGAAGGAACTACATCCACGCCATGAGCCTCGATCTGCCCTTCGACAATTCCTACGGACGCCTTCCCGAGCGGTTCTATACCCGTCTCGCACCGACACCGGTGGCCGCCCCCGAGCTTATCGCGCTCAACGCGCCACTGGGCGAACGTCTCGGCCTGTCGCCTGGCGCGCTTCAATCGGCGGACGGGATCGCCACATTGGCCGGCAACGCCGTGCCGAACGGTGCCGATCCCCTGGCGCAAGCCTATGCGGGCCACCAGTTTGGCAATTTCGTTCCCCAGCTCGGCGATGGACGCGCTGTCCTCCTAGGGGAGGTCATCGCCCCCGATGGCGCACGCTTCGATATCCAACTCAAAGGCTCGGGGCCCACACCCTATAGCCGTATGGGCGACGGTCGCGCCTGGCTGGGCCCGGTGCTGCGCGAATACATCATGTCGGAAGCAATGGCAGCGCTTGGCGTACCGACAACTCGCGCCCTGGCGGCTGTCACGACGGGTGAGACGGTGCTTCGGGAACGCCCTTACCCCGGCGCTGTGCTCACCCGCGTGGCCTCCAGCCATATCCGCGTTGGCACTTTCCAGTTCTTCGCCGCTCGCGATGATCGGGAAGGCCTCGAAGCCCTCCTCCAACACGCCTTGGCGCGCCATCAACCGGGCGGAGACACGGCGCTCGATCTGCTTGAAGGCGTCATGGAACGACAAGCGCAACTCGTTGCCCATTGGTTGTCACTGGGTTTCGTGCATGGGGTGATGAACACCGACAACATGACGATCTCCGGGGAGACGATTGATTACGGTCCCTGCGCCTTTCTCGACAGTTACCACCCGTTGCGTGTCTTCTCGTCTATCGATCAAACCGGTCGCTACGCCTATGGCAAACAACCCGATATCGCCATGTGGAACCTGGCGCAGCTCGCCATGGCTCTCTTGCCATTCATGGACGACACAAAAGTCGCACAAGCCATGCTCGACCGGTTTATTGACGCTTTTCAAGACGCGTGGCAGACGCGTTTCCGTGCCAAACTTGGGCTAAGGACGGCAGCCGATGAGGATACCAACCTCTTCAATGGACTATTGAACAACATGGCCGAGCAAAGGGCGGATTTCACCAATACCTTTCGTGCGTTGGGGACGGAAGCGGCGCGCGATGAGTTCCTCGATCCAACCGTGTACGATGCCTGGGAGAAAGAATGGCACGCGCGCCTCGCCCAGGAAGACGCCACCCCCGAAAATCGCCTGCCCGAAATGCAAGCAACGAACCCTGCCCTCATCCCGCGCACCCACCGTATCGAGCAAGCAATCGAGGCGGCCACCACCGGCGATTTGAGCCCATTCAAACGCCTGAGCACCGCCCTCGCCACACCCTTCGAATTGCCACCCGACATGGCAGACCTCGCCGGCGCGCCGACAGCGGATGAAATCGTACCCCGCACGTTCTGCGGCACGTGAAGCGACACATGGATGTGTCGGCACGCGACAACCGCGCCGTCCGCCGCGCCACTTCCACGCCGGGCACTTCATCAACGAAAGCCAGTCGGCAGTTAGGTGAGTAACGCAAAACCGTGGATAGTCGCGCGATTTTCTCGGTGCGCCGCGATGGTGCTTCAGCGCATTCACAGCGGATTGGGTTTGGTCGTTTTTCGACGCGCCAGAAATACAACGAGCTTCTACGTTGAGCATATTGTGAAGTCACCAAAGGCGTAAAGACTGGCTGCTTTGCGCGGGCGTTTAGCCACGCAATGTGTTTGTTCGCATTTGTTAGCAGTCCAAGGCGCTTGAACTGTAAATGGTCGTGATGGTCAACTGTCTGGCCTCGTCAAACAATAGTATGATGCGGTAATTCGACCCCGGCTCGGGATAGAACAGCCATGCTACCGATATACTCTCGGCGTTCCACTCAACAGTCTTGCCACATGTTACTAGTAGCTCTGTCACGCTGATCCATTGGCCCGCATCCCGGCGGAATAGTTGGGCTACGCAATCCGACAGTTCCTTTTTTGTGACCATGTCCAAAACATCATCATACGCCAATGTTCCACAACCTTCATCGTCAGCGGTTTCTTTCCTAAACGTAATGCTTGATCTTACGTCCTCCAGCTCGTGGGTAATCAATATTCTTGAAACAGACGTTGGAGCTTAAGTGCGGTTTGCCCCCTTCGTTCCGCACAGCGCGCATTCAAGCCCGACCAGCGCTTAGCGTTGCCCCAGAGCGCCTGATACCGCCTCCAGATGTGGAAAGCACGTCGCACTCTTCAAGACGAATGGTGCCCCCACACGGACTCGAACCGCGGACCTACTGATTACAAATCAGTTGCTCTACCAGCTGAGCTATAGGGGCACTGGCGCGTCTCTTAGCAATCGCTGGAAGTCCACACAAGATACTTGTTCGTCCTCCGTGGGCTTTTCGCGGCATCGCGGGCGGCGTAGTCTTTGTCGAAGCTTGGGCGGTGTACCGTCACGGGAAGGGGCGCAATGCAAATCGTATTTCACATCGGTGCCCATGGCACGGATGACGGGTTGCTGATCAAGTCAATCCTGCGCAACCGCGTCCGCCTTGCGTCGGAGGGCATTCAGGTGCCGGGGCCGGGCCGCTACCGGGAACTGATCGGCAACACATCGACCCGGCTTCGGGGTGCGGAGGCCGACGCAGCGACGGAAACGCATATCCTCGACGCTATCTGCACCGACGACACCGCCGAACGCGTGATACTCTCCCATGAGAATTTTCTCTGCCAGCCCGCCTCAGCAATCGGGGCCGATGGCCTTTACCCCCACGCGGAAAAGTCGGCCTGGCTGCGGAATTGTTTGCCAAGCCACGATATAAGCTTCGCCATGGGTATTCGGAACCCCGCAAGCTTCCTGCCGGAGCTCTCCCGCGGCCTCGCCCATCCAGATGCGCTGCCGGAAGAAATCCTGCTCGACGCGCTCCTTTGGTCCGATGTCATCACCGATATCGCACATGTGAACCCCGGCGCCGAGATCTACGTTTGGTGCCACGAGGATACCCCGTTCATCTGGTCTGAGATTATACGCGAAGTCACCGGGCATGATCCCTTCCTACGCCTTGATGGGGAGTTTGACATGCTGGAGACGATCATCACGGCAGAAGGCATGGAGCAGCTATTGGCGTTTCTCGCAAGCCGAAACGTCACCGACCAGATCAAGCGCCGCCGGGCCGTGTCGAAATTCCTTGAAACCCATGCGATTGCTGAAGAAATCGAAGAGGAAATCGACCTCCCCGGCTGGACAGACGACACGGTGGATATGCTCACCGAAATCTACGAGGAGGACGTGGCTCTTCTCGCCGCGCATCCCAATGTGACTTTCATATCGCCGTGAGCACAGGCGGCGGCTTAAGACGTTGTCGACCAGCCAAGAAGCCGCGACAGCGGCGTGCCGCCGTCGGGAAGGATTGATGGGCGGCGCGGTTTGTTTGAGAGGAGCGGTGTTGGCCAAAAATACCGCGACATATAGCTGTTTGGCGGCAAGATAGACCGCCGTTCCTTCTTGACTATCAAAGGCTTGCCAAAGAAAGTTCGACCTCCCATGATCGCGCTATCCCGGCGCTTACGGGGAGAGAGAAGTCGCAGCCCAAAGCGCTCCGAAAACAACCCCGCCCCGTTCGCCTGTCCAGGCGCTGGCGTCAAAAACCTCGGATGATCTTTCAGAATGCTCGGTGTCGGGTCCAGTGGCAATGACACGTAAAATCGGTCTTCGGCTAGGCCGGAGGGGACGGCGCCGCTGGTCTCAAACGTCTCGGTCGCGCGCCGCACCGCGTTTAGTGGCTTGTAGGTCGCTTGGACAACAACAAGGCTTTGGCCTTCGGCCACACGAGCCGCATAATGCGCCGCCGCTTCCGATGGGACCAATGCCTGCTCGATCTTGATCTGCAAGCCCGCCATATCCGCCGCATCCTCAGGCGTGACGATGGCGATCATATGGCGAGGAAACCCAAGCCGATACAAACGCCCGAAAATGCCCTGGGCAGACCCGGCATCCCGATACAGGCGCGCAATTACGGTGGTTTTCATGGGGCCTCCAGCGTTTTTAGCGGTCTACGCCTCGCCTGGGGCCTCCTCACTTTGCTTCGGAATGGCAAGGAACAGCGCCAGGACAAGAAACAGGATTTCGATCACGAAAACGTAATTATAGGGCGCGTGCGCGGAAAGTCCGCCCAAAGCAGGCAATTGTACGATGATATCCCGGGTGATCCCTGCAAGGGCGACCCCTATACCGGCGGCTGTCGCTTGAACGGCGCCCCAGGTGCCGAGGGCGAGGCCGATCCGGTTTTCGGGGGCCGCGCGGATGGTGGCGGTGAGGGTCGCGTGACCGAAGAGCCCTGCCCCAACGCCCGTTGCAAGCACGCCCGCAAGGAAAATGAGCGGGCCACCTCCGAGCGAAGCAAGGATAATCGCAGCAAAGCCCGGCACACCAATAAACGCACCGATACGCCCGACGCGAATGGCATCCATGCTGCCGGAGAGGACGCGGGACGCGATCCCAAAGCCGATCAGCGTGCCAGTGGCGAACAAGGCCGTCAGACGCGTGGTTTCCGCGACGGAGAATCCAAGCGCCTGCCCACCATAGGGTTCAAGGAGCACATCCGCCATGCCGAACCCAAACGTGCCAAGGGCAATAAGCACCATCAGGCGGACCATGCCGGGCCGGGCCAACAAGCCGTCAAAGGCCTCGCGAAAGGGCACCGGGCGTTGACGCTCCATCGCCTGTGCGCGGCCGCGATCCCGCGCCTCCTGTTTCCAGAGAGCAAAGAGGTTAAGCGCAATCGTCAGAACCGCCGTCCCCTGAATGACCTGGATCAGCCGACCTGGCGAATACGTAGACAGAAGCGCGCCATAAATCAGCGCGCTTGCCACCATTCCGAAGAGGAGCATCACATACATCAGCCCCACGACCTTTGGTTGATCCTCTTCGCGCACCAGATCGGTCGCCAAGGCAAGACCGGCCGTTTGTACAATGTGAAGCCCGGCGCCAACCAAAAGAAACGCGAGTGCGGCTGAACTCAGCCCCAGCCAACGTGGTGCGTCCACAGCTTCGCCATAGCCCGACAAGACCAACAGCGCGAAGGGCATCACCGCAAACCCCCCGAACTGATACATCGTGCCCTTCCAGATATAGGGCACGCGCCGCAGCCCAAGGGCGGAGCGATGCTGATCCGACCGATGCCCAATCCACGTTCGAAACGGGGCAAACAGAAGCGGCAACGCCAACATGCCCGCAACCAGCGTAGCCGGGACGGCAAGTTCGACAATCATCACGCGGTTCAACGTGCCGACGAGCAGCACGAGGGCTGCGCCTACGGTCACTTGAAAGAGGGAAAGCCGCAACAGACGCGAAAGCGGCACATCCTCCGTCGCGACATCGGCAAAAGGCAAGTATTTAGGGCCGACGGTCGCCAGCCTTCTCAAAGCATATGCGCGAAAATCAAACGCCATGTGTTCCCTGGGTTTGCTCCGAGCGCTTAGGGCTAGCCTGCAACGCTCGGGGGCACGGATCAGACGTCAGCGGCTCGGGCGAACCGCCAACACACGATCTAATTTGACGCCATCACGTCCGGTTTGAGGATTGCACGCGCTGTCGTGCCGTCAGGCAGGACAATCGTCACCTCTTGCGCACCATCAGGTGCAGGCACCGTGTAAGACGCCTTCGCCACATTCGGCGGGTCTGCGTCAAGCAGTGTTGCGGCTTCCATATCGCCGGAACCAAGCTCCTTGCCTTGCAGGAAGTCGTTCACCCAAGACGTATTGGTCAGAACGGCGACGTGAACGGCAAATGAACCGATGGCCACGGCGCTGAGAAACAGCGGCACACCCACGGTCGGCTTCACGACGAGCCACATCTTTGCATTATTCATGGTTGACCTCCCTTACCCGAGCCACGGTGTCGCTGCCGCGACGAGGATGTGGGCCAAAAGGGCGATTGCGCCAAAGACACGCGTGCCGTCGATGAGATAGCTGTGCACCTCTTCCGCCTCGCGCAGCGTCAGGCCGGTTGGCCAGACTTTTTCAGGATCGTCGGACATCACCGATCTCCTCGTTGGTTGCGTTTAAGGAGCGCGACGCGCACCGTACCGTTCTACGGATTGCACACTCACTCCCAACCGGCGGGCACGATCGGTAGAGCCACTGTGACAATTTTGATTGACACATTCAACTGTAAATATATCTGATCAGTATGGTTTTTGCGGAAAAATTCCGGCCGACCGGTCTGAGAAGGCGGTTTTGTCCGTTATTTGTCCGTTTGAGCCCGCAGGTGGGACGTCAATTGCAGGACTTGATCCTTGAGTCGCTCAATGGCCGCAGCTGACATGCCCGTGCGTTCCTGAATGCAACTGGGGATCGCGCGCGCCGCCTCTTGCAGGCCTCGACCTTCCTTCGTCAACGAAATCCGCACCTGGCGTTCGTCCCGCGCATCGCGCTCCCGCTTGATCAGCCCCGACGCTTCCAGTCGTTTCAACAGAGGCGTCAAAGTGCTCGAATCAAGCTGTACCGCCGCACCGATATCCTTGACGTTCGGCGGCTCTTCCGCCGCCCAAAGAACCGTCATGACCAAATATTGCGGATATGTTAGACCAAGAGGGTCCAGAAGGTCCCGGTAGGTTTGCTGCATCGCATGGCTCGCCGAATAGAGCGCAAAACAAATCATATCGTTGGGAGCAACTGTCATGTGGGATGATTTAGATCGCACACGATTTGTTTGCAAGCTCTTGACTGCATAGCTTCTTCGATATAAATCGCGCACAAATAAATCGCTTACAAGGAGGATTCCATGACCGTAGATGTAAAATACTGGACCGAGGCTTACGCAACGGGCGGCGGCCGCAATGGCCTTGCCGGTCTCGCCTCGGGTATGCTCACCGTCACCATGACAAGCCCCACGGAACTGGGCGGCTCGGGTGCGGGACATAACCCGGAGGAACTATTCGCGACCGGCTATGCCGCCTGCTATCTCGGTGCCATGCGCTTCGCTGCGCAGTCAGAAAAGCTTGGCGACGTGCCTGATGACGCCAAGGTTGAGGCCAAGGTCGGTATCGGCCCGCGCAGCGACGGCGGGTTTGGGCTCAAGGTCGCCCTGACCGTCACGATGCCAGGCGTCGACCGCGCCGTGGCTGAAAAGATCGTCGAACGTGGACATTTCATCTGCCCCTATTCCAACGCGACGCAGGGCAATATCGAGATCGAAACGACCCTCGCCTGAGGCACAATTACAATCCACTGGCCCCACTTTGTTTGTCGGGGCCGGTGGCGACGCCCCGTTAACCGCTCGTTGATCTGCGGTCGGGAGATCAACCAAATCTCAATACTAAATAACTGAAAGTAAACAAAAAAGTTTCGCATGCGAGACTTTTGAGAGTGATGCTACATGCCCAGGGCTTCTTTATACATGTCAAGCACCGCCTCTTCTTCGGCGATGTCGTCCTTGTCGCGTTTCCTGAGAGCAATCACCTTGCGCATGACTTTTGTGTCGTAACCTCGCCCTTTGGCCTCCGCCATGACCTCTTTCTGCTGATCCGCGATGTCGCGCTTTTCGGCTTCAAGGCGCTCGAACCGCTCGATGAACTGACGCAATTCATCTGCGGTGACACGGTAGCTTTGCTCGATGACGGGCTCATCCATTTGCCTCTCCTCAACTGTCGGGACCGTCTCGATACGCGGCCCTAGAACCCGTCGCAAGGGTTGATCTGACTGGCCCTGCAGTTTACCCGACCTGTGGATCGGACCGGGGGCGTGAACCACATGGAATACCTGATTTGGATCGGTGCGCTCATCACGCTGTTGGGGCTTGCGGGACTGATTTACTGCATCGTCAAAGTGCAGCGTGCGCGCCGTCGTGACATCGATGACGAGGCCCTGAAGGCCGAGCTGCAAAAAGTCGTTGCCCTCAATCTCGGCGCGCTTTTGCTGTCTGCATTCGGTCTGATGGTGGTGGTCGTAGGGATATTCCTGAGCTAGCGCCGTACGTCGAAGCGTCTTCCGTTACGCTTGCGGGGTTTGGTCGGGGTCGGTGAACCGCCCGCCACTTTCTGCCAGCTCCAAAAGTCGCGGTGCGGGCGGTGCGATACGCGCCGTCTCCGATGACATGGTGGTCACGTGTTTGACCACATCATCGAGCCCCAGAAGATCAGCCGCAAACATGACGCCACCTGTTCGGCGCGCGAAACCCAACCCGTGGATGGCGACCATATCGATATCTTCTGCGCGTTTGGCCGTACCATCCTGCAACAGATGCGCGCCTGCATTCGCCATGGCGGCGACGCAGCGCGCGCGTATGTCACGGTCGGACAAGCGTCGCAGGCGGATTTCCTTAGCGATCCGGTCGGCCTCGATCATTTTCTGGACGTCCGGGTCGGGCACTCCAGCAACACCCCGCTGCTTATAGAGGTAGTAACCGCACCCTGCGGCCATGCCGAGCCGCCCGGTTGAGACCAGAACAGGGTCGATCCCCCCGCCCCGTTGGCCTTCCAATCCATGGGGGGCGGAAAGGCGCTTGATACCCGTCAGATCGCGCCAGGCGAAGGAGCCGAAAGGTAAGCCCCAGCCTTTTAGCGCGGCATCGATCTGCTCCACCTGCGCACCGTCTTCGAGACAAAGATCGGCCGCCGCATGGAGCGCTTCGAGTAGGGTTGTCCCAATGGCGTGCTTGCCGGGGGCTGTCTCAACGATCAACCGGTCGAGCTTTCGCGCGAGCGCGCGCGCCGTCGCAATGGCTCTCGGGCCGGTTTCATCGGTGGTGGCAACTTCGACGCAGCGGTTTTTGCGAATGCCGGGAAAAAACCGCATGCCAACGACATCCGCCGCGCGTCCCGTCTTCGATGCAACGGTACCGATGTCCACCCGTTCGCAGCCGAGCACAAGAACCGCGCCTGCCTTCATCGCCGCATCCAGCGCTGCAACGCGCGCCTTGGTCAGAAGCGGCATCGGGTCGATTACCACATCCGCGGCGGCCACCTGGTGGTAACCGGCCACGGCATGCATACGGTCCAGCACATTCTCCACGGCTTCTTCGGTCATTGCCCCGGACGCGACGCGGGCATCGAAATGGCCAATGATGCGGCTGGTGCCTTCTTCCAGGGCCTCTTCGTCAACCTCGGCGACCGTTACTTTGAAACCGGCGTCGAGGCACTGCACCGCAACCTCGGCGCCGAGCCCACGGGCACCAACGACGGTGACGCCGGTGACGCTCCGCGATGCGACGCGCCCTTCCCATTTGGTGGCCGATTGCAGGCGATGCTCAGCGCCGAAGATGTACCGTAGTGATTTGGAATGCTCGGAGTGAACCAGATCGTCATGGGCCGCCTCTTCCAGCCCGCGCCCGATATCGTAGGGCAAGAGTAACGCCGCTTCGATGCACTCAATCATGCGCGTGGGCGCGTCGAGCGGTCCGTCAT
Source organism: Pseudomonadota bacterium (assembly GCA_039024895.1). GTDB lineage: Bacteria > Pseudomonadota > Alphaproteobacteria > Rhodobacterales > Rhodobacteraceae > JAJDOD01. The sequence goes on along the minus strand of JBCCPJ010000009.1, from coordinate 50,058 downwards.
GGGCGGCTTTGCGGTAGCTCGAGACAGCCTCCAGAAAGGCGCCCCCCTCGCCCAAGCGATCGCGGCGGATCGAGTTGCGCACAAGAGGCGTACCTCCCTCGGCAAGCGACAGGACATGGGACACCGCTGCATCAATCAGTGAGTCGTCAACGAGCGTGTCGACGAGACCAATCTTTTGCGCTGCATCTGCCGGCAGCGCCTTACCGCTCAACAGGAGCTTCAGCGCTGCAACACCGCCAATGACTTTTGGCAGGCGTTGCGTGCCCCCGGCATTAGGGACAAGTCCGATAGTGATGTCGGGTGCTCCGAGCCGGGCATGCCGTGATGCGAGACGCGCATGGGCCGCGAGCGCCAACTCCAACCCGCCCCCCAAGGCGGGGCCATCAATGGCGACGGCGATGGGCACGTCCATGGCTTCGATGCGGTCGCAAATCTCCGCTAGGGTCGGCGTGCCGAGCGGTGCTTGCTCCGACAGTCCAGCGCCCGTGGCGAAGCTTCCGGAGACGCCCGTGATGACAGCGCCGCGGAGATCAGCGTCCTGGTCAAGAAGGTCAAGATGCGCCGCGATACCGGTGCGCACGTCCGACGCCAGCGATGACGTCGGAGGATTATCGAGGGTAATCACAAGCACACCAGCGCGGCGTTCGCTTGTGACCTTTTGCGTTGGCGCGACCTGTTGTTCCCGTCCCATGGCTGTTCTTAAGCGCCACGGGTACAAAAACTCAAGCGTCGTTCTTTACCAATTGTCTAGATCGGCACGTTGTCCCACATCTCTTCGACGTCATGGGCAACTTCTGACTTGTAGGGGCTGTGCGCTTCGTCTTTATCGTCGCGCGCATCAAACTTTTCGACAACGCGAAGCGGTACTTTTGGGGTGGAAACGCCTTTGAACAGGTTTGGGGTAGGTTTGTTGACGGCGGGCTTGGTCATACTCTCCTCCATTTATGTGACCCAGTATATGGGCCGTTCCCTTGATGTGACCCGTAATTTGCCCCTCCTTAACATCAAACTGCGGGCCTTTTAACGGACAGCTGGCAATATCTTGCCCACCCTGCCAGATTGTTGAGCAGTCCGCTAACGACGCAAGGCTTGTAGCACAGGTTGAATGCGCGCGTCCACAATTCGGTATTGCACTGCGCGTCCGCTCCGATCCCCTTCGACAACGCCTTCCGTGCGGAGGCGCGCCAGTTGCTGCGATACGTAGGCTTGGCCCAACTCGAGCGCTTCCTCGATCTCGCCAACCTGACGCGGTCTTTCCGCGAGCAACGAGACGATTTGCAAACGCCACGGATTGCCCAGCACCTTTAAGAGCCGAGCTTGCTCTTCCGCATCTGTGCCACCGGCGGGTTTGTTCTTGGCCAGATCTCCATCCATCACTGACTGCACACCTATATCTCTCTTCAAAACCCGTAATGTTCCCTTGGTGCCTGATCGATCTTGCGTCGCCCGTACTGCCTGTGTCCCGAACCTGGTTGGCAGTGCGTCGGCGGCGTCAATGGGCTGCACCACATTCGGCCGTTAATACTTTTTGTACGTGCGCACGGCGCGTTTGGATTTTTTTCGCACCCGTAGAGCGCTCACGTGATGCAAAGGTAAACTCGCGCCGGGTTCTTCAAGCTCCGAGCGCTCATTTGCGACTGTTCACCGCAGTATCTAACGGGCGAAGGCTTCATCCAATTCTGGCCTTGGAGCGTATTACAGGCATGAAAACACTCTTGACCTCTCTCGCTTTCAGCCTTGGCGCAACCGCCGCGGCGTCTCAGCCGCTGACAGGCATTTTCGCCTCCATCGACGGCGGTATATTGAATATTGAGGATTGGCGCGGCGCACCGGTTCTTGTGGTCAACACGGCATCACGTTGTGGCTTCACCCACCAATATGATGCGCTCCAGACGCTGCAAGATCGCTATGCGGACGCGGGTTTAGTGGTGCTTGCGGTGCCTTCGAATGACTTTCTTCAGGAGCTTGGCTCGAACGACGCCGTGAAAGACTTCTGTGAGGTAAACTTCAGCTTGACGTTGCCCATGGCGACGATCACCCCTGTGACCGGCAGAGATGCGCATCCGTTCTATCGGCAACTGCAAGACGTGGCAGGTTTCACGCCGCTTTGGAATTTCGACAAGGTCTTGATCGGGTCGGATGGGACGCTTTTGCAGACGTGGCGTTCCGTGACCTCTCCACTTTCACGTAAGATCACCGGCGCGGTTGAGGCGGCGTTGCCCTAACCCAAAGAAAATGGGGCCTCCCGAAAGAGACCCCAGTTTCGCTTGTCAGGCTCACTCTTTGTGTACCGCCCGGTTTCTGCCTGCGGCCTGACCCGCGTTCAGGATGAGCGCACCCATCCCACATCGAAAGGCAGCGCCTCCCGACAGGCTGGCATCGGATCAGAGATCCGGGGGAAGCCAGCCCCTGTTCGAGTGGGGAGACGGTTGAGGCCGCCCCACCCTATTCCCGCGGGTTTCGTCAGAAACCTGCGGAGCGGGATAGAGCGGATCGCTGTGCGATCTGCAGAATCCCGCCACGTCTTCATTCTGCGGGCCCACCTCAAAACCAAGGATTGCGCCCGACCCTGGGTGGGTGCATCGCACCCTCCCGGGGGGAGGGTCGGGTGCGATCCGAACCTGCGGTCCGGGCCACATCACCGACCTGTTTCCTTAACTACACCCGCTTGTCGCTCCGCAGGTGTTGCACTTCATGCAGGTGCCGTTGCGGACCAGCGTGTAGTTGCCGCATTCGCCGCAGGGGTCGCCCTCGTAGCCCTGCATCTTGGCTTTGGTGCGGGCGTCCATGGTGATCGTGCCCGAACCCGTGGTGATGTCGGGCACCGGTGGGCTGACCACATCGGGCACCAGCGTTTGCAGAGCGGCGGAGGGATCGGAGCTGCCGGCGAAAGCCGTGGCCCCGACGCCGCCGTCAACGACAACGAGTTCCTGGGGCACCCGGCCCCGTGTGTAGCCCGCCGAGACGACCTTTTTAAGCACCTCGAATTGCGAGGACCCGCCGGTGCCCGGCATCTCCTTGAAGTTGCTAACGCCCTCTTCTTCGCCACGCCCGATCTCGTCGAAGGTCAAGCCGTCGGGCTTCACATGGGCGAGATCCGTTCGGTCGAGATAGCTGATCGCCAACTCGCGGAACACATAGTCGAGGATCGATGTGGCGTTCTTGATCGAATCGTTGCCCTGCACCATGCCCGCCGGTTCGAACCGGGTGAACGTGAAGCTGTCCACAAACTGCTCAAGGGGCACACCATATTGCAGGCCGACGGACACCGCGATCGCGAAATTGTTCATCATCGCGCGGAAGCCCGAGCCTTCCTTGTGAAGATCGATAAAGATCTCGCCGAGGCTGCCGTCCTCGTATTCACCGGTGCGGAGATAGACCTTGTGCCCCCCGACGATGGACTTTTGGGTATAGCCCCGGCGACGTTCGGGCATTTTTTCCCGGTGGCGCGCGGCGACTTCCTTGATGACCACTTTCTCGATGATCTTCTCGGCCAGCACCTGTGCCTTTTCGGCCGGTGTTCCGCTTTCGAGCACTTCGGCTGCCTCGTCATCATCTTCGACCAGAGCGGCCGACAGCGGTTGCGACAGTTTCGAGCCGTCACGGTAGAGCGCGTTGGCCTTGACGCCGAGGGACCAGGACAACTCATAGGCTTCCTTGCAGTCCTCGATGGTGGCGTCGTTCGGCATATTGATCGTTTTGGAGATCGCGCCGGAGATGAACGATTGCGCGGCGGCCATCATGGTGATGTGGCTGTCGACGCTGAGGAAGCGCTTGCCTTTCTTGCCGCACGGGTTGGCGCAATCGAAGACGGAGTAGTGCTCTTCCTTGAGGAAAGGCGCGCCTTCGAGGGTCATCGTCCCGCAGACATGGTCGTTCGCCGCATCGATATCCGCCTTTGAGAAGCCGAGATGCTTCAGCAGGTCGAAGCTCGGGTCCACCAGTTTGTCGGCGGGAATGCCGAGTGTGCCGGTGCAAAACTCTTCGCCCAGCGTCCACTGGTTGAAGACGAAGCGGATATCAAAAGCACTCGGAAGCGCCGCCTCGATCTTGTCGAGCTCGGCTTTGCCAAACCCATGCCCGATGAGCGAGGTGTGGTTAATGCCCGGCGCATTGCCGATTGTGCCGTGACCAACGGCGTAGGACACAATCTCTTCAACCTGGCTGGAGCTGTAGCCCAGCGTTTCAAGCGCTGCAGGCACGGAGCGGTTGATGATCTTGAAATAACCGCCACCCGCAAGCTTCTTGAATTTCACCAGAGCGAAATCCGGCTCGATGCCCGTGGTGTCGCAGTCCATGACCAGACCGATGGTGCCCGTCGGTGCAATCACGGTAGCTTGCGCGTTGCGGTAGCCGTGCTTCTCGCCGAGCTTCAGCGCTTCGTCCCACGCCTTGCCGGCCATCTTGGTCAGCTTCTTGTCCGGGCAGTTGACGAGATCGAGCGGCACCGGGTTGACGTTCATCTCTTCGTAGCCACCCGTCTCGCCATAGGCGGCGCGGCGGTGATTGCGGATGACGCGCAACATGTGGTCAGCGTTCTTGGCATAGCCCGGAAAGGCGCCCTGCTCTGCGGCCATCTCGGCAGACGTCGCGTAGGACACGCCCGTCATGATCGCGGTGAGTGCGCCGGTCAGGGCGCGGCCCTCGTCGCTGTCGTAGCTGTAGCCCATGTTCATCAGCAAGCCGCCGATATTCGCGTAGCCCAGGCCGAGCGTCCGGAAGTCATAGCTGCGCTGCGCGATTTCCTTGGAGGGGAACTGCGCCATCATGACGGAGATTTCGAGTGTCACTGTCCAGAGGCGCGTTGCATGCACGTAATCTTCCGCTGCGAACTTGCCGTCCTTATAGAAGGTCAACAGGTTCATCGAGGCTAAGTTACAGGCCGTGTCGTCGAGGAACATGTACTCGGAACACGGATTCGAGCCGCGAATTTCGCCATCGTCGGGGCATGTGTGCCAAGCGTTGACGGTGTCGTGGTACTGGATGCCTGGGTCGGCACAAGCCCAAGCGGCGTGGCCCACTTGTTCCCAGAGATCGCGCGCCTTGATGGTCTTGGCGACCTTGCCATCCTTACGGTTGGTCAGGTCCCAATCCGCGTCGTCCCTGACCGCTTGCAGGAAAGCGTCGGTTACGCGGATCGAGTTGTTTGAGTTCTGGCCGGAAACACTTGAATAAGCTTCCGAATCCCAGTCGGTGTCATAGGTCGGAAACTCAATTGACGCGTAGCCCTGGCGTGCATAGTCGAGCACGCGCTTTACATATGTTTCCGGGATGGCGCTTTTCTTCGCCGAACGAATGGCCGATTTGAGCGCGTCATTTTTGGTCGGGTCGAAGGCGTGTGCCTCGTCCCCGTCCCACGCCTTGATCGCTGCGAAGATGCCATTGAGCTCGCGCTCGTGCATCTTCGAGCCGGCAACGATCGACGCGACTTTCTGCTCCTCAATGACTTTCCAATTGATGAAGTCTTCGATGTCAGGGTGATCGGCGTCAACGATCACCATCTTGGCTGCTCGACGAGTGGTCCCGCCTGATTTGATCGCACCGGCCGCGCGATCGCCGATCTTCAGGAAGCCCATCAGACCGGAAGACTTGCCACCGCCCGACAGGCTTTCGCCCTCGCCGCGTAGGTGGCTGAAATTGGTGCCCGTGCCGGACCCGTATTTGAAGAGCCGTGCTTCGCGGACCCCGAGGTCCATGATGCCGCCATCGTTTACGAGATCATCCGCGCAAGACTGGATGAAGCAAGCATGGGGCTGGGGGTGCTCATAGGCGCTGTCCGATTTGGTCAGCTTGCCTGTCTTGTAGTCGACATAATGGTGCCCCTGGCTGGGGCCGTCGATGCCATAAGCCCAATGCAGGCCGGTGTTGAACCATTGGGGGGAGTTCGGTGCCGCACGCTGCGTTGCCAGCATATAGCGCATCTCGTCGAAATAGGCGCGCGCGTCTTCTTCGGTGGTGAAGTAGCCGCCCTTCCAGCCCCAATAGGCCCAGGCGCCCGCGAGACGGTCGAAGACCTGGCTCGCTTTGACTTCGCCGCCAAAGCGTTCGCCCTCGGGCAGTTTGCTCAGCGCTTTCTCGTCCGGAGCGGATCGCCACAAGAACGATGGGACGCCCTTTTCGCGTACCTTCTTCAGCGCCGCAGGTACGCCCGCTTTACGGAAGTACTTTTGAGCAATGACGTCAGAGGCCACTTGGCTCCATGACGCAGGCACTTCCACGTCATCCAACTTGAAGACGACCGTGCCATCCGGGTTCCGGATCTCGCTCGATGTTGTTGTGAATTCAATGCTCGCATAAGCGTCCTTACCTGCCTCGGTAAAGGTGCGTTCGATTTTCATGCCCCGCGTTCCCGTTTTTTGGGAGGGCTCGCCTGTTGACGTTGCCCGTGATTACAATTGCGCTGATCGGGAGGCTCTGGGCAAAAAACAACACCTCTAACGGGCCGCAATTGCGAACGCCAAACACCCCTCGGCTGGAGTGAGTGAGATGAATTCTTTGTCCCTGTGCTGAACGCCACAAGATGTAGTGGTTCTCCCGGTCAGCCCACACAACTTGACGTAGGTGGGCTGGATTCGTCAACGCCGTTTTTCACAATTTCGTCACTTTTTTTGGTTGACGTCGGCGGACTATTTCCTAGGCGGAAACAGTGTGCCGCGAAAACGGAGTGGACACAACATCTTAGCCGCCTGCGCTCACAAGGCACATTATGTGGCGAAACTGTGGCCGTTACCGCCCGTTTCGGAATTGCTGTAATCCAGCGCCGTCGCGGCGAAGAAAATTTTGAGTTCTTTGCGATGATGCCGGTGCTGCGCGGGTGGCAAGACGCCCGACTTAGGCGCTCTGATCGCAAGCAGGGTTTGGTCAGTTCGATCAAGGGTCACATGAAAGGCAGAAATATCCGGGCGCCTACGCATTCGGCACATGACGGTTCAATCCAACCAGTTTTAGAAGTGGTCGGGGCGGCGAGATTCGAACTCACGACCCCCTGTACCCAAAACAGGTGCGCTACCAGGCTGCGCCACGCCCCGCCACTTGCGTTGTCCTAGCGAGTAAATCCGCGCTGCGCAAATCTAAATCGCGTCTCATGCAAAATCACCTGAAAGCTGCCGGTTTTGCGCCGGATTCATCGCTTTAAACCATGTGCCTGTACTTAGTGTGAAACACTCACCGCCGGACCCGGCGCGAAGACATTTCAAAAGGTGATATATGCGGAACTCGTCCTATCGTAGACTACTTTGCAGCCTATCTTTTGTTGCCCTCAGCGCATGCGCCGGAAGTCTGGAACCGGAAGGTGCAACGGGAGACTTCGTAGGCAGCTATGTCGCGGCGGTCGAGGTTGCCCGGGATTGCCCAGGTCTTTCTTCAGTCTCGATTGATAGAGCCGGCGAAATCGCTGCCAACACACAAGGTGTACGCCGGCAAGCCGTACTGGCTTCGCTTTACTACAGTAAAACCGATTGGCTCAAAGCGAAAGGAACGTCGATTCTGAATGAACGAGGCGTCAATGCCAAGGCCTCTGACATTTGCCGTTTTGGCAATGGCATAGTCAACAGATCGGATGATCCTATCGGGCGCTTTCTGCGGGCGGCCTGAACACGATGTGATTTATTCGCAGCCCCATGCGGCGTCATTGCCAAGTGCGGGGTGGCGTAACTCGCTTCCCACTATGATCCCAAGGCGAGCGGCCAAGCCGCCGTTAATCTCCAAAACGTATTGGATGTGGTCACCGCCGAAGATGCTCGTCTCGTCGAGCGGAACGGCGTTTTCGTGGATCGAGGCGACGAGGCCTTTTTCGTCCAGAAATACCATGTCCAAAGGAATGAGTGTGTTGCGCATCCAGAAAGACACCCGTTGCGGCGCGTCATAGACGAAAAGCATGCCCGCGCTTTGTGGCATGCTTTCCCGATGCATCAGTCCTAGCGACCGTTCGCTGGGGGTGTCGGCCACCTCTACCGTGAACCGCGCTTGACCCCAATCACCCCGCAAATCGACTCGCGCCTCATCGCATTCTGCAAGGGCGAAACTAGTTGAAATGAGAAGAAAAAGAAAAGCGTGACGTATCACGTCTCATCCGTGCGAAGCGCGGCTTCCCACGAGGTGACCTGGGTTGCCATGCGTCCGCGTTTACCGTCGACAACACGCAACGACACGGCTTCGCCAGGTTGCAAATCTGCAAGTCCCGAACGGCGCAAGACCTCAATATGTAGGAACACGTCTTCCCCTCTCGCAAAGACATTCGCAAAGCCAAATCCCTTGGCTTTGTCGAACCACTTCACGCGAGCTGGCTCAAGCGGCAATGTCAGGTCAACGGGCTCGGCGATTTCACCACCGGCCACCGGCATTTCGTCGAATTCAGCGGCAGGCGGCTCAATGCTGAGAACCTCCACAGCTTGAATGCCCCGTGCAGTTTCCTGAACAATTATACTAATACCCGCGGCATCGGCCACAGAAGACTGACCAAAATTCCGTAGAACATTGGCGTGTAAAAGTATGTCCGGACCGCCATCGTCGGACACGACAAAGCCGAAGCCTTTCGACGGATCGAACCACTTTACAGTCCCAGTGACGCGCGCCCCGTCATTTTCGGCGTCGGTCATCTCTTGCATCATCCCTCGGGGTCTTTTTCCCAATTTTTACGCGAGTTTGGTCCGACGAGACCCTTTTTGTCTATGTTGAATACGTGCCATTCGCCGGTTTTTCGTGCAGTTTTTCATTACGGGTACAACCGTTGGATGTCCCACGTATCGGCTTCGTTTGCGCGCGTCCACCGGAAACGGTCGTGTAGGCGGAAATCCCCATCTGCCCAAAATTCGATCTCGAAGGGTGTGATCCGGAACCCGCCCCAATTGTCGGGACGCTTAGGATGTAGCCCCTGCTGGACGCCAACTTTGGTGGCCGCTGCCATGAGGTGCGAGCGGCTTTCAAGAGCTTGCGATTGCTGTGAGGCTATTGCGCCGATCCGGCTTTTCAAGCTGCGGCTGTCGAAATAGGCGTCGGCCTTCGGGCCATCCTCACGCATGACGCTGCCGCGAACCCGCAATTGCCGCCGGAGCGACTTCCAGTGCAGGACAAATGCAGCATATGGGGTCACTGCCAGTTCCTGGCCTTTCTGGCTGTCGTAATTGGTGTAGAACACGAAAGCGTCGTCTTCGATGTCCTTTAACAGCACCATGCGCACATTCGGTCGACCTTCCGCATCAACCGTTGCCATGGCAATTGCATTGGGGTCGTTTGGTTCGCTTTTCTGGGCTTCCGCCAACCATTCTTTTGCAAGTTGAAACGGGTCGTCGCCCGCGAAAATACCACTTCGGTCGCTCATCTGTCCTCTCAGGTGCCAGGCTTGATGGAGGGCGTTTCTTGTCATAACACCGCATAACGGTAAATGGGTCGAGGGAAAGAAATGACCACAGCATTGATGGCCGGAAAGCGCGGCCTGATCATGGGGCTGGCGAACGACAAGTCGATTGCCTGGGGCATTGCCAAGATGCTGGCAGACCATGGCGCGGAGTTGTGCTTTTCCTATCAGGGGGAAGCGCTTCTAAAGCGGGTTGGTCCATTAGCCGAGCAACTGGGTTCGGATTTTGTTGTCCCCTGTGATGTGGGCGACCGTGCCAGCGTGGATGCCCTGTTCGACGCCGTGAGGAATCGCTGGAGCAAGCTTGACTTCGTCGTGCATGCCATTGGTTTTTCAGATAAAAATGAGTTGCGTGGGCGGTATGTTGACACCAGTCGCGACAATTTTGCGATGTCGATGGATATCTCGGTATTCTCGTTCACAGATATTTGCAGGCGGGCCGCGCCCTTGATGACGGATGGTGGGTCACTTTTGACGCTCACCTATTCGGGCGCTGAAAGGGTGATGCCGCACTACAATGTGATGGGCGTGTGTAAGGCGGCGCTTGAGACCTCTGTAAAATATATCGCCGAAGATTTGGGCCGCGATGGCATCCGGTGCAATGCGATCAGCGCGGGCACGATCAAGACGCTTGCCGCCTCCGGCATCGGTGATTTCCGCTATATTCTGAAGTGGAACGAGAATAATGCGCCGCTTCGGCGGAATGTCACCATTGAGGATGTGGGTGGTGCCGCGCTTTATCTGTTGTCTGATCTTGGCGCGGGCACGACCGGTGAAATTCACCATGTTGACGCAGGCTATAATGTGATCGGCATGAAGAATCCCGATGCGCCAGATATGACGCGCGGCTGAATGTTCGAGGACCTGTCTCCGCTGGCGCGGAGCCGCGTTGCCTTCGCTGCCCTGATTGTCAGCCTCTATCTCATTGCCGGGGATCGCACGGCCGCAACCGGCGATCCGGGCTTGCTTTACCTGATCGCGCCGAGCCTGGCCGTTTTCGGGGTCGGCCATGCGGCGACGCGTGAGGCGATGATGCGGGCGGCCATTTCGGTCGCGGCGATTGTGGGCGCGAGCCTGGTGGCGTCTCTCGCCCATGGGCGCGGCATGCCAAACTACAGCAATCTATCCACTTTTGTCACTGCGGTGACGGGGGTGTTCGCGCTCAACCTTGTTTTGTTGGTTCTCACATCGAAAATTGTTGAGCGTTTCTGGCCAAAGAGCGATCACTGGACCCGCTGACGCGGCCCCGCTAAGAGAAGCGCCAATGACAGGGAGTATCGCATGACCGATCGTTTGCCGCATGAGAAAGGGTTTCACGTTTCTTGGGACCAGATGCACCGGGACAGCCGGGCGCTGGCTTGGCGGCTCGATGGCAGGGGTCCCGATGACGGGCGGTGGCGCGCGATTGTGGCGATCACGCGAGGAGGCATGGCGCCCGCGATGATTGTTGCGCGGGAACTCGATGTGCGCGTTGTCGATACGATCAGCGTGCAATCCTATCATCACCAAAGCCAGGGCGAGGCGGAGGTGCTCAAATCACCCGACGCAGCAATGATGGGGGACGGTACCGGTATTCTGGTGGTCGATGATTTGGTGGATAGCGGCAAAACGTTGGAACTGGTGCGCAAGCAATATCCAAACGCGCATTTTGCCACCGTTTATGCAAAGCCCAAGGGGGAACCGATGGTGGACACGTTTATCACCGGCGTCAGCCAAGACACGTGGATTTTCTTCCCATGGGATATGGCGTTGCAATATGTCGAGCCCTATCGCGGGACAGATTGATTATACCGTAATTTGAACGCGTAGGGCACCGGGTGGTCTTGCCCTGATCCCCTGCCCGCGTTACCACCTGTCGATCTTTCCAACACGGACCGGAACTATGGCGAAGAAACAGGGTATGGGCGCAGGCATGTGGGTCATCATGGGTCTTTTGATCCTGTCGCTCGGTGGCTTTGGCGTGACGCAGTTCGGGAACTCGGTCACGACGGTCGCGGAAGTGGGCGATGTGGAGATCACTGCCGACGAATATGCCCGGGCCGTCCAAAACCAGATGAGCGCCTTTCAGCAGCAAATGGGCCAGCCGGTGAATTTTCAGACCGCACAGGCCCTTGGGCTTGACCGTTTGGCGCTAGGCCAGATCATCGCCGCCGCTGCCCTTGAGAATGAGGCGAAAAGCGCAGGTCTTTCTGCTGGAGACGAGATTGTCGGTGAGGAAATTCAAGGTTTTCCGGCGTTCCAGAGTGCCGCCGGTTTTGATCGCACCGTGTATGAGATGGCGCTACGCCAGAGCGGGACAAACCCGCGTGATTTCGAAGAAACGGTGCGGGCTGATATTGCTTCCGAGATGGTACGGCGCGCGATTGGGTCCGGTATCTCAACGCCCGATATCTTTACCGATACGCTGTTCAACCATGCGCGGGAGATCCGCGATGTGACTTGGGCGCGCCTCACGGCAGGGGATTTGACGGAAGAGATACCCGCGCCCACCGAGGAGGAACTGTCTGCGTTCCATCAGGAGAACCCCGAAGACTTTACGCAACCCGAAACAAAAGTGATCCGCTACGCTTGGCTCACACCGGATATGCTGGCGCCGACAATCGAGGTGAGCGATGACCAGATACGCGCCCTCTACGATACACGGATCGCCGAGTTCGTGAGCCCCGAACGGCGGCTCGTGGAGCGGCTGGTGTTTTCCACGCAATCGGATGCGGAGGCCGCAAAGGCGCGACTTGATAGCGGAGAGATTACCTTTGACGCGCTAGTCGCCGAGCGCGGTCTCAATTTGAACGATATCGATATGGGCGATGTGTCCGAGGCCGATTTGGGCAGCGTGGGCGCGGACGTTTTCGCCCTTATGGAACCGGATGTGGTTGGGCCGCTGCAATCGTCGCTCGGACCTGCCATCTACCGGATGAACGGCATTCTTGCCGCGACCAATGTCGACTTTATGGACGCGCGGGACACCCTGGCGCCGGAAGCGGCGGCTGACCGGGCGCGGCGCATGATCACCGAGATGATTGCGGAGGTTGAGGACCTGCTCGCCGGGGGCGCAGATACAGCCTTGATCGCCGAGCGTACCGGCCTCGAAGAAGGCACTATCGAGTGGAATGTAGACGTTTTTGACGACATTGCTGCGTATCAGGAATTCCGTGTCGCAGCAGCGCAGGCGAACCCCGGCGATTTCGGTCAGGTGATCGAGCTTGAAGATGGCGGCATCGTCACGTTGGTGGTCGATGAGGTGCGCGAACCGGCTTTGCTTCCCTTGGACGAGGTGCGGGACGCGGTCACCGAAGCCTGGACCCAGGCAAGCACACAGGACGCGCTGGAGGCGCTGGCTGACGGGCTGGCTGAAGAGTTGCGCGCCGGTAGAGAGATGGCTGGCATGGATTTGGACCTGTCGGTCAATCGGGGCCTGACCCGTGACAGCTTTGTGGAAGGTACGCCGCCCGCATTCCTCACAGCCCTGTTTGAGCTTGATGCCGATGGTGCGGCGGTTGTCGCCGATGATGGGGATGCATGGCTCATGCGGCTCGACGCGATCATCGCGGCGGACAGCGCGACGCCAGACGCTGTTCTGCTGAAAGAGCGTTTTGCGGCTGAGACGGCGGCATCCTTTGCCACTGCGATTACAAATGCTTACACCGAAGCCTTGGTGGACGAGGCCGGTGCCGACATAAACCAAGCCGCGATCAACGCCGTCAACTCTGCTGCCTTCCTTGGCACGGGTGGCCATGGCGGCATGTGATGGCACTCGATCCCTCATATGAGGTTTTCGCAAAAGGCTATGCGGCAGGCGAAAACCAAATCGTCTATGCGCGCCTTGCAGCCGATCTCGACACGCCGGTCTCGCTGAAACTGAAGCTGACGGGCGCGCAGGCGGACAGTTTCATCCTGGAGAGTGTTACCGGTGGCGAAGTGCGCGGACGCTACTCGATTGTTGGGATGAAGCCCGACCTTGTTTGGGAATGCCACGGCAAAACGGCCCGGCTCAACCGTCATGCGCGCTTTGATCGCGACAGTTTTGTCGAGGAAACGAGCGACCCGCTCACATCACTCCGTGCATTGATCGAGGAAAGCCGGATTACCCTGCCGGTGGACCTCCCCGGCGCTTCTGCAGGGCTGTTCGGCTATCTTGGCTACGACATGATCCGCCTGGTCGAGCATCTGCCTGACATTAATCCCGACCCCATTGGATTGCCGGATGCGATCCTCCTCCGGCCATCGGTGATCGCCGTTCTTGATGGGGTCAAGGGCGAGGTGATCGTGGTCTCGCCCGCTTGGGTATCCTCCGGGCTGTCGGCCAAGGCAGCCTACGCCCAGGCGGCGGAACGGGTCATGGATGCGGTGCGCGATCTGGAACGCGGTCTGCCGGAAGCGGCGCGGGATTTTGGCGAGGATGCGCCGCTCGCGGACCCGGTGTCCAACTTCGCCAAAGAGGACTATAAAGCGGCCGTTGAAAAGGCGCGCGAGTATATTGCGGCGGGCGATATTTTTCAGGTGGTCCCGTCGCAGCGCTGGACGCAGTCATTCACGGCACCGCCGTTTTCACTCTACCGGGCGCTGCGGCGAACGAACCCCTCGCCTTTCATGTTCCATTTCGACTTTGGCGGCTTTCAGGTCATCGGCGCGTCCCCTGAAATACTGGTGCGCGTGTTTGATGAGGAAGTCACTATCCGTCCCATCGCGGGCACCCGCAAACGTGGGACGACGCCAGAGGAAGATCGCGCGCTCGAAGCTGACCTTCTCGGGGATGAAAAGGAATGCGCCGAGCATTTGATGCTTCTTGATCTTGGCCGCAATGATGTGGGCCGTGTGGCGCAGATTGGCACCGTGCATCCAACGGAAGAATTCGTGATCGAGCATTACAGCCATGTCATGCATATCGTCTCGAATGTGGTCGGCACCTTGTCCGAAGACCACGACGCGCTGTCGGCCCTTTTGGCCGGATTGCCCGCTGGAACGGTTTCCGGAGCGCCTAAAGTCCGGGCAATGGAGATTATTGATGAGCTCGAGCCTGAGAAACGCGGTGTTTACGGTGGTGGCGTAGGGTATTTTAGCGCCGGTGGCGATATGGATATGTGCATCGCGCTCAGAACCGCTGTGCTGAAGGACAAAAAGCTGTATATACAAGCTGGTGGCGGCGTGGTCTGGGACAGCGACGCAGAGGCCGAATGGGAAGAAACCGTCAATAAATCCAAGGCGCTCAGACAAGCAGCCGAGGAAGCCGGACGGTTCGCCCGGGATGGAAACCGTTAAGTTCGACGGTTTTTCGCAAGGAAGAAGACATGAATAATGAAAGCCGCATAGAGGCGGCGCCGCGATATACTGTTTTGAAGGGCGGCAAGCCCGATCCCAAGACGCTGGTGACCGACCGCGCCGTCTTCAAGGAGGCATACGCGTTCATTCCGAAGCGCGCGTCTAAGGATATTACCTGCAACTACTTCCCCCATTGGGAGGCCACGCGGGGTTGGGTTTTGGCGCGTCCCATGTCCGGGTTCGCCGAGACCTTTAGTCAGGTGGCGATGGAAGTTGGCCCGGGTGGCGGGTCCGATCGGCCCGAAGACGACCCAAATGCCGAGGCGGTCATCTTTGTCATGCAGGGGTCGGGGATCGTCAGCTATGACGGCAATAGTCAACGCCTTACTCCGGGCAGTTATGCTTATTTGCCGCCGGGCATGCCGTGGTCGTTCCGCAATCTTGATAGCGAACCGGTTTATTTTCACTGGATCCGGAAGCACTACCAGCGCGTGGAGGGTGTCGAAACGCCGCCCCCTTTCGTGACCAATGAGCAGATGATCACGCCGGAGATTATGGCGGAGAGCCGTGGGCTCTGGAAAACCACGCGCTTTGTTGACCCCTCCGATCTGCGGCACGATATGCACGTGAATATCGTCACGTTTGAAGCAGGCGGCACCATTCCTTTTGCCGAGACCCACGTGATGGAGCACGGGATCTACGTGTTGGAAGGCAAGGCGGTGTATCGCTTGAATGACGACTGGATCGAGGTTGAAGCAGGCGATTTCATGTGGCTCCGCGCGTTTTGCCCGCAAGCTTGCTACGAAGGCGGACCGGAGAGGTTCCGGTACCTGCTTTACAAGGACGTCAACCGACAGATGCCGCTGACGCTTTGACATCGAGGGCTTAAGCGCTGACCCGCTGGCGGCCAGCCATCAGACCCTTGCGGCGAACTTGGGCCATTGAAATGAGCATGGGTTAAGGCGCAACTGCTTTGGCGGTCCAAGGCGCGTCAAACTCAAACTCTTCCAGGTTTGCGCCATCGCCTATTCGGTCGATCACAGCGAACAAACCGGGGCCACAGAGCGGCGTGAGGACGCCGTGCCATGTGCCACGGTGGAAATTGATCCCTTGCCCCGGCGCGGTGAGAAAAGCGCGCGGTTTGGACGGACGTCCTCCTTCGTCGTCGGCCACGATCACCAGAAACGGGTCCGCGCTCATGGGCAGGAACGCTTGGCTACCTTCGGGATGACGCTCTAAGAGGGAAAAGCTGTAGGGCAAAGCGCGCAACTCGGCTTGAAACAGGCTGATCCCGGCGCGGCCATCGCCGAAATCTAGCGTGGCGCGGTCGTGGTACCGCTCGCAAAGCCCCGCGTTGATCATCTTGTCGGGCGCGCCTTCGCAGTCGAGCACATCGCCATAGGGGGCGAAGGCCTGCGCTGTTAAGCGTTCTGCCGCGATCTCGCGTGTCATCCCAGCATGTCCTTGAGCCGCAACTCCGCGATGCGCTCAACCTGGCGGCAAGCCTCGCTGAACTCTGTCTCGCGGTCATTTTGAAGGCGCGCGCGGAATGCCTTTAGAATGGAAGCTTTGTTGTGATCTCGCACGGCGATGATGAAGGGAAACCCGAAAGTTCTCGTGTAGTCGGTATTCAGCGCCTCGAATTCGGCGCGTTCACTATCGAATAGCGCGTCAAGTCCCGCGCTGGCCTGTTCGGCGGTGGATGCATCGGTTAACCTTTTTGCTGCAGCAAGTTTACCCGCCAAATCGGGATGGGCCTGGAGAACGCCGAGGCGTTCGTCTTCCGAGGCGGCACGAAACATACGCGCCAATGCGGCATGGACGCCCGTTGCACTGTCGTGGGTGGGGCCAAGCTCCAGTCCATGGGCGCGCTCGGCGATCCAGGGTGAATGCTCGAAAACACCGCAAAACGCTTCGATGAAGCGATCCTTGGTCATTTCAGAAGGGCGCTCCACCTCCTTTGGCGGGTGTGTTGCGGCCCAGTGGTCGGCGATTTGCTCGCGGGTGGCGAACCAGACACCATGCAGGCCGCTCATGTGGTCGAGCACGCGCTTTAGCGCTGCCGCGCGTCCCGGACGCCCCACAAGACGGCAATGGAGGCCGATAGACATCATGCGGCCCCCTTCCGCATAGAGCGTGTCGAACGTGTCCTTCAGGTAACTTTCGAACTGATCGCCCGCGTTAAAGCCTTGGGGGGTGGCGAAACGCATGTCATTGGCGTCGAGCGTGTAGGGTACAATCAGCTGATCCTTCCCGCCGACGCGGATCCAGTAGGGCAGATCATCGGCGTAGCTGTCGGCGACATAGGCAAAGCCGCCCTCCTCCGCCGCAAGCTGGACCGTGTTCATTGAGGTGCGCCCGGTATACCAGCCGCGCGGGCGTTTGCCGGTCACCTCCGTATGAAGAGCGATGGCTTCGGCCATCTGAGCGCGTTCTTCATCGGCGTCCATGTCCTTGTATTCGATCCATTTTAACCCGTGGCTTGCGATCTCCCAGTTTGCGGCCCGCATGGCGGCGACTTGTTCGGGCGCCCGAGCCAAGGCGGTGGCGACACCGTAGACTGTCACCGGAAGGGATTTGAGCATTCGGTGAAGGCGCCAGAAACCGGCCCGCGCGCCATATTCATAGATAGTTTCCATGTTCCAATGGCGTTGGCCTGGCCAAGCGGCAGCACCAACGATTTCAGAGAGGAAAGCCTCGGAGGCCGGGTCCCCGTGGAGGATGTTGTTCTCGCCACCCTCTTCGTAATTCACGACGATCTGTACGGCGATCCGTGCGCCGCCCGGCCACTGCGGATCAGGCGGCGTCGCACCATAGCCGGTCATATCGCGCGGGTATCGGGGAGCATTCATCTTGTCTTCGGCCTCGTTCCAGAGTTCATTGGGCCAGAACAAAATTCTTCGACGGGATTTGCAATTCTTTTCGGAAAAGATTTTGGAGAGGACCCGAAATGGCCGGTTTTTTGACCACCCATGTGCTCGACACGGCACGGGGCTGTCCTGCGGATAGCCTAAAAATTGCGCTTTACCGGGTCTCTGGCAACAGTCATCGGAAGATTGCGGAGACGGTTACCAATGCCGATGGGCGCACGGATGCGCCGATTTTGCCTGCGGAGAAGTTCAAAGCGGGAACCTATGAGTTGGTGTTTTTCGCCGGTGAGTACCTTAAACGTGTGGGTCTTGATGCGCCGGATCCGCTTTTTCTCGATACGGTGCCGATCCGGTTCGGGATGAGCGAGGAGGCGCATTACCACGTGCCGCTCCTCCTCTCGCCCTATGGGTACTCGACCTATCGTGGCAGCTGAGCACTGGCCATGACTGCGATTGACACGCTCGATACGGGCGCTGCGCTCGCTTGGGAGACACGGCTATTCGAAGAGGTGGCGCGGCAGCCCGACAAATACTTTCTGAAGGTGTGGGAAGGCTCGCAAAGCCTTGTTGTGCCGAAGAAATTGGCAGCGAACCCCCAGTTCGCGTCGGCGCAGGAATTGCTGGAAGCGGCGGGCTGGCCGGTGCATGTGCGCGCCACAGGCGGGGATGCGACGCCCCAGGGGCGCGGCATTCTGAACGTGACCCATATCTATACTTTTGAGAGCGGTGGCGCGTTTGATATTCCAGCGGCCTACGCGCGTTTATGCGACCCGATCAAGCAGGCTCTCGGCGACGGAGCAACGGTGGGATGGCAAGACGGTGCCTTTTGCGACGGCGCCTATAATGTGCAGTGGTTTGGGCGCAAGTTTGCGGGTACGGCGCTGCGGTTTCGTCCGTGTCGCGCGGACAAATCCAGCCATACCGTTTTGGCCCATGCACTGATGCTGATGGATGCGCCATCCGCCCCGGCAATTTCGGCGATCAATAGGTTGCTCGCCCATCTCGGTGAAGCGCGCGTTATCGTGGACGCCGCCCATACGGGGTTGCCGGAGCGGCTTTCAAGAGAAGTTTTTCTGGACCGGCTGGTGGCGGGGTTTGAACAGATCAGAACGGAAAAAGGTTCTTTTGGCGCGGCAATTTAGCGGATCGCCGACCCTTGCAAATCACCTGCGCCTCCCGTCAGATAAGAGGCATGTACGATCTTGCCATCCTTTGGTCCTGGGCTGAGTTTGCCTTCCGCTGGCTCCATGTGATCACCGCCATCGCCTGGATCGGATCTTCGTTTTATTTCATTGCTCTGGACCTCGGACTTAATCGAAATATCCAGGGTCCCGCTGATGGCGAAGAATGGCAAGTGCACGGGGGTGGTTTCTATCATATCCAGAAGTACCTCGTGGCCCCATCCGAGATGCCGGAGCACCTGACGTGGTTCAAATGGGAGAGCTATGCGACCTGGCTGTCCGGTGCCGCCCTGTTAATGGTGCTCTACTGGGCAGGGGGCGAGTTATATCTGCTTGATCCGTCGAAGAGCGACATCTCTTTGTGGCAAGGGATTTTGATTTCCGGCGGTTCCCTCCTGGTGGGCTGGGTGATTTACGACCAGCTGTGCAAATCGCCGCTGGGTGAGCACCCCACCGTACTCATGATTTTGCTGTTCATCGTCCTGGTGGCCATGGCCTGGGGGTACGATCAGGTGTTTTCGGGCCGTGCGGCGCTTTTGCATCTCGGGGCTTTCACGGCGACGATCATGACGGCCAATGTGGCCCATATCATTATCCCTAACCAGCGGATTGTGGTGGCGGATCTCAAGGCCGGACGGACGCCGGATGCCAAATACGGGAAGATTGCCAAACTGCGCTCGACCCATAACAACTATCTGACTTTGCCTGTTATTTTTCTCATGCTGTCAAACCATTACCCGCTGGCTTTCGCTACTGAATGGAATTGGCTGATTGCAGCGCTGGTGTTCCTGATGGGGGTCACGATCCGGCATTTCTTCAACACGATGCACAGCCGTGGGGGTTATCAATGGTGGACATGGGCGGTGACGGCGATCCTGTTTCTGGCCATCATCGGCCTCTCCATGGCGCCGCTCAGCAATAGCTATGAGGCCGCAGAGGCGCGCGCTCTGACGCCAATGGAAACGCGCTACATCGAAGTAGCCGAGTTTGAGCAAGCCGAGGAAATCGTGCTGACCCGCTGTGCCATGTGCCATGCGCGCGAACCGGCTTGGGCGGGCATGTATTGGGCGCCGAAAGGCGTGCATCTTGAAACGGTCGGCGATATCGCGCGGAATGCGGAGACCATCGCCATGCAATCGGGCTACAGCCATGCCATGCCGCCGGGTAATCTAACCTACATGACCGATGAGGAACGGGCAGCGCTGGTGGCTTGGGTCCGCGCGGCACGGCTTGACTGAGCTGCAAAAGCCGCCAAAGTTTGAACTTTTAGGGGAGAGTTATGGCGCGCGTTCCATTTAAGACTTCGGGGGGCATTACCGTCACGGAGGATGCCTATGGTGATCTAGAGAGTGCAATTGCGCGGGCCATCGAGAAACTCGATGCCGTCGAGATTGATGATGGCTTTTCAGGCCCAAGAGGCGGACGTGGACAAGGCCAGGGTCAACGCGGTGGTGCGCCGCTGCGTGACCTGAGGGGTGGCTTCACCGAAAGGTACGGTCCAGTGCGGCATAGGTCGGACGATATTGATCCGGTTGCACTCAACCAGCAGCTCAATCAACTGATGATGCAGGCCGGTGCGCTCTGCGAATATGGTGACCCGCCGCAGAAGGAAATCGACGCTGTGAAACGTCCAGGGCGTCCGCTCCATTTCAAATGCCGGCACTCTCCGCCGCATTATTTTGACAAGAACGGCAATGACATCGACAGACCTTGAGCGATGGCAAACACGGCGCTGATCTTTCTGTCGAGCATTGCGGGCATCATGCTGTACTTCACGACGCTCACCGACGAGGCGTTGGTATTCGGGCTGTTGGTCCTTGCGCTGGCGTTTTTTATGACGTTGGCGGGCACATCGATGGTTAGGACAAATCCGGTTGTCGCTACGTATCTTTTGGTCGCGTGGCGCGCCTTCCCGCTCGCGGTTGTTTTCGCCGGCGGCTATTTCTCCGCCTGGCTTTCCCTCAACATTCTTGAACATCTGCCGTTCGAGTTCACGACCGACCAAACAGGCACGCCGGAGGAAATCGCGGCGGCACTCAAGGCGCAAAAGTCAACCGCGAGTTCACTGATGATTGCAGCCATTAACACCTTTCTCGGGGCAATCCTGATCGATGCCGCCAAGGATCCGGACAGTAGCTTTTGGCCGACGACCTTGCACAAAAAAGCGTTGAAGCGGGAGTTTGACGGAAAGACCAACAAGGATACCTCGACATGGGCTGTCGACGCACGTCATGCGCTTGAAGATCTCCGTTACGCCTATGGCGAGGAACGTTCGGAGGACAATTCCATCGTTGGCTGGGAGTTCGGGGAGCGCGTTAAGCGCGCCAAGGTAATCAAGACGTCCCTGAAGGTTCTGGAGCAGCACAAGATCACAATCTGAAGATTGGCCCAAAGAAGACACAACAATGGGTGACTCTCACTGCCGCACCCCCTATACTTAGCGCATAACGGTTGAAAAGACCGATCTCTGAGGTTCCAACAAAGGGCAGACCCATGACACGTCTTCCTCGCCGATCGTTTGTGATCGGTTCCTCCGCGCTTCTTGCGCTTTCCGCCTGTGGCAATGGCGTCGGCAGTGACGGTGCGGCCAAGCTCGATGGCCGCGTAGATGCGACGCTGGCCTTTCTCGACAGCAATTATCCCGGAACGCGCGATCTGCGCGACAAGTCCGTAGGCATGTTGGTGATGCCGCTCATCACAGAAGCCAGCTTCGGGTTTGGCGGTGCCTATGGGCGCGGTGCGCTTCGGATCGGTGACATTTCAGTCGATTACTACTCGGCGAGCCAGGCCAGTGTAGGCTTCCAGATTGGCGCGCAGCAATATGCCCACGTGCTGTATTTTATGACTGAAGAAGCCCTGTCGGAGTTCCGGACATCATCAGGCTGGGCGGCTGGTGCGGATATCGAATACGCGGTGAATGATCGGGGCGGAAACCTGTCAGCCGAGACAACAACGGTTCTTGACCCGGTGATTGCAGTCGTCTTCGGCCAGGCAGGCCTTTTGGCTGGTGCGTCCGTAGAGGGCACGAAATACACTCGGATAATACCGTAGGGCTGGAGCTTCGCCTCTGCGCTTTTTGCTATGGTTGGTCCTGTCGAAGGGCCAACATATCGGTGTCTAGATGCGTTGTTGAATGCGCCCATACCAGAGGGCACCGATAAGAGCGGCCAGTTGCAAAAAGGCGGCGCACCAAAATGCGAGCGGTAGAACGCCGCTAATATCGGCGAGCGCGCCAGCTAAGGCCGGCGAAACGATGAAGATTCCGTAGTAGGTGGTGAAGAAGAGCCCCATCCCGACCGTCCGCATTTCGGGCGGCAGCACGCGCGCAGGCATGCTCACGATTGGACCTGCAACCAAACCGGTGACGACGCCATAGACCATGAAAACCGGCACGGTTATCCCGGACATAAGCGTCAGGGGCGAAAGGCAGATGAGGCCCGCCAAGCCGAAAAGGACCATCTCGCGTCCGCGTCCGGTTTTATCCGCAATGTAGCCACCGCAAGGGGCAGCAATGGCGAGCACCCAAAGGATAAGACTGGTCATACGGGCCGCATTTTCCGGGCTCTCGCCAAAAGCGACGAGGAGCGGCGTCCCGAACCCGAAAAGAATGCCGAGACCTCCGTTGAAAGCACCCCAGCAAAGACCTGCGGCCAAGACAGCGCTCAAAACTTCGCCCCGCGGCCATATGCGTGGGGCATTTGCCGACCCGACACCCGGTGGATCGCGGTAGAAAATGGCGACAAGTAATCCACAAAGGCAAGCAAACCCGGACAAAAGCCAAAAGGCGGACCCGACCCCGAAGCTTGTCGCCATGGGCGGAAAGAGGACAAGCGCCAGCGCGATACCCATCGGCCAAGAGTTGATGAAGATGGCCATGGCAGTCGTTATCTCCGCACCGACGAACCAATCAGCGGCCATTTTCGTCATGAGGATATTGATCAAGACACCGCCGAGACCGGCCAACAAATGGCCGAGAAGAAACAGTGTCCAATCGCCGGTTAACGCCATGGCAAGGGAACCTGCGCCCATAAGACCGCAGGCAATGACTGAGACACGTTTTTCGCCAAAACGCTGTCCAATGGATGCGCCGGGCAAGGCAAAGAACAGGCCGGGCAGCATGTAAAGTCCGATCACAACGCCGATTTCCGCGAGCCCTACGGTGAAACGTTCCGCGATGAGTGGCGAAAGTGCCCCGACGGCTTGATACTGCATTGCCATGACGGTACGAGCAGCCACCAGAAGCCCGAGGATCGCCCAACGGTTCACGAAGCTCAGACCGCTCTAGCCAAGGGCGCGCAACCGTTTGATCAGGCTCGACGTGTCCCAACGCCCGCCGCCCAGCTTTTGCACGTCCTTGTAGAACTGATCGACCAAGGCGGTGACCGGCAGGCTGGCCCCGGTTTCATCGGCTGTTTGCAGGCAAATGCCCAGATCCTTTCGCATCCAGTCCACGGCAAACCCATGGTCGAAATGGTCGTCCAGCATGGTTTCATACCGGTTGGCCATCTGCCAGGAACCCGCCGCGCCTTGGGAAATCACCTCCACAACCGCGCGACCGTTGAGCCCCGCTGTTTCGGCGAAGTGAAGGGCTTCGGAAAGACCCTGTACCAGCCCGGCGATGGCAATCTGGTTGCACATCTTTGTCATTTGCCCGGCGCCACTTTCACCGATGCGGCGGCAAATCTTGGCGTAGGCTGCCATCACCGGTTCGGCGCGGGCGTAAGCACTTTCATCGCCGCCGCACATGATAGAAAGCGCGCCGTTCTCTGCCCCTGCCTGACCGCCGGAGATTGGCGCATCAACGAAGGCGATCCCTTTTTCGGCTGCGGCCGCGTAAAGTTCCCGTGTCACGGCGGCGGAAACGGTTGTGTGGTCCACAAACACCGAGCCTGCGGCCATGGCGGCAAAGGCACCAGTGTCGCCGAGGCAAACGGATCGCAGATCATCGTCGTTCCCCACGCAGGCCATGACGAATTCAGCGCCATCTGCCGCGTCACTCGGTGTTGCGCCATCAGAGCCGCCATGTTCAGCGCTCCATGCCTCTGCCTTAGCTGTCGTTCTGTTGTAGATTCTGACGCTGTGACCGGCAGATTGGAGATGTCCCGCCATCGGATACCCCATGACGCCAAGTCCCAGAAACGCGCAATTCGCCATGGTGTTTGTCCTCCGTCCGTCCTAAGTTCCCGCTACACCTAACGAAGTCGCAAAGACAGTCAACAAGGGCAGGCATGGCACGCGTATTTCGCTGGCTTCTTCGGATCGTGACAGGCGTTCTGGTTCTCGGGGTCGCCGCTAGCTTTCTGCTCTATTGGTTCTTTTCGCGTTCCATTCCCAACTATGACGAGACGCTGACCGTGACGGGTCTCTCGGAAGAGGTAGAAATCGTCCGCGATAACGCGATCATTCCCCATATCTTCGGGGCGACCGATGAGGATGTCTATTTTGGTCTTGGACTTGCCCATGCGCAGGATCGTCTGTGGCAAATGACCATGCTCCGCCGGACAGCGCAGGGTCGTTTGTCGGAACTGTTCGGCGCCCGCACGGTGAAGATTGACGAGCTTCTGAGGCGGTTCGACTTCTACGCGCTATCTGTGCGCTCCGTGAGGTCACAGGACGCTTATACACAAGCCGCGCTGACGGCCTATGCCGCCGGGGTGAATGCGTGGCTGGAAAAGGTCAACGAAGGCGCGCGGGGACGGGGCGCGCCGGAGTTTTGGCTTTTTGAACCGGCCATTGCGCCATGGCAACCGGCGGACAGTATCGCCATTGGCAAACTCATGGCGCTCCGGCTGTCGAGCCATCTCGAAAGTGAGGTGCTGCGGGCCCGTGTTAGTCAAATGGTGTCAGACGAACGGCTTCTCGATCTTTTGCACGAGTATCCCGGGGCAGCGATTGCGGCCCTGCCCGATTACGCCAGTCTTTTGGCGCCTGAAAGCGGTGGCGCGGTGGTCTTTGCAGGCACACCGGATGCAGCCGAAGATTTGCGGAGAAATCCCCTGTCCCCGGTGCGGCATCGCAATTTCGGCGGGGCCTCAAACGCTTGGGCTGCGGCGCCAAGTCGATCAGCGGCAGGTGGCACGCTCTTGGCAAATGACCCGCATCTTGGCTTCGACGCGCCATCAACGTGGTATCTTGCACGGCTTGAACTGGACAGCGGCGGTATTATCGGCGGGACCATCCCGGGGGCGCCTGCCATGTTGGTGGGACGCTCCGATGACTTGGGTTGGGCGCTGACCTCCACCGGTGCCGACGATCAGGACGTGTTCATCGAAAGGCTGAACCCGGACAACCCGGAGGAGGTCCTTACCCCCAACGGGTATCGTCCGCTTGCTTCCAGGAGTTCCATCATTCGCGTCAAGGATGCTGACCCTATTACGGTCAAGCTGCGCTGGTCCCCGAACGGTCCGGTTCTCCCGGGCTCGCATTATGACATCGGGGATGTGACGCCCCGTGGCCATGTGGCCTCTCTCGGGTGGACGGCGCTTCGGAGCGATGACACGAGCATGTCGGCACTCTTGCAGCTTATGCGCGCTGGCACCGTGGAAGAGGCCCTGGAGGCGGGCGAGCAATTCGTGGCGCCGCCGCAGAATCTCACAGTGGTTGATCGCGAGGCGATCGCGATGAAGGTGATCGGACAGCTTCCGCGCCGGGTTGCACGTCACCAGACCCAAGGACGACTTCCCGCACCGGGCTGGCGTTCGGAAAATCGCTGGCGCGGCACCCTTGGTTACAAGTCGAACCCTGAGTTCCTTGACGCCGAGGGTGGCATACTTGGCAACACCAATAACAAGGTGACAGACCGCCCCTTCCCGTTCCATGTGAGCCATGATTGGAGCGACACCCAGCGAGTACAACGTTGGCAACGCCTTATGCAGACACGCGAAGTGCATACGCGGGAGAGTTTCATCGAGGCACAACTCGATACCGTGTCGGTCACGGCGCGTACGCTGCTGCCATTGGTGGCGCGGGACCTGTGGTTTACTGGTGAAGCGGCGGAAGTGGGCACAGTCGAGCGTCGTCGCCGCGATGCGCTTGACCTTTTAGCCGACTGGAACGGCGAGATGAACGAACATCTCCCGGAACCCTTGATTTATATGGCGTGGATGCGCGCCTTGCAGGATCGCATCATTCGCGATGAACTTGGCACCTTGTCAAATGAGTTCCCGCATCTGGAACCGGTCTTTTTGGAACGGGTGTTCCGTAATGTGGCGGGCGCCGAAGCCTGGTGCGATGTCATTCAGTCGGCGCCCTTGGAGAGCTGTAGCGATATGGCGCGGCTTGCCCTCGATGATGCCCTGCTGTGGATTGACGAAACCTACGGTCTTGAACTTGGCGCGCTCCGCTGGGGGGATGCCCATGAGGCGACCCATGACCACCCTGTCTTGGGTGATATCGGATGGGTATCGTGGCTGGTCAATATACGCCAATCCACCTCCGGGGGAGACTTCACGCTTCAACGGGGGCGCACGTCGGGTGAGGACCCGTCGCCCTTTCAAAATGTACATGGCGCGGGATATCGCGGCGTTTATGACTTCGCCGATCCCGATAGCTCGGTGTTTGTCATTGCCACGGGTCAATCAGGGCACCCGCTCTCGCGCCACTACGACGATTTGGGCGAGCTTTGGCGACGGGGCGAATACAAACCAATGACACTGGACCCCGAACTCGCGCGCGCAGGCGCCGTGGGTATCACGCGCCTGGTGCCCGCCGCGCCTTGAGGCGTCTGGCGAGGCGGCGGGCATAATCCGGCTCGGCATACCAGCCGAATACCACTTCCCGGCGCAAGCGTATATCCCTGATGGAACGGTGTTGAAGGGGCGCCGGGAGGTCGAGACTTGGGTAGTCGACCCGCGCCTCATCCCAATCGATGAGGGAGAACCCGTTTTCCGTTAGAAGAACGTTGTTTGGTGTCACATCACCGTGGATCACGGTTCGTGCGCGGTGAGCCCATCCTTTCTGCGCGCGTCGTAGGGCTAAAATGTGCTGCGTCGGGGGTGGGGTGCTACGGGCGATGATTGGCCGCAGAGGATAGCGTGACAGCCGTGCATGGAGGCGGCGCAATCGAGGGGCTATGCGGTGGAGGGTTACCGTATCGGCGCTCTGGCCCGACAGATACGGCTCTAGGGTCACGCCGCCCGGTGCCAAACGTCCGGACCCATCCTGTTGCAGTAACGGTGGGGCGAGGCCTACTGCCTGCGCAACGGCCAAAACCGGGAGCAACCAGCGCAAGCTCGCCTCGCTGTGGCTTGTTGTCTTTGCGACAAAGCTCACTTGTCCCTTCTGGACCAAGAACACATCGTTGCGGTGCCCCCCTGCCAAGCGGCGTTCAACTTTCACGCCCCAATGGGCAAAAGCCGCCTTGAGGTGACCCGCATCCATTTAAAGATGCGTAAAACGCGCCGCTTGCGCATCGGACCATGTAACTTTGAAGGTCCAGCCGGTCTCTGTTGCGCGTTCTTCATCCACCACACCCTGTTCGAAGAGCCAGGCGCGTTTTCGGCCGTCTGCGTGGGTTATGCTAATTGCTTCGGTTCGTAGTCCCCTGGACAGGGACGCCTCTATGGCATCAAGCAAGGGTTGCAGCCCTGCGTCCGAGAGCGCCGATGTCACAATCGTGTCGTCCTTGCGCGCCGCTGCCGTAAGAAGCGGCTCTGGGTCGTTCACTTGATCGATCTTGTTCCATACCTCGATGACATTTCGGCTTTCATCGACGCCGAGCTCACCGAGAATGGTCATGACATCGGCGCTTTGAGCCTCCGTCTCCGGGTGCGAAATGTCGCGGATATGGCAAATCACATCCGCCGCGAGCACTTCTTCCAAGGTCGCCCGAAACGCCGCGACAAGCTGGGTTGGCAGGTCGGAGATGAACCCAACGGTATCAGATAGAATGACGTCTCGCCCCGTGGAGAGTTCGACGGCGCGCATGGTGGGGTCGAGAGTAGCGAAGAGCATGTCTTTCGCCAGCACTTCGGCCCCCGTCAAACGATTGAATATGGTGGATTTTCCAGCGTTGGTGTAGCCGACCAGCGCTACAATGGGGAACGGTACCTTGGCGCGCGCTTCGCGGTGTAAGGTGCGCGTCTTGACTACCTTTGCGAGTTGGCGTTTCAGCCGCACAAGCTGCTCGTCGATGGCCCTGCGGTCCGCTTCGATCTGGGTTTCTCCGGGGCCGCCAACGAAGCCCAGTCCGCCCCGTTGACGTTCAAGGTGGGTCCAGGCGCGCACCAACCGCGTACGTTGGTAGGACAGATGGGCCATTTCGACCTGCAAAACGCCTTCGCGGGTGGCTGCGCGGTCGGAGAAGATCTCAAGGATCAACCCGGTCCGGTCGAGCAGTTTCACCTTCCATTCGCGTTCGAGGTTCCGCTGTTGGACGGGCGTTACCGGCCCATCGATGAGCACAAGCTCGATCTCTTCCGCTTTGAGGCGTGTGGCCAATTCGTCAATTTTACCACGCCCAAACAAGAGGCCGGGGGATGGATTGGGAAGGCGGACAATATCTGCGCCCACAACCACAAGGCCAGGGAGTGCTGCCGCGAGCGAAACGGCCTCATCCAACGCAAAGCTTGCGTCGCGCCGTTCCATGTTACTGGTAATGTCGGGATGTAGAATAAGCGCGCGGGTATCGCGCGCCTCTTCAAGTCCCACCCTTACTCTTCGCCTTCATAAAGTGAGATTGGCTGTGCCGGCATAATTGTAGAAATAGCATGTTTATAAACAAGTTGGGATTGTCCATCCCGACGCAAAAGCACGCAAAAATTGTCAAACCAAGTGATGACGCCCTGAAGTTTGACGCCGTTGATGAGAAAAACTGTCACCGGAACTTTCGTTTTCCTGACGTGATTCAGAAACGCGTCCTGCAGATTTTGTCTGTCGGAAGCCATAGTTTTAAAGCCTTTTGTTCTTGCGGCCCTTCGGGCCGGGGTTGTACCGCTCTTTCACTATGGAGCGCGCTTTGACGTAACGCCAGCCCCAAAAGAATCTTTGTTTCAATGGATTACAACCTGTCGCGGTCAGGCCGCGAGGCGCGCGTTTGTCATGACCGCCAGAACTCGGGATTCATGAGAGCAATGATGGCAAGAACCTCCAACCGCCCCACCACCATGGCAAGGCAAAGGACCAAGCGCGCGCTTTCGCTTAAACTGAGCAAATCTATGCCAGAACTGCCCGCTGCATCAACGAGCGGCCCGGTTGTTGATAGCGCTGCAATCGCCAATATCATGGCTTCCTCGAAGCTGAGCCCGCCGCTCAGGGCGAGTGCTGCCGTTACCGTCCCAATTGACAGGGCAAACAGCATGAAGAATACCCATGCGGCCCGTGCGCCCTGGCGGCGAAACTTGCGTCCGAGGCCGCCAGCAGCCCCGATGGAGGAAGGTTGCACGAGTTTTTCCATTTCTCGCGTGCCGTGCTGGGCCAAGGCGTAGCAACGGAGCAGCTTGACGCCTCCTGCCGTCGTGGCAACGCCGCCACCTATCACGGCTAACCCTAGTAGGAGCACACCGGGCGAGCCAAAGCCCGACCAGGCCCTGGCTGTTTCCCAGGACTGGGATTCGAACCCAAGGGTGATTAGGAACGAGAATATTGTGAAGAGAGCGCCCCAAAACGCGCGGAGCGCATCGGATAGACCAACTTCGACATCTTCGAAGCTGATGAGCCAGTGACGCAGAAAGAGGAGGGCAGCGAGACTGAATGCGAGTGCCACGCCCAAGCGAAGCTCCGCGTCATTTCGAAGGCTGCGCCATGCGTTTCCGCGCTCGTCGGTAAGAAAAGTGACGCGAGAGAGGGCGAAAAAGAAGAAGAAGAAAATAATCACTTCGCCAATTGTGCCGGATGCGGCGGTGCTTATCCCACCGCTGGCCGAGATACCTGAGGTGGAGAGAACCGACATCGCGTGGATTAAAGCGACAAGCGGTCGGTCACCTGCGATAAACAATGCGAGCCAAAGGGCACCGGTCAAGCCGAGGTAAATCGGCAATAGCCGCAGGCCATAGCGGCGCAAGCGCATCGAGGGGTCAGTCGGTGCCCGCGCCTGACGCGCGCCCTGCCCGACCTCTTGCGGGGCCTGCATCTCGAAGCCGCCAAGGGTCAATGGCGCAAACACGGCAATCGCCGTGACCCACATGAAGAAACCGCCCATCCAGGCCACCTGCGCGCGCCAGAAATGCACCGCGTCCGGCAAGCGGTTCGGACGAAACAAGCTCATCCCGGTCGTAGTGATGCTCGACACCATTTCAAAATAGGCATTGGAAAACCGCGTGTCCGGCACAGCCTCGGCAATCGGTACCGCCAGCATGAGCGGCAGCACCGTAAAGCTCGCCATGATCGAGATCAGCTGACTGCGCCCTTGGCGCCGGATACGCATATTGTGGGTGGCAAGCCCCAACATGATGACAAGGATCAGAAAGAACAGACTGCTATAGAAAAACGCCCGGGACGTCGCGTAGTCGCTGATGGTGTAGGCGTAGATGGCAGGCCCAAACATGGCCAGCGCAGCAAGGCCCATAACAACCACAAAGAACGGAAGATCATTGAGCCGCGACATCGCTCAGAAAAAGTCGATGGATGCCTGGAACAACTGTTCGACCTCGGGCACATCGGCGGCAAGCGTGAAGACGACGATAATGTCGCCTTCGTCGATCCGCACGTCACCGGAGGGGCGCAGAACCTCTTCTCCTTTTTGCACCGCGCCGACAAGAACGCCTTCCGGGAAATCAATGTCGCGGATTTGGCGCCCCGCGAGCGAAGAGGGTGATAGGATCTGCGCTTCGATCACCTCCGCTTCGGCGTCGCCAATGGAATAGACCGCGCGCACCCGGCCATGTCGGATATGCCGCAGAATAGAACTGACCGTCGTGGCACGTGGGTTGATATATGCGTCGATGTCAAGGGGCTCCATAAGCGGTAGAAGCGTCGGGTCGTTCACGAGTGCAATCGACATGCGGCATCCTGCCTGTTTCGCGCGCACACTTGCGAGGAGGTTCGTGTTGTCGTCATCGGTCACAGCTAAGATCGCGTCCGCCTTCTCAATGCTCGCTTCAGCGAGAAGATCGCGGCTCATACCGTCGCC
The DNA here is from genome assembly GCA_039024895.1 of Pseudomonadota bacterium. Lineage (GTDB taxonomy): Bacteria > Pseudomonadota > Alphaproteobacteria > Rhodobacterales > Rhodobacteraceae > JAJDOD01. The sequence continues at coordinate 19,326 of JBCCPJ010000009.1, read as the reverse complement.
GTGGAGAACGATGGTGCGCTCCAAAGCGTCGGCGGCGTGTTCGGCGCAGGTTCTGTTCTTCTCGATCACGCGGGCGCGGACCCGTTCGGCCCGCCCCTCAAGCGCCTGCGCCACTGACAGGCCAATATTACCGCCACCGACGATGACGATACGTTCCTGGCGGTGGACGGTTTTGCCGAAGATTTCGAACGTCCGGGTCATGTCCTCAAAGTGGGTCATGACGTAGATCTGGTCGTCGGCATAAAGTTGATCGCCCGGGCTTGGCGCGAATAGTTTGTCCTTACGCCGTACGCCCACAACGATAGCGCGCAGCGTCGAGAAGAGGTCGGTCAATTGCCGAAGCGGGGTATTTAGAACCGGGCAGTCTTCATCCAGCTGTATCCCCACAAGCTGCGCCTTTCCGCCCAGAAACAGTTCGGTGTCGAAAGCCGCCGGTGCTGCAAGCCGCCGAAGGGCCGCTTCGGCGACTTCGCGTTCCGGACTGATGACCACATCGATGGGCAGATGTTCGCGCCGGTAGAGATCTGAATAGATTGCGTTCAGATAGCTTTGCGCCCTAAGTCGGGCGATCTTGCGGGGCACCTCAAACACGGAATGGGCCACCTGACAGGTAACCATATTCACTTCGTCGGAATGGGTCGCGGCGATAATCATATCCGCATCGCGCGCCCCTGCCCGGTCCAGGATATCGGGATAGCTCGCATGGCCGGCAATACCTTGCACGTCCAACGCATCGGTTGCGCGGCGGACAAGATCGGGATTGTGGTCGACGACGGTGACGTCGTTTCTCTCGCCGGAGAGATGCCGCGCAATCTGCCAGCCGACCTGGCCCGCGCCGCAAATGATCACCTTCATGAAAAGCCTCTTGGCCGTTTCAGCCTGCCCTGTCTGACATGGGCGGGCAACGGGATCAAGCATAGGCGCAAGGGGTGGCAACGCCGAACCAGTGTGTTGCCTCGCGCCCTGCGCCGTTTGAAAACGGGGCAAGTCCGTCCATGTCGCGATGCGGAGGGCTTGGCATTTCGTCGGAAGGAGGCCAGTCTGCCGTGCAAAAGGGGGAGATCGATGATGGAGATACTACGCAACGGAAGCCAGCCCTCAAGACAGGGACCGGCGTCGTATTTCACCGGTTCAGTACGTATGGATATGGAGTTTAGCCGCGACGCACCGGCGCGTATCGGTGGGGTGACGGTCACTTTTGAGCCCGGTGCCCGGACCCATTGGCACACGCATCCCCTCGGGCAGACCGTGATTGTAACCGCCGGCGTGGGATGGGCGTGCCTCGACGGTGAGGCGCGTCAGGAAATCCGAGCTGGTGACATCGTTTGGTTTCCTCCTGGTATCCGCCATTGGCACGGGGCGAGCGACAAAACCGGCATGACCCATATCGCCATCGCCGAAAGCCTCGATGGATCGCGCGTGGATTGGGAAGAGCCGGTCAGTGATGCCGAATATCTGAGCTTTTGACCGGCTATTCAGCAAGCACGAACGCTACTTCATTGCGCCGCCGCCAAGGAAGCGTGAACGGATCGTCATAGTAGGCAAACCGGGGCCCTCCGACCACTTGCAACCCATCTCGTGCAAGAAGGTCTCTCAATTCGGCGGCCTTGCGCCGGAGTGTCGCGGCACCTGCGTATCCCGAGAACGCGCGAACCGCGAGGCGCTCTGGATTTGTTCTTGAGAACGTGATGTCGCTGCTTTTCGCCGGTGGCAAATCGCCGATCTCGTACTTCGCGGGCATCATGAAGCTGATTGTGTACCCGGACCCCTCTGCCACTTGCTGAACGGGGACCGTCATGGCGATCTTTTCGCCTGAGGCGTTGCCGCCGAAGATATAACCCGCGAGAGCACGGAATCCTGCGCTGGCGGACTGGCTCACACTCCCTTTCTGGTGAACGGTCGCGAGGACATGAGGCGCGTAATCGCGGATTTCATAGCCTTGACGGCTCGCCAACACCTCAAAGGGAGGCATTTCATAGCCCTTATAGGTGTCGGCGCTTGCAGTCAGGGCGATCACGGCCAGAAAGGCTCCAAGAAAAAGTCGCTTCATACAGTAATTACGTGGAGCGAACCGAAATCGGATCACTCAAAAGCGCGGGTTTGGCCGTGGAGCGCCTTGCTTGCTGGATGCAGCCGCCCTTACCGTCTTTGTTTTCTCAGGCGTCTTCCTCGGTTTCTTCCTCGGCAATTGTTGCCACACGTGCCCCGGAACGGCTCGAAGTGACCACATTCAGGGATTTCAGCTTACGGTGGAGCGCGGAGCGTTCCATGCCCACAAAGCCAGCCGTGCGACTGATGTTACCGCCAAATCGATTGATCTGGGTCAGAAGGTACTCGCGCTCAAAAAGCTCGCGCGCTTCGCGAAGGGGCAAGGTGGCAAGCGTACCGGACAAGACAACGCGCCCCTCTTCCGGCGTTTCCGTTTGACCTTCGCCCGGCACCTCTGCCGCGGTGATCTCCCCCTTCTCCGCGCCAAGGATAAGCACGCGTTCAATGACGTTCTTAAGCTGGCGCACATTGCCCGGCCATCCCATCGTCTGCAAAAGAGCGATGGCTTCGTCCGAGACCTTTCTTAACGGCAGGCCTTGGGACTTGTTGAAGCTGTCAATAAAATGGGCGGCAAGTTCGGGGATGTCTTCGCGCCGGTCGGCGAGGCTTGGCACGTCGATGGGAACCACATTCAATCGGTGATACAGCTCTTGCCGAAACGTGCCGGTAGCCACCTCTGCTTCTAGGTTGCGGGTCGTCGATGAGATGACCCGTAAATCGACCCGCACTTTATCGCCGCCACCGACCCGTTGAAACTGCTGTTCGGTGAGGACGCGCAGGATCTTGGATTGCGTGCCAAGGGGCATGTCGGCGATTTCGTCAAAGAAGATCACGCCGCCATGGGCTTGTTCCAGCAAGCCGGGCTCGACACCGCGCCCCGCGCTCTCGCGCCCGAACAAGACTTCTTCCATCCGGTCCGGTTCAATCGACGCGGAGTTGACGGTGATGAAGGGGCCATCGGCCCGGTCGGATTCGGCGTGGACGTAGCGCGCCGCGATTTCTTTGCCGGATCCAGACGGGCCGGTCAGCATAACGCGGCCGTTTGACTTGGTGACCTTATCAAGCTGGCTTTTGAGGGTCCGAAACGCCGGTGACGACCCGATCATATCCGCTGTTGTCACATCCTTGCGCCGAAGTTCTGAATTCTCGCGGCGGAGCCGGGAGGTTTCCATGGCTCGGGTCACGACGACCATGAGCTGATCGATGTTGAAGGGCTTTTCGATGAAGTCGTAAGCGCCCTGCTTGATGGCGGCTACCGCAATCTCAATATTGCCATGGCCCGAGATGATGATGATCGGCACGTCCGGGTTGTCGCGCTTTACGGCCTTTAAGATATCAATCCCATCCATCCGGCTGTCCTTCAGCCAGATGTCCAGCACCATTAGAGACGGCGGCTCTTTGTTCATCTCCGCCATGGCCTCGTCCGAGGTACCGGCAAGACGCGTGGTAAAACCCTCATCCTTCAGGATGTCCGAGATCAATTCCCGGATGTCTCTTTCGTCATCAACAATTAATATATCGCCCATTTGAATGGTCTCTCCTTACTGCGCGGCCTCCAGGCTCTGCGTTTCCTCCGCTGTCGCGAGCGGCAGCGTGATTTCGGCTCGGGCGCCCCTTTTCCCCGACCCATCGAGCGGCTCTGCGTCCGTTAGGACCAGTGTGCCGCCATGTTCTTCGATGATCTTCTTCACAATCGACAAACCGAGCCCCGTCCCTTCCTTGCGGGTTGTCACATAAGGCTCGAACAGCCGGGAACGGTCCTCCGGCAAACCGACGCCATTGTCGGAGATGGCAATCTCAACGGATTTCCGACGTTCAGACACTTCCACCCGGACGGTGGGGACGTGCCCTTCTGGCACGCCCTCTTTCTGGTAGAGCGTCTCGATGGCCTCACCGGCGTTCTTGATGAGGTTGGTCAAGGCTTGGCCGATCATGGTTGCATCAAACTCCACGAGGACGACACCTTCCGGCAGGTCCGCCTCGATCCGGCGATCATCCTGCGCCTTCTGGAGTGTCACGGCATCGCGAACGATCTGCACGATGTCCTGCAAGCTGCGATCGGGCTCCGGCATCCGCGCAAACTTCGAGAATTCGTCGACGATCCGGCGCAAATCCTCCGTCTGGCGCACGATGACATCGGTCATCTGGTCCAACTGGTCTACGTCATCGCCTGCTGCATCGCGGAACTTCCGTTTGATCCGGCCAGCGGAAAGCTGGATGGGGGTCAACGGGTTCTTGATCTCATGTGCAATGCGACGCGCCACATCTCCCCAAGCGGCCATCCGTTGCGCCGTGACGAGGTCGGTTACGTCATCGAAGGCGATCACATAGCCCTCGTCCTGTCCTTCGGTTCCTTGTCGAATGGCGATCCGCACGAGCAAGCTTTCCGCAACGCCGCCCCGCGTCACCCGGATTTCCTCCTGCTCAGTCACACGGCCGCTGGCGTTCAAGCGTTCAAACAAGGCGGCAAACTCGGGGACAGCCACGCGCAGCGGTCGCGCCTGGACGTCCTCGCCAATCTTGAGCGCGCGCTCCGCAGAGCGATTGATGAAGCTGATGCGCCCTTCGACATCGAGACCGATCACGCCCGCGGTAACACTGGACAGCACGCTATCAAACAGGCGGCGGCGCTTTTCGATCTGTTCATTGTTCGTCAGTAAGGCGTCGCGCTGGCCCTTCAATTGACGTGTCATTTGATTGAAGAGCCGCCCGAGCATGGCAATCTCGTCGTCGCCCGGCTCTTCTTGAACCTGTACATTCAAATCACCGGCCCCGACCCGTTGCGCTGCGCCAGCCAAACGGCCGACGGGGCGGGATAGCCGCTCTGCAAACCAGAGCCCAAGCCAAATGGCGGCGAGGATAAGGATCACGGCAAACCCCAGGTAGAGCAAACCGAAATCAAACACGATCCGCCCGCGCTCCGCTTCCAATTGGCGGTACAGTTGCGCCGTTTCTGCCGCTTCGTCCAATAGCCCTAGAATGTTGCCGTCCACGTCGCGCGAGACGTAGAGGAAATGGTCCACGAATTCCTCAAGGCGGACCAATGCCCGGAACTCGTTGATATCGAGGTCTTCGATAATCCAGATATCGCCACCCGATGACGCCTCCAGCGCCGCCGGAGAGGGCTTTTCAAAGTCGAACAGATAGGAGCGTTCACCGCGCAACCGAATTTCTCCCGTCCCATCGATGATATAGGCTTCCCGCAATCCACGCTGCACAAGGCCCTGCCCCTGCTCCAGCGCTTCCCGAAGTGCGCGGTCGGACAAAAATTGCTGTCGCGCTTTCGCGTTGTTTAAGAAAGCCGCGAGTGCTTCGGTATCCTCAGTCAGATCTCGCCGCTGATCCTCTTGATAGGCTTCCGCTGCCGAAAGCGACGCGCCGACCACTGACGAGACGCGATCTGAAAACCAACCCTCAAGGCCCACATTGATCGTTAAACCCGCGAAAATAGCCACGATGACCGTCGGAATAAGCGCAATAAGCGCGAACACGCCCGTCAGTCGTAGGTGCAGGCGGGACCCCGCCGACCGCGCGCGCCGCGCCGCGACCATGGAGGCGATCCGCATCATCACCAGCGCGGAGATCACCAGCGCATAGACAAGGTCGGCTAATAGAACGAGTCGCAGCGCCAAGGGCGAAGCGGGGCGATCTAGCGGGCCGAGCACCAGGAACGTGGCAAGCGCGAGGACCGGCGCCAACACCACGAGCGCAATCGTCGCCGCGTTTTGATAGCGCCGCAACCGTCTGAGACGGTTGAACTTTTGCCATGTTGCTGTTCGCGCCCGCTCGGTCACACGCAACAGCTCCGATTGATGTGTCGCATTTGCGACGTACCGCCCAGTTTTTCGGCCCTTCATCGCAGTCGCGAATTGGACACTCTATTGTTGCGGTTTTACATCAATTTGCGTCGGCGTGTCACCCGTATATCAAGCTCGGTAATCTTTTTTCTTAGCGTATTCCGATTGATGCCCAGGAGATCAGCGCATTTGGCTTGGTTTCCACCTGTTGCATCAAGAGCAATTTCGATCAGAGGCATTTCCATTTCGCGCAGGATCCGCTGGTAAAGGCCAGGAGGTGGCAACTGGCCACCATGGAGATCGAAGTAGCGTCTCAGATGCTTCATGATTGATGCAGAGAGCTTGTCTTCATCGCTGCCGCCGGTAAGGGGTTCAATGGCGGGTTGATTGCCAAGCACAAGCTCAACCTCGCTTCGCCCGATGCGTTCTTCGCCGCCGATCAACGACAGACGGCGCACCACGTTTTCCACTTGGCGCACATTGCCGGGCCAAGAATAGGCCCGGATCAATTCCATGGCGTTATCATCGAATGGGCGCACCGGGAGCCCATCTCGCTCGGCCCGCGCGGCGAAATGCTCCGTCAGCAAGATAATATCTTCAACACGCTCGCGCAGGCTCGGCACATTAAGGGTCACCCCAGAGAGGCGATAAAACAGGTCCTGACGGAAGGTGCCCTTGTCCAGGCGGCTCGCGAGATCCGCCTGGCTGGTCGCCATCACGCGCGGGCCGTTATCCCCAAAACTGTCGAGCATCCGAACGATCCTTCCCTGCGCCTCTTCGGGCAGGTCCGCCACCTCATCAAAAAGGAGTGTGCCGTTGCGCACCTTACTGATGAGCGTTGCAGGGCCTTCCATCGTCTCCAGATCGTGGCCGGTCGCGACGACGAAGGGCAATGTCCGACGGTCCGACAAGTCGTGGATGGTACGCGCGATCAAGGATTTCCCAGTGCCGCTTTCTCCCGTCACCAGAACCGGCAAATCCGCGTTCATGACGCGGGCAACCAGTCGGTAGAGCGCTTGCATGCCCGGCGTTCTGCCCACAAGCGGTAGATCATCACTACCCATATCCGGGGCGTCCTGCACAACCGGCGCAGGGGCCCGGCGCTTTACCTCCAACGCTCGGCCTGCGCGCTTCATCAAATCGGGGAGATCAAAGGGTTTTGGCAAGTAGTCATAGGCATCGGCCTCGGTAGCCTGAATCGCCGTCATAATGGTGTTTTGCGCCGAGATGACGATGACCGGCAGCCCGGGGCGCAGTTCGGTGATCTTTGGCAACTGCTCCAACCCGTTTCCATCGGGCATCATCACGTCGGAGATGACCAGATCGCCTTTGCCCTCTTCGACCCAACGCATCAGCGTGACAAGCGATGAGGTGGCATGGACCTTGCACCCGGCCCGCGTCAGCGCCTGGGTCAAAACCGTTCGGATCGTTCGGTCATCATCTGCAACGAGTATTGTGCCATCCATGGAAGATGTCCTTTCTTAGGTCGACGCTGATGCGACGAAAACAGGTGTCATTTGTCCGTGCGCTCCTTGGGTGCCACGGGGAGTGAAATGCGAAAAACCGTACGGCCGGGGACGCTGTCCACGCTGATCCAGCCGTCGTGGTCGGAAATGATCTTGGACACGAGCGCCAGACCCAGCCCCGTGCCGTTTTCCCGCCCCGAAACGAAGGGTTCGAAAATGTCGCCAGCGATCTCCGGGGGTAAACCGGGACCGTCGTCTATGATCTCGACATTCAAAGGCACCGAGGCCGGGCCGTCCTTTTTCCGCAGCCTAAGCGACATGTCGTAAAAGGTCCGCACGTTAATGGTGCCGGGTGTGCCCTTTGCGGCTTCGGCGGCATTCTTGAAGAGGTTCAAGAATACTTGGAGAATTTGATCGCTATCCACGTAGGTTGGCGGCAGCGACGGGTCGTAGGCTTCTTCGACGCGCATATGTGCGGCAAAGCCGACGGATGCAGACTTTCGCGCCCGGTCCAGCAGATCATGGATATTCACCGACTTGCGTTCTGGGGGGCGGAGATTTCCGAACTGTTCGACCTGCTCCAACAGTTTCACGATGCGACGGCTCTCCGACACGATGAGATCGGTAAGTTCCAAGTCGTCCTTCGCGAGGTTCATGGACAAAAGCTGGGCCGCGCCCGTGATCCCGGCTAACGGGTTCTTGATTTCGTGGGCGAGCATCTCTGCCATACCGATTGCCGACTTGGCGGCGGATTTCGCGTTCATCGAACGGCCGAGCTTATCGGCAAGTCCGCGCGGTTCGATCAACATCAACACGTAGTCGTCCGAATGCACCATAGGGGCGAGCTGAACGATGCATGTCACTGGCGCAGTGTTGCCGCTGCCGACGTCCACGCCATTCATCACGAGCGGTGCCTGGTCTTCCCGGACACGCCGCATGCTTCTATCTACCGGCGCGTTGATGGCCAGCGTGTCGAAGACGGGGGTGCCGGTAACGGAACGGGCCGAGCTATTGAGGAAGCTCTCGGCGGCGGGGTTCATTTGTGTGATCATATCGTTGCCGTCGATCAGAAAAGCCGGCATGGGCAGTGACAGCCAGAGATCGTGCGACAAAGGGCTCATGCCGCCATAGCCTCCCCGAGGAGGGCGGCAGGCAACCAAGCTTGCACCTCTGAAGGTGTGCCGGTCAGAACGCGTCGCCGCAGGTCAGGCGGTGTTCCCGCACGGTCCATGTACCAGCCGAGATGTTTACGAAAAACCCGTTTGCCCAGCGAGTAGCCGTAGAATGCCAGTGCCGCTTCGTAATGCGCCGAGACCATATCGAGCAGAGCTTCTCCGACCGGGATGGCGGGCTCGGGTCCTAATCCCAGACCATGGGCGATCTCGGCAAGCCGCCAGGGCGCGCCTTGAATGCCACGTCCAACCATGACACCGGCCGCCCCGCTGTCGCGCAAAGCCTGCCGCGCATCCTCGGTGGTTACGATGTCGCCATTTGCGATCACAGGTATATCAACCGCGTCGACCACTTGCCGGATTGCCCGCCAATCCGCCTTGCCTTTGTAGAACTGGCACCGCGTCCGACCGTGGACGGTGATCATTTGCACGCCCGCCTTTTCCGCGCGCGCCGCGATTTCCGGCGCGTTCAGGCAACCTTCATCCCAGCCGAGACGCATCTTCAGCGTCACGGGGACAGATACGGCATCCACCACCGCTGCGATAAGCGACAAAGCGTGGTCGGGCGTTTTCATCAGGGCGGAGCCGGATAGCCCGCCGGTAACTTTCTTGGCGGGACACCCCATGTTGATATCTATAAGGCGCGCACCACGGGTTTCCACCTGTCGCGCCGCCTCCGCCATCCAATAGGCATCGCGCCCGGCCAGTTGAACGGAGGTTGCCGCTTCGCCGAAGCCCAATTCAGCCCGCTCGCGTACGCCGGGCTTCGCTTGAACCATCTCTTGACTGGCGACCATTTCACTCACGACAAGGCCGGCGCCGAATTGCGCCACCAACTGCCTGAACGGCAGATCTGTGATGCCCGCCATGGGCGCCAGAAGCACGGGCGGGTCGATGGCGATCTCTCCGACTTTGAGTGTCATGCCTAATCCTTGTGCACGCGAGCAAACTTAAGGCGATCAAGGGGGAGACCCAACCTGTTGTGCGAAAAGCAAGCCTTGGTATTCATCATATGCTTAATTTTTAGTCAAATAGATAGGTTGATGGCCCCCATTGTCAGCAGCGCTGCCACGACCTAGACCGGAGATCAGAGTCAAAGAGGAACGAAAATGGACATCAGGCTCGGCAATGGCTTTGACGTGCACGCCTTCGCGGAAGGTGGGTCGATCATCCTGTGCGGGGTGGAAATCCCTTACGAAAGAAGCCTTTCCGGCCATTCGGATGCCGATGTCGGGATGCATGCCATCACGGACGCAATCTATGGCGCACTGGCGTCGGGCGATATCGGGCAGCATTTCCCGCCGAGCGATCCACAATGGAAAGGTGCGGCGAGCCACATTTTTTTGCGCCACGCTATGCGCTTGGTGCAGACAGAGGGTTTCACCCTGACCAATGTCGACTGCACGCTCATTTGCGAACAGCCGAAAATTGGACCACATGCCGCTGCGATGCGCGCTGCCCTCGCCGATATCATGGAGATCGAAGTGCCGCGTATCAGCGTGAAGGCCACGACGTCGGAACGGCTTGGGTTCACAGGCCGCGAGGAAGGGATAGCGGCACTCGCCACTGCGGCACTGGTGCGTATATGAGACGTGCCTTCCTGAGCGTTTGCGGTGTGGGATATCTCAAACCCGCGCCCGGCACGTGGGGGTCGATGGCCGCCTTCCCGCTCGCCTGGCTTATCCTAGCGATCGGCGGGCCGTTTACCTTTGTCGCAGCAATTTTGCTGGTAAGCTTTTGGGGCATTCAGGCGATTGCGAGGGAAATGGAAGAAAGCGGCGCCCATGATCCAGGTTGGATTGTCATTGATGAGGTAGCAGGTCAATGGATTGCCCTATTGCCAGTTGCGTTTGGCGCGTGGAGCACAGGTTTGACGGTCACCGAGCTTTGGCCCGGCATCGTGACGGCTTTTGCCGCTTTCCGCTTGTTCGACATCTGGAAACCCTGGCTCGTTGGCCGCGCTGACAGGCGAGACGATGCAACCGGCGTCATGCTCGACGACATTTGGGCCGGAATATTCGCGGCTTGTGTCGTAATTATCTTGGCCACATTGGCCCATGGGAGCATCGCCATTTTGGGCTCAAACCTGCCGGCGCCGGGATGAGCGCCTCGTGCCTTCTCGACCTTGCTCGCCATAAGGGCGTGACGATTGCCACCGCAGAAAGCTGTACGGGTGGGCTCATCGTTGGCGCATTGACGGATGTTCCGGGCTCATCCGATGTGGTGGATCGTGGTTTCGTAACCTACTCAAACGCAGCTAAGACCGAAATGCTCGGGGTGGACCCCGACCTGATCGCGCGCCACGGAGCCGTCAGCGAACCCGTTGCGGCGGCCATGGCGCATGGCGCCATTCAGCATTCCACCGCGCAACTCGCTGTGTCAGTAACAGGGATCGCAGGACCGGGAGGCAGCGACCACAAACCCGAAGGTATGGTTTGCTTTGGAATTGCCTTCGGCACCGATGTTGCGACCGAGACTGTCTTCTTTGGCGCACGCGGGCGACATTTCGTGCGCGATGCCACAGTGCGCCATGCTCTGGGCTGCCTAATGCGGGCCTTGCGCGGGTGATTGTGTCTGCCTTTGGCGTTTTTCACTGAAATCTCTCCAAACTCCGCCTATATTGCAGACAACTGTGTCCACGTAGCCGAGAGACCACCGCCGTGACCCGTCGTAAGGGCTTTATTACGAGACAGGCCAAGCGTCTGACCGACGGTGAAATCAACCGTCGTCGCTTTGTCATGTCGGCTCTCTCTGCCGGGGTCACCCTGCCCACGGCCATGTCGCTTGCCTCGCGCGCCGAAGCCAATGGTCCAAAGTTTGGCGGCACGCTGCGTTTGGCCATCGGAGACGGTGGTTTTGACAAAAAAGGGGTTCCGCAAGACGACAGCGATGCTCAACGACTTTTTGCCTTCGCGCGTGGCAACACGCTGACCGAAGTCGCCGCAGATGGTTCCATTAAGGCCGAGTTGGCTGAGCGGTTCGAGCCGTCGCAAAACGGGCTGGTTTGGACCTTTCATCTTCGGGAAGACGTCCGGTTCCAAGATGGAGCACCGCTCACGGCAGATGATGTCGTAGAAACGCTGCTTCAGCAGCGCGCCGCCCTGCCTCTGGTCAAAGGCATGACCGCCGATGGTACCCATGTCGTGCGCGTTGCGCTTTTGACGCCGGATGCCGGATTACCGCGCTATCTTGCGCATCCGCGCTTCATCATCCGGTCGGCGGACACAAAGAGCACGACAGGCCCATATCGCATGGACGCTCACAGCCAGAATTGCGTGCGCCTTGTCCGCCAGCCGGACTATTGGAAGCACGGTCATGCCCATTTCGAAGCTGTGGAGATGCACGCCATGCCCGATGTCTCCATGCGTCTCCAAGCGATCATGGCGGGCGATGTGGATTATGCCGATGGGATTGATCCGCGCGCGCTTGCGTTATTGCACCATACGGCGGATGTGGACTTGTTCGAAGTGTTCACTGGACGCGGCATGGCGCTTTCTTTGGGGCCTTTTGGCAACGGGGCCCTGTTGAACGAGGTCCTTCCGCATCTCCCGCGAACAGAATTGGTCAATCAAATTCTTCTCGGCCACGGGAAACCGGGCATAGCGCCCGAGGGTCGCGCCTCTTCCGCGCTTCCGAGCGATCTCACCCTTTTTGTCAAACAAAGCGGGGTGCCCCGTGCCGACGAAACGGCGCGCCTTATCGAGGCGCATCTGGCAGACCGGGGCTGCTCTGTTCGTAGAGCTGAGACGTCAGAGGCCGCCGATCTGATACTGGGTTGGGAAAAAGGCGCATTGCCTGCGCGTCAGGCGGATTGGGTTTTCTGGGCAAGCGATCTGTCTGCCCACAGCAAATCGCTGAAGCACGGATCGCATGTCGGATCCAATTTGGCGAATGACGGCGCGCGCTTAATCGAGCGGTGGTGGTTTGCCTGAAAGAAACAGCATCGCCCTGCGATAGAAGATTGTTTCGCGTACGCAAATTTTACTGAATAATTATCTGATGTTAACCTTTCTTTCCACGAGCGCTGCCCCAAAATTGCCATGAAAATCGGGTGAATTTACTGCGAAATTGAACCGTTAGTTTTGTAAAGTTGAAGGAGCCGGGATGACGCAAGATATGATACAGGTGGCGAAAGAACGTCAGAAATACCTGGACAAATGTATCGCTGAACGCGAGGCCGAAATCGCGGAGTATCGGGCCGAAGCCGAAAAACTGGACGTCTTTGTCGGCCTTGCAACGGAACTCTTCGTTCCAGAAGACAGTCAAGACGCGCCCCAGCCTCAAGCGGCAACGCCGAAGCCCCAACAGCACGCTGCGGCTCCCAACTCTGTTGAATACCCCAAGGTCTCTGAACAGCAGCGTGCGCAACAAAGTGACGTGCAACGCCCTGTGCAAGGTGATCAGCAGCGCGTCATGCCCGCCCGGCAGCCGCGCACAGCGTAATGGGGAAATCTGGCGCACGCTCCGGCGTGCGCCTTGGACTGCTTAGCCTACGGCGAGTTGGTCAGCGGACTGGCGCCGCGCCCCAAGCTCCTCTGCTACCAAGAACGCAAGCTCCAGCGATTGTGACGCGTTCAGACGCGGATCGCAGGCGGTGTGATAGCGGCTTGCCAAGTCTTCATCCGTGACGGCACGAACACCACCGGTGCATTCAGTGACGTCTTGCCCTGTCATCTCGAAATGCACGCCGCCGGGCACGGTACCTTCCGCGCCATGGACCTGAAAGAACTCCCGGACTTCCCGCAAAACGCTCTCAAAGGGACGTGTTTTGTAACCGGTGGATGACTTGATCGTATTCCCATGCATCGCATCGCAGGACCAAAGGACGTTTGCGCCTTCCTCCTGCACTGTGCGGATCAGACGCGGGAGATGCTCACCTACCGTACCGGCACCGAAACGGGCAATCAGGGTGAGCCGACCCGCTTCATTCTCAGGGTTCAGCTTGGCCATGAGAACCTTCAAATCTTCCGCCGTTGTCGTCGGACCGCATTTTAAGCCAATCGGGTTGGCAACGCCGCGGCAAAACTCCACATGAGCGCCGTCGGGCTGCCGCGTCCTGTCGCCGATCCAGATCATATGTCCGGAGCCCGCAATGGTCTGGCCGCTGGTCGAGTCGACGCGCGTCAGCGCTTCCTCGTATTCCAGCAACAACGCCTCATGGCTTGTGTAGAAATCAACCGTACCAAGCTCGGCATTGGTGGCCGCCGTCATGCCCGCCGCCGCCATGAAATCGAGGGTATCCTGAATCCGGTTGGCGATGTCGCGATATTTCTCCGCCTCGTCGCCATCGGTGAACCCCAAAGTCCAGGCGTGGACCCGGTGCACATCGGCAAAACCACCCTTTGAGAAGGCGCGCAAAAGGTTCAGCGTCGCCGCCGCCTGGGTATAGGCCTGCAGCATTTTCTCAGGCGCCGGAATGCGTGCTTCGGGCGTGAAGTCCAGTTCGTTGATAATATCGCCACGGTAGGACGGCAGTTCGACGCCATCCTTTACCTCAACCGGCGCGGAGCGCGGCTTGGCAAATTGGCCCGCCATCCGGCCAACTTTCACCACGGGCACTTTGGCGCCAAAGGTCAAGACCATGGCCATTTGCAACATAACTTTGAAGGTGTCGCGAATGTTATCGGCGGAGAATTCCGCAAAACTCTCTGCGCAGTCGCCCCCCTGAAGCAAGAAAGCCTCCCCGCGCGATGCCGCTCCGAGCCGCTCCTTCAGGGAGCGCGCTTCGCCGGCAAAGACGAGTGGTGGATATTTTGCAAGCTGAGCTTCGACGGCGTCAAGGCGAGCTGCATCGGTATAATCCGGCATCTGCACCCGAGGCTTGCTGCGCCAACTGGTTTTTTGCCATTCGCTCATCTCTGTTTCCTCGAAAAAGGTTGCGGCGCCCGGTTATAGGCTGTTCTCGTAGGGTTGCAACAACACCCATCGCTTTTCGCCTAGCTTATGCAAGTTATCAGGTGCGTCACATCTTGTCGCGGACTTCGGATTGGTGTTCAGATGCAAACACCACCTATCGCAAAAGGGTTCGGCGATGGCAGACGTATCGGTGCAGACCGTAGCTTTGGAAACGCAAAAAAAGCCGCGCCGCTTTGTCTTTGTTCTTTTGGACCAATTCACCCTGCTTTGTTTTGCTTGCGCGGTCGAAAGTCTGCGGATTGCCAACCGCATGGCAGGTCAGACGCTCTACGAGTGGCGCATCATCGGCGAAAACGGCGAGATGGTAAAATGCTCTGCTGGAACGGCATTCCGTCTTGATGCGGGTCTTGAGGAAAGCACCCGCGACGATACCGTCGTGCTTTGCGGCGGCATTGACGTGGGTGCTGCCACTACCAAGCCACTTCTCAACTGGTTGCGACGGGAGGCCCGGCGCGGTGTGTCGCTCGGTGGGCTCTGCACTGCCGGGTATTCCTTGGCAAAAGCCGGCCTCCTCAACGGGAAGAAAGCGACCATACATTGGGAAAACCAAGACAGCTTTATCGAAGAATTTGAGGATGTTGCGTTAACGAAATCGGTTTTCGTAATCGACGGCAAGACTTTCACGACCGCGGGCGGCACGGCATCGATTGACCTGATGCTCAAGTTCATTGCCGACGACCATGGCGAAGAACTGGCGGGTGCTGTGGCGGATCAGTTGATTTATACCTCAATCCGGACCGATCAGGACACGCAACGTCTCTCCGTGCCCACCCGCATTGGTGTCCGACATCCGAAGCTCTCCAGCGTTATTCAGATGATGGAAAACAATATTGAGGACCCGCAAAGCCCCTCTATCCTTGCTAAAGAGGTTGGCATGTCCACGCGGCAGCTTGAACGGTTGTTTCGGCGTTATCTGAACCGGTCGCCAAAGCGGTATTACATGGAACTTAGGCTGCAAAAGGCGCGTAACTTATTGATGCAAACGGATATGAGTGTCATCAACGTGGCCCTTGCCTGTGGCTTCACGTCGCCCTCGCATTTCTCGAAATGTTACCGCGCGCAGTACAACACCACCCCGTACCGAGAACGCGGCGCACAAGCGGCGCGTCTGGCAATCTGACCCTACCGAAGTTGTCACTTCACCGACTGCTGACGAAATCCTGTGCTGGCATCTAGCGCTTCGATGTCGGCGAAGAACCACGTTTCTAACCAGTCCATATAGGCGTGCTGTGCTTCCTTTGGCGTGCTCACGCCAGTTGTGATGGCGCTTATCATGTGCACGGCCTGAATGGCCGACATCATGGCGCGTAGCACGCCATGGGAGGCGGAAGGGTCAAGAACGGCCGCCGCATCGCCGATTAGGAAGTACCCCTGCCCGGCAGGGCGCTCAGCCAACCGCCAGGTGACATCCACCCCTGCCCTCGCTTTCTCGCCCATGCCACCCGCATGGGCCGTGAGGCTTGCCCATGCCAGTCGGTCACCATCGAGCGGCGCCATCCAGTCCCAGCCATTGTCGCGGGCTTCAAACAGAGGCTCTCCGCGAAGGTGTGCGCCCTCACCCGATTTCCAACCGTATCTCACCGACAAGGGATGCGAGTACCGCTTCACCTCCAACCCAAGCGATCCCGCGAGCCAAGCGCGTCTGCCAGTCGCGTCAATCATGTGGTTTGACGAATACACGTGCTTTTCCGTTCGTAGGCCGGTCACGCGATCCGCAACGACGCAAGGTTCGATCTTTTCGGGCGCGTATTGCAGCGATGCGCCCCGTTCAGCGATTGTTTGACGGAGAATGGTGTTCAATCTCGCGCGGTCGACCTGAAGCCCCAGCCAATCACCATTCGCATCACTGCCATAAGGTTCGAAGGTCCGCGTGCGACCATCGCCTCTCCAAATGCCCCGGTGACGGCGCAAAATAGCGCCCCGAATGTCATCCCAAACGCCAAGTTGGCGGAAGATTGGTTCCACACCCGGGTGCAGCGTTTCGCCGGGCGTCGGTCGGGCGCGCGCTTCGGCTCCAAGCACAAGTACGGAGAGGCCTGCCGCCCGCGCCGCAAGGGCCGCGGCGCAGCCCGCTGGACCGGCGCCAACGACGATCACGTCATACTCGGAACCGGTGCTCACCTAGCCCATCGGCGGTGTTGGATCAGAAAATGGAACGAAAACAAACGCGTCACGCCCATTTCGATATGCCACGCCATTTGTGCCAACCTGGCAGATATGACGCTTTCGAATGAGCCTTCGCACGCGGTCAAGCTCATCCGTTGGTCGTCGCTCAGGGTCCCCGACACCGCTCCCCCTCGCTGGCAACTCGGCAAAGAGAAAAAGAAACCCGCCGCCCAGAACCTCTGGGCGCCCACCAAAGGTTTGCCAGTCGTCGACCTTGCGGAATTCCACCAGGCAGCGGATTGGCTCGGTCGGTGTTGCCAAGACCTGGTTGCAGAGCTCCAGGGCGTTGTTCCGCGCGATGAGCTCCTCGCTTTGTACATCCGCCGTGAGGGACACCCGGATACGACCGGCAAGAGACTGCTTGACATAATCCGAACGCTGAATGGAGACGTAATTGACGAAACTCCGGCTTCCGATACGTTCGATGAAGGGTCCATATTCCCCATCCCATCCCCGGTAGGATGTAACCTCCCCCGATTGCACGCGCTCGTGGTTTGGGTGAAATCCAAGCTCTTCATCCAGCATCGGCAGTTGGTTCGCCCAACCCTCATTTCCGAAGGTTCTTGCATTGTCCGGCGCGACGGCTGGCCAAAAGGATGAAATGGCTGCGCAGAGTTTCACATCCTCGGGAAAGGGTGAGCCGAGGCCGGAACTTGTCAGATACGACCCCCTGGCATCCCGGCTTCGGGAGGTGTCCCAACCGGGGGCAAAAACGTTGGAAGCCCCATCGGGCAGAAAACTCACCATTCTATTCGGTTGACCCCCAACCGGGACCGTTGGACCTGACGCGAAGGCGCCCACGATTGCGGTGACTGTCGTATCGCTATGATCGAAAGAGGGCACGCTCGGCTGACTTCGCCGCGGAAGCGTCGGATTAACGGGCAAGCGTCCCTTCGACAGGGGTTCGACGCGCCTGATTGAAGGGTCCGCTTCGACTTCGGACTGGTCCGCCAGGGGAAAGAAATCGGGCGCTGTGATCAACGAGAAGGCGGGCAGATTTTCTGTTTGTGGATCGAGGCCCTCAACGATGACCTCAATACATCCATCACAAGAATCGTCTGTAAAATGAGCGGCAGCATATCCGCCCTCAGCCATCACTTCTGAATAGTCAGGCTCGGCCAACAGATTGAGATCATTGAGAGGTTGTGTCGGCGGCCCCGCCGGATCCACTGCATGGCGGATGTTCACATATTCCGGCGCAAGACGATCATCCGGTCCAGAGGACGGCGTGGAGTCGTAGGCCGGTATTTCCAATGTCGAGGAAACGAACCGGTTTCGGCGGTTCGGGTTTCCAACCCTTGGCACGTTTCGAAGCCTCGGAACGACGAAATGCACGATTTGATCGGTGTTCGTGATAGTGTTTCTTTGTGTAACCGTTCGGGTAAGTGCGGAGGCAGGCACGGGTACCACAAGTCGGGTTGAGCCCACGTCCTCAAGGGTGGCCAGATTACCGCCGTTTTGCGAATCCCGCACATAAGGTGACGCATTGATATCGAAGCCCGGCGGCACGGGGAGGCCCGCCTCCGCAACAGATAAGCTGTGGGTTTTCCGGAGTTTTTCGTTCCTGTGGAATTCGCCGAAGGACAGGGAAAGCGACCTTTGGTCTAAACACTCATCGCCATCGAATAGCTTGTGAACCGGGAAGACATAATCATCGTCACGCAACCCCAGATGCCCGCCCTGCACTGACCCCGCCGCACCCGGCTTTGTCCGGCGCGCTAGAAAGGCCCCGTAACGCGCTGGAAGAACGGCTAGGGCGTCGCTTCCGTCCTGTGGGCCGACCCAGAAACTTCTGCGAGACGGGTCATAGTTCGCCGCAGCCGTGCCGACCCGCGCCACGCCGGTGCGCGAATAGGCGACGTCCGCATGGCGTCGATGCGGGCTTCGGCTCGCCGGACGATATTGGTAAGCGAAGACGGCAACGAATGTGTCGGCCAGGTCCGTTCGGTCGGCCACAAGGCTGAAGATATAGTTTTCGACATGCTCCAGTTCGTCGAGCGTTGGATAATCATCGGGGTCCGCTGAGGGTTGCCCGTCCAGGGTTGGGTGCACCTGTGGGGACGCTAAAGCATGATAGAGGAGACTTCGTGCAGGACTGCCGCCTGTGATCGCTCTGGCGCCCGCGTTGTGAAAGTCGTCGAACCCCGCACGGTTTCGGTCGCTGGCCGGAAGGGGCTGGACCAAAGCTGCGGCTAACTGGGCGCTTGTTCCTTGCGACAGATCAAAAGCCCCGCCCGTTACATCTTGGAGTAACCCCTGCCATCCCCGCGGTGCGAGACGATCACAAACTCGTTTTACATCATCAATCAAAGCCATGACAAAATCCTTCGTACTTAAATGTTCGTTAACGATACCACAAAAGCGCCTCTTTTGCGCAAACTCGTTGAGACGAGTGCGACAAGTCACTGAAACAGTTCAAAATTACAGCTGGCCGATAACCAGATTTGATCCGCACGCGCTGTAGGGACGACTTTACCCTCAATCGCGCAGAGGTCGCTTATTGAGTAAGACACCTGTTTGCGCGCGGGCGATGGGTGAAGCGTGCCTTATGCTCACCTACTCGGAGGATTTCTCTTCCCCCGTTTCTCTTCAAACCAGTGTTGCTTCTGTTGCGTTTCGGATTTGGTCTTCTGTGACGTCTGGGGCGGTTTCGACGATGCGGAGGCCGCCTTCGGCCACGTCGAGCACGCCCAAGTTGGTGATAATCCTGTCAACGACGCCGGCGCCGGTCAGCGGCAAGGTGCATTTGGGGAGCAGTTT
>JBCCPJ010000008.1:0-137401 GCA_039024895.1 Pseudomonadota bacterium | reverse complement strand
TGTCCTTAACAACTTTCTCGCCGTGGCTCGTGCGTGTTCCGGGTTTCTGTCTCATCTCCACTCATAGGTGGTTACGATGTGCCAGAAACCCTCCCTTATCAAATCGACCTAAACTGTCCCATTGGTGCTGACGTTAGACATTCAACTATGATCGCCATCTGAGGTGACATGGCTCCAATAAGCAGGGCCAACTCCTCTCTTGTCACAACCCTGTCCCGTGGTTTGTTCGCCTTAGGAATGGTCAGTAACTCACAAGGGTTCTCAAGCGTCTCACCAGTTTTGGCGTTGTGCTCGACGATGTACCATTTGAACACCCGCTTAATCATCATCAGCTCGTCACGACAGGTCGTTGGCGAAACCTCTGACAGGCGGGCTTGCTTGTACTGGTTGACATCCTGAAGGGTGATTTCATCCATCGCCTTCTTCATTTGTCGGTGCGTGCAAATACGGTCGATGCGGTTGAACGCGAGACGTTGCGAGGGCTTGCGCGGAAGTATCTCGTGACAATACGCATATCCGGCATCCAAAAACGAATGATGGTCGCGATCTAATCTACCCTCCTTCTCTTCGGCCCAAAGGACCGCTTGCTCCCTTGTGCGATGCGTAGATGAAGCGATGAGCTTGCCGCTCTGTCGAACTTGGACGTTCCATTTCCCCGAGGGAAGTTTTCTGATAGTAGCCATGACGATGGGCCTCCAAACTGAGATTCTGCATCGTAAGGCAATGTTTTCAGATAGTTAGAAGCCTGTTGCCAAGGTAAGGGTCGTGAGTTCGAATCTCATCGCCCGCTCCAATTAAACCATCAAGCAGCGACGGCATGTCAGCCCCATGACAGAGCTCGACTCCTTGAGCGGTTAAGCTCTGAGTGGGACAATTACATACATGTATTTTCTTAATACATAACAAAGTCTTAGATGACACCTAGCGTACTGTCATAGTTAAGTTGAACAAGGATTCGTTTCAGCGAAACGGGAAGATTACCGGCACATTGGCCAAGTCTAGCGGCGCCTTGCAACGGCACAGAACGCAGTTTTCACGTTTTACTTTCGAATTTTTGACGGTCGGCACATATCAATCCGCGAACGGCTGTCTATCCTTACGTCAGGTAAATTGAAGTGGTGAGAAAGGCTGGGGTGCTGTGGAATTACGCGATGACACAAATTGCGCATCGAAAGTAACACGCCACCTTTTCACCGCAGGAACAGCACAGAAACAGTCGCTTGGTAAAAGTGACAGATGAAAAAGCGAAGCCTACGCACTGTTCGTGCCCGCCTCGCGAGGGAGCTAGATTTGAATTCGGTTGCTGAACTTAAAGGAACGGATCCTCTCAGCCAGTTTCTGCCCGGTGGGGCGGCTGCGATTGGTACGTTTCAGCGCACATTAAATGATGCTGCGGGGTTCAAAGAGGACGGCTTGTCCTTGGAACCGGGAGCTGTGCCAGCGACAGGCACGGTGGCGAACCAGTTGGATGCCATTGTTACGGACTATCACAGGCGCGGTTGGGAAGTGGTTTAGAGCAAAAGATGAGAACGCATCGCGAAATGAGAGAACAATTTATAGGTTTTGGTAGGCCATTTTGAACGGTCGTTATGGTGTGAGTGGTTTGGGATAAGTAATTTTAGTACCAAAAAATTTAGTGTCGCCGCGGGATAATATCTCGCGGCGACATTGATTCTAATATCTCAGTCAGAGATGGCCATTTGCTTGTGCGCCATCTTGCCCTTTAAAGGGAAACCAATCGCCTACACAGCCGTTACAAGTCGATCAACAATTGGCATGCTGCGCAAAGTTCCTACAGGGTAATCCTCATTCAGAAACTCCGCTTTACGGAACATAGGCTCGCGAGTCCGAATTTCGCGAAGTGTCTTAACAGCGATATCGTTGCGCCCCACTACAAGGCTTGAAGCCAACAGATACCGGCGGATTGCTTGATACTCAGGATTAATCGCACTCGCAAATTGCGCATCCAGCATCGCTGGCTCAATTTTATTCATGCCAATCAATGCCATGCATCGGAATATTCGTACAAAATTCTGTAATGGGTGGCCTTGAGAAAGCTGAACCGCGATCTCGGCCGCGCGCAATGCTTCTGAATAGTTGTTATTCATCGAATGGATATTCGACATGAAGGCCCAAGCGAGCGTGTTTGACGAATTTATATCGATTGCCCGCTCACACAGGAACTTTCCGTACTCCACATCCTGTCTGTTCACTAGGCTGTGCTGTGCCGCAAGGGCCAGAACGAACGAGTTATCTGGCGCCTCCGATTGAGCCGTCGCAATTAAAACTTCATTATCGCGTTCTTCCAAAAAATCGACAGTCAAATGCTCAAACATGGCGGTATTTCGTAGAAATGCCTGCCATGCCAAGCAAATTGGATTTAGGTTTTGCGAATATGCCAGTCGGATCAGTTTATCGGCGCTTTGCAACGACGGGCGCGAAAACGAAAATGCCTCTCGAAAGCTCCGGCTGAACATAGCGAGCGGAAGGTTCCGTGAGACATGCCCCTTATCGGGCCGCCACAATTCAAGCAGAGCATGGCATGTTTGACGGCTTAAAACTTCAAGCAGGCGATCCGATTGGTCATGGTCGCTCACATCGACCCGCTTCACGTCACTGCGCCAGAGTTGCCGCCCGTTGTCCGCTTTCACGGTGACCAGCATATTCAAAACGCCAAGGGATTCCGTCACCTGAAAATCCACGAAGAAATAACAACGGTCCTTCAACTCGGGAACAGAAGTCAATTCCTTGGCCATGTCGAAAACATCGACGTCATCAATTTCCCATACGGATCGCGTTAGCTGCTCCTGAAATGGTTGGACAAAATGTGCAAATTTCGGATCCTTGCTGATAAAAACAAGGGCTGGGTTGATAAAACCCTTGGACTGAGGGCGAACAGAGTCGCGGGACACAAGAAGCTTCTCGGCTTCAATTGAGCCCAGTTGAACCCGAATGTCGCGCAACCAGCTTTCGAATTCCGGATCGCGGATATTGAGGTCTTCGAAGGGCATACTTGCGTCGGTGGGCGCACGCACCACCTCGACGAGGCTTTCGTCGAGCTCCACGACCCCATGTTGCGCCCGCACCACATCGCTGTGCTGCCCAAAAGACTTTCTCAGTTCCGTGAGAGCCTGGCGCAGCGATGCCGAACCTTGCTCGGGTGCCCGAGTGCTCCAGAGTTTTTGTTGCAAAAACACCCGGGAGCGCCTGAAGCCGGACGAAGAGACGAGCAAGGCGAGGAGACCTTTCGTCTTTGCGCCTCGTGGGGTCAAATCCTGCCCACAGGAGTCCTCGACGCGGAGTATGCCATCAACTGTGACGCGTATCATTTTACCGAAAACCTCATCCCAACACGACCCGCCTTGACTAGAGCATAGCGCATTTTCGCTAACTTGTGAAAAATTTGTGAATAATAAACAAGTGCCTGTTCAGTAAGAGATTATCTGGCTAGCGTTGCTCGCGTATTTTACGCGGAGGACGTGATGGGACTTGCAGGGGCTGGGGGCGCGGGCGGCGCTGGTGGAGCTGGAGGCGCGGGCGGCGCAGGTGGCGCGGGAGGTGCTGGTGGCGCCGGAGGTGCTGGCGGCGCAGGAGGTGCGGGCGGCGCAGGTGGCGCAGGGGGCACACTCGCCCATGCAGGTGCAGCGAATACATCTATGCTGTCTTCTGCATTGACAGCCGCCACCGACGGCATAACCGACCCGGCAAGCAAGACCGTCAATGTTTTCGATTATGGACCCGGTGGGGTCGAACGGATTGAACACACCAATCCCCACTATGTACGCATCCTGCTTGTTGAGCATATGCGTGCCGGGATGAGTGTTGACCGCTTCACTGCCGGCGGAACCAGCGGGGCTGTTTTTAAACTGGGCAACGCTGATGTCGTGAAAATCAAAGAGCCGCAGGCCCCGGCGGCGCCGGGTGGTCCAACACCCTATTCGGACACGCAAATGGACCTCGTTCTGGCGGCGGCGGATCAGCGTTCAGACCGGCTTTCGGAGATTATTCTTCAGCAAACCGATATTCTGTCTTTTCTGGGGTCAACGGTTAGACTCCATGACGTCTCGCACGAGTGGACGCTTGAAGTTCTCCGGTCGGTGCAGGACGTCGCGACAATTGTTCATTCGCAAATGAAGCATCATCTAACGACCCCGCGTCCGGTCGATGTCTTCCCCGAAGCGTCGCCAATTATCCAAACCCCGCAGCATAGCTCGCTGCCAAGCGGGCATTCCGTCGAGGCATCTGCCGTTGCCTATGTGCTGTCTCGGCTCGCAGGGCGCACAGACGGAAAACGCACACCCGCAGGGAAGCGCCCGGCGAAACACGTGTTGAGCACATCTAACCTGACGATGCGCATGGCAGCGCGTATTTCCATGAACCGACATGTCGCGGGCGTTCATTTCCCGTTTGAAAGCATGGCCGGTTTCTTCATGGGTGTCGCGATCGGGCGCATCTGCTACCGGCGGCTGTCGAAAAAGGCGCCTGCCTTGAAGGCCGTGACAATTAACGCGCAATTGATGGGCGATGTCGACTTCTACCTCAACCGGTTTGAGGAGCTGGAAGACGCGGCGGCGGGCACACCTCTTCCAAGCTGGCTATCGACCGGCGCGAATGTCACCATTTCAGGCGGCACCGCAGAACTGGAGCACGCCTTCAAGTTAGCCGCGGGCGAGTGGCGCCAGCAGGTCAGATGATATGGGCAGCGCACAAGGAAACGAGGTCGCCTTTGACGCGCATGTCTACGGTGCGCCAAATGCAGACGTGCAACCGAAAACGCAGGGTTCAGAAGCTGATCGATTTGTCTATGACGTAAACACTGTGCTCGATACTCTGCAGGCTCAGCTGTCAGCGGGTATGCCGGGTTTGGATGCCTTCGCAACGGTGGTGGGACAAAGCATCTCCGTTCGAGGTAGCGGTTTTCAATCGGACTTCCGCTGGCTCGGACCTGCCATGCGCATCCCAACCGAGGCCACCTCCTCCGACAGCCAGTTCGCTAAAATGCAGGCCGCCGCGATGCCTGGCTTCTTGTCGGCAGTGACCTCGTCAATCCAGGCCACGCCCGTCTCGCTGGGTGTTGCCGACACATCCATCGCTTTCGTCAACCGTCGCTTTAGAAAACGCGACGCAAGCGGCAATGCCACCAAAACGCGGTTCAAGTTTCTTTGGCTGCAGGACCGCTACTTCAAGAACGCGGCTTCTGCTGCGCCCTATTCCAGCATCTTTCGAATTGGCACAGTCCTCTTGGAAGCGGACATTAATCGGTTGATCGCCGACAACTGGAAAAATGGCGCGTTAGATGAGGCAGCGGTCTATCGCGCTTTCCAATCCGTACGCAGCTTCGGGCGGGACCTCTGGTCGCTTGGCTACGGTCACGGCACCAGCGTTCTGGATCTCATGGCGGGCGCAGAACCAGGCGGCCTCGGCGACGACCGCCCGCTCTATGGCATCGAGTTTCCGACGGCTGTGGTTGCGGACACCTCCGGCAGTACCTTTCATGGCCCCATGGTTACTGGCCTCGCCGCAGTTTCGTTCCTGTCCCAGGTGATGAGCCCCGGGGCGCTCGTTATGAACAGCAGCATCTCCTTCGTGGGCGGCCCGCACGCCAATAAACGCGGCAGTCAAAAGACCCACCCGACAGCCGCGGCGTTGAAACGGCTGGTCGATATCTCGCGGAGCGGTCGGCGCGATGTCTTGCTCACCTTGCCAAGCGGCAATCATCTGCAGGATCAGCTTTTCTCCGAGGCTGATAGTGTCACCTGGGTTGTTCAGCCCGACGACAAGACCGGCAGCACGGTCGAAATCTGGAATACGGACTTCAGTGATTTTTCCGGCGGCGCCAAAGTAACGATCACCGCTCCGGGTCAGTCGCCGGTGCAGTTCAGCCGCGTTCCCGCAATCGGCAAATATGTCCAACTGCTCGACGCCGATGGCAATGAAATCGGTCGGCTATACAGGGCGCACTCCCCAGGGTTCCTCGAAGATCATCTAGTCTTCGCAATCCACCCGACGCAAAGCTTCGATCCGGATCAACCTCTATCGCCTGCCGGAAACTGGTTGGTTGAGTGCAAACCGAAAGCTGGCGGAAAGTGCCTCTTCTGGAGTTCCCGCGACGACACGTTGGCGGGCCTCCCCGAAGCAGGACGTCAGGCGCGATTTCGTGACCCGAGCTACAATGCATTCGACACGAGCGGCGATTGGCAGACCAGCGCAGAGGATGACGGCAGCGGTGTACCCAAGAAAGGGGTCTCCCGCGCGGGCAGCGGTTCCGTTTTGGCCTATGGTCAACACGGAGGGGGTGCCAAACCGCCCCTTGTCATCGTCATTGGCGACGAGGCATCGCGCGCCACCGGCCGCAGCGTATATCGTTTCGCAGGGCTGGAAATGGACCGGCTGACTCACCAAAAAACGAAGAGCCATCACGGGAAAGGCGAGCCGCGCGCCGAAAGCTCCCGCGCGCTTGGCGGTCCGCAAGCGGCGAAACGGCGGGGTCGCGGCAAAATCCGTTGGGCTGGCACAAGCATGGCCAGCGCAACAGAAGCCCGTTTGACAGCGGATGCGTTGACCGGCGTCGATACATTCGTCGATTCGAAATCAGGCAATAACTTCAGGGACTATTGAGCAGGCCCACATTTCGCAGCGGATGGTCACTCCCCATCGCTGATAAAGAAGAGCCCGGGGCAATCACTGACCCCGGGCTCTTTTAATGCCTGCCAAACGCATTCAAGGGCTTCACGCGGTCTTGATTGCCTTCCGGCCCAAGTCTCCGCCTCGCTGAGCAGACACCGCTGCGCCGGTAATGCGCGCCAGCATCGGCTGAATGGAAGTGTGCTCAAACACAAACCCGTGCCGCGTCAGAACTTCGGGCACAACGCGCTGTCCGCCCAGCATCGTTTCACGCCCCATGTCGCCTAAAAGTCCAATCAACCAAGCTGGAAACCGCAAGAACGCAGGCCGGTGTAAGGCACGGGCAAGGGCTGCTGTAAACTCCTCGTTCCGCACCGGCCGCGGGGCGACAGCGTTGACCGGACCTTCCAGGCGCTCATCGGCCATGGCAAAGGCAATCACACGGATCATGTCGTCATAGGCGATCCACGGCATCCACTGGCGACCGCTGCCCATCACGCCGCCAAGACCAAACTCGAACGGCGTCAGCAGCTTGGCGAGCATCCCGCCTTCGACACCCAACACAAGGCCGATCCGCAAGGTGACAAGGCGCACACCTTGCCGCGCAATGGGGGCCGCACTTTCCTCCCAAGCCCGGCACACATCATGCACAAAGGCTGGTCGCGGGGCGTCACTTTCCGTCAACATCTCATCGCCGTGCATCCCGTAATATCCGACGGCGGAACCAGAGATCACGACACCCGGTTTAACCTCCAGCCGTGCGATCAGCGCGTCCAGCGCCCGCGTCATCTCTACCCGAGACGCGACAATGCGCGCCTGCTTGGCCTTTGTCCAAAGCCCATTGGCCACAGGATCACCGGCAAGATTGACGACCGCATCGAACCGGTCCTGAGCGTGAACCATATCCAGATCAGTGATCAGCCGAACCGGGTGCCGCAGCGCATCAGCATTTCGCAGGTTCCGGGTGAGGACCGTGACATCGTGGCCCGCGACAACCAGAGCCTCAACTAGCCGCGTTCCAATGAAACCTGTCCCGCCGGTAATCAAGACCTTTTGGCGTGGGGGCAAAACTTCGACCAGACGTGCGGGATCACCTCGATCAAGCCGCTCACTGCGTTTCGCCGCCAACAAATCCCGCGCACTAAACACGCCGACACCAAGGGCCGAAAGCGTGGCAAACACGCTCCACCATCCGTAGTTTGCGGGCAACACGGCTGTTGGACGCAGCGCCCAATCCCACAGAACAGGCGCGGCTAGGGCTAGGATTGCACCATAATTCAGGGCCAGCAGCGTATGGTTGATCCGCTCCGTCCCTGGCAATTTCCGGGTCAGGTCCTCTTCCACAAAGTCCCAAAGCGTAATCAGCACTTCAATGATCAGGATACCGCCCAGCAGCATGGTCCAAAACCCGTGCGGCTCCACCCAGGCAAAGGCGAGGAAGATCACCGCATAGAAGAAGTTCCGCACACCATGCAATTGCAACTCCCGCCTTTGCGACGGACGCCACGCCAACCGCTCGCTGCCTTCGTGATGCACCAGCGTATCAAAAGCGCCCATGGCGACTTGAACGGAAATGAGCGTCCAGAGGATTGGATCATTCATCGAAGTTACTCCTTTGCGTCTTGGAAAATGCAATCTTGTGCGATCAGTTCTCCAAAGAGTGGATGCGTCAGATGCAGAGAAAACAGGAAGTTACAGTCACCCATGTCGTGGTGACCAATGACCAGCGCACCGGGCGTCAGCCAGTTGGGCAAACGCAGCTTGCGCTTCTTTACTTGCAGAAAATAGCCAGCGCTCTTGAAGTACAGCGCCTCATCGGTCGCCTCAACCTCCAGCGCCATCCCGATGCCGTAGCCGATATACTCTTCAAGGCCGGTCGCGCCGCGAAACCGTTTAGAGCTATGAACAACCTGCGGGAAACCGTGCTGACGTCCGTATTGGCGCACCCAGAACTGACCGTCGCTTTCGGTGTCTTCGGTGACAACGACCACGGCCGCCTGCCCCACGCTGGATTGATCGAATGGCAATGGGCTTCCAACGAGACGGGTCACCTGTGCGATGGCACGGCCCAGTAAGCTCATGCGCATCGCGACAACCTGCCCCTGATATGTGACGCTGCTGCCACCTTCGAGGCGCTTGCCGAAACGCCGCCGGATGGCAGGCGTCAGGCTGGCCCAAGCCGCGTCCCCAAGAAGGTCGCGAAATCGGCTATCGTGGGCGGGCTTAAGCGATGTCAGCGCATGTTTCATTTTCGTCACCTCGTTCGGTACAATCGGCTATTTCTGTATATACAGAAATTGCCACGCAAAAATTTTACTCGTCGGATTTACGGTTTGTGAGCCGCAGGACGGAAAACACCTTGTCCCCCATTTTCATCAGCATATTCAGTTGCTTCTTCGGTACGCCCAGCATCTGCGTGTACCATTTATCCGCCGTTTCCATGAACTCCTGCATGGCCTGCAAGCGCTCCAAGACGACGGGATGAACCCCCTCTTCCGCCTCAGCCTGCGCCACGCAATCGGCAATCGCCACCCGCGCCGGATCGATCTCGCGCTCCTTGCGACCTTGCGCAATCCGCGTCGCCATTTCCCAAACATCGGTTTCCGCCGCGAAATGTTCGCGCCGATCCCCGGCAACCGGGACGCGTTGGATCAGCTTCCAGCCGACCAGTTCTTTCAACGAGTTCGATACATTCGACCGCGCGATGCCCAACTCTTCCGAAATCTGTTCAGCATTCAAGGGTCCCGGTGACAGGAAGAGCAGCGCATGGATTTGCGCAACAGACCGGTTCACGCCCCATTGGCTCCCCATATTGCCCCAGTACAGCACAAACTGCTCTCGAGCACGCGATTCGGTAAAATCGTTTATTTCTGTCATGACAGAAATATCTGTTCATACAGCGCATATGTCAAGAATTATCTGCGGTCACCAAATTTGTAAGGCTCTCAGCGCAGGCCGCGCCGGGCGATATCTGCCGCCAATCCGGCAATCACCCCACTGCGCGCGGCGGCAATCGCCGCGAAACCGGCATCCGGGTCAAATCGTTGCACAAGGCGAAAGCCATGGGCGTGATCGCCCAGCGTCTCGTCGCTTTGAGCAACGTAATACCGCCCCTCGGCAACAAACCGACCCGCCTCTTCTGCAATGAAGCTCTCAAATCGCACATCCACAATGGCTTGTGGATCATCCCGGAATGGCCACGGGTCGGACGCCACTTGTCGGCCCGTCATCCGCGCCAAGACGCCCGTCAAACGTAGGGTCACCGAACGTGCGGCGTCATCCGCCCAAAGCTGATCGGGCACCAATTCGATCGCCCCGCCCGCATCCGCCAGCGCAATCCCTTCCTCCGTCGCATAGGACGGCAAGGTAACTTCGCGAACCGATATGGATGTCACGGGTGTATATATCCGCTCGATTGGAGAGGCCGCATTTGTCGGCATGGCAAAGCGGACCGGCTCCACCGTTTCACCGCATCCGCTCAAAGCAATACCAAGGATCAAGGAAAGGCAAACTACGCGCATCAGCTATCGTCCCAGAATAATCGAGTTTGGATTTCGTTCTAAAGTGCGCGCGAGACGTTCTATGGCGCGTGCCGCGTCCTGGACCTCCCGCAAAGCAGCCCGGGCCGTTCGGTTCAACTCGGAGTCCTCGCCAAACCCCGCGATGGTCGCAGATGCCTCGCCCGCCAAGGCTTCGAGCCGTGAAATTACCTCGGGCAAGTCCGCCGCTGCCTCTTCAACAGCCGCGCCTGCCGACCGGGCCGAAGCAAGCGCGCCGTTCAAATTGGCCACCGCGCCGCCTTCCCGCAACTCCGACAAGGCAGCTTCCAACTCAGCCAGCGTCGCGCCAAGCCGGGTTGGGAGCGCTTTGGTCCCGTCATCGACTAAAAGCGCCCGGGCACCGTCAACGGCGACCGACAATTCGTTGATAAGCGGCTGTAGCTCCAGCGTTTCTACCTTGGCAGCAACCGCGGAGAACTGCTCCACCAGCGCTGGCACGCCGGCAACACCCGCGCCAACGCCCTCCGCAGCAGCGGTCGCCGCATCCAGCGCCGCCGTCACCCGCTCCACCGCCTTCGCCGTTTCGATGCTCTGGGCAATCGCCCGCAAATCTCCTGACAGGGCCTGTAGATCCGCCAGCAAGGCCGCCGCTTGCGCGGCGATCGCTTGCACTTCATCGGAGTTTGTCACCCCCCGCAGGTCCGCCACCAAACCGCGAACATCGCTGGGGATTGCCTTTGTGTTTTCGTCGTCGGCCAACGTCGTCGCCGAGGTCAGAAAAGCCGTCGCGGCGTTCAGCAACTCCTCGATGGGCAAGTTGTTGATGCGTTCCATTACCCCTTCCGCTGTCGCCGAGAAATCCGAGATTTCTGGCGGGGCCACGGGCAGTACCGCAAAAGGATCGCCGTCACGGTCAAGAACGGCAGGCGCCGCTTCCGGCACGTCCAATAACTCGACCTTCAGCCCGCCAGTCAGCAAACTGGCGGAGGCGAGCCGCGCGCGCAGACCACCCTCCACCCGTGCTGCAAGGAAGTCGAGCGCCGCCGCCTCCGACGCTTCCACAAGGCCGAGCTTCGACATCCGCAGGATCATCGAAACGGAGAGGCGCACATTGCTGTCACCAAACCGGTCGATGTCCACCAGGCCGTTCAAATTCGCCACTTCACCGACAGCCACACCGTCGAGGAGCACCGGTGCCCCGATACTCAGCCCGCTGAAGTTATCCTCAAAAATCGCCGTCAGGTTAAGGACCGGCCCGCCATTATCTTGAAAGAGGCTGGCGCGCGCCGCACTCTCGTCTGCGAAGACGACAAAATCGGCGCCATCTGCACTGGGGGTTCCGCCAGAAACGACGGTATCAAACGCAATGCCACCCGCGATCAGCGTCGCAATGGAAGAAAAGTCGAGCGCCGCGCCATTTGCCCCCAGCGAGAAAGTGAAACCCGACGTGTCCCAAAAGCGCGTGTTCGACGAGACAAGCCGATCATAGGGGGCGAAGACGATGGCCTCCGAGCGCGCGACAGTACCATCTGCGGTGAGTCGCGGCGGCCCGATGCGTCCCACTTCGACACCTTTATGCAGGATTGGCGCGCCGCCGGTGAGTTGAACCCCCTGACCCGCCGTCAGTTGAAACGTCAAGCCGGACTGACCGCTGCGCAGGAGGGGCGCGCGATCAACGCCCAGATGCTCGACCACCAAGCCGTCCGCCGTACTGTTCCAAACAGCTTCGATGAACACGCCCGACAAAACCGTATCGAGCCCGCTGACCCCTTGTGTTGTCACCTCTGGTTGCACGATCCAGAAAGTGGCATCTTCGTCAACAAAGGGCGCGATTTCCTTGTCCAACCGGACGGAGACACGCACCCGGTCAAGGCTATCGGAAAACCCCACATCCTCGACCAATCCCACCGTCACGTCGCGAAACTTGAGTTCCGTCTCGCCACTGCGAATGCCGGTCGCTTCGTCAAACGTGATCTCAATCAGCGGCCCCCTATCAGCATAGCTTTCCCAGGCGACCCAAAGGCTGACCACCAACGCCGCCAGCGGCACAATCCAGACCAGCGACACGCGTTCCCAGAATGACCGGTGCGGGCCGGAGACGGGCAAATCTGGAATGTCCTGTGTCAACGGGGCGCCTCCGCTGGCTCAAGCGCGTCCCAGATACGTCGGGAATCGAAACTCTGGGCGGAAAGCATCGTGAAAATCACCGATAGAGCGAAAGCCAGACTTGCCGGTCCAGGCGTGACATTGGCCACCGCGTTGAACTGAACCAGCGAAGCAAGGATGGCGACGACGAAGACATCGATCATCGACCAACGCCCAATGTACTCGACAATGTGATACATCAGATGCCGCGAACCGGGTGATGCTGTCGTCCCGCGCGAGACCGTCCATGCGAGATAGGCGATGCACAGAAATTTTGCGACCGGAATACCGACGCTGGCTAGCAAGATAATCGCTGCAATCAAAGGGTCGCCATAGATAAACAGCTCCACCGCGCCTCCGACAATGGTGCTTTCCTGCGTTTGCATAAGCGTGCGCGTGACCAGCATCGGCTCTGTGTTGGCCGGGATATACGCGGTGATGCCCGCAACCCACCAAGCCCAGACCCGCTGCATGCTGTTGGGATCGCGCGACACCAAACGGGCACCGCAACGTCCACATTGTTCCGTACCGAGCGGCCACGCGGTGGCGCAATGCTGACAGCCAACCAGATTGGCTTCCTTTGCTGTCAGGATCGTTGGGGTCGGATCAATGCGTTCCATACAGACCAACTACACAGGAATCTGTCTTGAATGACAACAAGCGCCACCAGCACCGTGAACATCCAAAACGCTTGCCCTAGCGCCACTTGCGCGAGATCCGTGATCTTCACCAGCGCCACTGCGCAGCCAATCGCGAACACCTCCGCCATGGCCCATGGTTTCAGGCTCTGGGCAAAACGAAACAAGGGGGCGGAATAGGCGGCGGGTGCGCGATCAAAAACAAGCGGCGTCAGCACATAGATCAGCGTGCTGGCGCGGACTGCCGGGATCGCCAGGATGAGCGCCAGCATCAGAAAAACCAGTAAACGCAAACCCGCATGAGAGAAACTGAGCGCAATATCCAGGAGCGAGGCGCTACTGCGCAGCCCTTGGACCTCAAGTGTGAGAAACGGAAAGAAGATCGCCGCGAAAATCAAGATCAGCGTGGCGAGCGCGAGGCAGATAATCAGCATGCCTGCCTTCCGGCGCGGTGCTGCCAACACCGTATGGCAGCGTATGCATGTCGAAACGCTACCTTTTGCAACATCGCGGACACGGTAGAGGGCATCACATTGGGGACAAACAATCAGGTCTGAATTGCTGATCTCAGGTGATGTCACGTGGAGATGCCCGCCGTTGCCGCGATCGCCTCCAAATCCGAGCGTCCCTCATCGCCGACAATCACGAAGTTCGCTCCATTACCACCCCAAGAGACCATCTCGAAAGCGCCGATGGTCTGGACGGCGGTACCCTCGCGCGGGCTGTCCGTAGCAATTAAACAAAGTGCCACAACCCGATCATCGGCATCGGTATACATGAGTTGCGCGACCGGTTTGCCCGCGGCGACAAGAAGACGGGCACCGCGAAAAGTCAGGCCATGTTCCGAGAGATCCGGCGTCGGCACAGGCGCGCCCACAGTGTTCGTCAACCAGGTGCGGATGTGATCGGCTTCATCGGCGCCAACCTCCACCAAATGCCGCTTCTGTCCCGCATAGACCCGGTGATAATCGGCGATATCGACCAGCCATCCGGGCGCGGCGGCTACAGGCGTCTCCTGAGAAAGGCCTGTCATGTACCCACCTGCCCCACCCAACCCAAGCGCCAGCACGACCGCCGCAGCGGCCCACCAACTGCTGCCCATGGGAGCGGTTGAAACATTTGCAGGCCGCGCCTCGGGAGCGTCGCGCACAGCAGCGGCCAGGGCGGCCGGGACCGGCTCCGCCAATATCTCGGCAAACGCGTCCTGCGCCAACGCATCCGCCTGCATCAACGCATCCAACTCGGCCTGAAGGGCGGGATCACGTTCAAGGGCGGCTTCTATTTCACGCGCGTCTTTCTCCGGCAATTCACCATCAAGAAAGGCGCTCAGCTTTTCCTCATACTGGGTCACTTATCATATCCTCCGCTGTCGGAGAGCTTTGCCGCGAGCGTTTTACGCGCCCGATGCACACGACTCATTACCGTGCCAATTGGCACATCCAATAACTCCGCCGCTTCCGCATAACTATAACCTTCGACAGAAACGGCCAGAAGCACCGAAGACAATTCCGCAGGCAAGGCCGCAATCTGCGCCTGCAGTTCAGTGGCGGCAACGCTGTGTTCGCCGGTAACAGGCGAGACAAGTTCGCTGGTTTCCTCGGCTGGCACCTGCCCCTCGCCCATGCGCACCCCTCGCTTGCGAATCTCGCTAATCCAGAGGTTGCGCGTGATCCGGAACACCCAGCGGTCGAGCGGCTGCGTCGGGTCCCATTGGTCGGACCGCGAAAGGGCGCGCAGGCACGCCTCCTGCACAAGATCATCCGCTTCTGTCGCCGAACGCGTGAGCGAACGCGCAAACCGCCGGAGGCGCGGCAGCATCGCAATCAGGTCTGATTTCATTTCTGCGGCCACATCGCGCTCATGGGAAGCTACACCTACAATTCGTGCAACGCGGCAGGGCGCGATGCAAGGGGCAGGCATCTCAAAAGCGGTCATCGTCATGGCGGTCATCAGTCGCGCCCTTATGCTGTTTCATATGGGTTACGCACGGGTCGGCGAAAAAATTCCGAAAAAATTTGAACACGCGAGAATAATCACGAGAGCCGAGGCGTAAGGGAGGGCAAGGAAGCCGATTGTTTCCGAGTTTAAACCCTGAGATCAGAAAGGACCTCACCCATGACCCGTATCTTCCTCGCCGCAGCAGCCCTCGCGCTTGTCGGAACCACAGCAATAGCCGCGCCCCTCTCCACCGCGAAATCCGAGATTGGCACCGTCGTCACCTCGTCCAAGAACGGCCTGACGCTTTACACGTTCCGGAACGACAAGAAAGACGTCTCCAACTGCTACAACGATTGCGCGTCAGCTTGGCCTCCATTCACGGCAGCCTCCTCAGCCAAAGCCGACGGCGCGCTTGGCATCATCGACCGCAAGGACGGCTCCCGCCAATGGACGCTCAA
The DNA here is from genome assembly GCA_039024895.1 of Pseudomonadota bacterium. Classification (GTDB taxonomy): domain Bacteria; phylum Pseudomonadota; class Alphaproteobacteria; order Rhodobacterales; family Rhodobacteraceae; genus JAJDOD01. The sequence goes on along the minus strand of JBCCPJ010000008.1, from coordinate 122,098 downwards.
CGGCCAGCCGCTTTACTACTGGGCAGGCGACGCGGCCAAGGGTGATGTCACCGGCGACGGGGTCGGTGGCGTCTGGGATGCGGTTCGGAAGTGAGGCCAGTGATATGACACGTGTATTTGTTCTTCTCCTCGGCCTCTTCGCTTTGACCGCCTGTGACAACGGCGGGCTCTACGCCAGCACGTCGGACAGCGGGTACAGCTCCGCTTCCTACTGAAGCCTGCGGCTTTCTTAACGAGTACCGGGCGGCCATTTGACCCCAATGGCCGCCCTTTTTGTTTCGCGGGCGCAAAGACTGGAAACCGCGCGAAATACCAAACGTGGAAGAGTATTTTTGGACAGAAGAAGCCGTTAAGCAGGCACCATGGTACCTTGCAGCAACGCAACATGGGTCCGGGTTGCTCCGGCTTCGGCGAAGACATCGGCCTTCACAACAACAAGCCGCCGTCCCGCTTTAATCACTGCCCCTTCTGCGATCAGATAATCCCCCAAAGCAGGGCGCAAAAGGTTGATCTTCATCTCCGCGGTCATCACATCGGCGTCGCCAGGGATCTGCGTCAACGCGGCATAGCCCGCGGCACTGTCCCCGAGCGCAAAGGTGAGGCCCGCATGGGCCGCGCCGTGTTGCTGTGACACTACGGCGCTCACCGGTGCCCGCAGCACAACCGCACCAACCTCGATCGACAAAAGCTCTGCGCCGAAGGTTTCCATCAGTCCTTGCCGCGCAAAGGACACCCGGACCTTGCTGCATATTTCTTCCGATAGGCTCATGCCGCCTGGGGGACCGGGACGGCCAGAACCTGACGGCCGGTTAGATAGGCCACTGCGCGCGGTGCAAATAGCGCACGCAGAACCGGTGTCGTCCAGTCAAGACCGCCGGTGTAACAGCCGTAGGCAGGCAGCATCAGCCGTTGACCATCGCAGATGAAGCACGGGCGAGACATATGCCTGACCTTGGCTTTCGGATGGTAGTGCCCCGAGATTTCACCCGCCGCGCTGTCGCGTTCCGCCATGTGACGGAAGATCAGCGGACCGAGCGTCATCTCCCGAAGATGATCCCCCCCGATATCCACTGGCCCCGGATCGTGATTGCCCTCGATCCAGACCCATCGCCGCCCGGCTTGCAGGCGATGCAGCGTATCGAGGTGGTCCTCCGCCAACATCTCGGCAGCAGCGAGATCATCGAAACTATCCCCGAGGCAAATCACCGTCTTGGGCCGCGTCGCTTCGATATCTGCGGTGAGCCGGTTCAATGTCTCGACCGTGTCGTAGGGCGGCAGCAAGGCCCCGCCGCGCCGGGCGATGCGTTCGGACTTGCCGAGGTGGAGATCGGACACCACCAGCACCTGATCCGACGCCAAAAACAACGCCCCGGAAGCCCGCGCTGTCAGCGTCACATCACAAAATGAGAAATCCACGGAGTTCATGCTTCGTTCTTAGGTTGGTCAGGGGCCCTTTGGCAAGACTTGACGTCGCACCGAGGGCCTGCGAAGGGACCCGCCATGTGTGCCGACCCCCATCCCCAGAAGCCACGACGCAACTTTTATGGCCGTTTACGGGGCAAGGCGTTGAAACCGGCGCAGCGGCGATATCTCGCGGACCTGGAGGCGTTGTCCCCTGGACCCGTTGATTGGGACGAAAACCCTTCTCGTGAAGCGCTCGATCTGGATGGGCTTTTTGACGGGCGCCCGGTTTGGCTTGAGGTGGGTTTTGGGTCCGGCGAACACCTTGTTCATCAGGCGGAGACCAACCCCGATGTCGGGATCATCGGCGTCGAACCCTATATAAACGGCGTCGCGACGTTGCTGGGCAAGCTGCACCACTCGCGCGCCACCAATGTGCGGGTCCATGCGGGCGATGCGCGCGATCTGATGGATGTGTTGCCGCAGGAATGCCTCTCCAAAGCGTTTCTCCTGTACCCCGACCCCTGGCCAAAAGCGCGCCATCACCGGCGGCGCTTTGTCACGCAGGAGCATTTGGCGCCCTTGCACCGCGCCTTGAAGCCCGGCGCTCAATTTCGCCTCGCAACCGATATTCCCGACTACGTGTGTCAAGCGTTGGAAGAGGTTCCGAAAACGGGGTTCCTGTGGGAGGCCGAACGACCATCAGATTGGCGCGATCCCTGGGCAGATTGGTTGTCCACGCGCTACGAGCAAAAGGCCCTGCGGGAGGGCAGGAAGCCCTGCTACCTGACTTTTCGACGCCGCTGATTGCCCCATGGATCCCAGTCTTGTCCTGCGCTAACAGGAGCGGCAAGTGAGGGAGAGCGCAAAATGTCCGGGCAGGGTCCAGCACAACCGTTGACAGCCGCAAAATCGGCACCCCTGAGGGGTGTGGCAGAGGTGCCGGGGGACAAATCCATCTCGCACCGATCGCTGATCCTAGGCGCTTTGTCCGTTGGGGAGACGCGCGTCCGCGGCCTTCTTGAGGGTGAAGACGTGCTCGCGACAGCCGAGGCCATGCGCGCTTTCGGCGCAGAAGTGACGCGCCAGGGGGATGGAGAATGGATCATCCACGGTGTTGGCACGGGCGGTTTCGGCGAGCCCGAGGATGTGATCGATTGCGGTAATGCGGGCACCGGTGTTCGTCTCATTATGGGGGCCATGGCAACGACACCGATTGCCGCGACGTTTACGGGCGATGCCTCGCTTCGATCTCGCCCCATGGCACGGATCACCAATCCGCTCGCGCTTTTTGGTGCCGCGTCCTATGGGCGCGCAAAAGGCCGGTTGCCGCTCACGATGATTGGAGCCTCAGACCCCCTCCCCGTGCGTTACAACTTGCCGGTACCCTCGGCGCAGGTAAAGTCCGCCGTGCTATTGGCGGGCCTTAACGCCCCCGGCCTAACGGTCGTGACGGAGGCGGAAGCAACCCGCGACCATACAGAACGCATGTTGCGGGGGTTCGGCGCAACGGTTGAGATCGAAGAAACCGGTGACGGCCGGGTGATAACTCTCACCGGACAACCCGAACTGATCCCCCAAAGCATCGACGTGCCGCGCGACCCCTCCTCCGCAGCGTTTCCTGTCTGTGCTGCCCTCATCGTCGAAGGCTCTGACGTGCTGGTGCCGAATATCGGCCTGAACCCGACCCGCGCAGGACTATTTCAAACCCTGCGCGATATGGGGGCCGATCTGACCTATGAGACTATGCGCGACGAGAGCGGCGAACCGGTGGCCGATCTGCGGGCGCGTTTTTCGCCCGATATGACAGGGATCGACGTGCCGCTGGAGCGGGCCGCCTCGATGATAGACGAGTACCCCATTTTGTCGGTCGTCGCGGGTTTCGCCGAGGGGACAACGCAGATGCACGGCGTCAAGGAACTCCGCGTCAAAGAGAGCGACCGCATCGATGCCATGGCCGTCGGACTGCGCGCGAACGGGCTCGAGGTCGAAGAGGGCGAGGATTGGTGGTCGGTTAAGGGTCGCGGCCCCGGTGGTGTTGCGGGGGGCACCGTTGCAGCCGCGCGGCTCGACCATCGGATTGCCATGAGTTTTCTTTGCCTTGGCATGGGATCGGAAAACGGCGTAACGGTAGATGATGCCAGACCTGTTGCCACCAGCTTCCCGGTATTTCGGGCTTTGATGGAAGGCCTTGGCGCGTCCTTTCGTTGAAAGGTTTCTTGGGCTGTCGCGCTTTTCCGGCATTTGCTTTTGTGGCACCGGCCGTCTTTGAGTATTTTTTGACAGAAGAAGTCAGGGGGTAGGCTATGGAATTCTCGGTATGAGCGGGGTGGTTGAAGGATCGTGCCTTTGCGGCGCGGTAACCTATCGGGTCACGGGACCCCTGCGCCCGGTGATCGCTTGCCATTGCCAGCAATGCCGTAAGACCAGCGGGCATCACGTGGCAGCAACTTCTGCACTGCGCACAGATCTCACCACGTCTGGACAGATTACCTGGTATCGTTCCTCTGAAACGGCGCGGCGCGGCTTTTGCGGTGTCTGTGGTTCGAACTTGTTCTGGGATGGGCCGGGCGCAGATATCTCGATCTTCGCGGGAACGCTGGAGGAACCGACCGGCTTGAAACTCGCCGGGCATATCTTTTGCGCGGATAAGGGCGACTATTATGAAATTGCCGATGGTCTCCCTCGCGCGGACGGGGATGACCCAGACCTGACGTCAAACGCCGGTTGAGCCCGTCAGCCCAATGGGAGCGGCGGGAACAAGGCCAAGGTGGCCCCGAGTTCGTGTCTAAAGGATGTGACGGGCCCGCCACGGGGGCGTTGCTCAGTCTCCTCCCCGGTGGTGGTCCGGGTCATGTCGCGAAACGGAAACCCCTTTCGGGGTGAGCATTTCAGATACAAGCGCCACTTCTTGACGAACAAGCAGCGCAGGGAACGTTCGCGGCAGACAATGATAAATTTTCGTAAAGGCTTACTGATCTGCACGTACGGTCAAGATTTGTGCCAAGTTTCGGCCCAAGATGTGCCCATCTTTTGTCAAACTCTGATCGATACTCATCCCCGTGGTGCGTATGAGACGAGGAGTGGCTAACTTGATTGAGTACGAAAGAAAGTACCGCGGCCCGAAATCCAACGCGGTGAAACGACGGTGTCACCGGTGCCATGGGTCGGGACGCGCGACCTGCCCTTCCTGCGGTGGGAGCGGGCGGATCGTGACGAGCCGCAACCCCTTGACCGGACCGGAATATACACGTTGCTCGGCTTGCTTTGGGAACAAGACACGCAGATGTTCCACCTGTGCTGGCGAAGGCATGATGATCTGAAACCAAAAACCCCGCCGGACTGGCGGGATTCTATTTTCTTTAGGTTGGCTCTGGCTCCAAACCGCCGTCCCCTGCGCCCGGCTTTTTTCGGGGCTTGGTTTTAGGGATCGCTGTGACCGATGCGGTGCCGCCTGTGTCGGGCTTGTCGTCTTCGTCATCGTCACCACGGTTCAGCGGCTCACCGGCAATCACCTTGGTGATTTCGCTGCCCGTAAGAGTTTCGTACTCCAAAAGCCCTTGCGCCAGTCGTTCAAGGTCCTCGCTTTTCTCGGTCAAGATCGCTTTCGCGCGCTCGTAGCCTTCGTCCACGATTTCCTTAACCTTTTGGTCGATCCGCTTCTGCATTTCTTCAGAGTGCTCTTTGCCACCGGAATAGGCACCGAGATGGGACTGCTGTTCATTGGCGTAGTCGATAAACCCAAGCTCTTCGGCATATCCGAACTGCGTGACCATCGCCCGCGCGATCCGCGTCACCTGTTGGATATCCGATGCCGCGCCGGATGTGACGTTTTCAGGCCCGAACACGAGCTCTTCCGCCACTCGGCCGCCCATCGCCATGGCGATTTTGGATTTATACTTCGTGAGGCTCACACTCAACTGATCTCGCTCTGGCAACGACAGCACCAACCCAAGGGCACGCCCCCGCGGAATGATCGTGGCTTTGTGAATTGGATCGTGCTGAGGCACGTTCAGACCAACCACCGCATGGCCGGCTTCGTGATAGGCGGTCAGCTTTTTCTCATCTTCGGTCATCACCATGGAGCGCCGCTCGGAGCCCATCATGACCTTGTCTTTCGCGTTCTCGAAGTCTTCCATCGTCACGAAACGACGGCCGACGCGGGCAGCCATAAGGGCCGCTTCGTTCACGAGATTTGCCAAATCCGCACCGGAGAACCCAGGCGTGCCGCGTGCAATGATCCGCAGGTCCACATCCGGGCCAAGGGGCACCTTCCGGGCATGCACCCCAAGAATTTTCTCGCGTCCCTTGATATCGGGGTTCGGCACTTGCACCTGGCGGTCGAACCGGCCGGGGCGAAGCAGTGCCGGATCGAGCACATCGGGACGGTTCGTCGCCGCCACGATAATGATGCCCTCGTTTGCTTCGAACCCGTCCATCTCAACCAGCAACTGGTTCAGCGTCTGTTCCCGCTCGTCATTGCCGCCGCCATAGCCAACGCCCCGCGACCGACCAACGGCATCAATTTCGTCAATGAAAACAATGCAAGGCGCATTTTTCTTGGCTTGTTCGAACATGTCGCGGACGCGGCTCGCGCCCACGCCGACGAACATTTCCACAAAGTCCGAGCCTGAGATGGTGAAGAACGGCACGCCCGCCTCGCCCGCAATCGCCCGGGCCAAGAGTGTCTTACCGGTGCCCGGCGGGCCAACCAGAAGCGCGCCCTTTGGAATTTTGCCGCCGAGACGTGAGAACTTCTGAGGGTTTCGCAGGAACTCAACAATTTCCTCAAGTTCCTCCTTCGCCTCATCGATCCCAGCGACGTCGTCAAATGTCACGCGGCCATGTTTTTCCGTCAGGAGTTTCGCCCGGCTCTTGCCAAAACCCATGGCACCTCCGCGACCGCCACCCTGCATGCGGTTCATGAAGTAAATCCAAACGCCAATCAGCAAAAGGAAGGGCAGGAACGTCATCAGCACCGTGACAAAGCCCGATTGTTCCTGCGGTTTGGCAGCAAAATCCACATCGTTTTGCACCAAAAGATCGGTCGTGTCGGCGCCTTCCGGCTGAATTGTCACGTAATCCCGGCCATCGCCCCCGCGGAAGATGACCTTTTCGCCATCGAGGGTAGCGCTTGTCACATCACCGCCTTCAACCCGATCTACGAAGTCGGAATAGCTGACGCTGGACGTGGCCATACTCGTTTGGCCGCCGGAAATCAGGTTGAACAGTGCCAAGATCAACAGAAAAAGCACAACCCAGAAGGCGATATTGCGTGCGTTATTCAAAGGGTCACTCCTTTGGGAAGTTCAACCGGATCGTTCGTCCGGAGCAGCTTGACTATTAGATAGCGATTTAGGCCCATTCTTCAACGGGAGATAAGAAAGTCAGCGAATTTGCCGCGCCCTGTGGCTTCAGCGGACCATCCGTTGGGCACGCCGGCCACCGGCGCCGCGACAAGCGCCTCGCCCCGCCAAATCGCCGGTGTGACCCGTAGGCTCTCGCGAGGCAAGCCGGTTTCGCGCCACGGCGTTTGACAGACATCTTCCCCTAAAGCACAGATTTCTAGACCTTTTTCATGGGGCCCTCGGATCTGCCAACGCCCGTCCCATAGGGTCTTTGTGTCGCTTCGCACGCCATTGACTGCATTGTATTCACGGGCAATCCGGAGGCGCGCGCCAGAAAAAACCATGCATCCGTGCAAAGTTCGTTTTTCTCCCTTGCCGAGCCCATCCATCAGCCCCCGTAACGCGTCCGCCCGGGGTGGGTAATCGGCGCCGGAAACAAACCGCAAAGCTGCGGCAACAATCCGCCGGAATATCTCCCGATCTGCCGGGTTCTCGCCAAAATCGGAGCAATGAAGCACGATACTGCCCGCCTCTTCCGCCCCATAGGCCTCAAACGCAGCCCGTGCTTGCGCGTCCAGGGCGTCACGGGCCGTAGCCAAATGCGTTGTCGTCTGAGCAATCCTATCCGCTGTTACCCCCAAGGGCGCCAGTGCCGAAAGGGCTTGCCGCATACGAACGCGCTCAAAACGAGGGTCCGTGTTGGACGCATCGTCGATCCACCTCACGCCCCGCTTGACAAGAAAATCACGGAGTTCGTCCCGACGCGTCCCCAAAAACGGCCGGTGCCAAGCAACACCGCCTCGATCCGCCCGTTTCGCCATGCCGGACAAGCCGTCCAGCCCGGAGCCCCGGGCAAGCCGCATCAGAAACGTCTCCGCCTGATCATCCATCGTATGGCCCAAGACAACATGCCCGAGCCTGCGTTGCGCGGCCCATTCCCGAAGTGCCTTGTACCGTCCCCGCCGCGCCTGATCCTGTAGATTGCCGCTCGCGCCCGAAAGATCGACGCTTAACGTGCTGTGCGAAATATTGAGACCCCGGCAAACCTCCGCGACATAGGCGGCCTCGCCTGCCGCCTCAGGACGGAGCCCGTGGTTAACGGTTGCAACGTGAAGTGACCGGCTTGCCTCGTGCAACAGAAGCAACGTCGCCAGTGAGTCGCTCCCGCCAGACACTGCCACACCAATCGGCGCATCGAGTGCTGCGTCCAACTCCTGAACCGTCTTGCGAAGCTCTGAAAACCCCGCATCCTTCATCTGGTGAAAAATACCTTGGAGGGGGTCCGGGGGAGGTGAAACCGCCCCCGGCGGAGCGACTGCCGAAGGCAAGCGCAATCCCTGATCAAGAGCATCCCATCGACGCGCGCGCAGCCTGTGCTTCAAGCGAGGCGTCGGATGATGGGAAACGGAGCGTCACCTCGTTCAGCGTGATACAAGCCTGTTGCGTCTGCCCAAGCTGGTTGAGCGATACGCCAAGCTTGAGCAAAGCCGTCGAAGATGTGGGCCCGTTTGGCGTGCCGGAGTAGCTCTCCAAATACGCCTGCGCCGCGCTTGAATTCAGACCGAGTTTTGAGAGGCTTTCCCCGCGCATCAAATGCGCCAGCCCGGTCAGTGGTCCCCCTTGATAGGTGTCGGTGAACCGTTGGAACTGTTCTGCCGCGCCTTCGAAGTTTCCGCCATCGTAGCTTGCTTTCGCACGCTCGAAATCCTCTTTCTCGGCAAAGGCCAGCTCGACTCCGCTCAGGTCTGCGAGGTTTCCGGCAATATCACTCGAGCCCGACCATGGCGCGGGTGCTGGCGCCGCAGCCCCTTCGATTCTGGCGCCACCGCTTGCGGCAGGCAGTTCGCCCCCTCCCAGGGTGGGTGTTTCTCCTAAAGATGCGATATCGCAGCCGGTTTCCAGCTCGCAGAGCCGGAACTCCAGATCACCGATGCGATTGGTCCCATCGGCCACGACGCGATCAACCCGGTTGGTCAGGCGCTCCGTCGCAGCGGTCAGGCGCTGCAACTCCGCCTCCATGGCATCGAGACGTTGCAATGCATTCGTTCCCGCCAGATTAGCACTGACACCGCCAGTGGTCGACAATTCGCGCCGCAGCTTTTGCATCTCGACAAATACGACCGTCAACTCCTGCCGGATATCGGCGAGCGTCTGGGCGTCCTGCGCCTGAAGCGGCGTTGCCAGTAAAAGGCACCCGAAAAGGAAGTTTCTCATCACGCGCCTCCGTTCTGACCGCTAGACGCCCGACCCGGCGGTGATCACAGTCACGGAGCGGCGATTTTGCGAATAGCACGCTTCGTCCGAACAAATCTCAATCGGACGTTCCTTACCATAGGAGATCGTGCGCAGCCGTCCCGGTGCGACCCCTTTCGAAATCAGATAGTTCTGCACCGCCGAAGCGCGCCGCGCCCCGAGGGCCAAGTTATACTCACGGGTCCCCTGCTCATCGGCATGGCCTTCGACCAGAGCCGAATAATCCCCGTTCGCCAGCAACCACTGCGCCTGCCCATCGAGAAGCTGCTGCGCTTCAAAAGTCAGCGTCGATTGATCCACCGCGAAAAGGACGCGGTCGCCGATCGTTGCGTTGAAATAGGCGGGTGACGTTGGATCGTTCACCGAGCCTGCCACGCCAGCGCCACCGGCGCTATTCGCGCCGCCTTCTCCAAAACGGTCAGCATTGGTGCAGGCACCCAGGGCCAGCACAGCGAGGAGGATCGCAGTATTTCTAAATGTCATCTTCATCACCTGTGGCGTGTTTTCTCTGCTCTTGATCGGCAAATTACCACCGCTGACACGCAATGAAAACTGGGCAAATGCACAACTCATCACTCGGCGAAGACATGCCGGTCACTTTTCTGTTAGGCAATATCACCACAAGGAGCGCGCCCATGTCCCATGTTCAAGTAAATCGCGACTTTTGGAACGCCATGGCCGATGACTGGGTGGAGGGCGGCGAACGCCTCTGGGCCTGCGATCCGCCGAGATGGGGCATTTGGGCTGCCTCGGAAACGGAGGCCCCTATACTACCCAACGACATGACGGGGCTGGACGCCATCGAACTTGGGTGCGGCACTGGGTATGTGTCGGGCTGGATGGCCCGGCGCGGCGCGCGCGTGACGGGTATTGATATGTCCGAGAACCAACTGACCACCGCCCGCCGACTGGCTCAGCACCACGCGGCAGAAATTACGTTTCTGCATGGAAATGCTGAAGCGACAGGTCTACCGTCGGAGAGTTTTGACTTTGCGGTCTCCGAATACGGCGCGGCAATTTGGTGCGACCCCGACATCTGGTTGCGCGAAGCTTATCGCCTGCTCCGCCCTGGCGGGCACCTCACTTTCCTCGGCACCCATCCCTTGATGCTCGCGGCGACACCTTTGAATGGCGACGTCGCCGATCACATGCTTCACCGACCCTATCGAACGCTTGGACGGCTCGATTGGACTGAGGTGGAGATTGAGCCGGGCGGTATTGAGTTCAGCCTACCGATTGCAGGCTGGTTCAAACTTTTCCAGGAGATTGGGTTTCACGTTCTCGACTTTCGCGAACTTTACGCGGGGAAAAATAATGACGGTACGTCATTCTCTAAAATCGTCGATTGGGCGCGCGACTTTCCGAGCGAACAAGTCTGGTGGCTGCAAAAGCCTGATTAAACGGACAAATTTTCGCAACCCATCAAACGCCCACGCGCGCGGCGCGGCTTTAAACAGCTTGTGACGCTACGTTCGCGGGGGAAAAGAGGACATGCTTTCCCCCTTTATTGCTCGCCCCGCATCCCTAACTCGGCGGCATGTTACAGACACCTACACATACTTTGGACCTTTCATCCGACACCGGGCATTTGACCACGCCGCTGTTTTCAATGCGGGGCGCTTCATCTGGCCCGCGGCTGATTGTGACAGCACCCGAACCCTTGGCGCAGAAACTGGCCGAGCGATTTTGGGACCTCCCGAGCCTCGTCAGAATGCGCGGCAGTCTCGTTGTCAGGTCCGATGACCAGGACCCGGCCTTTGATCTGCCGGATTTCACATTTCAACTTACCGCTGTTCCCGAAACGGATGGCTATTATCAGGTACTCGGACGCATGGCTGAACTCGGTATGATCACCGGTCGGGGCGTGCCATTTCGTAAAGCCGCCTGAAACGACAACAGACCAGCGCCGCAACCGGCGCAAACGGAATTGGCCGCCCTGTGGGACACTCACAAACGGGGATCAGTGGCGGTCAGGCAGAACCCGGATTGCATGTTCGCGAGGGAGCATGCGCCACGGGTTCTGCCTCTTTTACTTCGGGCGTTCTGACAAAGGAAAAGCTACGGCAGAAGCGGTGACCATGCCGGGTCCGATGCGGCGGTGGACGTTGGGACACGGCGCAGGTTCCGCCCTGAGATATCGACGCTGAAAAGCGCAGGCTGCCCATCGGCACCCGCACTTTCGCGGGTGAACATCAAGACGCGCCCGTTCGGTGCCCAAGTGGGCCCTTCATCAAGGAAAGAAGCCGTAAGAAGTCGCTCGTTCGAGCCATCGGTGCGCATCACACCGATATGAAAGCGCCCCGCATTCTGTTTGGTGAAGGCGATGAAATCTCCGCGCGGCGACCAAACCGGCGTACCATATCGGCCTTGGCCAAAGCTGATACGGGTCGGCTCGCCACCGTTTGCGCTCACGATATAAAGTTGTTGATTGCCGGAGCGATCACTCTCAAACACGATCTGGCTGCCATCGGGTGAAAAAGATGGTGCAGTCTCGATGGACGGCGCATTGGTCAGGCGCTGCCGCTCGCCGCTTGCAAGGTCAAGCTTGAAGATATCCGTGTTGCCACCGCGCGCCTCCGAATACACGACCGTGCGCCCATCGGGGGCATAGCGCGGTGCGAAGGTCATGGATTCGGCGTCAAGACTGGAGAGACCACGTTTTTGAACAGCACCGACGGAAAGTTCGTAGATCGCCGGAAACCCGGTTTCGTAGCTCGTATAGAGCACCCGGTCGCCCGTTGGCGAAAAGCGCGGAGCCAAAACGATGGAAGAGGCGTCGGTCAAGTACTGCACATTTGCGCCGTCATAATCCATGATGGCGAGCCGCTTCTGACGGTTGTTCTTCGGACCGGTTTCCTCGACATAGACAACGCGGCTATCGAAATATCCGTCCTCACCGGTGATCCGCGAATAGACCTGATCGGCCACTTTATGGGCAACACGGCGCCACGCATTCGTGGCCCCCGCGAATTGCAGACCATCTCCAAGCGGTTGGCCCGTGAAAATGTCAAAGAGGCGAAACTTCACCAATAGCTGGTTGTCAGATGTCAGTGTGACGGCCCCGACAACAAGCGCTTCGGCGTTGATCGCCTTCCAATCGGCGTAGGCGACCTGTGCATCGAAGTCGGATATCTGGCTGATATACGCTTCTCTCGGCAGATCGCGGAAAAGACCGGTTCCCGTAAGGTCGGAGGCCACAACACCGGTAATCTCTTGGGCGAATTGTGCGGCGGCGTCGTTTTCCGCAATAAAGGGTGCCACGGCAATTGGGACAGGCTCAATGACGCCTTCCGTGATCTCGATCCGGAGCGGGCCAGACCGCTCTTGCGCCTGGGCGGGAACCAACAGTACCAAGCCGAACAAGGCGGCAAGAAGAGCTTTCATCACGTTGGTCTCCATCCGGTTTCGGCGAGTTTGACTGGGGCGCGTATCCGCATCGCGCTTGCTTCTGAGCCCTGTGCGGACAGTCCGGCTTTTCGCCGTGTTAAGCCATATCATCTGAATTGCATCCCTTCCGGGTTGAACGTCATCTCGATTTCGCGCCATTGGTCGTATTTTTCAACCGGCAATCCGAAGCCCTGCGTGCCGCAGCGGATGATTGCGCGACGGGCGGCCTCAAACGCTTGCGTCTCCCCTGTGGCCGACCCGCCGGAGGAAGATACGAGCCGGATCGATCCTGTGATCGGACGACCATTCTGTTCCATCTCGACGGCAACGACCACGGTCGTGCCAAGCGCATCGGTTGAGAGAGAGCCGACGTTCCAGCAGCGGCTTATGGCGACGCGCAGCCCCTCTTTCTCGCCACCTGTCAGAGGCGGGCCGCTCGGCGCGGGCGTTTCGCTTGGGGTCTCGCGCTCCGCCAAGGCGGCGGCAACGGCGTCGTCCGTATCGGTGCTTGGCGCGGGCGTTGGTTCCGGGTCGGGCGTTTCGGCCTGGCGCACGGGGCGCGCGGGGCGCGCACGCGGGCGCATGGAACTCGCAGGCGCATAGGTTTGCTCTTCCTCAGCCTCGGTAACAATCCGGTCGCTGGCCGCCTCGGGCGCTGCTGGCGTTTCGGGATCGGGCTCGGGCTCAGCTTCGGGTGCAGGTTCCGGTGTCGTGTCGGGCACAACATCCGGGGCGGTTTCCACATCGGGGGGAGGAGCAACTTGCGGGACATCGGCAACGCGCGGTGCCGGTGCCGCGACAACGTCCCGCTCAAGCGACGTGCCGTCCTGCTCCGATGGCGCGACCGGGACAGGCGGCGATTGATCGACCACCACGGCATCGGGGATCGGTTCGGGCACAGTGATATCCGGTGCTTCGGGCGTTTCAGGTGCCGCGACCTCGCTCGCCTCCGGCAAGGTGGGCGCGGTGTCTTCGGCTGGGGCCTCGGGCTCGGCTTCGTTCACATCAGGCGCAGTCACGTCCGGGGCTTCAGTTTGCGGCTCGGGCGCGTCGCCCGGCAAAGCAAGCGCGGCAAATTCCTCTTCGGAGATGATCGCCACATCGGACACGCTAATGGCTTCGGGGATGCTATCACCCCGAAAAAAACCGCCAAAAATCAGCACCAAGAACAGGGCAACATGCCCCGCGCCTGAAACTGTCCAGCCGAGCGGCATGTCTCAGCCTCCGTCGAGCGTCGGGCCGCCCGTATCGGTCACAAGGCCGATATTGGTGATCCCCGCCGCGTTGAGCGCCCCCATGATTTGCACCACGCGGGCATAGGGTATCGCCCCATCGGCGCGCAAAAAGACCCGATCGGAGGCGCGTTCCGCCAGAATGGCCTGTAGGCGCGGCACGATTTCAGTCTCCGCCACCTCGGTCGTCTGGATTTGGACCAGGCCATCAGCCGTGAGCGTCACCGCCAGCGGTTCCTCTTGTTCGGAAGGCAGGCTGGTGGCGGCGGTCTTGGGCAGCTCGACCGGTACGCCAACGGTGGTCAAAGGAGCTGCCACCATGAAGATAATCAGCAACACCATCATGACGTCCACAAACGGTGTCACGTTGATTTCGGACATGGCGCGGTTTCGTCTTCGCCGACGGCGACGCCCGCGCTCTGGGTCCGCCTGTTGGAGTGCGGCACCCATCAGCGCTGATCCAACTGACGGGACAGGATGGTCGCAAACTCATCGGCAAAGCTCTCATAGCCGCCGATGATCCGGTCACTGTCCGACGAGAGCTTGTTGTAGAAGATGACCGCCGGGATCGCCGCGAGCAGGCCAAGACCCGTCGCCAGCAGTGCCTCCGCAATACCCGGCGCGACAACGGCAAGGTTTGTGCTCTGGCTCTGTCCGATCTCGATGAACGCGTTCATGATCCCAATCACCGTGCCGAACAGTCCGATGAACGGCGCTGTCGAACCTATTGTCGCGAGAAGGGGCAAGCCGCGCTGCAATTGTTCCGCTTCCTTCTGAATAGCCACATCCATTGAGCGGTCGATCCGCACATGTGCCCCGCCGATCATCTCCCCGTCCTGACGGTGGGAACGGCGCCACTCCGTCATCCCGGCGGAGAAAACGCGGGCCGTGCGCCCCGGCGGGGACTGCCCGATCTCGTCGTAGAGCGCGTCGAGCGGCTCGCCTGACCAGAAAAGCTCTTCGAACCGGCCTGTCTCGCGGCGGGCGCGGGCATATTGGCGGAATTTGTCGATGATGATCGCCCATCCCCAAACGGACGCGATCACCAAAACGATCATCACAAGCTTGACGGTGAGCGTGGCACGCCAAAAGAGCGCCCACATAGAAAAGTCGGCATGTGCCGCCGCGGCTAAGGCTTCGGTTTCCATCTTCCTGCTCTCTCTGACCCATGTGTTGTTGTCTTCTGGGTCCCTCGTTATCGGATAGATTACCCGAGAGAGGCAGCCATTGCCAATAAGAACCAAGGGGAAATCCGCCGGGAAGCGGCGCAGATTCGCTTATGTGCGTGGTGCAACCGGCATGAATTTGGCCCGGAGTTCCTGCGACAGCCGCGCTGGCGCACCGGCTTCCGTCAGGGCCACCAGCGTCACCATCGATGTAAAAAGCGTCTCGTCGCCTCGAAAAACGGTTTGGGAGAGAACGATCCGCGCGCCGCTGGCCGACACGGGCGACGTCACCACGGTCAATTCATCATCAAAACGCGCCGGGCGGAGGTAGTCTGCTTCGACCCGCCTCACGGCGAAGACGATCCCAGCATCTCGTTTGAGCGCCGTTTGATCAAGACCAAGCGTGCGGACCCATTCAGTTCGCGCCCGTTCAATGAACTTCAAGTAATTCGCGTAGTAAACAATCCCGGCAAGGTCGGTGTCTTCGTAATACACGCGGCAGGTGAAACGGTGAGCCATGGCACGACGATGGGGGAGAGCGTTCTAAAGGTCCAGCGCGGTTTGGGTTTGGGCCGATTGGTTGGACTTCCGTTAGGCCCAAGGTGCCACACCGGTAACCGCGATGCACATCTTACAAATCACTAGGGCGACGAGGCGGCTCTGGTTAGCCGCCTCACCGAAACCAATCACGCCTTAGAATTGCAGTGCGTATGCCCCGTCGAGGACGATGTCTCCGGCCGGCGACAACTTGGCCGATGCGCCCACGGTGCCCACATCCAGGGTCCGCGACACGCTGCCCGTCAAGGCGGCACGGGAATAGTCGTCACCAACTTCCCCATCGAGTTGCAGCGAGTAAACTAGGCCGGTTTCTTCGCCGATGCTGGTCAACTCGACTGACCCGCCGAAACCGCAAGCCCTGTCCAGTCCGTTGAGCGCCTCATAACATGCCACGCGTGGGGTTACGCCAAGGCGCGCCGCCCCTTCGTTCACATCCCATTCCGTCGCGACCTCTGCAAACAACCGACCGCCGGAGAGGGAGGAAAGCTCAAGCGAACCACTAACTGGCGCGCCGTTCAGCGAAGATACATCCACATCACTTTCAGGCGCATAGACATAGTCGACACCGACACGGGGCGAGACCGTCTTTTCACCAAACTCAAGATCGCCAGAGATGGCCGCACCCGCGAAGGCTGCGTAATAGGTGTATTTACCACCGGCCGTCACAGGTCCGGATACGGCCTGGAAATCAAGCTCATAGTCGTGCTTACCCACGGCAGCGCCGAGGTAGTAATCGACATAGAGGCCGCTGTTCAGGCGATCCGCGCCGTAGATGCCGCCATTGATACCAATGCCATCGATATCGCCTTCCGCAACACCGGATACGCTGCTTTTGCTCAGATAGGCTCCGGCAAAGTAGCCGCGAATGCTGTCGGCATCCGTGAAACGCTCGCGCCGATAGGTAAGGTTCAGCATGGTCTGCGAGACACCACCATCCACATCGAGATAGCTCAGGCTGCCCTCGTAAACGGTGCGAATGTCTCGCGCGCAATCATGGGTGTCCCGCAGGAACTGACCGTCGACGTTTGCGCCATCACCGTTCGCCGCTGCATCGAGCGAGCGGACGTGGACATCGCTCTCGCAGCCGTTGGCCACCATGTCAGTGCCAAGTGGGAGGAACTCCACACGCCGGTTTTGCGCCTTGCCTGCGGCGGTCGCATTGCTGGCAATCGGGCGACTTTCGCCGTAGCCCCGCGCCGTAAAGCCGGTCGTGTCAACATCACGCGCCGCAAGCGCGCGGAGCACCGCATCCACCCGCCGCTGACTCAGGTCCAGATTATAAGCATCGGAAGCATCGCTGTCGGTATGCCCTGCAATCTCGAAAGCACTGCCCGCGCAGCCGCGGAGAACCGCGGCGATTTCGTCGAGAACGCGCGCGCTTTGCGGCTTTATGATCGCCTTATCGGTATCGAACAGAACGTTGTCGGTATCGAGAATTGCGTTCACCTGTGCAAGGCAAGCGCCCTGGCCCGTGCGGTCACGCAGACGTTGTCCGGCATTTGCCGCGAACCCATTCATCTGCTCACTGAGACGAGAAACCGTCGCCGCGCGATCATCTTCAAGGACGCTGACCAAGTCTTCTTCGATTTCGTCGATCAGGGACGAGGCGCCAACAACCACTGTCGCCAAAGCGGTCGAACAGACTGTCGGCGCAGAGGCATCGCAAATCTGGTAGGGATAGCTGTAGCTGCCCACCGTCGTGCCCGGCGCGACCGTAATCGTGCCATCGCCATTCATCGTGATTGATCCGGCCGCCGGGGTTGGCGCCGCACCCGGGGTCACCGTGACAAGGCTCGGGTTGGTGATTGGCGAGCCAAACTGGTTGTCGTTGCGAACGACCGTCGGTGTTGTGCCACCCGTCGCGGCATCATCAATCGCGAAAGAATCCTGGATCGCTTCAATTTGCGGCGGGGAGTTTACCGCCGCTGAGATGGTCGCCTCGTTGGACGTTATCCCGCCAATGCTGTTCACCGTATAGGCCGCCACAGTTAGCGGACCGGTGAAGCCTGCTTCGGACGTGAAGGTTACCACACCAGATGCCGGATCGACCGTCCACACGCCCTCACCGGGCACCGTGAGGGTTTTGCCGTCAGGGGCGAGTGTGGACCCGGCGGGCGCGCCCGTGCCTGTGAGAACAACGGTCGTCGGATCAAGCGTCGTACCGCCATCATTGGTTAGCGGATTGACCGAAACCGGCCCGTTTGTCGGGGTTGAGATCACATCGTTGGAAGCAACCGGTGCTGTGTCGTCATCACTGATTGTATAGGTTGCACGGGTGATCGGCGCGGAAGAGCAGTCCAATGCGGCAACCTGCGCGGCAGGGCCCGAGGTCGCTGAAAGCTCGATAATGATCGTTTCGTCATTCTCAGGCGTGCCGTCGTCAACGATGGAAATCGGCAATGGGAAAAACGAAGACGCGCTCGACCCGTCATAGTTCCCCGCAGGTATCGAAACACTGCCTGCCGTGACATTATAATCGACACCGTTGGTCGCCGTGCCACCGGTCACCGTGAACGGGATCGATAGCGGCGCTGTGACATTCCCGCTGATCGCCAGTTGGATCATATTGCCGCCGGTCGCTTCCAAGTCGGACCCGGTGCCAGAAGACAGCTCAATGTAGGGCACCAATGTTAAGCTGATGTTGTCGAGGAAGTTGCCGGAGCTCCCCGGATTGGTTGACCGGAACTGCATACGCTGGATGCCCGTCGGGCCGGAATAGGTCGTCGTTCCGGAACGTGTTGTGAATGTGTTGCCAACATTGCTGGCAGGCGCCGGCAGACTGCTGCTTTGCAAGACTTGATGTGTTGTGCCGCCATCAGTGCTGACAATCTCGTAGAGGATAGTCTGCGGATTTGCGCCCCCCGACCGCGCCGCGTGGTCATATGACCAAGACAGCGCTTCACCATTTGTCAGACAGACTTCCTGATACAAACCAATCGGATTGTTTGGATTTAGTTCCGCGTGATATGAGCCCGAAGCAGATGCCTGGCTTGAGTGACCGGTGGCCCAGATTTCGACCTCACCGTCGGTTGACAGCCATCCAAGCGTGGACGTGTCGGGGCGGATAAAGAAACCGCCGGGTCCGGGAAACTGCGGACCGTCCTCAAACCCCGTGTTCAAGATGGAGCGCTGTTGCGCGCTCGCTGGAACCAGTGCTGCAAGGGACAATGACGCGGCACAGAGGATCGTTTTCCAATGGGCGTGTCGCACAGTTTGCGCTGCCGTCGGCAATTTGTAGGGTGAAGCGCCGTCGAAACTAACGGCTTGAGCCTTGTTCGTCATTTTTTGTCCCACTGTCCACGCCGCTTGTGGCGATCCCTCGTAAACATTTTCGCTGATCCCATCTTGACCGACAAAGTTGGCTCAATTTTCACTAAATTGTGGTTTTCGGGATGTGTTATGGGAAAAGCACAGGCACTTTCCCCCTACTATCTTTGAGTTAGAGACAACTTTGGCGTGTGCCGCAGATGTCGGCAGTAACCGCAGAAAGAACGCAAACACGCTCGTTTCTCAGCTCGTTCAACTCGTACCGGTTCGAAGACGCGCCGCGAGGCGCAGCGCATGGCTTGGATCGGTGGCAACCGCTGGAAGCACAGGGTCATAGGCAGCGCGCACGATGGCCGCAACCTCTGGGTTAAGGATGACTTTCCCGTCTATCGTCGCCAGAGGCCCGCGATCCTTGAAGGCTTCATCTGACCACAAAACGATGGTCTGCACCGCTTGCGCCAGGGCGAGGTCTTCTGCCGGTAACGCGGAAAGCGCTTCATCCATGCGCACAAAGACAAATGCCGCTTTGATCGCGCCGTCAGGATCAAAGCGGAAAGCACGATATTGATTGGCTTCCACCGCCTTGAGCCGGACAATAAGCTCGGGAAGCTCCGGGAGCAAGCGGTCGAGGTCAGGCGTCGCCGCCAATTCATCCCAGTCACGGATAAAAAAGACCATGAAGTTTGCACCAAGTTCCGGGTCCATGTCGGTCAGCCGATGATCGGCCAAGACCGCGATCGCCTCAATCGCTCCCTTCACAATCGAAAGGGTCGCATCATCGACGCCGAAAACAACCGGTGCGATAGGACGTCCCCAACGGGCGAAGAGGTAACTGCCGTCCGATCGTGTGAAAGCGTGTTCAACAGCTTCAGGCGACATGACACAAACTTTGCCATAATGAAGACGACACCGCCCTAGGTCGCAAGCGCCTAAGGCCTTTAGAAGGATGGGTTTGGGCGCATCCATTTGCAGTCTTAACCCACTTTGGCCGTCCAATCATAGAAGGCGTCCTTGCTCATCGCGCGATGGCGGTGCCAACCCAAGATGTGTCCAGGCGCGATGCGCCAACATACGGCCGCGCGGTGTGCGCTGGATCAGGCCTTGTTGCAGCAAATAGGGTTCAATCACCTCTTCGATGGCGTCACGACTTTCGGACAAGGCCGCGGAGAGTGTCTCCGCCCCCACGGGCCCGCCCTGGTAATGCTCCGCGATCAGCGTCAGATAGCGGCGGTCGGCCCCATCAAGCCCGAGCCCATCCACCCCAAGGCGGGTCAGTGCATTGTCGGCGAGAGCCTGGGTCAACCGTCCGTCGCCTTCAACAAGGGCAAAATCCACCACGCGTCGCAAGAGCCGTCCGGCTATGCGCGGCGTCCCGCGCGCGCGCCGCGCAATCTCGCGCGCGCCCGCCTCAGCCGCTTCGACCCCCATTAACCGTGCACCGCGCGCCACGATCTGAAAAAGCTCGTCTTCTGTGTAGAATTGCAAACGGATGGGGATACCGAACCTGTCGCGCAGGGGCGTCGTGAGCAGGCCAAGTCGCGTCGTTGCCCCAACCAGCGTAAACGGCTGCAACTCGATCCGCACCGTGCGCGCTGCCGGCCCTTCCCCAATCACCAGATCAAGCTCGAAATCTTCCATCGCCGGATAGAGCACTTCTTCGACAACGGGATTCAAACGGTGGATTTCGTCAATGAACAAGACGTCCCGCGCTTCGAGGTTGGTCAAGATCGCCGCCAGATCGCCCGCTTTGGCCAGCACCGGACCGCTGGTCATGCGAAAGTTCACACCCAACTCCCGCGCCATGATTTGCGCTAGCGTGGTTTTCCCAAGACCTGGCGGACCATGGAACAACGCGTGGTCCATGGCTTGGGCACGTTGCCGCGCGCTTTCAATGAAAATCCGCAGGTTCGCCCGCGCGTCGGCTTGGCCCACAAAGGCATCCAGCGTCTGTGGACGAAGCGCCCGGTCCGCATCTTCCGGGCGGGGTTCGGGCCGAAGGGTTGGGTCGGGCTCGCTCACGCCACCTCCGTGGACTTGACCAAAGGTACAGCGGCGATACCGACGGGACACGACGGCTCAAAACGCGTGGCTCCCCTGCGCCACGTCATGCGGGTGCCAACCGTTTGAGGGCTTCACGAATGACGTCACCCGCTTCGCCGTCCGGTGCCTCCCGAAGGACCTCCGCCACGGCCGCCGCCGCTTCGCTGGGCGCATAACCAAGATTGCCGAGGGCGGAGAGGGCATCTGCCTGTACCGTCGAGAGGGGCGCGGCGGGAACCGGTTCGATAATCGGATCCGTGTCCTGTACGCGCACGTCCGCCAGCGTCTCCCCCGGCATCGCCATCATCGCAGGCGCCTTGCCTTTCAGTTCATTGACCACGCGCTGTGCGATCTTTGGCCCGACGCCCGGCGCCGCTTTGACGGAAGCCCAATCGCCGAGGGCAATCGCCTGCCCCAGCCCGTCTGGCCCAATCGTGCCAAGGATAGCCATCGATGCTTTGGCGCCTATCCCCTGCACGCTCATCAAAAGCCGGTGCCATTCTTTTTCAACGAGCGTCGGAAAGCCAAACAGTTGCAAGAGATCTTCGCGCACCAACAAATCCGTATAGAACGCCACGCTCTCGCCTGGCCCCGGCAAACCGGCCAAAGTCCTGTCGCTCACGTAGACCAGATAGCCGACACCGCCCACGTCGAGCAGCACGTGATCGCTGCCGCGATATCCGATCCGGCCCGTCAGCTTGCCGATCATGCGCGCGCCTCCACCCGAGACTTTGTTTGCAACATATGCGCATGGCAAATGGCAATCGCGAGCGCATCCGCCGCGTCGGATCCCGCGATATCTACCCCAGGAAGTTGCATCTTCACCATATGGGCGATCTGCCCCTTGTCCGCGTGGCCCACGCCGACTACTGCCTTCTTGACGGCGTTTGGGGCATATTCGCCAACTTCAACACCCGCACGCGACGGCACAAGCATTGCGATCCCTCGCGCTTGACCAAGTTTTAGCGTACCCACCCCGTCCCGATTAACGAAGGTCTGCTCCACGGCGGCAGCATCGGGCGCGAAGGCGTCCCAAACCTCGCTCAAAGCATCGAACAGTTGCACAAGTCGCGTGCCAAGAGCACCAGACGACGTTCGAATGACGCCGTTCTGAACATGGCGCAACCGCGCGCCGGAGACGTCCACAATGCCCCATCCCAGTGCCCGCAGCCCCGGGTCCAGCCCCATCACACGCATGTTCACAATCTGCTCGCTGTGCTGTTTTACTCAAATTAGCACGAAACGCGAACATCTTCCAAGGCGTTTGATGATTGCCGCGCTAGCGCCCACGAAAATTCTCACGACGTTCGCGACGCCCAAATTTCGACACATGGCCTGCAACGTAGAATAAAATGCGTCAGAAACCGCATCGAAAACGACATTTCAAAAGGGGTTTTTCCCGTTTGAAGTTAACGACTTATGACCAAATTGCGGCATGACGAAATTGCATAGCAGACATGCTCAAAATGGGCTTGCTCGAGCACTCCCAAATCCGTACGCGGCGCTTAAATAACATCGTACGCAACACAGGAATTTTAGCTATGGCCCATACTCATTTCCGTTCCCGTCCTGCCGGTCTGTCTGCGCGCGCAACGTTGTCGTTGGGCGGTCTGATGAACAGAGTTGTGACCTGGAACGAAGCCCGTCGAACGCGCAATGCGCTGTCCAAACTCACTTCACTGGAGTTGGAAGATATCGGTCTTTGCCGCGGTGATATCGATCGTATCGTTGGCGAGCGTTTTTGAACTCTTGGGCTTCTAGAGAAAGCGAAAGCCCTAAAACGAAAAGGCCGGGTGCGAACCACCCGGCCTTTTTCATGCGGTGTCGCCCCGTATCTTAGAGATACCCACCGATTTTACCCGCCAACCAGACTGTGATTGGGTCTGCGGACATAAACACCGCACCTGCCTTTTCGAAAAATGAGCCCTCGTTAAGCGCGTTGATGCGCTCGCCATACGCGGAAGCGCCCAATTGGCTGAACAGCACAGCTTTAAACAACATCAGCATGACGACAACGATGGCGATCCCACGCAACGTGCCTCGGCTAAATTTACGTTTGGGTTTCGCGACGACTAATCCGTCATCATTCACGGATGTGACATACCCTCGCGACAATTGGGTATGGCGCCGTGTGATACGGCGCATACGACGATCAAACTCACTATGTTGTGACGCTGACATAACAGCGACCTCCAGACCAAAACACACACACGTTTTCGACGGTAAGGAGATTATCGTCGAATACGGCTCTAGTATGGCATGAAGCGCCTGAAAGGCTAGAGTTTGATCGAAATTGGGTCTTTCGGGGTCAAAATCAGCGTCGACCAGTCAACAATATCCTCACGGTTGAGCAGTTTGAACCCAATATCCGCATAATGTGCAATGACATCGTCCGCCTGTTCCACAAGCAATCCGCTTAAAATCACTTGGCCATCCGGGCGCAGAACAGACCGCATTGTTGCCGCCAGTTCCATTAGAGGACCTTTAAGTATATTCGCCAAAACAAGATCAAATGGCCCGGCCAATTGTGGGTCGTCAAATCCCGATGCCACACAGGTCTTCACCCGGTCAGCCAAGTCATTGGCCGCGAGGTTCGCGCGCGTAACACCAATCGCAACAGGGTCGATATCGGCGGCAATCACCGCGCTCTCCCAGACTCTCGCAGCCGCCATCGCCAGAACGCCGGAGCCACAGCCGATATCGGCGATATGCGCGGGGACCACCGACTGCGACGCCAGCCCGTCTATGGCGCGCAGACACCCGAGCGTCGTCCCGTGGTGACCGGTTCCAAATGCCATGGACGCCTCGATCAACAGACCGATCCGATCCGGCGGCAGTTTTGCGGCATCATGCGATCCGTAAACAAAGAACCGTCCGGCATCGACCGGTGCCAATTCCCGACGCACATGGGCAACCCAATCCGTGTCGGGCAATTCGGATACCACAAATTCGGCGGCCCCATGGGCAGCCGCAAGCAATGGCAGACCAACCGCATCGGGCGCAACGGTAAAGTAACCGCCCACCTCCCAGGTATTAGAACCGTCCTCGATCTCGAAGATGCCGATCCCGAGGGGCCGAGGCTCTAAAGCTTCCATAGCCGCCCCAAGAGTTTCCGCACGGGCGCGATCAGAAACGGTCGTCAAAGCAGTCCATGTTGTCATGGCGTCGCGCTACGCCGCAGGGTACGGCCCGTCAATCATCTTCTTCTGTCGAAAATACCTTGGAGGGGGTCCGGGGGAGGTAAAACCTCCCCCGGCGTAGCGACTGCCAAAGGCAGGCGCAACCCTATCCTGAAACGCCTGTCCCAATCGGACATGTCACGCCCGTACCACCCAAGCCGCAATACCCGGATGGGTTCTTTGCGAGATACTGTTGGTGATAATCCTCGGCAAAATAGAACACCGGTGCCGGCAGGATTTCGGTGGTGATTGCCCCGTACCCCGCAGCTTCCAGACCTTTCGTGAACTCGGCCTTGGTCTCGTCGGCGGCGCGTTTCTGGTCGTCGCTCGTCACATATATCCCCGACCGGTACTGCGTGCCCGTGTCATTGCCTTGCCGCATGCCTTGGGTCGGGTCGTGCCCTTCCCAAAACACCTTCAACAGGCTCTCGTAGCTCACGGCACCCGGGTCATAGACCACGCGAACCACTTCATTGTGACCGGTCTGACCGGTACAGACTTCCTGATAGGTCGGATTCTCAGTGTGCCCCCCGGCATATCCCACCATGGTTAGGTGCACGCCGTTAAGCTTCCAGAACATACGTTCCACGCCCCAGAAACAGCCCATGCCAAAAATCGCCACCTCGTGGCCCTCCGGCACATCAAGCGTCAGCGGGCGCCCGTTCACGAAATGGGTTTCTGCGGTGGGGATGGCATTGGGCCGACCGGGCAGCGCCTCTTCGGCTGAGACCATATTGTACTTACGGGACAGGATTCCAAAGACCATGCGTTTCCTCCTTATCGGGTTCTTTTTTAATATAGGGGCGCCGCACCCGCGCTTCTACTCGGCGGGCGCCGCAACAGCGCGACAAAACACCGTTTCATGTCCGGGGGCCGGATGTCGCGGGATCATCATCGCCAAAATGAGGGAGACGCTCGCCAAACTCGCCGCCAAAATGAACACCCCGCCCGGCGACACCACCCAGAGGTAGCCAAGGAGCGCCGGGAGGAAGACCGCCGCAATATGGTTGATGGTGAACGCCACCGCTGCGGTCGGTGCGATATCCTGGGGATCGGCAATTTTCTGGAAATAGGTCTTCATCGCGAAAGCCATCGCAAATAGTAGATGGTCAATCACATATAAAGACGCCGCCAGCACCACACCCCAGCCGAAATAGTAAATGCCGCCATAGGCGAGAAACACCATGATCAGGCCGATATACTCGAAAACAAGAATATTACGCTCGCCATAGACCCCAAGCGCGCGCCCCATCAAGGGCGCAAGGATCATGTTCGCCAGATAGTTTATCAGGAAAAGCGCGGTGACCTCGTGAACTTCAAAGCCAAAACGTTCAACCATCATGAAGGCGGCAAAGACGATGAAGATCTGCCGCCGGGCACCGCTCATGAACTGCAAGGCGTAATAAAGCCAGTAACGACGGCGCAGGACCATCTTCCTCAGTTGGGGCGTGGTCTCAAAGCGCGGAAAGGCAACCCAGCAATAGACGGCAATGAGGGCGCAGGCGCCGCCGGAGATCATGTAGACTGTATTGTAAGTGAGCCCAAAGTAATCCCACGTGGCCACCAACGCGCCATAGGACACAAGGGACGCACCGGAACCGACGGCCACCAGCCAGCCCAGAACCTGCGGGGCGCGCTCCTTTTTGATGTACTGGAGTTGCAGCGACTGGTTCACCGTTTCGAAGTAGTGAAAGCCGACCGATGAGATAAAGGTGATAAAGAGCATGCCGCCGAATGTGGGGAAATAGGCGGTCACGGCGGTGGCCACGCCGAGCGTAATCAGGGAGAGAACGCCGAGGAGTTGTTCGCGCATCACCAGAAGGATGAAAATCACGGCAAAGGACAAGAACCCCGGAATTTCGCGGATGGTATGAAGCCACCCGATCTCGACCCCTGTGAACCCGGCGCGCTCAATGACGAAGTTATTCAACAGAGCGGACCATGTGGCAAAGGCAAGCGGCATGGCGGCCGCCATAAGCACCAGAAGCGCCACGGGGCGACGCCAAACGGGCAGCTGCCCGGCCTCCGTGATGTGTATTGTCGCCATGGTTTGCAGTTACGCCTTTCGCGCACATTTGGAAAGAAAAGATCGCAACGCGCGCCACAGGGCGACGAAGGAAGAAAGGCATGCTATGAGCCTTGGCATGCGATTGGTCTTTTGCGCCCTATTCCTGATCTTCAATGTCCTTGCACCTGCTCATGCCGGGCCGGATCGGCTCTCGCTCATGCTGGGATCGCACCATGCAAACATTCAATTCGAGGTAGAGGAGGTGAACCCGGGGCTTTTTCTCGAATGGGAGTTCCGAAATCCACCGGCGCTCCTTCCAGTGCTGCGCGGAAACCTAGATCGGCAACCAAGCCTGGTTGCCGGGGCGTTTCGCAATTCATTTGGCGATGGTGCCCTGTCCTTGGCAGTGGCCATGCCATTTTACGGGACGGGTATCTTTGAAGTCGATGTGGTCGCGGGCGGTGCCTGGTACCCTGGGAACGGCGACCGTGTTGCCGTTTCAGTGGGCGATTTTATTCCAATCGGGGCGCTACGCGTTCAGTATGGTAAGACCTTTCTCCTGGCCTTTCCGGGGGACGGCGAGAACTTTGATGCGCTTTTTGCCTTTGGCCTGACCGTCCCGCTCGGGAAGTAGCTTGTATCTCTGCAGCTATTCCCGGACGATCTGAGCGCGGATATCCAACTCGACCCTGTCGCCCACGAAGCTTTGGAAACCACCTGCACCAAAGGCACTGCGTGACAACCCGCCTTTGAGGCGGATCGTCAGCTCGGAACGGTCGCCCGCGGCCTGACCTGCGGGGCGAAAGAGTTGCGCTGTGAAGGTCTGCGGTTGTGTCACACCCCGCACGGTGAGCGTGCCGGTCATGATTGCACCGCCTTGCCCGTCGCGCCGGACATCCCGACTTTGAAAGGTGATCTCGGGAAAGCGGTCAGTCCAAAGAACGCTCTCCCCCCGCAGCGCTTCACCAGCAAAGGGGGCCCCTGCCCGCGCCCGCGCCGCATCGACGGAAACGCGGATCCGGCTATTGGCGGGCCGGTCAAAATCCAACACGATATCCGCGCGTGAGACTGGCATGGTGCCGTTAACGGCGTCGCTGTTGAGAAACCATGTGAAGCCGACCCGGCTCTGATCCTGTTTCAGGGCATAGTTGGTCGGTGCCGCCAGCAAAGGCGTGCAAAAGGCGACAAGGCCGGCGAGAAATATGAGGCGTTTAAACAAGGGTTCGATCCTTTCGCATCGCGTGATCTTACCTCGACTACGCAACAGACGCCCCAAAAATTCCCGTGACAGGCAAAAAAGTCCGACCGTCCGGCGTCAGGCTTGCGCGAGGTGACGCACGAAAAGGGATGTCACATTCTGACGGCGCGACTGATCGGGCCAAACCGCATGGAACCCGAGTGGCGCGAGCGTCCATTCGGGCAAGACATGCAATAATTCGCCGCGCTCGAATCCACGGCACGCCATGTTCTCGGGAATTGAAGTCACACCGAGCCCCCGCGCGGCAAATTCGTAAAGCGCTGTCGCGGAATTGACTTTGACATGGGAAGCGCCCGTGACCATAACTTGTTCGCCCGACGGTCCGGTTAACTGGGTTTGATCAGGCCGAACCGCAAACCTTATCCAATCCCACTGCTCAAGATCGGAAGGGTGCGTTGGCGTGGCATGGCTCGCAATATAAGCCGCACTGGCCACGAGCAATCGGTCGGCACGGCCGATGTTTCGCGTCATCAACTCGCTGTCTTCCAGCCATCCGGCCCTGATCGCCACATCGAACCCGTCCCGGATCAAATCGCGCGCCGCATCCGAAAAATCAAATTCCAGTTCGATCTTTGGGTATGCGTGGGCAAAGCTAGCGAATTGATCCATCAACTCAGTTTGCGTCACAAACGCCGGCGCCGTGATACGGAGCGCGCCTTTCGGGTCATTGGACGTCGGGCTGATGGCATCCAAACCCGCCTCGACCGTCGACAGCATCTCTTGCGCTTTTTCATGCAAGAGGCGGCCTTCATGGGTGAGCGACAACTGGCGCGTGGACCGATAAAGCAGTGTCACCCCCAGTTCTTTTTCCAACTCCGAAACGGTCTCGCTCACGCGGGAGGGTCCAAGCCCAAGGTGGAGCGCGGCCGCGCGAAATGTGCCTTGATCCACGACAGTAGAAAAAATTGCGATGGCTCGCAGCTTGTCGATCATTATTCGCCCTCGCGGAATAGTCCTCTCGGTATTGACCTACTTATGGGAGACAACGGGGGTCAATACCCTAGGGCCATCAAGCAAGACGACGTTTCACTCACCGAAAGAAAGGCTCAGCTATGACCCGTACTCTCAACCGACGCCAACTGATGCAAGGGGCCGCCCTATCGGCCGGTGCCGTGGCATTGCTACGCGGCGGCTTCGAGGCAACACCCGCGCGTGCACAGGGCGATATGCCCGCCGGTACCGTCACGACATTCTCAACCGGTGGCGTAACTTTTCATACCTACGTTTCCCCACCACAGGCCGTAAATGTGACCTCGCACGTGATCGAACTCGGCGATCAATTGCTCTTGGTCGACGCGACCATGCTACCCCCGACGGCTGCCGAAGTTGCTGCACTCGTCGCCTCCACCGGTAAAACGGTAAACACGGCGTATGTCAGCCATGAGCACCCCGACCATTGGGGCGGTGTCTCAACCTTCGAGGGCATCGAGTTCCAAACATTGCCGGAAATTCGCGAAGGCCTACGCGGCGAAGCCACAGGTGGCGACTTCCCCGAACCCACCTCATTGTTGAACGGGACCGATCTGGCCCTCGGCATGACCGAGATTGGTGGCGTCCCCGTTGAATTCCGCGCCTATGACAATGCGGAAGCGCCCAAGACTATCGTCGCCGTCCTCCCCGAGCAGCGGGTCGCCGTGGTGCAGGACCTTGTCTATAACGGCATCTATTTCGCGCCGGGCGTGGATCGGAAGAACTGGATCGCCACGCTGGAGGGGCTGCGCGACGACGAAGCATTCGACACGCTTTTGGTCGGACACGGACTGCCAACGACGCGGGGTGAACTGGATACCGCGATCGGCTATGTTTCAACCTTGGACGCTGCCTGGGATGCGGCAAGCACACCTGACGACGTGGTCGCTGCCATGAAGGCCGCCTACCCCTCCTATGGTGGTGAGTTCCTGCTAGGTCTGACAGCCCAATACTGGGATAAGTAACGCCATGAATGCGGGCAGGCTCGCCGGGCCTGCCCAAACAAACGAAACGAGGATCATATCGTGGGACAGGGACTAGACAACGTGCGCCGCATCTATCTTGAAGGCATCGCGGGCGGGAACGCGCGGGAGGCTGTGCACAAATATACCGGCCACCGCTACACGCAACATTCGACCGGCGTCGGGGATGGCACAGACGGTTTTCTTGACTTTTTCGAACCTTTCGTCGAACGCAACCCCAAGCGCGACATTGAGATCGTACGGATTTTTGAGGATGGCCGCTGGGTGTTTTGTAACGCCTACCAATCGTTGAATGATGGGGCCGCGCGATGGGTCACAATGGACATGTTTTATACCGATGAAGACGGTCTGATCCTGGAACACTGGGACACTATTGCACCCTATGTCAGCGAAACGGCCTCTGGTGAGGACATGGTCCGCGGCACAGCCGACGTGAACACAGCCGCGGACACCGAGGCCAACAAGGCGACGGTTCTGGAGTTTACCAAGCAAGTCCGCCAAGAGGGGCAGCACGACAGGATCGACAAATTCGTTGCCACCGACGTCATCCAGCATGCTCCGGGCATTGGGGCCGGGCGCAACGGGCTCGCCGCATGGCTGGCGTCTCCGGCAGCTGGCGACTACGAAATGCTGTTCCAGCACATGGGACAGGGGGATTTTGTCATGACCTATGGTAAACGATATGCGGGCGGCAAGGATGTTGCGGTCTTCGATCTCTACCGCCTGGAACACGGGTTGATCGTCGAACACTGGATGAATGAGGAAGAGATCAGCCCCCGCGACGCATGGGGGAACTCTGGCAAGTTCTGAGTTGCGCGATCAGTAAAAGCTCTGCGGGTCGATATCGACCGCGACCCGCAGGTTCGTTGGCACCCGGAATTGCCCGAGCCAGTGGGTGAGCGCCTTTTGCAAGGGTGCCGTTTTGTCAGCTTTCACCAACAGCCGGACGCGATGGCGTCCGCGAATACGGGCGATGGGTGCTGCTGCGGGCCCGAAAATCTGCGCACCGATCTGATGGAGCGGCCCAGATTTTGCGGCAAGCGCCTTGCCGAAATCGAACACTTCGGCGACATCCGGTGATGACAGGACAATACCGGCCATCCGGCCATAGGGCGGCACACCCGCGGCGCGGCGTTCGGCAGCCTCGGCCTTCCAAAACGCCTCTTCCTCACCGGAAAGGATGGCGCGGATCACCGGATGCTCCGGCTGATATGTCTGCATCAGCGCGAGACCAGGTTTCTCAGCCCGACCCGCCCGTCCCGCGACCTGGCGCATGAGTTGAAACGTCCGCTCCGCCGCGCGGAGATCCGAGCCCTGCAAGCCAAGGTCCGCATCGATGACACCAACCAGCGTGAGCAGTGGAAAGTTGTGCCCCTTGGCGACGATCTGAGTGCCGATGATGATGTCCGCCCCACCGCTCGCGATATCCTCAATCTGGGCTTTGAGTGCCCTGGCAGAACCGTAGATATCGGAGGACAACAGCGCTGTCCGAGCCTCAGGGAAAAGAGACGCAACTTCCTCCGTGATGCGTTCCACGCCGGGACCCACGGGCGCAAGCCTGTCTTCGGCTCCACAGGATGGACAAATTGTCGGCATCGGTTTCGTTTCACCGCATTGGTGGCACATCAGCCGTTTCTGGAAGCGGTGCTCGACCATCCGCGCGTCGCAATGATCGCAGCCGATTTGATGTCCGCACGCCCGGCAAATGGTCACCGGCGCATAGCCGCGCCGATTGAGGAAAAGGAGCGACTGCTCACCGTCGCCCAAGCGCTGGCGAACAGCACCCGCCAACGTCTCCGATATCCAACGGTTAGCAGGCAGGGCTTCGGCCCGCATATCGATGGCGAGCATATCCGGCATCACCGCTTCGCCGAAACGGGTGGTCAGTGTCAGCCGCTGATACTTGCCCGTATCGGCATTGGCCCAGCTTTCAAGCGACGGTGTCGCCGAGGCAAGGACGACCTGTGCGTTTGTGATCGACGCCCGCAAAACGGCCATATCGCGGGCATTGTAAAGCACGCCGTCTTCTTGCTTGTAGGACGTGTCATGTTCCTCATCGACAACGATTAACCCGAGGTCCTGATAGGGCAAGAACAGCGCAGAACGCGCGCCTACCACCAGTTGCGCGCCGCCCTCGGAGACCATCTTCCACGCCCGCCGCCGCTCGGTCATGGTGACGCCCGAGTGCCACTCAGCAGGGCGCGCGCCAAAGCGGTCTTCGACACGGTTCAGAAACTCGGCGGTCAGTGCGATTTCAGGTAGAAGGACGAGCGCTTGTCGACCGGCATCGAGACAGGCCGCGACGGCCTCAAGATAAACCTCGGTCTTGCCAGAGCCGGTGACCCCTTTCAAAAGGGCGGTGGCATAGGTGCGCGCGGCAACACCGGTGCGGAGTGCTTTGGCGGCGGCAGACTGTTCAACGGTCAGCGCCACATCCGCCGCAACATCCGACTTTAGATGGGGGTACGGCATGTCGCGCGGACTTTCCTCCTCCGCAACAACGCCTTGTTTTACAAGCCCTTTTACGACACTGGTCGAGACCCCGGCCATCTCTGCCAATTCGGCGAGTGTAAAGGACAGAACGCCAAACTCGTCGAGGACGGCGACTACTTTTTGCCGCGCTGGCGTCCAGCGATCCGGCGCGTCGACGGTCCCTCGGCGGTAAATCACACGCATGGCCGGTGGGTCCCCGAGGCCTGGAGACCGCGTTGCCAGCCGAAGCATCGCGGAAAGCGGGGTCAGCGTGTAATCGGCCGCACGGATTAGGAATTGCCGCATATCATCGCGCATCGGCACCGCGTCGAGCACGCGAATGACCCGTCGTATCTTTGCCAGGTCATACCCACCTTCCCCAGCACCCCAGACAACGCCGATTACCTTGCGGGGGCCGAGCGGCACTTCGACGAAAGCGCCCTCGAAACACCCGCCCTCCGGGGCTCTGTAATCAAGGGTGCGATCCAGCGGCTGCGTGGTCAGCACCGACACCAGATCACCTTCGTCAAAATGGCGCATCAAGGCTGCGCGCGGCGGAGCGTTGCCGTGGCGATACCCATAGCGACCAGCGTTCCACCCCCGGCGCGCGTAAGCCACCGGATGATGGCCGGTCGCTTGATGGTCTCGCGAAGCCGATCAGCCAGCAGCGCATAAGCAAGAGCGTTGAGCCCTGCGAGGGTCACAAAACTGGCAATCAGGATACTGGCCTGCGGCAGAAAATCGGCTTCCGGCGTGATGAACTGCGGCACAAAAGCAATAAAGAAGACGATGCTCTTAGGGTTGAGCGCCGTCACGGCCGCCGCGTTCAGAAAGGCCGCGCGTGGTGACAGGTCGCTCGCGGCTTGCGGCATATCAAGGCTGGTGGACTTGGCCCCAAGGATCATTTTGATGCCGAGCCAGATCAGATACGCCGCCCCAATCCATTTCAGCGCCGTGAATACAGTCGCCGATGTCAGCACCACGACCCCAAGCCCCGCGAGGGACGCGGTCATGGCGATCAAGTCACCCGTGGCGACCCCAAGGGCGGTTGGTACAGTGATGCGACGGCCCTTCGCCAAGGCATAGGCCAGCACCAACAACACCGTCGGCCCGGGGATCAGTAAAAGTGCCGTCGATGCGGCGAGAAAGGCGGTCCAGGTGGCAGGGTCCATCAGGGTCCTCAATTGGGTTTTGTTCCGGACGGGCTTCCGCTATCAGTGCCACGACCGACACCCGAATTGCCAGAGGGGATACGCATGAAATTCTTCGTGGATACGGCAGACACGGCAGCGATTGCCGAATTACACGAGCTCGGCATGGTCGATGGTGTGACGACAAACCCGTCGCTCATTCATAAATCAGGCCGCGATATCAAAGAGGTGATCGCAGAGATAGCCGGCATGGTTCCGGGGCCCGTCAGTGCGGAAACCGTCGCGACCGACGCGGCCGGTATGATTGCCGAAGGGCTTGAACTGAAGAAGATCAGCGAGAACATCGCGATCAAAGTGCCGCTCACCTGGGAAGGGCTGAAGGCATGCAAGAAGCTCTCAAGCGACGGACATATGGTGAATGTCACGCTCTGCTTCTCAGCTAATCAGGCGCTTCTGGCCGCTAAGGCAGGGGCAACTTTCATTTCGCCGTTTATCGGTCGGTTGGACGATCTGAACCTCGACGGAATGGATCTCATCGCTGACATCCGGGAAATTTACGACAATTACGGCTTCAAGACAGAAATACTCGCGGCCTCCATCCGGTCGGTCAATCACATGAGTGAGGCGGCAAAGATTGGTGCCGACGTAGCGACGGCCCCCCCGGATGTGATCAAGAAGATGGCGCAACACGTGCTGACCGATAAGGGGTTGGATGCCTTTCTCAAGGATTGGGCGGCCACGGGACAGAGCATTCTTTGATCTCGCCGGGACTGCGTCCCGTCGATCCGCTGGGGGACGCTGTCCCCCAGACCCCCTGAGGTATTTTTGGACAGGTGAAACAGGGTGGTTTGCCTAGCGTGTTCAGCGGCTGGTCTATACGTTTGAACGCCAAATTGCCGATCACTCATCGCGCCTACGAGCACATAAACCCGGCGCCGGTTAAATCATCGCGCAAGCCAGCGCTGCACCTCTAAAATGAAATCATCGCCCCGCTGCTCGAAGTTGTCGTATTGATCGAAACTCGCGGCGGCAGGTGCAAGGAGCACGGTTTCACCCGGCTTCGCATCGCGCACGGCACTTTCCACTGCTGCCGCCATGGTCGTTGACATCTCATGGGGGCAGCCCCCTAGCATCAGCGCTGTGTCAGCGGCATGGCGTCCAATGACATAGGCTTTGCTCACCCTATCCAAATGGGCATGCAAGGCGTCGAGCCCACCATCCTTGACCTGCCCGCCCACAATCCACCGAATGCGGTCAAAAGCCTGCAAGGCTTGCGCCGCCGCGTCCGGGTTTGTCGCCTTGCTATCATTGACAAAGCGCACGCCGTCCTTTTCACCGACAAGCTGTGACCGGTGCGGCAGGCCAGTGAATTCGTGAAAAGCGCTTTCAACCAATTTTGGTGCATGGCCAAGGCTGCGCAACACGGC
The DNA here is from genome assembly GCA_039024895.1 of Pseudomonadota bacterium. Classification (GTDB taxonomy): domain Bacteria; phylum Pseudomonadota; class Alphaproteobacteria; order Rhodobacterales; family Rhodobacteraceae; genus JAJDOD01. The sequence continues at coordinate 87,999 of JBCCPJ010000008.1, read as the reverse complement.
ATAGGCCGCACAAGCGTTCTGATGATTATGCACGCCTGGAAGTCCGGGCATCTGGCGGAGGTCGATCGAAGCCACTTGCCGCCCTTTTCGGTACTCGCTCAAAAATCCTTTTCGCGCAAACACGTTCCAACCCGGCCCATCCATTTTCGCCTCGGTTGACACTTGGATCACCCGGTCGTCGGTCCTGCCCTCCGAGAGCTGATTGGCGAGAAAGCGCGTTTCGTCGGTATCGACGCCAATCACTGCGCGGTCTGGTCCACCTTCGGCAAAGAGGCGGCGTTTGGCGGCGAAATACCCACCAAGGCCACCGTGACGATCCAGATGGTCCGGGCTAAGATTGGTGAAAACCCCGATGTCGGGGGTGAGGGCGCGCGCCAATTCGGTCTGGTACGACGACAACTCAAGCACCACGACACCGCCGTCGCCAGGCGGGTCGATAGCAAGCGCGCCGCGACCGATATTGCCCGCCAACTGGCTTTCTTCGCCAAGCCGCTCAAGCGTCTCATGGATCAGGGCCGCCGTGGTCGATTTGCCATTGGAGCCGGTGACCGCCACCACTTTCGGCGCCTTTTCAAAGCGGTCCCATGCCGGGGTGGCCAGAGAGCGAAAAAACAGGCCGATATCGTTGTCGACTGGTATGCCTTCGGCCATCGCCCGGGCGATGAGCGGGTGCGGCTTTGGGTAGAGGTGCGGGATGCCGGGGCTGACGATCAGCAGCGCGACGGCGTCCCACGCATCGCGGCGAGTCAGATCATAAAGGGTCAGGCCAGCGGCTTCGGCGCTTGTCCGCGCCGCCTCTCCGTCGTCCCAACAAAGTGCCTCTGCGCCACCCGCAACGAGCGCATGGGCCGCGGACAAACCTGTGCGCCCCAAACCCAGCACCGCGATCCTCACGCCTTTGACACCTTGGACCGGGATCATGCGGCAGGGCTCCGTGTCACGGCGTTCACGATGAAGTCGGCGCGCTCAATAACCGATGTTTTTGGAAGGATTACAGGGGTATAGCCCCAGGTCGGCAACCGGGCCAGAAGGTCATCATATTCCGCCACGGCGTCCGCGAAGCCATGTTGCCTGTCGGGGTCGTTTTCAAAGATCTCTTGCCAGGGCGGGGCGAGGAAGACGGTGCGATCATAGCCGGGCACCTCGCCCGGAGGCCTGCTGTTCTGGCGGGCGTACCACGCGGCTTGATCGAGGGCGGACCTGTCGAAGAAGGTCACGTCAGCGGTTGCGGTGGCATGATCGCCGACGGCCATCCAGAACGCGAGATCGGCGAAGCGCTCGGCATCCTCCCACGGGAACCCGGTGCCACCGCCCGCACGTTCAGCTGCGATGACGCGGCGGCCGGGTTCTTTGACGACGGCGTGGCCCCGAGAGGACAACTTGCTGATTAGGCTTGATTTTCCGCCGCCAGAGCAACCGGTGATAACCACTTTTCGCATCAACCCTCGCCGTCGTCGTCGACTTCAAGCTGGCCGGAGATGCGGCGCCAGAGGATGCCCCAATACATGCCAATGGCGAGAACGACGGAGATCATCACCAGAGCGATCCAGGTATTGGCGGAGGGGTTGTCGAGGCTGAGCCAGCCGAAATCGTAGAGCACCCAGATCAGCGCCGCGAGCACCGCGCCGATCAAAATCACGCCGAGCGTGCCGATGCCGCGCAGCACGGCTGTGAGGAAAAGAATGAACGCTACCAATAGTATAAGACCGAACAGAACGACGAGCGGTGTCTGCGTGTTCCAGTTTGCGACGGCCCAGCGGACATAGGACAGCTCGGTCGGATTATAGGTCGCGGCCAACAAAACGAAGGCAGCGAGCCAGCGGATGAGAAAGCCCATATGCCTGCTCCTTTTTCGGGTTGGCTACCGGGTTTTTAACCGATTGGGAAGGGGTGCGTACGGTGGCAACACGCCGGTGTTGCGTCTGCTGAGGGGCGCGGTTAACCAAGGTTTTGCCCGCAAAACAAGGGGCAAGGCGGGTTCGGTATCGCGTCGGTACGACGTCGGTATCACGTCGGTGCGTGTTGGGGCCGTGTCGCATGCGAACACAGGATGTGGGGCGAGCGGTAAGAAAGGTTGCCAAGCCGTTAAAGCGCTTTGCGTTTGTTCTGAATCGAAAGACGCTGCCTCTCCCTTCGGTCGAACGCGCCTTCCGATACGTTTGGCTCAGATAAAACGCAAAGCGCTGTAAGACTTGGGCGCGGCGCGGGACAGGGTCATGTAGCGGCCGGGTTCTGCCTCCCCGAACCCGAGCTTGCGGTAAAGGCCGTGATGCGCGCGGGTGGACAGCATCCAACCGGTGACGTCTTTCAATTCGGGGTGCGCCATGAGGTCTTGCGCCAGCCGGGTGCCAAGGCCCTGCCCGCGATAGGCAGGGATCACCTGAAGATCGTAGATATAGGCGTGATACACCGTGTCGGAGGTGGCGCGCGCCCAGCCGATCAGCACGGCACCGTCGTGGAGACCGACGGGATAGGAATTTCGGAAGCTCTGAATGATCCCGTCTCGCGTGCGCCCCTGCCCCCAATAGCTGGCCTGGGTGGCGGGGACGATGATGTCGAAGTCGAGGTCTTCGAAGCTGTAGCTGGTGGTGAGGGTCATGGGCGGTTGGCGAGGAGGTCGTCGAGGTTCTTGCGCGTAGCTTGGGTGTTGGGATGTTCGGGTCCGAGAACAGCGTCGAGGATGTCGAGAGCCTCGCGGTAAAGCGGTTCCGCCTCGTCGAACCGGCCAGTGGCGTGAAACAACAGCGCCAGGTTGTTGAGGCGGGTCGCATGGTCGGGATGCCGTTCGCCAAGCACCTCCCGGCCAATCTCAAGCGCCTCACGATACAGCGGTTCCGCCTCCTGCGTCCGGCCCGTAGCCCGAAGCAGCTCCGCGAGGTTGTTTAGGCGGGTTGCATAGTCGGGATGCCGCTCGCCCAGTGTCTCCCGTGCAATCTCAAGAGCCTCACGATGAAGCGGTTCGGCTTCCTCCATCCTGCCGGTGGCCCGGAGCAGACCGGCGAGGTTGTTGAGGCGGATCGCGTAGTAAGGATGCCGATCGCCCAGTGTCTCCCGTGCAATCTCAAGCGACTCACGATATAACGGTTCCGCCTCCTTCGCGCGGCCCGTGTGTTGTAACAGCGATGCGAGATTGTTGAGGTCCGTCCCATAGTTCGGATGGCGCTCGCCTAGCGTCTCCCGACTAATCTCTAGTGCCTCACGGTAAAGCGGTTCGGCTTGATCATAACGACCGGCCGCCTTTAGCGTTAGCCCATATGCATTCAGCGCGCGGCTGCGCTTTTTTCCCCCTTGCCCATCTGTCGATGTGATGAGTTTCTCGCCCAAAACCAAAGCATGCTGCAAGCGACCGGCGCGCAAGGCATATTGACGGGCTTTGAAAAGATATTCGATGTCGCTGTCGAGTTCAGCTGCGCGGGCGAAATGATCAGCAGCGTCGGCCCAACGGACTTCGGCTTCAGCGATTTCGCCCAAGGCGTAGGACGCGCGGGCGGAGCGTTGTTCGGCGAGTTCTTCTTCGTTCTTGATTTCCTGGAAGAGCGCTTTGGCAGCCTCGAAATCGCCTTGTTCCATTGCCTCCTCCGCAGCTTTCACGCGGTCGGCGCCGAGTGTATTGGCTTCGCGTTCAAGGGCTTCGGTGGCTTCCTTGCGGGCGTCTTCGAACTCGGCGCGGGCGCGGTCAGGATCTTCTAGACGGGCGCGGAGTTCGGCGATTTCCGCTTCGAGACCTTTGATCTGTGCGGCGTGGCTCGCCGCGTCTTCCGCGCGGATGCTTTTGATTTGTTCCTCGCGGTCAAGGATTTGCGCTTGCAAGACCGCGATCAGGTCGTCCTTGGCGGCGATGGTCTCGTTCTTGGAGCGGACGGTTTCTTTGTGGTCGTCGTCTTTCGTGGGGAAGCGGGTTGTCTGTGGTGGTGGTAATGGATCAGGGCGTTTGGTGATCCAACGGATCAGGCTAATCACGGCAACAACAATTGCCACAAGGGCAGCCAAAGCGCTGAGCCAATTATTGTTTATTGAAAGCCAATCGATCAAATCAAAACCCACCTATTGCCCGCACTAAACCAACAGTTGCGCAATGAGACAAGGGATTGACCGGTGGGCACCACCGGTCAGCGCCCGACCCTCCCCATGGGAGGGCGCTTCACGCCCACCCAGGGTCGGGCGCTGACCTCAGCTCCCTTGAACTACCGCACCTTAAGCGTCGCCAGCCCCACGAGCGCGAGGATCAGGGCGATGATCCAGAAGCGGATGACGATCTGGCTCTCTGCCCAGCCGCGTTTCTCGAAATGGTGGTGGATCGGGGCCATCAGGAACACGCGGTTGCCGGTGAGTTTGAAGTAACCGACCTGGATGATGACGGAGAGCGCCTCGACCACGAAGAGGCCGCCGACGATGGCGAGGACGATCTCGTGCTTGGTGGCGACAGCAATGGCGCCGAGCGCGCCGCCCAAAGCGAGGGACCCGGTGTCGCCCATGAAGACCGCCGCGGGGGGCGCGTTGTACCAGAGGAAGCCGAGGCCGCCACCGATGAGGGCCGCGACAAAGACGAGGATCTCCCCCGTGCCGGGGACGTAGTGGATGCCAAGGTCGCCGGACCAGTCGACGCGGCCCACCACATAGGCGATGACGCCGAGCGTGCCGGCCGCGATCATCACGGGCATGATGGCGAGCCCGTCGAGCCCGTCGGTCAGGTTCACGGCATTGGCGGCGCCGACGATCACGATCATCGCGAAGGGGATGAAAACGATGCTCATATTGAAGAGCACATCCTTGAACACGGGCACGGCGAGTTGGTTGGAGAGTTCCACAGGGTGCAGGAGCGAAGCGAGGAACCCTGCGACGCCCGCCACCACAAAGCCGATGGCAAGGCGGAGACGCGCGGAGAGGCCGGAGTAGTTGTCGTTCTTGGTGACCTTGGAATAGTCGTCGGCAAACCCGATCAGGCCGAACGCGGCGGTCACGAAGAGGATGATCCAGACATACCCGTTATCCCAGCGCGCCCAGAGCAGCGTGGCCACCATGAGCGCCGACAAGATCAGGAGACCGCCCATTGTCGGGGTCCCGGCTTTGGTCAGGATGTGGCTTTCAGGGCCGTCCTCGCGAATGGGTTGGCCGTGTTTTTGCTTGGCGCGCAGGAGGTTGATCAGGGGGCGACCAAAGATGAAACCGAAGATCAGAGCCGTGAAAAACGCTCCGCCTGCGCGAAAGGTTATATATCTGAAAAGGTTGAATATATCGCCGCCATCAGAAAAGGCCGTCAACCAGTAGAGCATATCATTCCGTTCCTTCGTTCCCCGCCCGGTGCAACCGTCTGATTGCATCCACCACCAGGCTGACGCGCGACCCTTTTGATCCTTTGACCAGCACGACGTCACCCGCGTCGATCAGCTTATGCGCCACCGCTGCGAGGTCTTCCGCCTTCTCTACCCAGCGGCCGCGTTTGTCGACCGGCAAGGTGTCGTGGAGCGCTTTCATACGCGGACCGACGCAATCGACGCGCTTGATTTCCGCCATGGCTGGGTGGTCGCCAAGCGCGCGGTGCATGGCGAATTCATCCGGCCCGAGCTCCAGCATGTCGCCCAGAATGGCGATGCGGCGTCCGGTGGCGATGCGCCCTTTGTCTTGCTTCGGCGCGATGGCGGAAAGCACGTCGAAGGCTGCCGTCACGGAGGCCGGATTTGCATTGAACGCATCGTCGATCAGTTCGATGGATTGGCCCTCAACGGCGTCGAGCACGATGGTTTCGCGCTGACCGCGCCCAGCAGGTGCGTGCCACTGCGCGAGATCACAGGCGACCACATCGGCGTCCGCCCCTGCAAGCTGCGCGGCCCCGTAAGCGGCGAGCGCGTTCATGGCGAAGTGACGCCCCGGCGCGCCCACTTTGAACAAAAACGGTCCGCCAATTCCGCGCCCTTCAACAATACTGGAACTTTCGGTGAGCGTGATGTTGAGCGCCCGGAGCGCGGCATCGCCGTTGCTCCCGAAGCCAATGCGGCGCGCGGCGTATTGCTTGGCGACGACATTCAGGAGGGGGGCTGTATCGATATCAGCGTTGAAGAGCGCCACCCCTTCGGGCTCAAGCCCCTCGAATATCGAGGCTTTCTCCATGGCGATGCCTTCCACGTTCTCGAAGGCTTCGAGATGTGCCGGGGCGACGGTCGTGATGACCGCCACGTGCAAGCGGGCCAGCCGGGCGAGTGGCGCGATTTCGCCGGGGTGGTTCATGCCGATTTCTATCACGGCATATTCCGTGTCGGCGGGCATGCGCGCGAGCGTCAGCGGCACGCCCCAATGGTTGTTGTAACTCGCCTCCGCCGCATGGGTCCGGCCTTGATGACCGAAGACTTGCAGCAGCATATCCTTGGTGGAAGTCTTGCCCGCACTGCCGGTGACGCCGATGACCTTCGCCGCACTTCGTGCCCGCGCCGCGCGGCCCATCGCTTCGAGACCTTTCAGCACATCCTCGACAATCAGCAAGGGCGCGTCCGGTGCGACACCCTGCGGCACGCGGCAGACGAGCGCCGCGGCGGCCCCCTTTTCCAGCGCGTCTGCCACGAAATCATGGCCGTCACGCACATCCTTCAAGGCGACAAACAGATCGCCCGGCTCTAAGGTGCGCGTGTCGATGGAAACACCATGCGCACGCCACGGGCCGCCTTGACCTCGCCCATCGGTTGCGGCCAACGCATCCTCTGACGTCCAGAGCGCTGTCACAGGCCTTTCCCGTCCAAAGCGGCAACCGCGATGCTGGCCTGTTCCACATCATCAAAGGGCAGAATGGCGTCGCCGATTTCTTGCCCGGTTTCATGGCCTTTGCCCGCAATCAGCAAGGTGTCGCCGGGACCAAGGGCATCGACGGCGCGCAGGATCGCCTCGGCGCGATCCCCGACTTCGGTATACTCGCCCGACAGAATGCCCCCAATCACTTCACGACGGATCAAGTCGGGATCTTCGCTGCGCGGATTGTCATCGGTGACGAAGATCACATCGGCATGGTCCATCGCCGCGCGTCCCATGAGGGGGCGCTTGCCCTTATCCCGATCACCCCCCGCGCCAAAGACGACAATCAGGCGACCAAGCACGTGGGGGCGGATCGCCTTGAGCGCTGTCGCCAAGGCGTCGGGGGTATGGGCGTAGTCCACAAAGACAGCCGCTTGATTTTCGCGGCGCGCGGCAAATTGCATACGCCCCCGGACAGTTTCCAGCATGGGCAGTGTGTCGAACACTTCCTGCGGGTCCGCGCCCGTCCCGATGCAGAGGCCGGCGGCAACGAGGGCATTTTCAGCCTGAAAACCGCCGATCAGCCCCATCCGGATTTGTTGGATTCTTCCGGCCCATTCGAAGCGCACTTCCTGACCGGTTGCATCGTAGCGCTGGCCGAGTATTTGCAGCATGGCGTCCGATGTCCGCCCAATGGTCAGCAGGTCCTGGCCCCGCTGCTCCGCAATCTCAGCCATGCGCGAACCATAGGGGTCGTCGAGGTTGATGACGGCTGTACCATCTTCGGGAAGCACACGTGCAAGAAGACCCGCTTTTGCTTCAAAATACTCTTCGAAATCAGTATGATAATCAAGGTGATCCTGACTGAGATTGGTGAAGCCCGCGGCACGCAGTCGAACGGCGTCAACGCGTTTTTGCGCCAGTCCGTGGGACGACGCTTCCATTGCCGCGTGGGTCACGCCCGCATCGGCGGCGCGTGCCAACACTTTGTGCAATGTGATCGGTTCGGGCGTCGTGTGATGAAGTGGCGCGGTATATGCCCCCTCGACGCCCGTGGTCCCCACCGAAATCGCCTGCGCACCCATTTCGGTCCAAAGTTGACGCGTAAAGCTCGCAACAGATGTCTTGCCGTTGGTGCCGGTGACGGCGACCTGTACTTCGGGTTGCGCCTCGAACCAAAGCGCAGATGTGAAGGCCAGCGTTTCGCGGGGGTCTTCGGCGATCACAATGGGCAAGTCGCCCGTCAACACGTCCGCTGCGATTTCCACACCGGCGCGGTCCGTGAGAACGGCGGCGGCATTCATGCGCAGCGCGTATTGGATGAACTCCGCGCCGTGCATCTTGGTGCCGGGCAGCGCGGCAAAGAGGTGCCCTTCTTTCACATCGCGGCTATCGACCGAGAGCCCGGTGATACGGGTCTCACCATGGCCCGGCACGGTAAGACCCAGTTCGGCGAGTGTTTTTGTCCTGGCCCGGGTCTGCACGGCTCACTCCTTGGAGATTCAGTTCCGGGTCAGTGTTACACGGGCAGCGGTATCGGGCGCCAGTCCCAGAAGCGGCGCGACCCGGCGGATTACCTCCGCCGCGACGGGCACGGCGGTCCAGCCAGCGGTGCGGCGCGGTTCCTTGCCGGTCGTGTCGACCGGTTCATCCAAGGCGATCACAAGGACGTATTTCGGGTCATTGGCCGGGAAAACCGCCGCGAAGGTCGCGATCACCTTGTCATCGTAATACCCCCCCGCGGCCTTGGTTTTGTCCGCTGTGCCGGTCTTTCCCGCAACGTGGTAGCCTGCCACCTCGCCGAGCGACGCGGTGCCGCGCAGAACAACCTGGCGCAACATATCGCGCGCCTGTTTGGAGGTATTGGCCGATAGGACGCGGGGGCCGAGCTTTGCGGTTTCCTGCTTCAGAAGCGTTGGATTGACCCGGACGCCCCCGTTCAGCAGCGTCGCGTAGGCGGTGGCGAGGTGCAAGGGCGATGCCGAGAGGCCGTGGCCGTAAGCCACTGTCATTGTGTGAATTTCCGACCACCGCTTCGGTGTCAGCGGGCGGGAGCCGGTGGCTTCGATCAACTCGATGGGTGAGGCTTCAAACAAGCCAAGGTTGCCGAGGAATTCCTGTTGGCGCTCCGCACCGATCATCATCGCAATCCGCGCCGTCCCGATGTTTGAGCTTTCGACGATCACGTCTTCCACCGTCAGTGCGGGGCCTTTGTCGCGAATATCACGAATGCGGTGCGTGCCCCATTTGAGCGGGCCTGTGGTGTCGATCCAGGTTGAGCGGCTGACGAGACGCTCCTCAATCGCTTGGGCGACGGCAAAAATCTTGAAGGTCGAGCCCAATTCATACAGCCCTTGCACTGCGCGGTTAAAGAGCGGGCTTTCCGCCTGGTCGCCTTCCAAAAGGGGGTGCGGGCGATCATTGGGGTCAAAATCCGGCAGGCTCGCGAGCGAAATCAACTCTCCGGTCTGCGCATCCATCAGGACTGCGGCGGCGCCGCGCGCGTTCATCAGCCGCATGCCCCCGTCCAGCACGCGTTCGACGGCGGTCTGCACGGTCAAGTCAAGCGACAGCGTGAGCGGGACATCCCCGCGACCGGGATCGCGGAGTTCGGTGTCGAGGGCACGCTCGATCCCGGCAACGCCAATCAATTCCGCCGACGACACGCCTTCGCGCCCATAGCTCGCGCCGCCCAACACATGGGCGGCAATCGGGCCATTTGGATAGAGGCGCATGTCGCGCGGGCCGAATAGGAGACCGGGCTCACCGATGTCGAACACCGCCTGTTGCTGCTCGGGGCTGATGCGGCGCTTGATCCAGAGAAACTTCCGCTTGCCGGTAAAGCGCTCGAGGAGGTCCGCCGCGTCGAGATCTGGGAAAATCTGTGCCAATTCCCGGGCCGCTTTGGCCGGGTCGATCATTTGCGGCGGCGTCGCGTAAAGCGCGTGGGTTGTCAGGTTGGTCGCGAGGATACGCCCGTTTCGATCGGTGATATCGGCGCGGGCAGCGACAATCTGCGCACCGGATGCCGCGGATTGCGGCTCCACCGGATCGGACGCGGCGAGCGCGCCCATGCGAAGCCCTACCATGGAGAATGCACAAAGGAACGCAACGCCGAGCACCAGCAACCGCCCTTCGGCGCGTTGGCGCTGCGCATCGCGCGCCACTTCGTGACGCTCCGCAAGATTGGCGCGTTCGATGGCGTCCGGGTTCTCGCCGTCGCGGCGGGCCGCAAGAATACGGGCCAGGGGACGCAGCGGCGTGCGGGTCATTGGGCGTCCTCCCGGGCCATGACGTCTTTTACTTTCTCAATGGGAAACGGAATTTGATCAATGCGGCCAAAGTGTTCAGGCCGAAGGGGCAGCAGCCCCAAGCGATCAAAATTCATATCGGCCAGATCGGCGAGGCGTTCAGGGCGGTTGAGATAGGCCCATTCCGCACGCAAGACACCTGCACGTTCCCGCAGGTCAGCAATCTCCGTGCGCAGCGCGTCCACCGCGCGCAGCGCTTCCTGCGTTTCATAGTTTTGGCGATAGGCCCAAACCGCCAGGGCCATCACCGCAAACGCCGTCAGGACGAAGAAAACCGATCTCATGCAACCTCCACAACTTTAGGCAACCCGAGCGTTCGGCGGTCCACCGCATCAGCGGGGGCCGATGTTCGCCGTCCGACGCGCAGCTTCGCCGAGCGCGCGCGGGGATTGCGTTGAACTTCAGCCTCCGTCGGCGGGATCGCCTTGTTGCGAGCTTCAAACCGCGCCGCTTCCGCCGCAACTTCGGGCTGGTAGCGGTTTCCACCGCTTTTGTTGCCGCGCGCCTGAAAGAACCGTTTGACAACCCGGTCTTCGAGCGAATGAAAGCTGACAACCGCGAGCCATCCGCCCGCTTTCAAGGCCCGCTCCGCGGCTTCGAGACCGGCAACGAGTTGGCCGAATTCGTCGTTCACGGCAATCCGCAAGGCCTGAAACGTGCGGGTCGCCGGGTGCGAGGCTCCGGGTTTCGGGCGCGGCAGGACGGTCTCGACGATCCGCACGAGGGCCCCGGTCGTCTCGATCGCACCGTCCCGCCGCGTTTTCACGATGGCGCGCGCAATCGAACGGGCCGCCCGCTCCTCGCCATAGTGATACAATATGTCTGCCAGCGTTGCTTCGCTGGCCTCTGCCACAACATCGGCTGCACTCACACCGGCCTGGCTCATCCGCATATCGAGCGGACCATCGGCCATGAACGAGAAACCCCGCTCCGCTTGATCGAGCTGCATCGATGACACACCGAGATCAAGCACCACCCCATCCAATTCGGCCCCGGCATGGGTATCGAGGTCGGAAAAAGTCCCCTCGACCAGCGTCAGCCTGTCGGCATACTCCCCGGCCAATGTTCCGGCCATTTCAAGCACCATTGGATCACGATCCACCCCGATCACCCGTGCTGCGCCCGCTTCGATCAACCCTTTGCTGTAGCCACCCGCGCCGAATGTCCCGTCCAGCCAGACACCCTCAATCGGCGCACAGGCCTCAAGGATCGCATCGAGCAGAACCGGGATATGCGGCTGGGTCATGGGTCAGCCATCCTCCCCATCATCGAGGAGTGTCCAGATATCAGCACCCGCTGGCATCGCATCGAGGAGTTCATCAACGGCGCTTTCGGCGGCATCGAAGGCTTCCGGCTTCCAAATCTGGAACGTATCCCCCATCGCGATGAAATAGGCTTCCGATTGGATGCCGAGTTTGTCGCGCAGCTTCTGGGGCAACACGATCCGTCCTGTCTCATCGACGGTTGCCGGAAGCGATTGGCCGTTAAAGAGACGCTCAAGCGCGCGGCGCTGCCGGGACCCGCGCGGCATCCGCGCGATCCGCTCGTCCACTTCGTTGGCGCTGTCGATTGTGAAGCACTCGAGAAAGTCGCGACGCTCGTCGCCATAGACAATAATGAATTCGGGAAGCTTGCCTTCGGACCAGAGGGGGTCACCGTCGCGGAGCACAGAGCGATAATTGGCCGGGATGGACACCCGACCTTTGCCGTCCACTTTCTGGACGCCTTCGCCTCTGAACCTTCGAACCACTGTCCCGCGGCTCCCTTTGCCTGCCCCCAAAATGGAAAACGACGGATCGGACTGCTGCCAGTGTCCGATCCGCCGCCCTCGTCCCGTTTCCGGGATGTCCAGCTGCGCGCGCCACCTGGGGGGATGTCTGCTCGCCCGCGCGCCGGATCTCGTCGTTTGATGATGCGGAAGCCTGTATGAAACCTGCTCTTATTGGTTTGTCGGGTCGTTGAGCGCCCTAAATACGTATCCGCCTCATCTGTGCAGAAATCATTGCCATGGGAAAACATGGGAATCAATAAAAATATTTTGGGAAATCTTGGTTCTAGCCTAGAAGGCTTTTTGCAGATCTCGAAATATAGTATCAATATATAGAGTTTTCATGATTAAAATACTACATGTTGTGTATCAATATTTTCTCACGATTTCCCAAGATTTCCCAAAAAATCCGTCTCTTGAGGCGTAGACGGTAGGACTTTGGCTCTTTTCCCGTCCCGGATCACCCGTCTCAACCCATACCACATGGGACCTGTGGATGGAATCGGGGATAACTCAAGGGTGTGCCAGTTGGCGCGAACCCGCTCTAGAAGCTACGGTTCTCGTAGGCTTTGAGCGCCCGTGCCCGCCCGTCAGCCATGCTGACAACCGGCTGAGGATAGGGATCGGCGGCGGACAGCCCCCAGCTTTCCGGGATCGCGTCAAAGTAGGACAAGGCGGTATCCGATGGGTTTTGCTTGCCCTCGGCGATCCAACGGTCCGTGTAGTCGCCATGCTTGTCGAACTTGTCCAGCTGGGTTTCGGGATTGAAGACGCGGAAATATGGCGTTGCATCGGGGCCCGACCCGGCGCTCCATTGCCAACCCATCGCATTGGATGCGGGGTCCCAGTCGATCAAGCAATCCTCGAACCATCGAAGGCCGATTTGCCAATGGCTCATGAGGTGTTTGGTCAGGTAGCTCGCTACGATCATGCGCGCCCGGTTGTGCATATGGCCGGTCACATACATTTCGCGCATCGCCGCATCGACAAAACGCACCCCAGTGCGGCCGTGCTTCCAGGCTGTGACTTCATCAGTGTCCTTGGTGTTCCAAGGGAACGCGTCCCACCCTTCGCGCCAATTGCCGCTTGTGATACGGGGCGTGTGCCAGACAAGATGATAGGCGAACTCGCGCCAGACGACCTCTTTGAGGAAGATTTCGGCCTCCGCCTTCCCTTCCTCAAGGGCGCGCACCCCCGCATACCAGAGCGTCGCCGGTGAGATTTCGCCCCAAGCGAGGTTCTCGCTCAGCTTGGAGGTCGCGGCGACCGCTGGCAGGTCCCGTTCCGATTGGTAGCGGTGGACGCGCTCTTCGATGAACTTGTCGAGGCGGGTGCGTGCCGCGTCCTCGCCGACACAGGTATGAGGCAGGACGATGGCGGCGCCGCGCACCATCCTCCGGTCCAGCCCCCAATCGGCCAGCGTTTCGCTTGCGGGCCAAACTTCAGGTGACGGGATCGCTGCGGGTTCCGGGAGCAGATCGCGCACAGGCTTGTCCTTCGCCGCGCGCCAAAACGGCGTATAGACGCGGTAGAAGCCCCCATCCTTGGTTTCAACCGACCAGGGTTCGAAAAGGAGGTGCCCCGCCAAGCTTTTTGCATCGATGCCCTGATCATCCAAGTACGCCTTGACCTCTTTGTCGCGGGCAACCTGATCGGGGTCATAGGCCCGGCTCCACCGAACGGTCTTGGCGCCGGTTTCGCGCACAAGAGCGTCCAGCACGTCTTTGGCACTGCCACGGCGCAGGACAAGGCGCGACCCCTTCGCTTCCAGCCGTTCCGCAAGCTTCGCAACGCCGAGGCCACAGCGCCAAAGCGGGCATGCACCATAGCCTTCGAAAACCTCATCCAGAATAAACACCGGAATAACGGAGCTGCCGGCCTCTATAGCAGTTGTCAAAGCGGGATTATCCGATACCCGCAAATCCTTGCGCACCCACCAAATTACCGGTTCCATTGTAAGCCCTCCGCCGCCGTTCCCAGCGACTTAGGACGGATCCTGCAAGATCAATGGGACCTGAGGGCTACGCGCGCACCGCAGTTCTGAGAAGGCGCCAGTGCAGCGCGACCGCAGGCAGAAAGAACAGCACAAAGCCAAATTGCATGAACCCGTATATTGTCAGCGGCAGCCAAAGCAGAGCACAAATCAGACCAACGGAGGCGCTGATCATAATGGCAAGGCATGGCTGACAGAGGCGGTGCATCAGCAAGTTGAAGAGTTTGCCCCCGTCCAACGGGTTGACGGGCAAGAGGTTCAGGATGGCAAGAAAGCCGTTCACGCCGGAAATGGTCCAAAACACCCAGGCAATTTCTGGATCTCGGATGAACGGCGCGATCAACCCTGCCACAGCCCAAAGCGTCAGGGTCACGATTGGTCCCATGGCGACGATGAGTTCTTGCTCGTAGCGCGTCGCCGCACGGGCCCGCTGGCAGAAGCCTCCGCCACAGTGCAGAACAATCCGACGGACGGGCACGCCTTGGATCACGCAGCCCCAGGCATGGCCCAGTTCGTGCAGATAGATAGATCCGAGAAGGATAAACACGAACATTACGTCAAAGACGATCTCGCGCCCGGTCCCAAATAGATCAATCAACAAAAGGGGAAGAAGCAGGATCGACACATTGATCTCAATGGGAACGCCCCACGGACCACGAAACTGCAGAATCGGAGAAAATACCGGAACCATCGGCCACACCCACACAGCACTCTAACACGCTTAGAGAGGCTACCCGAAATAAGGCAGTGCGCGAGGGTTTTTCGCCGTATTTGACAGAAATTCAGTGTTGATAGGTGGAGAGCGGCGCGTTGTTACGCGGCGCTGGCAGGCTTAGAAGTTGCCTCGCTCCGCGCGGCCATTTTGGCCGCGAGCCGTTCTTGCGGCGTCGTCACATAGCTGTCCATCTTTGCGCGGATACGGCGAATTTCGTCTTCCGTGCCCGTTGCAATCCGAAGCGGTTTTCGACCATCAATCAAGTAAATTAGGCAATGACAATCGCCAGTTGCGAGGGAGCGGGTAATTCCGACGCCAATAATCTGATCGACGTCGACGGTGGCAAGGACCTGCCCCCTGCCGCGCGGATTGCGCGAGACGAAGCGGATTTCCTCACGCGCACGGTCGACCTGTACCTCAGGGCGAAACCCGCGCGCCGAAACAGCCAAGGACAAGCCACCGAGCATCCCTAAAACGCAGGTCAGCACAAGCTTCGCAATGATGCCATTTCCGACATAAAGAGAGCTAGGAAGCAACCATTGTGCAAAAGCTGCGATCAATAGTGCAATCCCAAGCAGGGTCATTCCCCACTCAATAATGAGATCGCTCGCCTTTTCTTCCATGTCCGCCGGGCGTAATCGAAAGCCCCACGGGGTTTCGATTTGTTCCAGCAAGGGCGATGTGTCGCCGGTGATCGTGCGCGATATGCGGCTGAATGCGTTCATGGCGCTTTCAGAAATTGTTTCCACTCATACTGCACAAATATCTGACGATCATGGCAACATTGAGACGTCGCAACCACGGGTAACCCCCGGTAAATGTTGCCCAAAGGCCATGTCGACCAAGGGGATTGCAATCGCGTCAATCCCCTGTATATACCGCCCGTTCGCCGCAAGATTGCTTGACCGGCGCAGCCTCTCGTGGATGGGCGCGGCGACATGAAAACCATCCTATGAAATGCGCCCCGAAAAATGGAGTGAACATGCCGCTTTATGAGCATGTG
This sequence comes from Pseudomonadota bacterium, assembly GCA_039024895.1. Taxonomy (GTDB): domain Bacteria; phylum Pseudomonadota; class Alphaproteobacteria; order Rhodobacterales; family Rhodobacteraceae; genus JAJDOD01. The sequence continues at coordinate 72,489 of JBCCPJ010000008.1, read as the reverse complement.
ATGATCGCGCGTCAGGACTTGTCCAACGCGCAAGCCGAAGGGCTTATCGAACATTTTGGCACCGTTCTGGCTGACAATGAGGGCAAGGTCCTCGACAGCGAGTATTGGGGCGTCAAGACGATGGCCTACAAGATTAACAAGAACCGCAAAGGCCATTACGCCTTTCTGAAGACCGACGCGCCTGCCGCTGCGGTTCAGGAAATGGAACGCCTGATGCGCCTCCATGAAGATGTCATGCGGGTTCTGACGATAAAGGTCGATGCCCATGACGAGGGTCCATCGATCCAGATGCGCAAATCCGAAGAACGTGAAGGTCGCCGTAATCGCGACGATCGCCGGTAAGGAGGCTTAACCCATGGCAGCAAAACCATTTTTCCGCCGTCGCAAGGTCTGCCCATTCTCCGGCGACAATGCACCCAAGATCGATTACAAAGACACGAAGCTGTTGCAGCGGTATATCTCCGAGCGCGGCAAAATCGTGCCTTCCCGGATCACCGCCGTCTCGGCAAAGAAGCAGCGTGAACTGGCCCGTGCAATCAAGCGCGCGCGGTTCCTGGCGCTTCTGCCCTATGCGGTCAAATAAGGAGAACTGACATGCAAGTGATCCTTCTGGAACGTGTCGCTAAGCTGGGACAGATGGGCGACGTGGTCACCGTCAAGGACGGCTATGCGCGGAACTTCCTTTTGCCGCAAAAGAAGGCGCTCTGGGCGTCTGAAGCCAATGTCAAGGCGTTCGAATCTGACAAAGCGCAGCTTGAGGCCCAGAACCTGGAGACCAAGAAAGAGGCGCAAGCCATGGCGGATAAGCTGAACGGTCAGCAATTCGTTGTGATTCGTCAGGCCTCCGATGGCGGCAATCTCTACGGCTCCGTCACGACGCGGGACGCTGCAGATGCCGCGACCGAAGCGGGCTTCACCGTGGAGCGCCGACAGGTTCTCATCACCTCGCCGATCAAGGAGCTTGGCATCCATAAGGTTGCCGTGACGCTCCATCCGGAAGTCGATGCCGAGATCGAGTTGAACGTAGCGCGTTCGGAAGAAGAAGCCGAGCTACAGGCACGGGGCGTCAATATCGCCGAGCAGGCCGCTGAGGAAGAAGCGCAAGCTGAGCTTGAAATCGCCGAACTCTTTGACGAGATTGGTGCGGCTGAACTCGACGAGTTGGAGCGCGGCGACGATGCGCCGGCGGAAGAGGCACCAACCGAGGATGCCGACGAGGCGGGCGACGACGACAGCGAAGAACAAAACTAAGTTCTTGCGCACTTATTTGCGACAGGCCGTCCCTATCGGGGCGGTCTTTTTCTTTGTGGCATCAGTAGTTTTTCTTGCAATTGTCGATGTGGTCGACCATCTCGCGAAATTTGTGGAGGGCGACGATTTCCTCGTCTGACAGCTTGGTGCGATCGAGCGCCGCTTTCTCCAAAAGGATCGCCACGGCATCGGCGATTTGCCCGATTTGCCGCCCGTAGCTGCCAACCTCGTTGAGGATTTCGCGTTCAAGGTCGGGTTTGTCGGTCTTGCCAATGTCGATGTTAATCAGGCCGATCTGGCCGACCTGATCAAACCAGTCCGACCAGAATTCGAAAGCCTGAGTGACCGCACCACCAAAAGGCGCGTTACCAAGAAAAGCTGAATAGGGAGACATCATATATGGGCGCATCGGAATAGAACTCCTGGAAATTGCTGCGCCGCAGCATACACACCAAGAGACACCTTGCAAACCATAGCAGGGCCGCCGATCTTTGGGCCATGTGTGGACGCTTCGCCCTGACACTGCCAGATGACGCGATGGCGAGCCTCTTTGAGGCCACGCTGTCCAATGATTTGGCACCTCTTCCAAACTACAACATCTGTCCGACCAATCAGGTTCACACGGTCACCAGCGAAGACGGGCAGCGGCGGCTGAGGCCCATGCGATGGGGGTTTCTGCCCTATTGGTACAAAGTGGAAAACGGGGGGCCGCTTCTCATAAACGCGCGGGCGGAGACCATCGCGGAGAAGCCCGCCTTCAAAGCCGCCTGTCGCGAGCGACGCTGTTTGATCCCGGCCACCGGGTTTTACGAGTGGACCAAGGATGCGGAGGAGAACCGCCTGCCCTGGTATATCCATCCAGCGCAGGGGGACGCGCTGGCATTTGCAGGCGTTTGGCAAAACTGGGAACGCAACGGCGTGTCGCACACCACTTGTGCCATCGTGACAACCGCCGCCAACACAGCAATGGCGACCATCCATCACCGTATGCCGGTTATCCTGCCGCCAGATGACTGGGCGCTCTGGCTCGGGGAAGACGGCAAAGGGGCCGCGGCACTTATGCGCGCAGCCCCTGAAGACGCTTTGGCCTTTTACCGTGTCGACCGGGCGGTGAACTCGAACCGGGCATCGGGCCCTGAACTTGTTCAGCCGCTTTCGTGAACGACAGCCGGTATTCTGGCCTTGTTACTTCTTCACTCGTTCACAAACCAAAGCGAATACCAGATCAGATCGACGGATCCGCCGCCGCGCCGAGGTCTTCTTCCTTTTCGTTCAGAATGCCGGACGCGAAGAGCGCGCCAGCCGCAACTGCCCCGATGATCGGCGCCACGATAAAGAGCCAAAGCTGGAGGATCGCTGTGCCGCCGGAAAAGAGCGCAGGTCCAATGGAACGCGCCGGATTGACCGATACGCCGGTGACATTGATGCCGACGAGATGGATGACCACAAGCGTGAAGCCAATGGCGATGCCTGCGACGGCAGCGGGTGCGCCCGCCCCTGTTGCACCGAGGATCACGACCATGAAGAGGAACGTTGCAACGACTTCAAACAGGAATGCCGAAACCATTGAATACTCGCCCAGATAGCCAGCCCCCCAGCCATTTTGGCCCAAACCGTTTTCGGCGACGCTGTAATCGGCCGTACCGCTCGCAATCATCAACAGGATGAGCGCGGCGGCGATTGCACCGGCCACCTGAGCAATCATGTAAGGAACGGCTTCGGCGAGTGTCATGCGCTTGGCGGCCACCATGCCGAGGGACACGGCCGGGTTTATGTGACAGCCGGACACCGGGCCGATGGCGTATGCCATGCCCATCAGCGCCAGGCCAAAGGCAAAGCTAATGCCCGCTAGACCGATATCCGCGCCCGCGATGACCGCTGATCCGCAACCAAATAAAACAAGTGTGAATGTGCCGATAAATTCGGCTAATGGCTTCCGCATGGAAATCTCCCTTCCCCGTATTGCAAGCCTTTATTGAGGCAAGGCAACTGTCCGTATCAGGGGAAAGAAAAGAGGGATGTACCAGGGGAAAATGCGGGCATTCGCCTCATTTTCGAGAGAGTGGAGCGGGCTTAGCGCTGAACCATTACGTGCATTTCAGACGCGTTTGCTGCTTTACGAGCGAAACACGCGGCGTGAACCGGTAGTGTACCAGACGTGATTTTTAGGTGCGGCGTAGCCGGATGACGACATCAACCTTGGAAATCTCAGCGCCGACCGGGGCCGCAGGCAAGCGCTTGATTTCAAGCTCTTCCGCAGGAGCGTCCGAAAGACGCGCTTCATCTTCCCAAAAGAAATGAGGATGGTCATCGGTGTTCGTGTCGAAATAGCTTTTCGAGCCATCCACGGTGATTTCCTGGATCAGGCCTGCGTCACAGAACGCGCGTAGCGTGTTGTATACTGTTGCCAAAGAGACAGTTTCGCCGGCCTTTTGGCTCGCAGCATGCAAACCCTCTGCCGTGACATGACGATTTCTGCCGTCGCCGACTAGCAAAGCCGCGAGGGAAACGCGCTGTCGCGTTGGGCGTACACCGGCGGCAACTAGCCATTCGGAACCGCGTTCGTGCTGGGTATCGGTCATCACCATTCATCCTTGCTACCGCCATAATATAGAAACTTCGGGGCGGAGTCTTCAATGGTAAACCCACTTTTTCAGCACATTGCACCAATTTGTCGCCTCTTGCGCCACAATCGACGCCCCTGTTATGGGGCAGAACCAGCATATTTCACCACGGAGCCCCGCAAAATGAGCCAATTTCCTACCTCCTTCGACAAAGAAGGGCTTCTGGCCTGCGCACGGGGCGAATTGTTTGGCGCGGGCAATGCCCAACTCCCTGCTCCTCCGATGCTGATGATGGACCGTATCACATCGATTTCGGAGGATGCGGGCGCCCATGGCAAAGGGCATGTGGTCGCTGAGTTCGATATCACGCCGGATCTGTGGTTTTTCGAGTGCCACTTCCCGGGCAACCCGATTATGCCCGGCTGTCTTGGCCTCGACGGGCTATGGCAGCTCACGGGTTTCAACCTTGGTTGGCGCGGATGGCAAGGGCGCGGCTATGCCTTGGGCGTTGGCGAAGTGAAGCTCACCGGCATGGTTCGGCCCGATCGCAAGATGCTCACATACCATGTTGACTTCAAGAAAGCCGTGCAGTCGCGCCGCTTGACCATGGGGGTGGCAGATGGACGCGTCGAAGCCGATGGCGAGGTCATTTACCTCGTGCAAGACATGAAGGTCGCCCTAAGCGAAAACTAGAAAATTCATATTTTTCAGGTGTTTGAGCAACTTATCAGCTTTGCAACCTGTGATAGAATTCTCACATACTCGTGTAGTCTGTTTCTTGGTTTCGACGCGGCTGTGCCGTTAGATTGCCTCAATGCCTAACCAAAAACTAAGCATGTAAATTATGCTTAACGAGGCAAGCCATGGTACTATTACGTAGCTTTGGAGCAGCCTGTTTGTTTGTGCTTGCGGCAACAACAGCAGCGAATGCCTGCTCCCCCACCCACAGCGTCGTCCGTGGCGACACGCTTTGGGAAATCGCGTCGGACGAAATGGGTTCCGGCTGGAATTACCCGCAGATATTCGAGTCCAATCGGGATGTGATCCGCAACCCGAACCTTATCTACATCGGCGACGAGCTCGATATCCCCTGCAAAACAGGTGTCCTTGGTGAGATCGACTGGTCTATCATGCCAACCGCCGAGGCATTTCAACTGATCTCCGACGCGGTCAAGGTTCAGGTGGTGGATATACGCTCCTCGAAGGCCGTTGCGGACGGGACGCTTCCTGGCGCCATTTCAGTTCCGTTCGACAAGTGGCGCGGGGGCGCTGAGAACCCCGGATTGCCGCGCACTGAAGCTGAGTACGAACAGCTCATCGGTGCGGCCGGTATCCGCCTCGATATGCCGACGCTGATCGTGCATGCCAAAGACACACCAATGTCGACGGGAGCGGGCGCATATGTCTATTGGCTGATGAAATCCCTCGGCGGTCAGGAATTGGCCATCCTGCGCGGGGGCTTTGAAGCGTGGGAAGCCGCCGATGGCGAGATTGCCGCAAAACCAGCAAAGCCGCGGCCCTATACTGTCGACTTGGCCTTTGACGACACGTGGCGCGCCAGCGAAGGCGACGTTTGGCAGGTCGCGTCACAGAGAGCGCCCGGCGTTCTTCTCGATGCCCGCCCGCATAATGTCTACAACAAGCTGGACAGCCTCGGCAAAGCGATTGCGACGACCATCCCCGGCGCACGTAACCTACCTGCGCCCCCTCTGATGTCCGCTCTCTCGGTCGAGTTTGACATTCAAGACGGTGTGGAAACGGTCATCGATCATTACCGCGGCAAGGATGCTTTGGGCCATGAGGGCGACATCATCACCTTCTGTCATAGCGGGACGATGTCGGCGCTGAACTGGTTCTATGCTTCTGAATTGGCGTCGATCGAGAATGTCCGGCTCTACCCGGAATCGCTGGTCGGCTGGAACCAGAGCTTCGGCGTCCTGGCTGTCGGCGAAGGCTGAACCAGAACTCATGAGATTAAGTCGAGAAAGCCCCGCCGCGATGCGGGGCTTTTTCTTTGCGCCCTTGGTAACCCCTGCGCCGCAGCACTGCTACCTCGTCTAACTGCTTGCCCCGCCCCCGGCTGCCGTCCTAGATAGGCGCGACACAGGACAGGGAACCACATATGCGTCGCGTCGTGATCACCGGGATTGGTATTGTCTGCCCTATCGGCAACTCTGCCACGGAAGTGGAAGCCAGCCTGCGCGCTGGAAAATCTGGCATTACGTTCCAGCAGGACTATGCAGATCACGGCTTCCGCAGTCAGGTGGCTGGTATCCCCGATATTGACCTCGCGGAGCATATCGACAAGCGGCAACTGCGCTTCATGGGGCCGACGGCGGCCTATGCCTATCTCGCCATGGAACAAGCGATTGCGGATAGTGGGCTTGAGGAAAGCGATGTCTCTAACGAGCGGACCGGGCTGGTTGCGGGTTCGGGAGGACCTTCAACCTCCAACTTTTTCCAGGCGCATAACACCGTTATCGAGAAAGGCGCGCCGAAGCGGATGGGGCCCTTTATGGTGACGCGCTGCATGTCGTCGACCGTCAGCGCCTGCCTTGCGACTCCGTTCAAGATTAAGGGCATCAACTATTCGATTACATCGGCCTGTTCGACGACGCTCCACTGCATGGGCAATGGCACCGAGCAAATCCAGATGGGCAAGCAGGATATCGTTTTCGCTGGCGGTGGGGAAGAAGTGGACTGGACGTTGTCCTGCCTTTTCGACGCCATGGGCGCGATGTCCTCCAAGTATAACGACGCGCCCGAAACGGCCGCCCGGGCTTTTGACGAGACGCGCGACGGTTTTGTGATCGGTGGCGGCGGCGGCATGGTCGTGCTCGAAGCGCTGGAACACGCCAAGGCGCGCGGCGCCAAGATTTATGCGGAAGTCACAGGTTATGGTGCCACATCCGACGGCTACGACATGGTCGCGCCTTCGGGCGAAGGCGGCGAACGATCCATGCGGCTCGCGGCCTCAACGCTTGGGGATCGAAAGGTCGATTACATCAACGCCCACGGTACCTCCACGCCCGTGGGCGATGTCACCGAGGTGGAAGCGGTGCGCCGCGTCTTTGGAGAAGACCATGCGCCGATCAGTTCGACGAAATCGATGACCGGTCATTCACTCGGCGCCGCTGGCGTGCATGAAGCGATCTACTCGCTCATCATGATGGAAAAGGGCTTCTTGGCCCCCTCGATCAACGTCAACACCCTGGACCCGGCGATCCGGCCGGAGGAAATCGTGACCGAGACCACCGACGCCGCGCTCGATACTGTGCTCTCCAACAGCTTCGGCTTCGGCGGCACCAACGCGACCGTGGCGATGAGCAAGTTTCACGGGTAGGCGGCCCCTCGAAATCAGCAGTCTTGCGTTCATCTCAAAGGGCCACCTGCTAATCACTTAGCCAACAAATCGCTCAGCCAATGCCATGAATAGCGGAATGCTGAGGATTGCGACGGGCGTACCGACGCCGGTGGATGTCCCGACATAGGCCGAAGGGTTGGCTTCAGGCAGGGCGGCACGCATCGTCGGCGGTCCCGAGATATCCGAGATTGACGCCGCCATGACGGCGAGCAGCACGACGCCGCCTTGCGCGAAGCCGGTTAGTTCGTGGGCGGTCAGACCGACACTGAACCACAGCAATCCGTCGATGATAGGCGCGCTGATCCCATAGAGGATATAGGCAGCAGCGATCTTGCGGAGTTTTGAGAAATGTGCCCATGCCTCGATGCCCATGATGAGCATCAGGATTGACAGCAATCCTCCGAACAGGGTTTCGTAAAAACTCTCAAGAACCGCATCCGGGGTAGACAGGATCCCGAGGCATAGACCGGCGACCAAGGCTGAAATCGCCAGGCTGCGAAAGGTGTCGATGAGATTGTCCTTCAACAGTTTGGATGTGCCTTTCGGCGCACTCGATCCGATCTCAAGCGATGGGCCTTGCATGTTTGCAAACCCGTCACCGCCAACTTGAACCGACTATACGGTCTGCCGCGCGAGGCTCAATTTTGCGAGAACGATGGCCGTCACAAGGGCGGCAATATCCATGAATGGATAAAGCGCACCGATGTATCCCTCATAGGCGACATTGGCATCATCCAGCATCGCCAAGCCAGCCGCCAAAGACGACGCGGAAACAGCGCCGAACAAGCCGACGGTCGCAAGCGCGTCCATTTCGGCCGCGCCTAGTATCGCGGCACCAATCGCAGGTACGAGGAGATTAATCAGTTCGGCGTCGCGAATGGCGGTCCCCGCGCCCATGCCAACCTTTAAGAGGAGAACGATAACATTGAACTTGCAATCGGGAGCCGGAAATTCAAACTTGCTGCCCAGCGCCGCCAGCATCATGCCTGCATTCAGAAATGTGATCTTAAGCCTCTGTAATGGATCAACAATTATGATTCCTATTGTAACGACGATATGCTTGACACCTCTCCCAGTCAGGCGTTCCAAAGCGTCCTATCCAGAAACGCGAAGTAAATATAACATACCTTTCTTGACCACATCGTTCTGTGCAATCGAATGATAATCCGGTTGAACTAGCATCACCTACGATACTTTCGTGAGGTCGCCCTTGAGGGCAATCTTGGCCGCACCGCGGACCTGCTGAACATCTCCCAATCCGCGTTGTCCGTGCAAATCCGCCAGTTGGAAGACAGGTTGGGGGTCGATTTGTTCGACCGCGTGGGGCGCGCCCTTGTATTAACCGAAGCTGGGCGCATCGCATTGGACCACGCCAACCGCATTTTCTCCGCCGGTGATGAATTGCTCGCAACGCTGAACCACGGTGAACGATCGGCCCAGCCTCTACGTGTCGGCGCACTCTCCACGCTTTCGCGCAATTTTCAGATGCAGTTTCTGCAACCACTTCTCCAGTCAGGGGCATATCCACTATCGCTGAAATCCGGCGATACCGATGCGCTCATAACGGACCTTGAGACCTTGGCGCTCGATGTGGTTTTGACCACACGGGTGCCGCACCGGACCAGTTCCGACGTCCACTTTGCCGCACAGCGGATTGCCGAACAGCCAGTGCATTTGCACGGCACGCCAGAGCGATTGAATTACGGCTCACTGGCGGAGCTTCTTGCGAGCGAACCCTTGATCCTGCCGACAGATATTGTGGTCCGGTCCGCCTTTGAAAATCTGGTTGCGACGTTGGGTGTGACACCGCAGCTTGCCGCAAACGTCGATGATATGGCGATGGTGCGCCTTCTGGCGCGTGCGGGCGTTGGGGTCGCGCTCACGTCCTCCATCGTGGTCGCAGATGAAATCGCCAATGGTCTGCTGAAGGTCGCGGATTTCGACCTCGGTATTTCCGAGCCATTTTTTGCTGTCACCCTACCGCGAGAGTTCCCGCACCCGGCACTCAAGGACCTGCTCACAAAACAAATTCCGCCGCGCGATCAGCACTTTCCCCCCTGAAACCATCTTGCACCCATCCGCCCCACGCGGCATCACCTAAGGCAAAGACGAAGGGGAGACCCATGGGACAGATGACCGGCAAACGCGGCCTTGTGATGGGCGTGGCCAATGATCGCTCGATTGCGTGGGGCATTGCAAAGGCGCTGGCGGATGCGGGCGCGGAATTGGCATTTTCTTATCAAGGCGAACCGTTCGGCAAGCGGGTTGAACCGCTGGCCGCAAGCGTGGGCTCAGACCTGTTGATTGACTTGGATGTGACCGATGCGGCCTCGATGGATACATGCTTTGACAAAATCAGCACAGCTTGGGGCAAGCTCGACTTTCTCGTCCATGCCATCGCATTTTCGGACAAAAGTGAGTTGACCGGTCGCTTTGTGAATACCAGTCGGGATAACTTCCTGAACTCGCTGAATATCTCTTGCTATTCCTTCATCGAATGTGCCCGCAGGGCGGAGCCGATGATGGCAGAAGGCGGGTCGCTCATCACCCTGACCTATATGGGTTCGAACCGGGTTCAGCCGAATTACAACGTTATGGGGGTCGCCAAAGCCGCCCTCGAGAGTTCCGTGCGGTATCTTGCGAATGACCTGGGGCCACAAGGCATCCGGGTGAATGCCATTAGCCCCGGCCCCATGAAGACGCTGGCGGGCGCGGCAATTGGCGGGGCGCGCAAGACCTTCAAGACAATCGAGATGAACGCCCCTCTCCGCTCTAATGCGACGCTTGAAGCGGTCGGCGGCACGGCGGTGTATTTGTGCTCAGACGCAGGCGCTTTTACCACGGGCGAGATCATTCGCGTCGATGGCGGCTATCATGTGCTGGGAATGATGCAGCAAGAAAATCTCTGAATAGATTTGATCCTGGTCAAGGACCTGTCAATTCTTACTGTCTAGGAGTGGGTCGCATCAGCTTGCGGAGTGCGCCTATGCCCAAAGATCAAGTCATCGACACCGAAGCAGCTACTTTTGAGAGTGGCACCTACCCCTATTCAGAAAAGCTCGACCGGCAAAGCTACGAGAAAGAGAAGGCCGATCTTCAGGCAGAGCTGCTAAAGGTTCAGCATTGGGCGCAGGAAACCGGCCAGAAGTTCGTCATGCTTTTCGAGGGGCGCGATGCGGCTGGAAAAGGCGGCACGATCAAACGGTTCACCGAACATCTCAACCCGCGCGCCGCACGGGTCGTCGCGCTCAACAAGCCCACCGACGCAGAGCGCGGACAGTGGTACTTCCAGCGCTATATCAATTACTTACCAACGGCGGGTGAAATGGTCTTCTATGACCGATCCTGGTACAATCGCGCCGGCGTTGAACGCGTTATGGAGTTCTGCGACCCCTCCGAATATCTGGAGTTCATGCGGCAGACACCGGATTTTGAGCGGATGCTCGCACGCAGCGGCATCCGGCTTTACAAGTATTGGTTCTCTGTCACGCAAGAGGAACAAAGACGACGCTTCAAGGCGCGGGAGACAGACCCCCTCAAGCGCTGGAAACTGTCGCCCATCGACAAGGCAAGCCTCGGCAAATGGGATGAATACACGGAAGCCAAGGAGGCCATGCTGTTCTACACGGATACCGCAGACGCCCCGTGGACCATCATCAAATCCGATGACAAGAAGCGGGCGCGGTTGAACTGCATGAGACATTTCCTGTCCGGACTGGCCTATCCCGGCAAAAACACCAAGGTCGCAAAAGCGCCCGATCCACGTATTGTCGGGCGCGCAGACCACGTGCTGCTTTACAGCCACCACATTCTTGTGAAAGCATTGCACCCTAAAACGCGCAAATCGAGCATCTAAGGACGCAACTTAGGGATAATGCCTGCGCGAGGGACGCGCGTTTCGAAAACACACTCCGTCTTGGCAACGCTGGTGGCGACCGGGCGTTGCGCCCACATGCGACGCCTCATAACGTTCACTTCTGCCACGCACAATTCATGTTGAATGGCTGCGCCTTTGGCGAATGTTGAACCCAATTGCCTCCGCTTTTAGTTGGGGTCCACCTCGGCCTATGGGAATTAGCCAAAGGGCGGAAACAGTTGCCGTAGAACGGTCCAAATCCTACAAAACCCACGCCTTGCCCATGGGCGATGTTAACCATAGCCGCGAAAGATTGATGCGGTTGGTAACTCGTGCAGGGGAAGACCTGATGATGATAAGAACGCTGTTGACCGCCGCGCTGATCTGGGTTGCCGGTCCGTTATCCGCCGCCACATTGACAATCGGTACGCCTGACCGCTTTGGCTTTAATGCCTTTCCATTCAGCCCAAACCCCGGGAATGATCGTTTCCAGCAAGTTTGGGACGCGAGCAACTTCGCCAACCTTGGTCAGATAAAAATCACAAGCATCAGCTTCGATATGCGCGCCAGTGACATCAATGGCCCGCTTGGGACGTTTGATATGTCCTTCTCAACCACCGACGCAGAGGTGAACGCCTTGAATACCGATCAGACGGTCGCGGGCTTCAACAGCAACCTCGGCACCGACAATGCGCTGTTTGCAAGCAATGCCTATGACGGCAGCCCGATCATGAGCGGTGTGCTGAAGTTCAGTGGCAGCTACATTTATGACCCAGCCAATGGTAACCTGTTGATGGACATCATGGTGTCGGACGTCGCACGTTTCTACTTCGGCCCCGCCATTGCGTCGACTTCGAACTCAGGCGGTCTTTTTAGCCGATCACAAAACTACGGGTCTGGTTTTGAAAATTACGGCGCCATCGCGACCTTCGAGTATGAAGAGCTGACCCCTGTGCCCCTGCCCGCAAGCGCGTTGTTGCTGCTCGCCGGTCTGGCCGGTCTTGGCGTCGTGCGCCACCGAAAGGCAACCGCCTAACATGCACAGTTTCTAACGAAGGGACCCGCGGTAACCACTCTGGCTGCCGCGGGTTTCTTCTCGTGGAAGCTCTACGCCGCCGAAAAGCGATTTTGTCTGCGCGTCAAATGTTCTAAACGGGCGTTTCAACCCGCGAAGAGGCGCACCATGGCTCGCATTCTGATCACCAGCGCGATCCCATATATCAACGGGATCAAACATCTCGGCAATCTGGTTGGCTCGCAACTGCCGGCCGATCTCTATGCGCGTTACATGCGGGCCCGTGGCCATGAGGTGCTTTTCCTTTGCGCTACAGATGAACATGGCACGCCCGCCGAGCTTGCGGCGGCGAAAGCCGGGCAACCCGTTGCTGACTATTGTGCCGAGATGTGGGGGGTTCAAAAAGGCCTGTCGGATGGGTTCCGCTTGTCCTTCGACAAGTTCGGTCGCTCTTCCAGCCCACAGAACCACGCACTGACGCAGCATTTTGCCGGGCGTCTCGCCGAAGCTAGTTTGATCGATGAAGTGTCGGAAAAGCAGGTCTACTCGAAGGCCGACGGCCGCTTTCTGCCCGACCGGTATATAGAGGGGACCTGTCCTAATTGCGGGTATGACAAGGCCCGGGGTGACCAATGCGAGAATTGCACCAAACAGCTGGAACCCACCGATCTGATCAATCCGCGTTCGGCGATTTCCGGATCGACGGACCTGGAGGTGCGCGAGACCAAGCACCTCTATCTAAAGCAGCGCAGCTTGCGCGGAGAGTTATCCGACTGGATCGATAGCAAAACCGACTGGCCAATCCTGACGACCTCCATCGCCAAGAAGTGGTTGAACGATGGTGACGGGTTGCAGGACCGCGGGATCACCCGGGACCTCGACTGGGGCATCCCGGTCAAGAAGGGCTCTGAGCCCTGGCCCGGCATGGAAGACAAGGTGTTTTATGTCTGGTTCGATGCGCCAATAGAGTACATCGCTTGCGCCAAGGAATGGTCCGACGGGCGCGGTGCAGATGATGCCGAGTGGGAGCGTTGGTGGCGCACCGACAAGGGGGCCGAAGACGTGCGTTACGTCCAGTTCATGGGCAAAGACAACGTGCCGTTCCATACCCTGTCATTCCCGGCCACGATCATCGGATCGAGCGAGCCCTGGAAGCTCGTCGACTACATCAAGTCGTTCAACTACCTTAACTATTACGGTGGCCAGTTCAGCACCAGCCAGGGGCGCGGCATCTTTATGGATCAGGCGCTCGAAATTCTACCTGCCGACTACTGGCGCTGGTGGCTTTTGTCCCACGCCCCGGAAAACTCGGATAGCGAATTCACTTGGGAGAATTTCCAAACCTCTGTGAACAAGGACCTCGCTGATGTCCTTGGCAACTTTGTGAGCCGGGTAACCAAGTTCTGTCGCTCCAAATTCGGGGAAGCGGTGCCGTCGGGTGGCGCTTGGGGCCCAGAGGAAGAGGGGTTGATCGCGAAACTCGAAACGGGCTTGGCCGCTTACGAGGCGCAGATGGAAGCCATCGAAGTCCGCAAAGCCGCTGGCGAACTGCGCGCGCTTTGGGTTCTTGGCAACGAATACCTGCAAACCGCCGCCCCCTGGTCGGTGTTCAAGGAGGACCCGGAGCGCGCCGCCGGTCAAATTCGCCTCGCGCTCAACCTGATCCGGGTCTATGCGGTCATCTCTGCGCCCTTCATACCGGATGTAGCGGCCAAAATGCTCAGCGCCATGAACACGCTCGACACATCCTGGCCCGCCGAAATGCGAGCTGCATTGGGTGCCTTGTCGGAGGGACACGGGTTTACCGTGCCAGATGTCCTGTTCGCCAAAATCAGCGATGAAGAGCGCGAGGACTGGCAAAACCGCTTCTCTGGCATACGCACGTGAACACAATGGACAGTGCCGCGCGTTTGTGCGTTTTGTTGCAATTCGCGGCGCGCGTGCCTTGTTTCGTCATGAGCTGAGACCCGAAAATCCGTGGATTTGTCTAAAATTTGCCGGTTACGTCCGCAAATCATCGTATCCGGAGAGATTGAGGAGTGTCGTCATGAAGGGACAAGCGGTTGTTCTTTGCGGGCGGTGTGGTGAGCCACCCGAGGTGCCGGAAAACCCGAGGAACAACGATTCGGTTCGTTGTCCGCATTGCGGGGCCAGCGACACGGTTGCGCAGGCTTTGAGCCAGGCGAGGCATCACGCAACCCATGTGGCGGCCCGCGCGTTGGACCAACGCCGCCAAAATCGCGGTGAGCGCGTCCGGTCGCGCGTGCCATCACGGTTTCCGATCAAATCCCCGCGTTGGATCTCCGGTCAGGCGCGCGGCTGAATTTCAGCTGCCGCTGACCCCCGCGACAAGCCGACGCAAGGGCATTTCGTCAGGTAGCGCCGCCGCGTGCCAAGGGCTATTCGAAAAGTGTTATTCGGGGGTTCTGGCAATGGCCGACCAAGAAATTGCTTTAGCAGCAAATGACGAAGGTGCGGCACGCGACACCCGCACCGCCATGGTGCGTGGTTGGCGTCGCCGTTGCCCGAATTGCGGACGGGGCCCGATGATGCGCGGGTACCTAACGGTGCGCGACAGCTGCCCGATTTGCCAGGAAGACCTGCACCACCATCGGGCGGATGATGGCCCAGCGTATTTGACGCTTTTGATCGTCGGCCATTTAATGGCGCCGCTTATCATTTGGGTGTTCACGGAATTCCGTCCGGAACCGATGGTATTGGCCAGTGTCTTCACGGTTGGCTGCGTTGCCTTATCGCTTTACCTTCTGCCTCGAATAAAAGGCGCAATCGTGGGGCTGCAATGGGCGAAGAAAATGCACGGATTCGGGACGCGGCAACCCTGATCCTGGTCCGAGACCCGGCCACCGCTCCACGCATTCTCATGGGTCAAAGGGGCACTTCTGCAGCTTTTATGGCAGACAAGTTTGTGTTTCCCGGTGGGGCCGTCGACGATAGCGATGAAAAAACGCCAGTCATGCTAACAGAACAGTGCGAGGCCCGCCTGTCCCACATGTCCGAGCGCGCGCCGAGCACCTTAGCTGCCGCAGCGCTCCGCGAATTGAAGGAGGAAACCGGTCAAGACCTTTCTGGCAATGACACGCATCTCTCGTTCTTTTTTCGCGCAATCACACCGCCCGGGCGGCCCCGCCGCTTTGATGCCCGTTTCTTTTTGGCAGATGCCTCAGCGCTTACGTCGAACCCAGACAGGTTCGAACCGGAGGATGCGGAACTCTCGCATTTGCAATGGGTTCCACTGGATCAGGTACGCAGCCTCAACCTGCCGTTTATTACGCGCGTCGTTTTGGCGGAACTGGAGCGACACCTACCCCGCACAGACGCCCCGGAACGCGTCGCCTTCATTCGAAACGACGAGATTGACCGGGCAGTTGTCTGGCTCTGAAATTTAGCGCGTCCGATGGTGCCGCTGGTCTCTCACTTTCAGTCACACCAGAAAGGCGATCGACAGGATTGAGATCGCAAGAACCACTATTCCCAGCCCTTCCCGAGCCGTCAAACGCTCGCCAAACCAGACCCAGCCAATCACCAGGGAGAACACCAGTTCCACCTGCCCGACGGCAAAGACATAGGCGGCGTTCATCAGCGAAAAGGCAGCAAACCAGCTCCAACTGCCGATCAACGAAAAAAGGCTCACCGTTAAGGTTGGTCGCCAGGCCCTGAGCGTTTGGGTGACTTGGCCGGGCTCTTTCAAAACGAGCCAAAACCACAGCACGAGGGTTTGCCATGCGGCCACAACGGCAAGCGTGATACCGCCCGTCAAAATGGGGTCGCCACTATTCAACGCAAGCGCTGCACCGCGATAGGTCACAGCGGAGAGTGCGAAAAGAACACCGGAAAGGACACCGATACCAGCGGCGCGATTGATGATACCTCCACCGCTCGGCGGTTCTGACAGCAAAAGAACGCCAACAAATCCAAGCGCAATCGCCGCCGCCCCCCAAGCTGGAATGACGTCCCCAAGGATTACATACCCCACCAATGCCGTGAGCATGACTTCGGTCTTCTTGAAGGTGATCCCAACCGCAAATGCGCGGTGGTGAAACAGGCTCACCGTGCAAATCGTCGCCAGGATCTGAAACACCCCGCCTGCCAGCCCAAAGGCCAGAAAATGAGGAGTTATCGCAGGCCAGTCTGCGCCAGACAAACGCACGTAACAGGCAACCAACCCAATAGCCAAGGGCCAAGACCAGAGGAACCTTGCCCAGGTTGCCGCTGCAGGACTAAGCGCGCCCGCTGCCAGGACTTTTTGCACCGCAAAGCGTAATGACTGCGCAAGGGCGGCAACCAGCGAAAAGACAATCCAGATTTCCACCCGACTGGCCTGCCCGAACTCGGGCGCGCCTGCAAGGGAATGCGTTAGTCGGATCGAAGCGGGTGCGGGACCGGGTCCTTCCGTCGGAACAGATAGCGGCGGAAGATCTCCGCGTAGGAGCCGAAGCGGTAGCCATCATTCATGGCCAAAAACCTGTCCCGCCGCGCTTCATAAAGCGCTGGTAGATCGTACCAAGCTACCTTTGGGTGCGCGTGATGTACCGCGTGCAGGTTGTTGTTGAGGAACAGCAACGCCAAAGGGCCGCGATCCTCAATAATGACGGACCTGCCGCGCGCCTGTTCATGGGCCTGGTGCTCAAGAAAGGTGCGAATGCGCAAGAGCGACAGACCAAGATAGGCGGAAAGCGCATAGGCCCATGGGGCCATGGGAGATTGCGCGATGACGTAGAGGAGCACTACGAGCGCCAAACCATGCCACGCCCATCCGCGCAGAACACGGGGGTCAGCTGCCGCTAGTCGCCAATCGTTCCTGATAAAACAAACCGTTCCTATGACGGGCCCAACCAATAACCGACCCGCCAGCGTATTATTCGCATTCAACAGCACGCGAACAGCGCGAGGCAGCGCCTCCCAATCGCGTTTCGTCATGAAATGCGTTTCGGGATCGTCATAGGGATCGGTCAAATGCGCGTCACGGTGATGGTCAAGATGGGTATCGCGGAACCTCAAGTATGGGATGACGAGGGTCAGGGGCGGCCAGGCGAGACCTGCATTGACCGAGGCCCATCCCGTGGGATGGCCGTGAATAGCCTCATGCTGAAGAGATCCATGAAAAGCGATCGCAACAGCTGCAACCGGTACTGCCAGCCAAAGCGCGCCCCCTGCCAGCCAGAACACCGCCCACGTCCAGAGCAGGTAGCTACTGAGGAATAAGGCCAGTGTCGGCCATTCAATCTTCACAAGTTTCCGCATGGCCCGTGTTGGTCTCACGGGTTGGGGCTTGTGACCATTCCGGGAATGCGCAACATTAACCCAACATGTGTGAATATAATCAACGATGATGGATAAACGAAACCGCGCCCTTCTGTTCCGCAACCGCCTTGCCCAAGCCATGGAAGCGCGGGCGGAAACCCAGTCCGGTTTGGCGCGCGCAATCGGCGTTGATCGCTCCACGATATCCCAGCTTCTCAGCCACGGGACCACGCGACTGCCAAACGCTCAGGTGGTCGCAGAATGCGCCAGTGCCTTGGGGGTTTCGGGCGATTGGCTGCTGGGCTTAAGCGACCTTCGCGAGCAAGCGGCCGAAGTTCTTGCCGCTTCCGTCGAGCTATCGCGTGCCGATCGCTCCCCGCTCGATGAACAAATCTTTGGTTGGCAGCGCGAGGCCGCCGGTTACAAAATTCGCCACGTCCCGGCGACATTGCCGGACATGCTGAAAACAGAAGACATGCTGCGGTGGGAATACACGCCCTATCTCGGAAAGACGACCGATCAGGCGATCAATGCCAGCCGTGACCGCCTCGCCTTACTTCGTAACGAGATGTCGGACTTCGAGATTGCAATGCCGCTCTTCACGGTAGAATCGTTCGTGAATTCAACTGGTTACTATAGAGGGCTTCCCGCCGAGATTCGCGTCGCACAGATTGAGCATATGCTGGAGCTACACAAACAACTTTACCCGGCACTGCGGGTACATCTGTTCGATGCCCGCCGCCTATGGTCCTCTGGCTTGACGATATTTGGCCCCTTGATTGGCGTCGTTTACCTTGGACAGGATCATTTGGTTTTCCGCGACCGCGTGCGCGTGCGTCATATGGTGGATCATTTCGACAGCCTTGTGCGGGAAGCCGATATCTCAGCCCGCGACTGGCCCCATCATCTTCAGGCGCTTTCCGCGTCAGGACCGATAGAAGGAGCTTCTTGAGTGCCTCGCACCGAACTGCACGCCGCAAGTTCCGCTGCAAGCTGCTCGGCCCGTTGACGCACAGCACTAGTGTTCCGTTCTGTCACATCAAAGGCGATGCCACCGGTCGCCGACGTCAGAAGACGGACAACCTGACCGGCGTGAAGAGCGCAGGACTGTATCGCCTGCACGTCAAATTGGGGCGACACCACCCCAATGAGCGCACCATCCGGCGCTTCCGCCTGGGCTCGCTGCACCACCATCTGGATCAGTTCCAGGCGATCGGGAACGCTACAGATGACCCAATCGGCACCGCGGACGGCCGCCGAAATCGTCTCGTTTCGCTCAATACCCGTCAGACGCACAACGGCGCTCGCCGCGTTCGGTGCCGGATCGAAAGCCCGGACCCGCCATCCAGCGTCGAGGCATAAGCGCGCCCAGACCTCCCCTCTGCGGCCAAGGCCAAGAACGGCCGCCCGTCGGGTCATGGCGCCGCCGCCTGTGGTGTCCGCTGCATCTGCCCAACATCATAGCCGTTGAAACGCAAGACCTCCTCCGCTGCGGCAAGACGGTCCGCCGGAATTGACGGGGATCGGTTCAATATCCAGCCCGCCCTGCCGGACGGCGTGCCGATCACGGCGGTGCGGTACCCTTCGTCCACCCAAAGCACCCAGTAATCTGCCGCGAAGGGCACACCATCAAGGCGCACTTTCAGGCGGCCAGGGCCTACGACAGACGCAGTCCCCTCGATCACAGACAACGCCCCGTTGCGCAAACACGCGTTTCTCACAGTGAGACCACCGTCAGGCGCGAGCCCGTAATCCGCTTGTGTGTCCGTGCATCCGGACTGAAACGGTGTGGGAAAACTTGCAACCTCGTACCACAGCCCAGCGTAGCGTTCGGGTTCAAAGACCGCCATCGAGGTTATGTTCACTGCTGGGTCACGGTAGGACGACCCAGCGCATGCCGTCAGCAAAAGGCAAAGCGCCCCCAAATAGGCAGTTTTCATTCTGTGCATAGGGTTTGCCTCAAGCCAGCTGCTGAAAGTATCTCGTGACATCCGAAAAGCGGTGTTTGCGGTGCGCAGGTGCGGGACCGCGCCAAGCATAGCCCCTGGCAGTCGCGCGCGGAACTGCAAGCTTTGTTCGCATCGCGCGTCCAACGAAAACACGCAAAACTGTCGCGGTTGGGCACTTTCAACCAGCGCCCCCCATCATTTTCGCAAGCCGCACGTTGGGGTGCCAGAATGTCGGGAATAGCCGGGTCCGCAGCAGTTTCTTCCGTGTCCCCTTCCTGGCATGCGACCAGCAGAACACTCACAACCAAAACCGTCATGCACTGACGGAGCACAGACATCTTCGGTCTCCCGCAATTCCCCGGTGATGCAGACCCTACGGAGGGTCCCGGAGATCAGCAAGACGTCGTTGCCAATCAGAAGGGCATTGGGTGATCTTGATGTGCTTTTGACAGCGCAGCATGAATTTCGTCCGCCAAAGTGACGTCTCGCCCGGCCAGGATATGGTCAAGCTGCTCCGTCATTGTTGCCCCAAAAATGGGGATGGTTGGAAACGGGCGTTCGACGCACCACGCAAGCGCCATATGCACCGGATCGAGGCCAAATTCCCGCGCCACGCGCACATAGGCATCCGCCGCCGCAAAAGCCCGTGGATTGGCGCGATCGCCCAGGGTTCCGTTAAGGGCAAGACGCGAACTATGTGGTATCGCACCGTCGGCGTATTTTCCCGTGAGGAGCCCGGCTGCAAGCGGCGAAAACGCGAGCAGCGAAATATCCTCCTGATAGCCAATCTCCGCCATATCCAGATCGTAGTGACGGCACATCAGGGAATACTCGTTTTGAATAGAGGCGACCCTCGGCCCGTTGGTTTGGGCGGACGCATCGAGCCAGCGCAACGTGCCCCAGGCCATTTCGTTCGAGAGACCGAAAGCCCGGAGCTTCCCTTCCTTTACGAGATCGCCCAGCACCTCCAATGTCGCATGCATGGTCTCAAGTGTTTGCGCGGCGGGTGGCTGAACGCGCGGATCAAATTCCCAGTTGGCGCGAAAGTGGTAATGCGCGCGGTTCGGCCAGTGCAACTGATACAAATCCACGTAGTCGGTCTGAAGACGCCGAAGCGATCCCTCAAGGGCCTCACGTACCGTATCGGGGCCGATCTCACGGCCCTCGCGCAAATCCGCACGCGTCCCCGTCTGCTTGGTCGCAATAACCCATTTATCACGCTGACCGGACTTGGCGATCCAGTTACCGATGATACGCTCCGTCAGCCCGATGGTTTCCGATCGGATGGGATTTACAGGATACATTTCGGCCGTATCGATGAAGTCGAGGCCCGCTGCCATCGCCCGGTCAATCTGGCTATGGGCATCATCCTCGGAGGTTTGCGTGCCCCAGGTCATCGTCCCAAGGCAATAATTCTGCACCTCGATCCCGCTCCGCCCAAGTTTCACAGCTTTCATGTCACCGCCCCTTCTACCATCGGGCACCCCTTAGAAACGATCGAGCGCCAAAGACCAAGACCCCGGATTGAACTATGACACCCGTTTTGGCTTCAGTCATTGAGGCTGGTCGCTCGCATCTGAGGCCCACCGGCCCCTAACGGCGACGAACGCGAGATAGGAGTGCCCTTACGGCTGTGACTAGTCTCCGGCACATCGCTGGCTCCGGTTGCCTCAGCTCTTGATCCGGCTCGAGGGCACCCCTGTCGCAACGAGCCTTTTGCTTTCTCAAGTATACAATCGCCCTATTATGTCTTGAGAACAAAGAAGGAACATCTATACTGCACCAATGACTGTTCCTGCTGCCGGACATCTGCTGACGCGCACGTCGCATCGCCATCGGGGTGCTGCGCCTGCACCGTTTCTCAATGATCTCACGCTTGAGCGGGCGCGGGTGCATGAGTTTTGCGGCGCGGCGCGGCGGCGACTGGCTTTGAAACTGGCAAGCGCGCTATCGGGACCGGTGTTTTGGATCCGACCCGCCTGGGGAGCAGGCCAACTCCATGCGGAAGGCATGGTCGGGCTTGTGGACCCGTCCCGGTTTATCTTTATGACACCAAAGCGCCCCGAAGACCTGTTATGGACGATGGAGGAAGCCTTGCGCGCGGGCATCGTCCCCCTTGTGGTCGCTGACTTGCCGTCCCCCCCAGGCTTGACCGCCGTGCGTCGATTGCACCTGGCCGCAGAAACGGGTGTGGCGGAGGGGCGCGTGGCCCCGCTTGGCCTTTTGCTCACACCAGAAGAGGGCGGCGCCCCGGGCGTGGAAACCCGTTGGTCATTGGTGCCACAACATAAATCCGGTCATCAGGATGAATGGTGTCTGGCCCGTCGGCGCGCACGTATGCAGCCCGAAAAAAGTTGGACCCTGCGCGGGCAAGAAATGGCATTCGCTTAACGCCGCTGGGCGCTACTCTGACTGACCTTCAGAAAGGCGTGCGTTTTCGATGGCAACCAAGGCGTTATACCCGGCGGTAAATCCCGAAAGCGACAAGCTCAGCGACACAGTCTCGTTAGGCGCCGCCGCTGGGACAATGGTCACATTTGCCGCGTTGCCAGCTCTGAACGCCGCCACTTCCTCCGACGTCAATCCGATCCGCGAGAAACAGCCAACCTGGCTACAGAAAGAATAGGGGTAAATCTTTGCCTGTCCCGCATCGACTGCCAGTCGTAAATTTGCCGTCAGCAGCGTTTCGAGCGGGGTTACGATATTTGCCCCCGCGACAGCCTCTTGGCCTTCGGGCAACGGAAATACGTTGAACTCGGCAACCGAATTCCCGTCCGTATCCTGCATCAGCTGATAAAGCTGACAAATCTCCGCTTCGCCGGACTTGACACAGCGCAGCTCCCAATCCCCGAACTCTTCCTTCACATAAGGCTGGCCAGGCGCCGCTTCCGTCAGGCCCATCGACAATTCGGGCACGGCGCTCTCTTCTGCGCCCGTTTCGGCCTCGGCATTTTCCGTCGACTGGGCATACGCCAAGGACGACATCGCAAGCATCACGGTAAGGAAAGACGTCCCGACAACATAACGCATTGTACTGCTCCCACTGTATTTTGCGGCGCTTTAGCATGCTGGACTGCCCCTGTCAGGTAGGATCAACACCGCCGGGCAAAGCCTTGCTCATAAAAGAAAAGGACCCAAAGTCGGGCCCCTTTCCAATTCACTCCCTGCCGGACTGGCCGACTTATCATTGCGCGGCACGGTATGATGAGTCTTTCGACCCGTCAACAGTCTTTCGATCACATTTTTTCAAAGACTTGGCTGAAGGACTTCGCGCAGCGGCTTCCCTTACCACGAGCAAGGAAAAAAGCCGCGCCAGTGCGGCGCGGCCAGTCTACAGGGAGGAAATGTTGCCCTGCGCCCGTCAGAACGCGAGAACAACGCAATCGGGGTAGCACTGAATGGTTAACAAGTTATTCTCTCCTTCAAAGATACGTTTTAACGACAAGGGGACGGTGGTGACGGATACAGTGTTTATTGGCGGTGGCGGCGAAGGATACGCGGCGCCACAACAGCTCCTGCTGAAATATGCCAACCGGCATGGCCTGATCGCAGGCGCAACAGGCACAGGCAAGACCGTCACCCTGCAAATCATGGCGGAGAGCTTTTCTGCCGCCGGCGTTCCGGTCTTTCTTGCCGACGTAAAGGGCGATTTGTCCGGGCTGGCTCGCTCTGGCACCGAAGATTTCAAACTTCATGACGCCTTCATGAAGCGCGCCGGGACCATTGGATTTACGAATTATACCTATGACGCATTCCCGGTCACTTTCTGGGATCTCTACGGTAAACAGGGCCACCCGGTTCGCACGACTGTATCCGAGATGGGGCCGCTTCTTCTTGCGCGCTTGCTCGAACTTTCAGAGGCGCAAGAAGGCGTCTTGAACATCGCCTTCCGCGTCGCCGATGAGGAAGGTTTGCCTCTCCTCGATCTTAAGGACCTGCAAGCCATGCTGGTCTGGTTGGGTGAAAACCGCGAGACGATTTCCCTGCGTTACGGCAATATCTCCACGGCCTCGGTTGGCGCAATTCAACGGCAGCTTCTTGTTCTTGAGAACCAGGGGGCGACGGAGTTCTTTGGCGAGCCCGCGTTAGAGCTTTCCGACATCATGCGGATCGATCCGGATGGCCGCGGACGGATCAATATCCTCGCCGCGAACAAGCTCATGGCAGCCCCTAGGCTCTACGCCACGTCTCTGCTTTGGCTCCTGTCCGAACTTTTCGAAGAACTGCCGGAAGTCGGCGACCCGGACAAACCGAAACTCGTCTTCTTTTTCGACGAAGCGCATCTGCTCTTCGACGATGCGCCTAAGGCACTGGTCGAAAAAGTGGAACAAGTGGCACGGCTCATCCGGTCCAAAGGCGTCGGCGTTTACTTCGTGACGCAGAACCCGGCAGACGTGCCGGAGGACATTCTCGGACAGTTGGGCAACCGGGTGCAGCACGCGTTGCGGGCGTTCACCCCAAAAGACCAAAAAGGTCTGAAGCAAGCCGCCGAAACCTACCGCACGAACCCGCGCTTTTCGACCGAAGATGCCATCAAGGAAGTGGGTGTTGGGGAGGCCGTCACGAGTTTTCTCGAAGCCAAAGGTGCGCCCAGTATCGTCGAACGAACGCTCATCCGACCGCCTTCCTCGCAGCTTGGCCCGTTGTCGGATGCCGAGCGCAACGAAACCATCCAGGCATCCCCGATCGCCGGAAAGTATGAAGCTGTGAAGGATCGCGAAAGCGCTTATGAAGTGCTGCGCGGGCGCGCTGAGAAGGCCGCAGCGGATGCGGAAGAAGCGGAACGCCGCGAGGAGGAGGCGGAGGAAGCGGAGCGCGAGTTGAAGAGAGCCCGCCGCTATGACGGGAAGCAGGTGGGCCGGTCGACCTCGCGGCGATCCTCGAAATCCGGGGGGATCGGCGATCAACTGACGAAAATGGTCGTCCGTGAGCTTACCGGAACCACTGGCAAACGCATTGTGCGGGGCCTCCTTGGTGGTCTTTTCAAGGGCCGCTGAGCGAAATAGATACCTTCAACTCAGGAGCATATCTTTCGGGTTGCACGCCATGCGCTGCCGCTCCAACGGGTCGATCTCGTCAAAATACCGTTCGAGATTGTTGCCCGCCCAAAAACGCGCCACGGTGCCGTCAACAAAGGTGCCATGGCCGACGGCGGTGCCGCTTTCCGGTTCAAACCAATTGAAGACGGAACTCCCCATGCGGCCATCGGAACAGGTGAACTCCGCGATGCCGATCCCCAGCATGGTGCGGCGCCAAGTACCTGTGCACGTCGCACCCGTCACGCTGTCAGCGCGAAAGGGACCGGCATCTTGTCCGAAGGAAGCACCACGAAAATACTCGCCGGTTGCCTCAACACAGGCAACAAGCGGTGAGCAATTCATGATCTCCGGATCGCATGTGTCCGCCCGTGCCCCAAACGGCACCGCGACGACACTCGCCAAGATCAATGCTCTCATGTATCTGACGTCAAAGGGTCTCATATCGGGGGAATGTTATGGCAGAGGGATCGTTCGGCAAGGGGTGCCACTTAAGCCTCATCGATGGGTCTGCGTTCATTTTCCGCGCCTATCACGCCTTGCCTCCTCTGACCCGTAAATCCGACGGTTTGCCGGTCGGGGCTGTCTCCGGTTTCGTCAATATGCTCTGGAAGATGATCGAAGATAACAAGGGCGCCGACGCGCCGACCCACGTTGCTGTGGTGTTCGACAAGGGCTCGCACACGTTCCGAAACGACCTTTACGACCAATACAAAGCCAATCGCGATGCGATGCCCGAGGACCTGCGCCCGCAAATTCCATTGACGCGTGATGCAACGCGCGCCTTCAACATCGCCTGTCTTGAAACGGAAGGCTTCGAAGCCGACGACATCATCGCAACCTTGGCCCGCCAGGCGCGCGAGGCTGGTGGGCGGGTGACCATCGTATCCTCCGACAAGGACCTCATGCAGCTTGTGGGCGATGGGGTCGAAATGTTCGACGCCATGAAAAATACACGGATCGGCGTCGAGGGCGTGGAAGAAAAGTTCGGCGTGCTCCCCGAAAAAGTGATCGACGTGCAGGCCCTTGCCGGAGATAGCGTGGACAATATCCCCGGCGCGCCCGGTATCGGCGTCAAAACAGCCGCGTTATTGATCAACGAGTTCGGCGATTTGGAGACACTTCTGGAGCGCGCCGAGGAAATCAAGCAACCCAAGCGGCGCCAGACACTCATCGACCACAAGGACCAAATCGAGCTGTCGAAGAAACTGGTAACGCTCGATCAGAATATGGTTCTGCCCTACACGCTCGAAAGCCTGGAAGTTCAGGATGCCGAGGCCGACACGCTGCTCGCGTTCCTCAGTGAAATGGAGTTCCGCACGATAACACGGCGTGTCGCGGAAGCATTCGGGACCGAGGTGCCGGTCATCGAAACTGCGCCTTCGCCGAAATCGGAAGACGCCATCGTTGAGAGCATCCCTTTTGAACAGGCCGTCTATACCGCCATCCGTGACACCGAAACCTTGGCGGCATGGATCGACAAAGCCTTGGCCCGTGGGTGGGTGGCAGTTGACACGGAAACAACGGCTCTCAACGAAATGACCGCCGAACTCGTGGGCGTTTCGCTTGCGGTTGAGGCGGGCGAAGCGGCCTATATCCCTTTGACACACAAACAATCGGCGGCGGATGACCTTTTTGGCTCGGACCAATTGGCAGAGGACCAGCTTCCCTTGGACGATGCGCTTCGCCTGTTGAAACCCCTTCTGGAAGCCGAGAGCGTCCTGAAGATTGGCCAAAACATGAAATACGACGCCAAGATCCTTGCCCGTTATGGGATCAAGGTCGCGCCGATTGATGACACGATGCTGATGTCATATGCCATGCATGCCGGCCTTCACAACCACTCAATGGACGGCCTCTCAGAGCGATATCTGAACCACCATCCCATTGAAATAAAATCGCTTTTAGGCACCGGCAAAAGCCAGATCACGTTTGACCGCGTGCCCGTCGATGATGCGGTCAAATACGCCGCCGAGGATGCGGACGTGACGCTCCGCCTGTGGCAGCATTTCAAGCCGTCTCTGCACAAGAAACGCGTGACCACGGTCTACGAGACGCTCGAACGCCCGCTTGTGCCCGTCTTGGCTGAGATGGAGATGGCGGGCATCAAGGTCGATGCGCAGGTATTGTCGCGAATGTCCAATGCCTTCGCCCAAAAAATGGCCCAGCTCGAAGACGAAATCCACGAATTGGCCGGTCACTCCTTCAATGTGGGATCGCCAAAGCAACTCGGGGAAATCCTGTTCGACGAATTGGGACTGAAGCTGCCCGATGGTAAGGAACCCAAAAAAGGAAAGACCGGCGCTTACTCAACGGGTGCAGATGTCTTGGAAGATATGGCAACCATTCACGATCTGCCACGCCGCATCCTCGACTGGCGCCAGCTTTCTAAACTGAAGTCGACCTATACGGATGCGCTCCAGGACCACATAAATGCGGAGACGGGGCGCGTACACACATCCTATTCCATCGCAGGTGCAAATACCGGTCGGCTCGCGTCCACCGATCCCAACCTGCAGAACATCCCGATCCGCACCGAAGAAGGGCGGCGCATTCGCGAGGCCTTTGTTGCTACCGACGGCCATACGCTCGTCAGTCTAGATTACAGCCAGATCGAATTGCGCATCTTGGCCCATATTGCTGAGATCGACGCGCTGAAGGAAGCCTTCCGTGAAGGTCAGGACATTCATGCCGCCACCGCGTCGGAGATGTTTAACGTGCCACTTGACGAGATGACGCCGGACGTGCGCCGGCAGGCCAAGGCGATCAACTTTGGCGTCATCTACGGCATCTCCGGTTTTGGCCTCGCCCGTAACTTGCGCATTCCCCGCGCCGAGGCCCAGGGCTTCATTGACCGGTACTTCGAACGCTTCCCGGGCATCCGCACTTATATGGACGACACAGTCGCTTTCGCCAAAGAACACGGACATGTGGAAACGCTGTTTGGGCGCAAGATCAACACGCCAGAAATCAACAATAGCGGACCACGTGCCGGGTTCGCAAAACGCGCCGCAATCAATGCGCCCATCCAGGGCACCGCCGCTGACATCATTCGGCGCGCTATGATTCGCATGCCATCGGCAATTGCCAAGCTCCCAGCCAAGATGTTGCTCCAAGTGCATGACGAGTTGCTGTTCGAGGTGGAAAACAGCGCCGTTGAAGACCTGATTGGCACCGCGCGTCAAATTATGGAGGCCGCCACACTCCCAGCGATTGCTCTAGATGTGCCGCTCATCGTTGATGCTGGCCATGGCCAAAACTGGGCCGAGGCACACTGACTCGACCAACACCGCTCCGGCGTTAACGAATTGCGCAGATTCCAACCTTCGATTGTAAGGAAAACCTTAGATTTTGTGCAGATTTCGTATAGCTTCCCTTGATTTCCAAGGATTTTTGCCTTTTTTTGGCCATCTTCTCGTTTTCGTCTTGACATAATCTGCACATTTGCTGCACATTACGTGTGTGGTTGGTGAATTGGGGGGTAACGAGTTCCTTGTAAGTTTACCTTTGTGAGTGAGAGGGCTGCAATTTCCGGTCCGATAACGGTCTGCTACCCAGCAGGCCGTTATTCTTTTGGGGCATCACGTTCTCGTCCCTTGCCTAATGCAGAGTGCACACCAATCTGTAATCTGATCGAGTTATCCGGACCAGAGTATGGAAAGCGGTACGCGCCCGGTGAAGGGCACCAGAAAGATGATTTCAAGCATGACCCCGGTTCTTCAGCCGGGCGTCTTTGTCTTCTGCTCCATGCTGCACAACGAAGATGCCAAGGCCGCCATACATCTGGCCCGTGGCTCGTTCGCCGAAGACGAAGGCATGTCGGTCATCCTGCCAAAGCCTGACGCGGATAGTTTGGGTCTGACCTATGACATGGAGATGCGGCAGATCACCTTGATGGTGTTCTCATCGCTCACAGGTGTCGGTCTCACCGCAGCCGTCACCACAGAGCTGGCGCGCGATAAAATACCGGCGAATGTCGTTGCCGCGACCCAACATGACCACGTATTCGTCCCCACCAAACATGCCGAACGCGCGATGGAACTACTTAGAGCGCTGCAAGCCCGCGCCCGGGACGGCCGCTAGGCAGCAGCGAAAGACATCCGGCGCGGGTGTCGCGCTTTGCCCCCTTCCACCTCGCCGCTCAGTCTTCTATGAGACGCGCAGCGAAACCCGGGGGGCCGATGGAAGAGCCAGAAATCACCGAAGCGCTCATAGCAGCGCATGGGTTCACACCTGAAGAATATCAGGAAGTCCTGCGCATCCTCAATCGTGCGCCGAATTTCACCGAGCTCGGCGTTTTCTCGGCCATGTGGAACGAACATTGTTCGTATAAGTCATCAAAAAAGTGGCTGCGCACCCTGCCAACCGAAGGACCCCAGGTGATCTGCGGCCCTGGGGAAAACGCCGGGGTCGTCGATATTGGCGATGGACAGGCGGTTATCTTCAAAATGGAGAGCCACAATCATCCCTCCTACATCGAACCTTACCAGGGTGCCGCCACCGGTGTGGGTGGCATCTTAAGGGATGTATTTACAATGGGCGCCCGCCCGATCGCCGCGATGAACGCGCTGTCCTTCGGTGAACCGTCACACCCCAAGACAAAGCGCCTTGTGGCAGGAGTTGTCGAAGGTATTGGCGGATACGGCAACGCGTTCGGCGTGCCGACAATCGGCGGCGAGGTTCGCTTCCACAAAGCCTATAACGGTAATTGCCTCGTGAACGCCTTTGCCGCTGGCCTCGCCGATGCAGACAAAATCTTCTACTCAGCCGCCAGCGGTGTCGGCATGCCTGTCGTCTATCTTGGTGCGAAAACCGGTCGCGATGGCGTCGGCGGGGCGACCATGGCCTCTGCCGAATTCGACGACACAATCGAGGAAAAACGCCCCACCGTGCAGGTCGGCGACCCGTTCACCGAAAAACGCCTGCTCGAAGCCTGCCTTGAGTTGATGCAAACCGGCGCTGTCATCTCTATTCAAGATATGGGGGCCGCAGGTCTCACCTGTTCTGCCGTCGAAATGGGCGACAAGGGCGGCTTGGGGGTTCAGCTTAACCTTGACGCTGTGCCACAGCGCGAAACGGGCATGACCGCTTACGAAATGATGCTGTCGGAGAGCCAGGAACGCATGCTGATGGTGCTGAACCCAGACCTCGAAGCGGAAGCAAAAGCCGTTTTCGAGAAGTGGGACCTCGACTTCGCCATTGTCGGGGAGACGCTTGCCGAAGACCGGTTTCTGATCTTGCATGGCAATGAGGTGAAGGCGGACCTGCCCCTTTCGAAGCTCTCTTCCACCGCCCCGGAATACGACCGACCGTGGACCGCAACGCCAAAAGCGGATGCCTACGAGCCGGAAAGTGACGTGCTGTCGCTAGACCCGATTGCGGCGCTGAAGGCTTTGATTGGTTCCCCAAACTACGCGCGCAAGCAATGGGTATGGGAGCAATATGACAGCCAGGTCATGGCCGATACCGTACAAGCGCCTGGTTTGGGGGCCGGTATCGTCCGCGTCCATGGGACCGAAAAGATGCTTGCGTTCACCTCCGATGTCACACCGCGCTACGTGCGCGCCAACCCGATTGAAGGCGGCAAACAGGCAGTGGCAGAAGCCTATCGCAACCTGTCCGCTGTTGGGGCGAAACCTCTCGCCACAACCGACAACATGAACTTCGGCAATCCGGAAAAACCTGAAATCATGGGGCAATTTGTCGGCGCGATCCAAGGTATCGGCGCCGCGTGCCTCGCTCTCGACATGCCAATCGTCTCCGGCAATGTCTCGCTCTACAATGAAACCGATGGTCAGCCGATCCTGCCAACGCCCACGATCGGCGCTGTTGGTTTGATCGCGCAGCCAGAGGACTTGATCGCAGGCATCGCGCAAGAAGGCGACTACGCGCTGCTCTTGGGCGAAACACAAGGCCACCTCGGCCAATCCGCCCTTTTGGCAGAGGTCTTCGGGCGCGAAACAGGCGACGCACCCCAGGTCGAACTGGACCTTGAACTGCGCACTGGCACCTATATCCGCGAGAATGGCGCGCTCATCCATGCGGCCAGCGATCTTTCTGATGGTGGGCTTGCAGTCGCGGCCTTCGAAATGGCGGACGCCGCTGAGATCGGCGTACAGCTTGACGTGACGGGCGTCGATCAGCTCTTCGGCGAAGACCAGGCACGTTACCTGATCGCCTGCGGCTTCGACCAGGCAGAAGAGTTGATGATCGTCGCCGGTCAGGCAGGTGTGCCCATCGCGCAGGTCGGCCGCTTCGGCGGCAACAATGTAACTCTCGGCAAGGTCAGCGCGCCGCTTGCGGAGCTATCAACGCTCTATCGCTCGGCCTTCGCGGATCACGTCGTATGACAGGCACGCGGGTCAATCTGGCCACCTGGCCGCGCGCCGCCCAGTTCCGCATGTTCCGCGCTTTTGAACGCCCGCACTACGCCACGACTGTGCGCATCCCCATGACCAACCTCATGGCATCGCGAAAGACGACCGGTCTCTCTCCCTTTCGGCACACGATTTGGGCAGTCGGCCAGGGCCTCCACGCCGTGCCTGAACTCTGCATGCGGTTCGAGGGTGACACGGTCAAGCAATACAAACGCCTACTCCTGTCACCGACGATCCCCCTGGAAAACGGCGACTTCCGTTACACCTACCTCGCCTGGAACCCGGATCGCCGTCGGTTCGATGCCCATGCCGCTGAGAAGATCGCAGAGGTTCGCGAAGGCGCGCCTCTCAACGCCAACGATGGCACGATAGAGGATGTGGCATATCTCTCCTGCTTGCCGTGGCTCGATTACAGCTCCCTCGACAATGCACTGCCCCATGCCGATGACTGTATCCCCCGTGTCTCCTGGGGCAAAATCGTTGAACGAAGCGGGAAATATGACATGGCAATGACCTTGCAAGTTCATCACGCCTTGGTCGACGGGCGGCAAGTGGGTGCATTCTTTGAAGCGACGGAAGCGGCCCTGTCCGAGAACATTAACCCGCAGGACTAGCCGCAGCCAACGTAACCCCTCTGCTGTTTTGCCGAAAAGGCGTCGCTTCCGAGGCGCCGCCACGCTTGCCGCAGCCAACAGCACCGCCTAAATTGTCCCAAAGAGGAGACACAACTCATATGCCCATGCAGGCCCACGAAATTGAAGCGCTGCTTCGCGAAACATTCCCGAACGCTCAAATCGAAGTCGGCGGCAGCGACGGGGTTCATATGTCGGCGGTCGTGGTTGACGAGAGCTTCCGTGGCATGAATCGCGTCCAGCAACAGCGCGCCGTCTATTCGGCCTTAAAAGGCAAAATGGACGGGCCCGACGGCGACCTTCATGCGCTTGCGCTGACTACGCGGGTGCCCGACTAGACGTCCAGACGCATCACGATATGGTTCCTCAACTTCTCTATCTCTTTGGCCTGCTGCTATTGGCGGTCCTTGCGCTGCGGAGTGTCCGTGCCTTGGAACGGCGCGATGCAAGGCCATTCGGTCGGGGATCTGAAGCCGGGACGCTGGACGCGTATCTCGCGCGGATCGAGAGCCTCGCGCGCGATGGGGAAAGTGGCTTCTTCGTCACCGCACGGGAGGAGGAAGGCGAACGGTTCATTCAAGTGGCCGCCGGGCGCGATGCTACGGGCCTTTTGCAATACAGGTTCGACCTTCCCGTGACCGATTGGTCGCGCGCCTATGCCGTCCGGATCGAAGCTGAAGCCCGCCACCGCGGACTTTCCCCTTATCGCAACACAAACAACCAAATGGCCTTTCTCGATATCGATTTCGCGACAACCGGGGACCATGCCGTGTTCGCCCGTTGGGTCGTTGGAGACGTGTTCGGCCTCTCCGAGACCTCGCGTTTTGAGATCACGTGGGGTTGAGACTGGCGCTTCGCACCAAAGGCTACTATGTGCAATGGAACCGATTTTCAGGAGGCTGGCGCCATGACCGCTGAAACCCAGATCAAAGAAACCGTGGATGCAAATGACGTGGTTCTGTTCATGAAAGGCACGAAAAACATGCCGCAATGCGGGTTCTCGTCCCGGGTCGCGGGTGTGTTGAACTTCATGGGCGTCGAATATCAGGACGTGAACGTGCTCGCGGACGACCAAATCCGCCAAGGGATCAAGGACTTCTCAGACTGGCCAACAATCCCACAGCTCTATGTGAAAGGCGAGTTTGTCGGCGGTTGCGATATCGTGACGGAAATGACGCTCTCGGGGGAACTGGACCAGCTTTTTGACGAGAATGGCGTCGGCTATAACAAGGAAGCGGCCGATCAAATCCGCGAACATAACGGTTGAGCAATGTATGTTGTTGCGGTGACCTTTCATGTGGACGCCGCCCACACAGATGCGTTTCTAGCGGCCGTGACCGAAAATGCGCGGCAATCTCTGGATAGTGAACCGGACTGTCACCGCTTCGACGTGGCGGTGGGCGAAAACGGGCCGGAAACCGTGTTTCTATACGAGATCTATGCAGACCGCGCCGCTTTTGACGCGCATTTGGCGAGCGCCCACTTCAAGTCGTTTGACGCCCTCGTTTCACCTTGGGTGACGTCAAAGGAAGTTGGCACTTTCACCCTTGTTGGATCAGCCTAACCGCTTGATGTTTCCATTCTCAGCGGTTGTCTTCAGATGGTCGTCGAAGTAGTCCTTCAACGTCGGGAACGCTTCGACCATCCGCAGATATGTGTCTTTCTCCATCATCAGCACTTTGCTGTCCTCCAGCGCCCGAACCGTGGAGCGCCGAAGGTACTCACCATACAGAATGCCCTCCCCGAAGTGATCGCCTTTGCCGAGCGTGAGCACCCGTTCGCTCCCGTCGCAGTCGATGTGACGTAGCTCTACCGATCCCGATACGATGGAATAAACACCGTCCGCCCGATTGCCGGCTTCGTATATTCGGTCCCCTGCACTGTAATGCACGTAGCGCGTGGCATCCGGCCTATTGCCCTTCAGTTGAACAACCGAGCGCGCCGAGAGCGCATCCATCATCCAGTTCAGCAAAACGCGTATCTTCGTGCTGACGCCAGGCAGGAACATCACGTAATAGGCGCGCCACAGAAACCAGGCCGGGAAACCTGAGATCTTCATGCCCCAAACCTCCGCCACACCGCGGCGGGCACCGAGCGACGCCAAAGCGCCTTGCGACTTATAATCAAATTTTTTCAGGGGTTTACCTTTGATCGCCGCCTCTATGTTAAGTGCGAGACAGCGCGCCTCGCGCACGGCGAATTGCGCGGTGGGCGGGGCGAAATCCGCCCGCTCCTTTGCGTCCTCCTTCATGGGGATTTGCGCGCAATCCCCCAAGGACCAGACATTGTCATGCCCGTTCACCCGCAGATTGCGGTCAACCGCGATCTTGCCTCCCTGCTGTTCAAGACCCATGTCGCGCACCACCGGGGAGGGCGCATTTCCGATGGTGGCAACGATTGTACGGGTCGGTATCTGCGTACCATCCGTCAGGGTGAGCCGGGTGCCAGTCGCGGACGCCACGCCTTTGCCCAGCATGATCTCGATCCCGCGCGCTTCCAAACGCTCCTTCGCGTAGCGGCCAAGGCTTTCGGGCAACTCGCCCAACACCCGATCGGCATACTCGACGACCACCACGCGAACTTCATCGGGCGACACATGGGGATAGAGTTTCAGCGACCGGTCAATCAACTCTTTCAACTCGCCCACGGTCTCCACACCAGAGAAACCCGCACCAACCACCGTGAAGGTCAGTGCCTCCCGCTTAACCTCCGGCAGACCTGTAATTTCCGCATGTTCAAGGCGTTCGATCACGTGATTGCGCAAATGGCGGGCGTCTTCGAGGTGCTTCATCGTCAGCGCATGATCCGACAGTCCAGGCATGCGCGACAGGTCGACAACCTGACCGAGCGCCACCACCAAATGATCGTAGGGAACCTCCGTTGGCCTGCGCTGCACTCCTTGAAACACGGTCACAATCTGCCGTTCGAAATCCACGCTATGAACGCGCGCCTTACGCACAAAGACATCTTTCAACAGCGCCCGAAGTGGCGTGACCGCGTGCGGCGCTGTGATCGAGCCAGCGGCAACTTCAGGCAGAAGCGGCTGAAAGACGAAATAGTTTTCCGCACTGATCAGTTCGACGTCGGCTTCGGCGCCCAAGCGCTTTTTTACTTTGCGCGCCGCAAAAAGCCCCGCGAACCCACCACCCAAAATAAGAATGCGTTGTGCCATCTCTAAATCCCCTCGAGGGTCACATAAGACCCATGGAGACGATTTTCAAATTTTTCTTTTTTAATTCAACAGCATACGATTGCATGCAAGGTCAGCCCGCCGCGAGGAGTTTTTCCTCTGCCGCTTCGGCGATTGCCTCAGCGCGTGCAGCCAATTCCGCCAAAGTGTCAGACACTTCACTGGGAATGACAGCCACTTCTCGCATTTCTGGTGCAGGCTTTGGGCGGTTCTGAAGTTCCTCGATCCACGCCTCTTGCTGCGCGACCTTGTCTTCCATGGAATTCATTTGGTCCTCGGAACCCGCGTGCTTGTCAGCCAGCATTAGGCCAGCCATCAGCAACATCCGCGACTCAGGCAGCCGCCCGATCTGTTCCATCAGCACTTTTGCTTCATTGTCGAGCAATTCGGCCGCCGACTGCAAGAAATGCTCTTCCCCCTCCTGACAGGCCACTGCAAAGGTGCGTCCGCCGATCTGAATGTTCACTTCCGGCATCTCAGGCCTCCTCCAGCACTGGTTCGAGCGTGGCGAGGATTTCCTCTATCTCAGCGCGTTCTGTGGCCCGCGCCGCCCGCAGGCTTTCGATTTCCGTGACCATAGCGGAATTGACCGCGTCGGCATCTCCGACCCCTTTGGAATTTGCCTCACGCAAGACGCCATTTGATTGGCGGAGCGCTTCGTTCACGCTCTTTAACTGCTGCATTTCTGCATCTCGGGTGGCGAGGGCTGACTTGAGTTCCTCCACCGAAGCCTCAAGGGCCGTGACCGTCTGTTCCTGCGTTTCCTTAATGGCGCGCACGCGCTCCTCGAGCTGCTGGTTTGCCACCCGTTCGGCTTCCAACTCGGCCTTGATCGCTTCTGCGTCACCACTCTCACCGGCGCTTAGCTTGTCGAGCGCCTGCGCCGCCCTGTCCAATGCTGCCGTAATACGGCGTTCGTACTCTGCAATATCGTCCATATCGTCCCAGCTGTTTCTTTGTGGCGCCGTTAACCATTCGAATCGAAACGCCGCATCTGCCCTGCGTGGCAGAATACCCCATGAACAGCCCAATTCACCCCCCTAATCTGGCGAACGCAATAGCGTGCCTTGCGCTCGCCCCCGTGGCTGTTATCAACCCGCCAACACTATGCCAGGCTCGGGGGTAAAATCGCATGGATATCGCCACGCTCAAAGAGTTGCATCCGAACCATTTTGCCCGCGCCACCGCGATCCGCACCTTGGCAATTGACGCAGTGCAAGCGGCCAATTCGGGGCATCCCGGCATGCCGATGGGCATGGCGGACGTGGCCACGGTTTT
The DNA here is from genome assembly GCA_039024895.1 of Pseudomonadota bacterium. Lineage (GTDB taxonomy): Bacteria > Pseudomonadota > Alphaproteobacteria > Rhodobacterales > Rhodobacteraceae > JAJDOD01. The sequence continues at coordinate 36,715 of JBCCPJ010000008.1, read as the reverse complement.
GTTCGAAAAGCACTTGAAATTCGACGCTTCCGCGCCCGATTGGGCCGATCGCGACCGGTTCATTTTATCTGCCGGGCACGGTTCAATGCTGATCTATGCGCTCTTGCATCTGACCGGCTACGAGGACATGACGCTCGACCAAATCAAAGCGTTCAGACAGTTGGGCTCGATCACCGCCGGCCACCCTGAATACGGCCACGTCAAGGGCATTGAAACCACCACGGGTCCGCTTGGACAGGGCATCGCAAATGCCGTCGGCTTCGCCATGGCAGAGGAATCGCTCCGCGCACGCTTCGGGAAGAAGATCGTCGACCATTACACATATGTTATTGCCGGGGATGGTTGCCTTATGGAGGGCATCAGCCAGGAAGCCATCGGGCTCGCAGGCATGCAGAAGCTCTCGCGTCTCATCGTGCTCTGGGACGACAACAATATCTCGATTGACGGCGAGATAAGCCTTTCGGACGTGACTGATCAGCAAAAACGCTTCGCTGCCAGCGGTTGGCACGTGTTGGAATGCGACGGGCATGATCCCGAAGATATCGACAAAGCACTGGTAAAGGCGAAAGCGTCCAATAAGCCAACCATGATTGCCTGCAAGACGCATATCGGCTTCGGCTCGCCAAACCGTCAGGATACAGCAAAGGCCCATGGCGCGCCCCTCGGCGATGATGAGATCGCCTTGACGCGCGACGCTTATGGCTGGCCCCACGCGCCCTTTGACGTCCCGAACGAAGTCCAAACGGCCTGGCGCGCCATCGGTAGCAAAGGCGCTGCCGAACGCGCGGAATGGGAAACGCGCTTTGCGGGACTGTCAGCGTCGCGTCAAGCCGAGTTCGAACGGGTTGTAAAGGGGGACGCGCCGCGCAAGCTCTCCTCAACCGTCCGGGCGCTGAAAAAACAGATCAGCGAAACACAGCCAAAGGTCGCAACCCGTAAAGCGTCCGAGATGGCCCTCGAAGTGCTGAACCCAGCCGTGCCCGAAACCCTCGGTGGGTCGGCTGACCTGACAGGTTCGAATAACACCAAAACGTCCGATCTTGGCATCTTTAACGCCGAGAACCGCAAGGGTCGCTACATCCATTACGGCATTCGCGAACACGGGATGGCGGCCGCGATGAACGGCATGTGGCTCCACGGCGGTATCAAGCCCTATGGCGGCACATTCATGTGCTTCACCGACTATGCCCGTGGCGCCATGCGTCTGTCTGCCCTTATGGGGGTGCCAGTGACCTATGTCATGACCCATGACAGTATCGGGCTAGGCGAAGACGGCCCGACCCATCAGCCTGTCGAACATCTGGCGATGCTGCGCGCCACGCCCAACATCAATGTCTTCCGGCCAGCTGACGCGGTTGAAACAGCTGAGGCCTGGGAACTGGCGCTGTCCTCCAAGCGCACACCATCTGTCCTCGCATTGTCGCGGCAAGGGCTGCCGACGGTCAGAACCGAACACAAAACGCGCAACCTGACCGCCCAAGGAGGCTACATCCTGGCGGACGCAACCGGAAAGCGCCGCGCTCTGCTGATGGCCTCTGGATCGGAAGTCGAGATTGCCATGAAAGCGCGTGATCTCCTTGAAGCCAGAAACATCGGTACGCGCGTCGTTTCCATGCCCTGCTGGGAACTCTTCGAAGAACAAGACGAAAAGTACCGCCGCAAGGTGCTACCAGCCGGTCCCGTCCGCGTTGCCATCGAAGCCGCTATACGCTTCGGTTGGGACCGGTGGCTTTATGGTGAACGGGGCAAGCGCGAGAAATCCGCTTTCGTCGGTATGCACGATTTCGGCGCCTCTGCCCCCGCAGGTGATCTCTACAAACACTTCAACATCACTCCGGAGGCGGTCGTGGACGCTGTCACTGCCCGATTGTAGGGGCGTCACATCAAGGAGGGGCAACTTATGACAGTTCCCTATAGCCTGGCGGGTCTGAACTTGCTGGTTGTCGAAGACGACCTTTTGATCGCCACCTCCTTGAGGGAAGTCCTCCTCCAAGGTGGTGCCGATATGGCAGAGATGTGTGCGTCTCTCGCGCAGGCGCAAGAACTGGTGACAGAAATCAGATTTGATGCCGCCATACTCGATCTTACCCTGCCGGACGGCGATGCGGCGAGTTTTGCTGAAACCCTAGATACGCAAGGGGTCAAGCTTGTGTTCCATACCGGCCACTCCTTGCCAGACGCGGTGCAGGCCCGGTTCCCCGATGCGCTGACCGCGACGAAACCCACGGCGCCGAAAGATCTGGTATACCTCGTAGCGTCACTTTTTAAAAAGTAGATAATAAATTCAGTATCTTGTCGGAAGTCGAAGAGATTTTCCGCGAGCATATGTCGAAATTCGGCAGGCTGATGCGTCCTTGGGTTATCTGAAGCAAAAAGGACAACACTATGGCAATTCTCCAGATCACAACCCTAATCACCGCATCTCCTCTGAACTCATTTACAGTGATCTGAGCGCTGGACAGCACGCGCTCCTCGCGCCCACGCTCACCAAAAGAAAAGGACCGATCCCATGCAATACATGGCTCTGATCTACGCGGAAGATAACGTTAGCCCAAACCCTGGCGACCCCGGCTTCGATGCCTATATGGACGGCTACTTCAGCGCGACGAAAACGATGGAAGAAAAGGGTGTACTATTGGGTGGCGAAGCCTTGCAAGACACCTCGACCGCCACCTCAATTCGGATACGCGACGGCAAGACTGAGACCATGGATGGACCCTTTGCCGAGACCAAAGAGCGGCTCGGTGGATATTACCTGCTCGATTGTAAAGACCTGGATCAAGCCATTGAAATGGCGTCGCTTATCCCTGATGCGAAATACGGCACCGTAGAACTACGTCCGATCATGGTTATCGAGATGCCGGAGTGAGTGTCGAGCAGGCGGCACATATCGAAAGCTGGGCCGTCTTCCCGGGTGACGTCCATCGCAGTTGAGCATCCAAAGTGATGTTCGAGAGTGATCTCGCAGCCAAGATCGCCTCCCTTCTTCAGCGTGATCGCGGCCGACTTCTGTCCGGCCTGATCCGGAGCCTTGGATCGTTTGACTTGGCGGAAGACGCCCTCCAGGACGCCTCAGAACGTGCCCTCGTCCATTGGGCGCGTTCCGGGATGCCCGACCGCCCCGATGCCTGGCTACTGCAAGTCGCACGCCGCGCTGCGATTGATCGCCGCCGAAAGACCAAGCGCCATGCCTCTGCGGCACCGGACCTTGCACAGCTTATGGAAGCCGATCAAGCCGACCGCGCGGCTGACCAGCCCGAGATCCCCGATGAGCGGTTGCGGTTGATCTTCACCTGCTGTCACCCCGCGCTGGAACAGAAAACCCGTGTGGCACTGACACTCCGCACCGTCGGCGGCCTCACGACACAAGAGATCGCGCGTGCTTTTCTGGACCGGGAGGCAGCCATGGCGCAACGCCTCACCCGCGCCAAAGCAAAGATACGTGATGCGGGTATCCCCTTCGCCGTACCCGAACGGTGCGATTGGGACGCGCGTCTGCAATCTGTGCTGGCCGTCATCTATCTGATTTTTAACGAAGGCTGGACAGCGGGACCGGGTGAAGCGCCCATCCGCGCAACCCTCTGCACCGAAGCGATTTGGCTTGCGCGACTGATGGCCAAGCTCTCCCCGGATGAACCTGAGATCGAAGGGCTGCTCGCGCTCATGCTGTTGTCCCACGCCCGCTATCGAGCCCGATTCGATGCGGCGGGCGCGCCGGTCCCGCTAGAGTGTCAGGACCGCGCCCTTTGGGATCAGGTGACGGCGAAGGAGGCTTACGCGCTTCTCGACCTCGCCGTCTCCCGACGCATCCCCGGCCCGTTCCAGATACAAGCCGCAATCAGCGCGCTACACATGCAGGCACGCGATGCGTCCACCATCGATTGGCCGCAAATCCTCTTACTTTACGAGCGATTGCTCGCCTTGGCACCGTCGCCCGTGGTCGCTTTGAACCACGCGGTCGCCCTCGCGGAAACCGGCGCTCTCGACCGCGCCCGCCACGCCTTGGCAGCGCTTGAAACGGAGCTGAAGGACTACCAACCGTTTTACGCTGCGAAAGCGGAACTGGCGCGCCGCAAAAAGGACACCGCCACCGCGCGCGAGGCCTATTCGGAAGCGATGCGCCTGAGCCGCAACCCAGGTGAACGTACCTGGCTTCAAGCCCGCCGCGACATGCTTTGAGGGACCGGCGGTGTATTTACAAGTCGTGCCGCATCTGGACTACCGGGAAGTCAATGCCCGCGCGCAGGTTGAGTGTCACGGGTGCCACAGTCTCAAACCCGACAGCCTGATAGAATGGTTCGGCCATGAGGGTCGACAAACATTCAAGACGAGTCACACCCGCTTGCCGCGCTGTGGCAAAGATATGATGCATCAACCGACGCCCGATCCCGGCGCGCACCAGGCGATGATCCGTTACCACATGGCGAATATGTGCACCGGCGTTTTTCGCGTGGCCGCGTGCGCGAGGACTGGCCCGGGTCCAACCACCGGCCCCGACAATCTCCTCACCATCAGTGACCACAAAATAGGTGCCAGATGCCAAAAGATGGGGTTGCGCCTTCGATATCAAGGGTATGGCGGTGACGAGGACGGATGCGGGGTAAGCCGATTTGAGAAGCGCCGGATAAGACCGGGCCAGCAAGGCATCGACCCGGTGCAAATCAGCCTGTGTCGAGGCGCGAATAACGAATGTGTCACCCATTGCGTTCTATCTGGTCCTCTAACCGTGTCTCGTCCAGCCCTAGACGCTGGCCACGGGCGCCAATGGGCTGTTTGGGCACCTTCGCTCCCATTGCGCACTGCGCCGAACGCCGAAGCAACCACACCCAAACGACAAAGGCCGCGCACATGGCGCGGCCCATTGTCTTTACGAAGGGGCGATCCTACTTGATCTTGCCTTCCTTGTACTCAACATGCTTGCGCGCAACGGGATCATACTTCCGCACCACCATCTTTTCGGTCATGGTGCGGGCGTTCTTCTTGGTCACATAGAAATGACCCGTGTCGGCGGTCGAATTCAGACGAATTTTGATCGTCGTTGGTTTCGCCATATTGTGTCTCCTAGCTGGCCCGCGCCTCAGTGGGCTCAGACCGAAAATCCTGAAGCTCGCCTTCTAAACAGTGTGAGCGACCTGTCAAGGTAGAAACCCTCAGGAAATCCCCATTGCGGTATGCACGCGGTTGCGTGTTTCCTCCGATAGCCCGAGACCCTGCGCCAGTGTGTTTATGTACTCCGCTTCCTTCAGGTTATCGACACGAATGGTCATCAAGGCCGTTGCATAGACTTGCGCCGCCATTTGCTGGGATGTGTCCTGGGCCAGCGCCATGGCGTCCACTGGGGCATCCAGTTCGGCCTCGATGAAGGCGCGCTCGGCTGGCCCCGCCTCGCCCACGTGCTCCATAATCTTGGCGCGTTCCTCCGCATCTATTTCGCCATCCGCCTTGGCGGCTTGGATCATGGCGCGGATCATGAGCTTGGCGTTTTCCTCCATGGCATCCGTCGCGGTGGTGGTGCCCGTAAGGCTGTCGATCATGGCGCTGGTTTGCTCCGCGCCCCCGGCCATACCGCCGCCAAGCGCCGACATCAGCCCGCCGAGACCCGCCATCGCACCGGCGCTCGCCCCTTCGGCCTGCCCCATGAATTGATCCCGCATGGACTTCAATTGATCGGTCGGCAGGCCCATCTTGTCCATCATGTCAAAAGCCTGATCGCTCATCTGGGCAAGCTGCGGGTTGGTCCGCATCGCATCCTTGACGCCAGGCATGCCGCCCATGTCTTTATATTTCTCGTGCCCTTTTGCGGCAGCGAAACCAACGGCCAGCGTGGCTAATGTGCGAACAAAACTCATGTCAAAATGCTCCCTCTAAGCGATAGCGATGACCTTACCGGCCGCACCCCCATCCGCAAAGAGACAAATCGCGACACCAAAAGTCCGGTTTGAGCCCAACCTGTGAAACAGTTGCACTGCGGCGAATGACCGGTCTTTCTTGATCTGACTGGTCGCCGATAGTATTTACTGGCCGTGATGCTTCGTGTCTCGACCGTCTTAGCGGCTCTGATTGCCGCCTCTCCGGGTTTCGCATGTGTCCCTACAGACTGGGTTCGGCATGACGGACCGGTGTTTCGGGACAAGCTATTCTTAGGCCTGTACGAAGCGGCCAGTGACGGGCATGTGTTTGTCATCGACGACAATCAATTGGCAATGATTTACAGCGGTGACGACAACGATCATAGCGCCATCAAACTTGCCTTGGGTTCGGGGTGGAACGAATGGGAAGAATGGGGCGTTTTGCTGGGGCCCTCCATGCAACCAGACGCCGTGCCCCACAAAGAAACCGCGTTTTACCATCGTGTGTCAGCCGCGGACCATCGGATTTATTTCATCGGGTATTCTGACGAAACGACGTACCGCTCACGCATCTATATGGCGCAAGCGCCCGCGTTGAAGGGGCCATGGACGATCCTGCCTGACCCCGTGGTCGACGTAGGGCCCACAGCCGGAAAAGACGTCTATCTGATCACATCGCCCTCAATTATTGAGCATCAAGGCCGCTTGATGATGGCTTGGCTCGGGTGGAACGGGTTTGAAGACGTCACCGAAGTGTGGAGTTTCGGCGCAACATCCAATTTGGATGGCCTGACTTGGAAAAATCCGGTGGAAACGGACATACCGATTGGCATGGAAGGACAGATTACGGCGCGACCCGATGGCGGTTTCGTGGCAGTTGCCACACGTGAGACTGTCACAGGGCGCGAAGGGATATTTGCATTTTGTGCTGACGATCCATTTGGACCTTGGTCATCACTCCCAGAGCCTCTTTTGACACTGGCAGGGGACGAATGGGAGGTGGATGAAATTATCGCACCATCTATCACCTTCGATCCGCAAACGAAGGAACCCTACCTATTCTATACTGCAGCGGAGCATACACGTGGCTGGCGCATGATGATGGCAAATCCTGCCAACTAGACCCCACGTGGTCCCTAACCGGGGCGCATTCCCGACATTACAGAAATGACGGGTTTGTCCGCATGACAGACATCTTGATGCGGATGGCCTGTAAGCCGGATTCTGTGCGCTTTGCAGCGCGATGACCATTCCTCTCGGCCCGCCGTTGCCGACGCGCTCTAGCTGGCAACCCGGGGTCCGGACCGAAGCTGTCCAAGCGGACCCCCTATTCGCCATTGCTCCTGGTGGGGCTTGCCGTGCCGTCCTTGTTGCCAAGTCCGCGGTGGGCTCTTACCCCACCGTTTCACCGTGGCCGCGCATGCGTGGCCGTCTGTTCTCTGTGGCGCTATCCCTCGGGTTACCCCGGCCGGGCGTTACCCGGCACCATTGCTTCGTGGAGTCCGGACTTTCCTCGTGAGCATGACGCCCCCGCGGCCATCCAGCCATCCGCACCGGCTTCCCTAAACCCTTCTGCCAAACCCGTAAAGACCTGGAGGGCGATGCTTATCGGGCGAAGCCCATGACGTCCGCCGGGAACTGACGCGCAAGTCCCGCCATCATCGCCTCATCTGCGGCGCAAAGCGGGCCGGTGGCAAAAGGACGAAAACGCGCGCGAAAGGCGGGAAGAACGCAAGCAATGCCATCATCAGTCGGATAGCCGAAGCGTGCCGCGTCTTGCAGAAAATCCTTTCCACGGGATGGCTCCGGCCAAACGGAAAGACCCTTTGCCGCAAGACGTTTCCAGTCAAACATCGGCCCAGGGTCCACCTTTCGGGCGGGTGCCATATCAGCGTGTCCAATCACGCCTTTGGGCCTGATACCATGCCGCTCCAAAAGGTCTGTCAGCAAAGCCTCCAATGTCGTCATAAGCGGCTCATCGAAAGGCAGAACGCCGTTATTGTCCAACTCGATGCCAATGGATCGCGAGTTGACATCATCGCAACCCGCCCAAGAGCCCACGCCCGCGTGCCACGCGCGTTCCGCCTCATCAACAAGCCGGTAAAGCGCACCGTCGCTGCCAATCAGATAATGGGAGGAAACCTCGCTCTCCGGATCGCACAGCCGTTCCAACGCGGCATCCGCATCCGCCATCGCCGTGTAGTGTAGAACGATGAGTTCAATGTTATCGCCACCCTTGCGCGATCCGTAGTTCGGCGACGGGCGGTCGAGAATATCCATGTGCCTAGCCGCCGCGGGCCGTACGGAAGGGCGAAGGGTCCCAAAAACACGCGAACCCGTCACCGTCGGGGTCCAACCCACGCCGATCACGGTCCGGTCCGCCCGCTGCCAGAAACGCCGCTTGTGCTTGGTCCGACGAGCCAAACTCCGCACAGGCGCGCCGGTAACGATCTTCGTTGTAGCGGCTGGAGCGATCATAGACCGGTTGGCCCACGGCATTATTCGTCGACAGCGCGAAAGCGACAATATTTGGCGCGGCCCGTCCGCCAGGGCGCGCCGGAACGGCTTCGGGCGTCGCTACTGACATGTTGGCCCGTTGCTCTTGCAAACGGTCGCGGTCGCTTTCGATGGTTTCGCGCGCAGAAACTGCCGCAAAATCCTGTTCATCGGAGATATTCGGGTTGTCAGAAGCAAGCGACGTCGTTGCCACGGCAGGTGCGGCGGTACCGGCGGTTTGGTCCAGCACATCTTGGGTGTCCTGCGCAATCTGGGTCGAACCCGGCTCTTCATCCGAAATCCGCGCTTCCAGTTGCGCATCGCGCGCCGCCCGTTGACTTGCGTAGGCGTCGTAATTGCCGAAGCCCACCCCTTGGACGTTGGGGTTGCTGTCGGGCACGCTTGTGGAACAAGCAGTGAGGGTCAGCAAAAGTATTGCCGTGGATACGCGTGTCATCATCGTCTGCTCTGCCGTTTCGTTTTGCGAAACATTACCACCATTTCGCAGGTTTGGCCACAAATCCGCAACGATCCTCCAGAACTTGCGCGACATTCAGCAACTCGCCCTCCTCCCAAGGCTTGCCGATGAGCTGCAACCCAAGGGGTAGCCCCGCCGCATCAACCCCAGCCGGAACGGCAATACCGGGCAGACCCGCGAGGTTCACCGTCACCGTGAAGACATCGTTGAGATACATCTGAACCGGGTCGTCGAACTCCTGTCCCAAGGGAAAGGCAGCGGAAGGCGTCGCTGGCGTCAAAATCGCGTCGACACCGGTTGCGAACACGTCTTCGAAGTCCTTTTTGATCAGTGCCCGCACCTTCCGCGCGCGGTTGTAATAGGCGTCATAAAACCCGGCGGAAAGCACATAGGTGCCAATCATGACACGACGTTTGACCTCATCGCCGAAGCCTTCGGCCCGGGTCTTTTCGTACATTTCCGTGATGCCATCACCCTGCCCCAGCGTGGCACGATGCCCGTAGCGCACACCGTCATAGCGGGCGAGGTTGGAGGACGCCTCCGCCGGCGCCACCACGTAATAGGTGGGGAGCGCGTATTTTGTATGGGGCAGACTGATATCCACGATCTTGGCGCCCGCATCTTGAAGCATCTCTCGCCCCTGAGCCCAAAGGGCCTCAATCTCGTCGGGCATGCCGTCCATGCGGTATTCTTTTGGAATACCGATGGTTTTACCTCGAATGTCGCCGGTAATTGCCGCTTCAAAATCTGGCAGGGGCAAATCGGCGGAAGTTGAATCCTTCGGGTCATGCCCCGCCATAGACTGAAGCATGATCGCCGCGTCGCGCACGCTCTTGGTCATGGGGCCCGCCTGATCGAGGGAGGAGGCAAAGGCCACAATCCCCCAACGCGAACACCGCCCATAGGTCGGCTTAAGCCCTGTGATCCCCACGAAGGCCGCCGGTTGCCGGATCGACCCACCCGTATCCGTGCCGGTGGCCGCGAGGCAGAGATCGGCGGCAACCGCACTGGCCGAGCCGCCCGATGATCCGCCGGGCGTGAGGTCGGTTCCATCGGACGCCCGCCACGGGTTGATGACATTGCCATAGGTCGATGTCTCATTACTGCTGCCCATGGCGAACTCATCCATGTTCAGCTTGCCGATCATCACGGCGCCCGCATCGAAAAGCTGACTGGTGACGGTCGATTCATACTCCGGTTTGAAGCCCTTCAAAATCGCACTTGCCGCCTGGCTTGGGACCCCCTTGGTGCAGAAAAGGTCTTTGATCCCGAGCGGAATGCCACACATGGCGGGCGCGTCCCCGGATTTGATCCGCGTATCCGCCGCCTCAGCCTGCGCGCGGGCAAGATCGGGGGTTGGATGCACTACGGCATTCAAAACGGCGGCGTCATCGGCAGCGGTGAGGCATGCCTCCGTCAACTCCACAGCGCTAATCTCGCCCGCCCGCAACTGGTCGCGTGCTTCGGCAATGGTCAATGTATTTAAACTGCTCATCACTCAACCACCTTGGGCACGGCAAAAAACCCTTCGCGCGCATCGGGCGCGTTCGACAACACCTTGTCCTGCTGATCGCCATCGGTGACCACATCCTCGCGCCGTTTCAGCCGCATTGGCGTGACCGACGTCATGGGCTCGACACCGTCGACATCAACTTCGTTGAGCTGCTCGACGAAACCAAGGATGGCATTGAACTCGCCCGCAAGCGCGTCGAGCGCCTCTTCATCCACCTTGATGCGTGCGAGCTTCGCAACCTTCCGGGCTGTTTCACGATCTATCGACATGGGATATGCCTTTCCTGCAATCAGCGCTTCCTGTAGCGCGCGGCAGAGACGATGCCAAGCCTTGCGCGCGCCCCTTTCGCAGGCCAAGCTTCATGGGATGAAACTGACGCTGCACCATATTAATCTCTCCACTGACAAAGTCGCAGAGATGGACGCGTTTTATTGAGATGTTCTTGGGCTCATGCGAGAGACCGAGGGGTTGCGCGCATCGCCTGGTGCGAGGGGTTTCACCCCTCGCGCTCCCCAAGGTATTTTTGACCAGATGAAGAGACATGTCTGCGCCAGGTCTCGATCATCCAGCCAAGCATGATCCCGTTGAGGATGTGCCACAGGAAATGTGTGCCGAGCGGTATGGCGGCGCAGAGAGGCTCGTCGATCGACCGCGCCGTGAGCGACACACAGAGGATCGTCGCACCGATGGCAAGGTTGCGTGCCGTAACCGGTATGCGACGTCGGAGGAAGAAGGCATAGGCAAAAATGAGAAGGGGTAAAGGCCAGTAAAAGCTTGAAATGCCAAAGAAGGGCAGCGCTTGAAACAGCGGTGTCATGGCCGCCGTGTAGGGCACATAAGCTGCCGCACCGAGGGCTGATAGCCACAGGGGAAGTTGCCAGAAGTCCCGGTTCGCGAGGAAAATATAAAGCAGCGAAAACATGAGGATCGGCGTCGTATCGAGCGCCGCGGCCCAAGGTGTGGCATGGGTGTGAAACAGGTAGGAGCCGATGCCAATCATCCCGAGGATGAAGGCCAAAGCCTGCCCCCACACCAGCCCCCTACAGCGCCGCCACATGATAAAAGCAGCGATGAGAAAGGCCGCGTTGGTGATCGCGTTCACCGGCTCCGACCAATAGCTCGGGTCGGTGCGTTCGCAATAGGCGTCTATGGAGGCTGTCCAGTCCATGTCGGAAAAGCCACCTAGTCTTGTGTTTCGATTAAGCTAGGATGCGGCGCAACACAGGGAGGGTAGGCATCATGAAATTCATCTGGTTAGGACATGGCTCCATGCGGATTGAAAGCGGGTCTGCGGTTTTGTTGATTGATCCCTGGCTCGATGGCAACCCGAGTTTTCCGGATGAACATCGCGTCGAGGCCATCAAGGGGGTGACCCATATCCTGCTGACCCACGCGCATTTCGATCATATCGCCGAGGTTCTGCCGCTTACGAAGGAAACGGGTGCGACGGTCGTGGGCCAATACGATCTGATGGGCTATTGGGCCGAGGCGGAAGGAATTGAAACGGTCGGCTTCAACAAAGGCGGGACGGTTGTTTTGAACGATGTTGCCGTTACCATGGTGCCCGCGAGCCATTCTTCCACCCTTGGCCTTCCCGACGGTCCGGTTTGTGTCGGCAGCGAAGTTGGTTTCATGCTGCGGGCCGACGGGAAGACTGTCTATGTGTCGGGCGACACCGATATCATGGCCGATATGGCGTGGATGGGTGAATACTACGCGCCTGATATCGGGATATTGTCGGCGGGCGGGCATTTTTCAATGGACATGAAGGCAACCGCCTGGGCTGCGGCGCGGTTTTTCGACTTCAAGACCGTCATTCCGGTGCATTACAAGACCTTCCCCATACTGGCACAATCGGCGGATGAACTGGTGTCCGGTCTGCCCGGTGTCGATGTGAAGACGCCGGAGGTCATGGTGCCTGTCAGGCTTTAAGCTCACCTGAGGCCGTCTTCCCCCTTGGCGTCAGCCGCCTCGAGACCACCGATGCGTGGGAGCGGGCGCGCGCTGTCTGTCACGGCAAGAGCGACGAGAATTTCATTGGCGCCGGGGGCATCGGGGATGCAAGCCTCGACAGCATCGAAATGACTGCGCACGTAAGCTGCGGCCTTGTGGCCGAGGGCCGCGCCCATCTCAATGAGTGGGGTCAAGTCCTCGACGAAGCGGCCGGCGAATGGGTTCACGATCACGGCCATGGCGAGCGCCTTGCGCGCCGGCCACACGAGCGCGCGGTCAAGCTCCCGGTGCGTTTCTTCGAATTGAACAACGAGCTTACGAATTTCCAATTTCCCGCCTCGCTCTGAAAAATGCCTGGAGTTGCGCGCGCGCTTCGGCCTCACCGATCCCGTCATAGATTTCGGGCACATGGTGGCATTGGGCATGGGAAAAGATGCGCGGTCCTTGCGCCACGCCGCCGGATTTTGGATCAGAGGCGCCGTAATAGAGCCGTGCAATCCGCGCGGCAGAGATCGCTGCGGCGCACATCGGACAGGGTTCGAGCGTCACATAGAGGTCGCAGCCGATGAGCCGTTCAGACCCGAGCACCTTCGCGCCGGCGCGGATCACCTGCATTTCGGCATGGGCCGTGGGATCGCTCAACTCGCGCATCCGGTTGCCTGCCGATGCCAAAACCGCGCCATCCGCCGCGACCAATACCGCGCCAACGGGTACTTCGCCGCGTTTTGCTGCGGCTTCGGCCTCATCAAGGGCGAGGGACATGTGGCTTGTGAAGCCGGGTTGATGCGCTTTGTCTTCCATCTCTTTTCACATACGCGGCGGCGCGCAGCGCGCAAAGCCCCTGCCAAGCCTTTCAACCTTCGGCACAATTGTCTATGCCGCCCGCTATGTCTGAAGCGCCTGCCACCAACCGCATTGCCAAAGTGCTCGCCCGCCATGGGATTGCCTCGCGCCGTGAGGCCGAGAAGATCATCGAAGCCGGGCGCGTCACGGTGAATGGGAAGGCCATCGACGGCCCCGCGCTGAACGTGAGCGATGCCGATAAGATCACCGTTGATGGCAAACCACTGGAGGCGCGCGATCCGCCCCGGATTTGGCTCTACCACAAGCCAAGCGGGTTGGTGACGACCACGAAGGACGAAAAAGGACGCCAAACGGTCTTCGATGCGTTGCCCGAGGACATGCCGCTCGTGATGTCGGTTGGGCGATTGGATTTGAACTCTGAAGGGTTGTTGCTTTTAACCAATGACGGCGATGTCAAACGCCGCCTCGAATTGCCATCGACCGGATGGCTCAGAAAGTACCGGGTGCGTGTCCACGGCGCGCCAAAGGATGAGGATTTCGCGCCCCTCCGAACCGGGTTGACGTTGGAGGGTGAGCGGTTTCGGCCGATGACCGTAACGCTCGACCGCCAGCAAGGACGGAACGCCTGGGTGACGGTGGCGCTGCGCGAAGGTAAAAACCGGGAAATCCGCCGCGCGATGGAGGCAATCAATTTACCGGTCAACCGCCTGATCCGGATCAGCTATGGCCCGTTCCGCCTGGGTGATTTGAAACCGGGAGACGTGAGCGAGATAAAACAGAAGATCGTCCGCGATCAGCTTGGCCTGGAAAAAGACGAGGGGGGAAAAAATTTGCACCCGCCTCAAAAGCCAAAACCGAAACGTCGCCGCCGCTGAAAAAGTTTCGCATACGAAACTTTTGAAATCATTCAGAAAATTAACGAAACCTTGGGCGTGCGTACGATGAGGGCGATTTTGCGCAACATCTTGCAATATCGAGGTTTCCTGCGCGTGCCCTATGGCACAGCGGCGGAGTTCCCCATATGTTAACGTCAAGCAACTGGGGTATTTTTAACGGGATGCACCGTTTCGCCTTGGCATTGATCGCAGCCGTTGTGGTTGTCGGGTTGATCGTCGTGCTGCTGAAAAGCGCATCGCGTTCATTTGAACGTGCCGGTGGAACGGAGGCCCTGACAACTGGGGGAACCATGCAGAAGGCGGCCTTTTTCCTGCTTTTGTGCCTGATTATGTACGTCTCCGTCAGCGGAGGCTCGTGATGGCTGAGCGCTTTGGCGGCAAGTACAGTCCGGGCGCCGCGTCGCGTCCTGGGAACCCCGACGGTCTGCGGCGAAGCCGGTCCGGTGCTCGGGTCAATTTCCTTTTCGTTGCGCCAGTGCCGATGTTGCTGGTCGGGTTCCAGATGGAACCAACCGGGCTTTTCCTGAAGGTTTTTGCCTTCGGCATTATGATGCTTGCCGCTTGGTTAACCAAACAGGGGTTGATCGCGGAAGATGCCTATAATGCGCGGCGCGTCGCTAAGAAGCCTGCGATGCCGCGGAAGATTTTCGGATCGGTCCTGACGGGACTGGGTCTTGCCATCGCCGGTCTGGACCACACGACTTTCAGCCTGATCAATCCCGCTCTGTTCTTCATACTCGGGACTGCGCTGCATTTCGTGGCTTTTGGGCCTGACCCGTTGCAAGACAAGGGCACCGAAGGGATGAACGAGTACCAGACGGATCGGGTGGCGCGCGTTGTTGATGAAGCCGAGCGGCATTTGGCGGCCATGCGGGACGCAATTCGTCGGGCGCAGGTACCCGCCCTTGAGCGCCGGGTGAGCGATTTCATAGAAACCGCCCGTGGCATGTTCCGCGTGGTGGAAGAAGACCCGCGCGATCTGACAAGTGCGCGAAAGTTCTTGGGCGTCTATCTGCTGGGTGCGCGCGATGCGACGGTCCAGTTTGCCGATTTGTACGCGCGGTCGCAAAATACGGAGGCGCGTGCCGACTACGAAGCGTTGCTGGATGACCTGGAAAGTTCATTTGCACAAAAAACCGAAAAACTGCTGTTGGACGACAAGTCCTCGCTCGATGTGGAGATCGAAGTGCTCCGTGATCGGCTAGAACGCGAAGGCGTCCGCAGCGAGATTTGACCAGCGAGGAGGGAACACCCCATGGAAGAACGTGTGCGTCAGGAAGCCGAACAGGCTTTGGCAGAGGTGAAGGAAGTGAGCGAAGTGCTCCTGCCGGAACCCGCACCCGCAAATGAGATCGTCGCTTTTGAAGCTGCCGATCCGCAAACGACAGCGGAGATTGAGCGGCGTATTGGCGAGCTTGATATGACGGACACGAACTCAATCGTTTCCTTTGGCTCTGCTGCCCAGGCCGAATTGCAGGAAATCAGCCAGTCGATGCTGGCGGATGTGAAGAACAAGGATGTCGGACCCGCCGGTGACAGCCTGCGCGGTATCGTGTCGACCATTCGCGGTTTTTCCATCAGTGAGCTGGATGTCCGCCGCGAGCGCTCCTGGTGGGAGCGTCTGTTGGGCCGCGCCGCGCCGATCCACAATTTCGTGGCGAAGTTTGAAAAAGTGCAAGACCAGATCGACAAAATCACGGACGATCTGCTGGGCCATGAGCACCAATTGTTGAAAGACATCAAGTCGCTCGACCAGCTTTATGACAAAACGCTGAATTTCTACGACGAATTAGCGCTTTATATCGCGGCCGGTGAAGAAAAGATCAGCCGGCTCGACACTACGGACATCCCTGCCAAGGAAGCCGAAGTTCAAAGCGCCTCAGAGGATCAAGGCGTGATGAAGGCGCAGGAACTGCGCGACCTGCGGGCCGCGCGGGATGATCTGGAACGTCGTGTGCATGACCTGAAACTGACGCGTCAGGTAACGATGCAGTCGCTGCCGTCGATACGCTTGGTGCAGGAAAACGACAAATCGCTCGTCACCAAGATCAACTCGACGCTGGTCAATACGGTGCCGCTTTGGGAGACCCAATTGGCACAGGCCGTCACCATTCAGCGCTCTGCCGAGGCCGCGGAAGCGGTGCGCGAGGCCAATGACCTGACGAATGAACTGCTGACCGCAAATGCGGAAAACCTGCGTTCAGCGAACAAGATGATCCGCGAAGAAATGGAGCGCGGCGTCTTTGATATCGAGGCCGTCAAGAAAGCCAACTCCGATCTCGTCGCAACCATCGAAGAGAGCCTCCAGATTGCCGATGAGGGCAAGAAAAAGCGGGCCGAAGCGGAAGTGGAGCTTCAGAAGATGGAGGCCGAACTCAAGGCCACGCTCGCCTCTGCCAAAGCGCGTAAGGACGGTACCGGCACCAATGCCGGGGAGAGCGTTCCGGCCTGAACCATGTGTGTAACCCGGGGTCTGAGCTTTGGGGGTCTTTTTCTGCTGCTCGCAGGTTGTGCGCAGTTCGATGCCCTGTTCGGACCCCCTGCCACCCCGTCCCCACCCCCGGCGGTGGTCGCAGAAGAACCGTCGGCGGCAAGCAAAGCTCTACGGGCATATTATGAACGGGTCGAACAAGGCCACAAAACACGTGGTCTCCTTCGCCTTGATGGCGGCGGGCCAGATGTGCCTTTCGACGCGCGGCGCCTGTCGGATACGTTCATGACCATCGCCTTCGCCCAGGAGTTCAGCGATGTGGGACAAGCGCTAGTGCGCCAGGAAAGCGCAAGCATCTTGCGCCGCTGGAAAGAACCTGTGCGTATCGAAGCCATCTTTGGCGCCAGCGTCGATCCGGCCCAGCGCGCGGATGATCGCGCGGCGATCCGCCGTTTTGCCGACCGGTTGGGGCGTACATCCGGGCATCCCGTGCGGTTTGTAGAGCGCGCTGGCAACTTCCGTGTCCTGATCCTCTCCGAAGATGAGCGACAGGTTGCGGGACCTACACTGAAACGGCTGATCCCGACGATCCGGGATCGCGAGATTGACCTGATAGAAAACCTCGACCGGGCAAGCTATTGCCTGGTTCTGGCGGCGGACCCTGGCGATGACGGCGTGATCCGCCAAGCCGTTGCGGTCATCCGGAACGAGCTGCCGCTCCTGTTGCGTCAATCCTGTATTCACGAAGAACTTTCGCAGGGTCTTGGCCTCGCCAATGATAGCCCGTCGGCGCGCCCATCGATCTTCAACGATGACGACGAGTTCGGTCGGCTGACAGCGATGGACGAGCGGATGCTCTCCATCCTTTACGACCCGGCACTTGCGCCCGGGCTGTCGGCGATCGAAGCGCGCGCAACGGTCAATCGGCTGGCGCAGGCGCAACTGGGGTCGAATTTTTGACGGGTGGCACTGGATGATACGGCGCGCGCAACCGCATTGCGTTTGGAGTTTGCCAGCCCGGCGGGCTGATGCAGAACATGTTCACGGAGGGGACAATGGGTATTCTTGATTTTCTGACCGGTGAGTTCATCGACGTCATCCACTGGACGGATGATACACGCGACACGATGGTCTGGCGTTTCGACCGGGAGGACCACGAGATCAAATACGGTGCGAAGCTGACCGTGCGCGAAAGCCAGGCGGCGGTCTTTGTGCATGAAGGTCAATTGGCGGACGTGTTTATGCCGGGTCTCTACATGCTTGAGACCAACAACATGCCGATCCTGACAACGCTCCAGCACTGGGATCACGGGTTTCGCTCGCCATTCAAGTCGGAGGTGTATTTCGTTGCGACCCGGCGGTTCACCAACCTCAAATGGGGGACAAAGAACCCGATCATGATCCGCGACCCCGAGTTTGGGCCGACGCGCCTTCGCGCCTATGGCACCTACACCGTCAAGGTCACGGACCCGGGCAAGTTTCTTGTGGAGATCGTCGGCACCGACGGCGAATTCACCATGGACGAAATCAGTTTCCAAATCCGCAACATCATTGTTCAGGAGTTCAGCCGGGTAATCTCGTCGAGCGGGCTGCCGATCCTCGACATGGCCGCCAATACCAAAGACCTGGGCAAGCTGGTGGCTGAAGCGATTTCAGGCACGATCTCTGCCTACGGTATTGAATTGCCTGAACTTTATATCGAGAACATCTCCCTTCCGCCCGCCGTGGAGAAGGCCCTTGATGAGCGGACATCACGGGGGCTGATCGGCTCGCTCGATGACCATTTCCGCTACAAGACGGCGGAGGCCATGGGTCAACCCGGCAGTGCGGCTGGTCAATCGATGGGCATGGGGCTGGGCGCTGGCATGGGCATGGCGATGGGTGGCATGACCATGGGTGGCGCGCGCGGTCCGTGGGGCCAAGCGCCCGCTGCGCCCGCCCCACCGCCGCCGCCACCGGTCGAGCATGTTTGGCACATCTCGGCCGGGGGCGAGACAACGGGGCCGTTTTCCAAAGCCGATCTCGGTCAGATGGCCGCCAAGGGTCAGCTTGTCCGAGACAGTTGGGTTTGGACGCCCGGCCAGGATGGCTGGCAGCACGCGGAAGAGACGGAACTCGCCGAACTGTTCACGGTCGCGCCGCCACCACCTCCCGGAGCGTGAGCAAGATTGTGAAGATAGACCGCCGGGCGGTGATCCTGCTCCACTGGCTGTCCTTCCTTTTGGTTTATCTGATCTGGTCCACGACACCGGATTGGCCACCGTGGCTTGTGCAACCCTTTGTGGCCATCACAGCTGTTTGGGTTGGGCTTCTTGTGGTGCGTCGGCGGGTCTTCTTCAAACCGGGACCAAAGCTGGACGGCGGCGCGCGGCTGGCCCACAGGCTGCAACACCCGGTCCTTTACCTTTCGCTCGTTGGCATGGCCTTGGTGTTTTTGACCAACCAGCCGGAGCGCGTCACCTATATCGTGGTGCAGGTGATCTTTTTTGGCGGCCTGATGCATGGCCTGTTTCACCTTTGGCGCCATACGGCGCTTTACGACGGATCGCTGCGGAATATTACACCACGCTTCCTCCATAAGGTGCTGTGATGGGACTGGAGGAACATCGATTTCCTTGTGACAATTGCGGGGCCGATTTTCGCTTCGACCCCGGCGAGGATCAACTGGTCTGCGATCACTGCGGCAACACGCGGGTCATTGAGAACGGCCCCTGGAGCCGATCGGCGGCTGTGGCGGAACATGATCTGGTGGGCGCGTTGCGCGCGGGCAAAGGCACGGCAGAAATGGAGGAGACGCGCACCTCCACCTGTCCCAACTGCGGCGCACGCACCGAATTCGATGCCGCTGTCCATGCGAAGGAATGCCCGTTTTGCGCCACGCCCGTTGTGATCGACACAGGGCCGTCGCGACAAATCAAGCCCGCCGCCGTTCTGCCATTTGCGCTTGATGAAAGCGAAGCGCGGGTTGCGATGACCCAATGGCTAGGCTCGCTTTGGTTCGCGCCCAACGGCTTGATGGAATATGCCCGCAAAGGCCGCAAGATGTCGGGTGTCTATACCCCGTGCTGGACCTTCGATGCCGAAACCGACACGCGGTATCGGGGGCAACGGGGAACAGTCTATCACGAACGCAAGACCGTCATGCGCAACGGCAAGCGGCAAACGGTAAACGTTCCCAAGATCCGTTGGCGCGACGTGCGCGGTCGCGTGGCCCGTTTCTTTGACGATGTGCTGGTCGTGGCGTCAACCGCCCTGCCCGACCGCTTTCGACAAACCCTCATCCACTGGGACATGACACGACTGGAGCCCTATCAGCCGGAATACCTCGCCGGGTTCCGGGCGGAGGCCTATACAATAGAGCTAGAGGACGCCTTCACCGAAGCGCGCGATATCATGGACCGCCAGATCAGGCGCGACATCAAGTTTGATATTGGCGGGGATCGGCAGCGGATCGATCATGTGGACACACGGCTATCGGAGATGACGTTCAAGCATATACTCGTGCCGGTCTGGATCGCCGCTTACAAGTTTCGCGGACGGTCGTTTCGTTTTGTGGTGAATGGGCAAACGGGCCAAGTGACCGGCGAGCGACCCTGGTCGACGTGGAAAATCCTTTTTGCCGTCTTTGTGGGGCTGATCATCGCGGCAGTTGCCGGGTACCTTTACGCAATCGGGCAATAACAGCCGTACCGTTCTCGCCTTTGCGGGTTGTGACCGATCAGTTGAGCGTCACCAGGGCATTGCCAATCATCAAATGGGATTTTCGATACTCAGTGGCATTGCGCTGGTAAGTGAACACCATGTCTGATTGGGTGCGCGGCCCGGCCAACCGGTCCTTCATCCAGCGTTCCATTTTTTCGACCGCTCCACGCTCGGACGCATTGATCAGATCGATTGTCTCGCGGTTAGGGGCCGCCAGGAGAACGCGGTCCCATCCCTGCTGCTCCATCACATTGGAAATGAGGGACGGTACAAACATAAGGCTTGTGCCCAGCCAGTCGTAGCCATGCACCCCCATGGACAAGACAGAACCGTTTTCACCAATCTCACCATAGGCATTTGGTAGAAGGTCGACAAAGTTTTGCTCCGCCGCGAGCAGCACTTTTTCAACATCCTGCCCGGCGGAACGGACGATGGCTTCGGAGAGGGTGGCAACGCCGCCGCCCTCGTCGGAGAGAACGACGCTTATGAGATCGCCGGGGCCATCGCCCATCAGCGCATCGGGTGCCAGCGAATGGGATGCCCCGCGAAAGGCGCAGTGGCGGAGACCCGGATAGACCTTTTTCAGGTCAACGGACGGAGGGGCAACTGCACGCTGAGCGAGCGTTACAAAGGAGTCGACCAGCCGCTCAGCCGCATGGGGCGCGGCGCCGCGAACTTCCTGCACCAGATTGCCCAGGTTCAATACCAACTCACCCGTTTCCGGATGCGACAAGGTAAGCCGATACGGTTCATCTGCCCCAGGTTCCAAAGGCATGCCCGGAAGAGCGGCCTTCAGGCGTTCCACGATGAACGCGCAGATTTGCTCAGGGGACAGCGATGCCAGTGTGCGTTCCGAATACATGGATTAACCTTTCAAACACGGGTAGAGCATGCCGTTCGAATGCGCCGAAACTGAGGAGTTGATGTGGGGATAAAGCGCCCTTGTCAGCGCTAACACCACATTCTAATCACGTCTCAGCCAAGGAGGTTAACGATGATACTCTGTGCGGGCGAAGCCCTGATCGACATGCTGCCGCGCGAAACAACCGACGGGCAGGATGCGTTTGCGCCCCATGCGGGCGGCGCTGTGTTCAATACGGCGATTGCCCTTGGCCGCCTGCGTGTGCCGACCGGTTTCTTCAGCGGGCTGTCAACGGACCTTTTTGGCGTATTGCTGGAAGAGAGTTTGGCCGCCTCAAATGTGGATGCGCGCGTCGCCGCGCGCTCGGATCTTCCAACGACGCTGGCTTTTGTGCGTTTGGTTGATGGGCATGCAACCTACGCTTTTTATGATGAAAATACGGCCGGTAGAATGTTGTCAGACGACGATTTACCCTCGACCACCGGGATCGATGCACTGTTTTTCGGCGGCATCTCCCTCGTCGTTGAACCCTGTGCGGCGATCTACGAAGCGCTCATGCTGCGCGAAGCGGCTCAAAGGGTAACAATGATTGATCCCAACATTCGTCCGGGCTTCGTCAAAGACGAAGAGGGCTACCGCGCGAGGATCACGAGAATGATGGCGGCGGCGGATATCGTTAAGGTCTCCGACGAAGATCTGACATGGTTGCAAGGACCGGGTGAGATTGAAACGCGGGCGCGCGACCTTTTGACAACCGGCCCCTCGCTTGTTTTGGTCACGCGCGGCTCGTTGGGGGCGACCGCCTACCACAAAGCAGGTGAGATTTTTGTCCCTTCGGAACGCACCACTGTCGTCGACACCGTTGGGGCGGGCGACACCTTTAATGCGGGCTTCCTTGCGTCGCTTCACGAACAAGGCGTCTTGAACAAACCTGCCCTCGCCGCGCTTGGCGACCAATCGTTGGAGGCAGCGCTCAAACTCGGCGCGCAATGTGCGGCGATCACCGTGAGCCGGGCCGGGGCGAACCCACCGACCCGGGCTGAGCTGTGAGGGCGCTTGTCCAACGGGTAAGCGAGGCCAGCGTCACGGTGGCGGATAAAACTGTCGGCGCTATCAATGGCGGTCTCTTGATCCTGGTATGCGCTATGGCGGGTGATGACAAAGAAGGAGCCGAGAAACTGGCGGGCAAGATCGCGAAGCTGCGCATCTTTCGCGATGAAGAAGGCCGGATGAACCGCTCGCTCATTGATACAGGCGGTGCGGCACTGGTGGTTAGCCAATTCACGCTCGCCGCCGACACGAGACGCGGGAACCGTCCGGGCTTTTCCACCGCTGCCCCTCCCGAGCTTGGCGAAACGTTGGTGATGGCTTTTGCCGAAGCCCTGAGGGCGGCAGGCATCCAAGTCGCCCATGGTCGATTTGGCGCAGATATGAATGTGGCGCTGGTGAATGATGGCCCGGTCACAATCTGGTTCGACACGGACGCATGATCGCGGGCACAACACAGTTTCAAAAACTTCTGGCCTTAACACCCCCTGCCCTTTCCGCGCGCGCGACTTCTTGTCATAAGGCGCGCGAGATGACCAATCGGATCGCGGTATATATCGGTGTAGGGATCATCGTGATACTGGTGCTGGATTACGCACTGGGTCTGGGCCTTGCCCTGTTCCTTGCCCGACGGTTCCTTGATCTGATGAACCTTATCGCCATTTGGCGCTGACCAGTAAGCCGAGAAGGAGAATTTTCCATGGCTGTCAAAGTAGCAATCAACGGGTTTGGCCGGATCGGTCGGAACGTCCTTCGGGCCATTGTGGAGTCCGGGCGTGACGACGTCGAAGTGATCGCCCTCAATGATTTGGGCCCGGTTGAGACCAATGCCCATCTGATGCGCTACGACAGCGTTCACGGGAAATTCCCCGGCACAGTGAAATCCGGCAAGGACTGGATCGATGTCGGCGTGGGCAAGATGAAAGTCACAGCCATCCGCAATCCAGCGGAGCTGCCGTGGTCGGATGTCGATGTGGTCATGGAGTGCACCGGCATCTTTACCTCGAAGGAAAAGTGCCAGGCGCATCTGGAGAACGGATCGAAGAAGGTGCTGATCTCGGCACCCGGCACCGACGCAGACGCCACCATCGTCTATGGCGTGAACCACAAGGACTTGCGGAAATCCCATAAGGTGGTTTCGAACGCGTCCTGCACAACGAACTGCCTGTCGCCGGTTGCGAAGGTTCTGAATGACGCCATCGGCATCAAGAAGGGCTTCATGACCACCATCCACAGCTATACCGGCGACCAGCCGACGCTGGATACCATGCACAAGGACCTCTATCGCGCGCGCGCCGCTGCGATGAACATGATCCCGACATCTACGGGTGCCGCAAAGGCGGTTGGACTTGTTCTGCCGGAACTCAAGGGCAAGCTTGATGGCGTGGCCATCCGCGTGCCGACGCCCAATGTCTCCGTTGTGGACCTCACGTTTGAAGCGAAGCGCAAAACCACTGTCGAAGAAGTGAACGACGCCATCGTCAAAGCATCGCGCAAGGCGCCGCTGAAGGGCATCCTCGGCTATACGGACGAGCCCCTTGTCTCGAATGACTTCAACCACGACCCGCATTCCTCGATTTTCCACCTGGATCAAACCAAGGTCATGGGCGGCAACATGGTCCGCATCCTGACCTGGTATGACAACGAATGGGGCTTCTCCAACCGGATGAGCGACACGGCAGTTGCCATGGGCAAGCTGATTTAGGCACCCATCGAATATGCCCTAGCCCCGGGATGTGATCCGGGGCGGGCTTGATCCGGTGCCGCAATCCTCATAGCTTACGTCCCGGTGTTAATGGTTCCTTGGGGGAGCGATGTTCAGATTTTTGGCGGTTATTTCAGCCTGCATCTGTGCGGCTGCGCCCCTTCACGCGCAGTCCGCCGATGCCAAGGCGCGCAAGAAACTGTTCGATCGCCAGTCGGCTATTCTCGACAAACGAACGGCCGCCCGCCAAAGCCCCTCGGTGCAACTCGAGCGCTCCAGCGTCTATATTCCCGGGACGCCAAGCGACGAACCGATCCTGAAATATAGCGGTGTGCATCGGAGCAAATTCGAAAGCGCCGCCCGCGACGCCGCCCGACGCCACAATGTTCCGGAAGACTTGTTCCTGCGGCTGGTGACACAGGAAAGCGCTTGGAACCCCAGCGCAAAGTCCCACAAAGGTGCAATCGGTCTGGCACAACTTATGCCCGGCACCGCGCAGTATTTGCGCGTCAACCCCCATGACCCGCTTCAGAACCTGGAAGGCGGTGCCCGGTACCTGGCCGAGCAATATCGCAAGTTCCGGTCTTGGCGGCTTGCGCTCGCTGCCTATAACGCCGGCCCCGCCGCGGTCGAAAAACATAACGGCGTGCCACCTTTCAAGGAAACGCAAGGCTACGTGCGCGCCATTCTGGGCAGCTGACCCTTTCCTCTCCACCGCTTTTCAAATAGGCAAAAGCACCGTCCGACAAAGGGCGGCAACGCCAGGGACGTGTGCAGACATGGCCAAGAAATCCAGCGGACGCGGACAACGCGACTTGCGTGTGAAAGTGAAGTCCGCGCGCGGCCGCAAGCTGTCTTCCACACGCTGGCTGGAGCGGCAGTTGAACGACCCTTATGTGCGCCGCGCCAAGGCCGAAGGGTTCCGAGGACGCGCAGCGTTCAAGATACTTGAGCTGGACGACAAGTACGGCTTTCTGAAACCCGGCGCGCGTGTGGTCGATCTCGGCTGTGCTCCGGGCGGTTGGTGCCAGGTCGCCGTCCCCCGGATCAACGCCCTTGGCGAAAAGCCCGGGCCACAAGGCAGCATCCTCGGCATCGACCTGCAACCCATTGAACCTATCCCGGGCGTCACGCTCCACCAACTCGATTTCATGGAAGACGGGGCCGACGATAAGGTCAAAGACTGGCTCGGCGGCACCGCCGATGTGGTCATGTCAGACATGGCTGCGGCATCCTCCGGTCACAAGCAGACGGATCATTTGCGCATCGTGGCGCTTTGCGAGGCTGCTGCGGAACTGGCTTTCGACGTTTTGAACCCCGGTGGCACGTTTGTTGCAAAAGTGCTGGCGGGCGGCGCGGAACAGAGCTTGCAGACGCTCCTAAAGCAGCGTTTCGACAAGGTGGCGAATGTCAAACCGCCGGCGTCACGCTCGGATTCCTCTGAGAAATTTGTGGTGGCCACGGGATTTCGCGGATGAGTGCGACGATCCTGATCCCTGCGCGCTATCCGTCGCAGCGCTTCCCGGGTAAGCCGCTCGCCATGCTGACGGGTGCAACTGGCGAAGGGCGGTCGCTGATCCATCGCAGCTGGGACGCCGCGCGGGCGGTGACAGGCGTCGATGCGGTTTTCGTGCTGACCGATGACACTCGAATTGCGGAAGCAGCGCTGGCCTTTGGCGCGGATGTCTTGATGACCTCGGAAGCGCCGCGCAATGGCACCGAACGCTGCGCCGAGGCGCTGGCGCTTTTGCCAAACTCCCCAGAGCTCGTGGTGAACCTTCAGGGCGACGCCCCCCTGACACCACCGCACTATGTCGAGGCGCTCATCACAGCGATGCAAGGCGACGCGGCGGTTCAGATGGCCACACCAGTTCTGCGCACCGAGCCAGAACACGTGCGCCACCTACAAGCGGACCGGAAAGCCGGGCGCGTCGGGGCGACAACAGCGGTTTTCCAACCCGGGGGCGATGCGCTGTATTTCTCAAAGGAAGTGCTGCCCTATGCCGATGGCGGTGCGACCGTGTTCCACCATGTGGGCTGTTACGCCTATCGGCCGGACGCCCTTGCCAAATATGCAAACCTGCCCGTGGGTCCCCTAGAACAGGCCGAGGGGCTGGAGCAATTGCGCTTCCTTGAAAACGGTATCCCCGTGCGCTGTGTTGAGGTTGACGCGCGGGGGCGCGCGTTCTGGGAACTCAATAACCCATCGGACATCCCCTTGATCGAAGACATTATGAAACGGGAAGGCATCGCATGAGCGTCACCATTGGCAATACGACCTTTGCGCAGGATGCGCCGATGGTTCTCATCTCCGGTCCCTGTCAGTTGGAGACGTTGGATCATGCGCGCATGCTGGCTGAAACGCTGGCGGGTCTGTCGGCGGCGCGGGACATTGGCTATGTGTTCAAGGCCAGTTTCGACAAAGCCAATCGGTCGAGCCTTGGGGGCAAGCGCGGTCCGGGGATCGACGAGGGCCTGACGATCCTCTCGAAGATCGGCGAGGAGTTCGGCTGCCCCGTGCTGACGGATGTCCATACGGCAGAGCAATGCGCGCCCGCTGCGGAAGCTGTCGACATTCTGCAAATCCCAGCCTTCCTCTGCCGTCAGACCGATTTGCTGCTCGCCGCCGGAGAAACCGGCGCGACGATCAATGTCAAAAAGGGTCAGTTCCTCGCCCCGTGGGATATGAAGAACGTGGCCGACAAGATCGCCTCAACAGGGAACCAGCGTATTCTGCTGACAGAGCGCGGGGCGAGCTTCGGCTACAATATGCTGGTGAGCGATATGCGCAGCCTGCCAATCCTGGCCGAAACCGGGCACCCCGTTGTGTTCGATGCCACCCATTCGGTGCAGCTTCCGGGCGGGCAAGGCACCTCCTCCGGCGGGCAGGCGGAATTTGTCCCGACCCTGGCGCGCGCGGCTGTTGCGGTTGGCGTCTCGGCTGTTTTCATCGAAACCCATGAGGAGCCTGCGCGCTCCCCCTCTGACGGGCCAAATATGGTCCCGCTCGACCAAATGGGCGATTTGCTCGATACGCTGACCGCTTTGGACAAGGTTGCCAAAGGGCTCGGCTGACGGCGCTTGTACGCTTTCGGCAGATGACCTATCCCGAGCATATGAGGGACACCGACGATATCGGATATGTGCGTGCCGCACTGGCCACCGATCTGACGGGGTTGCAAACCTTAGAGAATGCGCTGGACGGCATGGCGCCCGCAATTGACGCGGCTCTCACCCTTATCGCAACGATGCAGGGACGCCTGATTATCACCGGGCTCGGAAAGTCGGGGCATATCGCAAGCAAACTGGCGGCGACTTTTGCCTCCACCGGGACGCCCGCCTATTTCCTGCATCCCTCGGAAGCGAGCCACGGCGACCTCGGGATGGTTCAGCCAGGCGATGTATTGCTGGCGCTATCCTGGTCGGGTGAAACCCGCGAATTATCGGATGTGATCGGATATGCCAAGCGGCGCGCCGTGCCGCTGATTGCGCTGACTGGCAATGCCGAAAGCAGCCTCGCGCGGGCAGCATCCGTCGCTCTAGCGCTGCCCGCAGTTACCGAGGCGTGCCCCCACAACCTTGCGCCGACGACCACGACCCTATTGCAATTGGCCCTCGGCGACGCCCTTGCGATTGCACTGCTTCAACGCAAAGGCTTCACGGAGGAGAGCTTCCACGGCTTTCATCCCGGCGGATCGCTTGGCGCCCAGTTGAAACGGGTTGAAGAGATCATGCATACGGGCGATGCGCTGCCTCTCGTCGCGGCGGATGCCCCTGTCATTGCGGCCATCACAGAGCTATCGGCCAAGGGCTTCGGGATTACCGGACTGCTCGACGATGGCGCCCTTGTCGGCGTTATCACCGATGGCGATATTCGCCGTTACCTTGAGCGCAAGGCCGATACGACCATGCAAGACGCTCTCCACGAAACGGCGGCGGCAGCGATCATGACGGCGGGGTCGGTGACCTTGCGGCCCGATATGATCGCGGGCGAGGCACTCGCCATGCTGCAAGGCAAGCGCATTCAGGCCGCTTTCGTGGTGGAGGGTGCCTGTCCCGTGGGCCTTGTGACAATGCTGCGTCTCCTCAACCGTGGCACGGCCTGAGCGCGTGTCGCCCCTGCTGCGGCTCTATCTCGCGTTTTCGACCGTTTCGCGCCCGGTTTGGCGTCTTATTCACAAACGCCGCCTCGCCCAAGGCAAGGAAATCGCCGCGCGGCTCCCGGAGAAATACGCGCATTACACCGCGGCGCCCGCGCAGCCCACCGTCCTCTGGTTTCACGCGCTTTCCATTGGCGAGAGCTTTGCGCTCCTGCCCCTGATCGAGCGCGCCCTGCGCGAGTTGCCGGAAGCGGAGGCGGTGCTGACCACATCTACGGCGAGCTCGGTCGAAGCGCTTGCCAAAGCCGACCTGCCCGACCGCTGCCGTCATTTATTGCTGCCCATCGACACACGCGCGGCCACCCGTGGCTTCCTCGCCCATTGGCGCCCGGCCCTTGCCTGTTTTGCCGAACTCGATTTCTGGCCCCGCCTGATGGTCGAAACCCACCGTCGCGGCGTGCCGATGATCCTCGCTAACAGCCGCATGCCCGACGGAAATTATGCACGCCGTCAAAGGCTTGGGCGCATGATGCGGGATATCTTGCATCTCTTTGATCGCCTCCTCGTGCAGGACGCCTTGAGCCGCGACAGGTTCGTCGAACTCGGCGCGGACCCGGAGCGGATCGCCGTTGTCGGCGCTTTGAAAGCAGCGGCGCGGCCCCTCGCTGCCGATGAAGAAACGCTGTCAACGCTACAAGGTGCCATCGGGAGCCGCCCGGTCTGGTGCGCCGCGGCAACCGAACGCTCGGAGCACCCGGCGATGATCGAGGCGCACCGCACCGTTATCGACGCCTGTCCCGACGCCCTTTTGATCGTCGCACCCCGATTTCGCGAGGATGGCGATGAGCTGGAAGAACGCGCCCGTGCCGCCTTTTCGAAGGTGGCCCGACGGAGCCGAGCGGACAGTCTGGAGCCAGATACCCAAGTCTATATCGCAGATACCTTCGGGGAAATGGGTCTTTGGTACCGGCTCACGCCGGTTTCCTTCGTGGGTCATTCGCTGACCGAAGGCCTCGAAGGCAAAAACCCGTTTGAGGCGGCAGCGCTCGGGTCGGCGATCCTGACCGGCCCGCATATGTCCTACTTCGCCGAAAGTTACGACGCGCTCATCGACGCGGGCGCTTGTGAGGTGGTGCAAGACGCGAGCGAGCTTGCAGCGGCCATCATCCGCCTCCGAGACCTCAAACATTTGGGGGCCATGCAACATGCAGCACGGCAGGTCATTGCGGAGAGGCGCGGCGTTCTCGACCAGACATGGGACGTCCTATGCGCATATCTTTGAAGCCCGCGCGTCCCAAAGGACGCTACATGCAAGCTGTTGTTTCAACGTAATAAAACTTGGGAGCGTGCATCAGTCCTTGGGCCAGAACCCCTGCACCAGCGCGCCGCCTCTATCCCATGCCGCCGCCGACCAGACGCTCTGCAAGGTGATGATACGCCTCCGCGACGGGGCCGCCGTCCAGCACAACCGGTCTGCCGCTGTCGCCCGCAAGGCGTACGTCGATGGATAGCGGTATTTCCCCCAGGAACGGAACCTGAAGGCGTTCCGCCTCATCGCGCACGCCTCCGTGGCCAAAAAGATGCTCCTCGTGCCCACATTTCGGGCAGACATAACTCGACATATTTTCGATGAGGCCCAGGATCGGCGTATTGAGCGTCCCGAACATGTCGATTGCCTTGCGGGCATCGAGCAATGCCACGTCTTGCGGGGTCGATACGATGATGGCGCCGGTGACTTCGGTTTTCTGACAGAGCGTCAATTGCACGTCGCCGGTGCCGGGGAGCAAATCGATGAGCAAGACATCCAGGTCGCCCCATTGAACTTGGCCCAACATCTGTTGGAGCGCCCCCATAAGCATCGGGCCGCGCCAGACAACCGCCTTTTCCGGGGCTACCATGAATCCGATGGACATCAGCGTAACCCCATGGGCAGCAAGGGGAATTATCGTCTTGCCATCCGGGGACGATGGCCGTTTCATCACGCCCATCATCTGCGGCTGGGAAGGTCCGTAGATATCCGCGTCCAGCAAACCGACACGACGGCCTTGCGCCGCAAGGGCGACCGCGAGGTTGGAAGAAACAGTGGATTTTCCAACACCCCCTTTTCCGGAGGCGATGGCAATAATCCTGTCAACGCCCGAAACCTTCTGCGGGCCACCCGCCTGCGGTTTGGGATGACCACCGATTTTCAGGGAGGGCGGCGCGGCCGGCTTTGGCGCCGGGCCATGGGCGGTCAATACAACCGTGGCCGTTACCACTTCCGGCAGTTCACGCAAGGCTGCCTCTGCTTCGGTCCGCGTAGCTTCGAGCGCGCGCGCCATATCGGGATCGCTGGCTTCAATCACGAATCGTACGGAATCGGCATCGATCTGAAGGGCGCGCACCAGGTCTCGTGACACCAAATCGCCGCCGCCCGGTACGGAGATGTTCTTCAGCCTGTCAAGAACGATTTGCCTGTCAATCGGCATGGCTTTGCCCTTTTCTCTTCCGTCTTGTGTCTTTTGTGCCCCGTTCCTTGGGAGACGCAAGACAAGGATGCAGCGTTGATGAAGATTTACGCGAAATCGAAATTTTACAAAAGGTTAACTATTCCGAATTTGCATAGCTGCATTGCAGCATAGTATATTGTGCAAACGCAGCATTACCCTATCTTTTACCCAACAAACGCCGCTGATGGCAAAGTATAGGTGAACAAAATGAGCACAGGACTAGGAACCATTGCTCAAACTTTTCAAAGGTACCGCAAGTACCAGTCAACGATGAGCGAACTGCACGCATTGGGCGACCGCGAACTTCAGGACCTCGGCTTGAGCCGGTCAAAGTTCCGGGAACTGGCGCGGCGTGCAGCATATGAAAGATAAACGCCTTCGGAGTTCCCACCTCCTCCCGGGAACTTCGTAGAACGCGGCGGCGCCTTCCTCCTCCCTGGCGCCGCCGAACCCTAAGACCGCCCACTGGCATTCGTCAGGGGCAACAGACACAAAGAGCTCTCCTCCCTTTGCTCTTTGTATCACAGACGGCGGCGCCTCTCCTCCCTTGGCGTCGCCGTTATTTTTTGCAGGACATGGCAGCGGTAAAACTTTGACGTCCCCGATGGGAACCAAGGGGTGTCGTGGCGAATTGCTTACCGTCCCATCGGATTGCCGTGACCTCGCCCCAGTTTGCGGTAGCAACGATGATTTCCGGTACCCCGTCACAGTTTCGAATGCCGCCCGCAATGTCGCGCTCGCCAATCCGGTGATTGGTGACCCCTTGCAAGGACCCCTCGAGCCTCAACTCGCCCTCGCGAAACTCATAGATGCGCAGTGTTTTCGCCAGATGTGGACGATCCACAAATGCAATTTCGACGCGTCCGTCGCCGTCGAGGTCCGCCGCGCCGACGCCCGTCGGTGCCAACCAGCGATTGCGCTGTCCGATAAAGTCATTGGCGGCGACCAACCCGCTGGTGTCGTAAATGGAGAGCCGCGCGCCGAATGCCGCATCCGCTTCCACGGCGATGACTTCGCGTTCCCCGTCGCCATCGACGTCGAACAGACGCGGTTCTGTGTCTTCGAACACGCGGCGTTCGGGCAAGGTCACCCGGAACCTGCGCCCATCGGTTGTGTCCATCACCAGCGTGCCGTGTTCGATGGCGTCTCCCAAGACGCCATGGGCATAGCGGGTCGTGGGGTCAGTATATCGGGCCGCCGTGATATCCTGCGCGCAGGCGGTGCTCGCGAGCGCCAGCCAGAGTGCGGCGGCTCGGATCAAATTTGCTTCTCCGGCATTTGCACAACCAACCCATCGATCGCATCGGTGACCTTGATCTGACAGGTGAGACGCGAGCGGGAGAGATCAGGCTCGTAAGCAAAATCAAGCATATCTTCTTCCATCGCGTCGATTTTTGGCAGTTTTTCCACCCAATCGGGGTGGATATAAACGTGACAGGTGGAACAGGCGCAGGCGCCACCGCAATCTCCTTCTATACCAGGGATCGCGTTGTCGCGCGCACCCTCCATAACCGTCAGTCCGTTGGCAACGTCGACCACATGCTCTGTCCCGTTGTGCTCGATGTAAGTGATCTTGGCCATAATAACTCCGCTACTTGATCGCGACATAGGTAGGCTGCCTGCGGGCCGCATTCCAGTGCGAATGCATGTACGGCGCGTTGAAGCGTTTTGTGGGGGCGTTCCGGTCTCTTTTGCGCTCTGGAAAAGCGACCCACATTTCTACGCGTTGAGGGCTTGCACGTTCCAGGGAACCTCCTGCTATGTCGTCCCGCTTGCGCATTGGATAGAATGTTCTATCTTTGTTCCTATGCTAGCCTACCCGACCTGGCCCCGGCCCCCTGCCTGCCTGCCCCACGACCAGCTTGACCTGCCGCCCAATGGCGCGCGGATTGCGGTGGCGGGCTTGGTACTGGTGCGCCAACGGCCGGGGACGGCCAAGGGCGTTATTTTCATCACGCTTGAAGACGAAACCGGCATTTCCAATGTCATTGTATGGCGCAAGATGTACGAACGCTTTCGCCGCGCCGTCATCGCAGGACGGGCGCTAAAGGTGACCGGGCGGGTTCAGCGCGAAAGCGGTGTCACCCATGTGATTGCAGAGAAGATCGAGGATATCTCCTGGATGTTGGACGAACTTGTCCAACCCCAGCCCACACGCGCCGCGTATCAACCCTAAAGCACCCCGCCTTATGGCTGTATCGCGGATTAAGGGCGGGACGTTCTAGAGCATCCGGCTTTAAACCTGAACCACTTGTTCGCTGCCTCTCCCTTCGGTCGAACGCGAAAAGTGATGTATGATATTTGAAGTTAAAGGCCGGACGCTCTAATCACACAGAACCGCCCTGCTCCTGCCATCCTCCGCTCCCGATACCGCCACAATTTCGCTGCACCGTCCGACCATCTGAAACAAAGGGTCGGGCATGTTTTTTCGCAACATCAAGCACAAAGCCGGTACAGCGCATCAAGTGACACTGGCAGATGTCCACATGCCGGTGCGTTTCGGCCACCGCGATGCAGACAAACTGTTTGCCAAGCCGTTGAAAGATCAGCTTGCGGCAGCGTCATTGGGCACCGTCATGGGCTGCATGCGGCGCAAACGCGCCAACGGGGACGTCATCGGCGTCGATCTCTACCTTGGCCTGCGCCAACCGGGGCGCGCCGCGCTTCGCACCGTCGCGGACATGCTTGAGGCGCTCTCGGCCCCCTGTGGTTCATCCATCCGCTTCAGCGATGCGCCGGGCACGCCAATGCTCTTCGGTCGCAGCGAAGGGCTGGAACTGGCCATTGCCAATGACATCACACCCGATGCGGACACCCGCCGGTCCCTGGCGGAGCTGTGCCGCAGCGCCATCGCAAAAAGCGGCGTTAACCGGGGTTGGGTTGAAAGCGAAGGCCAAACGCGTTTCTTCTTCTATGGGGAGGATTTCGCTTCAATGAAAGAAGACCTCGCACGCATTCTCTCCAATCACCCGCAATTCAGTGACGCAAGCCTGCGCCGGCTCGCCTGACGCGGATTGATTGCCAGCGCCCGGCACCTTGCCTATAGCTCTCTCAATTGCCCAGACGGAGAGCGCCCATGACCGAGACCCGCACTGAAACCGACAGCTTTGGCCCGCTTGAGGTCCCAACGGACAAGTATTGGGGCGCACAAACACAGCGCAGCCTGATGAACTTCCCCATCGGCTGGGAGAAACAACCGGTGGCCGTGGTGCGTGCGCTCGGCGTCATCAAGCAGGCCTGCGCTGAGGCCAATAAGGCGAGCGGCAAGCTCCCGGCTGAACTGGCCGATGCGATGATCCAGGCCGCCTCGGAAGTTGTCGCGGGCAAGCTGGATGCCCACTTTCCCCTGGTGGTCTGGCAGACCGGTTCCGGCACCCAATCCAACATGAATGCAAATGAGGTTGTCTCAAACCGGGCGATTGAGATCCTCGGCGGGGAAATGGGGTCGAAGACGCCGGTTCACCCCAATGACCACTGTAATATGGGCCAGTCATCGAACGATACATTCCCAACGGCAATGCATGTGGCCACCGCCATGACCGCCCGCGACGTGCTGTTGCCTGGCCTGAAAAAACTGCACGCCACCCTTGAGGCGAAGGTCAAGGAATTTGACGGGATCATCAAGATCGGGCGCACGCACACGATGGACGCGACACCGTTGACGCTGGCGCAGGAGTTTGGCGGCTATACCCATCAGGTGGCCAAGTCGATTGAACGTGTGGAGGCGTCGCTCGGCGATATCTACGAATTGGCGCAGGGCGGCACGGCGGTTGGCACCGGTCTCAACTCACCCAAAGGGTGGGGCGAGGAAGTCGCCGCCAACATGGCCCGCATTACCGGCCTGCCCTTCGTGACAGCGCCCAACAAGTTTGAGGCGTTGGCCGCCCATGACGCCATGGTGGCGATGTCGGGCGCGTTGAAGGCTTGCGCCGCGAGCCTGTTCAAAATCGCCAATGACATCCGCCTTCTGGGCTCGGGCCCGCGCTGTGGGTTGTACGAGCTTCTTCTCCCCGAAAACGAACCCGGCTCTTCCATCATGCCCGGTAAGGTGAACCCGACCCAATGCGAGGCAATGACCCAGGTTTGCGCCCATGTGATCGGCAATGACGCCGCTGTGGGCTTTGCCGGGTCCCAGGGCCATTTCGAGTTGAACGTCTACAAACCGATGATGGCGTACAATGTGCTGCAATCCATGCAGTTGCTGGGGGATGCGGCAAGCGCGTTCAACGATAACTGTGTGGCCGGTATCACGGCCAACGAGACGCGGATCGATCAATTGATGCGCGAAAGCCTGATGCTTGTCACGGCGCTCGCGCCCACGATCGGCTATGACAACGCCACAACAGTCGCGAAGACGGCCCACAAGAACGGCACCACTCTGAAGGAAGAGGCCATTGCCCTCGGCTTTGTGGACGAAGCCACATTCGACCAGGTCGTCCGCCCCGAAGACATGATCGGGCCGAAGTGAGCAAGGTCGTCAACCTAAACAAGGTGCGCAAGGCCAGCGCCCGCAAAGCCGCCAAGCGGCAGGCGGATGCCAATGCCGTCAAGTTTGGACGCAGCAAGGCGGAAAAGGCAGGGGATCGCGCGGCGGCTGAGAAAGCCGCGCGGGACCATGAGAGCCACGGGAGCGAATGAGCCGCCCGGTCAAACGTTCCCTTACGCTCCGCCAGCATCGGACCAGCGTTTCCTTGGAAAACGAATTTTGGGCGGCATTCCGGGAAATCGCCGAGGAACAGGGCCGTGCGATCAATGAACTAGCGGCCGAGATTGATGCGAGCCGGGACATGGAAACGGGCCTCGCCACGGCGATCCGGCTCTATGTGCTCGCCCATTACCGCCAGCTTGCGGCGCACCGACGCGATACCGACGTAACACCGACGTAATACCGAAGCAGGTTTTGGACGTTCCAGCGGGCGATTCAGAAGCACTTCGCGCATCAGCGCGCGGTCATAGATCGAAGGGGGCGGCACCGCTCGGATGTCTGGTCAATAGAGACGCCAGCACCGCAAAAGCGACACGTGCCACGGGCGTGCAACCCATTTCGGCGGTTTTATCGCGACGAAGCTACCACGGACGTGAACCGCGATGCCGGGACGTCAATTCGGCTCTTTGACGACGTGTGACCAGCGAAGCGTTGCGCAAGGATCAAGGGCCCCGCAGTGATCTTGAAATAGTCGTAGTCGTTTGGCTGATCAAAAGCGCAAAGGTACTGAAAATGCAGCCGAAAATAGCGATAGCGCAGCTTCTTTAGCTTCTCTGGCTTCAAGGTTTTTGAGAACGCCGCCGAAATCACAATCGGCCATTTCTGCCCCTTGTCAGGGGCAACGCCAGACACCGCCACCGGCTCAGCGAGGGCGAAGGAACATGCGTCTTCGGGAGCGGAAACATCTAGCCAAGCCATCTCTTCCGCCGTGGAAAGGTACCGCAAATCGGCTCTCAATCGGTCGGCATTGGGGAGAAAGCTCACCATGGGGATGACCTGCCCAAGTGTGAGGAGCGACAAGGTCGGGTCGTCAGGGTGCGCCTCTCGCGCGCGCAGGAGATCAGCCGCAAGGGACACGGCAAGTTGCGCCCCCGAAGAGTGCCCAACGATCAAAATCTCATCCAGTTCGTCCCTTCGCGCCGCCTCAATCCGGTTGCGAAAGGCGGCAAGCCGTGCCTCGATTTCCTTGGGATATGCCCCGCGCCGCGATGCGGTGTAAGCATAGTCCTGCATCAAGTAATACGCGAAGACCTTGTCGTCCTGCGCCTTGAACCAACGCAAGATAACCACCAAGACGGGCAGGAAAATTCCCCAGAAAAGAAGGTCGCCTAGAAGGCTGAGACCCCACCCAGACGGGTCAACCGTCAGCCCGACTAACGCGGCCAGACCGGCTACTGCGGAGACCGCCAGCCCTGAAATGAAACCACCCAACCAAGCGCCCAACGCTATTGCCCCGGCGAGTTGAGCAAGCAAAAGCAATACAGGATACAGCGCCGCCAGGACGGGGCCTTTGGCAAGCCATGAGAGCCTGCGAAGCGTTCCTGTGGAAACATAAATCCACACCGTTTTGAGGAGCGCCAAATAAGTGCGCGGGATGCTGGCGGACGTAGAGCGGGGAACCAAGTCTTCCCAGACCAACACCTCGAACTTTGTCAAAACGCGCGCACCGTCAATGTCGGCCCGAACCGTCCAACCGGTTTCGCCTTGATCGGATTTTTTTTCAATCCGGTAGCCCGAGATTAATGCCTGCTTTAGGCTCTCGGCGCGATAGAGGTCACGATATCGGCCTGGCGGATAGGGGTCATAGCCTGGGATGTAAAACACCCGACGCCGCGCGACACGTGTCCCTACCACTTGCTCCATGGCGATACGTTACCGGAAGGTTGATGGCGCGCAAAGTTGGA
>JBCCPJ010000007.1:0-151212 GCA_039024895.1 Pseudomonadota bacterium | reverse complement strand
GGTTGTGTTGACGATCATGGATTTGTCACCGCCTGCTTGGCTGCGAAGTGCCGGGCGCAAGCCTTGCGTCATCACATAAGCTGCCAGCGTGTTGACGGCATAGTTTGACTCGTGACCTTGCACGCTCATCACCCTTTCAGAGGTCAATACACCTGAGTTGTTGAACAGAAGGTCAACCTTTGGGTGCATGCTAACGATTTTATTGGACGCCTCTTTTATCTGCGCCACGTCCATCAAATCGGCAGTAACGGTGTCGACTCCGGCGCCGGGATGACTTGCCTGGAGCTCCGCCTTTTGCGCCTGCGCCTTTGCTTCATTCCTGTTGACCAGCACAAGGTGACAACCGGCGGCGGCCAGCTGATCGGAGATGGCGCGACCGATTCCGCCAGTTGATCCCGTGACGACCGTTACTCGTTTTCCTTGCATCGCCTATTTCCTATTCCGTGATATCGTTGCTCAAGACAGAAGACCCGAGACAGCTCGCTCTACGCCGTCGCGGTCTTCGTCCCGCATCAGGGCGTCTCCGTCCCAAGCGTCGGCCCAGTTTCCGACCCCGAATTTACCTTTGATAACCATGCCGAAAAACGGCGCGGTTTGTTCCTGGGTTTGCAATACATTCGCACCTGCGCGAGGTCCCGGGCTTGCTGCCAAAAGAACAAGTGGCTTGTCCTGCCAGACCTTTTGATCGATCCGGCTCATCCAATCGTAGATATTCTTCCAGGCCGCGGTCACATAGCCGTTGTATTCCGCAAATGAGACGATCAGCGCGTCGGCAGTTCCGATCTCGTCAAAGAGCCTTTGGGCCAGCGGATGCATGCCGTCTGCAATTTGGCGATCAGGGGAATAGATAGGCATCTCGAAATCGTTGATATCAAGGAACTCCACGTCGGCAGCAGGGTGCAGCGCCTGCAACCTTCCAGCGGCATAACCTACTAAGGCGCGGTTGATAGATTTGGTGCTGTTAGACGCAGCGAATGCGAGAACTCTCATTGTGGATCCTTAGCTCTTTGGGTGCAGGTTGTCTTTTGGCCTCACCACCTCAATGTCCCAACAAGCGCATTGAGTGCGCATTTTTGCGACAAAACCGGCCTTAACTTGCGGATGGCGGCGCATACATGCCACCTTGAGAGGCGAATGATGGATCTTTGGACCGAAATTTATACTGCTTATCGCTTGGCGACGGCGGGCACAGTCAGCAAGGCTGCGGCGGAACTGGGCGTGCACCGTGCGACGGTCAATCGCCACGTCGACGCGCTTGAAGCGGCCTTGGGCACGCGTCTGTTTTTGCGTCATCGGCGGGGGTACGAGCTCACGGATGCGGGGCAAGAGTTTCTGGACGTAGCGGAGCGATCTCACGACATGCTGGAGGACTTTTTTGCCCGCATGCGCGTCCAAAAGGCCGACGTGGCTGGAGAGGTCGTTGTCACCACGCTCTTTCCACTCACAGACTTTATCCTGCCGGCGGTTTTGAATTTTCGACGTCGCCACCCCAAGACGCGCGTGACGATCACGACCGGCAACAAGCTTCTGAGTTTGGAGCGCGCGGAAGCGCACGTGGCGCTGCGTGTAGGCGCCAAACCTACCCATGACGACTATGTGGTTCAGCCCTTTTGCACGCTCGAATTCGCGCTCTTTGCGCATCCGGATTATATCGAGCGGTACGGCAGGCCGGATTTGCTGGATCTTTCGGGTCATTGGTTCGTTGGCAATCCGGTGCAAGACAGTGCCGCCCCTTTTGAGGCGTGGCTCGCCAAGAACGTGACCCCTGAGCAAGTCGTGTTGAAATCAACCAATCCAAAAGTCCTCGAAACCGCCATTCGCGATGGGGCCGGAATTGGCTTTATCCCGGTGTCGGTGGCCGAGCATGTTGGTGGATTGGAGCAGGTCTCACCCGCGCTTCCAGAATGGACGGTCAAGAGCTGGCTGGTAACCCATGTTGATGTGCACCGCTCGGACAAAGTCCAAGCGATGCTCACCCATCTGAAATCCCTCCTCACCTAAGCCCCCGGCTGGAACGTTAGGCTATTGCGCCAAGGTTCCAGGGTCTGGCCAATTGGCTGATCAAACAGGGCACCGGGTCGATTGCCAGCTAGGTCCTCCAAGCTGTCTTCAATTGTCAAACTGTAGGTTTCAGCCCTCCAAGGCGCACGTGGGGTGAATTCCCAACCATCCTCGCCCGGGCTTAAGCCGATCTGGCCCGGGACGATCGAACCTTTTGCATCAAGAACCCGCAACCGAAACGCGAGGGACAAATGATCGTGTGGACTTCCAAGAACGACCGATAATGGGT
Source organism: Pseudomonadota bacterium (assembly GCA_039024895.1). Taxonomy (GTDB): domain Bacteria; phylum Pseudomonadota; class Alphaproteobacteria; order Rhodobacterales; family Rhodobacteraceae; genus JAJDOD01. The sequence goes on along the minus strand of JBCCPJ010000007.1, from coordinate 148,922 downwards.
CGCGCGACCCGGCCTTTGGGTTTCTGAGGACCCACTTGCTGGGGTCTGGTGGATCCACGTCGGGAGGTCCGACCTGAAATACAACAGTAGTACTTTCGCCCAACTTACAGCCCACCGCGTCTAACGATGCACCTGAAACCTCAAGCGTGTAGCTCTGCCCGGATCGTAGGGCACGACCCATAGCCTCGCTCGCATCCAATCCAGTTTTCACCCGGCCCGGTTCCATCAACACCGTCAGACGGCGGCGATCCTGGGACCAAAGACTTTCTCTGGTGGGAAGAAATACCCCGTCCAAATGCGTGCCTTCGGCGTCAAGTAAACGAATGTGTGACAAACCGGCGGAGGTCCCCATAGAGCGCGGAAAGTAAACATAAACGCGCAGCAAATTCTCAGGCAAAACCGGGGCGGTGGGGTAAATGTCCACGCGTCCTGCCTCGGGCGCGGGGCATGTCGCAAATGCAGATGTCGCCCCGCCAAGCAGGGCGACGACCAGTCCAGCTCGAATAATCATTGGCGAATTTGCCCCGGAAAGCCTTCGTCAGCTTTCAACAGGTTCTGGAACATGCGGATGCCGTTCGACATTTCATCGTCAGCATAGGCGTAATCCGGGAAGTTGTATTCGCTGATAAAATCGCTCAGACGGAAGAACGATCCCTTGCGGAACGACACAAGTTCCATGGCGCCGGTGTCCAGATCACGGCGCAACGCAAGCAGGAATTGCCCATCTTGGTCCGCCATATGTACGACGCCGGACAGCGGCAGTGGCACGGTTTGCACACCCGATGTTGCCCCCAAATAGGGAACCGGTTCGGTGATCCCTGGACTACCGGCTGCAGCCGTCAGGTTTTCCAATGTGATGAGGTCTGCATCCATTTCCCGGTTCACCACTAGGACGTAGTTCGAAACCTCGCCCTGAAAGTTGGCTGCCGAGAACGAGATCACATCAAGCGGCGTGTTCCCGTACCCAAGTTCCGCGATCGTCTTGCCGGTCACATGGGCACCATCGGCCAGATCACCCACTGGGATCGTCACCAACGGAGTGCATGTATAGGCCGCAACAGCGGTCGACGTTCCGTCGATATCCACAATCGCCATGGCTCGAATTGGGGCGCGCGTTTCGTTTTGGTTATGTGCAGCGTGATAGATTTCGACGCTAGTGGACGTGGCGCTGCCGTCGAAAGGAAACGGCACGCGGCGCAGAGTCGAAGCAAACTCCCCCGTTGAAACGCCTGACACGAAGAGCTCGCCGTTGGCATAGTCCAGGTCTGTGACCGTCAACGATGGCGCTGGTATATCGCGCCAGAACGTGACACCGGCGTCCGCCGTGTCCTGAAGTGTGAACTTGGACGACGGGAATGTATCTAGGTCCAGAGTGCGCACGCTGCCATCGCGCGAGATGGCAAAAATTGCGCCAGTTTTGACGCCATCCACGGTGGCGGTCGCCGACACGAACGCCTCGCGTGTGACAGGGTGCACCACAAGATCGCTGTAGATCACGCGACCGGTGGCACCCATGGCCTCCGTCACTAGTTGATCGACGTCCATGAGGTTGAAGGCTGCATCCTGTTCGGGTGCGTCGCCGCCCGAAGGCAATTCGTAGGCATGGATCGCGCCACCGGCAGAGTCCGCCACAAACAAGGTATTGTCTGGACCAAACTCAAGAATACCGAAGGATTGGGGTATGTCAGCCGCCGCGGCACCTGCGGATAACGCTAGAGCAGCAACGGTGGAAAGGGATTTACGTGCGGACATAGAAGACTCCTCTTGTGATTGGGTGGAGGTCGCAATGGGCGGATTGACGTACGGAGATGAGAGACGCCGCACGCGTGCGAGGCAACCGGACCAAATGCGCAGCGCATGCGCATTTGGAGACGATTGGTCTGGGCGCACAGCCTCAGCCAAATCCCAACCGCACCATCAAAAGCTGAAGCTTTGTGCGGTCTACCCACAGGAGGGTCAGGCTCAGCATGGCCAACACCAGCGCCGGAACTGCAGATGGTCCGATTACAAACAAGTGAAACAACGCCCCACAGACCATCGTGGCAAAAAGCATGCTGCCACCAAGGATGCTGAGAACGGGGACCCACAGCATTGCCGCCGCCCCAAGTTCCACTATGGCTGTGACGTACCGGAACCACTGCCCCCAGCCAATTGCATCGAAGGTTTCCACCATCATGCTCGCGCCAAATAGTTTCGCACCACCTGCTGCGACGAAAACGAACGTCAGAAGGACGCGAAGACCTATTGGGAAGAACTGCATTGAGGACCTCAGTTCTTCGCGGGAAACTGGAAGTTCACCGGATGCGTGAACACCATGTCAGATCGATTGGCGTTGCCGTTGGTGAAGAGCTCTCGGGCAAGGTCCGCGACCATGTGGGGATCTTCTGCATGCAGGAAATGGTTGGCCGCGACCAAGGCAACACGCCCGTCGGGCAACAGATCAGCAGATGTCATGTACTCTTCCGCCTTTTGCCCTGGGTCATCTGTGCCTTGGATCAAAAGAACAGGCATCGTCATCTTCGGAATGACATTCTCCATTCGAAACGCCAGTTCGATATCAAAACTGGTGCCTTGAAAGGTACGCGCAGCAGCTTCGGGTGTCCCGGGAAAGCTGAATTCCCAATCGAGGCGCTTCAGAAAGCGATCGGGGAAATGTACGGACCCATAGTTGCTGGAATACGCTGTGCTCGCGAGATTTTCCTGGCTCTGAAACTCGACCGAAGCCATTGCTGCATGCGGCGGACGCGGTAGACCGTGCGGTTGATCAAAAGACTGTTGCATCCGTACATAAGCGGAAACTCGGTCGCTCATACCCTCGATGGCAAGAAGGTTTTCACTGACAATTGTGCCACGGTCATGGCTTATCAAATTGAAGGTGCTGATCCCGATTTTGTCCAACAGCGCCGCAAGGCTTCGAGCTGCGCCGGCATAGCTGACATCGATCTCAGGACCTTTGTCCGATTGACCATAGCCCAGCACATCAACTGAGATCACATAAAAATCATCTGACAAAAGCGCCATGACCTCGGCATTCGCCCACCACGTATCAGGGTAGCCATGAACCATCAGGACGACCTTGTCGTCTGGGTCACCAGCCGTCACGAAATGCCAGACAGGCCCATCTGCCTCGACGAACCAATGCGTGCCGAACACGCCAAACCCAAGATATTCGATTTCACCGTGCTGGCTCACCTTTAGGGTTTGCGGTGTAGCCTCCGGGTAGCGGTCCCTATCATCGGCAACCCGCGCGAGGGGATAGGGTTCGTATGAAAACTCTTCCCAAGTAGGTTCATCACCTTCGGAAATGGCTGGGCCTGGAACCGAGACGCTGATGAGCAGAGCGGCTGCAGTTCCAGTAAGTGTTCGTGTAACAGATCGGCGCTTTGCGGGCATCGATCATCTCCTTTCTTTGCGGTGGACACAATCTAGTTAGCGCTGCAGTAGATGATTGTTCCAATTGATAATTCCCATACAGTTCATTCCCATGAGGAATGTTCGGAATACAGATTTGAACCTGCTCGTTGTCTTCGACGCAGTCATGTCTGAGCGCAGTGTCACCAAAGCGGGGGAGCGGATTGGCTTGGCTCAGCCATCAATGAGCAATGCACTCGCTCGGCTACGTGCACTCTTTGACGACGATCTCTTCGTGCGAACACCCAGTGGCATGATGCCCACCCAGGTGGCTTTGGATGCCGCAGACCATGTGCGAGCCGCCATTATCGCTGCAGAAGACGCGATTAGCGTTGCAAAAACATACGATCCTCAAACTCACGAAGGGAGGGTCACGCTCCTAACGAGCGACTTGATGGAATTGACGGTGGTGCCAGACATTGTCCGCGCGTTGCGAAATCTAGCGCCAAACATCCGTCTTAAGACACTTGGAATGGTTCGAGGTCAGATTGCCGACGACTTGGATGCTGGCCACGCAGACGTCGCGCTTTCCCCGATTTCCAACATTCCAACGCGGTTTCATCATCAGGTCCTGTGTGAGGAGTCCTTTGCAGGCATCGCAAGGTTCGATCATCCAATCTTGGATGAGCCCGTTACACTCGACAGCTTCTTAGCGCATAAACATGCTCTTCTTTCTCACAGATCGGACGAAAAAGGGATCATTGATACGGTGTTAGCTTCCAAGGGCTTAACGCGCGATGTGGCTGTCAGTGTATCCAACTTCGCGACGCTCCCGCCGCTTGTTTTGGAGACGAATGTAATTGCGGCGTTGCCGCGACGTTTGGCAGCGAAAGCGGACAAAGAGCTTCCGGTGACAATGTTCGAGCTGCCATTTGAGGTGCCAACAGTTCAGTCAAAGCTGATTTGGGGGCGCGCTGCAGACCGATCAGCTATGCAGATTTGGTTCAGAAAACTAATTGCCGACATTGTTGTGTGCCAAGGCCACGAACGGCGGCTTTAGCGGGCCGCACCAAAGCAACGAACGATTTGGCTAAAAGGCGACTTCGTCCTTGGGCGTGTTGCAATCACGACGGATCGAGTTGAAGCAACAGAGAACACAAAAGCCGGTGCCCGGGATAAAGGTTTGCAAGCCGGGCACCGGCCAGAGGGAGGGAGTTCCCCTCAAAGGAGACACTTACGAATGCCTCCTATCCTTTCACTGCGCCAGCAGTCAGTCCGCTGACAATTTGCCTTTGGAAGAACATCACGAGAAGAAAAAGCGGCAAGGTTGCCGATACGACAGAAGAAACGGCAAACATGACGTTGCCTTGCGTTTGAACTGTGCCAAGGAAACTTTCGATTTTTGGGACCATCGTCAGGTTTTCTTGGCTGAGCAAGATCGCTGTCACAGCGAAGTCGTTGTAGGCCAGCAGAAAGGAAAAGAGGCCAGTCGTGATCACGCCCGGCCACATGACCGGGATGATCACGCGGCGAAAAGCCTCGAAATGAGTGCACCCATCGACCATCGCGCTTTCGTCAAGTTCTCTCGGGATGTTGAGGAAGAACGAATGCAGCATCCACAAGGTGAACGGTTGGTTGATCGCGACGAGGACAATAACTGTGGTTGGAAGGACGCCCCAGATATTCCACTCGAAGAATGGCAACAAATAGCCGGATACTAATGTGATATGCGGCATGGCCCGAAAGATGAGTGCGGCGATGAGTATCCAGAAGGCGTAGTCACGTCCGGAGCGCGCGAGGGCGAAACCGCCGATCGTTCCAAGGGTAAGTGAAATCACAACGACGCAAACGACAATGATCATCGTGTTGAGCGCATTACGCCAGAACTCTTCTTCCACCCAGGCACCGATGTAGGCTTCGGATGTAAATGCGCTGCCTGTTTGCTCAATCGTATTGATCCCAAAAAATGCCTGCTGCCAGTCCGATTTCGAGAAGAAATCCGCCTCTACTTTGAACGACCCCCAAAGTGTCCAAATGAACGGAAAGGACGCTACGAGCAAGAGTACGCAGACAAGCGCCCAAATCGTGATAGTTTGCCAAACCGGTCGCGTCATTGCTTGGTTCGCCACGGTCAAATCCTCCGCCGTTGCTTGAAGTCGCGCCAAGTGCGCACAACGACCGGCGTAACAAGGACGGCGACACCGAGGATGGTGAGCATCGAGGTGGCGGCCGCGGAGCCAAAGAGCTGGATCTCGCCTCCGCGAAGATCGTCGTAGATAATGTAGCTAAGCGATGTTGCGTTGGCCTGCGCCTGAAAACCTACGATCGGTTCGAAGACCCGGAAATTGTCCATGAGCTGTACGAGCGAAATAAATACGACAAGCGGCATCAGATGCGGAACGACCACGTAACGCAGACGTTGCCAGCGGTTCGCGCCATCGATCATTGACGCCTCAAGTGTGTCCTGGGGCATGGTCTGCAAGCCAGCATACAGAATGACAAATGCGAACGGGAACGAGTGCCAGATACCATAGAAAATTAGCATCACCCACGTTAGTGGAAGGCTGGCTTTGAGGGACAAATCCGGGTCCCCTGCGAGCTCTGCTAGCGTCGCTCCAAGGATACCGCGGGCATCAATCATCCAAAAAAGCACCAATGATCCAATCAACGGCGTCACGATCATCGGTAAAAGTGTGACGAAAATTGTTGGTCCCTTCACGATCTGGGGCAGGGCATTGACAAGAACCGCCGTGCCGAGCCCCAGGAGGACGACAAAAGGTGTTACCATGGCGGTAAAGGTCAGGGTAAAAATCAGCGCTTTGTAGAACCTTAGGTTCATCAAGGAGGAAATGAAATCGCCGATACCCTCCGAGCTTCCCCAGGCGGCGGCGACGTCCGATGTCGCAAGGTGATTGCGCCCCAGATATGTGCTGAAGCCTGCGTAGCGCCCCAATGGTTTTTCTTCGCGGAGCTTCTCTGTCGCCTCAAAATCGACCGATGTCGTAGGTGTGCAACCGAAGGGACCACAATTCTCACCGACAACAAGCACCTGCTCATGTTCGACGAACAGCGACTGCACAAAGACCGACACAATCGGCAAGGCGATGAACAGGATCATGGCCGCAAGGGACGGCAAGATCATCCTTATGAAGACGTGATGTTTCAAAAGTGCCCCGCTGTCTCAGCGCGGGAGCAATGACGGCCCCCGCGCGAACAATTCAGTTCAGAAAGCCTTGCTCTTTCGCCTGCTGGATGTAACTCGCTTCGACATCGGCCAGGGCTTGCTCGGCACTTTCCCGTCCTTGGAGGAAATCGCCTAACTCGTTACCAAGGACGCCATGAAGCAACCCCATGAAGGGGAGCATCGGATAGGCAGGTGTCCCGCGGTTTGCGTTTTCAATGACGCCGATTGCACCTGGGCCGGGGGTGTAGCCGTCCAGAAGCCAGATCGCCTTGTCTGCATGCACTTCCAGAAGCTTGGGCTGGATACCATGGACCATCGCGATAAAGCTCGCCTCGGCCTCTTCGTCGCTGATGTTCTTGGCTAACGTGAACCCGTCCCACCAAAGAGTTGACGCTGGTGTGGCGCCGCCCCCTACTGTCGGCATACCGGCTACAACGGTGTTTTCCTTTACAACGTCAATAGACTGGCCTTCCATCATCTGCGCTGCGCGGCTGCCCCACTGAATTGCAAGTGCGGCTTCGCCTGAGGACCAAAGCGCATTCGTCGTATTGCCGTCGAATGTGAGAAAGTCCGGGTTGGAGAACTGAACAAGCGACTTCAGCATTTCGAGCGTCGCGACGCCGGTTTCGTTGTTTATTGACGGTTCGGCGGTACCTGGTTTGAAGAACTCTTCACCAAAACCGTTGTACATGTTCACAAATTCCTCGCCGAGATGCCATCCGACAGCCGTGTTGAGGGTCAAAGGGTGATCCATCAAGCCCTCTTCCTTGATCGCCTGCGCCGCGGCGAGAACTTCTTCGTAAGTGGATGGCGGTTCTAGACCGGCCGCTTCGAGGATATCTTTGCGATAGAATAGGTGCTGGGAGTTAGCCATGAATGCGATGGCCATTGTCTTCCCATTTACCTTGATGAGTTGGGTTGGCTTAAGGGACGCGCCGTGCTTCTCCACCAAGTCGTCCAGGGGCCGAATAAGACCCTCGTTGATCAACGGAACAATCGACCCGTTCGCGACCACGGCAACCGTGTATTCGGCCGGGTTCGCCTGCAATGCGGGCACCTGAATATTCTTGTGCTCACTGGTCTGGTTCAGAACGAACTCATTCCCGTCGCCCACGCAGTCTTGCGCCCTACCGTTCACGGCATGGAGCGCGGGAAAGTCGTTGGAGAGAATTCGGACGGAGGTATTCTCGAAGGAACAGCCCTCCGCCCAAGCTGGTAGAGCGACAGCAGCGGCAAGGGCCGCAATAGTCAATTTGGGTAACATGGTCATGGTGATCTCCCTTGATCGCGTGTTCAGTTATGCTTGGTGCATGAGTATCTGGCGCCAGATTGCGAGTTCGTCGTAGCCGACCCATTCACGTCTCAGGCCCCATGGACCGAACTCTGCATGACTGAAGCCCATGACGTAGACGTCGGCACCGCTTGGTCTTCCGAATGCGTCCCATCCGGCGTGCGGACCGTGCAGGCTCCAGCGAAGTGCTGCACGGGGCGGCATAAGTGGGTCGTTACGACCGATCACATGCTCGATCTTGAACTCTGCATCGGGGAAAGCGGCGCGCAGTTTGATCCAGAAGCGGTCCGCAGCGCGGCGTCCCTCAGCGTATTGGTTTCCAGGTAATTCCAGCATAACCGCGCGATCATACTCGCTTTCGATGACCGCCATATCGGCGTTCATGATCCGCGTCAGAATATCGGCGTATCGCAGACCCCATTCGTTGTCATTGCCATGGCCCATGTAAGGCCCTTGCTTATCGACAGCCGGTGTGAAGGCAGGAGATGCGTGTTCGGGACCACCTTCATCCTCGATCATTTTTCGCGCCATTTCTTCCGGTGCGTAGCCCATCTGCCTTGCCCAACGCCACCGCGCAGCGCGTTTCCCTGACGCTTGAGGACAATTCCCTAACCCTTCGCCAAGCTGCGATCACGGGCGACGGCACGGAACTTGCCACCACGAACAGCAGCGCGGCGCTGGAGAGCCCGCTAACGCTCGCCTACCTCGCCAGCTGTGAGGGCGGCGGGGAATGGGTCGAAAGCTGGAACGATGACGTGCCACCCCTTGCCATCCGCGTGACAAGCGACGGAGCGGCTTTCTGGCCGGGGTACACGGCGTTTCGGCCAATTTGGGAGGGCGACGCGTGTGAACCCGATTAAGCCACTCCCTAACAACCTTCGGCGCTCTCCGGGCTATGTCTTGATCACTGTGTTGGTACTTCTAACGCTGGTGACAACGCTCATTGCCATGGTCCAGGCCACGGCCCGACGTGCCCTAACCGACTTGCCAGTTGAAGCAGCACTCACAGAACGGCAGTCCAGCACCGCCGATCTCATCGCGCTCGCACCATCGCTCAAGGATACCTCGGACCCGGTTCTCGTGGAGGCTGATGGCCCATGGATCAAGGTGGTATTGGTCGACGGGTTGATCGACCTCAATCTGGCGCCGGAATCGGTCATTCTCGCGGTGCTTGCGACGTCAGGCCTAGCGACCCGTGATCCAGCGGAACGGCTGTCGTCGCTGCGTGCAGACGGAACGCGCTTTACCAAGGTCACCGATGGGTTGGCGGCACTTGGCCTCTCAGAGACTGAAAAAGTCTCTATTACTGGCTTTTTTACGGTCTTTGGCAGTGCTTCTGTCCGCCCTGATGCCGTCCCCAATGATATCCGCAGCGCCGTCACCCGCGCCTTGGCGGACAGCGGCACAGCACCCCTTACTGGGCCCACAAGCCCAAACATTCTGGTGCTCACCGCGCCGGAAAGAGACGGCTCCTACGTCCCGCGGCTATACATGCGAAGCACAAGTGATCCGAACCGGCCCGGAATGCGCCTACAGAGTATTGTGAAATAATTTAAAATATTGAAATCAAACAATATTTACGGCCTTATCCGCGGATAAGGTCACTCCAGACCCTCAACCAAGGCCGAAATCGCCGCCTCTAAACGCTGACGCTCGATGGAGGTGAAATCGCGGTCGACGCGGATCTCCAGTCTGCCAATGGCAGCCGTGCATTTCACCTGACCGGCAGCACTTTGCAGGTGGAACGTCGTCTTGCTCCGGCTCTTGCCTTTCGTCCTTGCTGGCTTGGAAGGTGCCGCTTCTTCGCCCGCCTCAGCCTTGATCCCGGCATGGCGCCGAAGGACATCCAGCTCCTCCGCCGCCGAGCGCTCTGCCCCACTGCCCAGATCGGTCCGCAAAGCCTCCAGAGCCTTCGCATCTTCCTTCAGACCACGGGCCAACGAAACACCAAGCGCGCGCGGGATCGCCGTGGGATGCGCAAGCACATCCTCAAGCACAGTCAACAGATAGGCAAAGGACCGTATATAACTCCGCTTCGAATACGGGGCCGACTGGAACAGCGCAGCTACCGCCGCCGTCACGTCCGCCGCGTCGGTATCGGGGCTGCCCGCATAAACGCGCACGGCATGGGCCATTTCCGCGAAGGACAGGTCTTTTCGTACGACATTCTCATCGACCATCCGCCGGTAGAGCCCGCCAATATCCGGGGCATCCGTCACGACAAGCGCCGGGATCTGATCCCATCCTCCTGTAGGATCGGCAGCGTGCAACTGTCGGTAAGCGGTCAACCGACGGAAACCTTGCACCAGCTCATAGGCCCCGTCAGGACCCGCAACGACGCGAATGGGATTGGAAAGACCGATGTCACGAATGGACGTGACAAGCTCTTCAAGTTCCGCATCATCGGCGGCCGTCAAACGATCACGGACCAGCATGGACGTTTTGACCGCATCAAGGGGCACTTGCGCCACCACATGACCGGCATCGCGCAGCGCCACATACTCATGGGCCAAGGCATTGTTCTCGTCCCGGATCGCTTCCGCCGCCGATTTGCGTTCCTGCAAAGCGCCTGCGTTCTCTGCAACCGCGCTCGCCATCGGGCCGCGCTTCTTTTGTTTTTTCTCAGGAACCACCCCCACATCGATATCGTCGGGGAGGGTTATATCGAAGACGCGCTTCGTGCTCATGCGTCAATTCCTTCTTCCAGAACCTTATCCGCGGATAAGCTTTCATCGCTCAACACGCGCCAATGGGGCTGCATTACATCCCGGAATTCCAGATAGGCCCGATCAAAACTCGCTCGGGCGCGGCGCCACGTCTCGCACGTCATCTCGCGGTAATCCATCTCATAGACCGAACTCAAAAACCGGCCCGACTGCTCAACCGCGCGCGTCATTTCCACTGGATGCGTTGCCAGCTTGTCGCCAAAGACCTTACCAAAAGCTTCGTACATCGCACGGTGGAGATCGTTGCCCGGTTCGAACCGCGTCCGCAGAAACCGCACATCGGCGAACGCTTTCGGCAACGTGAGCTTATCCGCGGGTAAGGTGCCGTCAAAACCATCCGCCAAATCTTCCCAGGCTTCCGATAATTGGTCGATGAAACTTGTGGTGCTTTCATACTCCCAGTAGCCAGGACCCCACGGGATATAGCGCATATCCGCTGCGAAGACGGCGTTCATGGATTGGTACCCGATGGCGGGCGGACAATCGAAGAAAACCAAACCCCATTGATCGCCCGGCAACTGATCCAGAAACCGGTTCACAGCCGCAAAGAAGGACCACTCAGGGTTCAAATGCAGATATTCTGCGCTCGCAAACTCGACAAAATCGCGTTAGCGCAAGACGGGATGAGATCGAAGGTCGGCCAGTTGGTCGGGCGAATGTAATCGCCAAGCCGAAGATCCTGAAGCCCGAGATCGGTTATCGACGCAGGAATACTCAATTGGGGCAGGGCGGCGCCTTAGCTGCACCCCCTCCGACCGATCACGCAGGCGCGGCGGCCATACCACGCCGCCGCTGGATGTAGGGCAGCAGAATGACCACACAAAACATCCCGATCAGCATGTAGAGTCCGGAATAGATCTGGTAGCTCAGTTGGCTGCTTGCGCCGGGCAGGACCGGGAATGCTAAAATGCTGTTGTTGAAGCAGAACTGCATGAACAGGATCGGTAACCCGCTGCCGGTGAGCGTGTAGAAGAACCCGCAAAAGAATGCGATGCCAATCATGTTCATCGTCAGACCGATGATTTCCAGATTGGGCACGATGCCGATCTGGTGATACATCATCGGGGTCCACCAGAGAGACCAGAACGTCCCGACGATCAACGCCGTCAGCACAAGCGAATGGAACTTGCTGAGGTTCTTGAGACAATAGCCCACCCAGACAATTTCGCCGATGAGGGCGAGGATGAAGATGTTTAGGAGGAAGCCGTCGCGGTAGAACAGTTGAAAGCCGGGGCCGATGATCTTCATCTCATCCCCTGTCAGGATAGACCGGACAATGACGAAGGTGACCGAGAACACGATGGGCCAAAACATGGCGATGAAGAACCACAGCCAGTTGAAGCGCACGACCAGCAGCGGTTTGACCAGTTCGATGACGGTACGCGGACCGCGCATCACGACGATGGCCCCGACCAAGGTGCCGACCAGCAGATAAAGTCTGCCATCCGCAAAGTATCGCCGCGGCAACCATTCCATCGCGATGGCGGTGACAAATATCGCGTTCAAAATAAGGATTGAGATTAGGAAGAGCCAAACTTCCTTGTAAAGGATTGAAGATGCCTCAGAGCGATCAGTCATAGCGATTTACCCACCCAGTTTAAAATACAGAAAATTCCTCAAGTGTCCTGCGCCGTGTTCCAGGCCAAGGCCATGGTGCGGCCCGGCCCTAGGTCCGGTTGGCACAGATGTACGGTGCGATGCGGGGCAGGTGCGTCAAACCCGGTTGGGTGTGTGCCCTGCAGACGCAATGAGATGGCTTTCGGGTCAAGCGCCATGCCTTCGCCAGTCAGCTTCATCAACGCTTCTTTTGCCGTCCAATAGGTCAGGAACAGCGCGCGTTGGGACAAAGCTTCCTTTTGCGCCTCCAACGCGGCGATTTCGTGGGCTTGAAAGCAGGCGGGCGCGATCTTGAGCGGATCAAGCCCGCGGTCAAGTTCGAGATCGACGCCAATTGGTCCGTTCTGGCGCAAGGCAAGAACCGCAAGCCCCGCACTGTGAGACAGGTTGAAACCCGGACCGGGGCCTGCAAGCGCAGGCTTACCCTTCGGCGCTTCGATCAAGGGCACATCTTTAGCGGCGCAGGACAAGGCCCGCCCGAGCTGTTGTCGCACGAAGCCGCGGCCACGGATGTAGCGATAGGCATCGCGTTCGAAACGAAAGCGGTCGGCGCGCGCTGTTTCCTTCGATGAGAGCGCGTCTCGCGCCTCGGAGAGGGCGATATCGCGGTCATCATCGAGATTGCAGAACCTAAGCCACACGTCACCTGGCAGGTCAGGGGGGCGGAGGGCTTCAAGCTGTGTCATGCGTCCCCGGCCGGGAGGTCGCCCGATAGAATTTGTTCAATCCGCGTCGCGAGGATTTCGGAGTTATCACCGACAAACATCTCGGCGTGGGTCCCCGCAACCCGAATGCCCCGGTACTTGTTTTCCGGCGCAAGCGCTTTCCACCCATAGGTTGGATCAATGGCAATCGCGGCCATATCGATCCGCGCGACAAGGTTGGGATCGGGATCGATCCAGAACAGTGTGACTTCGGTTTCGACCGGGCCACCGGTATAGTTCTGCGCGGCGGCAAGCCACTTTTGGCGCATGTACTTATGGCGCGCTTCGGCAACGCTGACATTGACCTTCTTCAGCTTGTTCAGCCGTGGTGCGAGCCTCGAAAAGACCTTCCAGAAGGCGCGCGTGGCGAGCGTGCCAAGGTTCTGCTTTCGCACAAGCACCATTTCTTCCGAAAGCCGCTCCCGCCAGGTCAGTTTGTAGGTGTCCCGCAGTTTCTTGGTGAATTCCGGTGCATAGATGTCAAACACCAAAAGATGCTCGACCTCTTCGCCCGCCGCTTCCAGCTGGCGCACCATCTCAAGTGCCGTATACCCGCCACCGGAATATCCCGCGATGACATAGGGGCCCTCTGATTGGTGCTGGCGCATATAGCGAATGTGCTCCGCCGCCATTTCTTCGAACGTGTCGCGGGGCTCGTGACCCATCACGCCGCGGTTCATAAACCCGACCAGCCCTCGTTTCTGAGCCAGATGCTGGCCCATTTCATAGAAGTTGTTCACGTTGCCGCCGATGCCGCCCACGATGAAGACCGGACGGGTATCTGCGCCTTCGGGTCCTGGGTGAATGACGGTCGACGTGTCCCAATCCTCGGTGCTGAGGGATGTGGATTTGGTTTGCGTCGGGCCTTCGTCCGCAAGCACCGCGGCGAGGGCCCGGGGTGTCTGGTGCCGGAGGAGCGTCGAAATCGGCAGGTCGTGGCCCATTTCACGGCGGATCCGATCAAACAGTGAGACCGCCATTAAGGAGTGACCGCCGACATCGAAGAAACTATCATCGGGACCGACGTCGCGCCCCGGGAAAAAGCTGCGCCAAAGCTCTGTCAGACGGCGTTCGTCTTCGGTCAGTGGTGTATCGGAGGGCACGCTGGCAATCGGAGCTTGCGGCACGAGGAGGCTTCGGAGCGCGCGCCGGTCAACCTTACCGGAGGTGTTAAGCGGTAGCGCGTCCAGCGTTTGGAAATAGGCGGGGATCATGTAATCCGGCAACACCGCACCAAGCTCGGCGCGGAGCGCTTGTTCGTCGATCGGCACATTGTTCTGCGGCACGATGGCGGCCGCAAGAAAGGCGGCGTTTGTACCGTCGCCTTGTAAGACAACAGCGGCGCTTGAGACACCATCAATCGCCGTGAGCGTGCTCTCAATCTCGCCCATTTCGATGCGGTACCCGCGCAGCTTGATCTGATCGTCCGCGCGGCCCTCATACATCAGCGCGCCGTCCGCGCGCCAGCGGACGAGATCGCCGGTCGCAAACATCCGGCCACCGGGTTTGAAAGGGTCGGGCAAGAACCGCTCCGCGGTGAGTTCGTCGCGCCCGAGATAGCCCGCTGCCAAGGCCGCGCCGCCGACATACAGCTCACCGGTCGTTCCCACGGGCACCAAGGCATGGTGGCTGTCGAGAACGTAGAGCCGGGCGTTATCGATGGCGCGCCCGATGGGGGCAGCGCCGCCGTCAAGGTCCGCCGCCGTAATCTCGTGCACGGTGACATCGGCAGCCACTTCGGAGGAACCGTAGAGGTTGATCAACGTCACATTGGGCGCGCTGTCGAGGAATTGGCGGGCAAGATCGCCTGGCAAGGTTTCCCCGGAAGTAAAGAGAAGCCTGAGGGAGGGGGCGATTTCGCCGAGGGCAAGATCGCTTTCCAACAGCGCGCGGAGCAGGGAGGGTACGACCAGCAGACGGGTCACACCCGCGTCCCCCAGTGTCTCAAGGAAACGGCGGGGCTCGGTGACAACCTCTTCGGGGATGACGACCTGCGGCACCCCTGCCAGAAGGGGTCCGAGGATCTCCCAGATGGAATCCACAAAGGAAATCGCTGTCTTCTGGCACATAACCTCGCCCGTCTCGAACGGATAGGCGCGCCACATCCAGGCGAAGCGGTTCAGCGTCGCTCGGTGCGTGCCGACAACGCCCTTGGGCTGGCCGGTGGAGCCAGAGGTGTAAGCCACATAGGCGGCAGCATCCGGAGCAGGGGTGCGCAGCGGCGGCAGGGCTACTGTCGCTGCGTCACCGGCGTCAATCTCCTCCACGAGAACGGCATCGGTGAAGTCGAACCGCTGGGCATAGGCGGCCTTCGTGAGCACGGTCGCGGCGCCGCTATCAGTCATCAGGTAATTGACCCGCGCCTTTGGCAGGTTGGGCGCGAGGGGCACAAAGAGGGCGTCCAGCCGGAGCACGGCCAGCATGGCGGCCACCAGATCGACGGAGCGGTCGAGGCACAGCCCCACACGGTCACCTGCACCGATGCCCTTGGACATCATAGCAGCGCTCAGCTCATTGGCGCGCGCTTCAAGGGCACCGTAGCTCACATGCGTTTCACCGGCGATGACTGCAGTAGCCTGAGGGGTCTCTGCGGCGCGCTCGGCAAAAACCTGCGCCAAGGATTGATCGCTTGGAAACTCAACCTCCACGCCCTGCCAATCGGTCAAGAGGCGTTGGCGATCCTCGGCCCGCAAGCCCGATACGTCAGAGACGTTTTCCTTTGGGTCGGCATCGACGAAGGCTTCAAGGAGGGTCACGAACCCGGTCGCGTAACGTGCGATGGTGTCGGCATCGAAGAGATCGGCGTTATAGCTCCACTCAGCCAAAATCGTGTCGGTCCGGTCGGTCAGGTTGAGGAAGATATCGAACACCTCAACCGTGCGGGTGTTCGTGGCAAGGGTAGAAGCCGTCGAGCCGAAACTCAGCTCCGAGAGATCGATGCCCATGTCATGGTTGAAAACCAAGGGTGTCAGCATGCGTCGGTCGGCACTGCGCGGCACGTTGAGGTCGCGGACAAGTTCGCCCAGCGTGTAGGTTTGGTGATCGAACACGTCGAGGAAGCGGTTACGGGTGGCCATCAAATAGCTTTTGAGGCTGATATCCTGCGGGACGGCGGTGCGGATTGGCAGGAAATGGACGCAATGGCCCACGACACCGGGCATGCCACGGGCGGACTGTCCAGCGGCAGGCATCCCGATAATCATGTCCTCATTCCGCACAAGACGCGACATTTGCAGTGACCAGGCCGCAAAGAGCAGCGTGACGAACGACAGGTTTTCGCGCCGCGCCATGGCACGCAGACGCTCTGTCAGATCAGCAGGCACCGCCAGATCGAGACGTGCCCCGCGCATGGCCAAACCGTTGCCGCGGGGGCGATCGGTGGGCATTTCGATCACAGGCATATCGCCCTGATACAGGTCCATCCAGAAATGCCGGACCGTTTCGGCGGCCTCGGTTTTGCGCCAGGCCGCTTCAGCAGCGGTGTAATCGATGATGCTTTGCACCGGCTCAAGCGCAGCCTGAGTACCCGCCACCAACGCCGCGTAAATCTTGCCAAGATCGCGGATCACCACATCAATCGACCATCCGTCGCAAACGATATGATGCGCGGTCACGATCAAAACGTGATGTTCGGGTGTCATGCGCAGCAGTTCGGCGCGCGCCAAGGGACCGTTCGCCAGATCAAGCTCGACCTCGACCTCGCGCCGGAGCGCTGCGGCCAATGTCTGCTCCCGGTCGGGATCATCGGTCAGGTCGGTCCAGCGGATATCGAGGTCCATATCGGGATGGATGACCATCTCCGTCCCATCTGCGGTGAAGGTTGAGCGGAGCGCATCGTGGCGCTCGACCACCTGGCTCACGGCCTTTTGCAGCAGATCAGCGTCGAGAGTGCCGCGCAGGTCAAGCCGCACACTCTCGTTATAGGCGAGGTTCAGTTCCGGCGTGAATTGCAGCGCGGTCCAGATTTCCTGTTGCGCGGCGGTGGTGGGCACGTGCATCGCGCCGACCGGTGCCGCCATCTGTGCCGCGATCCGCTCTTCCCCGTCGGGCAGGCTGAGACGGGGCGGCGCTGTCGTCACATGCGGGCCGTCATAGGGCACGGTTTCGCGTCCGGTGAGGAGGCCACCGGCCCGCATTTCAAGGGCCGCGTCCTTGTAAGCGTCAATGGCGAAGGCAAGGTCTTCGTCGTCATGGGCGGCGGTGAGATAAGACGGGAAACCTTCCAGCAAATAAAGCCCTCGCGCACGCAGATGCACGCCAAGGAGGTTGCCGAATTTCTGATCCTCGCCGATCCGCAGATACATGAGCGAGCCGCAGTTGGGCAGCTCGAAGGGCATGTCATTGTCTTCAAACCAGCGGTTCACCGTTCCCGCCAGGTGATCGCCTTTGGCGTTGATTTTGCGCCAGAAAAGCTCCGGCTGCTTCTTCAGAAACAACAGTACGGCGCGGAGAGCGGCCATGGCCAGCGGGTGGCGCACGAACGTGCCGGCAAAGAAGGTCACGGGAGCTTCGGGGAAGCTGCCGTCCCCATAGGTCCACTGCCCTCCATCGAAGGTGTCCATATAACGGGCTTTCCCGGCGACGACCCCCACGGGCATCTCACCGCCGACGATCTTGCCATAGGTCACAAGGTCGGCCTCGACCCCGAAATAGGCTTGCGCACCGCGCGGACCAAAGCGGAAGCCGGTCACAACCTCGTCCATTACCATCAGCGCGCCGGAACGCTCTGTGATGCGGCGGACTTCGCGCACAAATTCGGCTGGGCGCCATTCCGGGCGACGCGATTGTACCGGCTCGACAACTACTGCGGCAAGGGTGTCGGCATGGGCCCGTATCCAGTCGAGCGATTGCGGCGTGCCATAGGGCAAGACGACGATATTCTCGACAGAGGCGCGGGGAATACCCGGCGTCAGAGGCAGGGTGCGGGGGCCGTCCTTGCCTTCGAGACCCCGCACGAGGACCTCATCGAAATTGCCGTGGTAGTCGCGCTGGAAGATCACGATTTTATCGCGATTGGTCACTGTACGGGCAAGACGCATGGCGGCATAGACCGCCTCCGAGCCGGTACAAACAAAGCTCGCACGCTCATTGCCGGTGACTTCGCAGAAGAGCTGCGCAGCCTCCATCGCTTCGAGATGTTGCGGCCCCACTTCAAACCCTCGATTGAGCCGTTCCTGCACAGGGTCCACGACCATTTCATTGGTATGGCCGAAGAAACCGGGGCCGAAGCCGTTCAGCAGGTCGAGATATTCATTGCCATCCACGTCGATGAAGCGGCTGCCTTTCGAGCGATGGGACACCACTTGATAGACCGCATCTTTCCACAGTCGGTTAAACCCGGCGGCGGTGCGCGGGTCGGCGTGGTATTGACGATATTGTTGCGTCAGCGCTTTCGATTTGGGTGTACGCGCATTGAAGCGGGCCACAAGCGCATCGATATGGGCGCGCTGTTCCGAGGTGATCTCTTCCGCATCGCGGGAGATTGTCGTCATCGGCGCCGAGGTCTGGACCGGTTTCGTATCGGGCTTCGGCGCCGGGCGTTCGATCTCTGCCATCCAGCCGACTTTGGTCTTGTCTGCCGGTGCTGCGCCCGACAGGTTGCCGTTCGCCTCGATATGAGCCGCGAGCGTGTCGATGTTGGGCAGGCCGTCGATCAGCTCGCGCAAGGTCACGGTGACGCCGAAGCGGTCGCTGATTTCCCGCGTTGCCTGGGTCAGGAGCAGGCTGTCAAAGCCAAGTTCGAGGAAGGTAGCGGTGCCGTCCATGTCGTCCGGTTCGACGCCGGAGAGGTCTTCGAGCATCTGCCGCACCGCCATACCCGCATCTGCGGGAGGCAGGGGGGTAGCCTCCGCTTCGTCGGGGGCGACAGCGGGCAACTCGTCAGTTGTGTCTCCAACCGTAAGCGCCGCCGGTTCGATCCAGTGGCGTTTCCGCTGGAACGGGTAGGTCGGCAAGCCGGGCAAGCGGCGCGCTTTTGGTCGCCCGTCGTCGATGCGTGACCAGTCAACAGGGTAGCCATTTGCCCAGAGCAAGCCAAAGCTCTCCAACAGGGCCGCATGGCTGTCGGCGTCTTCGGCCTGGGCATGGGGCAGGGATGACAGGGCCGGTTGCGCGCGACCGCGATCGGGGTTCTGACCGGCGAGTGTCGCCAGCGTCCGGCCCGGCCCGGCTTCGAGGAACATGTGCTGCCCCTCCGCCCAAAGCACTTGAATTGCATCATAAAACCGGACGGGACGCCGCATATGCATGGCCCAGTACTCGGCGCTTGTCGCTTCGTCATCGGTCAGCCAATCGCCGGTCACAGTGGACAAGATCGGGCGTTTCGGCGCGCCAAGCGTCAGCTTCTCAATTGCCGCTTGGAACGGGGCGAGGGCGGGTTCCATCATGTGGCTGTGGAAAGCGTGGCTGGTGTGCAGCTTGGAGGCAACGAACCCATCGGCCTCGATCTTGGGCAGAATAGCGTCGCAAGCTTCCTCCGACCCCGCGATAACAACGGCTTTCGCGCCATTAACGGCGGCAAGGTCCAGACCGGCCCCGAGATAGGGCAGGATTTCGTCTTCGGTGGCGCGGACAGAGACCATGAGGCCGCGCGGCAGATCCGCCATCAGCCGACCGCGCAGCGCGATCAGTTTAAGGGCGTCGGGCAGGGCCATGACGCCTGCGAGCGTGGCGGCCACAAACTCGCCGATGGAATGGCCGACCATGACATCGGGCGTCACGCCCCAATGGTCCCATTGCTTGGCAAGCGCATAGGAGGTCGCAAAGATCGCCGGTTGCGCCAGCGCCGTGTCGCGGAGCCGCTCTGTCATTGCTTCCGCCTGATCGGCGGGCGGGTGGATGATGTCGAGCAGGTTCAGGCCAAGCTCGGGCTCCAATAGCCGGGTGCATTCTTCGAGCGCGTCGCGAAACACCGGGGCACCCTCGCGAAGGTGCCTTGCCATGCCCACATGTTGCGCCCCCTGACCGGGGAACAGGAACGCGAGACCGGCGCGCTCAGCCGCCTTCGTGGGCGTACCTTTATGGGTGGCGGCGGCTTCAGCCAAACTGGCCATGTCCCGCGCGACGAGGACAGCGCGTTGCCCATAGGTGCGTCGCCCTTCGCGCAACGTGGCCACAACACGGTCGGGATCAGCGGCGGGGCTGTCCGCCGCGAAAGCGCCCAGTTCCGTGATACTTGCGGCAATCGCATCTGGCGAGGTGCCGGAGACGGGGAAGACGCGCAGGGCGTTCGCGTCCGTTGGGTCTGTCTGCTCCGTCGTGGGCGCTTCTTCGAGCACCAGATGCACGTTTGTGCCGCCGACGCCAAAGGCGCTAACACCGGCCATGCGGGGCGTGTCACCCCGGCTCCAGTCGGTCACCTCCGTCACCGGGTAGAAAGCGGAATCTTCGAAGTCAATCCGTGGGTTTGGCTTCGTAAAGTGCAGAAGTGGCGGGATTTTTTCGTGCTTCAGCACAAGCGCGGCCTTGATGAGGCCCGCAACACCGGCGGCAACATCGAGATGCCCGATATTGGTTTTGGCAGAGCTGAGCGCGCAAAACTGGCGCTCCTCCGTCCCGGCGCCGAACGCGGTTTGGAGGGCGGTGAACTCAATCGGGTCGCCAAGCGGCGTGGCGGTGCCATGGGCTTCGACAAAGCCAATCTGGCGCGGCGCGATCCCGGCGTTCCGGTGGGCGGTCAAGATGGCGTCAGATTGCGCACGGATCGACGGCGCGGCGTATCCGGCCTTTTCGGCACCGTCATTGTTGATGCCGACACCGCGAATGACTGCGATCACGTCGTCGCCGTCGGCCAGCGCGTCTTCGAGTCTGCGCAGCACGACGAGGCCCGCACCATCGCCGAAGACAGTGCCCGATGCCTCGGCATCGAATGTGCGGCAGTGCCCATCGCCGGAGGCCATGCCTTCGGGGAGATAAGCGTAGGGCCGCTTGGTGGGGAAGGTTACGGAAACAGCTCCGGCGAGCACCATATCGGCCTGGCCTTCACGCAGGGCATTGCAGGCCTGCGAAACCGCTGTCAACGCAGTCGAACAGGCGGTCTGCACCGTCATCGCCGGACCTTTCAGGTTCAGCTTGTAAGCCACCCGTGTTGCGATGAACTCCTTGTCATTGCCGAAGAGCGTGGCGAAGTCCTTGACCGGATACCCGGCCGCCAATTGCCGCGCCGCACCGGGCGCACCGAGCAGGTTGTTCAAGAGGTAACTCGACTGGGATGCGCCGCAGAAGATGCCGATCTTTCCGGCGAAGCGATCCGGGTCATGGCCTGCATCTTCAAGCGCTGTCTGGGCGACCTCCAGCATAATCCGGTGTTGCGGGTCGAGCCGCTCCGCCTCGCGCGGCGGAATACCGAAATGCAAAGCGTCGAATTTGTCCGCGTCGATCATCGTGCCACGCGACAGGACGTACGGCGTGTCTGGTTCGGCGTCGCGCGGGTCGATTTCCAGCTCATCCTCGGAGAAATGCGAGATCATCTCGCGTCCTTCGACCAGCCCTTGCCAGAATTCGCTGACCGACCGCGCCCCGGGGAAGCGTCCGGCCATGCCAACGATAGCGATCAGGTCTGATTTCTGGTCGCGGGCGGCGACAGTAGGCGCGCGGTGTGCCGCGTCGGGCACCTGAGACGTCCCTGCGAGCCGGGTGACGATGCCTTCGATGGTCGGGGCATCGAAGAAATCCGTTGCCGAAAGGTCGAGGCCACGGTCGCGCCGCAACATCTCGATAAATTCGAGGGCCATCATCGAAGTGCCGCCAACATCGAAAAACTGTGCCTTGGTGCCGATATCATCAGCATTTACCAGGGCGCTCCACGTCTCTTCGATGTAACGGGCGAGGGCGAGCCGGTCGATCGCGGGTTCGTCGGCATTTTCTGCTTTGGCTTCGGTGCGGGCGGCCTTGCGGCGGGCATCTGCCTCGCTCGCGCGCGTTTCCCAACCGGCAATCAGGCCCTTACGGTCAGTTTTGCCGTTGCCCGATAGGGGCATTTCATCAAGGATTTCAAAGCTGCGGGGGATCATTGTGTCGGGCAGGGTAGCGGCGAGCGATGCCCGGACGGACGCCACCAAAGCGTCGCCGGTTGCCACGCCTTCCGTGGGTTTCATGAAGGCGACAATCTGCGGATCCCGTCCCTTGACGCGTCCCACACCGACGGCCGCATCGGCAATTTCGTCAAGGTTGCGGATGGAGATCTCAATCTCGTCAAGCTCGATCCTGCGCCCGCCAAGCTTAACCTGCCGGTCGACCCGGCCGCGAAACAAGATATTACCGTCCTCGGTCAGCTCCACCATATCGCCGGTCAAATAGACCTTGCCGGTGCCACCGGGCAGGGGGTGATCGACAAAACTGGCCGCCGTGGTGTCCGGCCGGTTCAGGTATCCGGCGGCAACCGCATGGCCGCCGATGACACACTGGCCCTGTTCCCCGGGTTTTACGGGTTTCAAGTTCTCATCCAGCACATAGCTGTCCGTATGTCCGATAGGATGACCAAGGGGTAATTCCGACCCCGCCAGATCGTCGGCGGTCAAAATATGCACATGGGTGAAGATGGTTGTTTCAGTTGGCCCGTATTTGTTGCCGATCTTCAGGTTGGGAAATCGCGCTTGCAATTTGCGCACATGGCTCACGGACATGGTGTCGCCGCCCGCCGTGACGACGCGCAGGCTGGCGAAGGCGTCCGGATCGCTATCGATCAGAAGGTGAAAGATGCCCGGATACATCAGCGCAACATTGGCCTGGTGGCGTCGCATGGCCGAGCCGATGGCGTCAATGGAGGCGCGCGCTTCTTCAACGATGGCGACCGATGCGCCGGACAAAAGCGCGCCCCAGATTTCGCCCGCTGAAATGTCGCCGGCAAGGGTGCAGCAGTTCAAAATGCGCTCGCCGGGCACGAAGATCGGAACGGGCTGGTTGTAGACAATCCGCGCAATCCCCCGGTGGCGCACGCGCACGCCTTTGGGCTTGCCGGTCGATCCGGAAGTATAAAGGACATAGGCGATGTCATCGCCTTGGGCGGCGGGCAGCTCCTGCGCAAATGTCGGTTTCTCGTTGCTGGTTGCGTCGAGCACTTTGCAGCCTTCCGGCGCTGCCTCATGGGCCGCCGTGAGCAGATCTGCACCAGCGATCAGGGCCGACGCTTCGATATCAGCGATGATCGACCCAATCTGGGCTTCGTGATAGGTTGGCACCAGTGGCGTGTAAGATGCACCGATCCGGGTCGTGGCAAGCATAGCCACAATCGCCTCTGGGCCGCGTTCCGCCAGAATGCCCACCCTATCGCCGTGGCCGATGCCAGCATCGACCAAGCGCGCTGCGAGCCTCTCGACGGCATCCAAGAGGGCGCGATAGGTGAGTTGCGTATCAAAGTGCAGAATTGCCGGCGCATCATCCATGATGTCGGCAATGCGGCGGAAATGCTCGAAAAGGCTCAGTTCAGGATCGTAGGTACCCGTTAAGAGGGCCTCGACGCGCGCGTATTTTTCGGTGGAAATCGAGATGTCTCTCGGAGGAAGTACTTGCATAGTCTGAACCGTTAAAACTTCTTCCGCGAAAAATGCGGCGCGGACGTGTCGCGCTGTGGTCGCCGTAATGAGGTTGCCGTGATCGAAATGGAGTCCGGCAGCAGCAATCTCGCGTCAGTTCGTGATGCAAAGTGCTTGATAAGCGGCGCCGACGGTTGAGCAAGCAGCGAAGATGTGCAGGCGTCCGCACTATATATACAAGTGTCGAACGCACTCATGCCGACACCCCCCACTTGCGCAAAACAGCGCAACGATTTAAATCCGAAGTCATGTCACCCCGACACTACCAAATTACGTATTACCACTCGTCACCAAGCACAGCAGAACTGCCGGGTGATAAAGTGTCGACCCGGAGTGTTATATGCTGTCCGTTTTCCCCACGTAAAGAACATCCCTCACGATAAGTTTATATTAGCGACGAGGTGCTGTTTAATGGTGACTCTAATACATCGAGTGACTACCAGGAGTTGGCGCGGTTAAGTTGCTGAACAAAAACGATATTTCACCGGAACAATATCTGTATGCGAAACAGTTGATGCGGGTGGTGGCCGATGGGTGCGGCGAAAGCGCCTGAGCCTAGGTCGCGCCCGAAAAATCCAGGTTTTGCGCGACAAATGGCGAATATAAAGTATGCGGACCGTGTCGTCTTGCTCATCCCAACAGAAGTAGATTCGATATCGTCCGTGGTTCGACTGGCGCACGGACATGCCGTCGAAGGGGCCGACAACGCGTCTTGCCGGTTCTGCGCTGAGGTTGATGCAGGCCGCGTGGACCTATTTGAGAAAGGATATGGCCCGTTGCGGCACGTCCACGGCTATGTAGTCGCCAATGGACTCGAAATCAGCTTCGGCCTCGGCAGTGAAAACAAATTTCATTAGGTGTCAGGATCGGCCTTGTACTTGCGTTCAAGCCGATCAAGAACCTGGTCAGCGTCGTGCCGACGGCCCGCCCGCACATCCGCGATGCCTTTCCTTATGCCTGCTACGGTGTTGGCGTCGAGCGCTTCCTTCACCTGCTCTTGATCGTGACGCATGAGATCGCGGACATAGTCGCTCGCATTCGCGAACTCACCGCTGTTGACACGGGTTTCAACCCAGGCGCGCATGACCTCGGGAAGTGAGATGTTCAACGTCGTTCTGCCGGGCACGGAGCGCACTCCTCTTATGTTGGTGCCACAAAATGCAAAGAGATGGTGTGCAACTGCGCGATCGTTCTTTGCCACCGAACAGTGAATACGGCTCGCCCGTGCTTGTATCGAGTGACAGCTTCCCCAATTTCTGACAATAATAGTCAGAATGAGAATGGGAAACACATGAGCCTTGTCAAAATAGTACAGAATACGTTGCGCGCGGCCACGGGCCGTCCGGGTCCGCGATTGCTCACGGTCAAGCGGGCGTGGCGGCTGACACCCAATATGATCCGCGTGACGCTCGTTGGTCCGGAGTTGGCCGGTTTTCCCGAAGGTCGCGAGGGCGGCAATTGCAAGCTTCTGATCCCCGAGCAAGGCGAAACGCGCGATGACTTTGCGGACCGATTGGCCAACGGTCCGGCGCCGATCAGGCGCACCTATACCGTCCGCGCATATCGGGCGGATGAACAGGAACTGGATATCGATTTCGTCGCTCATGGCGATAACGGTCCGGCTTCGCGGTGGGCGACACAGGCCTCGGAAGGCGATTTCATCGGGTTCATGGGACCAAGCACCCCAAAAGTTACCGATTTCAGCGCGGATTGGTATCTTGTGGCCGCGGACCCCTCTGCCATTCCCGTTGCGGCGGCAACGCTGGAGGCAATGCCGCGCGATGCCAAAGGTGTGGCACTGTTCGAGGTCCCAACGGAAGAGGACCGTCAGCCGATTGACGCCCCGGATGGGATCGAGATGCACTGGCTGATCCATCCACATGTTGAAGTGCCCTCCACCCAACAGGAAGACTTCATTCGCGGTCTCCAGTGGCCGGAGGGTCGCGTGCAAACTTGCATTGCCGGTGAATCCGGGGTGATCCGCAGCTTGCGCGCCTTCCTCCAACAGGAAAAAGCGCTGCCCCGGAGCGATACCTATATTTCCGGTTACTGGAAGATTGGCCTCGTTGAGGACGAACACCAGAAGATGAAACGCGCCGAGGGTTAAAACGTTCGCATTTCCGCTCGCCGTGTGAGGTTGGAACCACCTCCTGCGCGAGCGGCGGTTTTGCATCCTGAAAGCGCAGCAAATGCCATCTTACGCTGCAAACTTGAGGTCAGTTGCGTACCCGGGTGAAATCCGGCGCTGACGAAATTTGGGCCTCTGTCCCACTTGAACTTGCAGGATAATCCACCTCGTGAGCCATTGATCAGTCTGACGGTGTTTTTGACCACGGCAGACAGTAGTTCAGTTGGGATACTGGAGGTCAGCGGTGGCGGACGAAGCGCCAATTCGCTGCGGTTGCACGAATGGCGGCTTTCGTTTTTGAACGCTGTTTATGCCAAAGTTACTTTACGAACGGTCGCTATTATTGTCCGCCGTCACCGAATAGCTAGTCTTGCGCTATGGCATAGTCGACGAACAGTCTGGTAAGACTGTCGCGCGGGGCGTTGGCTGGATATACTGCGCAGACATCGACCGGGCGTAACCTCACATTAGGCAATACTTCCACTAGTCTTCCCGCTCTTAAGTCTTCGGCAACGAGAGGGTATGTCTCGATCATGAACCCCATGCCGTCCTCGACAAAGGTACGTGCCATCGCAAAGTTGTTGCAGGCGATGAGAGAGCGCGGTTCGCGCGTAGGCGGTGAGCCCTCGAAAGTGGTCGCGATACTGGCCCACGGGATCGCCGGGCAGGCGATGCGGTCCCAGTCAGCGAAGTCGTCGATGGATTTAAGGGGCGGGCGTCCTCGGACATAATCAGGCGAGGCGAAAACGCAAAAATCCAGATTACCGAGTTTGCGCGCCTTGTAGCTGCTGTCGCTCAGGTCCGTCACGCGGCCGCGGATCGCGACATCAAATTGTGATCCCTCCAAACTCACATTTTCATCGGATAGATGAAGCGTCATCTGAACCTTCGGGTAGGCACGAATGAAACCTGCGTAAAGCTCGGAATAGGGACGCTCAGAACTTGAGGCGTTTGTCGTGATTGTCAGCTTGCCTATGTTCCGCTGCCTATTAGAGGACGCCGAAAGTGTGATTGGAAATGCGGTCAGAATCTTGAGTACAAGTCGAAATCCGACGCAGGAAGCGATGACCAAAGGCCTGTTTCGCGACGACCTTTACGGCCTTCTGTCGGGAATGAGGCTTGTTCTTCCTCCCGTGCGCGAAGGAGAACGCCCAGATATTCTGGTCGGAGCATTGACCTCTGAGCTTGCATACCGGCCCATCGACTTTAACAAAGAAGCACAAACCGCAATCAACAATTATGATTGGCCAGGCAATGTGCGTGAGTTGTGTAACGTCCTTCGGCAGGCGCTTTTGCTAGGCGATGGCAAGCGCACGTCAAAACTTGATCTCGAGATGACCTGCCACCGATATTTCATCCACCCGGGACCGGAGCCCTTTGGGTTGATACGCCGATTGGCGCAGGCGGAGCAACTGACAGATGCACGGATACTTCAAGTGGCGAAGCGCGGCTGTCGGTTGCGGTAAACAGGTCCTCGGCGAATGCTCTGTGCGTTTGGTAGTCGAGGGCCGAATGGGGCTCTCGTCGTTGTAATCTGCCGCCCAGGCTCGGGGCACGCGTACCGCTAGCCTTCCGTCTTGCCCGGCGTTTGCGCATGGCCAGCCCTTCCTCGCGGTAGAGCCGGTAGCTGCGGTTGATGCCCGAAGGCTCACCCTGGCGACGCAGCAGAATGAACAAGCGTCGGTAACCAAACCTGCGACGTTCATTGGCCAGATCGCGCAGCAGACCGATACCGGATCATCTTCCGATCCGCCCCAACAATCTGACAGGCCCGCCGTTCCGACAGACCCATCTGCGCCTGCAGACGTGCAACAGCCGCACGCTTCACAGCGGGCCTTACCATTTACTTGACAGCGGCTCTTTCATCGCCGCCCCAACCAGCATCTGTTTGGCCAGCAGCTTCTTCAGCCTTGCATTCTCGTCATCAAGCGCCTTGAGCCGCTTGGCGTCGGAAACTGTCATGCCGCCAAACTTGGCTTTCCAGTTTTAGAACGTCCCTTCCGGCTTGCCATGCTTGCGACAGAGATCAGCGCACGTCGCAACAGCCTCATGCTCGGTCAAAATGCCGATGATCTGTTCTTCCGAAAATCTTGATCGCTTCATTGTCCGTCCCTTCGTTGGGTCGGACTCTAGTTCCACATGGAGGAAAAATCCCGTGGAAGGTCAGAGATCGCGCAGCCCCGCCTCAACCGTCCCAGAACGGGCGCAAAGTTGATTGGCAGCAATGAAAAATAATTCATTCTGGACGCATTGGGCAACGCAAACTGGAATGTCTCGAAAACAGCGCGGGTACTGGGAATGGGACGGGTCAGAATCTACCGAAAGATGAAAGCGCGCGGCATTTCGCATTCTGGGTAAGAGAGGAAGCCTCTTTCCTCCATGAAATCCAACAGTGCATGCGATCAGAGACGGTTCTTGCACGTCCTGATTGCTGCTCTTCCCTTGCGAATACCTTGACGTTTAGTTCAGCACAAATGTTGTGATCCAAACAGGAAGGCGCGGTCGACAAAGCTGATCAACTTTGCCTGGGTGCGGTCGTCTCGCGCTGGATGAGCTGGGAGTCGAAGCATTCTGACTCCGGACGCGTGCCGTCTTCGATCCATTTTGCCATAGCTTCAGCCGCCTTTCGACCCATTTGCTGTGCTGGCAGCCGGACCGTGGACAGCCGCGGAAACACGGACTCAGAGGCAGGCACGTCATGTATGCCAATAATCGAAACGTCTTCTGGAACAAGAACGCCACGACGTTGCAACTCAAAGAGCACACCGAATGCCAAAATGTCCGACAAGCACAGAAACGCGTCGAAATTCTCTCCGTTGTTTGGAAGCCGCGATACAACCGTGCTCCCTCCGGCAACTGACAATTCTGTTTCGAAGAACGCAAGCGCCGCATCAGAGCAAACAGTGGAGACCCCTTTTGCGCGTTCACGCGTCCTGTCGTTGCTTGCCGCTGGTCCGTGCACAACAGCAACATTACGATGCCCGAGTTCAATCAAATGAGCCAAAGAAAGACCACTGGCCTTCTGGTTGTCATAGCCGATCGTTGGATAGATGAAATCTGGTTGAAAGTAAGAGATCACAACCGTTGGAATACCCGTCCTTTCAATAAGATCATGAAGCGCGTCGCTATGGTCCACTCCGGGCAGAAAGAGACCTTCCACGCCGATGTTCACGAGGTCTTGAGCACGACGCAACTCCTGCTTTGGATCTTCGGCAGTTGTTGCGACGACCAAAGACAAGCCGAAATCTCCCAGCCTGTTCTCAATGGACTCAATCGTCAGTGCGTACGTGTCGTTGTCTAATGACGGAATGAGCGCTCCGATGATCTTGGTTCGGCCACTGTTAATGGCTCGCGCTGCTGCGCTTGGGTGAAACCTCAATTCTGCGATTGCTCTTTCGACCTGTAGTCTTGTCTCTTTCAAAACCACTTCGGGAGTGTTCAGCACACGTGAAACCGTCGCAACGGATACACCAGCCGCCTTCGCGACATCCCTGAGATTTGCTCTTTTGCGTTCGCGAACAGGCATATCGCGCAAATTTTCGCACGAAGTGAAACTAGTTACAACAATTGCTTGACTCCCGCAACAACAACCAAAGAAACTAGTTTCATAAGAGAAAACCTCGCCAAATGGGCGAATTGGGGGATTGGGTGCGCGGAGCGGCCTTTCAACACGACTTCAGCAACATTGGCTTTTCGGGCCATGGCAGGCGTTTCCCTGGGTTTCCTAAAAAATCAGAGACAAGCATTGGCAGGCTTGGGCCACGACAAGCGCTCCATCTTGAATTGAAGAGTGAGGACATTCTCTCATTGCGTCCGTTTGGGACGAGACAAACAGTCTCCGCAATGGTGTTCGACCCGCGAGGCCATTTGTGCCCTGAGCTACTTGGATTGGACGCTGTAGAAGTCGTGGATGCTGACGACTTTGATAGTGTGCCGCTGCGCGGTTGGATCGCTGCACACGGCGGGCATTTTCCGGAGCCATTTGTAACGGTAACGCTGTCAGTTGATGACATGTTGGTCTTGCAAGCACGTGGCGCATGCTCGGTTTGGCTTATCCAGGCGTACAGCTCGGCGAAACTGATTGAGTGCCAATCACCTGGCATAATTGAGTTCTCTCTGAAACCTGCGGCATCCACTACGGGCACTCCACTGCCAAAGGCACTGGGCCTAATCCGCGAGGAGTTCACAGTAAAGCGCGGGACGGCCATGGCCTACGAACTGAAGCCCGGTGAGGCTGTTCAAATTATTGATCTCGAGGGTCAGCAGTGCTCCGATTTCATGGCACTGTCATTGCAGGACCTTGAGCGCGGAAAAGAGTACACGATCGATAGCACCGCGACACGATCAATGGTCCGCAGCACCTACCCGACCCCAGGGCTACTCAACAAGTTTTATGATCAAAATCAGCGCCCAATGCTCGAGGTTTTGCAAGACACCTGCGGCCGCCACGACGCGTTTGGCATGGCCTGCACTGCGCGCGGATACGAAGACCGTGGCTTTCCCGGTCATCTGAATTGCTCCGACAATATCTCCAGAGCACTTGACCCCTATGGTGTAAGCAGCCGACCAGCTTGGGCTGCTATCAACTTCTTTTGGAACACTTGGGTCGATCCTAGCACGCACCAGATTTTGACAGAAGAGAGTCACTCACGACCCGGCGACTATGTGGTAATGAAGGCGCTAGACCCTCTTCTTTGTGTCAGTACCGCTTGCCCGGATGACATCGACCCGATCAACGGATGGAATCCAACGGATGTCCATGTGCGCATCTATACTCCCGACGCGCCAATACAGCGCGCCGTTGCGTGGCGAGAAAGGGAAGACGCCCCAATGTTGGTCAGTCAGGAAAGCCCGTTCCACCCTGCCACGTCGAAACTGACAAAGAACTTCGCCCCTGCACGCGATATCTGGGCGCCTGTCAGCTATACCTCTATCGGCACTGTCGGCGAGTACTGGGCGTGCCGCGAGCGCGTGACATTGCAGGATATGTCCTCACTCAGGAAATATGACGTTGTCGGGCCAGATGCCGAGAAGCTACTGCAACGGGCGATGACCCGCGACATCTCCAGATTATCGGTGTGGCGCGGCACATACTCGCTGATCTGCGATGAGGTCGGAAATGTCGTGGATGATGGCACGTTGTTCCGCCTTGCGCCCGACCTATTCCGTTGGTGTTGTGGGGCCGAAGAAAGTGCCCGCGTATTCGAAGCTATCGCTCTAAAGGAAGGCTTGCAGGTGCGGGTCCAGGCTTTGGATGGGGCATTGCCCAACCTTGCGCTTCAAGGGCCTAAATCGCGCGATGTTCTGCGCAAAATAGTTTTCACTCAGACAACCCATCCGTCTCTCGATGAAGTCAAATGGTTTGGCGTCACGGTTGCGCGTTTGCACAATCGCGAAGGTCTGCCTTTCATGTTGTCGCGCTCGGGGTATACAGGCGAACTGGGGTACGAACTCTTTTGCTCCGCGTCAGACGCACCGGCTCTTTGGGATGCGCTAATGGAGGCCGGAGAAGAGTTCGGCATCAAACCCATGGGCTCTGCCGCGCTTGAGATTATTCGGATTGAGGCCGGGTTGGCCGCGCGGGCAGATTTCGCTTCGGGCGGCGACGCGCTGGAGTCTGGACTGGGATTTGCCATAAACCCTAGCAAGTCGGACTTCATCGGCAAAGCCGCGTTGGATCGAAATCGTCAAAACCCGCGCCGGTTTCTGAAAGGACTAAAGTTCCAAAACAACGACGTCCCCGCGCACGGAGCGCACATTTACGTCGGCGAACGCCCAGTGGGGACGATCACCTCCGCTACACGTTCACCTATGTTCGAATGCGCAATCGCTATGGCGCGTTTGTCAGTGGAGTACGCTGAAACTGGAACCGAGTTGGAAGTCGGCCAGATGGATGGACATATGAAACGTCTCAATGCAGCCGTTTGTGACATTCCCTTCTATGACCCGAAAAGAGAAAGGGCCCGCGCATGAGCGATGCAGTCGTCGAACTAGAGGGCGTTTGGAAAGTCTTCGGAGAGCGCGCCGACGAGGCGATGAAGGCCATACGCGCTGAAGGTTTGAGTAAAGCCGAAGTGCTCGAGAGGTATCAGGCCGTCGTCGGCGTGAAGGATGCAAGCTTCAGCGTCAAGGAGGGCGAGATATTCTGCCTAATGGGCTTGTCAGGCTCGGGCAAGTCGACCCTTGTGCGGCACATCAATCGGTTGATCGAACCCTCTGCCGGATCGATACGCATACTTGGCGAAGATATTGGACTGATGAAGTCGGAGCCGCTACGCGAGCTTCGGGCGACCAAGATCGGAATGGTCTTTCAAAACATGGCGCTGTTGCCGCACCGGTCGGTGCGGGACAATATCGGGTTCGCATTGGAACTTCGCGGCATGGACGCCTATCACCGCTCGCAACTAGCTGACCAAGCGCTCGAGACCGTCTCGCTGCACGGCTATGGCGACCGTCTTCCTTCAGAACTATCAGGCGGCATGCAGCAACGGGTGGGATTGGCCCGCGCACTCGCCGCGGATCCAGAAATTCTGCTGATGGACGAACCTTTCTCTGCGCTCGACCCGCTGATCCGGCGCAACCTTCAGGACGAATTTCTCGGGCTTTCCGAGAATCTCAAGAAGACGACTGTTTTCATCACACATGACCTCGATGAAGCGATCCGCATGGGCGATCACATCGGTATCATGAAGGATGGTGAAATTGTCCAGATCGGAACCGCGGAAGATATCGTGACAGCGCCTGCGGATGACTATGTTGCTGACTTTGTTGCAGGAATCTCGCGCCTCAAGCTGGTTTCCGCATCAAAAATCATGGTGCCGCCGGACAAGTATGCAGCGCAAAGAGGGCCGATCGACGCCAATGCCAATCACCCTCAAGCACGTCCCGAAGATGATCTGGACACACTGGTGGAACTGAGTGCTGCGTCATCACTTCCGGTCCTTATCAAAGATAACGCTGCCATCGTGGGCGTCGTCGATAAGCGAACGCTTCTGCGGGGTCTACAAGGGGGGACGGACAATTGAGCGCAACGGCAACAGCAACGGCGGGTACGGGCGCCGAGCAGCGGATTGTAGACGATCGCGACGTCTCCGTCGAAGCGTTTGTGAAGACTAACACCGACTATTACAGCCCGGTTTTCGAGAAAATTCAGCGAGGGAAACTGCCGCGCTGGCACATGAACATTTGGGGCCTTCTCATACCTTGGGTCTGGTCCGCCTATCGCGGTGTCTGGCTGATGTTCTGGATCGCGCTCGCCATTGATGTGTTCGCTATTGTCTGCCTGGTGCAGATCTTCAAGTATGGCCCCCTTCTGGCGGAGGCCCAAGCGAATGCGGCTGACAATACAACGCTGATCGCACGTTACACGCGATGGATTCAAAATTTCGGGTCGGTCGGCTGGATCGCTCTGATTGCCGGGCGGCTCTGGATGGGAAGCAGCGCGAACCGCTGGTATTACAATCAGTATTCCCGCTGGCGGACGCAACAGAGCCTGCCAAACGGAATCTCCTTAAAGCGGATCGTAATTGCCCTTGTCATCATCGCGATGGTGGCGCCGCTTACAACGTATCGCGCAACCCAGCAGCGGCTCGATGAACGAGCGTGTCTGAACCAGATTCGTGCCGGTGAAACCGTTGAAGCGCTTTATTCGCAGTACGGTGTCGCAAGCGTCGCCGATCTCTTGCCCATTCTGGTAGAGCAGAGAGATGATCTGCAATCCCAGTTCTCCCGCCTCGACGCGATCTCCGACCGGACCGACGCACAGAACGCGCTTCGTTCCGAGGCCCGCGGTGCGTTGCGCGACGTCGGACGAGAACTTGAAACGGCTGAGGAATACGCCGACTTGACAGGCCGCGATTCCTTTGACTGCTTCTTCATCGACGACTTCCCGACGCTTGCGCGCATCGACCCGCCAGCAGATGTCGTTTACCGAAGCGTTCCCGACGAGGAGGCAATTGCCGCCGGAGACGAAGGCGCGACGAAGGTTCTGCGTATCGTGAAAGACCCGGTAGAGGGCCGTGTAGTGAACATCTTCACTTACAGCTCCGAGAGCATCGACATGTCGATCAACTATCTGCGGGCTAATTTCGCTACCATCTTTGACGCGGTTACCAATGTGCTGCGACAAGCGCTGATCCGGGTCGAAGTGGCTTTCATGCAGACACCCTGGCCTGTTGTGGCGTTTCTGTTCATCGCCTTAAGTTGGGCCTTCACCAGCGTCGGCACGACCATTTTTGTTGCGTCGTCGCTTGCCTTTCTCGCTGTTTTCGAGCTGTGGCAGGTCGCGATGCAGACCATGGCACTGGTAGTGGTGGCGACCGCGATATGTATCCTTGTGGGACTACCGGTTGGAGTCTGGATGGCGAAAAACAAGGCGGCGCAGTTCATCACTGAGCCGATCCTCGACGTGATGCAGACAATCCCGTCTCTGTCCTACCTTGTGCCGGCGGTAGCCTTCTTCGGCATCTCTCAGCCCCCCGCCGTCATCGCGACCGTGATCTTTGCCATCCCGCCGATGGTCAAGCTTACCGCGCTTGGCATCCGGCAGGTGCCCGAGAGCACCAAGGAAGCCGCCCTCGCTTTTGGCGCATCGGAACGGCAGCTCTTACGCAAGGTGGAATTGCCGATGGCTATTCCGTCGATCATGGCAGGCCTCAACCAGACGATTATGCTGGCCCTTTCTATGGCCACCATATCGGCCTTCATTGGCGCCGAAGGATTAGGCGCGCTCGTCACCGCATCGCTGGGCGATGCGCAAGCGGGCAAAGGCCTTCTTGCCGGCCTCGCCATCGCGCTCGTCGCTATGGTCATCGACCGAATTCTGAAGGGGATCCGCGCCTCCTTTAGCCGGATCTGAACAATCAAACCCAACTTGGAGTGAATGGAAATGAAGAGATACACTACAGTCGCAGCAGCAGCCTTACTGGCAACCACCAGTCTGACACACGCTCAGGAAAAGGTCATGCTGTCTGACTTGAGCTGGAACGGCGCAAAGGCCATCGGTCACGTATTGAAGGCCATTATTGAAGGCCCGATGAATGGTGAAGCCGAGATCGTGTCCGGCATGAACCAGCAGCCTATCATTTACGCGGGCATGGATAAGGGCGACGGCTCCATTGACGTCCATACCGACATGTGGATGCCCAACTGGCAGCAGGCCTGGGATGAATACGTGGTCGACAAGCAAACCGTTGACGTCAATACGCCATACAAAGGCACGTCGAATTTGTACGTACCGGCATACATGGCTGACACGATCAAGTCGATTGAGGACCTGAACAATCCAGAAATCGCAGCCATGTTCGACACTGATGGCGACGGTCTGGGCGAGTACTGGCCGGGAGATGTAACTTGGGCATCGACCAAGCGCTGGCAGATCAAATTCAAGTCGTACGGTCTTGACGCCCTTTGGGAGCCGAACATCGTTTCGGCCGATACGTTCAAGGCCGGTCTAGCAGCGGCTTATGCCGCTTCGCAACC
Organism: Pseudomonadota bacterium; assembly: GCA_039024895.1. Lineage (GTDB taxonomy): Bacteria > Pseudomonadota > Alphaproteobacteria > Rhodobacterales > Rhodobacteraceae > JAJDOD01. Next base: position 113,909 of record JBCCPJ010000007.1, on the reverse strand, counting down.
TCAGCTTTTCTATCACTGGACGCCCGAAGCTCTTCATGTCCAATATGACCTTTCAGTCGTCGATGAGCCCGAGCGCTTCGACGGTTGCGAAGAAGTAGATCTGGAAGCCGAAAACTGGTTGGAGGTGTCGGAATTCGAATGCGTGATTGCACCGAATGATGTATTCATCGCGTTCTCTAAGTCGCTCTATGATCGAAATCCGCCGGTCGCAAATATGCTGAAGAATGTTCAGTTCACAGGTGACGAAATCAATGGCTGGATTGTGGAGATGTTCGAGAACAAGCGCGACCCGGCCGAAGTGGCTGAGGAATGGATCGAAGACAATGAAAAAATCGTCAGCAGTTGGATAAACGGCTAGTGAAGTCTTTTATCGATGAAAGGCCGCGCGTCATGCGCGGCCTTTTTTCAATGTTTCTATAACTTCCAGAGGGTAGGCCCCCGGAAAACTAGAAATATACAGAAGTAGATTCTTCTCGAAGATGAAAGCGGAGATTCTGATGCAGAAATCACGGTACAGCGACATGCAGATCATGAGCATTCTGAAACAGGCATAAAGCGGCATGCCAGTTTCTGAAGTGTGACGTGAAGACAGTTCGGGCAGCGCGAGCTTTATAAGTGTCGGTCCAAGTACGGCGGCCTCGGCGCCAGTCTGATGGCGCCGATGAAAGGCACAATGAAGGGAACCAGCGCCTGAAGAGGATGTATGCTGGGAAGAGCACGCAGAACGATTTGCTGAACGAGGCGCTTGAAGGAAGTTGTGAGACCATCTCAGCAAACGGGTGTGGCCGAATGGGCGGTACGCTATCGGTCTGTCAGCATCGCGCTGGCTTGCATGATGTTCTGCATCCGGAAGACATGTTACTGGTATCAGCCAGCTCAGCGATGAGAATGAGCTGATCGCCGAGCTGGCTAGTGACGTTCACCGCACTAAAAAAGAACCAGGGCTTTGGCCTGAGATTCTTGCATCTGCGCTAAGTGCAAGGGTTGAAAATGGAACCACACACGCTTTTACGGCATTTACCGCGAGCTGAAGCTGAACATGCGGATCAAACCTCGGAAGAGCCGTCAACGCGAGAAGCCCTCAAAATAGTCGTGTGGAAAAGGGCTCTGAATACGCCAGCACCAGGCTTGAGAACTGGGCGTAGAACGCTCGGGTCGGTCTATCTACAGTCCAGCCAATCAAATCGCAGCAGAACGCTTATGTCGAGCGTTACAAGAGGGCCGTACGCATCGAATAACTGCAATTATATCAATTCATGAGTATTGAAGAAGTGCATTCCACGCCTCCCATTGGATCTGGGTTTACAACAAAGAAAGGCCAAACGTGGTTAATGGTGGCATAATTCAGAAAATGAAATTGAAAGCAGCTTAGGTTCTACTAACGCACCACTCTAAGAACGATGTATTACGCTGACCACAAGTCACGAACATCTCGCTAAAAGACTGGACATCAGCAGTACCAGCAGAGCGCCTCAGCATGCTAAGGTAGAAAAAGATGTCCTTTTAAAATAAGGTTTGGGCACGATAACGCCCATAGTCTACGTTCAATCGCATAAATTCCAAAAATCCGCCAACAACTCCAGATTCACAACGCTCCTATGCCTGTTCAGACAGCACTTCCTAGCGACCGCGTGATCCCAGGCGCATTTCCGTGACTTCGGTCGAAGTCGCCGTATACGTCGTGTAACCCGAAAGGTCCCGCAATCCAGCCTCAGAGAGTTCCCAAGAACAGCTCTAATAGAGAATCTACGAGGTGCGCTCGCGACGAACCCGCTCTGCAATGCTGTCTTCGCAATTGAACATAACCGATCCAATGGGGAGCTTGTCTTACGTTAAATGTGTACTGCCGTCGCCGCGAGATACTTCTTTCACGACCTTGTTACCACAGCTATACTTGCGTCTAGATCTCTTCACGTTGTCCCCTACCTCGCACTTACAAAAGATGAGAAACACTCTATTACATAGAATCTGATCTCATCCTTTCGCGATGACATCGAATGATCTAAAAGTAACTTCTTACAAGAGCTGAACTTATTAGTGACCAACCGTCCGCCACAACAAAAAAAGCTAATTTAAAAGGTAGTGATACAATTACTGGAGGAACCATCATCATACCCATCGACATGAGGATTGCTGCAACGGTCAAATCAATTATTAAAAATGGGATAAAAATTACAAATCCAATTTGGAATGCTCTCTCAATTTCACTGAGCAAAAAGGATGGTAGTAGTATGGACATTGAGATTTCTCTTGAAGATACTTCCTGGTTCTCTCCACGTAAGTCTGCTAGGGTAGATATTGTACTAGGGTTTACTCTCTTCTCCATGAATAACCTAAAGGGAATAATAGTCTCTCTTACGCCTTCCTGAAAAGTTAATGTATCTTCAAGAACTGGTTCAATTCCGTTATTCCATGCTTCATCAAATACTGGTTCCATTACAAAGTATGTTAGAAATAAAGCAAGTGTAATTATGAGCATATTCGGAGGTGATTGCTGTAGCCCAATTCCCTGACGAAGAATCCCCAATACTGTGACCATGAAGGGAAAACAGGTAAACATGATTGCTAAACCAGGTACTAGACTCAGAATAGTAAGTAATACTATTAATTGAATTGATCTTTCTGTTAGCTCTGTCTCATTACCAAGATTTAGAGTAATTTCCTGAGCTGCTACTTGAGTTGCGAAAAAGACAAACATACAGGCTATTGCTAGATAACCTTGGTATCTTTTATAATGATAATTCAATTATTCTGCGCCTGCTATATCTATAACTTCAATTATTCGAACCCCTATACGATCTTTCTTGTCGCCCTCAATCTCTTCTAATTGCCCTAAAGCGATCAGCTTATTACCAACATATAACTCAACAGGATCTTCTAATCCTTTATCGAGTGGTAGTATCGCATTCTCATCTATTTCCATAAGAGTACGTATCAATGGTCGTGATATACCAACAGAAATCTTAATTTCAATTGGTAGTTCACCAAATCCCGATTTTAGCATATTAGATAATTGCTGGTTTGCATCCATTTATTTCACCTACACTAGGTATGTGCTGACTGTAAATTAGCTAACTGCCTTGACGTTGCCTTTATGAGTGAATCTAGGTTTATCTCCACTTCATTTCTTTCAAATCTTACAAATACTTGACTTTCAGAGAGTGATGAATCTTCGGTTATTTTGAACTCATTTGAGAAGTCTTTTTTTAGCATGTCCTCTATAGCTTTTTTGCAGTTTGTCGACGTAATAATTTCAATTGGTTGATCTAAGATGTCATCACTGTACTTTAGAATTTCGTTTTGGAGGTGTGATTGGAGACTGCTCGGTGCAGTTTTGGGAAGAAACTGTTCAACTAGCGCCGTTATAAGTGGTACTAGTTCACTTCTTACGTGCGTTATAGCTTCGGCGAAGGTGAAGACTAAGTTTTGAATGTTCCTTTCAAATTCAGCCTCCAAATGAAGTCTGGAGTTTTTGCCGGACGCCATTGCATCGTCCCATCCCGATGTATAGCCAGCTTCGAACGCGGTTGAGCTAGATTGTTCAACCTCTTCTGCCGACCCCTTTGCTATGACGGCTTCTACATTTGTGATTTCGAATGTTTCTAGGAATGAATGGCGCGTCATCGACTAGCTTCCTGTGGATCATTCATCCATTGGCTCAAGACTTCCACGGTTTCATCTTGTTTTGCTTCAATCAACTCTCGCAATCGTCCCGCGGGGTCAGAGCCGCCTTGTATACTGTCGTAACTCGGCAAATCGTTTAATGGAGAAAAATCACCGATGCCGCCTATTTCGCCATCTAGGGCGGGAAGATCGGAAAGATTAGAGCTTGGCAACTCCGGTACAGTTGTTGGGGTGTCTACGCTTGGTGACGAAAGTTGAGGTGGCGCTGGTGCTGCACGTTTTGTAAGAATCGGTCGGAGGACAAACAGGCCGAGCACCAAGCTTACGACTGCCAGCACACCAAGTTGCACGAGTCCCATGACGTCAAGTGCAAATCGATCCGCGAAAGTAAGAGGAGCTGGCTCTTCAAAATCTGGCGGCGGTTGGAATTGCATAGACCGAATAGTGATTTGATCACCACGTTCAGCATTGAAGCCAATAGCGGATGCAATCAACTGGCGAAGATCTTCCAGTTCAGCTTCGCCTCGTGCTTCCCATAGTGCGGTACCATCTGCGGCAGTCACTACAACGCCGTCAACTAGTGCAGCAACGCTGATGCGGCGCACCGCACCTGGTTCTCGGACGATTGCGCGTTGGGTTTCCGACACTTCATAGTTTATCAGCTCACGCGAACGCGTTTCGCTGCTTTGCGAACTACCATTCGTGGCACCAGCTTCTCCATCCGGCAAGTTTGATGCGACCGTAACTCCGCGGTTTCCTTCATCAGATGAGTTTGTTGTCGTTTCTTCGGTATCTGAACTGATTGGCACGCGACTATCTGGCTCGAAACGGCGCTCAGTTATCTCCTCACGTTCAGTCACTGGCTCAACGGATACTTCTACAATTGCCTTGTTAGCCCCAACGCGTGCCTCTAGGATGCGTGTGACTCCAGCCTTGAGTGCGTCCGCTCGCGCATTGCTTACGGTACTCGCTTGAGCTGTATGGTTTTCACTGTTGGGCATGAGGCCATTAGCACTGTCAATGATCGTTACGTTCTCGGGCGACAATCCAGCGACAGCAGACGCTACAAGGAAACGCAACGCTGTTGCCTGAGCGCTTGTCATGGTACCGGAAGCTAATGTCACAGATACTGATGCAGAGTCGACCTGACCTTGCCGAAAAGGGTTAGATGCCGGGTTTGAAATATGCACACGTGCGGCAGCAAACTGTCGGTTGGCAGTGATTGTTCGCGCCAATTCCCCTTCTTTTGCACGCCAATAGGCTGCGTCAAACATCTGCGCGGTGGTGCCAAACCCCGTCAGGTTATCAAGTAGTTCATAACCCTGCCCGCCGTTCTGTGGTAGTCCTTCACTGGCGAGTGCGAGGCGCAACGCGTCTCTCTGCGCAGCGTTAACGTAGATTGCCGAACCGCGGACCTCAACAACTGCACCGCGCGCCTCCAACGCGGTCACCACTTCGCCCGCGGAACTGGCATCAAGCCCGGCATATAGTAGAGCCATGCGTGGCTGTGAGGCAATCTGCGTCAGAAAGTAAACTGCGGCAAACATACCAACTGTCGCCGCGATAACCGTGATGCGACGCCTTAAGTCAAGATTCGCCCACGTCGCCAATATTTGATCCACGGGATTCTCCGCGTCTAACTTCCTTTAACCTTGTCTTGGCAGTCGCCTCTTAACATTCGGTTAGTCAGAACTGTTTTAAAACGTGTTTGAAGGAGTATCAGGATGGCTGACGCCAATGTTGATGATATTGACGAGGTCCCCAAAAAGGGAAAGTCGGGCATAATTGTTGGTCTGTTTCTGGCACTTGTGGCGGGTGGCGGTGGCTTTGCCTTTACATCTGGGATGTTCTCGAGCACCGGTGCGGCTACAAAACCTTCTCCTGCGCGTATGTCTGAGAGTCTCTCTTTCATTCCTGTAGAGCCCATGACAGTAGCAATCGGAAATCCAAGAGACCGTCGCTATCTGAGGTTCCGGGCCGAACTAGAGGTTAACGAAGACTTCGAGTCTGACATACAAGCAATGATGCCGCGTGTCGTCGATGTGTTGAACACATATTTACAGTCCCTGGAGATGGCAGATGTCGAAGACCCTTCGTCGCTATTAACCTTGCGCTCACAGATGCGCCGCCGAGTGGACCTCGTAGTCGGTGGGAACCGTGTGCACGATCTTTTGGTGATGGAATTCGTGGTGAATTGAGGGCATTGAATGGATCTTTTAGCCGACATTCTACTAATTGCAGGTGCTTCAGGCGCTGCTCTGTACTGCATTGTGCTTTCCCGCCGTCTTAGCAGATTTACAAATCTAGAGAACGGCGTCGGCGGTGCAATTGCTGCACTTTCGACACAAGTAGATGATATGACTAAAGCACTTGAGGATGCTCGTTCAGCAACAAAAACTTCGGCCAGTTCCTTAGAGACAATGACCGGTCGAGCGGAAGGCGTCGCTCAAAGGTTAGAGCTATTGGTGGCTTCAATGCACGATTTGCCCGTCGACTCAGAAAAGTACGGCATTAGCTCAACGGAACAGGCGGAAGTGATCGGTCTCGACAAGACCGTGTTTCAAACACGAAGAACAACACCTGAGGCTGCTGAATAACTATGCGGAATAAAAACTCAATTCTTAAAGGTGCTGTATCCCCGAGCAAAGGAGCTCTAATTGCGATTGCATTTCTGTTCGTGTCATCCGGAGCCCTTCGCTTAGGCAACGGATCTGGAGCGGCAATCGCACTTGAGGTAAAGGAAAGGGCCTCGAAGCTCATGAGTATGGACGGCACGGTGGAAGATGCAGACGAAGTTGTCGATATTACCCCTGAGCTTTTGAAACTCCTGGAACAAACTCAGGCTCGAGAGGCCGCGGTTGCTAAACTTGAAGCTGAGCTGAACGCGCGGGCTCAGGCTTTGGCTCTAGCCGAAAGCACTATCCATAAAGACCTCGCGCGCTTAGAGGAGGCGGAAGAAATCCTCCGGAATACCATGTCCGCCGCAGATAAAGCGGCCGAGAATGACATTGGACGATTGACAAGTGTTTACGAAAATATGAAGCCTGATCAGGCAGCCGCACTTTTTCAATTGATGGAACCAAGTTTTGCCGCTGGTTTCTTAGGACGTATGCGCCCAGATGCAGCTGCGGCTATTATGGCAGGCCTATCTCCGGATCTCGGATACACTATAAGTGTTGTCTTGGCGGGTCGTAACGCTGACGTACCCCGTGAAACAGTGCCAGAGAAGGCTGCGCCCGCACCTATACAACAGTGACGCGATCTTAACCGTTATCTGAGAGCTAAGACTGAATCGAGGCGGAAAAAGGTGATCCGGTCGTGATCGGAATCTTGGGTATTGTCATTATTTTTGCAATGGTCTTTGGTGGCTACTTGCTTGCCGGCGGCAAGATGGGCATCATCATCAAAGCTCTCCCATTTGAGATGATGATGATCGGGGGGGCTGCAATAGGGGCGTTTTTGCTTTCAAACGGAGGCGCCGCCGCCAAGCACGCGCTTGGTGATATAGCAAAAGTTTTCAAGGGCGCTAAGTGGAAGCCAGCAGACTACCAAGATCTACTCGTTCTATTGTTTGAGTTAATCCGTCTTGCTCGTCAGAACCCAGTGGGGCTAGAGGAACACATTGAGGATCCCGAGAACTCTTCAATTTTCTCTTCTTACCCCAAAATACTAGCCGATCATGAAGCAGTTGAAATCATATGTGATACACTGCGATCTGCGTCGATGAATTATAACGATCCACACCAAGTGGAAGAAGTTCTCGAAAAGCGACTTGAAGCCAACCTCCATCATCAACAACATTCGAGCCATGCGATTCAAATGTTGGCTGATGGACTTCCCGCTTTGGGTATTGTTGCTGCCGTTCTAGGTGTTATTAAAACGATGGCTTCTATTGATCAACCACCTGAAATACTTGGAAAAATGATTGGTGGCGCCTTGGTCGGTACCTTCCTTGGTGTCTTCCTCGCCTACGGATTTGCCGGCCCAATGGCCTCACGTTTGGGAGCAATCGCCGAAGAAGATCACCATTTTTATAGTTTAATCCGTGAGGTGCTGGTAGCCAATCTCCACAACCACGCGACAGCAATATGTATCGAGGTTGGGCGCCAGAACGCGCCTCATGCCGTTCGGCCGACATTCTCCGATTTAGAAGAGGCTATGAAAAATACGAAGCAGGAAGCTGCATGAGACTTACACTTATCTTATTAGTAATGATAATTATCCCAGGTCTTTCGTTTGGAAATCCAATTAAGGTTTTGGCAGTTGAAAAGGAGAGTTCAATTCGCTTGACCTTACTCGGAGAGAATTTTCCAAAATGGAAACTTGAGCGTAGCACATCTAAGTATACTTTGACCTTATCAAATGCTCAATTAATACGTTTTGATTTAACTGATATATTTAGGAACATCGAAAGATCCAGAATTTCAGATATCCGTGCGACTGGAAACAATATTCTTGAAATAGATCTTGTATGCGCATGTTACGCATCTCCTGCTTCATCTGGCCAGGATATTTTAATAATTGACATATACGAGGTAGATGAAACAAAACCTTCAGTTCAGTCGACGCTATCAGCACCAATCGCTCCTTTGACTGAGAACGAAACACTTTTCTTGCCGTTGCTTGATGACATCGAGCCCGCTCGGCGACAGATGAGAGGATCTGGAACAGTATCAAGCGACGCAGTTATTATGCCGCAAAGGTTACAGGGGTATCTTGCGGCGAATAGCGGCGCTCTACTTGGTTCGCAGCCTGTTCCCAGCGTCGCCGTTGATTTGTTATCTCGCGCCTTTGCGCGTGCTGCAGCTCAGGGCTTGATAGATCCGAGCTCGGATATTTCCAGTTTCGCAATGTCCCCAAGTAGTAAGGAAAGTAGCAAGCTCCGCGAACGCATCAATGTGACGGCCAAAACTGGTTTTGACCGCGCGATCCATTCGAACCTACGAAAGGTACCACCAACAACCGAAGGCAGCATTTGCTTCTCGAATGATCAAATTGATATAGCTTCGTGGGGTGACTTAGAAGAACCGAATATGCTGGGGCGTTTGCGAGGCGACTTGATCGCTGAGAGCGGAACTGTTCAGCCAAATGGCGCATTGGCGTTAGCAAAGTACTATTTGTTCCTAGGGTTTGGTGCTGAGGCCCGTAAAGCAACACTGTTCATACCTGAAGGTTCAGATCGTGAGCTCATTCGTGCACTAGCGGATATCATGGATACCGGGATGACATCGTCTTCTATTTTACGAGGTCAGGTCGGATGCAGGGGAGCAGTCGCACTTTGGGCCGTTCTATTCCTCCCAGTTGATGAAATGATAGGCCCAACTAGCGCAGACGATGTATTGTCCACATTCTCCGCATTACCAGCACATCTAAGAACCCACCTTGGTCCATCTCTTGCAAAGCGACTTCAAGCGGTTGGACTACCAGAAGAAGCTCGTATAGCCATCAATGCTGTAACGAGAGCTGGTCAGAATACCGACGAAAGCGAACTAGCCAGCGCAAGATTGGAACTTGACGGCATTCACAGCCAAGTTGCGCGTGAAACGTTAGCGGAACTCTCAACTGGCACGAGCATAACTGCCGCCGGCGCTCTTCTTGAGCTACTGAAGGACGCGGAAGAAAGAGGGATGCCACCCAACCCAAACTGGGTCGATGACGCTCCAACACTTGTGGATGCGTTGGAAGGTACGGACATTGCGGCCGAGCTAAATATTGCAGGCCTTCAGGGACTTATTGCCCTTGGTAGATACGATGAGTTTCGACTCAAAATAGTTGAACCATCACCTGGTCTATCTGTTGAAAGTCGCAGAGTTATCTCAACACTGGCTATGAAGTCAGCGGCTCTATCAGCCAACTCGAGCGACTTTCTTAAAACAGAGATCGGACTGTCTAGGCTGGTCCCGCCAGACGCACTGGATCGCGAGACAAGGCTTCTAATCTCCCGCCGTTTGACCAATTTAGGACTAGCGTCACGTGCGACCATCTATTTACCAGCCAATCCAACATCGTCTGACGAGTATACTCTGACCGCGCAGGTCCTAAAAGAGCTTGGAAACCCCGAAGGAGCAATCACGCTTCTAGAATCGCGACCGACGCTGGACGGAGCTGACGTTCTCGGCGACGCATTAATGACAGCAGGAGACGCAAGGGCTGCAATTGCCGCCTATGAGAATGCTAATGATGTAGATAGCGCAACATCGATTGCGATGCAGATAGGCGATTGGTCTTGGTTAGCGAGAAATGGATTAGACGAGATTTCATCCATAGCTAGGGCCTTAGTTGATCCAAAGAACCCTGATGAACAAAACACTACATCTCCAAATGGACGGCTTATATTAAGTTCGCAAGCCCGCCGAAGTGAGATCGAGAATCTTCTAGAACTGACAAGTACTGAAAAACTCCAGTAGAATTTTTACATTATAGTAGTCTTGTTGCTTCAGATAAGTTCTGAAGCAACATTGTATCAAATGTGAAGAGATTTCATGGTCGCATCAAATTATATTAGATTAGTAGCATTTCTTACTTTCCTCTTGTCCGTACAACCGGCTTTTGCGTCCAACGATGCCAAGCATATTTCCGCGATGTGTAACGATGCCGCAAGACAAGTGGCAAGCGAAAGTAGAGTTCCCATTGATGTGTTGCTGGCAATATCACTGACCGAAACTGGACGAAGAACAGCTACAGACTTCGCGCCCTGGCCATGGACTGTGAACATGGAGGGAGTAGGAAAGTGGTTTGATGACCCTAAGTCCGCCAAACATTATGTACGTCAGCATTTTCAACGGGGGGCACGTAGCTTCGATGTTGGTTGTTTCCAAATAAATTACAAATGGCATGGCAAGGCGTTCTCCTCGATTAGTGAGATGTTTGATCCAGTTGAGAATGCACGATACGCAGCTCGCTTTCTTACGGAACTTTATGATGAATTTGGCGATTGGTCACAGGCAGCTGGTGCTTATCACTCGAGAACTGCGAAACATGCGAACCGATATCGCGCACGATTCAATCGTATTCGGAAAACCCTTACTACGGACGATCTATATGTCTCTAATATAGTAGATGCTGAGAGGAACAACGAAGTAGTTCCAACTAAGGAGTCTAGAAATGAATATCCCTTTCTAATTACATCTACAATACAGACGGGACCATCTTTAGTACCTCAGAGAAGCAGAAGCTCATCAATCTTTTCTATGCAGGATAGATATCCATTGCTCGAGTTTCGCTAATGAAGAATGTATTTACTCCAACAATTCTTCTAACGCTTGCACTCATGGCGATTATTGTCATGATGATTCTTCCAATGCCGGCGTGGGTTCTTGACATTGGACTTGCAGCGTCATTTTCGCTCGCGATACTAATATTTTCAGTAACTCTGTTTATAGAAAGACCGCTTGATTTTTCTTCGTTTCCAACAGTTCTTCTAGCGTCACTTATGCTTCGTCTGTCTCTGAATGTTTCTTCGACGAAGCTCATTATTGGGGAGGGTCACACTGGTACTGCAGCGGCAGGCGAGGTTATAGAAGGCTTTGCTAACTTCGTGATGAGTGGTAGTCTATTTTTAGGGCTTGTTGTTTTTGGCGTTCTTTTAATTGTTAATTTTATTGTGATCACGAAGGGCGCGGCCCGTATGGCCGAAGTTGGTGCTCGTTTTGCTTTAGACGGAATGCCTGGTAAGCAACTGGCGATCGATAGCGATATGTCTGCCGGTGCAATTGGTCACGAAGAAGCAAAGAGCCGCCGTGAGACAGAGCAGGCAGAAACAACGTTTCTAGGATCGCTTGATGGAGCGTCAAAGTTTGTTAAGGGTGATGCAATTGCTGGTCTTTTAATTACCATACTCAATCTTGTCATGGGAGTGGCTATCGGCGTAACGATACATGAGATGAAATTTGGCCAGGCATTTGAAACATATGCTATTTTAACAGTTGGTGATGGATTAGTAAGTCAAATTCCTGCTGTTATTATTTCTATTGCCACTGCCCTTTTACTTTCGCGTGGAGGCGCAAAAGGGTCTGCCGATCTTGCGATTCTTAATCAGCTTGGTAAGTTTCCTGCGGCACTGGGAACCGTTTCTATTTTGATGGCTCTTTTTGCTCTTTTTCCTGGCCTTCCATTTTTTCCGTTTTTGCTAGGCTCTCTTCTTCTTGGGATAATAGCGTTTCGAAATCAACGTAGTAACGCGGTCTCTGAAACTGTGGTCAATGATGAGGTCGTTAAGGTACCAGAAAAAACTATGGGCGATATTCTTGATCTTGACGAGATTCACCTCGAGTTCTCCCAAGACCTGGTGCCGATAATCCTTGATAGTGTGACAGGTTTTGATTCTAGGATTAGAAGTATGCGACAGCATGTTGCGATAGCCTTTGGTGTAATACTACCCGATATTCGACTGACAGATGATGCTTCTCTATCTTCCGGTCAGTACGTTATCCGCATTCAAGGCGTCACCCAAGCCAGGGACACGTTGGACTCCTCTCGAGTTCTAGCGTTGTTACCTCCTGATGAGTCAGATATACCGACAGGGCGCGACGTAAGTGAACCTGTATATGGAGCGCCTGCTCGTTGGATTAATCAATCTGATGCTGATTTGGCGGCGCTAGCTGGAGCAACTGTTGTTAGTCCAGCCGAAGTCCTCGCAACACATCTTCTTGAAATTATAAAGAGTAATCTCCCGCGCATTGTCGGCCTTAAGTCCTTGAGGAGATTGCTGGACGAGTTGTGTGAAATTTCAGATGTAGCCAGAAGGGATGCGAATAAACGTTTATTTGAGGAACTCATTCCCGACAAGGTACCAATAGACTTGCTCCTTGCGGTCATTCGACTTCTTCTCGAAGAGCGCGTTTCAATCAGAAATCTAGCATTAATAGTTGAGACCATCGCGGAATGTCGAACTGCTTCAGTTTCTGCCGAGGGAATTTGTGAGCATGTACGACAAAGGCTCGCCTATCAAATACTCGCAGATGTTCGAGATGAAGCTGGAACAATACCGCTAATACAACTTGACCCTGCTTGGGAAGAGCATTTCCAGCACTATCAACTGGGAGATACCTCCTCTGATGACGTTGCGCTACCACCAGACCTTTTCAATCGCCTCACTCAAGGAATGACTGAGAAACTCAACTTAGCCAGTCAAGCGGGCCACTATCCAGCAATTGTAACATCCGTCCAACGAAGGCGTTTCCTTAGAATGCTTTTGTCCGCGCGGGGCATATCGAACCCTGTTCTTTCCTTCGAGGAGTTGGGAACCGAAAGTCGCCCAGCGCTCGTAGGTTTAGTACCCGCATGATCCTTGATCTCACTGATTTTCTTCGAAGCGCATCCGATACACTCGTAATTATATTCTTAGTGTTTCTTAGAGTTGGATCAGCACTTTTCGTTCTACCGGTCTTCGGCGAAATGGTGCTACCCGTTCGACTTCGACTTGGTATCGCTATTGCACTGAGCTTAATCATACATCCAATGATAGACATCGATCTCGAAAAACTATGGACGTCCGCTTCTATATTACTACAAATCCTCTTTTCAGAGATATTCATAGGGCTTATTGTTGGTCTTCTACTGCGCCTTCATATTATGTCGTTACAAATCGCAGCGACGATCGCCGCTCAGTCTACATCTCTATCTCAACTACTAGGAAGTAATACAGTCGATCCTCAGCCCGCTATTGGGCTTATTCTCTATGTGGCTGCGCTAGCGCTGGCTGTTGAACTTGGTCTACATGTGCAGCTTACGGTAATGTTTGCCATAACCTATGACATTGTTGGGGTCGGCGCGACTTTCAAGTCCGAAAGTTCAAATATTATCCGGGACACGGTTGTCGCAACGTTTCGTTTCGGCTTCATCCTTGCAGCACCATTTGTTGCTGCATCGATACTATACAACTTGGCGCTCGGTGTTATTAATCGCGCGATGCCACAGCTAATGGTAGCATTTGTTGGCGCGCCTGCGATAACACTCGGTGCTCTAGTGCTGTTGGCGCTCACTGGCCCACTGATGCTTGCTCTATGGCTTGATAGATTCCAACTGTACCTTAGAAATCCGTTTGGAATTGACTAATGGCTGACGACGAAGACAACGAGAAGCCGTTCCAACCCACACCACGCAAGCTCGAAGAGGCGCGGCGACGTGGTGAGATGCCAATCTCCCAAGATCTCACTACTTTCTCTGTATACGCAGCATTTCTTATTGTTTTCTCCGCACTAAGTACGTGGTCGCTAAATAAAAGTAGCCTAGCCCTACTCCCATATCTTTCCATTCCTAATCAACTAGCACAGCAAATATTTGAGAGTAGTAGCAGCCCACTTCAGCAATCAATGATTTCTGAGTTTTCAAGAGGTATTATTCTTTGGTTCCTCTTTCCTTTTATCTTTGCTCTTTTTTTGGCATTTCTTCAAGGTGCAATAGTTTTTCCATCGAGAAAAATACAGCCGAAGATATCAAAAATATCCTTAATAAAGAATTTCAAACAGAAGTATGGCCTGGATGGTCTATTTCAATTTCTCAAGAGCTTTATTAAATTACTTATCTACTCAACTGTTCTTTATCTAGTTTTTGCGAAGCATGGTGAGATTATCGTATCGACACCAACCTTAGATGTTTATGAAATACTTATAGCAGTATTCGAAATTTCATTTGAGTTTCTACTGATAAGTAGCGTTGTCATGCTTGCTTTGGCAATGGTTGACTATTTCTGGCAACGATCCCAATTTTTACGTCGTCAGGGAATGACACTTAAAGAGCTCAAGGATGAGCTTAAAGAAACAGAAGGTGATCCTTATACACGGCAGGCGCGTCAGCAAAAAGCGCAAGATATCGCCAGCAACCAAATGCTTACCGAGATGAGAGACGCAGAAGTTGTAATTGTCAACCCAACACATTTTGCTGTTGCTCTTAAGTGGGATAGAAAGCGGGGTACCGCTCCAATATGTATAGCAAAAGGTATCGATCAGATTGCAGTGCGAATCCGTGAAGTAGCAGCCGAGAATTCAATTCCTATTTTCCGTGATCCCACAACCGCTCGCGCATTGTTTTCCACTACTAAAATTGGTGAAGAAGTGCCCATTAATTTATACCAGGCGATTGCAGCCGCAATCCGCTTCGCTGATGCTATCCGACGAAGAGCAAAAGGGCTGCGTTAGTGAAGGAGATCGATTCTAGATGGCAGTCTGTGTATAAACTTGCGAGTTTGAAGACAGATAGTATTGAACAGAAAGTTCAATTGATGAAAAAAAGAATTAGTAAATTAGAAGAAGAAATATCAGATCTTCGAGCAGTAACTGTAGATAATACTGAATATAATTCTCTATTACTTTGGGAGAAAAATTTTCGATGGCGAAAGGAAAAGATAAAGAAAAACTATCTGATTATTGCTGAAATTCGTAGAAAGCTACTGGACATAGAACAAGTTTACAGGCAGACAAGTGCTCAGCAGAACGCTTTAGAGACTTTGTTATCAAAAAAATGAATTCCTCATGCTTTATGGAGAAATATTGACTAAGTTTCTTGTCGTACAATATCCGTTATGATCACATCGGTGACTATATTTCCAACTATGGATTGAACTGCCTCTAATAGTGCTATTCGCAACGCGGTCATGCGGCTGCTTTCAGTAAATGAGCCGTTGAATCCGCCTATATGTGAATGATCAAAAAGTACTTGTAAAAAGACGTCGCGGATTTTTGGCTGTCGCGCAAAAATCGTTTCGCTATATTCTAGCTTGCTTTCAAGCGTTAACGATAAGACAACTAGTGACTGCACGAGCTCGTCTCTAATCACAGGGATCACAAATTGGCTTTTCATTGCTAGATAGTAAGGTTCCTCATCACTTTCTTCGGTCGTTACGTGATCTTCTGTATTTGCCTTGTCGCATTCTTCTTCAGGCGTACAAGGAGATTGCTCTTCTGGTTTCAAGAAGACTCCGGCACCTGCGCCAATGGCACCACCCATGAGCATCAATAGGATAGGAAGGAGTTTCGCCATCAATCTGCCTCAGAACGGTAGTATAATATCAGCAATTTGCTGGCCATATCGCGGCTGTTGCACGTCTGTGATTTGCCCTCGGCCACCATAAGAGATACGTGCGCTCGCAATTTTGTCGTAGGTGATTTCGTTCCGTCTTGATATGTCTTCTGGCCGGACGTAGCCAGTAACTAGAAGTTCGCGGATTTCGAAATTTACACGCACTTCTTGGCTCCCCTGGATTCTCAGAACGCCATTCTCTAGTACGCTTGTGATGGTAGCGGCAATTTTCAGCTCAAGTGTTTCGTTTCGACTTACGGAGCCTTGTCCGTTGTTGCTGCTGGAGGATGAGATGTCTGCTGCATTTGCCAAGGACGCGTCTCCTGGGAGGAAGCGGTCGACAACCTGCGGAATGCCTAAGAGTTGTCGACCAGCAGAAGCCTCAGAACCTGACCGAGATCTAGAGGTTGAATTAGAGATTGACGCGCTATCGTCAATTTCAATGACAACTGTAAGAATGTCGCCCTGCAAGCTAGCGCGACGGTCTCCAAGTAGTGAGCCGCGGCCCCCGCTCCAGAGCGAGGGGCGCTCCGATCTAACTAATTGGCGCTCCGTTCCAGCGTATTGAGTTGAAATTGGCAGGTGCATCGCTGCTACCTCAGCCGCAGCATCTGTAGGTGTAAATTCGGGCGTCTTTCCCACATTATCAAGACGGCCGCACGCCGCCAGACACGCAGCTATGAGTAGGACCTTATTGAGTTTCAATTAACAATTCCTCCAGCATGAACTGCCACTGTTCCATTTGCCCGGACGCGACCGATTACGGTTGAACGACTTGCAAGGTTCATCACTTTGACACTGTCGTCTTGACCGCCTCTCGACAGAGCTCGACCTTCTGTTTCAATTATTAGACTACCCTTTTGATAAATGAGCGTGACGGGCTGGTTTCTAAGGACAAGTGCAGCAGGTCCCACATGACCTGGCATGATTGGCCGTCCTGGATAGAGCGTTACGCGCGCTTCCATGCCGGCGATATCTGTAGACGCAGAAAGCGCGCCAGGCACCGAAACATCGGATATTGTGATATCGTTCGCTTCGATCACCGCGTTCGCACGAATAACACGAGCAGCAGTCAGTGTATCTGCTGAGATTGGAATGGGCGCTAACCCAAAAGCGACTATCGCAGCCCGTAAAGTCATCTAATTTGCACCGTCGCACCAAGGATTTGGTCTGCGGCAGAAATGACTTTCGCATTTAACTCGTAGCCTCGCTGCGCTTCAATAAGTTCCGTAATCTCACGAACGGGGTCAACGCTGCTCTCTTCAAGGTATCCCTGGCGCAGGGTTCCTAGCCCATCGCTTCCTGGCGTTGTCGTAAAGGGATCGCCAGATGCCGGGCTCTGCAGAAACAAGTTCGAGCCAATGGCTTCAAGCCCTTGCGCGTTGGCAAAGCCGGCGAGGGTAAATTGCCCAAGGTTCTGCGGTTCAACTTCATCGGTGAAATAGGCAAAAACCTCACCTTCTGAGTTGATTGAAACTGCTCGCGTGTCGTCCGGGATAGTGATATCTGGAACGACCGGATAACCGTCAGAGGTAACGATTTGCCCTTCGGCGGATCGTTTAAGGCCGCCATCACGTGTATAGGCGGAGATACCCGACGGCAGAGTTACCTCTAAATAGCCGTCGCCCTCTATCGCAATATCCAAATCGCCGCCCGTGGATACGCTCGTGCCCTGCTGAATGTTCATAGAGACTGACGTTGGACGCACTCCAAGGCCTAATTGTACACCCGTCGGCAGCACTGTTCCGTCAGTTGCGTTCACCGTCCCTGGACGACTGGCCTGTTGATAGTGAAGGTCTGCAAACTCTGCACGGCGCGCATTGTAGCCTGTTGTACTCATATTTGCGAGGTTGTTAGATATGACTTCCACGCGTGTTTGTTGTGCGCTCATTCCGGTTGCAGCAATTGTAAGTGCTCGCATAGGTTTTGCCTCTATTGTCCCATTGTGCGGATAGTACTTCGGACACGTTCGTCTTCTCGGTCCAGAAATGTAGTTCCAAGTTCGTAGGCACGTTGAACCTCAATCATTCGGGTCAACTCCGATACAGGGTTAACATTTGAACTTTCAATGAAGCCCTGGAGAATGCGCGCGCCCTCTGTAGGGACAGGCTGTCCGCCCGTTTCAAAGCGTGTCCCCGCAGATCTTGTCATCTGTAGCGGATCACCTGCCTGCCAAAGACCAATCTGTGCGATGGGTGCACCGTCTGCGGAAAGCGTCCCGTCTGCGCCCAATGATATCTCTGCGACGCCGGCAGGTATCTGTATTGGTGCGCCA
This sequence comes from Pseudomonadota bacterium, assembly GCA_039024895.1. Lineage (GTDB taxonomy): Bacteria > Pseudomonadota > Alphaproteobacteria > Rhodobacterales > Rhodobacteraceae > JAJDOD01. The sequence continues at coordinate 95,992 of JBCCPJ010000007.1, read as the reverse complement.
CCGGCATCGAGAAGTATTGCTCCATCGGGCGCGACTAGAACTCCCGCATCGGAAGGTGAAAACGAACTGGCACGAGTAAGGCGGTCTCCATCTGGAGTGGCGACAAGGAAGAAGCCGTCACCTTCAATAGCAAAATCAAAGGTTCCGTTTGTTTGCTTGAGAGCCCCTTGGGTGAGATCAATACTTCGCCCGCTTGCGTGCGCAATTGATAAAGACTCCGAGCTCAAACCTGCGCCGACAACGAATTCGGAGAAGACAACGCCCTCACGGCGGTAGCCTGTAGTCGAAGCATTGGCGATGTTCTGAGCAACACTTTCAAGCTCTTTGAGCAGCCCAGCCTGTCGGTTGAGCGCAATATATCCAGTATTATCCAAGGTTCACATCCCTGCGATCAAAGGTATCAAGGTAGAGTGAAAGTACTCGGTGAGAGACTCTGTCATGAATCCCATGGTCATCCAGAATGCGATTAGAATTGCGGCCATCTTTGGGACAAAGGTCAACGTCATTTCCTGAATTGACGTTAATGCCTGAAAGAGCCCAACCACGATTCCTGCGATCAATGCAACACCGAGAATTGGCGTTGACATAATCACAGCGACCCACAATCCCTGTCGCAATGTATCGTATAGGAGTGCTTCTCCCATTAAACAGGCATGCGCAATATTTCTTGGTAGGCTTCGACAACACGGTCTCGTACGGTGACTGCCGTCTCAACCGCTAGCTGCGTGTTTGCTAGAGCTTCCACAAGTGCGTGTGGATCGGCCTTTCCGACCATTGCTTGTTGAGCGACGGTTTCTGCGTTTGCGAGTGTTTCAGAAAAGTCCTTGGCCGCGTTACCAAGAAAATTAGTCTGAGCACTTTCGCCGGTTTGGATTGCGCTTTGGTTAGCTCCATAGCTGCGGAGAGCCTGTGCAAGTTTGATGTCCATCTTTCACTCCTTTATCGACGCAAAAGTTCGAACAGGCTCGACCGCATTTTGCGCGCCTGATCGAACATTCTGAGGTTTGCCTCGTAGCTGCGTTGCGCTTCGCGCGCGTCAGCGATTTCAACCACAAGAGAGACGTTCGATCCCTCATAGTAGCCTTCTGTATTTGCGAGAGGGTGCGCAGGATCAAACACCTGCGCTCTTTCGCTTCGGTCCAAGTTTATTGAACCGATTGTGACCTTGCCGGTTTCCCGGCCCGAAGTCATGACCTCTTCGAAGGTCGCAATTTTTCGTTGGAACCCTGGCGTATCGGCATTTGCGATGTTTTCCGTTATGAAACGCAGGCGATTGGCCTGTGCTTGCATCCCGCTTGCTGATATCCCCTTACTTTGATGAAGGCCGTCCATTCGTTACCGCCCCTTTCCCAGCGAAGTACGCAAGATATCGAGAGAGCTCTTGTATATGGTCAGCGCTAAATCGTGGCTGGACTTTGCGTCCGTTCCACGAACCATTTCCTGCTCGATAGAAACGGTATTGCCGTTTGGTGAAGCTTGTCCTGCAATTTCCCGTGTCGCGTATTGAGCTTCAAATGAAGAGTGCAAGACATGTCCGGTGCGGGTCGTCCTTAGGGAATCGCCCCGTGGCGAACCTTTGAGTACTTCTGAGAATTCGACCAGATCTCGGGCACGGTAACCCGGTACATCAGAATTGGCGATGTTGCGCGCCACCTGTGCCTGGCGGGCGCCTGAATGTCGCGCCAGGCTTTGCGCCATTTTCATTATGTTCGGTGCATCTAGCATCGGGGCTTCTCCCTCGATCGGATGCACCAAGGTTTAACTGTGATTCCTTTAGAAACGGTTTCATTCGAATGATCTAGAAAGTGAGTACAATGGAAAGCCTGGACCTGATAACTGGACAGTTTTACAGACATCCCGTTGTCCGACGCATCGGACGGATCCAATCCGTGTCGAGTACCGTTATTATTGTTACGGGATTGTCTGATATCGCCAGTATTGGACATCGCGTTTCGCTTGGTATGGCAGGCGAGATCAACGGTGAGGTCGTCCAAGTGATGCCGGACACAATATCGGTCTTGGCTGAAAGTGATCTTACCAGCCTACGCATTGGAGAACCGGTTCGTTATCTAGGACGACTTGAGGTTTTCCCATGCGCCGAATGGCTCGGTCGCCTGATTGACAGTACCGGATCGCCGTTAGATGGCAAAGCGCTGGTGCAAGGTCACTCGGGAATACCGGTGGACCGTACACCGCCTATGGCCATCGAACGACGAGCTCTCGGTGGGCGTATATCGACAGGTTACGCGCTCTTTAATACACTTCTTCCGCTGGTGCGTGGACAGCGTTTGGGCGTTTTCTCCGGTTCTGGCGTCGGCAAGTCCAGCCTTATGGCCGCGTTTGCGCGCGACGTTCAAGTTGACGTTGTCGTCATCGCACTGATTGGTGAGCGAGGGCGCGAGGTAAACCACTTCATCAATAGCGTACTCGGCCAAAAGGGAATGAAGAGAAGTGTTGTCGTCGCGGCAACGTCGGATCAATCGCCGCTGGCACGTCGACAAGCTGCGTTCACTGCAATGGCCGTTGCGGAGTACTTTCGGGACGCCGGTCAGCACGTGCTGCTCATGCTTGACTCAATTACCCGACTAGCCGAAGCACACAGAGAGATCGCTTCATCAACTGGTGAGAACTTGTCGATGCGGGGGTTCCCGCCTTCTACGGTTGGTCTCCTTGCGGCGTTCGCGGAACGGGCTGGTCCCGGCACCTCTGGCCAAGGGGACATTACGGCCATCTTCACTGTTTTGGTTTCCGGTTCAGATATGGAAGAGCCGGTCGCCGACACCTTGCGCGGACTTCTTGATGGTCATGTGGTTCTTGCCCGCGAAATTGCCGAACGCGGGCGGTTTCCCGCTGTAGACGTGGTTCAATCGGTGTCGCGATCTCTGCCAGAGGCTGCATCAGAGGAGGAAAATTCGCTTATCGCCGAAGCAAGACGAACACTTAGTTTGTATGAAGATTCTGAGATTATGGTCCGTTCCGGTCTGTACCAACCTGGAACCAATCCGAGCCTCGACCATGCAGTATCGGCATTTCCAAAGCTGGATGCTTTTGCCGCTGCGCGAGATGACGATATCGTATCCTCTTTTGAAAGGCTTAGGGAATGTCTTGAAAATGAAAGCGATTCATAGAGTTACCAGATCGCAGGCTCGGAAATGGCCACGTGAAGTATGTTAGTTCTGTGGTTGAATTGCTTGCAATAAGGTGAGGGCGACAGTCCCCGCAGAGGTTAGCGAAGTATTTCCCGACAGCTCTGCACGGACCAGAAACTTGCGAACAAGTTCTTCCTGTAGTTCAGAGTTCGCAAAACTCGACGGATTAGACGTACCAAAGACAGCTTCAGATTTTGTTCTAAACTCCCGCAACTGCTGATCTATATCAACCGCGCCAATTTCGCTCGGAAGTCCCAGTGCGCCCTCGAACACGCTCCGCAGCGCCGGGTTAGCCATAACCTGAAACCACGCCGTTTCTTCGCTGACATCCGACGTAGCGATTTGTTCAATTTCGCGGTCAAAACCAAGCGCCAATCGGAGATTTCCGTCCTGGTCACCAACTGCAACCTCAAATTGCCGTTCCTCGTAAAGAGAGGTCACTTTATCGGCAAAGTCGCTCAATGCTGTATTTGGTGGCTGTAAGTCAAAACCAAAAGCAGCGGAGATCTGGAAGTAACGCTTGTCCGCGAGCCGGTTGGCAAAGCTATCTTGATTAAGTGTTCCTTCTTCCAAGACCTTTTGGACAAAGAAGCGGTTGTTGATGTCGTCTCCAAGTCCATAGGCGCCCAGCGCGACCGAAAATAGTCGCCGGTCGGCAACGAGCTCTTCGGCAGTCGATATCTTCCCGATGTTCTCCCGGAAGTAATCAGTGTTTGTCTTTATTTGGGTGGATGTATTGAAGGCTTCTTGCTGGCTTTGGCGGCTGTTTTGTAGAAGTGTCCAACCAAGATTGCCTCCAGCTGGTATAACGGGCTGGAAACTCATGGGTTCTGGCTCGCAGTTAATAGGCGATCTTCTCTTGGAATAAGAAGTCGCAGGGATTTCATCGCTTGATAGTAACGCTCTGCTACCACTGCTTCAGTTGCATCCTGCAGCATTCGACGGCTGTCAGGATCACACAAGGCTTGGCTCAACTGCTCAATTCCCGATAACAGCTGAGGACGCGCATCAGCCGGGTCGACATCGCCGGACAGCACTAGTTGAGCGACATAACAAACGCGGCGAACAGGCGTCTTTGCGTCTTCTGGATGTAATGCATCGCGGAGACGCAGGATATTGGCATTTGGCGTAAGTATCGAAACCCGTGTACGACGATCGCCGTTTTCAATCACAGCCCCATTTATGAGGATGCGCTCTTTCGGCGCCAGTTTCAGTACCAGGCCGCTCATTTTCTAGCCTCTGGAGCACGAAGGCCCTGCAACACCGCTGCATTTATCTCAATGAGAACACCGATGTCGCCCTCGCCGGCGAGTAGCTTGCTCGTTTCTTTGTTTGTAAATTCTGCTAGCCAAAAAAGGCGCGCTCTTAACTCTTTTGGAAGACCGTTCTCAGGCGCGGCGAGATCAGACGCCAATGTCGTCCATAGTCTGTTGTTTTCATAAAGGGCCGCGACAAATCCAGCAAAGTCCTTTTTCTTGTTCTGTGCGGCTGAGCGGAGGCGGTGTGAAATCTTGGCAATGACTTCATATTCTGTGTCACGGGGTGACTTAGTGAAAACAGCGGTTTTCCTGTATCCATCCTGTGCGCGTTCGACGACATTCACGGCATGGTTCTCCTAAAGGTACAGCCCATTTTGAGCTCGGAAGGGAAGAGGTGGCCCAAAGGCCACCTCGAGTATCTCTTAACGGAAGAGTGACAGGATTGACTGCGGTGCCTGGTTCGCGATCGACAGTGATTGGATACCCAACTGCTGTTGAACCTGGAGTGCCTGCAAGCGTGCCGAAGCCGCTTCCAAGTCTGCATCAACCAATGCGCCGATACCAGCTTTCAAGGAGTCCGTCAGGTTGCTGATAAAGGTATTCTGCGTGTCGATACGACCTTGGGCAGAGCCGAAATCCGCGGCGGCCTCGATTGATGTCGCAATGTAGGTTTCGATGTTTGCCAGCGCGGCTTCCACACCTTCATCGGTTGTGACATCAATTGCGTCCACACCATTCAGACCTCCAGTCGCAGTACCCCCGGCGGCGCCAGCATCTGTCAAGGTCAGTGCAGAACCGTCATTGTCGATCTGGAGGTTCCAGGCACCCGTCGTGGCGTCCTGAGTGACATCCGTCGTTATGTTAGCAAGCGCCGCACCGTCGACGACGGTCTTGAGGCCACGAGCCACGTCCTCGAACGTTTCGTTCTTACCGGCGATGTAGTCGTAGTTTACGCCGCCGACCGTAACGCGATAGCCATCACCTTCTGCAACCTGTGCGGTTGTAGAGAACGTGATGTCGGACGCACGCGAGTCAATCGTCTGCGTGTTGGTTGTCGCAGCAGCGGCTGTGTTGCCGTTTGCCGTGAGCGCAAAGGTAGCTGCACCAGTACCGGAAGTGTTGACTGTGACATCATCAAATTTGCTCGTGCTAGTGATCGAGATTGTCGATGCGGTAACACTTGCAGTGATGTCTTCGATACCGGCCGAGTTTAGGGCGGCGGTGATGCCCGATGCGACGTCAGCTGTGGTGGCTGCGGCAGCAGTATAGCTGACCGTGGTACCCGCGACCTGGAAGTTGTAGGTTTCACCGATAACAACGGTACCGGCGACAACAGCTTCAAGAACGTTGCCGCCGTTCGAGAAAGCATCACCCGTACCATCAGCGGCAAGGTTGCCTCCGAGAGTCGTAGTTACGTTGGCGCTAAGGTCGGTTCCTGTGCCGTAGACGCCAGCGTCGTCGCTGAGGTCCTGGCGTGCAACCGTGATGTCAGATGCGGTCACTGTGCCGTCCGGAGCACGGTCGAGCGACGAAAGAATGTTAACGTCGTCTGTGCCTTGGATCAAGTTCAGGCCGTTGAACTGTGCAGCACCCACAACCGACTTGATTTGATCAGAAAGCGCGTTCACGTCATCCTGAATGGCGGTACGGTCGACGTTCTCTTCCTGGGCCGCAACAATCTTCTCTTTCATCTGGGTCAACAAGTCGGTTACCGTTTCAGACGCTTGACGTGCAACAGTCACCGTTGACTGGCCAAGATTAAGGCTGTCATTGATGGCTTTAAAGCTCATCGCGTCGGATTCCATCACCTTCGAAATCGCCCAGACGGCGGCGTTGTCACGCGCGCTCGAGATCGCCTTACCGGTCGAGATCATTGACTGGGTATCTTCAAGCCCTTTATTAACGGTACGAAGATTCTGTAGCGCAACCATAGCGCTGGTGTTTGTGAGAATACTAGCCATCTGGCTTTCTCCAATAATTGCGGCGAGTTTATCACCTTGGTTTCGGAAACGCCTTTTAGACGAGCCAGTCGTTCTGACACTGCGGACGAAAAATCATCGCGCGCCACCGCTTTCTGGTGCTCGGACAGTTCACATTCTTAGCGTTAAGAATTATTAAATCGCTTTCCGAAAAGAGATGTCAATTTACAAATAATTTTAATGAAAAGCTCTATATTTTTTGCATTATTGATGACGTGCTAGAGATCATTCTTTTCCTTGTACCATTGGCTGAGTAGGTAGACTGATCAATAGTATCAGACGTTCGCTTTAGTACTACCAACGCTGCCTTTACTCCATTCTGTGATGCCACTAGTAGAGCTTCATTATGCGTCGCTTGACTACGTAGCGCAGTTATAATTTCTCGTGGAAGATTAGTCTCATTACTACTAAGCCATTCTACTAATTTTGACTTCTTATCGATGATCTTCTCCAGGGCTTCGAAGTTACCTTCAAGCAAATAGTTTCTTTCGTCTGTGAGTATTTTATTTAATTCACTGGCTATGTTCATTTTGTTTCCTCATTACTGACAAGTGCCATGTATATTGACTCTGACAGACCTATTCCGCCAGCACGGACAGTTGCTTCAGCGTATTCTTGCGTCAGAAAACTAGAGAATTGATCTTCACCAATGCCGCCCCCAAAGGCTTCGCTTGTACGACCCACGCCAGCACTTTTCAGCATTTCATTTAAGAACTGCGCTTCGACATCGTCCGCCAGTGCCTTTAGTTGCGCACCCCGACCTTGAGTTTGGAGAACGCTCAATGAGCCATTTACGTCCACGACATGCTCCTTCTGAATCATGAGAATTTTCCAGAGTATGTCGTGGACAAGTAAAGAACAGGTAAGCTTCTAGATGTATAAGGCTTGCAAAGGACAGGACGTCCAGAGGTATAAGATGCTGCTTCAATTTGGTAATGTGATTCCAGAACGCAATGGCCAAGCGTTAAAAACTCAATTTGGTAGTGGTGATGGCGATGGTGTCAGCGCATTAGGAGATAGTTCCGAGTTCAATAGTGTTATGGCGCGCTTCGTGAGTACTAAATTCTTTGCAGATGAAGTTGAAACAGCGGTTGGCACGACAGACGAAACACTGATTATCGAATTACTCAATCCTAGCGCGACGAACGAATTGGTATCCACTGCTGTTCCATTTATACCAACATCGTTAAAGTTAGACGTAGCGACGACGGAGGGTCAACTGAGGACGTCGAAAGAAGTGACAGATGTCACTGATGCGTCTCAACTCTTCAGCACCTTACAAAATGTAGATGATCAAATCTCAGGTAGGGCATTGTCTGAACTACCCTTAGAAGCAGGCGCGAACCAAGAAACTCGAGGCGGTAAGCCTGAAGTTGTAGCCGCGACAGTCGGTAAGGTTACCAGTGAAACCGACGGGGTGCTGCAAATTCCTCTTTCTAAGGCCCGTGGTGCAGGGTCTGAGCAGCTCGGCACTTCGACTGTTTCGACTGAGCAAAAGGCAATTGCGGTTGCAGGCAAAGAGAGTGCCAGCGAGCCATCTTCCAATCAGTTCGTAAGCAAGACCACAAATTCTGATGACCCCTCCGCTAAGGACCTTAGAACATCAGTACAGAATGAAAAAAGCCTTAGTCGCTCTATGTCTGGCGTCGCGACTCCGCTAACGCCTGAAACGGGTGAAGTTGATACGGATAGAACTGAGTACAGCGGGGGAAATAGGCCGTCGTCTCCCGATGTTACTAATGGTGTAAGTAGCGTTATTAGCGTTACAGCCTCAGAGTATCGATCTTCCCTGCCAGCAAATGATCCCCGCTTTGCACAATCACCAAGTCGTAGATCGGCGCTCGGTCTGAATTCGGAGCAGCGCTCTGCAGAAATGTTACCAGCATCCTCCGATGTGAAAAGCCAACAAGCCGCACAAGCGTCGAGCGGAGTTCCAGGCATCTCGACTAGTAGTCCATTATCACAGACATCTAGCAAGCCAGCGCAGATGACTTCCGTCTTTCTCGAACGAGTCGTGGCCGTTGATGCGGGTCTTGAACCCAATTCTCAGGCTCAGTTTTCTCAAAGCAGAGTCGGCGATGACGTCATGCGCGTCCCAACAATAGAGCGATCACTTAGCGAGCCAGCGGCAGCTCGTCCCATTATTTCTCAAGTCATTCAATCCATAACGCGTGCGACCGGCGACGGTTCTTTTGAAATCCGTCTTCAGCCGGAAGAGCTAGGGCGCATTAGGCTTACGATGACAACATCAGAGATAGGTGTCTCGGTACAGATAAACGCCGAACGCGCTGAGACGCTTGACATCCTTAGGCGTAACATTGAGCTACTCGGCGGCGATCTTGAACAACAAGGTTTTACTAACCTGAGTTTCACCTTTGGCTCCGATAATTCCGAGGCATTCGAAACACAATCTGAGGAACATGTTGATGCGCTATTAGACGACGGCAACGATCATTCAATGTTGCGCGTCAACATTGATGATGATGTTTCTTCAGAATATTCCGGGCGTATAGATATAAGGATTTGACAGGTGACAACTCTAGCAACGCAGCTTGCAGCCAATAGCAATGTGCAAACGTCTCAAACGGCGGTTTCTACGGTATCGGCGGAAGACAACACCTCAAAGATAAGCTCGGACTTCGAGACGTTTTTGTTGATGCTCACCACTCAGCTCGAGAACCAAGACCCTTTGAACCCCGTTGAAAGTCAGGACTTTGCAGTTCAGCTGGCAACTTTTTCAGGAGTGGAGCAGCAGGTGCTTACCAACGACCTACTCGAGAGTCTAAATGGTGCCATCGGTGCTTCGGATCTTGCGCAACTCGCAGGTTGGGTTGGCATGGAAGCTAGAGTCCAAACTGCTGTTTCATTCGACGGGACACCCATCGACATCGCAATTGAGCCCGCCCCAGGCGCAGACCGCACCGAGCTTATCGTTCGCGATGCGTTAGGAAGAGAAGTCTCAAGAGAAGAGGTCCCTGCATCGAATGGCACTTTTGCATGGGTTGGCCAGGATTCTGAAGGGCAACCTCTTCCATTGGGGTCGTATACTCTCGAACTTGGAAGTTCTTCATCTGGCAACTTGATTGGCGTACAAACAGTAGCCCACTATGCTCAGGTAACGGAGGCACGTCAGGGAGCTGCAGGGACGGAACTCGTTTTGGCTGGCGGTCAAGTAGTACCATCACAAGATGTCTCAGCACTGCGCGAACCAGCCTCACAGTAGTCGCCCAGAACACGGGGCTTGTTTTCTGTAGTCCCGAAGGTTCCTTTATGTATCCTGGCCTCATTACGATCGACAAGCTACAACGTTAGCGACCTTCTCCCCTGCCAAGTCCTCGATTTTTGGTTAGCGTGTTCTCCAACTGAGGAGACAGGCGGTGAAGAGAAGCCGTTTTAGTGAGGAACAGATCATTGGCATTTTGAAGGAGCGCCAGGCTCGGCTGGGGGCAAAGGAGCTGTGCCGCAAGCATAGGATCAGCGATGCGACCTTTTACAAGTGGCAGTCGAGGTATGGCGGCATTGACGTGTCCGACGCGGGGCGGCTGACGACGCTAGAATCTGAGAACGCCAAGCTGAAGAAGATGCCGGCCGAGCGGATGATGGATGTGGCGACGCTCAAGGAAATGCTCGGAAAAACTTCTGAGGATGTGGCCTTTGTCCGCCATTGGTCCGAGCGACAATGGCGACGGGTTACAATCAGCGCCGCGCCTGTGCGTTGGCCGGGATCGATCCACGCGTGTATCGGCGCAGATCGAAGCGTCCGGCAGACATTGCGTTGCGTGCTGGGATGAAAGAGTTGGCGTCCGCGAGACGTCGGTTCGGTTATCGACGGCTGCACATCTTGCTGAAGCCAGAAGGCTGGGAGGTGAACTGGAAGAAGCTCTACCGGCTCTACCGCGAAGAAGGGTTAACCGTTCGTAAACGGGGCGGACGCAAGCGCGCAGTGGGCACCAGGACGCCCATGGCGATCCCGCAGGGGCCAAACCAAAGGTGGTCACTCGACTTCATGTCTGACGCACTCGAAGACGGGCGTCGGTTCCGCGTGCTGAACGTCACTGATGACTTCAGCCGGGAATGATTTGTCATGTCACGCCATGCGTCCGAGTGACAATGGCGAATGCCGCCGTCGTGGACACATCCATCGGTGGCGCACGTGTCGCGCGCGAACTGGATCGCATCGCTGAACTGCGCGGCTATCCCTGCATGGTGGTAAGCGACAACGGCACGGAACTGACCAGCAATGCGTTGCTCCAGTGGCAGGAAGACCGCAAGGTCGGCTGGCATGACATCGCGTCCCGCTGCCCGGCAGCGCATGCTTGCATGCGCGAGAGGGGGGCAAGCCCATGCAGAACGGTCTGGTCGAAAGCTTCAACGGGCGGATGCGCGAGGCGTGCCTGAACGAACACCTGTTCCCGTCTCTGCGCCATGCCGTCCTCCATTGTCCTCGGACCAATGGCGGAAAATGAACGACCATGATTGCGGCATGGCGCGCCGACCACAATCACCACCGGCCTCACCCCAGCCTCGACGGGCTCACCCCGTGGGAGTATCACCAATGGTCAGAAGAGGACCAAAACCGGAAAAGAGCTAAACTATAAATGCTGACCCTAAGGGGGGAAGGTTAGTGGCCAAGCTCACTTCGAAGTTGGGCGCTCACAACAGTTATTCGTCTACATTCCGCGAAATTTCGTCGGTACACGCGTATGCCTGTCGCGTCTTGCCCAAACACATAAGGAAAATTGCCGCAAAGTATCGTCATGGGCGTTTAGAGGACCGAATACCGATGCAACATTTCAATATGGGCGGTGTGCCCCCCATTATCTTCGGCCCAGGTCGGATCGATAGAGTAGCAAAGATTGTAAACACGCATGGCGGTGGTCGAGTTCTTGTCATTGCTGACTCCATTTTGAGTAAGCTTGGCATGTGCGACAGGCTGGCGGAAATCCTCGTAGCCGCGGACATCCAATTCGAAATGGCTGCGGATGTGTTTGGAGAACCGAAGTTGCACTTGATTGACCAACTTGCTGAACAGGCGAGAGCAGTCGGCGCTCGGGTCATCGTTGGATTTGGGGGCGGGGCAGCGATGGACGCTGCCAAAGTTGTTGCAACAATTGCACCATCGGGCCAGCAAGGAGACGACTTCGCGCTTGCTGTTCGGCCCTTGCCGACAGATGGGCTTCCGGCCATCGCGATCCCTACGACGGCTGGAACGGGTTCGGAAGTGACGCGTACCGCTGTGATCTCGAAAAGCAGCGGAGCAAAGATTTGGTTCTGGGGGGAAGAGTTAATGTATAAACAGGCTGTCTTAGATCCCGAGTTAACGCTCAGCTTGCCGCCCGAAGTCACAGCCTGGACAGGCATAGATGCCGTGGCGCATGCACTAGAAGCGGTAACTTCGCGCAGCGCCAGCCCTGCGGGCAACTTGTATGGTCTTGAAGCACTGCGCATTCTGACGGAGAGTTTGCCGCGCGCTGTTGAAGATGGCTCGGATATGCACGCGCGATCTCGCGTTCTGTGGGCTAGCACCATCGCTGGTTTGGCTTTGCACAACTGCAATACCCATTTGGGGCATAACATAAGCCATGCACTTGGCTCGTTAGTTCGTATTCACCACGGAAGAGCCACCGGCTTAGCGCTAGAAACTAGTCTACCGTGGCTCGTTAAAAGATCGGAGGGCGCTGAAAACTATGCATCGGCCGCCCTCGCAATGGGCGCCGAGCAAACTGCCGAAGCACTTCCTGATGTATTCTCAAAGTTGATGCGTTCGTGCCGGATCCCGGCGGCCTTACCCGTTGAGTGTTCGAGCATCTCACCAACTGCTTTGGCCACAGAGATGCAGAAAGATGCCAATATCGGCATGGCTAAAAACGCTGCATGCAAAGTCGACGCGGAAGATTTCGAAGAATTGGCATCGCTGGTCTTGGAACGGCCTTCCATTGATGAGTAATCTTAGACGACACCATTTGCTGTGCCTGCCAATTGGTTCGAGCTACGATCGGCTTGAGAAAGTCACATTGGATCACACCAAGCTTGAGGCTCAAGTGGACGTGCTGACTTCGAAACGCCCCGATTTCTTTGCGCATGCGCTCTTCTCGGGACAGTCACCAGGCTTAATCGAGCGCCGGACTAAGGTAGACGATGCCGTTTCCGACCTTCGGCTTTCCTACTTAGCCTATCGTACCGCTGGCGATTGGTGGTCGGGATGCAAGGTACATTTTGATAAGTCGCTCAGTCATCTCTTCGATTGAGCCACCAGCCAATTTTCTTTCAGAAGCCGCAATCCCGAGGAGACCGGTCAGGCTCGTCCAAAGCAATGCCATGTCCAAAGACTGTTCTTGGCGCTCGTCATCTGCATAGAGAGGAAGCGTCACGCGCTCCATTAGTCCAAACAACTTTTGAATTGCGCCGTTGTAAGCATCGGACGTGGTATGATTGTCTTTGTACCGATAACCCATGACGGCATGCCATTCGTTCGGATGCAATGAAACAAATTCGATGAACCGCTGTCCGAGCTCCTTAAGTTGCGCTGCAACCTCGTCTGGCGACTCATCTAGTTGACAGTGGGCATAGAGCTGCTCGAGGGTTTGTACGTTCATCCGTTCGACTAGGTCATCCATATCTTCGAACAGCTGATATAACGTCCCAATTGTGTAGCCGATTTTGCGTGTCACTTTGCGGCCGGAAAGCCCGTCGATTCCCTCCTCTGCCACTATTTGACGTGCAGATTCCAGGGCGAGCTTTGTAAGCTCCTTTCGAGAATGATCAGATCTTCTCGCCATAATTCAAACACTTACCCAAAAACTTGAGAATGTCACAAAGTATTTCTTGAACAACGTTCAAAAATTCCTTAAATAAATTAAGCAACGATTAATTTATATATGGAGTGGTCCGTGACGCAAAAAGAATTGACGATAGATAAGGCGCGGCGGCGATCGCACGCGGCTATGATTGCATGGTGTTCAATCCTTGCCGGCGCATTAAGCGGGATGGTGATGGGTCTGTGGTCGTTCGACGGCCCATTTCCTACGCCCGAGTGGATAGGTGACTATGATTCACTACCTCGACGCTTTCTGCGCCTTGCACATGTCGCAATGTTTGCTCTCGGCTTCCTTCACTTGCTGGTGGCCCGCCAAATAACTGAAGCGCCTTTGTCGCCAAAGACTGACAGGCTCGGCCTAAAAGCCATGGCCGCAGGCAACATTCTGATGCCATCCATCCTGGTAGGCGCGGCTGTCTGGGAACCGCTCAAGTATCTAACGACCGTTCCGGCCCTTGCACTCACAATAGCATTTGCAATCGCAGCCTTGGGCTCGTTTCGCCAACACAAAGGACTAGCAGCATGAACCGTTCAGAAGCCGAGACTACCGTTCGTCGCATTCTCACCCGAGTGACAGGACAGGACGTCGAACATCTGTCTTTGGACGATGACTTGTTGGACTGCACTGCGCTCGACAGTCTGGGGCGTCTAGAGGTTCTGTCCGAGATCGAAGAAGCGTTCGACGTCACAATTTACGATTTAGACGCTCAGCGAACTGCGACTTTACGTGGCGTTCTCGCGGTCATTGAGGCTGCAATGTTGGAGCCGGTTTGATGCGCATCGGCCTTATCGCAATGAGTGGTGTTCGCGTCAGAACAGAAGAGTTTGCAAAGCTCGGGATGACGCTTCCTGGCTTTGTAGATCGGGGAAAGGTTGTCGCGTCTCTTCCCAGCCTTGGATTGCTTACTGTCGCTGCTTTGACGCCGCCTGACGTCGAAGTTGAATACATTGAATTCGATGAGGTGCCAGAGGACACTCAGGAACTCGAGCACTTCGACTTGGTTGGCATTTCGTCATTCACCGCGCGAATTGAGGCGACTTATCGCCTTGCCGATCGGTATCGCAGAATGGGCGTGACTGTTGTTCTTGGAGGACTTCATGTCTCGCTAATGCCTGATGAAGCGCAGGCGCATGCAGACGCAATCGTGCTTGATGGCGCGGAGGGCGCTTGGCCGCAACTTGTTGAAGACTTTAGGGCCGGCCGCATGCAAGCGCGCTATCAAGGGCTGCGAAAAGACGTCTTCAAGCCAGAGAATTACGTCAAGCCGCGTTTCGATTTTCTCGCTGATCGATCCTATAACCGTGTGACAGTGCAAACCTCTCGCGGATGCCCGATAAACTGTGAGTTTTGTGCAGCAAGCTTGCGTATCACCTCGAGTTTTCAGCAGAAGCCGGTTCCCTTTGTGATCGATGAACTCAAGTCGGCTACAGAGATTTTTGAAAGCCCGTTCGTCGAGTTCGCAGATGACAACACGTTCGTGAACAAGAAATGGGGAAAGGAGCTTTTGCGCCAAATGCGGCCGCTTAAGCTGCGCTGGTTCACCGAAACTGACATATCAATCGCGGATGATCCAGAGCTTGTAGACATGATGGCAGAAAGCGGATGCAAGCAGGTCCTCATCGGTCTCGAAAGCCCAACTCAGATGGGATTGATAGACCTCGACCCCCACAACTGGAAGGCAAAGCGTTTTGACAGATACCTGTCGGCGATATCGCGTCTGCAATCAGCAGGGATTACGGTCAATGGAACGTTCGTCCTTGGCCTAGATTCCCACACACCCGACGTTTTTGCCGAGTTGGATGACTTCATACGCGCGTCCAAACTTCTGGAAGTACAGCTCACAGTGCAAACACCCTTTCCGGGAACGCCATTGTACACTCGCCTAAAGAACACCGGGAGATTGATTGCAGATAGATACTGGGATCGATGCACACTTTTCGACGTGAACTTTCACCCGGCTCAGATGACTGTGGAAGCGCTTGAGGAGGGCTTTGTCTGGCTGGCTTCAAAGACTTACAACGACCGAGCGCTGAACAGTCGACGACGACATTACATAGACATTTCTAAAGCGCGACACAGGCCATCGCCCATCCTACGAGCTAGCTAGCTGTCGAAGTAAAGGGGTCGCATTGAACATCCTATAGAGACACTGCTGGGGCTCCCAATAATCAGCCAGTCCTACCATTGAAAAACTATCTCTTGCCGAAACCGGTTTCGTAAACAATTTTATGATTCGGGAGGACGCTTTGGCAACGGTAGCAAAAGCAGCACGTGCGAACACGTCTAGGCGGGTCACGATAAGTGACGTTGCCAATGCGCTCGGTATTGCAAAAGGCACCGTGTCGCGTGCTCTCAATAACTACCCCGACATCTCAGATGCGACGCGTCAGAAAGTTCGCCGAAAAGCTGAATTCATGGGCTATCGCCCGCTGGCGCAGGCGCAAGCCATTCGCACAGGACGGTCGCGTGCCATTGGACTTGTATTGCAGACGGACATTCCCGGCGCACAAAGGCCGTTTCTCTCTGACTTTCTTGCCGGCGTGTCAAAGGCGGCCAGCGACGCGTCATGGACGTTAACGGTCGCAATGTCGGCAGGCGGACAGGAGATGTTGACCACCATGGATCGGTTGGTGGATGAACGCAAAGCCGATGGATTTATTGTGCCACGTACGTTTTCGCACGATGCACGAGCAGAGTTGTTGAGGCGGCGCAATGTGCCCTTTGTGCTCTACGGCCGGCTGCAAGAAATTGGCGATAGCGCTTGGTTTGACATTTTGGGCGAAGAAGCGATGCGTGAAGCCGTTGAGCGGCTAGCGGCGCACGGACATACACGAATAGGTTTCGTGAATGGTGGCAAAGAGTACAACTTCAGCCATCTTCGCGAAGAAGGATACCTGAGAGGTATGACGGAAGCGGGCTTAGATGTGGATCAAAGCCTGATTATCAGCGGTGCGATGACAACTGAGGCAGGTGCCGAGGCGACCCTCACCCTGCTGCGTCGCGCGGAGCCGCCCACGGCGCTTGTCTTCGCAGTGGATATGGCCGCCCTTGGCGCCTATGCAACAGCGGAGAGATTGGGTTTGACCGTCGGAAAAGACGTTTCTGTGATTTCGTATGACGGGATCCCGGAATGCGCTTGGGTTCAACCGCCGCTGACGAGCTTCCGGGTCGATAACAAAATGGCGGGAAGCCGCCTGACCGAGCTCTTGATCCGAAGCATACGGGGAGAAGAGCCTTCTACCTTGCGAAAAAGCGCCAAGGCAACGCTTTGGCCCGGGGGATCGGATGGCCCTCCTGAAAGCACATCAGATGAAATAGCCCGTCGCGTCGCGGCGGGGTAGTAAGCAATCATGCGAACCAATGGGAGGAAAAGCATGAATAGATTGATGACAACAACAGCGCTTGGACTGATGCTGTCCGCGAGCAGTGCGCTGGCAGACATTCGGTTCTGGACAACCGAAACACAGCCAGAACGTCTCGAGCGTCAGCAGCAGATGGCCGCTGACTTCGAAACAAAATCCGGAATTGGAGTAGAAGTTATTCCTGTCGACGAGCAGGAATACGGGACGCGCGCAACAGCGGCTTTTGCGGCGGGTGACTTGCCCGACGTGATTTATCATCCTTTGCAGTACGCACTCCCCTGGACCGAAGCTGGCATCCTTGATGCTGAGGCAGCGACTGAAGTGGTCAATAAGCTCGGCACAGGCACGTTCGCACCCGGTCCAATGAACATGGCCGCCGTCGAAGACGGTTTTGCGTCCGTGCCAGTAGACGGTTGGACGCAGATGGTGATTTATCGCCGGGATCTATTCGAGGAAAACGGTCTTGAGCCACCGAACTCCTTTGCCAACGTGCTGGCGGCAATAGAGACGCTCCATAACCCTCCAGAAATGTATGGCTTTGTTGCGCCCACCAAAGTGGACGAAGGCTATATGGGCCAGGTTCTGGAGCACATCCTTCTTGCAAATGGCGCCTCCCCGGTGGACGCGAACGGCTTCTCCGGCTTTGACGAAGCAAAGACCGTGGAGGCGCTCGAGTTCTACAAAGCAATCGCAGAAGCATCTCCTCCAGGCGAGCTGTTCTGGGATCAGGCGCGGACACTTTTCTTTGCTGGTCAGACAGCGATGATCATCTGGTCGCCGTTTATCCTCGATGAGATGGCTGGCCTGCGGGATAGCGCGCCCCCGACAATCAACGACGATCCGACGACGCGGGAACTTGCGGAGAAAGCGGGTATCGTAACAAACTTTGCTGGTCCTTCGAACTCAGATGGTGCGGCTTGGGCTGATGCGCGTTACTTCGGAATTACAGCGGATGTCGACATCGAAGAAGCGCAAGCATTCATCGAGTATGCTATGAGCGACGCTTATACATCGACGCTCGCGATTGCTCCGGAAGGCAAGTTCCCTATTCGTCGCGGTGCATCGGAAGGGTCAACAGAATTCGTTGAAGCGTGGTCGCAACTGGATGTTGGCGTAGACCGGAAAGCACCGCTTGGAGAAATCTATCCTCAAGAAATGATTGATGAAATCGTCGGTGGCCTGGACGTTGGCAAACGTTGGGGTGTCGCAGAAGGTCAACTGGCATTGGCGTCGAAAATTATCAACAGTCAGACGATCAACCGGGTATTCCGGGAGTTCTTTGACGGCGAGATTTCGGCAACAGATGCCGTTGCCAAAATGAACGACGAGTTGGCGTCTATCGAGTAAGTGCAACGGCCGGGACGGCATCGCCGCCCCGGCCATCAAGCTACGGAACGCTCATGTCTACAGCCATACCTCCTACTGGAACGGGTCCCCTTGGTAAGCGCGAGGCGCGATTGGCGTGGGGTCTTCTGTTTCCAACTATTGCAATTGTCACCACGGTCGTTTTTCTGCCGTTGTTGGCAATTTTCTGGATCAGCGTAAAACCAATTGGGTTGGCTGATCTACGACCACCGGCACCTGTCGTTCGGGAGGCGTTGCGTGGGTCAGAGGACACGCTGCGTGTCCAGTACCGCATTCGAAATTCCAGTCAGCAAGAGATCATATCCAATGTGACGCTCGCCGACACCTTTCCAGACGAAGTGGAGATTTTGCGAGCCGACCCGCGTTGCGAGATTACGGCAGGCAGAATCCTGTGTGATCTTGGTGAACTCGATGGTGGTGAGCGCGATGAAGTGGAGGTCTTCATTGCAACCGAGAATGAAGAGGCGGCCGAGGAGGCGCTGGAAGGGTCACAGCCGGTCACAACGGGTTCCGGCGACAGTATTCTGACAAATTTTGAATTTTCGGGTGAGAACTTCGCGCGGGTGTTCGACGGAAATGAATTTTGGACGGTCCTGTGGGTCACCATGTTCTACACGATTTTCGGAACGATAGGCGCCTTGCTGTTTGGTCTGTTCGCGGCCCTTCTGTTGAACAAAGAATTTAGGGGCCAAGGCATACTGCGAGGGCTTTACCTCTTTCCGTATGTTGCACCGGTAATCGCTGTGGCGTTCGCCTGGATCATTCTGTTTGACCCTTTCTCGGGCTCTGCGAATGCCCTGTTGATACAAATGGGCGTAACGCAGGAGGCCATCAATTTCTTCGGAGAGCGCCCGCTCGCGCTTATCATGGTGACGGTCTTCGAAATCTGGCGATACTTCCCGTTATCTTTCCTGTTCATTCTGGCGCGAATGCAGTCGATCGATGCCGATATGTACGAGGCGGCCGATATGGACGGAGCATCTCCGTTCCAGAAGTTCTGGTATCTTTCCGTGCCTCAGCTTCTCGGGATATTGAGTGTTCTATTCCTCCTGCGCTTCATTTGGACCTTCAATAAGTTCGACGACATCTTCCTGCTCACCGGTGGTAATGCAGGAACCCGCACTTTGACCGTGAATGTCTACGAACAGGCCTTCGCCGTGTCGAACATTGGTGCGGGAGCTGCGGTTGCAGTTGTGA
Source organism: Pseudomonadota bacterium (assembly GCA_039024895.1). Classification (GTDB taxonomy): domain Bacteria; phylum Pseudomonadota; class Alphaproteobacteria; order Rhodobacterales; family Rhodobacteraceae; genus JAJDOD01. The sequence continues at coordinate 76,863 of JBCCPJ010000007.1, read as the reverse complement.
TCTTCTGCTGTTTGCTCACGTTCTCGTTCCTCTTTTTTCGCTTTATCAGCCGGGAGGAAGGTCTATGAGCGCGCTTCGCTATGGCTATATTGCCGGGCCTATCATCGGGGCACTTTGGACATTCGTCATGGCAGTCATTGCCTGCATGGTGCTGAGCTTTGCCACTGGGGAGGGATTGCGGCCAATCCTCTTGTCTAGCCTGATATTCGGTGCATGGCTTGGGTTTGTGTGGTTGCCTGATGGGGACCGCACAAGAAGCCAAAGGATTGTATGGAGCGCCGGGCTAGCAGTCTTTCCTGTCGCGGCTTTCCTACTCTTGAATCCAGCGATCGTTGCGGCAGATGGCACGAGCAATGTGACATTGATCCTCACGTGGATTGTCTTTGCTGTGGCTTCGGCGTGGCCATTGTCGGTGATGCTAAAATCTTTGCCGTTCGGATCGGCGACACGCCACGAGTTTGAAGAAGCAGTGATCCATTTTTTTACAGGGTTCGGTTACGTCTTCTTTACCGCGATTGTCGCCATACCGTTTTATGTGATGGTTATGACCAGCCTCAAAAACCAAGCTGAGCTGCTGCAAAACCCACTCGATTTTTCAATAGACCTGAGCAAGGGTTGGGGTCTTCTGAGAAGTTACCAAGAGCTGTTTCTCGACTTCAACTTCGGCACCTATTTGTGGACGTCCTTCTATGTATCGGTAATCACCGTATTCTTGACACTGCTGTTTAGCGTTCCAGGCGCTTACGCCGTCGCAAGGCTCCGGTTTAAGGGGCAGAAAGCGTTCTCGCGCTCGATACTATTGATCTACATGGTGCCCATGATCGTCCTGGCTCTGCCAATATACATTGGCTTTTCGATGACCGGTCTACGAAATACGATCTTTGGTCTTGTCCTGATCTATCCGGTGACCACAATTCCTGTCGCTCTCTACATGTTGCAAGGATACTTCCGAGGGCTGCCGGCGGAGGTTGAAGAGGCCGGGTTGATGGACGGCCTAAATCGTCTTCAGGTGATCTGGAAAATAACCTTACCTCTTGCACTTCCTGCGCTGGCAAGTGTGAGCCTCTACGTCTTTATGATCGCGTGGAATGAGTTTTTGCTCGCGTTCATGCTTTTGGACGATCCATCGATCTTCACGCTGACGCGTGGGATCGCTTCGCTCAATTCCTCCGAGATCCCGCGACAACACTTAATGGCGGGCTCCGTGATCGCAACTGTGCCGATCATGATCCTGTTCTTGGGACTAGAGCGCTTTATGACAAAAGGTCTGACCGCAGGGAGCGTTAAGGGATGACCAAAATGACACTCATCGAGCGGGACGAACAAGCACGGGCAATTCTGCGCGGCAATGACCGCGGTGGATATACAATACCAACCTCGGGTTTGTATCCGTACCAATGGAACTGGGACTCCGCATTTGCGGCTTGGGGGTTTGCCACATTCGATACCGAACGAGCGTGGGCCGAAATCGAAACTCTGATGTCTGGGCAGTGGGAATCGGGGATGGTTCCCCACATTCTCTTCCATCGTCCTGATCCCGGCTATTTTCCGGGGCCAGATGTATGGGGCGCTTACCAGGGTCCCATCCCGTCATCTGGTGTTAGTCAACCACCCGTTGCGGCAACACTTCTTCGCTCTGTTTTCGAACGTGATCCAAACCATGAACGGATGCGTCCGCTCTTCAAGAAGTTGAAGGCTTGGCACGCTTGGTTCATGACTTGGCGTAACCATGAAGGAACCATCTTCATCACACATCCTTGGGAGTCTGGGCGCGATAATGCACCAGATTGGGATGCTGCAATGTCTGCAATCAACCCGGAGGGTGTTGGCGAGTATACGCGACGAGACACGTCTCACGTTGACGAGTCGATGCGGCCAACGAAAGAAGAATACGACCGCTACGTCTGGTTGGTGCAGCAAGGTAAACAGTCAAGCTGGAGTGATGAGAAGTTAGCACAGTTGAGCCTCTTGCGTGTGGCGGATCCAACCACAACGTTCATTCTTCTGCGCGCGAACCGCGACCTGACCTTCATAGGCAGTGCGCTAGGCGAAGATGTCCACGAGTTGGAGGATTGGACGACGCAGCTTAGACAAGGGGCATCAATTTTACGAAACCCTGAACTCGGGGTTTTCGATGCCATTGATCTTTCGACGGGTAAGCATACCGGCAACGTGTCCAACGCATCTTATCTTTGCTGGTATGCTGGAGTTGATGATGGAACAATGCTCGCTCATCTCGAAGCGGCCTTTTCCATCTGTCGATACCCGGTGCCAAGTCATCCAACTGGCACCGCCAAGTTTGACTCAAAGCGTTATTGGCGTGGCCCGACCTGGGCTTTCATGAACTCCATGATCGGGCGTGGCTTGCGCGATATGGGATATGACGACTACGCGGACCGACTGCGTGACACAACGCGCGATCTCATTTCAGAACATGGGTTTGCAGAATATTTTGATCCGTTGACAGGCGAGCCTGCGGGCGGTGGATCTTTTAGCTGGACAGCAGCCGTTTGGCTTGCCTGGGCCAGCCCCAGCGTGGAGGATGGATGACATGGGAGCAATCTCTCTCTCAGCAGTAGAAAAATGGTACGGTGAGCTGCAGGTCATCAAGGGTATCGATCTTGAGATCAATGAAGGCGAGTTCGTGGTTTTCGTCGGCCCATCCGGCTGCGGTAAATCAACCCTGCTCCGCATGATTGGCGGACTCGAAGAGATTAGCAGAGGAAAGCTCTTAATCGACAGCGACGACAAGACAGCCGACCCACCGTCTAAACGCGGTCTGACCATGGTCTTCCAGTCCTATGCGCTTTATCCGCATATGTCCGTGCGTGAGAATATGGGCTTTTCGCTTAAAACGGCCGGGCGTCCGAAGGCAGAGATCGACGAGAAGGTTGAAGAAGCCGCAAAGGTTCTGAAGTTGGAGCCCTACCTTGACCGGCGTCCGAAGGCCTTGTCCGGCGGGCAACGCCAGCGAGTGGCTATTGGGCGATCCATTGTGAGGGACCCAACGGCATTCCTATTCGACGAGCCTCTCTCGAATTTGGACGCCGCCTTGCGCGTTGAAACGCGCTACGAAATTGCAAAGCTCCACCAGTCGCTAAACCGGACTATGATCTATGTGACGCATGACCAGGTGGAAGCGATGACCCTCGCTGACAGAATTGTTGTGTTGGAGTTTGGTGTCATTGCACAGGTTGGGACACCGCGTGAACTCTACGAAAAGCCCGCAAACCTTTTCGTCGCCGAGTTCATTGGCAGCCCAAAGATGAACATTTTGGACGTGTCGCCTCAGTTGAGGCTCGGCGAGACGCAAGGCGCCACGAAAGTTGGGATTCGACCAGAACATATCGAAATTGGCGCAGTCGGAGACGGCTTCCTGGATGGCACGATTGATGTCCTTGAATACCTTGGCGCAGACACGTTTGTGATCGTCGATGCGGGTGAGGCGGGGCAGGTGACGGTACGAACCGACGGTGATACGACGCTTCGTGAAGGAGAACAAATCGGTCTGATTGCCCCTGCAGAACGCCTTCATTTCTTCGGGTCTGATGGGTTGGCTATATAAACCGTTGCCACTTCAACACGTTGGAAAGCTCTTTTCCCTAATCATAGGATTTGCGGAAGCGTGCAAAGAAGCTATCTTCGCACGCAAACAATAACAGCTTTGGGCTGAATTATGAGAGCAGTTTCCAGAAGATTCGTCTTCGCATCAATGATGGCGTTCTTGGCAGGGTGTTCGTCCAAGTTCCGACGATACAACGGACCAGCGGTCACCAAGATCATTGTGTTTAAAAGCGCGCGCTACATGCATCTGATGCATGGCACGACGGTATTGCGTTCCTACCCCATTGATCTTGGTTTTGCGCCAGAGGGGCATAAGCGGATCGAAGGCGACGGGCGAACGCCCGAGGGACTTTATTATATCGACCGGCGAAATCCCAAAAGTGAGTTTCATCTGTCACTGGGCATCAGCTATCCAAATCCGCGAGACAGACAAAGGGCACAGAAGCTCGGTAAATCTCCCGGCGGTGACATATTTATCCATGGTCGTGGTAACCCGGTTCAACGTCTCGTTCGAGATTGGACCTGGGGATGCATTGCAGTCAAAAATGATGAAATGGAAGAGATCTACTCTATGGTACGCACGGGTACGCCTATCGCGATCTACCGGTGAACGAGGTAAAGTTATGGACTCGCATTTAATCGGCGTGTAGCGTATCGCTGACGGCAAAAGTCGTCTACTTAGACTTACAGCCAATCGTTCACCCTTGTTGCCCTGAGGTGAAACGAGAAAAACAACCGGTGCAACAAGCGTCCACATTCGAGACGCGAAAGCACCACCGCCGCAAATGTGGCCAGGGCAAGACTTCCGAAAAGGGCGGAAAGGTCTCCCGGTCCGAAGGAGAGACCATGACAAAGCTCATCACTCGGTATTTCGACAGTGTCGACCGGGCACGCACCGCGAGAAAAGACCTGATCTTCATTCGCCAGTTTTCGGATCGCATTGTGCATCTGTATGAGAGCGAGGAAGAGTTTGCGCAAAGACGTGCAGATTTCACTATCGACAGCGCAACCGCAGACGCTTACGCCCGGAGACTTGCCTCTGGCGGCGCAGTGTTACTGGTTGAGGCTGGATATCGACCGCTTTCAGCAGCACAGACCACCCGCAATGTCGCGGCTGAACTCGGCGCGGCGGATATGGGCGATCTCGTGGAGGAGGTACTTGTTCCAGATAGCTCCGCTGCTGCTCCGAGTATCTACCTCGATCACCGATACATCTTGTCGCGACGCCGCGAACCGGGGAACACAAACTACTTTATGGCCAACTGGCCGATACCCTTGATCAGCCGGCGAAAACCGGTCACTTTTTCACTGGTTGAACCACATGCGCGCATGGCCGATAAAATTCTTCCACTGATTTCGGACAGCAAGCCCTACACCTTCTCCCTCATCGACGATCACGCTCGTATGGCGAATTGGCCGATCGGGCTCATTAGCAAACGAAAGCCTTTCGACGGATTTGCATTTCCCCGCCACGCCCGTATGGCCGATAAGATCTTACCTCTTTTGAGTAAGCGTAAGCCTTATACCGGATCGATCATTGACCGCCATGCACGCATGGCGAACTGGCCTTTTCCCCATTTGATCAACGGAAAAACCGGTACAAATGCCCTAATGCCGGGTGCCCCACGCATGGCCAATTTTCCGATCCCCTTGCTCAGCGGTCGCAAACCTTACGACGAGTCGATCTTTGATCGTCACGCCCGTATGGCCAACTTCCCGTTTGGGTTGATCAGTAAGCGCAAACCAATCACGGCGTCCATTTTCCCAAGGCACGCTCGTATGGCCAACTTCATACTCCCTCTCGTTATACGAAGCTCGCCGCACTCTAAAGGTTTTTGGCTCTCTCGCCTATTCGGTTGGCCGACACTGTCGCGCCGATAGCGTCGAGATCAAGAATTAGGTCGTGATCCTCTGGGGGCGCCAGTGACAAGCGTCCACCAGATCTTCCCTGACGACTCCTGATACCAAGAAAAACCAAGATCGCGTGCACGGGGGTCCAGAATGACCTCGCGGGTCTCTTGTGTTTCCATCCAGGCCGCAAGCGTTTCAAGTTCAGTCTCAAACGTTTCTGAGATGTTCTCGCCGATAAGCCTGCCAGAATAGCCAACACGTTGAACCCGGTCGAGCGGGCTCGATCCATCTGAGCCAAAATGCCAAGGCCGGTTCTGAACCGACATATCCCGAGCATGGGTTTTGGCAGCTGCCGTCAGTTCCGAATTTAGGTTCACCGGTGCTGCACCACGCGCCTCCCGAAGGGCATTCACGCCATCCAGCATCCGAAACTGGATCTCTGCCGTGTCATCGTTGTTGATACGATAAACCTGCGGCAGAGGGCGCCCGTCTGGACCGAATCGCGGCTCCGGCGTTGAACAGGCTGCAAGCGCCAGAAGGACTACGAATATGAGAGATTTGCGCAACATGTGAGCCTGTCTGTGTTCTGTTCGCGACAGCCTTACAGTCAAGTTAGGTACTGTTCAAACTAGATCGGCAAACAAACGCTTCTGTGAATTGCGAGTTGTGACCTGTTTCCCTATGTTGCACCGCGAATGGCAAAAGCGTTCGGAGGCATTGCCCGTGTCAGGTAAATTTGCACCATTTTTCAACCGCCGGCTTTTCTTAAGCGGGTCGCTTGCATCTGCAGCAGTGCCAGGCTTTGCACAAAGGACCGGCGACACTGTTGAGTATCGCTCCAAGATTGGAAGTGTGCGTAGGAATGCGTCGAGCTTTCGCGCGTTGGACTGGGAACCTTACTTCGACAATACGCGCGGCGGGGCGATCCTTGTCGATATTTCATCGCGGGCTTTGCACTACTGGAGCGCAGATCGCTCGACGTACAAACTTTACCCGACGAGCGTTCCGCTTTCCGAAGATCTTACGCGACGCGGACGCACGCGCATCACAAAGAAGGTCGAAGGTCCGTCTTGGCGGCCGACGCCCGCTATGAAGAAACGCAATCCAGATTGGCCGGACTTTGTCGGACCCGGACCCGATAACCCGCTAGGGACGCATGCGTTACACCTTAGTTGGACGTATTACCGTATTCACGGAACACACGATACGCGCAAGATCGGGCGGCGTTCTTCGAATGGCTGCATCGGTCTCTACAACGAGCACATTGCCGAGCTGTTCGCACTATCCGGCGTCGGCGCGCAGGTTCTTTTGATCTGAACTTGAGTCGTGGCCAAAGTTAACGCGCTGTGAACAGTCACAATAGAAGCGTTTAGCTGTTTCCAACATTTGTGTCTGTTAGCCCATGTTTTGGGGGAATTTGCCTGAAATACGACGTTTCTTGGCGAATTATGGCGTCGGTTAGCGGTTTCGCCTGATTTTTGCCCGCAGTTAGGTTACTCTACGATGGTCGGTAACTTATAAGATAACAGGTGCCCCCATGCGTGTTCTACTCGCCCTCATGTTTGTTATGCCCGCCGCCATGCTTTTGCTCGTACAAAGCGGGGCTGACCGTGTAACCCCCGCACTTCTGGCGATTGGTATTGGTGCCACAGCACTTCAGATTTACTTGGAACGAAAAGAGAAGCGGGCCTAAGCGACCCAGCCGAACAAACTCTCTTCAATTGCCTCGCTCAACGCGGAGATATGCGCGTCATCGTCGTTGAGGCACGGGATATAGGTGAAGTGTTCGCCACCCGCTTCTTCGAAACTCTCTTTGATTTCTTCGTTGATTTCTTCGAGAGTTTCGATGCAGTCGGCTGAAAATGCGGGCGCGCAAACAGCGATATTTTTCTTGCCGTCCTCTGCCAGTCGCGCGACCTCTTCCACGGTATAGGGTTTAAGCCACTCCTCCGGCCCAAAGCGAGACTGGAAGGTGGTGATGATGTCGGTATCCTGCCAACCCAAACGTTCTTTAAGCAGTCTGGTCGTCTTCTGACACTGGCAGTGATACGGGTCACCCTCCAGCAGGTAGCGTTTCGGGACGCCGTGATAGGAACAGACTAAGATGTCCGGCTTTGTTTCAACGGCTGCATAGGCGCGTTCGATCGATTGCGCCAAAGCCTCAATATATGAAGGTCGCGCGAAATAGGACGGTACGGTGCGCACTTCCGGCACCCACTTTTCATTAATCAAAGCACGGAAAAACTCATCGTTCGCCGTGGCCGTTGTTGCGCCCGCATACTGTGGGTACAAAGGGAAAAAGAGTATCTTTCGACAACCTTCTTCAACGAGCGCACGCACTTTCGATTTCGTTGAAGGGTTGCCGTACCGCATGCAAAAGTCGACGACGACATCATCACCATACCTCTCCGCCATTGCGGCTTTTATTTTCACCGTTTGAGCCTTGGTGATCGTCATCAAGGGGCTTTCACCTTCATCCTCGTTCCAGATCGACTTGTAGGCCGCACCGGAAGTGAAGGGACGCTTTGTCAGAATGATGGTTTGAAGAAGTGGCTGCCAAACCCATGGTGAATAGTCAATAACGCGGCGATCAGACAGGAACTCATTCAGGTAGCGGCGCATAGACCAGTAGTCGTACCCATCCGGAGTACCGAGATTCGCCAGTAATACGCCGACTTTTTCATTCGGAACAGCAGGGTGGTCCGAAGGCAGATGAAATTTGCTAACTGTCATATTCTTGGCGTCGAGCATAGCCCATCTCTCCGGTCAACTGGTAGCGGTGATCTAATCGGTTCTGCGGATACGTCAACAAATGCTACTCACGCTTCATCGAAGTTTCCTTAACGTTCAACGCGTCTGACAGTCGTGTTTTTGCCGACCCCGGGCGCAGTGGTTTTTGTTGGCTTTCGGCAGGCGCCCAGCCGGTCAGATAGACTAATTCGAACGTCGCGAGGAGATGCGATCCATCGCTGAAGTACTCCTGGTACATTGCTTCGACTGTTTGCCAAAAGCCTTTTGTTAGTGTTTTGCGATTTCGTTGTGCAAGGGCGTTTGTCTCACCCATGCCTCGCAAGTCTCGGACCAACGAAGTAAAACTTGGATAGCGAACCTTAAGCTTCCTGCTATCCGCGACGGGAAGCGCAAACCCCGCACGCTGCAAAAGTCCACCAAGGTCTCGAATATCTCCCATCGGTAGAACGCGAGGGGATAAGCCACCATGCATGCGGGTTTCCGTTTCCGCGAGAACGGTGCGCAATTCTTGCAGCGTCGCCCCGCCAAACATAACGCCTAAAAACAGGCCGTCAGGCTTCAGTGTGAGCCGCGATTGAACCATTTGCCCCACCGGATCGTCCGCCCAGTGCAGACCAAACGCGTGGATCGCGAGGTCATGGTCTTGTTGCAAAACATCGAGCCGGTCGGCGTCAGCGATCACTGGAGCCGCCGGAAACAAAGCGCGAAGCGGCGCCATGAAATGTCCAATGAGGAGGGGCCGACGAAATACTTTGTTAACCTCGTTCAGTCTTTCCTCAAGCTCAACGGCGACCGCCTCTTGCAAGAACTCCGCCGGGGCCCGCAAGGCGCGCGCCCGGTGAAGATCAAGCGCGGTGCGGTCGGTGAGTGGCTGAGTATTGGACATGGTAGCGCGGAAGGTAGGGACAGATGCGTCAATTGCAACGTGCCGTTTCGTTGATCTACCCGGATCAGTGCATTCTCTGTGATCACCGCGTGGAAGAACAGGGCGGGCTGTGCGGTGAATGTTGGGCTCAAACGCCGTTTCTGGACGGTCTTGTCTGCGACACTTGCGGTGTCTCGCTACCGGGGAGTGAGGGCGAGCGGGTTTTGTGCGACGAATGCCTTGCCGCACCGTGGCCTTGGCGGGCTGGGCGTGCCGCCGTTTCGTACAAGGACTTGGGGCGCCGAGTGGTGCTGTCGCTTAAGCACTCGGATAGGTTGGATCTTGTTCCAGCCTGTGCCTCTTGGATGTCGCGGGCTGGCAATCAAATTCTACCGGAGGATGCGGTGCTTGTCCCTGTACCAGCCCATTGGACCCGTTTGTTGACCCGCAGATACAATCAAGCCGTCGAACTTTCGCGAGGATTGGCGCAAAAAACGGGTTTGGAATATGTGCCAGACGCTCTCCAGCGCGCCCGGCGAACCCCGAAGCAGGACGGCATGACCTTTGAGGAAAGATACGCCAACCTTCGCGATGCAATCCGTCCAAATGAAAAACGTATCGAGCGCTTACGCGGGCGGCCCGTTTGCATCATCGATGACGTTATGACATCTGGTGCCACCCTAACCGCGTCAACAGATGCGCTCTACGAAGCAGGCGCATCGGAGGTTTTTACTCTGGTACTGGCGCGGGTTGAAAAGACACCCTAAATACTGGCGCAGGTAAGGAGCGCCGCATGCAATCAGTTGAAATCTACACATCGCCACTCTGTGGATATTGCCACGCTGCGAAACGACTGCTTTCGCAGAAGGGCGTTAGTTTTTCTGAGATTGACATCTCCCGGGACGCTTCGAAGCGTGCAGAAATGCTGTCACGGGCCAATGGACGGCATACTGTCCCACAGATTTTTGTGGGTGATACCCATGTGGGCGGTTATGATGACTTGGCGGCGTTGGATCGATCTGGCCGCCTTGATCCGCTTCTGGCCGACTGATTGCCGTGCGCGTTGGCCTTGTTCAAGTCACCAGCTCGGACAACCCGTCTGAAAATCTCAAATCCACCACCACCTTCGTGCAGCAGGCGGTTGACCAAGGCGCGCAGTTTATACTGACGCCTGAGGTCACCAACTGCGTTTCGGCGAGCAGGACGCATCAGAGTTCTGTTTTGACTACCGAAGAAGTGGACCAAACGCTGGACGCCTTACGAAACACCGCCGCAACAGCGGGTGTTTGGCTTCTGATCGGCTCCCTCGCGCTCAAATCAAAAGCAGATAGCCGTTTTCTCAATCGTTCTTTTCTGATTGATTCCACCGGCGACATTTCCGCCCGTTACGATAAGATCCATATGTTTGACGTCGCACTATCGGCGAGTGAAACGTACAAAGAAAGCGACGGGTACCGGCCGGGTGATACGGCCACTGTTGCCCAAATGGATGGTGTCGCGTTGGGGATGACAATCTGTTACGACATACGCTTCCCCTATCTCTACCGCGACCTGGCTAAGCATGGGGCACAAATAATGACCGTACCCTCCGCCTTTTCTCCAGACACGGGCCCCGGTCATTGGGAACCACTTTTGCGCGCCCGCGCCATTGAGACGGGCAGCTATGTGCTGGCCCCAGCTCAGACTGGCCAACATCACGCGAGCCGTGGCAGAGCACGGTGTACCTGGGGGCATTCACTCGTCGTTGATCCATGGGGCACAGTCGTGTCTGATGCCGGTGACGCACCCGGTATCATATGTGCAGACTTGGACATATCGAAAGTCCAAGATGCGCGCCGTCGACTGCCGTCGCTTTCACATGATCGCACCTACAAGGTCTTACGAGATGGCTGACCAGAAGAGCATAAACGATCCTCTGGCCATCGCGCTTTTCAGCGAGATTTTCGTTGCCGACCAACTCGCGCGTTCGCGGGTTGCAAAGGCCCTGCCCAAAGGCATGGAATTGAGCCATTTCTCGGTGCTGAATGTGCTTGCGCGCGGGGGAGAGAGATCTCCCGCCGATCTTGCGCGGGCCTTCAATGTGACGCGCGGCGCAATGACGAACACAATCGGCAAGCTTGAATGGGCCGGTTACGTGCATGTTCGTCCCGATTGGGATGATGCGCGGCGAAAGCATGTATCAATCAGCCCCGCCGGGATAAGTGCTAGAGACGCGGCCTACAGCGCTATTCAACCGATACTTGAAGACGCTGTAGATGCAATTGGCCGTGAGAAGGTGCGCAATGTGCTCCCGGTCATCCGCGATCTCAGGAGGCTACTTATGGGCGAAGAGAAGTCGTAACATAGTTCACGTTGAGATCGCGGCTCGACAGAGTCCATGCCTGCGAAAGCGGGTTGAATACAAAGCCTTTGCGGTCCACGGGATCGAGACCTGCTTTCTTCAACAAGTCGAAAAGTTCTCCAGGTGTGATGAACTTGGACCAATCATGCGTTCCTTTGGGGAGCCACCTCATTACGAGTTCTGCTCCGACAATGGCCAATAGATAGCTCTTCAGATTACGATTGATCGTTGAACAGACCATAAGACCGCCTGTTTTGAGAAGGTCATGACAAGCCGTCAAATACCCCAAGGGGTCCGCCACATGTTCCACGACTTCCATATTTAGGATCACGTCGAAGCGCTCTCCCGCAGCGGCCAGTGCTTCTGCAGTGGTGTTTACATATGTGATACTTATGCCCTGCTCTTCTGCGTGGGCCTTAGCAACGCTGATATTGCCCTCAGCAGCGTCGGCACCAACAACATTACAACCGAGCCTTGCCATGGGCTCCGACAACAACCCCCCGCCGCATCCAATGTCGAGAATACGCAAACCCTCGAATGGGGTATCGATGCTCAAATCGCGATCAAATTCGGCGGCTATCTGGGAGGTGATGTAGTCAAGTCTGCAAGGATTTAGCATGTGCAGCGGCTTGAACTTCCCAAAGGGGTCCCACCAGTCAGCTGCCATGGATTGGAACTTTTCGACCTCCAGCGGATCGACTGTGTTCGTCAATGCTGCCATTTGTAACCCTCGTTGGGGAATCAGATTAAAAGCCGTGTCAAGGCCCGCCCATGTGTATATAGGTCGCCAATGGACCGAGCGTCAGACAAAAAGACTGCGTCACATTACCTTTATCCGCCGATCGAACCATTCGATCAGCGTGTTTTGGATGTGGGCGAAGGTCACCGCGTTTACGTGGAGCAATGTGGTAATCCTGACGGGTTGCCCACGGTAGTGCTCCATGGAGGTCCCGGTGGCGGCTGCAGTCCGACGATGCGACGCTACTTCGATCCAAACGCGTATAGGATCGTGCTTTTCGATCAGCGCGGGTGCGGTCGGTCCCGGCCACATGCTAGCGTCGAGGAGAATACCACATGGCATCTCGTGCGAGACATCGAACTCATCAGAGAAACGCTCGGCATCGATAGGTGGGTCGTTTTTGGCGGAAGCTGGGGTGCGACGCTGGCGCTGATCTATGCGATAAGCCACCCGGACCGTGTTGGACAGCTTGTGCTGCGAAGTGTTTTCCTCATGACGCAGGCGGAATTGAATTGGTTTTATGGCGGCGGCGCCGCTCAGTTCTGGCCGGATGTGTGGCGAAACTTCACAAGTCCAATTCCAGAAGACGAGCACGGAGACCTGATCGCCGCCTATTCTCGTCGGCTGTTTACAGGCAATCGGGCGAGCGAGACGCGCTATGCGCGCGCTTGGGCCAGTTGGGAGAATTCGCTCGCCTCAATCCGCAATGATGGTGCCGTGGGTGACAGTCCGGCTGAGTTCGCGCGCGCGTTCGCACGGTTGGAGAACCACTACTTCTCGAATCGTGGCTTTCTGGAGAAAGACGGCTGGATTGAAAGTAACTTGGACCGCATCGCGGACATATCCGGTGTCGTTGTTCAGGGCCGCTACGACATGATCTGTCCTCCCAGTGGGGCTTACCGTTTGACCAAAGCCTGGAAGGCAGCGCGACTTCGTATCGTTCCCAGAGCAGGCCATGCCCTAAGCGAACCAGGCATAAGCGCGGAGCTGGTGCGGGCGACGGATGCCATAAAATCGAACAATGCGTCGCGGCTTTCTTAAGCGATGAATTGCCGAGTGTTTCGCAACACTTTGTTCTTAACGGTTTGGCTTGTTATCAATTTCCCAAGGTCTGCCGGTGCACTGCCGTGGTTTCGCCCAATTTCACATATTGGGTGTGATGCGTGGGGCATCGTGATGAGGGAACTGGGGAATGCTAAAGGGGATTGCGGTCGTTTTGACCGGTGCGGCGTTGCTGCTTGTGTCACCTTCGGGTGCAGAGGCATGCTCGCGTAAAGTATCGAAGACGGCAGCACAAACCATTGTTCCCGCGAGCCGCATCAACCAGAAACTCCTCAATGATGCGGTACGGTCGGAGGTCAATTACCACAGGTGTCGTGCGGGCCTTCCAAGCGTTTCGAGCGCTGGAGCGCCGCTTGCCAAGGAAGCGCGAAAACACAGCATCTGGATGGCAAAGAAACAACAGCTCACCCATCGCAGCACTGTGCCTGGTCGGGCGTCGCTGAAGCAACGTATCAAGGCTTCCGGGCTGTCTTTTCGGACGGGTTCCGAGAACATTGGCATGGTGCATCGGTATCAGATCGACAATAGACGTTTCCGTATTCTCAGCGCGAGCCAGTGCAAATTTTCCACCCATCAAGGAGAGCAGCTTCCGGCACATTCCTATGCCTCGCTCGCCCGTCAAATCGTTGACCTTTGGATGAACTCGCCGGGTCACCGTCGGAACATTCTCGACCGCAGTGCCAGGAAAGTTAGCACCGCCGTGGCCTTCGACCCGAAGGCTCAGTATTGCGGTCGCTTTTGGCTCACACAGAATTTTATCGGCTAGCCCGAACTCACTCGCCTAACCACCAACCAGAAAATGCCCGGCCTTTGTGCCGGGTATTTTTTTTGCAACGGGCGCAGGGTGCGTGCGTTGCGCGAATGAAGTACCGACGTTAACGCTTAAAAACAAGGCGTAGACGTCGGAGAACCCTGTTCGGTATCGCATCGGTATGGCGTCGGTTTCACGTCGGTGCCCGATGTGCACAACATTTCCCAGACCCCCAGATGCTGTGTGTGCGTTAGGATTTGTTAAGTCTAAATTAACGTGGACATTTTCGACGACAAAACACGCTTTGGACTGCTTCTTTGGTCTATTTGAGCGCTGTAGATTGTGCCGATGCCGCACATGACAGAAGCAATTGGCGTGTAGAATGGCTCAAATGGGCCCGGCCACAATGAACCCTTGCACAAGCTAGCGGAAGCGCATAACTACACTTCATCAGCGGCGTCTCGGCTTCCACCCCCGAGGCTCCACCGGAAAACACCACGGGCCCGCTGGCCCGTTTTTTTATGTCTGAACGCATGTCTGATCTGATTGCAAAAACCAGTATGGACCGCCGCCTTGCCGAGATTATCACCCCGGTGATCGAGGATATGGGGTTCGAGCTTGTGCGCGTCCGTTTGCAAGGCGGGAAAACCGCTACGTTGCAAATTATGGCGGAAAAGCCAGACGGTGGTATCGAGGTCGATGACTGTGCGGCAATTTCCACAGCCGTGAGCGCTACGCTCGATGTGGAAGACCCGATTGAGGACCAATACACCCTGGAAGTATCGTCCCCAGGGATCGACCGTCCCCTTACCCGCCTGAAGGATTTCGACATCTGGGAAGGTTATGTAGCCAAAATCGAATCAACAGACATGATTGACGGCCGCAAACGCTTCAAAGGTGTCTTGGCTGGTACTGAAAATGATGAAGTGCTGATCGAAATCGAGGAAGGGACCATTGGTCTCAAGTTTGATTGGCTGGCCGACGCGAAACTTGTGCTGACAGACGAATTGATCCGCGACGTTTTAAAGGCCCGTAAGGATGCGGGAGCGGTCGACGAAACGCAGTTTGACGAAATACAGACCATCATGGATGGCGACGAGGAGACCCGATAATGGCGATCACATCCGCAAACCAACTCGAACTCCTGCAAACGGCGGAAGCCGTCGCGCGAGAAAAGATGATCGATCCCTCCCTGGTGGTCGAAGCGATGGAGGAAAGCCTCGCACGCGCGGCGAAGAGCCGGTACGGCGCGGAGATGGATATCCGCGTATCGATTGACCGGAAAACGGGCAAGGCGACGTTTACCCGCGTGCGTACGGTGATTGATCCGGACGAGGAAGAGCTCGAGAACTATCAAGCGCAGCTGACGCCGGAGCAAGCAAAGCAGTATCTGGATGACCCGAAACCGGGTGACACAATTGTGGATGAAGTTCCGCCGGTAGATATGGGTCGTATCGCGGCGCAATCGGCCAAGCAGGTGATCTTGCAAAAGGTCCGCGAAGCAGAGCGTGACCGGCAGTTCGAAGAGTTCAAGGACCGCGCCAACACCATTATCAACGGCGTCGTCAAACGTGAAGAATATGGCAATGTGATCGTGGATATCGGACGAGGCGAGGGCGTGCTCCGCCGTAACGAGAAGATCGGGCGCGAATCCTATCGTCCCGGCGATCGTATCCGTTGTTACATCAAAGATGTGCGGCGGGAGACGCGCGGGCCACAGATTTTCCTGTCACGGACGGCACCGGAATTTATGGCAGAGCTGTTCAAGATGGAAGTGCCGGAGATTTACGATGGCATTATCGAGATCAAGGCGGTGGCCCGTGATCCCGGGTCGCGCGCCAAGATCGCGGTTATATCCTACGAATCGTCCATCGATCCCGTGGGCGCCTGTGTTGGTATGCGCGGGAGCCGCGTCCAGGCCGTGGTGAACGAGCTACAAGGGGAGAAGATCGATATCATCCCCTGGAACGAGGACGCGCCGACATTCCTTGTGAATGCGTTGCAGCCTGCGGAAGTGTCGAAAGTCGTTCTTGATGAGGACGCGGGCAAGATCGAAGTCGTTGTCCCGGAGGAACAGCTTTCCCTCGCCATTGGACGTCGCGGACAAAACGTGCGTTTGGCGTCGCAGCTCACCAATCTTGATATCGACATTATGACGGAAGAAGAGGAATCGCGCCGCCGTCAGGCCGAGTTCGAAGAGCGCACACGGCTCTTTATGGATACGCTCGATCTTGACGAGTTTTTCGCGCAGCTTCTGGTCTCTGAGGGCTTCACCAATCTTGAAGAGGTGGCCTATGTCGAGGTTGGGGAACTTTTGGTGATTGACGGGGTCGACGATGATACGGCCGCGGAGCTTCAGGCGCGGGCGCGCGATTACATCGAAGCTCAGAATAAAAAGGCAGAGGAGCGCGCGCGGGCGCTGGGCGCCGAAGACAGCCTGTTTGCCTTCGAAGGGCTGACGCCGCAGATGGTGGAGGTTTTGGCGGAAGATGGTGTCAAGACGCTGGAAGACTTCGCGACCTGCGCCGACTGGGAGTTGGCGGGCGGTTGGACGACTGTCGATGGCGAGCGTGTCAAAGATGATGGTTTGCTTGAGAAATTTGACGTGGGTCTTGAGGAAGCCCAAGCCATGGTCATGACAGCGCGTATCCAGCTTGGCTGGGTCGATCCTGCCGAACTGGAAGCCGAGGCTGCGGAAGGCGAAGCTGAAGCCGAAGAGGAGGCCGAGGCCTGATGGCCTCGGACGTTCTTGACCAGAGGCGGCAAATCCAAGGCGCGCGATGAGCCGGAACGGCGCTGCATCGCCACAGGGGAGGTCCAGCCAAAGCGGGGCCTGATCCGGTTTGGCGTGTCGCCCGATGGTCAAATTGTGCCGGACGTTCTTGAAAAACTGCCGGGCAGGGGCATATGGGTGGCAGCCGAGCGGGCAGCCGTGCAGCAGGCGGTTGACAAGAAGCTGTTCGCGCGTGCTGCGAAGCAATCGGTCCGCTTTAGTGAAAGTCTGGTCGATGACGTGGAGGCCCTGCTGGCAAAACGCTTGACCGATGGCATATCAATGGCCCGGAAAGCGGGTCAGGCGGTGGCCGGTTTCGAAAAGGTGAAAGACTGGCTGGGTCGGGATGAGGTGCGCATCCTGTTCCAGGCGACCGATGGGTCGGAACGCGGAAAGACGAAGCTCCACGCCCCCGGTGGGCGCGGGAGTTTCTTCGAGGTTTTGACAGCCTCAGAATTGGGTTTGTCCTTTGGGCGCGAACGTGTGATACATGCGGCGCTCGGTTTTGGCGGACTCACTGAGAGGATCAGGGAGGACGCCATCCGGCTTTCTGGCGTTCGCGAATTGGACGGTGACGGCGTCACCGGAAAGGTAAAGAAGACCATATGAGCGATAGTGACGGCAAAAAGACCCTTGGTCTCAGCGGGCGTGGCCCCGGTCAGGTGAAGCAGAGCTTCAGCCATGGCAGAACCAAGAATGTCGTGGTGGAAACGAAGCGGAAACGCGTTGTGGTCCCTAAGCCGGGCAATTCCGGTGGTGGCTCGACCAAACCCTCCGGCGGCGCTGCTGGCGGTGACCCGCGGAAAAGGCCTGCGGGTATTTCCGACGCCGAACTCGAACGTCGTATGAAGGCGCTGGCCGCTGCGAAGGCTGCGGAGGCGAATGAAGCTGAAAAGCGCGCTGCGGATGAAAAGGCCCGCGCCGAAGAACGTGAACGCCGCCGTGCCGAAGCCGAAGAGAAAGAGCGCGAAGAACAAGAGCGCGCCGACCGCGCAAAGGCGAAGGCCGAGGAAGAAGAGCGCAAGAAGCGCGATGCCGAGGAAGCAAAGAAGCAGCGTGAGCGGCCAGCACCCGCTGCCGCGGCACCGGCAGAGGCCGCACCTCCGGACGCACCTGCGCAAAATCGCGGTTCGAAACCCGCACCTAAGCGTCGCGAAGATGATCGCGGTGGAGACCGCCGTGATACGCGTAACGCCCGTGGCCGTGACGATGGTGGTCGGCGCTCCGGCAAGCTTACGCTGAACCAAGCATTGGCCGGTGGCGAAGGCGGGCGCCAAAAGTCGCTTGCAGCCATGAAGCGCAAACAAGAGCGCGCACGCCAGAAAGCAATGGGCGGGCAACAGGATCGCGAAAAGGTAACACGAACCGTTCAATTGCCGGAAGCGATCGTGGTGAGCGAGCTTGCGAACCGGATGTCAGAGCGCGTGGCGGATGTTGTTAAATCGCTGATGAACAACGGGATCATGGCGACGCAGAACCAGTCGATTGATGCCGATACAGCCGAGCTGATTATCGAGGAGTTCGGCCACAAGGTTCAGCGTGTTTCCGACGCCGATGTCGAGGACGTCATCGATACTGTTGAGGACAAAGACGAAGACCTCCACGGTCGCCCACCGGTTATAACGATCATGGGCCATGTGGACCACGGCAAAACCTCCCTTCTCGACGCAATCCGCAACGCGAATGTGACGAGCGGAGAAGCTGGCGGGATCACGCAACATATCGGTGCCTATCAGGTAAAAACCGAAAGCGGTGCGGTGCTGTCCTTTCTGGACACGCCGGGCCACGCGGCCTTTACCTCAATGCGGGCACGCGGTGCACAGGTGACTGATATTGTCGTCTTGGTTGTCGCCGCTGACGATGCTGTCATGCCGCAGACCGTGGAAGCGATCAATCACGCGAAAGCGGCTGAAGTACCGATGATTGTCGCGATAAACAAGATCGACCTGCCTGCAGCAAATGCCGATAAGGTGCGGACAGATTTACTTCAGCATGAAGTGATTGTGGAGAAGATGTCCGGCGAGGTGCAGGATGTCGAAGTCTCTGCTCAGACGGGGCAGGGCCTTGATACTTTGTTGGAAGCGATCGCGCTTCAGGCCGAGATCCTTGAATTGAAGGCAAACCCAGAGCGTGCTGCATCGGGCGCTGTCATAGAAGCGCAATTGGATGTTGGGCGGGGGCCCGTTGCGACGGTCCTCGTGCAGAACGGCACTTTGCGCCAAGGCGATATCTTTGTCGTTGGCGAGCAATGGGGCAAGGTTCGCGCCATGGAAAACGA
Organism: Pseudomonadota bacterium; assembly: GCA_039024895.1. Lineage (GTDB taxonomy): Bacteria > Pseudomonadota > Alphaproteobacteria > Rhodobacterales > Rhodobacteraceae > JAJDOD01. Next base: position 57,888 of record JBCCPJ010000007.1, on the reverse strand, counting down.
CAAGGGCGAGCGCGTGAAAGTAGCGGGTCCGTCGGTTCCTGTCGAAGTGCTCGGCCTGAACGGCACACCCGAAGCGGGTGACGTTCTAAATGTGGTTGATACGGAAGCCCAAGCCCGCGAGATCGCCGATTATCGCGAAAGCGCTGCGAAAGAGAAGCGGGCCGCCGCCGGTGCCGCGACCACCCTTGAGCAGCTTATGCAAAAGGCGAAGGAAGACGAGAATGTCTCCGAAATGCCCATTGTCGTGAAAGCGGACGTGCAGGGATCGGCTGAAGCGATCGTGCAAGCCATGGAAAAGATCGGCAACGACGAAGTGCGCGTCCGCGTGCTCCATTCCGGCGTCGGGGCGATCACCGAATCGGATATTGGCCTGGCTGAAGCCTCCGGCTCGCCCGTGTTTGGCTTCAATGTGCGCGCGAATGCGCCCGCACGGAATGCTGCCAATCAAAAGGGCGTCGAGATACGCTATTACAGCGTGATTTACGATTTGGTCGACGATGTGAAGCAGGCGGCCTCCGGTCTTCTGTCCGCCGAAGTGCGCGAGAACTTCATCGGCTACGCCGAAATCCGGGAGGTTTTCAAAGTTTCAGGTGTGGGTCGGGTGGCCGGTTGCCTCGTCACAGAAGGTGTCGCGCGTCGGTCTGCCGGGGTGCGATTGCTGCGCGACGATGTGGTGATCCACGAGGGCACCCTGAAGACGTTGAAGCGCTTCAAGGATGAAGTGGCTGAAGTCATCTCCGGTCAGGAATGCGGGATGGCCTTCGAAAATTACGAAGACATCCGCGAAGGCGATGTGATCGAGATCTTCGAGCGCGAAGAGGTCGAGCGGACGCTCACCTGATAAGGGTTGCGCCGCGCAATGCGCGCCACGCCGCTGGAGGGGTTTCACCCCTCCAGACCACCCCAGAGTATTTTTCGACAGAAGAATTGGGCCGAATGCGCGTTACCTAGCTAATTTCCGGGTATCGTGCGACCTGATTAGAGCCAGTCCCGCAGAATGGGTATCAAGGGAATGTCTGCGGGGGGCATCGGGTACTCCCGAAGCTCGTTTGGTTTTACCCATTTGAGTGTTTGCCCCTCTTGGGACCCTGGGGTCCCCGTCCATTTACGACAAGCAAAGAGCGGCATCAGTAGATGAAAGGTTTCATAGCTGTGGGAGGCGAATGTCAGAGGGGCGAGGCAGCTTTCCCAGGTGTCGATACCAAGCTCTTCTTGTAGCTCGCGGATCAGTGCCAGTTCCGGTGTTTCACCAGCTTCGACCTTGCCGCCAGGAAACTCCCAAAGTCCAGCCATTGATTTGCCCGCAGGTCGCTGGGCGAGCAGAATGCGGCCATCGGCGTCAATCAGGGCGACGGCGGAGACGAGCACGATCTTCAAGATCGGTAATCCGCGTTGATGGCGATGTATCGCGCCGTGAGATCACAGGTCCAGATAGTTGCTGTTCCACGGCCGAGGCCCAAATCCACGGAAATAGCGATATCCTCGCCTTTCATGTGAGTGGCGGCGTCCGCTTCTTTGTAATGCGGGTGAACCTGGCCGTTTTCGGCCACCAGCACGTCACCGAAGGAAATGCGGAGGCGGTCCCGATCCGCTTCGGCCCCGGATTTGCCGACGGCCATAACGATGCGGCCCCAATTGGGATCTTCGCCCGCGATGGCGGTCTTTACGAGAGGCGAGTCTGCGATTGCTTTGCCGACGCGGTGGGCATCTTCGGGGGTTGAGGCGCCGCTGACGCGGACCGTGACGAACTTAGTTGCGCCTTCGCCATCCTTGACGACCTGATGGGCAAGGTCCGTCATGACCTCTTCCAGGGCGGCTTTGAATGCGGTGCTTCCGTTTTCTTCCACTTTTACGCCGGAGCGACCGGTGGCGGCGAGCAGCAGTGTGTCTGATGTAGAGGTATCGCTGTCGACGGTGATGCAGTTGAACGTGGATTGGGTGATCTCTGTCAGGGCCTTCTGCAGATAATCGAACCCGGCAGCCGCGTCGGTGAAGATGTAAACCAGCATTGTCGCCATATCGGGGGCAATCATGCCGGAGCCTTTGGCGATGCCAGCGATTGAAACCGTTTGACCGTCAATGCTGATCTGGCGACCGGCACCTTTTGGATAGGTGTCGGTGGTCATGATTGCTTCTGCGGCGGCCTCCAGACCGTGACCCGCGAGGTTTTTGGTCAGGTGGTCGAGGGTGTCTGTAATGCGGGTGTCCGGCAGCGGTTCACCAATGACGCCGGTCGATGAGGTGAAGACCCGGTTGATCGGAATGCCGAGTGCATCGGCGGTTTTTTTGGCAATCTCGTTAACCGCTTTGACGCCCGCAATCCCGGTGAACGCATTTGCATTGCCGGAGTTGACCAGAAAAGCTGCGCCTGCCTCCGAGGCGCCGCCGAGTTTTGCCTGACAGTCCAAGACCGGCGCGGCGCGTGTTTTGGACCGCGTAAACGTGCCAGCGACCACAGTGCCAGGTACAAGGCGCGCCAACATAACGTCGGTGCGACCCTGATACTTCACGCCGGCTGCTGCGGTTGCAAAATCGACGCCCGCGATGGTCGGCAGTGACGGGAAGCCACCTTTTGGCGCCAATGGCGAAATTAGTTTATCGTCAGACACGTGTGTCAGTTTTCAATTAGAGACATGTCATTCAGGAGCGATGGATCGATCTCTTCAACTGTCATGCGCGTGATATCCGCCGTGTCGATCAATTCGCTGATCCGTGCCTGAACGGCTTCTTCTTCCAGGCTCCCAACCAACTCGCCTCGCACCTGTTCCAACGCTGGCGCATCCTTGAGCCGCGTTTCGTTGAGCTTGATGACATGCCAGCCGAATTGCGTTTCAACGGGTGCGGAGATTGTGCCAACTTCCAGAGCGACTACAGCTTCTTCAAAAGGTGCGACCATAGCGCCTGCGCCAAACCAGCCCAGCTCGCCTCCCCTTGGGCCAGATGGACCTGTTGATTTCTCCATGGCAAGCTCAGCAAAATCCGCGCCGGCTTCCAACTCTGTCACAAGAGCGACAGCTTCTTCTTCGGTCTCCACGAGAATATGGGACGCGTTAAACTCGTTTTCCGGCTCAACATCGCCATAGGTAGCTTCATAGGCTTCTTGAATGGCCGCATCCGTGACGGCTGTCTCAACCAAGCTGCGAATTTCCTCCGTGGCGCTGAGGGCGCGCATTTCGTTGTCCAGCGTCGCTTGTGAGGCGGTAGAGAGCCCATCAGATTGTTCGGCAAGCAGGGTTTGCTGCACCAATTGGTCGAGAATGCCGTTAAACAACACATCGGGCGGCAACTGCTGGTATTGTTGCGGCAGGCGCTGCCGGAGGACGAGCATATGCGCCAGCGTAATGTCCTGCCCATTCACAGTAGCAACGACGGTGTCGGCGGAGATATGGCCATCTGCTGTCGCGCTGATTGGAAGGCCAAATGCGAAGATCGCGGCGGCAATCGATAAACCGGATTTGAAAGTCATTTCTTTACCTCATTCGATGCCGCGCATTTTCGGCGACGTTGACACTCAGATACCCGCCCCTTACATCCCACTCGATGGCGAAGCGGCCCCCGCTTTGTCCTTCTATGGCGGGCCAGAGGCACGGGCAAGCGCATCCCCTCACACATCCGCGTCAGCTATGCGCAAGAAGGCTATTTGAATGCTCGGATTGGGATCGATCGCGAAGAAGGTTTTTGGCACGGCGAATGATCGTCAGGTCAAAGCCCTGCAGCCGCTTGTGGACAAGATCAACGCGCTTGAGCCCGAGTTTGAGGCTCTGTCGGATGAAGGTTTGATTGCGAAGACCGAAGAATTCAAAGAACGCCTTACCAAGGGCGAAACGCCCGATGACCTTTTGCCGGAAGCTTTTGCCAATTGCCGCGAAGGTGCGAAACGCGCGCTTGGGCTGCGCGCGTTTGATGTCCAGCTGATTGGCGGCACGTTTTTGCATCGCGGCAACATTGCGGAAATGAAAACCGGGGAAGGTAAGACCCTGGTCGCGACCTTTCCGGCCTATTTGAACGCCCTGACGGGCGGAAACGTGCATATCGTGACCGTTAACGACTACTTGGCCAAGCGAGATGCCGGTTGGATGGGGAAAGTTTACGCGGCGCTGGGGATGACAACGGGTGTCATCTATCCGGGACAGGATGAGGCCGAGAAGAAGTCGGCGTATCAGTGCGACATCACCTATGCCACGAATAACGAGCTTGGTTTCGACTATTTGCGCGACAATATGAAATCCTCGCTGGAAGATATGAACCAGCGCGGTCACTTCTATGCCATTGTGGACGAGGTGGATTCGATACTAGTGGACGAAGCGCGAACGCCGTTGATTATCTCCGGCCCTTCGCAGGATCGCTCAGAGCTCTACATGACAATCGATAAGATCATTCCGGAAGTGCAGGACGAGCACTTTACGCTCGATGAGAAAACCCGGAACGTGACCTATACGGATGAGGGTAACGAGTTCCTTGAAGCGCGGCTTCTGGAAACGGGTCTCCTGCCGGAAGGTCAAACGCTTTACGATCCGGAATCAACCACGATTGTGCATCATGTGAACCAAGGCTTACGTGCTCACAAACTTTTTTCCAAGGACAAGGATTACATTGTGCGCAACAATGAAGTTGTGCTGATTGATGAATTTACCGGGCGCATGATGGCTGGTCGTCGTTTGTCCGAAGGCCTCCATCAGGCGATTGAAGCCAAAGAAGGCGTCCCTATTCAGCCCGAGAATATCACACTGGCGTCGGTGACCTTTCAGAACTATTTCCGGCTTTATGACAAGCTTGCGGGCATGACCGGCACGGCGTCGACAGAGGCTGATGAATTTCAGGAGATTTACGGCCTCGGTGTCATGGAGATACCGACAAACAAGCCTATTGCGAGAGACGATCAGGACGATCAGATTTTTCGGACGGCGGAAGAGAAATTTGCGGGCATCGTGAAGGAAATTCGCGAGGCGAATGCAAAAGCGCAACCAGTTCTTGTGGGCACGACCTCGATCGAGCGGTCGGAATCTCTTTCCGAGATGCTCAAGAAGGAGGACATACCCCATAAGGTTCTGAATGCGCGGCATCACGAGCAAGAGGCGCAGATCGTGGCGGATGCGGGCAAGCCCGGTGCCGTGACGATTGCGACCAATATGGCCGGGCGCGGTACTGATATTCAGCTTGGCGGCAACGTTGAAATGCATGTGCTTGAGGCCTTGGCCGCTGACCCTGAGGCCGATCCCGACGAAGTGCGCGCCCGTATCGAAGCGGAGGTCGCCGGGGATAAAGAAAAGGTTCTGGCGTCTGGCGGTTTGTTCGTTCTTGGGACCGAGCGGCATGAGAGCAGACGCATCGACAACCAGCTTCGCGGTCGCTCCGGTCGTCAAGGCGATCCGGGCCGCTCCGCATTCTTCCTGTCGCTCGAGGATGACTTGATGCGCATCTTCGGATCGGAGCGGCTGGACAGCGTGCTTTCCAAACTGGGGATGCAAGAAGGTGAGGCCATTCAGCATCCATGGGTGAATAAGTCGCTTGAGCGGGCCCAGGCTAAGGTCGAAGGCCGTAACTTCGATATCCGGAAGCAACTCCTCAAAATGGATGACGTCATGAATGACCAGCGGAAGGTCATTTTTGGTCAGCGTATGGAAGTGATGGAGTCGGACGACTTACAGGATGTGGTGCAAGACATGCGCCACGAAATGATTGATGAACTCGTTGATGGCTATATCCCACCAAAATCCTATGCAGATCAGTGGGATACCGAAGGTCTGAAGGTCACTGTGGAAGAAAAGCTCGGGGTCTCATTGCCGATTGTCGAATGGGGCGACGAAGAAGGTGTGGATGACCAGGACATTCGCGAGCGCCTGTACGAAAAGACCGATGAATTCATGCAGGCCAAGTCGGATACGTTTGGCGCCGAGCCGATGCGCAATATCGAGAAGCAGGTGTTGCTGCAAACCATGGATAGCAAGTGGCGTGAACATATCCTGACGCTTGAGCATCTTCGCTCGGTCATTGGCTTCCGTGCCTATGCGCAGCGGGACCCGGTAAATGAGTACAAGTCGGAAGCATTCGCCCTGTTCGAAAGCTTGCTCAACAGTCTGCGTTCGGATGTGACAGAGAAACTCGCGCATATCCGCCCGCTTACCGAAGAAGAGCAGCAGGCGATGCTTCAGCAGGTTGCGGCGCAGCAACAAATGGCTGCGAGCGCAGCACAGGAAGCTGCTCTGCCAGAGCCAACAGAAGAGGCGCGCGCCGCAGGCTTCCAACCTACTGATCGGACGACCTGGGGCAATCCCGGTCGAAACGACCCATGTCCTTGCGGTTCCGGGAAGAAGTTCAAGCACTGCCACGGCGCTTTGTGACCTAAGCGCCGCACCCATCGCTGAAGTGATGCCGAGATCATCGGCATTTTGCAGCACTTTCTTTACGTCGGTGGGCAATACACGGTGGCGCACACAGGCTCGGCAGGCAGAGTATGAAAATGTCTTGGTCCCTTTACAACCGGCACGCAGCGGGTTGCGTCGCCGTATTGGCAGTGGCGCTCTTTGTCGGTCAAGGGCGACAGCCTGAAGCGGACGCATCGCTAAGCGCACCCGCTTTACCGGTGGAAATCGTCGTTCCTTCTCTGCCGGACCATTCGGTTGAACTGGCGAAACCTCCGGTCTTGAAAGATCGAACACTGGAAACGTTGGCGGAACGGCGTGGTTCCTGCCAGCCAAATTTGGCTTTGGCAGTAACGCCAATCGGATTTCTCCACGCGACGCTTGACGCACCCTGCCACGCTAACGAGTACGCCACCCTGGAATTCAATGGGTTGGTCGCAGATGTCACGCTAAGCGCTCGAGGGCACTGGGAGCAACGTCTGCCGATTATCGGGGATAAGGCGCATGTTGCCGTGCAGGTGGGGCCGTATGCCTTGGAAGAAACACTCTCGCCCAAGCGGTCTTCAGTGTCTAAAGTGTTCGTCCTTAGCTGGCGCGGGGCGCAGACATTCGCGATACGTGCAGAACAAGAAGGGCAGGCCGAGGGTATTGCGCGATCAGATCCAGCCGACCTTCCGCCGCTCGCCTCTTCCGTGCAAGTCGGGAATGGTACTGGGTCCGCTTTTGAAATTCTAAGCGCACCGATGCTCCCAGCTAACGGGACGGGTACCGTCCGACTATCCGTCGAAGGCACCGTGACATCCGACAATTGTAACCGGGATGTGTTCGCCAAAGCATATCAAACCGGTTATCTTGGCCGACTTCGCCCAACAGAGATTGCCTATGCAATGCCGGGCTGCGACCGTGCAGGCGAGATTGTGCGCCTCAAACACCTGTTTCATGACGTGAGATTGGCGGGGCGCTGAACCAACCGCTGCTGCTTAAAATGTACCTTTTGCTGCCTCTTTCGTTCGCGATCCTCATTGCGCTGCCTCTTTCGGCGGAACCTGTGCGCTTGTCCGATGCTGAAGGCACCTTGCAGATCGAAGGGACACTCATCTCGCGGGATGGGGAACTCTACAGGATCGATACGGCATTTGGTCCAGTCACAGTGGACGCCGGGGCGTTGACGTGTAGTGGTGCCGGGTGCCCTGATCCGACCGACTTAATCGTACGGGCCACAGTGGGCGGGAATGAGGAACTGGTTCATCGCCTTTTTCCGGCCCTCCTGGAAGTCTTCGCCGATGCCCGATCCTGGAACAGCGTGCGCCTGTTCCACGCGGACGAACATGTGATCTGGGAACTCAGGGAGCGTGAGACGTCGCGTCTGGTTGCCATCTTTGAGGTGAAGGCCCTGTCGCTGGAGGACACGCGAAAAGGCCTTCGTGATGGTGAGCTGACCCTTGGCTTGTCGTTCGACGAAAGTGAGAGCGACATGCGTCACGATGTGGTCGCACTCGATGCGCTCGTGCCCGCTGTCGCGCCAGACAATCCACGCGCGATGGTGACGCTATCGCAGTTGAGTTATCTTTTGAGTGGCGAAGGCGCTTCGTGGGCGCGTCTAGGCGGGCCGTCTGTGCCGGTTTCTGTGCATGTCCCTTCCAGCTTGGAGGTTGATCCGAGTGTTTTCGGTCTCGATACCCTGCCGTCGAATTTGGAAACTCACCCAAGCGTTTCACAACTGGCGGACACGGTCGCTCGAAACTCGGCGGCAATCGGTTTGGTGCCATATTCCTCCCTGGGGAATGCGGTCCCGCTCATTGTGAGCGGCTCTTGCGGGCTTGCGACGCCAGCCACGCGCGATACGCTTCGCGCGGAAGACTATCCTCTGACACAGCCTGTTTTTCTGAACAGCGTAGGCGCAGATCACCCCAAAGTGGTGCGTGATCTCATTGCGTTTTCCCGGAGCGCTGCAGTGCAGCCGATTATCAGAGCCACGGGGTTTGTGGATCAGGCTATCGGGCGGATCGGCTTTGAACAACAGGGTGACAGGATCGCGAGCGCGGTTCTCTCAGCCGGTGACGATCCGGAGCGCGTCGCAGAAGTGCGCGATATGATTGGCGTGCTTTTAGGCGGTGAACGTCTGACGCTCACCTTCAGATTTCGAGACGGGGAAAGCACTTTGGACCCTCAATCCACATCCAACGTACAGCGTTTGGCCGATGCTATTTCTGATGGTTTGTTTGATGGCCAGGACATCATATTTGTCGGCTTCTCTGACGGTATCGGTGATCCGGATGCAAATTTGCGTCTTTCAGAGCGTCGGGCACGGTCCGTGCGTCGTGCCGTGTCAGCGCGTTTGCCTGAAACCGAGGTTGCCTTGGATGTCGCCGCGTTTGGAGAACTCATGCCCATGGCATGCGATGATGCGCCATGGGGAGGGCGGGTAAACAGGCGGGTTGAAGTCTGGATCAAGCCGCAGGAGGTGGACCCCTGAAGCGTTCCGGTATGCGGGTTTTGGCGGATAATTGTTCGCGGAGCCGCTTTTCGGCGAACCGTCAAATCGGTGGGAACATTCTGCTCCGTCCCCGCGAACAACTCCAACACTGCCTTGTCAAAGGCCAACTCGTCCGATGTAGGCCAGACAATTCAATATTGAGGTTAATCCCGGGTTAAGCGCTGGCAAACCGGACCTGAATTTGGCGCGCACCGGGGAAATGCTCTTCACAGGTTTCACTTGGCATCTCGAAGAAGCCAGTTTGCGCATCGCTATGGTCGAAAACCACCAAACGTGGCAGCGTCTTACGGGAGTCCACCAACATACCCGTCGGCAGCACAACGGCATTTTTGCCTTTAGTGACGGGTGTCTTCACGTAGTAGGTAAGATTACGACCCTTACGGTAAACCGCCGAAGCGATATGTGCGGCGCCGTCGAACTCACATTCCTCGAGATAAGCTTCACATTCCGACATGATCTTTGCGTCGAATTCCTGCTCCGTCGGTGTGATCGTCGGGCGAGATACACGCCTTGGTGCCGCACTTACATTGGAGACCTCTTCCGGGTCCGGCGCATCGGTAATGCCCAGCTCGTCCGCATGTTCGCAGATGTAGCGATACGCTTCGGTGATGCGGGAAAATTCGGCGCCGCACTCTGGGTGCTGATCTGGATGCTTCTCAAAGGCCAGATTTCGGTAGGCCTTCCGGATGTCTGATTTTGTAGGCGATCCCGAAACGCCGAGGACTTGGAAAGCCTGAGTTCGGGAGGCAAGACGATCAATTGGGGACATGGGGTGGCACTCGTCAGGTCAAAAACACACTACACCACGCTTTAAGACCATATTTCACCGCATTTGGCAAAAATTGCAGCTTTTTTCGGGCTAATTGATACGCCTTTAAGGGGTGATGCAGCTCACGCTGCACCATTGTCACTGGATCAGGAACAGACTTAGCTTTTCATGCCTTCCCAAAAGGATTTCATCTTCTTGAGAAAGCCTGAGCTCTCGGGGTTGTTCTCTTCGCTGAGTTTTTCGAACTCAAGGAGTAGCTCTTTTTGCTTGCTCGTCAGGTTCACCGGTGTCTCCACGGCAAGCTCAATGAGCATGTCACCTGAGCCACCGCCCCTAAGGGACGGCATGCCTTTTCCACGCAGGCGCATCTGTCGGCCCGACTGGCTACCAGCGGGGACCTTCACCCGGCTGCGGCCGCCATCAATCGTCGGCACTTCAATGTCGCCTCCGATTGCGGCGGCGGTCATTGAGACTGGTACGCGGCAGAACAGGACGTTTCCGTCCCGCTGGAAAAGGGCGTGTTCCGTCACTTCGATGAAGATGTAGAGATCGCCTGATGGACCACCCCGCAATCCCGCTTCGCCTTCGCCTGCGAGCCTAATGCGGGTACCGGTTTCAACACCTGCCGGAATATTGACGCTGAGCGAGCGGTCCTTCTCGATCCGTCCGGCGCCGCTGCAGGTTTTGCAGGGATTTTGGATGATCTGACCAAGACCACCGCAAGTCGGACAGGTTTTCTCGACGGTGAAGAAGCCTTGGCTTGCGCGAACCTTGCCCATCCCCGAACACGTGGGACAGGTTGTAGGCTCTGACCCGCCTTCCGCGCCGGTCCCGTTGCAGGTGTCGCACATGACTGCGGTCGGCACCTGGATCGTCTTTTGCAGCCCTTGATAGGCATCTTCCAATGACACGCGAAGATTGTAGCGCAAGTCGGAACCGCGTACGGCGCGTCGTCCGCCACCGCCGCCACGGCGGCCGCCCATGATGTCGCCGAACAAGTCATCGAACACGTCCGAAAAAGCGCTGGCAAAATCGCCCTGCCCCTGGAAACCGCCGCCGCTACGCGGCCCACCGCCCATGCCACCTTCGAAGGCAGCGTGACCAAACCGGTCATAGGCCGCTTTCTTTTCGGCATCCTTTAGAACTTCGTAGGCCTCGTTCGCTTCTTTGAACTGGGCTTCTGCGTTAGGATTATCGGAGTTCCGATCAGGATGAAGTTCTTTCGCTTTTTGGCGATACGCTTTCTTGATCTCGTCGGCGCCAGCACCTTTCGAGATTCCAAGAACCTCGTAATAGTCGCGCTTTGACATCGCTTATATCCCCTTTTGAACGCATGAACCGGCCTTGCGGCCGGTCCGGATTGCGTCCAGCGGCCTCAAGCGCGCTTATCGTCGTCGATATCTTCGAAGTCGGCGTCGACGATATCATCATCGACACCCTGTGGACCGTCATCATGATCCTCGGGGTCAGCGTCGCCTGATGCCTCAGCCTGCGCCTTGTAGATCGCCTCGCCGAGCTTCATCGACGCCTCTGTCACATTCTGGATGCCACCGCGGATTTTGCCTGCGTCTTCGGTTTCCAGTTGCTCCTTGAGGTTTGCGATGGCCAGTTCGATCGCTTCGATTGTCGTCGGATCGACCTTGTCGCCATGTTCTTCCATCGACTTTTCGGTCGAGTGGATGAGGCTTTCGGCGCCGTTCTTGGCTTCGACGAGGTCCTTCTTCGCCTTGTCGGCTTCCGCATTCTCTTCGGCGTCGCGGACCATCTTTTCGATGTCCTCGTCGGACAGACCGCCGGAAGCCTGAATGGTGATCTTCTGGTCTTTGCCCGTCCCTTTGTCCTTGGCGGACACCGAGACAACGCCGTTGGCGTCAATATCAAAGGTCACTTCAATCTGTGGTAGGCCGCGCGGTGCTGGCGGAATGTCCTCGAGATTGAATTGACCGAGCATCTTGTTGTCGGATGCCATTTCGCGTTCCCCTTGGAACACGCGGATGGTCACGGCGTTCTGGTTATCCTCGGCTGTCGAGAAAATCTGCGACTTCTTCGTTGGGATCGTCGTGTTTCGGTCGATTAGGCGCGTGAAAACGCCCCCGAGGGTTTCAATGCCGAGCGAGAGTGGCGTCACGTCGAGAAGAACGACGTCCTTCACATCACCTTGCAGAACGCCCGCCTGAATGGCGGCGCCCATGGCAACCACCTCGTCAGGGTTCACGCCTTTATGCGGTTCTTTCCCGAAGAACTTGGTCACCTCTTCGATGACCTTTGGCATGCGTGTCATGCCGCCAACAAGGACAACCTCGTCAATGTCGTCCGTCGAAAGACCGGCATCCTTCAAGGCGGCCTGGCATGGCTTGATGGAGTTCTTGATGAGGTCGGAGACGAGCGATTCAAGCTTCGCGCGAGTCAGTTTGATAACCATGTGAAGCGGCGTGCCCGAACCCGGATCCATGGAGATAAACGGCTGGTTAATTTCGGTCTGGCTCGAAGACGAGAGTTCGATCTTTGCTTTCTCAGCGGCTTCCTTCAGGCGCTGAAGCGCCATCTTGTCTTTCGTCAAATCGACAGAATGTTCTTTCTTGAACTCGTCGGCCAGGTAGTTGACGATCCGCATGTCAAAGTCTTCACCGCCGAGGAATGTGTCCCCGTTGGTCGACTTCACTTCAAAGAGGCCGTCATCGATTTCGAGAATGGTGATGTCGAAGGTGCCGCCGCCGAGGTCGTAGACAGCGATTGTCTTCGTTTCTTTCTTGTCGAGACCGTAGGCGAGTGCAGCGGCTGTTGGCTCGTTGATGATGCGTAGCACCTCAAGGCCGGCGATCTTGCCGGCATCCTTCGTCGCCTGACGCTGTGCATCATTGAAGTAGGCGGGGACCGTGATAACCGCTTGTGTCACCTCTTCGCCCAGATAGCTCTCCGCGGTTTCCTTCATTTTCTGAAGAATGAAGGCAGAGATTTGCGATGGGGAGTATTTTTCACCACCAGCTTCAACCCAGGCATCACCGTTGCCGCCATCGACAATTTCGTAAGGCACGATGTTCTTGTCTTTAGCGACTTCCGCATCATCCACGCGGCGTCCAATAAGACGTTTTACGGCGAAGACAGTGTTTTCTGGATTCGTAACCGCTTGGCGTTTCGCAGGCTGACCCGCCAGCCGTTCACTGTCGGTGAAGGCAACAATCGACGGTGTTGTCCGTGCGCCTTCGGCGTTCTCGATCACTCGGGGCTGAGAACCATCCATAATGGCCACGCAGCTGTTGGTTGTCCCAAGGTCAATACCGATGACTTTACCCATGCTCAGTTTCCTCTTCTAAGGCGATGTTCTGGGTCGCAGCCCGTTACGGCACCTAGACCCGATCCCAAGGTTAATGACGGCTCTCCAAGGAGCCGTTCACGGCTTCGTGGGGTATATAGGGAGGGGTCTTTGCGCCTGCAAGCGACTCTGGCCATGGATTTTTCCCATTATTGAGGCAAGTCTCAAATTATGACGGAGACGCTGGATTTTCAGGGAACCAAAGTGTGGAAGACCTTGCTTGATCGCCAAGCGCAGGAGGGTTTGGTTTTGGAGCTGCGAGAGCTGGTAAAGGCTGCGCCCTTTCAACAATACGAGACGCCCGGCGGGAGCAAAATGAGTGTGCGCATGACAGGTGCTGGCGCGCATGTGTGGATGTCGGACAGGTCGGGTTATGATTATGCCGACGCGCAACCGAACGGTACGGCCTGGCCGGACATTCCGTCATCGCTTTTGAGCATATGGGACGCGGTTGCCGGGGTCGCGCAACCGCCGGATTCGTGTTTGGTCAACTTCTACCAGGAAGGGGCTCGCATGGGTCTTCACAGGGACCAGGACGAGGCCAACACGGATTGGCCTGTCGTGTCTATTTCGCTCGGCGATGATGCTCAGTTCCGGGTGGGCGGCCTAAACCGTCGCGAGCCGACGAAGAGCATCTGGCTCGCCTCTGGCGATGTTGTCGTTCTGACCGGTGCATCGCGCTTAGCCTATCACGGCATTGATCGCATTCGGTATAAGTCGAGCACATTGCTTGAACGCGGTGGGCGTATCAATGTCACTTTGCGCGTTTCGCAATAGGATTACTTGCCAGCGAACCAGCTTAGGGAGACGTACTTACGCGTCTGACTTTCACCCAAAAGGCCCACGATCAGCAACACGACAGAGATCGTGATGGGGTACTCCAAATTCGACTTTAGCGGGTTGTAGTTGACGAACATGTAGCCACGGCCCTGATCGATGATATGGAATAGGGGGTTCCATGAGAAGAAATAGATCATCGTTGCTGGCATCATGTTGGCAACGAACATCTTGCCGCTCGCAAACATGTTAAACCGAACATAGATTTGTTGGACCGTTCCCGTCGCTTTCGGCACCCATGGTTTTACGGCGAGGAAACAAACGCCAACGGCAATCCCGGAGAACCAAGCCAAAAGAACCATAGCGATGGCGCCGACGGGTTGGTAAATCTCCAGCGGTGTCCAGAGCAGGTGATATCCTAGTAGAATTGCCGCCACGGAAACAATCTGGGTGTAAAGCGTGCTTAGTGCAGCGGATAGCAACGATACTGTGGGCGTCATCGGAAGGTGCTGCATAATTGCCGAGGTGGGCCCGTCGGCGCTCGCCACAGATTGCAAGGCCTTCACGTGGACCATGAACACAAAAATGCCCGACATCACATAGAGCAGGAAGTCGCCTCGTATCGCCATGCTGCCGCCGAAGCTTCTGAAAAAGTTCATGAAAATATAGAACGCCCCAACCATTACGAGCGTCTGAACGACGTTCGACAGAATTGCAAAGACAGCGTCTCGGTGACCTTTTCGAACCGATCTGACGGTGTTGTGGTAAGTCAGATCAAGAAGCTTGTAGGCGCCCTTTGCAACAGATGGCTTGTTAGGTTCAGCAACTAGCATTGAGAAGACTTGTGTGTTGATGCGGCGCGGATCATAAGCCTGATACGACCGAGAAAACAGGATTTCGAGGAAAAATTGTTAACAATTGACAAACCAGCACTGGTATCGGCGATGCGTCGCCTGTCCATCCTGGCCGGTAACGCCATCATGGAAGTCTATGACCGAGAAGACATGGGCGTTAAGGAAAAATCCGATAGCTCGCCCGTGACGGAAGCGGATGAAGCGGCTGACCGTTTGATTTCCGCAGGGTTGAGAGCGGAATTTCCAGACATTCCGTTGGTTACTGAAGAGCAGTCGGCAACCCATGACCTCGATGTCAAGACGTTCCTGATTGTCGATCCTCTCGACGGAACCAAGGAATTTATCAAACGCCGCGGTGACTTCACCGTAAATATTGCGCTGGTTGAAGATGGCATTCCAACGTTGGGCGTTGTTTATGCGCCTGCGAAAAACCGCATGTTCATCACACCTGCGGAGGGTGGGGCCGTAGAAGAAAAGGGTGACTTTGATCCCAACATGCCGGGTTCTGCCTCGCCGATTGCCGTGGCCATGCCGGACGAGAGCGCTCTGCGCGTGGTTGCATCGAAGTCGCACCGCGACCAAGCGACCGATGACTATATTGCGCGATACAAGGTGGCTGATCTGGTCAGCGCTGGCTCCTCACTAAAGTTTTGCTTAGTGGCGACGGGTGAGGCTGATTTTTATCCACGCCTTGGCCCGACCATGGAGTGGGATACCGCTGCGGGGCATGCTGTGCTGAACGCAGCAGGCGGACAGGTTTTGAAGAAAGACACGCATAAACCGCTCGACTACGGAAAATCTGAGTTCCGCAATCCATTTTTTCTCGCGCTTTCACCTGGGGTAACGCTTGTAGCTGAATGATGGATGTGGGTCTAAGCGATCCGAAGCTCAGCACCGTTTTTGCAAGCTAACGACCGTAAAGGTTGTATCTAACGTACTTTGCTGAGCATACCTCATCGCCAGAACACGCAGCGATAGACGACCATCGTGGCAGGCGGCTTGCGCCCCCTGTCGAACGGGATAGGTGGGTCAAGGAGATTCCGTTCGATCTTGCGTGTCTGTCTGATGCTCGAGATGTTGGTATCGAAGCCGCCGCCGTCGATATGGGCAAGAATCGCCTCGGTGAAGTTCACCATGGATTCGCCCCATAGATACGGCGTACTTGACGCCGTTTTCTCTTCGACTTTTCCGAGTTTGGTCGCAGTACTGCCTTTTTTTTAGGCAAAATCCATGCAGCTATGGAGGTAAAGGACTTGGAATGTCTACGAAACCGGGAACAGTGTCGGCTTCGGCGTGTCACGGTTGCCAAAAACCGTGAGCCACAAGTGGTCGCGCAAATTTTGAGTAGATTTCCGTTGAGGTGGCTCGGGAATCCAATGCGAGAAACTAACAAATTTGACAAAGGTAAGGCGAAAGACGTCGAGTTAAAAACTCTTCAGAACGGCTGTTCGCAGCGTCCCTTCGTTTCTTCAAATTGGCATCCTCAAAGGAAGCGCTTTAAATCCCCGTTCAAAGCATCGGTCAAACAAAGCGATCTTGCCAGTGTTTTCAGCTTTTCATTAACCCCCTGTCGGCACGATATGCGCGATACGCAAAACGGCTATTGGCTGCACATGACGGGTGTTTTCGGGCGCCGGGAGCGCTCTGGACTCTGTTTAAAGTGGTGCAGATTTGCCCAAAGAGTGGACAGCGAAATTCGCCGCGTTGCAAAACATCGGGGGATAAGCGAAGTTCAACTTAGTAATCGGTGGGATCATCCGCGCTTTCAGCGCTTGGATATTTTAGAGTGAGGATACGCTATGAAGCGTAAAGTGACAAAAGCAGTTTTTCCTGTTGCTGGTCTTGGAACCAGATTTTTACCTGCAACAAAATCTGTTCCGAAAGAAATTATGACGCTCGTTGACCGGCCGCTCATTCAATATGCGATCGATGAAGCACGCGAGGCGGGTATCACGGAGTTCATTTTCGTCACTTCGCGCGGCAAGTCAGCTCTGGAAGACTACTTCGACCACTCGCCCGAGCTTGAGGCTGAGCTGCTTCGAAAAAACAAGACTGACCTCGCTGAAACGCTCCGGACAACATATATGGATTCTGGAGCCATTGCTTACATTCGCCAGCATAAGCCCATGGGGCTCGGTCATGCGGTTTGGTGTGCGCGCCGCCTTGTCGGGGATGAGCCATTCGCGGTTATCCTGCCCGATGATGTGATCGCGGCCGAGAAACCTTGCCTTGCACAGATGATGGAGGCCTATGAGGAAACCGGCGGCTGTATGGTCGCCGCTATGCGCGTCCCGGAAGACAAGGCGTCGTCCTATGGTGTTCTTGACGCCGAGTCGGACACCATAAGCCGACGAATCCCTGTTCGCGGCATGGTTGAAAAGCCGCCGCTGGGTGAAGCGCCATCAGACCTTGCCGTCATCGGCCGTTATATTCTGACGCCAAGCGTGATGAATACATTGCATGCCGCCAAAGCGGGCGCGGGCGGGGAGGTTCAGCTCACCGACGCAATCGCAGAGGAAATTACGCAAAAACGCCCTGTTTATGGGTATCGTTTCGAAGGCCAACGGTTCGACTGCGGGTCCAAGGCCGGTTTCCTGCAAGCCACGGTAAGCTTTGCGCTCGCACGCGAAGACCTCAATGAAGAGTTTTCTGGCTTCTTGAATGAAATAGTTCCTGTGGCGCGCGCCGCCGAATAGGGTAATAAGAGCAGACAAGAAGAAACAACGAGCTTGGGACTTGGCTACCCCTGTTCTGGATCTCAGCAGGTCATTTTCCAGTCTCGGTCGCGGTATTGCGACCGGGATCGATCGTGTTGAGCGCGCCTATCTTGATGAGAACATTCGGCGTGGTGGCTGGGGTATCATCAGAACACCCCGAGGTTTTCTGTTGTTCGAGCCGGATCGCCTCGCCAGATTGCCTGAATACCTTGAGCGCACCGATCTGGATGGGGCCGATCAAGCCTCAACGATCCGCGCTATTGCGTCTTCTCGGTCCTCTAACCTATCGATTCGTAAAATCATGTGGCGGATGCCCAACGGGCTCGCCTATTTGAACGTTGGTCATACGAACCTGAATCCGCAAACCATGCGGGCTATGATGGAGATGCCAGATCACTCTAAGGTTGTGATGATCCACGATACGATCCCGATCGATCATCCAGACTTCCAGACGGAGGCAAGCCGCGCCAAGTTTGTCGAGCGTTTGACCACAGTGATCAATTTCGCAAATCACATCGTGGTTCCCTCGGACGAAGTGCGGGAAAACGTTGAACGGCGCATGGTGGGTACTGGCCACCGTGTTCCGGTCGTCGTGTCGCCGCTTGGCGTTGATCTAGGCCCTACGCCATTGGACTATGAGCGCGGAGACAAGCCGTTTTTCGTCGTTGTTGGTACAATTGAGCCGCGGAAGAACCATAAGCTATTGCTCGACATCTGGGATCGGATGAACCGCAAGATGGATGAGCAGCGGATACCCGAGCTGCGGATTATCGGCGCTCGTGGTTGGGGAAACAAAGAAGTCTTCGATATCCTCGATAACTCGCCCATGATGGGTCGAACGGTTTTCGAGCTTGGACCGCTTCCTGACAAGGAAATGAAGCGGCACGTCGCTGGAGCGACAGCCCTCTTGTTTCCGAGCCTTGCCGAAGGTTTTGGCCTACCTCCCTTTGAAGCTGCGACATTCGGTGTGCCCTCTGTGTGCGCACCTTTGCGGCCTACGGAAATCCATCTTGGCGACATGGCCATATACGCGGACACGGACGATATGTATCAGTGGTTCCAGGCCATCCGAGAATTGGCCAGTGAAGAAGTGGCAGAACAGAACCGGCGGTCGACCGCGCTCAGGTCTTTTCAGCTTCCCACATGGGAGAAGCACTTCGACCGCGTCTTTAGCCTGTTCTAGGTCAATCGGCAGAGTAAATCTGCGGGGGATGCGGGCCCATGAGAGTTTGGTTGGTCAGAGCTTAGCGACATGCCCGCATTGTGGGAACTCAAGCGGCTCGCATGCTCGGGGCGTCGGTCAATAAAGTATGAAGCGTCGCCTGATCGGTATTTGCGCGGAGTTTTCCGCACAGCCCTGGATCGCGCATTGTGCGCGAAACGACCGCAAGCGCCTTCAAATGATCGACACCGGCGTCCAACGGGGCGAGCAGGGCAAAAACCAAATCCACAGGCTGACGGTCGACGGCGTCGTAATCCAACGGCTTTTCAACGCGAACAAAAATTCCGTTCACTTCTTTGAGGCTGGTTAGGCGGGCGTGGGGCAGCGCAATGCCCTGACCTACACCTGTCGGGCCCAAACTCTCGCGTTCTTGCAAAGCTGCGCACACTTCATTTGCTGACAAACCGTAGGCCGCGCCAGCAACCTCTCCTATTTCATGCAAAAGACGCTTCTTGCTTGTAAGCGCCGAAAGCGTTTTGACAGCTTCCAATCGTAAGATCGACGAAAGTTCCATTAGTCACCCGTTTCCCGTATAGGCGAAGTTCCCGCCGGATGATGTATCCCCTATTTGGGATCTATCCAGCCAATATTTCCATCGTCCCTACGATAGACGATATTCAACCCCTGATCACTCTTCTCATTCCGAAACACCAAAACGGGCGAATCTGCAAGCTCCATCTGCATAACAGCTTCACCGACGGAGAGAGATGGTATCTTTGTTTCCATTTCAGCGATAATCATCGGCTTTAAGGTCTCTGGTTCAGCAGCATCATCGTCCTCTCTCGAAGCCAAAATGTTGTATGAAGCCTCGGTTAGTTCAACGGGCCGTTCGCGATGATGATCCTTGAGACGCCGTTTGTATCGGCGAAGCTGCTTGTCCATCTTGTCCTGACATTTCTCAAACGCCGAATAAATCTCGTGATCATGTCCTTTTGCCTGAACCGTCATCCCCGTTGATAGATGGATAACTGCCTCGCACACATGTTCATGCCCGCTCTTCGAGAAGACCACATTGGCATCTGTCGGACGACCGGGATACTTACCAACCATCTCTCCCAACCCGTCTTTCACGTGGGTTTGAAGCGAATCTCCTATGTCGATCTGTTTGCCGGTAATTTGGTATTGCATAGGTTTCTCCTGACAGAGGCACGCAGCCCGGATGCCGCCGGGCTGATGGACTAATCGTCAGATGTCCAGTGTGTTTGAGGGTCGTTTCGGAAAGTGGCGCGAACGCTATTCGGCATTGAGACGTACTGTTCCATTACCTCTATTTGGCGACAAACAGGTGCCTAGAGTCAAACAAAACATCGAGACGTTAAGAAATCCGAAATGACTGTCCAAGGTAGACGCGACGCACGTTTTCGTCTCGGACGACCTCATCGGCTGTCCCACTCATGAGCACTCCACCGTCATGGAGGATGTATGCTCGGTCTACAATTTCCAAGGTTTCGCGGACGTTGTGGTCTGTGATGAGTACCCCGATTCCACGGTTTTTGAGGTCTGTGACCAGATCCCGGATATCGCCGACGGCAATGGGGTCGATGCCTGGGAAAGGCTCGTCGAGCAATAGGTACTTTGGATTCGCCGCCAGACTGCGCGCGATTTCACATCTGCGCCGCTCCCCGCCTGACAACGCCACCGAGGGTGTTTGCCGCAAGTGGGAGATAGAAAACTCATTCAAGAGTTCTTCCAGCCGTTCGCGCCGTTTGGTGCGGTCTTTCTCAACGATTTCGAGGATCGCAAGGATGTTGTCTTCGACGCTAAGGCCCTGAAAAATAGATCGCTCCTGGGGAAGGTAGCCAATACCAAGCTGCGCGCGGCGGTACATGGGATAGGTGGTGACATCCCGCCCATCGATCATAACTTGGCCGGCATCTGGCATGGCGAGACCGGCTATCGCGTAAAAACACGTGGTTTTGCCGGAGCCATTGGGTCCAAGAAGAGCGACAACCTCTCCTCGGGTGATATCAATGCTGACATCGCGGATTATGGGGCGCTTTCGGTAAGATTTCCGGAGGTTTCGAACTTTAAGCCCCTGATTTCCTTCGGCGATTTTCAACTCGGGTTTGGACATCAGTTGTCTCCGCCCGAGGGGGTAAAGACTGTCCGAACGCGCCCGTCCATTTGTCCGTTACCCGATGCGAGGTTCACGACGAGGCGATCGCCAGCAATCGCGTTCGGCCCCTGGGTCAACAGGACATCGCCGGTCAGCGTCACTGTGCCTTGATCGACGGAGTAAACCGCGTCAGCTGCCTCGGCGGCATCACTTGGCGTCACAAAGGTCACGCCGCCACTGGCGAGAAGGCGTGAAATCGCGTTCTCGGCACCCTCTTCTGCGTACTCGATGGTCACTGTTCCAGCGGACAAGCGCATGTCTCCCTGAACGATCAGGACATTCCCATCGAAAACCGCTTCACCGGTGCCTTGATCAACACTGAACTGATCCGCTGTGACTTCGACAGGAAGCCTTGCATCGAAGGTGCTGGTGCCGAACGCTATGTTCGCCGATTGAGCGACGGCTAGGGGCGCACTCAATAGAAAAATCACGAATGTCAAACCATGTAGCATGGCGGTCCTTTACTGGGTTGGCGTGAAGACCAACCGCACATTCTGCCGAAATACAAGATGATGTTTAGAGGCGTCACTGTCCATTCGTTTCAGTGCCATGGTATCTGCAGTAATGCGACCGGGCGGTCCAGTGGCCACAATCCCGGCGTCCGCAATCACGCTTACATCTGCCAGTGATGTCGAAATACGATCTGCGGTTACTTCGTATCCTATTGAGCTTGTGAGTTCTGCGCCACCTTCCAAAACAGCTTCTCGTGCTGCCGTATCGACGGCCCCTTCCGGACTGTCGATCAAAATTTCTGTTCCTGATGGCATTTCGAGGCGCGCCTTCAAATCGGTGCCGTTCCAAACGGTGGTTTGGAGGCCATCGGGTCGAATTGACTGAGCGGAAAGCGAAATTTTGACGCCATCCGACGTAACCCCGCCAAAATTGGGCGATGTCGCCCCTTGATCGCGCAGGATTTTGGCAACGTCGACCTCAGCGTATGGGATTGCCGCATTCGGGTCGAGCGTCTCCGCCACGAAGAACAGTGTTGAAAGAATGGCCAAGGCAGCCAGCGGTAAAGAGACCTTGAGCCAAAGGACTACTCGAGAATATCTGTCGGCACCTGTCATCGTGTCCTTATACGCCCGACCGGTCAGTGTGCGAAGATGTCGACCTCCGGCCAACCGGCGAGATCCAGCCGAGCGCGTGTGGGCAGAAAATCGAAGGCAGCTTGTGCGAGATCAGTGCGACCCTCGCGTTCGAGCCTTTCGTCCAGTTTTTCCTTCAACTGATGGAGGTAAAGCACATCACTGGCCGCGTATTCAAGCTGTGCAGTTGTTAACTCGGGCGCGCCCCAGTCG
Organism: Pseudomonadota bacterium; assembly: GCA_039024895.1. GTDB lineage: Bacteria > Pseudomonadota > Alphaproteobacteria > Rhodobacterales > Rhodobacteraceae > JAJDOD01. Next base: position 35,963 of record JBCCPJ010000007.1, on the reverse strand, counting down.
CTCATCTGTTGCAGCTTCGAGATATCGATGCCTAGCAACTCATCGAGGAGGTTCTTAAGGCCGTGACGATCTGTGTAAGTTCGCACCAGTTTCGAGGCAATCTTCGTACAATAGACTGGTGTCGTTAGCGCACCGAAGGCGTTAAGCATTGCAGCGATGTCAAAGCGCCCAAAGTGAAACAGCTTAAGAACGCTGCTATCCCGAAGCAGGCGCTCAAGGTTTGGCGCGGATGCTTGACCTTTCGCGATCTGCACCAAGTGCGCATCGCCATCGCCACCAGACAGCTGGACCAAACACAAGCGGTCCCGCCCCGGGATCAACCCCATTGTCTCGCAATCGATTGCTACGCTCGTGCCAAAAGAGACGTCGTCTGGAAGATCGTTATGATAGAGATGATTTGCCATGGGTGGTGTCATGCACAGTTGTGTGCGGTGTATCAAGCGCTAGAAAACATCAATTGATCTCGAGTTCTTCGATCACAGACGCCCAACCGGCACCATGCATGTCGCGATCATGTGCATGTCCTTGGATGACCGGGCGCGGAAGACTGATTTTAATCACGTTCAGATCGGCAATATCGAAGCGCTTAATGGTTGACAGGTCTGTCTGCAGGGCTTTGGCGACCCGATCAGTCGAAAGGCCTTGGGACACCTGCTCAAAGACTGACGCGTCCCCACAAAAGATATCAATCGTGAGCCAGAAAGGTCCCGCATTCTTCGAGCGGACCTTTTTTACGAGCTCACCGAGTTCAGGCATCGATTACGGCAAGCCTGAAGGCATCCATTGGGTGATCGAGGCGCAAGGTATGGTTAAGGCAAAACTCATAAGCGGCGCCGCGATCAATTTCCGCGGGCGAGAAGGGAAACGAAAAGGTCGGTTGTTCCTCATCGCGGGTCAGCGGATGATGCAGCAGATACGGATTCATCAACTTTCCGATCTCATTCGCTTTCTCTTGTTCATCTGCGGTTATCACGCAAAGGACGCCCACCTCATTTGGCGCTTTTGTCTGCTGTTCGAGAGGTCCGAGCGTGGCGTCGACGCCGACGAGGCGGAGTTGAACATCGTAGTCGTCCGCCGAAATCTCCATGCGGTTCGCCACTTTTGCGGCATGTTTCTTCAGGATGTCGTCGATCCACGCTTGAGATTGCGCCACGTAGTGCCGGTTGCGGACAGTCGCCATGAGGATCGTCTGATACCCCGCCACGCGCGCCCCTTCTAGTTTGACTGTGTAAGCGTCGGATATGTGCCAGTCCGACCCTTCGACACGAACGCGACAGTCATCCAATGCCTTATACGTGGCGTGCGTCACATCAAGGTGGCCGCCCGGTTCGTAGAGAATGAATGGATCAGAATTCTCATAGAGCATGTGGGCAAGGACGGTATGCGGGGTGGCCCGCGCGCCTTCGGCAAGCGGATGGACGGTGAAACCTTCTGTGTCGAATTCGACCATCAACACGCCTGACTGCGGGTTAGTGGCGCAAAGAGCGCCACATTCGCCAATCTTGGCCCCGTGCCAGGCAGCGCCCGAATGCGCTCCGGCAGAGATTGGAAGGGCTGCAATGATTGCCGTATCGGTCGTCCGGCCAGCAATGACAATGTTGGCGCCGGTGTCGAGCGCTTCCGAAATTTGCTCTGCCCCCGCCAAGGCGACGATGTGCGTACAGGCGGCAATGTCCTTGTCTTCAATGTTCGGTGCGGCGGGGAGTGCGGCGATCCGACCTGCCCTGAACGCTTCGCTTATGCCTTCGGTCGTTTGCTCGCATTTCAGCGTTGCGATGCGGGCGGAATAACCAAGCTCGCCCAGGCATTCACGTGTGATTTCCAACAACCAGTCGACGGTACTATCCGTCCCGCATGTGCCCGCTGTTCCGATCACCAGAGGACATTCGGCTTCGCGCGCGGCTTCGATCAGACCTTTCCACTCAATCTTGGTCGAAGACCGGGCATACTTCGAAACGCCCCGCCCCAGATAAGATGGCCCGCTATCGGTTGATCCGCCATCAATCGCGATAAGGTCAGGCTTCATGGCGATGCCGCGCGCCAACGCGGCTTTGTCGTAGTCGAGGCCGAGTGCGCCGGACGGAATCAAAACGCGGGTCATCAGTCCGCCACAGCTTTTGGTTTCTTGATGAGATGTCGCAAGAAGAATGGTGCGACAAAACCGGCAACAGCGAACGTCCAAAGGCCAATCGCGATGCCCGACGAGAAGAGATATGTCCAATCCCCGTCCGAGAGGATCATCGCACGGCGTAATGCGTCTTCCATGTGTTTGCCGAGCAATATGCCCAAGATAATGGGGACGGTTGGGATGGATAGTTTGCGAAACAGCCAGCCAATGATGCCGAAAACGATCATGAGCAGCAGATCGAAGTAACTGCCCGTGAGGGAGAAAATGCCAACAAAGGAGATCATCATCACGCCGGGGAGCAACACCCAGGGCGGCACGGTCAGAATTTTCACAAATATCTTCACCATTGGCACGTTCATTGCCAAGAGCACGAAGTTTGCGATCAGCAGCGACGCGATCAGACCCCAAACGACTTCGGGTCGATCAGTAAAAAGCGTGGGGCCGGGTGTGATATTCAGCGTCATGAGAAGTGCCAAGAGAACGGCCGTTGTTCCCGACCCGGGAACGCCAAGCGTGAGCATCGGAACAAGCGCGCCGCCCGCGGCAGAATTGTTGCCGGCTTCCGGCGCAATGACGCCTTGTGGCTCGCCGGTCCCGAAACCGCTGCTTTCGCCGCCTCGCCATTTCTTCTCGCCGACATAGGCAAGGAAAGACCCAAGGGAGGCGCCCGCGCCAGGAAGAACGCCAGCGATGAAGCCGATCACGCTACACCGGATCATCGTGCCAATCCCTCGAACAAGGTCACGGACCGGGAGTGTTACCTTTTCAAGTTTCACCCCAATGGAGGAACCGCGCCCGTGGCTTTCAATAAAGATAAAGACCTCGGCAACGGCAAAAAGACCGACAATGGCGACAAGGAAATCTATGCCGTCCATTAGATGCAAGTTGCCCCCCGTCAGGCGTGGCATGCCGGTTTGGTTGTCTAGTCCTACCATCGCGATGCCGAGCCCGATGCAAGACGCAAGAGCGGCTTTTGCTTGATTGCTTGAGGCGATACCGCCAAGGGTCGAGAATGCCAGCAAGTACAAGGCGAAATACTCGGCTGGGCCGAACTGATAAGCGATCCGCGATAGGATTGGCGCCAGCAGCATCAACCCAATCGTTGCAAAGAGCGCACCAAAGAAACTCGCAAATCCAGACAGAACCAGCGCGTCCCCGGCACGTCCGGCTTTTGCCATGGGGTAGCCGTCTAGCGTTGTCATAAGCGCAGGCTCGTCACCAGGGATGTTCAGAAGGATCGACGAGATGCGGCCGCCATACATGGCGCCGTAATACACGGACGTCATCAAAACGAGCGATGACGTGGCATCGAGCCCAAGTGAAAAAGCGAGGGGGATAAGAATCGCGACGCCATTGGAGGGGCCGAGACCAGGTAAAGCGCCGATAATCGTGCCTAGAAAACAACCGACAACAGCGAGAAACAGGGTGAACGGTGATAGGGCAACGCTAAATCCAAGGGCCAGGTTCGTCAGGAGGTCCATGTTACAGCCACCCCTTCGGAATTGGCTGCAAGCCCAACCCGAGCGCGTATTTGAAAATCAAGAAAAGACCTATCGACAGACCGATGCCGGTAATGGCCGCCGGTAGTGGTCTTGGGCTGATTTGATAACTGAGGATCGCCGCGCAAAACGCGGTTGGGATCATGAACCCGAGGGGTTTGATCGAGTAGGCATACCCCACCATCACCGCGACCGAGACGGCAAGATTTGCCAGTGTTTTAGCCCCTGGCCAATCGGGGTCCGCGTCTGGGCGGGCAATCATTGCGAGCCCACAAATTGCCGCGACAGACGCCAGTATCAAAGGAAAGGTCTTCGATCCAACCGGATCGGACATGAAGCTGGTCTGTATCTGAAGTGCGCCCGCCGCATAGGCGAGCGCACAAAGGATGATGACCACTCCGAAGAGACGGTCACTTTTCATCACTGAAGAACGCCGATCTCTTTCGACAGTTCCACGGTGTCACCGATTACACCGTCAACCCAGCTCTGGAAGTCGCCGCCGACTTTGGTGAACGGCGCAAGACCATTGGCAGCCATGGCTTCCTGCCATTCGGCACTATCTGCGACAGCCTGGAGTTTAGCGCCCCATTCCTCGAACTTCTCATCTGAGATGTCTTTTGGAACGTAAAGACCGCGCCAATTTACGGCGACAACGTCAAGACCCTGCTCTTTCGCTGTTGGGATGTCTTCGAAACCCGGAACACGCTCTTCTGTCAGAACGGCCAGCGCACGCACTTCTCCCGACTGAAGGAAGCCAACGATTTCGGACATGTCACCCGTCATGCCTTGGGTGAAGCCACCGATGGTTTGCGTGATTGCGTCGGCACCGCCATCAACGCCAATATATTTCACGTTTGTAATGTCGGTGTAGCCCGCTTCTTTCAGCACCATCAGGACTTTCAGGTGGTCAAATCCACCAGCAGCCGAGCCGCCAGCGAACGCAACGGATCCGGGATCAGCCTTGATCGCATCGACCATGTCGCCCAAGGACTGGAACGGGCTGTCCGCAGCGACCACGATCACGCCGGGGTCGGCACCTATAGCGCCAACGAACCGGACTTGGTCGGCGGTCATGCCAGCATAGGCGTTCTGTGCGAGCCGTGTTGCCGTCGCTTGAGACGCCGCCACAATCAGGTCGGCATCATCGGCGCGTTCGTTGACGACGTGGCTGAAGGCTAGACCGCCGCCGCCGCCTGCCATGTTTGTGACCTGAACAGGATTCTCGACCTGACCAATATCGTAAAGGATCTTGCCAATCTGGCGACAGGTAAAGTCCCAGCCGCCACCCGGGTTAGCTGGTGCGATACACTCGGCCGCCAGCGTCGCGCTGCCGACAACAGAGAAAGTCGCGCCCAGGACGAGCGCGCGAAGCTTCGATGTCATTATAGTCCTCCCAAATTTAAGATCACCTGTCTTTGCAGATGCTCGCAGGAAGCTAACGGCGCATTGAAAAAGAAATCAAGTGCTCGCTGCGGCTCCTCTGTGCAATCTTTGCGCTGTTGGTTGCGCCCATATGCCCTTTGTTCTATGCGAAGGGTAAAGCGCGCAGTTGCCCGCCGCAGCGCAGTTCATAGCAAGCCAGAGGACTGAAAATCATGAGCGATACCGGTCGCCCCGACATATTGTATACCAAGGTAGACGAAGCGCCGGAGCTGGCTTCCGCTTCGCTTCTGCCGATCATTCAGTCCTTCGCAAAAGCTGCGGGCGTTCATGTTGGCACAAAGGACATCTCGCTCGCCGGGCGCATACTTGCGGCCTTTACAGATCACCCTGATGATTTGGCCGAGCTGGGTGAGCTTGTCAAAACGCCGGATGCTAACGTCATCAAATTACCAAATATCTCTGCCTCCGTGCCTCAACTGAAAGCAGCGATTTCAGAGCTTCAGTCCCAGGGCCACGATGTCCCGGACTACCCTGAAGACCCGTCAACCGAGCCTGAAAAGAGCATTAGAACCAAGTACGATGCCATCAAGGGTTCCGTTGTGAACCCTGTCCTTCGCGAAGGAAATTCCGATCGCCGCGCAGCAAAGGCGGTCAAAAACTATGCGATGGCCAACCCGCATCGGATGGGGGTTTGGGAGGCATCCAGTAAAACTTGCGTTTCGTCGATGGACGGCAATGACTTCTTTTCAAACGAGGTATCCACCACGATCAGTGCCGGGCAAGCTGGCTCTGCAAGGATCGAGTTTGAAGGGGCAGATGGTACTGTCACTGTCCTCAAAGACGGCTTGCAGCTCGAAGAAGGCACAGTTGTCGACGCAACCTTCATGTCCGCGAAAGCCTTAAGGGCGTTCCTGGAAGAACAGATCGACGCAACAAAGGCCGACGGTACGTTATTTTCGCTTCACCTGAAGGCGACGATGATGAAAGTGTCGGATCCCATCTTGTTTGGTCACGCGGTTGAGATTTTCCTGAAGGATGTATTCGAGAAGCACGCTCAGACATTCGAGGGCATCGGTGTCGATGCAAACCTTGGGATCGGTGATCTGGAAGAAAAGATTGCCACGCTTCCCGCAGAACAAGCTGCGGAAATCAAAGCAGATATCGAGGCTGCCTACGCTGCGCGGCCACCGATGTATATGGTGAACTCCGACAAGCGCATCACCAACCTCCACGTTTCGTCTGACGTGATCATCGATGCGTCGATGCCTGCACTTATCCGCGCGGGTGGCAAAGGGTGGGGCCCCGATGGGCAGGAAGCCGACAGTAACTGTCTGATCCCAGACAATTCCTATGCACCTGTTTACGATGAGACGATCAAGTACTTTAAGGAAACCGGCGCTTTGGACCCCACGACGAGCGGCGCCGTTCAAAACATCGGCTTGATGGCGCAGAAAGCCGAGGAGTATGGCTCTCATCCGACCACCTTCGAGATTCCCGGGGATGGGACCATTCGTTATGTGTTGGCGTCTGGTGAGGTTCTTCACCAACATTCTGTTGAGAAGGGCGATATCTGGCGATCTGCCACCGCCAAAAAGGCGCCCATTGAAGATTGGGTTCGCCTTGCCATTTCAAGGCAAGCGGCGACCGGGGCGCAGGCGATCTTCTGGCTTAATCCGGCGCGTGCGCATGATGCTGAGCTGATCGCGCTGGTCGAGCCCATGCTCGCCGCCGCCGGTGTCAGTGATAAGTTCCAGATTATGGCGCCGCGAGAGGCGACGCGCCTGACGCTGGAGACCATCCGGGAAGGCAAGGATAGTATCGCGATTACTGGCAATGTGCTTCGTGACTACCTAACCGATCTTTTCCCGATCCTCGAACTCGGCACATCAGCGAAGATGTTGTCCATTGTCAAATTGATGAATGGCGGCGGTCTGTTCGAGACCGGTGCGGGTGGTTCCGCTCCGAAGCATGTCCAACAGCTTCAGGAAGAAAACCACCTGCGTTGGGATTCGCTCGGCGAGTTCTGCGCTTTGGGAGAAAGCTTTGCCTTTTTGGCGGAAACCTCTGGCAATAAAAAGGCCGCTGTCATGGCGAAGGCAATTGAAGCGGCCACCCAAGGCGTCCTGGACCATGACAGAAGCCCGGGGCGAAAGCTTGGTCAGCCCGATAACCGCGACAGCCACTTCTGGTTCGCTCTGTATTGGGCTGAAGCATTGGCGGCGCAGACCGAGGACGCGGACCTCGCAGCGCACTTCGCGCCGATCGCAGAAGCGCTAGGAGGCAGTGCGGATGACATTGTGAAGGAGCTTCACGCTAATCGAGGCGCGCCTGTCGACACGGGTGGCTATTACAATACGGCTCCCAGTAAACTCCGCGACGTTATGCGTCCCAGTTCTCTACTGAACAGTATTATCGACTGATGCAGGTCGCGGCGATTTGCGCCTTGCCGGTTAGGCCCGCCAACCATACACCTCCTGCAAAGGCAATCGAGGTGTGAATGATGCCAAAGTTGGTCACAATCTTCGGTGGTTCAGGTTTCGTGGGTCGCTACATCGCGCAACGGATGGCGCGTCAGGGATGGCGTGTGCGTGTCGCAGTGCGTCGCCCGAACGAGGCGCATTTCGTGCGGCCCTACGGCCGCGTTGGACAAGTAGAGCCCATCCTCGCAAATATTCGGAACGATGAAAGTGTGCGGCAAGCGGTTTCTGGGGCAGACGCTGTGGTGAACTGCGTTGGGACATTCGATGCGCGCGGCAAAAACAACTTTGGTGCGGTTCAGCATGAAGGCGCCGCTCGGATTGCCAAATTTGCAGCATCTGAGGGCGTCGAGCGTATGATCCACATCTCGGCTATTGGTGCCGATGTTGATGGCAATAGCCTCTATGCGCGTAGCAAGGGGCGTGGGGAAGCTGCCATTCTTAGCGCCTTTCCGACAGCAGTTATCCTTAGGCCTTCCGTCGTATTCGGGCCGGAGGACCAGTTCTTTAATAGATTTGCCGGTATGGCCCGGATGTCGCCTGTTATACCATTGGTCGGTGCCGGAACGAAGTTCCAACCGGTATATGTCGATGACGTCGCACAGGCCGCCGAAAAGGCAGTACTTGGGCAAGCAGCGCCGGGTATCTATGAGTTGGGCGGGCCTGATGTGAACACGTTTCGCGAATTGATTGCGCAAATGCTCGTGATGGTCCGTCGTCGTCGTCTGATCGTTTCGCTGCCTTTTTGGTTGGGCAGCTTGATGGGGCGTGCCACTGGCGTTGTCTCTGTTTTAACGGGTGGTCTCGCACCTCAGCCGATCACGTTGGACCAGGTTCGCTCACTCAAACAAGATAACGTCGTTGCAGACGGGGTAATGTCCTTTCTAGACCTTGGAATTACGCCCATGTCAGTCGAAGCCGTCGTGCCGTCATATCTGTGGCAATTCCGGCCTTCGGGCCAGTATGCGGAATTGAAGGAGAGCGCCCGCAATTTGCGCTAGCTATAGGCGACGATCAATAAGACAACGCCCAACGCGATCCTGTATATGACGTAGGGCGTGAAGCTCACACTGCGCAGTAATTTCATCATGAAGTGAAGCGCGCCTAGGGCGGCCACGAAAGCAAAACCCGCTGCTATTGCGCTGTCTCGAGCTGCTGCGACATCCATCGTTGCCGCAACTTCGATCCCAATCAATGTGCCGGACGCCAGGATCGTTGGGATCGACATCAACATGGCGAGGCGCGCGGCGTCACTGCGTTCGTACCCCAATCGGCGTGCTCCAGTGATCGTTATCCCCGACCGTGAGGTGCCCGGTATAAGCGCCAACACCTGCCAAAGCCCCATCATCATGGCATCTTTCAAAGACCAATCGGCAGCTGTTTTCGCGTTCGAACCGGTTTTGTCCGCCCAGAGGAGGACAAGTCCAAAAACGAGCGTGCTCCACCCGACGACTGCGATATTCCGAAGCGCTTCATCAAAACCGCTCAGCTTCAATACCAGACCAGCGATGACGACGGGCACCGTTGCAATGACAAGGCCGAGTGCAAGGCGTGTGTCCGGGTGGCGCAAATCACCTAAATGGAAAAGACCGTTGAGGGCACGTTTCACATCTGCCCAAAAGTACACGATAACGGCGCCTAGAGTGCCCACGTGTACAGCCACGTCGATAACGAGACCCTGATCGTCTAACCCGGTGAGATTCGGCAATAAGATCAAGTGTCCAGATGATGATACGGGCAAGAACTCCGTGATGCCCTGAACAATGGCTACGAGGATCAGATGGAGTATTGGCATGGCGCCGCGCGTAATTCAGAATTCTTTGCTAACCTAACGTATTGAGATTATTTGAGAAGCTGAAATTTACATCCGGATCGGACTTAAAATTACGATGTTATGCGCCTTGTTGTCGCCGCCTGCACTAAATTATTTGCTTATAGGTCATAAAGGATGACTTTTATTTTGCTTCAATTCGGTTAAAAAGGCGTTTCGGAGTTTGGAGGAATGGATGGCAGATAATCCTATGCTGAAATTCGTGACCGTTGGGCGAGACATGCCCAAGAAGCGCGACGCAAGCGTGCGCAAAGAGGATTTCCGCGAGATTTATGCCGAGTACGCGAAGGTGAAGGCGGAGGAACAGGCCGCGCGCTGTAGTCAATGCGGTGTGCCCTACTGCCAATCCCATTGTCCATTGCACAACAACATCCCGGATTGGCTGAAATTGACCGCCGAAGGGCGCCTGCAAGAGGCCTATGAGACCAGCCAAGCGACAAACACATTCCCAGAGATATGCGGCCGCATTTGCCCGCAGGACCGTTTATGTGAGGGAAACTGTGTTATTGAGCAATCCGGCCATGGCACCGTGACCATTGGTTCGGTTGAGAAGTTCATCACCGATACGGCCTGGGACGAGGGCTGGGTCAAACCTATCAACCCCTCTGTCGAACGCCCGGAACATGTTGGAATCATTGGCGCTGGGCCAGGCGGGCTCGCGGCAGCCGATATGCTGCGCCGCGCTGGCGTGCAAGTAACCGTGTACGATCGCTATGACCGGGCAGGCGGCCTGATGACCTACGGCATTCCTGGCTTCAAGCTGGAGAAAGACGTGGTCGTTCGGCGCAACACGCAGCTTGAGGAAGGCGGCGTGACGTTCAAGCTAAACTGCAATGTCGGGGAGGACATCTCTTTCGACGAAATTCGCGCCCAGCACGATGCCGTCATCATCGCGACGGGTGTTTACAAGAGCCGCGATCTGCAAGCCCCCGGCAGCGGTGCGGACGGTATTGTCCGGGCGATTGACTATCTGACCGCCTCGAACCGAAAGAGCTTTGGCGATGACGTGCCCGAATTCGATAGCGGCGAACTGAATGCAGATGGCAAGCGCATTGTTGTCATCGGCGGTGGAGATACCGCCATGGATTGCGTCCGCACGGCAATTCGACAAGGCGCGAAGTCAGTAAAGTGTCTGTATCGCCGTGACCGGGCAAATATGCCGGGTTCGCAGCGTGAGGTGGCAAACGCTGAAGAGGAAGGTGTTGAATTCGCTTGGCTTTCCGCGCCACAAGGATTTGTCGGCGATGCGGTTACCGGCGTGATGACGCAAAAAATGCGGTTGGGTGCACCCGATGCAACCGGTCGGCAAGTGCCGCAGATCATCGATGGATCAGATTATATCGAAGAGGCGGATTTGGTGATCAAAGCGCTGGGTTTTGAACCGGAGGACCTGCCGACACTTTGGGGTGTTGACGCGCTCGAAGTGACGCGCTGGGGCACGATCAAGGCTGATTTCCGAACCCATGAAACGAGCCTAGAGGGTGTCTACGCCGTTGGCGATATCGTGCGAGGGGCATCCCTTGTGGTCTGGGCAATCCGCGACGGGCGAGAGGCGGCGGAAGCCGTTTTGGAGCGGTTCGCAACAGCAGCTATCGCGGCAGAATAGCTTGTTGGTTTGGCGTCGGTGTAACGTCGGTATTTGGTCAGTGTCTTTTCGGCACGGTAGGACAGCATAGCTGACCCACTCAGTTAAGGAAGAACAAACATGGCATCCAAAACAAGAAGCTGCCTTTGCGGGGAAACTGGGCGCGCATTCGAAGAGAACTTGCGCGCCATGGTGCTTATCGCGGCCGCCATGGAATTGGGAGACAACGCATGACACAGTTTGATGCGGCATGGGTGCGCCAAGAAGAGCAGCGCCGTTCCTGGATGGCTAACCATAGCCTCTACTCGGAAGATACCGAGCACGCCTCTTGCGGCGTTGGTCTCGTGGTCGCCGTTGACGGACAGCCGACGCGCAAGGTCGTGCAGGCCGGTATCGATGCGCTAAAGGCAATTTGGCACCGCGGCGCGGTTGATGCGGATGGCAAAACGGGAGATGGCGCAGGGATCCATGTGCAAATTCCGGTTCCGTTTTTCTATGATCAGGTGAAGCGCACAGGTCACGAGCCGCGCCAGACGGAGCTTATGGCCGTTGGACAAGTCTTCTTGCCGCGCACAGATTTCGGTGCACAGGAAACCTGTCGGACAATCGTCGAGACCGAAATCCTGCGGATGGGGTATTATATTTACGGTTGGCGGCATGTCCCTGTTGACGTGTCGGTCCTTGGTGAGAAGGCAAATGCCACCAGACCAGAGATCGAACAGATTTTGGTTTCGAATTCGAAAGGTGTCGATGAGGAAACCTTCGAGCGCGAACTGTATGTGATCAGACGGCGGATCGAAAAAGCCGCTGCTGCCGCGCAGGTGCCGCAGCTCTATCTTGCCAGCCTGTCCTGCCGTTCGATCATCTACAAGGGGATGATGCTGGCGGAGCAAGTGGCCGAGTTCTACCCTGATTTGAAAGATGAGCGCTTTGAGAGTGCGTTTGCCATCTATCACCAGCGCTACTCGACAAATACATTCCCACAATGGTGGTTGGCGCAGCCGTTCCGCATGCTTGCCCACAACGGCGAGATCAATACGCTAAAAGGCAATGTGAATTGGATGAAGAGCCATGAAATCCGCATGGCGTCGTCCACTTTTGGCGACACGGCAGAAGACATAAAACCAATTATTCCGAACGGTGCATCGGATTCCAGCGCGTTGGATGCGGTGTTCGAAGTGCTCGTCCGGGCGGGTCGAAATGCGCCCATGGCGAAGACCATGTTGGTGCCGGAAAGCTGGTCCAAACAAGCGATCGAGCTGCCCGAGGCGTGGCGCGATATGTATAGCTATTGCAACGCTGTTATGGAGCCTTGGGATGGGCCCGCCGCACTTGCGATGACCGATGGGCGCTGGGTCTGTGCCGGATTGGATCGCAATGGTCTGCGGCCGATGCGGTATACGGTGACGGGCGACGGGTTGCTGATTGCTGGCTCGGAAACGGGTATGGTGCCGACCGATGAGGCGACTACGATTGAGAAAGGGGCTTTGGGTCCTGGCCAGATGATTGCGGTGGATATGGTGGAGGGCAAGCTCTTCCACGATACCGAAATCAAAGACGCTCTCGCCGCGAGCCAGCCCTTTGGCGACTGGGTTGGCAAAATTGTCGAGCTGGATGAGGAGCTTTCGGGGCTTACAGAAAAGCCGATGTTTGAGGGCGGCGAGTTGCGCCAACGGCAGATCGCTGCGGGCTATACCATTGAAGAGCTTGAGCAAATCCTTGCGCCAATGGCGGAGGATGGCAAGGAAACGCTCGCGTCGATGGGTGACGACACGCCGTCGGCCGTATTGTCCCAACGAAATCGGCCTTTGAGCCACTTCTTTCGGCAGAATTTTAGTCAGGTGACCAACCCGCCGATTGACAGTTTGCGCGAATACCGTGTCATGAGCCTTAAGACCCGCTTCGGTAACCTTAAGAACGTGCTGGATCAGGACAGCAGCCAAACCGAGATCATCGTGTTGGACAGTCCTTTCGTCGGCAACGCCCAGTTCGACCGGCTTTGTGAAGCGTTCGAAAGTACAATGGTCAAGATTGATTGTACCTTCGCCGCTGATGCGGGTCCGGGGGCACTTCAGGCCGCTTTGGAACGCATACGTTCGGAGGCGGAGGATGCGGTTCGGTCGGGGGCGGGTCATCTTGTGCTGACCGATCATCGTCAGGGTCCGGACTGGATTGCTATGCCCATGATCCTCGCGACCAGTGCAGTCCATAGCTGGCTTACGCGGAAGGGATTGCGGACGTTCTGCTCGCTTAATGTGCGGTCGGCGGAGTGTATCGATCCGCATTACTTTGCCGTTCTGGTTGGGTGTGGTGCGACGGTGGTGAACGCCTATCTCGCCGAGGATTCGATTGCTGACCGCATTGGCCGGGGCCTGATCGACGGAACCCTGACTGAGGCAGTGGCCCGCTATCGGAAGGCGATTGATGCCGGGCTGCTGAAAATAATGTCCAAGATGGGCATCAGTGTGATCTCATCCTATCGCGGCGGGCTAAACTTCGAGGCCGTGGGCCTGTCCCGGGCGATGGTGAATGAGTATTTCCCCGGCATGCACAGCCGGATCTCCGGCATCGGCGTTGCGGGTATACAGACCAAGGCTGAAGACGTGCACGCCAAGGGCTTCAGGTCTGATGCCGTTCTCCCTGTGGGTGGTTTCTATAAGGCGAGAAAGTCGGGTGAGACCCACGCCTGGGAGGCAACATCGATGCATTTGTTGCAGGCGGCATGTGATCGCGCGTCCTATGCCATGTGGCAGCAATACTCGGCGAAAATGCGCGCCGCGCCGCCTATCCATCTGCGCGATCTTCTGGACATTAAACCCATGGGTGATGCGATCCCGTTGGAAGAGGTGGAAAGCATCACGTCGATCCGCAAGCGTTTCGTGACACCTGGCATGTCCCTCGGCGCGCTTTCGCCGGAAGCGCATAAGACGCTCAACGTCGCAATGAACCGCATCGGGGCAAAGTCCGACTCCGGAGAAGGAGGCGAGGACCCGGCGCATTTCATACCCGAAGCGAACGGCGACAATCCGAGTGCCAAGATCAAACAGGTAGCCTCCGGCAGATTTGGTGTCACGGCGGAGTATTTGAACCAATGTGAAGAGCTTGAGATCAAGGTTGCCCAGGGTGCCAAGCCTGGCGAGGGTGGACAGCTACCCGGTATGAAGGTCACAGAGTTGATTGCGCGTTTGCGGCACTCGACACCCGGTGTCACGCTCATCAGCCCACCGCCACACCATGATATCTATTCAATCGAAGATCTGGCTCAGTTGATTTACGATCTGAAGCAGATCAACCCACGCTGCAAAGTGACGGTTAAGCTCGTCGCCGCCTCTGGCGTCGGTACGATTGCTGCGGGTGTTGCGAAGGCGAAAGCAGATGTGATCCTGATTTCAGGCCATAACGGCGGAACCGGCGCGTCGCCGGCGACCAGTATCAAATATGCTGGCCTGCCTTGGGAGATGGGGCTTACCGAAGCCCATCAGGTTCTGGCGATGAACAACCTCCGCGACCGCGTCACCTTGCGAACCGATGGCGGGCTGCGCACGGGCCGCGACATTGTCATGGCGGCTATGATGGGGGCAGAGGAATTCGGGATCGGCACCGCAGCGCTGATCGCCATGGGGTGCATCATGGTGCGGCAGTGTCAATCCAACACCTGTCCCGTGGGTGTCTGCACCCAAGACGAACGCCTGCGGGAGAAGTTCACTGGCAACGCGGACAAGGTGGTCAATCTGATCACTTTCTACGCCCAGGAAGTTCGGGAAACATTGGCAAGCATTGGGGCGCGGTCGATCGAAGAAGTAATCGGCCGTGCTGATCTGCTGACGCAGGTGAGCCGTGGGTCCGCCCATCTGGATGATCTCGATCTCAACCCGCTTCTGATTACCGTCGATGGGGCGAAAGACATCACCTATGACCGGGACCGGGCGAGGAATGCAGTGCCCGACACGCTCGATGCGGAGATTGTGAAGGACGCTGCTCGATTCCTTGAGGATGGCGAGAAGATGCAGCTGTCCTATGCGGTGCAGAACACGCACCGTACCATTGGGACGCGCACATCGAGCCATATCGTGAAACGCTTCGGGATGCGCAACAGCCTTCAACGCGACCATTTGACCGTGAAGCTGCAAGGTTCTGCTGGACAATCGCTGGGGGCTTTTTCCGCACCCGGGCTGCGTCTTGAGGTGTCGGGTGATGCGAATGATTATGTCGGCAAGGGCCTTTCGGGAGCGACACTCGTTGTCCGCCCGCCGATGATTTCGCCGCTCGTTGCGGATGAGAATGTTATTATCGGCAACACCGTCCTTTATGGCGCAACGGACGGTCACCTTTTTGCGGCTGGTCGCGCAGGCGAACGGTTTGCTGTCCGAAACTCGGGTGCAAAAGTGGTGGTTGAGGGCTGCGGCTCGAATGGCTGCGAATATATGACCGGCGGAGTTGCTGTCATTCTCGGCTCAATCGGCGCCAATTTCGGCGCTGGCATGACGGGTGGCATGGCGTACCTCTATGACCCTGACGGCCTTGCCCAAACCATGATGAATACCGAGACGGTGATCGCAGTTCCGGTCGCTCAAGGCCACTACATGGGCGAACTGGAAGCGCTCCTAGAGCGGCATTTGGAAGAAACCGGGTCAAAGAAGGCGGCTGCGATTTTGCAGCATTGGGATGAAGAACAGCCGCGCTTCCTTCAAATTGTACCTCGGGAAATGCTCGATAAGCTCGATGTGCCGATTGACATTCCGGAGGCTATTCCTGCGGAGTAGTGCAGCGTTTCAAGGCCGGGCTTTGTGCACTTATGAATGCGCTTGTCCGGTTTTGGTACCTTTCTCGCTGCCGTTCTGACGTTGCGTTTCGCGTGACAGGGTAGCGCTGCTTGGGCAGGGTCGCGCCATGACTGATTATCCGCATCTTTTCCGACCACTTGACCTTGGGCATGTGACGCTCCCAAATCGCGCGTTGATGGGTTCCATGCATACGGGCCTCGAGGAATTGGGAGATTTCGATCGCGTCGCGGCCTACTATGCACGACGCGCCGAGGGCGGTGTTGCGCTGATGGTCACCGGTGGGATGGCACCCAACCGGGAAGGCGGTGTTCTGCCGGGGGCGGCTGGTTTGTTTACCGATAAGGACATGGCAAACCACACGCAGGTCACAAGCGCCGTCCACGATGCGGGCGGAAGGATTGCCATGCAGATTTTGCATGCCGGTCGCTATGCCTATTCGCCCGAATGCGTTGCCCCGTCCCCTGTCAAGTCGCCGATCTCGCCGTTCCCACCTGCCGAACTGGATGAAGAAGGGATCGAGAAGCAAATCGCCGACATCGTCATCGCCGCCGAGCGCGCCAAGCAGGCAGGTTATGATGGTGTGGAGATCATGGGATCGGAAGGCTACTTCCTCAACCAGTTTTTGGTGACCCACACGAATAAGCGCGAAGACCGCTGGGGCGGCAGCTACGAGAACAGGATGCGGTTGCCGGTCGAAGTCGTGCGCCGGGTCTGCGAGGCTGTTGGGCCGGATTTCATCGTAATTTACCGGTTGAGCATGATCGACCTTGTGCCCAACGGCTCCACTTGGGCCGAGGTGGTGCAATTGGCTCAGGCGATAGAAGAGGCCGGTGCATCTATTCTGAATACTGGCATCGGTTGGCACGAGGCGCGCATCCCGACAATCGCCACAAGTGTGCCGCGCGGTGCCTTTACCTGGGTTACCAAAAAGCTCATGGGACAGGTAAATATTCCCATTATCACATCAAATCGGATCAATACGCCGGATGTCGCGGAGGCCGTGTTGGCCCAGGGTTGCGCCGACATGGTGTCGATGGCGCGTCCGTTCTTGGCCGATCCGGACTTTGTCAAAAAAGCCTATAACGGGCATGCGTGGCGAATTGCGCCCTGCATCGCCTGCAACCAAGCGTGTTTGGATCATACCTTTGAGATGAAGGTCGCGTCTTGTCTGGTGAACCCGCAGGCGGCGCATGAGACTGAACTGGTCTATGAGAAGACGGCCGAGCCAAAACGCATCGCGATTGTTGGCGCGGGGCCGGCGGGCTTATCCACCGCCTTGGTGGCTGCGGAGCGCGGTCACGACGTGACCGTGTTTGATAGGGCGTCGGAGATTGGTGGGCAACTTAACATGGCTAAACAGGTGCCCGGTAAGGAAGAATTCCACGGCCTCGTTGACTGGTTCAACAGCATGCTGACGGCATCCGGCGTAACGCTTCGTCTGAATACTGTGGCGGATGTTTCCGTGCTCGAAGGATATGATGAGATTGTGGTTGCGACAGGCGTTCTGCCCCGCGATCCCGATATTGAAATCCGTGGGGGCAATGTCGTTTCTTACATCGATATTCTGAAGGGACAAAAGACGGCGGGAGACCGCGTCGCTGTCATAGGCGCGGGCGGCATAGGTTTCGATGTTGCAGAGTATTTGTCGCATGATGGTGAAAGCCCGGCGGAGAACCTGGAACTTTGGCAACAGGAGTGGGGTGTTTCCGATCCGGGGGAACATCGCGCAGGTCTGTCGCCCGCCGGTCCGCAGCCGACGCCCAGCCCGCGGCAAGTTTCTCTGTTTCAGCGGAAGGCCGAACGCCCGGGCAAACGACTGGGTAAAACCACCGGTTGGATCCACCGCGCTTCACTCCAGATGAAAGGGGTCAAGATGGTTGGGGGCGTCACTTACGACCACATCGATGACGATGGTCTCCATGTCACCCGGCAAGACGGGACGCAGGAACTTGTGCCATGCGATACGGTGGTGCTTTGTGCTGGTCAGGTCAGCGAGCGCAGCCTCGCCGATGCTTTGGAGGCCGGTGGGCTTAAACCGCATGTGATCGGTGGCGCTGACGTTGCCGCCGAACTGGATGCCAAGCGGGCAATCGATCAAGGGGCGCGCCTTGCCGCGAAACTCTGAGATATTTGGCGCTGAACTTTGTAGACTTTGTCTTTCCTGAAAAGATTTGGTGCAAGAATTTTGTGGTGGCCATTGGTGTCGAACGGCCATCTGTGGCGTCGGTTCAATTCTTGCCAAGGAACGGCTTGATTTCTTTGAGGATGCGCTCCGGGTCCTCCTCATGGGCAAGATGGCCGAGCCCATCGAGTTCCGTCACGGTCGCGTTTGGTATATTCGCGGCAGCCTCCCCGGCCACGGTTGGAGGCACCGCGGTATCAAGAGCACCGGTCAGGAACAGCACCTCCGCTTGTACATTGGAAAGGTCCTTTAAAAGCCCGTCCAGCGACCAACGCGCCATCATTTGCAATGCGCCGTTCACATGTGCCCGGTCGCCGGTCAAACGGGTGTAGAAGGATAGACTTTCGTCGTCTATGCGAGACCCGGTGCCGTCGATCAAACGCCGCGCGCGCGATGTGGTGGCACCGAAGGTGAAGATGTTGGCTGTAAACGGATTTGCCGCCAGCATCCGCGCAAGCAATGGAAATAGCCAGCCCGCGACACCCTCGAAATTATCGAGAGCCGGATTGATGCCGACAACCTTTGGCGTGCTAAAAATCTGCGACAGTCGTAAGGCCAGCGCGGCCCCGGCGGAGTGACCAATAATAGCCGTGAACTGCCAGCCCTCCTGTTCTATCAGCGCCGCGAGGTCTTCCGTCATTTCGGGCAATCCGGAGCGCTTCGCATTCGGTGATTGAGTAAAGCCCTGACCGGGAAGGTCGAGCGCAACAACGTGAAAGCTCTGCGCCAACGCTGGAATCAAGGCGCGCCATGTATGGGTCGATGCCCCTGCACCCGGCAGAAGTAAGAGGTCGGGACCGTCCCCGACCTGTTGGACGTGCCAACGATGCGGCCCGCAAACAACACGGGTTGAGTATTGGGGCAAGCTCCAGCCCGGAAGATCACGTTCCCAATCCATGATCCATCGCCGCTCCAAGGGTTTCGCTCATGCGTTCCGCCGTGCCGCGGGGCAGGGCAAGATATGTACCGCCCATTTCGCGCGCCAGGTTGGAGAGCGCAGGTTGAGGTCGGGTGCCAAGGTCGAGCACGATTGTCGGAAAGCCGAGCGACCTAATCCATTTGGCCATGGCGCTGGCGTCCTGGCCTGCTTGGGCGCGACTAGCCTGACCGTCGAGCGCGATATTGGCCCGCCCGTCTGTCAGCACGGCAAGAAGTGGGCTAAGGCCCTGCCGTTGACTGGCATGGGCAAGTTCGGCGGCGCTCCTCAATCCGTGCGCCAAGGGTGTTCCACCGCCGCCGGGCAGTTCTGCAAGCCGCCGTTTTGTTTGGACCAAAGATCGCGTGGGCGGCAAAAGAAGTTGTGCTTCGCTCCCTCGAAACGCGATGAGGGCCACGTGGTCGCGGGTGGCGTAGGCGCGGGCAAGAAGCAACTCGACCGCCCCTTTTGCTTCGCCGAGGCGCGCAAGGGCGGCTGAACCGGACGCATCTACGGTGAAGATTATGAGCCGGTCGGACTTATCCTCGAAGCGCTTTACGTGGATGTCTGAAGGATACACCCGAAGCGGCATATCGCTGGCCCGGCCGCGCAACTTTTGCCACGGGGCGGCGGTGCGAAGGGTAGCAACAAGATCGATACGGGATGATCCGTCCAACCGTCCCGGCCTTGGAGGTAACGGGCGTCCTCGCCGATTGCCGCGCTTGCGTTGACCGGCCCCGCTGCCAGAAGCCTTGGAGGTTTGACCCTTGCCAAGGTTTTCCAGCAAGCCCGCCGGAAGGACGGCACGCACTGCCTCGATGAGCATATCGTCGGGGAGAGACTGGGCTTCGGTCGTTTGCTTTTGCTCCGGTTTCTCCTGGGGTGTTTCTGGCGCAGGAGGGTTTGGATCAGGGAGTCTTGTTGCCCTGGGCGCGAGGACCAGTTCTGCCGCGATGGTCGCTTCCCTTGGTCCCGGCGCATCGACGCCATGGACGGCGGCAAGTTTGTACGCAGTTTGGACGGCGAATTGAGGTGCGCGGAGCGTGTTGATCCCAAGCTGTGCCGCCAGTTTCGTGAGGTCGGCGATAACAGCGGGCGCTTTGCGCCCAGCTTTCGCTGGTCGCGGTGGGCGAGGGGTTTCACCCCTCGCGCTCCCCAAGGTATTTTTGTCCAAATGAAGGGTGCGTGGGGAGGCTTCCAGACGACCGATGCCCTCCAGTGAGATGTGAAAGGCGAGACGGTCGGAAAGTGCCTTCGGTGCCGTCTCCTCCGGGTCCATCCCCTCGTCCAAGAGGATCAGGGACAGGTTCGGATTGCGATCAAGCTCGGCGGCAATCAATGCCGCAAGCGCCGGCGGGCAACGCTCTGCCATAGTAAGAATGCATGGGCCTGCGCGGCTAAGCAGGCCGTTTGACAGGGTGAACTGGCCGGTGGCCAGGGTTTGCGCAAAATCGAGACCACCGAGAAGGGTATCGCGTGACATGGCCGGGTGCAGCTGTTGGGTCGCGCCGAAGGTTCGGTTTACGAGATCGAGATATGTGTCACGCACCGGCCCCACGCGTGCGCGCAGTGTGAGCCCGCGAAACCGGTGAGGACTTTCAGCGAGGAGTTTCAAGGCAAGGCAGGCGCGTTCCCACGCGCGCGTGCCAGACGTCGTCACTCTAAAACCTCTGCCACTGTCCGGGCGACACGGGTGGAGGAGCCGGCTTCGTCAAGGGGGTCGCGTCGAAGGCGGTGGGCGAGCGCCAAAGGCGCGACGTCTCGTAGATGGTCCCGGGTCAGCGCTGCGTCGCCCGTATAGGCCGCGAGCGCGCGACCCGCGCGCAAGAGCGTCAGCTCGCCGCGCAAACCATCTGCGCCCAAAGCGACGCAGAGTTGAGCGCAATCCTTTAAGGCGGGCTTCTTAGTTTCAATGCCAGGCAGGGCCCGGCGCGCTTCCAGGATCTTTTTGCGGATTTCCTTATCTTTTGGCCGGAAGCGTCGCAGAAACGCCTTTGGATTGTTTTCGAAGGAATCTCGCCGTTTGATCACCTCAATACGTTCGTCGATGCTGTCAGGGGAGCGTACCTCGACCGAAAGGCCGAAGCGGTCGAGCAATTGCGGGCGCAGCTCCCCTTCCTCCGGGTTTCCGGAGCCGACAAGGACAAAGCGCGCGGCGTGGCGAATTGACAGCCCTTCGCGTTCGACCACGTTCTCTCCCGATTGCGCAACGTCGAGCAAGAGATCCACGATGTGATCCTCGAGAAGGTTGACCTCGTCAATGTAAAGATACCCTCGGTTTGCTTGCGCCAAAAGCCCAGGTTGAAACGCCTTTTCGCCACGTGTCAGGGCCCGTTCGATATCGAGTGCGCCGGTGACGCGGTCTTCGGACACGCCTAACGGCAAGTCCACCACCGGTGTTGGAAAAGTCGCCAGTTCCTTTTTGTCCAAGTCGGCCCAGTCCGGTACGTCCTTGGGTGTTTCGGCGTTGATGGGGCAGCCTTTGACGGCGGTGATCTCGGGGAGGAGTGCGGCAAGCGCGCGTACTGCTGTACTTTTGCCCGTACCCCTATCGCCAAATACAAGGACGCCACCGAGTTTGGGGTCGATTGCGGTGAGGATCATTGCGCGCTTCATATCGTCCTGACCGACGATAGCCGAAAAAGGGAAAACGGGTTTCATTCTGAGGTCAGAGCTTTCAGGGGGCTTTCGCCGTTCCAGCTTCCTTCATCCCCAAGGATACGGAAGCGCGCGTAGAGTTCTTCGCGGAACCAATTACCCTCGCGGACGGCCTGAATAGCTTTTGCATGGGGTCCGGTTTTATCGCGCGCAAAGGCAGCCATGCTTGAGGTGCTTGGCCAGATGGAAAACGTGATCTGATGCAGCAAGGGAACTTCGCCAATACCGATCTTGAACGCGACATTGCTATCCCGCCCGATCACCCGACTGATGTCAGGGACACGTTTCCAAAAGCGGAGAAGCGCGCGGGGATGCAGCGTGGCGCGTGTCAGCGCGGCGAGCGGGCCCTGGTAACCAGGCTCGGTCACGCTGAATGGCGCCACTCCGGCCCAGGCGCCCCACGTGGAGACGGGGGTCATGAATACGGTCCAGTTTTCACTGGCGCGGGCGCGATACCGAGAGAAAATTTCGGCGTTTGCCAGAGCTTTGCGAGCCGTTGCCTCGTCTGGCCAAACACAGAGCACACCGTAGACTTTGGTGTTAGGTTTAGGTGTAAAGCCCTCTCCGGTTCCGGAACCACATAGCTTCCAGAACGTAAGTCCATCCACTTTGCTGAAATGCCGTCTCGCAAGGCCCATCATTGCAAAGGACCAGAAGCGCATTGCAACGCTTTCAAAGCGAAACAGGGTGAGCGTGACGATTTGGATGGCGAGCTCTCCGACAGACTGTCAACTTATACTGACAACTTTCGCGCTCTAGAGAAGAATTGTCAATTCAAACTGACAGGTATACGTTCGGTTATATGACACGGCCTGACCCATCCCTTGCCGCCTTGGTTTCTTCGAAAAACGCCCCGCGCGCCGTGGTCATCGGTGCAGGGCTGGGCGGCCTTGCTGCCGCCATGCGACTTGGTGCGAAAGGGTATGATGTCACCGTGATCGACCGTTTGTCTGGCCCGGGCGGGCGCGGCTCGGCGCTTCACGTGGACGGCTACCGTTTCGACCTTGGGCCCACTATCGTGACAGTGCCGCAGGTGTTTCGCGAGCTTTGGGCAGCTTGCGGTAGAGACTTTGACGACGATGTCGACTTGCGGCCGATGTCACCGTTCTACGAAATTCGCTGGCCGGATGGCTCATCTTTTTCTGCCAAGCAAGACTCTGACGCGATGCGGGCTGAAGTGGCACGTTTGTCGCCCAAAGATGTCGCTGGATATGACGCTTTTCTAAAAGATAGCGCGGCGCGTTACCAATTTGGGTTTGAAGACCTTGGCCGCAGATCCATGCACAAGTTCTGGGATCTGGTGAAAGTGCTGCCGCGCTTTGCCTGGCTCCGGGCTGATAGATCGGTGGCCGCCCACGCGAAAAAGCGTTTCAAGGATCCGCGCCTACAAATGGCCTTTTCCTTCCATCCCTTGTTCATCGGGGGTGACCCTTTTCGGGTTACCTCAATGTATATTCTGGTGAGCCATCTGGAGAAGGAATTCGGCGTTCACTACGCCATCGGGGGTGTCGCAGCGATCGCAGATGCGATGGTGGGGGTCATTGAAAAGCAAGGGGGCAGGGTTCGCTTTGAGGCTGAAGTGGACGAGATCCTCATCGATAATGATCGCGCCCGCGCGGTACGTTTGGCGAGCGGGGAATTGGTGACCGCTGATGTGATCGTCTCAAATGCGGACAGCGGACACACCTATGACCGTCTTCTGCGCAACCATACCAGGAAGCGCTGGACCCATGAGCGCCTGAAGAAAACGCGATGGTCCATGGGGCTGTTTGTTTGGTACTTCGGGACAAAGGGCACACGCGATCTGTGGTCTGATGTAGGTCATCACACCATCCTGAACGGTCCGCGCTACAAAGACTTGGTGGATGATATTTTCATCAAAGGCCACTTGGCCGATGACATGAGCCTTTACGTCCACAGACCCAGTGTCACGGACCCGACCGTTGCACCGGAAGGAGACGATACCTTTTACGTGCTGAGCCCGGTGCCGCACCTTGGGCATGACGATCCGGTCGACTGGTCAGAGATTGCAGAGACCTACCGTCAGAAGGTGCAAGACGTCTTGGAAGAGCAACTTTTGCCGGGCTTGGGTGCCCATCTGACGGCGTCCGAAGTGTTCACGCCCGAGACGTTTAGGGACCGCTACCTTTCCCCATTTGGGACAGGCTTCTCTATTGAGCCGCGCATTTTCCAGAGCGCGTGGTTCCGGCCTCACAATGTGAGTGAAGAAGTGAAAGGTTTGTACCTTGTGGGAGCGGGGACGCATCCGGGTGCCGGGCTGCCAGGGGTTATTTCAAGTGCAGAGGTGCTGGCAAAGCTAGTTCCAACACCGGAGACCGTTCGATGATCGCACCCGAAGATATGGAATATTGCCGCGAGGCAATTCGACATGGCTCCCTTTCTTTCCATGCGGCGTCCCGATTGCTGCCTACCAGAGTGCGCGACCCGGCCCTAGCTCTCTATGCTTTTTGCCGGTTGGCAGATGACGAGGTTGACTTATCCAGTCGCAAACATGCGGCGGTCGAAGATTTGCGTGAGCGGCTCGAACTGGCCTATCTGGGGCGGCCGCGCAATGAGGCGCCGGACCGCGCATTTACCTCGGTTATTGAAACGTTCGGTATGCCGCGCGCCTTGCCGGAAGCGTTGCTTGAGGGCTTGGGGTGGGACGCCGAAATGCGTTGCTATGAAACCCTCTCCGACGTTCGGGCCTATAGCGCCCGTGTTGCCAGCGCGGTTGGCGTGATGATGTGTGTTCTTATGAACGTGCGCAACAAGCATGCCCTTGCCCGCGCGGCAGATTTAGGCGTCGCCATGCAACTCACCAATATCGCGCGGGACGTCGGAGAGGATGCTTTGGAGGGTCGTCTTTACTTGCCGCTGGAATGGCTGGAACATGCCGGTATGGATGCGGACGCGTTTCTGTCTGATCCTCGGGGAACCAAAGCCGTTCGCGCGATGGTGAAGCGTCTGCTCATCGAGGCGGAGCGTCTCTATCTCAAGTCGGAACCGGGCATCGGTTCCCTACCCATCGCTGCGCGACCTGGCATCTTTGCGGCGCGCTTCATCTATGCCGCAATTGGCTCTAAGCTCAGAACGATGGGGCACAATTCCGTCGCCGCGCGTGCCATCACATCAAAATCGCAAAAAACGTCGCTGATTGCCTGGTCACTCCTGAAAGCGGGAACCACCATAGTTACCCCGATGTCGCCGCGCATTCATGCACGACCGCTCGCAGAAACGGCCTTTCTCGTTGATGCCGCAGCGCATCCCGAAACAGCGCATTGGTCCGATGGCGTGACTGACGTTCTCACCAGCTTGAAACAACATGAGTTGTCCCGGGCGAAAGGTCAGATGGAAGGATTAGGGACTTGATCTGGGTCTATTTTGGCATCTTTTTGTGTGCCTGCGCGGCTGCCGGCACGACTGGTGGCTTGTTCCAGCCGGGTGATTGGTACCGATCTTTGAACAAGCCCAGTTGGACGCCGCCGGATTGGGTCTTTCCCGTCGCCTGGACCACGCTTTATCTGTGCATGTCGGCCGCTGGCGCCCGCGTGGCTGTCGCTGACGGGGGAGGGTTGGCGTTGGCGCTCTGGTCCCTGCAGATTGCTATTAACACGCTTTGGACGCCGGTATTCTTTGGTTTGCGCATGTTGCGTACAGGCCTCTATGTTTTGATTGCCCTATGGGTTTCCGTCTTTGCATGCATGATTGCGCTTTGGGCGGTGGATTGGATTGCCGGTCTGTTGTTCCTTCCGTACCTGGCATGGGTAACGACGGCGGGCGCGCTCAACCTTTCGGTCCTGAGACTGAACCCGGCGGAAGTTGGATAAGGGTCACGTTCAGTTTGGAAATTTCCATCCTGGACGACGTGGAACACGCACGGCAATCATTGGCATGAGTAGGTTTGAGCGAAACCGCCGCAAATCAAGCGCCTCATGGACACCGACGGTTTCCTCGCCGTCCAGGCGGGTTCGTACCATGGATCGTGTGTAAAACGGCGCATCCAACATGGCCATTGCTTGATGCGGCTGGTACCCAGGGTCTGCCCGTGTCTCTCGTTTTACGGCCCAGAGGGATCGCCGAAGATTAGCTTGCGGCGGGGAGACAGCTTCGGTCACCGTTCCATCATTCGTAAAGTTCAAGGCGGTTGCCAATGCACTCCGGTCGCGGCGCCGGGCGTCATAAAAACATGTCGCGCCCGCTTTGGTGGGGTACCGCCCCCATGTCCATGTATCAAAGTCGGCCTCTAGCGCGCGGGTTCCAAAGTTTGCGTCAAAGTAGCCATGCCCGGACCAGTTCCAACCGGGTGTGTTGAGAGCCACTTCAATATCCGCGACGGGTGCAAAAGGCCGCCAGATATGTGCCTCATCCTCTGTAAGGGCAACTTCTACCTCTGTAATTGCCGATGGTCGCAAGGTGATCCGACCTTTGACACGGGACACCAGAGGGAGGGCGCCAATCTCGTTGATGTCGATTTCAAGGGCGTTCCCATTCCACCGGAGCGAAGAGGGGCCGACAGTGAAGCTTGTCTCTGTTTGCTTGAGTGCCGACCGCCCCCTATCCGTCATCGTGAAGCGTCCGCCGGGCCCATATGTGGCGACGTTGATGCAGACATGATTGTGGGGGTCCTTGCGTCCGGACCAACGGTACCACGGGGAAAATACTGATCCAATGAAGGCTATGATAGATACCGCTCGGGTGCCGTCCGCGCTTATGCCGTCGATATACCACCAGGCGTACCCATCGGCACCTACCGTCAGGTCGAAACGAGGTCCTTCAATATCGTCTCTGCCGCGTGCTTGCCGGAAAGCGCCGCCATCGGGACCCCTGCCCCCGGGTGCGTGCCGCCGCCCGCCAGGTACAGGCCCCGAATGCTGGTCCGCGCACGTGGTCGTCTCAGCGATGCCGTCATTCCGTGCGGTGTCTGCCCGTAGAGCGCGCCCGCGCTTCCCGGGAAGAGTGTTTCGTAGGTCGTCGGTGTCGCCAGCGCTTCGGTCTGCGGTGTCGGCTCGAAGTGAAGTCCGAACTCTCTCAGGGTTTGAAAGGTCGTTTGGCGGCATAGCGCTTCCTCGTCGGGTTTGGCGGCGGCTTCAGTCAGTGGCGCTGCGTTCAATATGATCTCAAAGCGCTCTTGCGCCGTAATCTCTGACGTTGTGGTTCCGCGATCTTGCGCGCAAATGTAGAGCGTCGGGTCATGGGGCATTGCGCCACCCGCAAGGTCTTCAAACTCCGATGTCGGAGAACGCGCGAACAGGACGTTATGATACGCAAGGTCGAGCGAAGTCTTGGGTATCGCTGCAAAGCTCCAAACACGCGCGGACAAGCTGCGGGCTGACGTCCGCGTTTGTTTCGCAATGTCTCGAACAGCATCGCCAAGCAGACCGGTTGCCAAGGCTCTGGGGTCGCCCGCAAAAACAACGTTGTCGCTGGAAAGGCGCTCACCGGTTTCTAGGGCAAGTCCCGTCACACAGCGATGTCTGACGTCGATACTCTTTACATGCTCGCCTAGTCGCAAGTCGCCGCCGAGCGCTTGAAACCGACTGGCGACTGCGAGCGCGAGACGGTGCATGCCGCCGGAAACGCGCCACACGCCTGAGACTTCAGCGTGCCATATCAAGGAAAGGAGCGCTGGCGACGCAATTGGGCTTCCGCCCACATAGGTGGCGTAGCGTCCGAAAAGCTGTGCCAGCCGTGGGTCTGAAAATCGTCGTATTAGAAGTTTGCGCAGTGTTGCGAAGGGTGACAATTTGGCGAGATGGCGCGGATTTCTAAGGCTGACCTTGGCAAGCTCGGAAGTCCTTGGGTCGGAAGCTTGCATCATGGCTTCGGAGAACTGAGTGAAAAGTTCTTCGGATTCCCGGGAGAACGTCAGGTACTCCTTCGCTGACTGAGGCCCGGAGAACTTCGAAATTGCTGCTGCGTTCGCAGCGTGATCATTTGTCAAGTCGAGGCTGCTGCCATCCTGCCAAAAGTGACGGGCCACCAGTTTTTCCTGCACTAAGGTGACATGGTCGTCGAGGCTACATCCGGATGTTGCGAACAGATCGTCAAAAACATGTCGCATCGTAAGAACGGTCGGACCTGCATCGACCGGCCCAGCGGCTGAAGGGACGGTGCGCATCTTGCCGCCGGGCCAAGGGTGCGTGTCAATGATTGTCACATCATGACCCGCAGATTGGAGGCGTAAAGCCGCAGATAGGCCGCCGATACCGCCGCCAACAACAAGTGTTCTTGGCGCAGTTCGACGAGATTGCCGGTCGTCTAACATGGCGTGATTGTTGACTCGCTGCCGTAAACTGTCCAGTGTAATTGACAGTTATATGTCATATAGATGAGACAACTATCATGTTGGGAGATCGTGTTGGACCTTAAGACCCGTATCGATATTGCTGTTAAAGCCGCAGTGAAATCCGGGCAGGCTGCACCCGCTCCGGCGCGTTTAGCGGCTGCTTTGGAATATGCGACGACGCCAGGTGGCGCGCGAATTCGCCCCACAATCTTGGTTTCTGTCGCGATGGCATGTGGCGACGATAAGCCCGCGATCACGAATGCCGCCGCCGCAGCGCTTGAATTGATGCATTGCGCTTCTCTTGTGCATGATGATTTGCCCGCCTTCGACGATGCCGACATACGCCGCGGCAAACCTTCTGTTCATAAAGCCTTTTCGGAGCCATTGGCCGTGCTTGCTGGCGATAGCCTGATTATGCTGGCCTTTGAGGTTTTGGCGCGGGTTGCTGACATTGATCCGCGGCGGAGCGCAGACCTCGTGCTTACCCTTGCTCGGAAATCGGGCATGCCCGGCGGTATTTGTGCGGGCCAAGGGTGGGAAAGCGAAGAGAAAATTGACATGAGCGCCTATCATCGCACGAAGACTGGCGCACTATTCGTTGCCGCGACGCAAATGGGCGCGATTGCTGCTGGGCAGGAGCCTGAGCCCTGGGCGGATCTCGGCGATCGGATTGGTGAGGCCTTTCAAGTTGCTGATGACCTGCGAGATGCCGTCTTTGACGCCGAAACGCTTGGCAAGCCGGTTGGTCAGGATGATCGCCACGGTCGTCCCAACGCGATCGCATTATTGGGAATTGAGGGGGCGACGCGGCGGTATCACGACATCCTGAATGGTGCGATTGCGTCTATTCCGTCTTGCCCCGGTGAAGCCATGCTTGCGCAAATGGTCAATATGCAAGCGCGACGGCTCACTCCGTCTGCCGCCGCGTCCCGCGCCTGATGGCACATGCGCCTGACGTA
The DNA here is from genome assembly GCA_039024895.1 of Pseudomonadota bacterium. Taxonomy (GTDB): domain Bacteria; phylum Pseudomonadota; class Alphaproteobacteria; order Rhodobacterales; family Rhodobacteraceae; genus JAJDOD01. Next base: position 7,272 of record JBCCPJ010000007.1, on the reverse strand, counting down.
AAGAGTTTTGCGCTTTCGTCTTGGTGCCATCGGCTGGTTGCGCGCCCGTCGTTTCAAGATTTTGCCAGTCGTATACCGGGGATCCGACGCCTGGCCCGTCGCGATGGCGAGCAGATATTCGATATTGTTCAGGGCTTTGTGCGGTCCCAAGTGCTTTTCGGGTTAGTTGCTCTGGATGTCCCTGAGCGGCTGTTGCGCGGTGCGGCGTCGCCAGAGTTTTTGGCTTTGGCATCGGGAATTTCGCAGGATCGAATGTTGTTGCTTCTCCAGGCCGGTGCAGGACTGGGTTTGCTGAAAAGACAGCGGGATGGACGTTTCGCGTTGACGCGAAAAGGTGCCGCTCTGGTGGGGGTGCCCGGTTTGAAGCAGATGATCCTGCATCACGGCGCGTTCTATAATGACATGGCCGATCCGGTTGCCTTGTTGAGGGATGAGACGGAAACTGAACTCGCAGGGTTCTGGCCCTATGTCTTTGGCGCCGAGGGTGACGTCGATCCTAGCGTTACCCGCGTCTACTCAGACCTGATGACGGATAGCCAAAGGATGGTCGCCCGTGACACTTTGGCGACGGTTTCCTTGAAGGGCGTGTCGCACTTGATCGATGTGGGAGGCGGTTCGGGCGCCTTCCTGATCGAGGTGGCAAGCGCTTATCCCGATATGGAATTGACCCTTTTCGATTTGCCACAGGTGATGCCCGCCGCAGAAGAGCGAATTGAATCGTGCGGTCTTGGTCAGCGCATTTCACAAGTTGGCGGATCATTTCGCGAAGACCCTTTCCCCAAAAGTGCTGATGCGATCTCGCTGGTGCGCGTCCTATATGACCACGATGATGAAAGCGTCGCCGCTCTACTTTCAAAGGTCTTTGAGGCACTACCGCCCGGTGGGCGCATCTTGATTTCCGAGCCCATGTCGGGCGGTGCCCAGCCCGATCCGGTGACCGATGTTTACTTTGCCTTTTACACCCTTGCGATGCGCACCGGGCGAACAAGATCGGCGGAGACTATCGGGGCGATGTGTGAAGCCGTTGGTTTTACCGACGTTGAGAAGCCGCGACCGCGGCGCAGTTTTGTGACCTCGGTTGTCTCGGCAAGGAAGCCAAGCTGAGCAGCCAGAATAATGTCTATTATAATTGACACAAAAAACTGTCAGTTTAAACTGACAGAGTGGTCATGTCGGCTCTGCGTTGAGACCGACGTTGACTGCGGAAGAAGAAGAGGTGCGACTTGGACACACTCGCTGTCCTACTAAGCGGTCCCGAAGACCTGGCATTGGATACCCTTGGTGTATCTGATCCTGGACCTGAGGATATCGTTGTTGAGATCAGTCATTCCGGGATCTCTACCGGGACTGAGAAACTGTTTTATTCCGGTAAGATGCCTCCATTTCCCGGCATGGGTTACCCCCTTGTTCCGGGCTATGAGGCTGTGGGCGAAGTTTTGGATGCTGGCACCCTTTCAGGGCTGTCGGTCGGTGATCGTGTCTTCGTTCCGGGGGCTAATTGCTTTGAGGGCGCCTACGGTCTGTTTGGAGGTGCCGCACGGCGAATCGTGACAGCCGCTGAGCGTGTAACTCGCATTGATCCATCCTTCGGCGCGGAAGGCGCGCTACTGGCTTTGGCGGCAACGGCGCGTCATGCCATGGCCGGTCTGCGCAAAGACGTCCCTGATTTGATTGTCGGGCACGGCGTGTTGGGGCGCCTTCTGGCGCGGCTCACGCTGGCGGCCGGTGCCGCGCCTCCGGTCGTTTGGGAAATCGATGATGCGCGCCGCGATGGTGCCGTTGGATATCCTGTCATTCACCCGGATGATGATCCGCGCCGTGACTACCGCGCCATCTACGATGCCTCGGGTCGCGGAGACTTGTTGAACGATCTTGTCGGTCGCATCGCTAAGGGCGGCGAAATCGTACTTGCAGGATTTTATGTCGAGCCTTTGAGCTTTGCCTTTCCGCCAGCTTTCATGAAGGAAGCGCGGTTTCGCGTTGCGGCTGAATGGGGTGCTGACGACCTTATCGCCACGCGTGCCCTTGTGGAGGGCGGCGCTCTGTCGCTCAAAGATTTGATTACGCATGAGTGCCCGGTGTCTGACGCGCCGGTCGCATACAAGACAGCCTTCAGCGATCCGGCCTGTCTCAAGATGATACTAGATTGGGAGGGAGCAGCGTGAAGGACGAGATTCCAAACCTCTCCGACTATAATGACCGACTGCGCGACGAGGCTTCCGAGCCAACGCTGGAAGTGCCGCAAGGTGAACCTACCAAGAAGACGCAGATTATCGCGATCTATGGAAAAGGCGGTATCGGCAAGTCGTTCACGTTGGCAAACCTCAGCCACATGATGGCAGAGCAAGGTAAGCGTGTTTTGCTGATCGGTTGCGATCCGAAGAGCGACACGACGAGCCTTTTGTTCGGCGGCAAAGCCTGTCCAACAATCATTGAAACCTCGACCCAGAAGAAGCTTGCGGGCGAAGAGGTGGCTATCGGCGATGTTTGTTTCAAGCGCGGCGGCGTGTTTGCCATGGAGCTTGGCGGGCCGGAGGTCGGGCGCGGCTGCGGTGGACGCGGCATCATTCACGGCTTTGAGTTGCTTGAAAAACTCGGGTTCCATGACTGGGACTTCGACTTCGTCTTGCTGGATTTCCTGGGCGACGTTGTATGCGGCGGTTTCGGCTTACCGATTGCGCGCGATATGGCGCAGAAGGTCATTCTGGTCGGATCGAATGATCTCCAGTCGCTTTATGTGGCGAATAACGTTTGCTCGGCAGTTGAGTATTTCCGCAAGCTTGGTGGCAACGTTGGTGTCGCGGGCTTGGTGATCAACAAGGATGACGGCTCGGGTGAGGCGCACGCTTTTGCCAAAGCGGTTGATATTCCCGTTCTTGCGAGCATTCCACAAGATGATGATCTGCGGAAGAAGTCGGCAAACTACCAGATCGTAGGAACGGCTGAGGGCCCATGGGGGCCGCTTTTTGCTGAGCTTGGTTTGAACGTGGCCGAAGCGCCGCCGTTGCGACCCGTAGCACTCAACCAGGACCAGTTGTTGGAACTGTTTGATGGGTCCGAAACCGGCGCAGGCGTGGTGCTCGAACCCGCGACGGATCAGGACATGCGCGGAAAAAACAGTGCTCCAAAGGAGAGCCTGGAGGTCATTTATGACGAAGCATGAACAACAGATAGCGATGACGCAACTCAGTGATCGCCATGCGGACCTCGTGGAGCTGGTCGCCAAACTGGATCAAGAACTTCAGGTGACGCGCGAGCTAACGAGCGATGCCGCAGCCATTTGGCTGGAATATCAAACGAAGGTGCATGCCTACAAAAAGAACAAGGCCAGGAGCGTATCGCATGGCCGCCGCTGAAAGCACAAAGGAAGCCCAGATCCGGGAGATGATTGACGCGGCGCATCCCGCTCAGTTGCTGCGATTGTTGAACGACATCCGATCGCCAGTCCGGTCCACCCACGCCGCCACAGAAAGGCTTCAGTGAGCGAAGAAATCACATATGACACGGCCCACGAGGCCGATGTGATCCGAGGGGAAGCGCGGGCGGAACCGTCGTCCAAGCCCGTTGGCAGTGGCGAGGCTTTGGGGTGTCACTCCGGTGCCACGATGGAAGAGGCCGCTCGCAACGCCGGGCAGTCCGAACTCCTCGACAAGTACGCGGCCGATTATCCCCAGGGTCCACACGACAAACCACAGTCAATGTGTCCGGCGTTTGGGTCGCTGCGTGTCGGCCTTCGCATGCGGCGTGTTGCAACTGTTCTGTCGGGTTCCGCGTGCTGCGTCTATGGATTGACCTTCGTGTCGCATTTTTACGGTGCGCGGCGGTCCGTTGGGTATGTGCCTTTCAATTCCGAGACGCTGGTTACCGGCAAGCTGTTTGAAGATATTCGCGACAGTGTTCACGAACTGGCCGATCCAGATCGTTACGATGCCATCGTGGTCACGAACCTTTGCGTTCCGACGGCGTCCGGCGTTCCGCTTCGCCTTTTGCCGGAGGAAATCAATGGTGTCCGAATTGTCGGAATAGATGTCCCCGGGTTCGGGATACCGACACATGCTGAGGCGAAGGATGTGCTTGCTGGCGCAATGCTCAACTACGCGCGCGAGGAAATTAAGTCAGGTCCTGTGGCGCGTCCGGAAAGTGGGGTCGATGATCGTCCGTCGGTCGCACTTCTCGGCGAGATGTTTCCCGCTGACCCTATGATGATTGGTGCCATGCTTGCGCCAATGGGTTTGGCCGCCGGTCCAGTAGTGCCATGCCGCGAGTGGCGCGAACTTTATGCGGCGCTTGATTGTGGGGTCGTGGCAGCAATTCATCCGTTCTACACAGCTGCCGTACGTGAATTCCAGGCAGCGGGTCGCCCCGTTGTGGGATCCGCGCCTGTGGGTCATGACGGTACTGCCGTCTGGTTGGCCGCAATCGGCGAGGCTTTTGGGCTTTCCGCCGAGAAGATCGCAGCGTCTCAAAATGCATTCCTCCCTGCCATTAAGGGGGCGCTGTCACAGGCCGGGATCGAAGGCACGATCACGGTTTCGGGATACGAAGGCAGCGAGCTGCTTGTCGCCCGGTTGTTGATCGAAAGTGGGGCATCCGTGCCCTATGTCGGGACGGCTTGTCCCAAAACGGCGTGGAACGCAGCCGATTCCGAATGGCTCGAAGCGCATGGCGCCAAGGTGAAATTCCGCGTTTCTCTTGAGGACGATTGCGCTGCGGTCGAGGCGATCAAGCCTAACTTGGCCATTGGCACGACACCGGTTGTTCAGAAAGCCAAGGAACTGGCGATACCGGCTCTTTATTTCACCAACCTTATTTCTGCGCGCCCTCTTATGGGACCAGCGGGTGCCGGGTCGTTGGCGGAGGTCATCAACGCGGCGATTGCCGGTAAAGACCGCATGGATAAGATGAACGCTTTCTTCGAAGGTGTGGGTGCGGGTGACACCGCTGGCGTTTGGGAAGGTGATCCAAACCTGAGACCCGACTACCGGGCGTTGCACCAGAAGAAGCTCGACAAGGCCGCACGGGCCCGCAAAGCGGCGGAGATGATCTGATGCTGATACAGGATCATGACCGCGCGGGGGGCTATTGGGGGGCAGTTTATGCCTTCTGCGCCGTCAAAGGACTACAAGTTGTCATTGATGGCCCTGTCGGTTGTGAAAACCTGCCTGTGACCTCTGTCCTGCATTACACTGACGCGTTACCGCCCCATGAATTGCCAATCGTCGTCACCGGGCTTGGCGAAGAAGAGCTTGGCCGCGATGGCACAGAAGGCGCGATGAAGCGGGCTTGGGATACGCTCGATCCTGCATTGCCAGCTGTAGTTGTCACTGGGTCTATTTCGGAAATGATTGGTGGCGGCGTTACGCCGGAAGGCACCAGCATTCAACGGTTCCTGCCGCGCACGATTGATGAAGACCAATGGGAAGCTTCCGATAGGGCGATGACTTGGATCTTCACCGAATTCGCCATGACCAAGGGTCGTATGCCCAGGGAAGCAAAGCGCGAAGATGGGGCGAAACCACGCGTGAATATTCTCGGGCCGATGTACGGCACGTTCAATATGCCCAGCGATGTGGCTGAGATCCGTCGACTGGTCGAAGGCATAGGTGCTGAGATCAACATGGTTATGCCTCTCGGTGCGTACTTGGCGGAGATGCGGAACCTCGTCAATGCCGATGTGAATGTCTGCATGTATCGGGAGTTTGGACGAGGGTTGTGCGAGGTTTTGGGCAAGCCCTATTTGCAGGCACCGATTGGCATAGAATCAACAACGCTTTTCTTGCGGAAACTTGGCGAGCTGCTCGATCTGGACCCTGAACCTTTCATCGAACGCGAGAAGCATTCGACCATCAAGCCTGTATGGGACCTTTGGCGGTCGGTGACGCAGGACTTCTTTGCCACCGCAAGTTTTGGTCTTGTCGCAAACGAGACTTATGCGCGTGGCATCCGAAATTTCCTCGAAAATGATCTCGGCCTTCCTTGCGGTTTTGCCGTGGCTCGCGTTGCAGGCAAGAAGACCAACAATGATGAGGTGCGTGCGCTCATCGGGGACAAGAAACCCTTGATTGTATTCGGCTCGATCAATGAAAAGATGTATCTTGCTGAGACCAAGGCGGGACATGGTCCACAACCTGCATTCATTCCCGCGAGTTTCCCGGGCGCCGCGATCCGGCGTGCGACCGGTACGCCCTTCATGGGGTACGCGGGCGCCACATACCTTTTGCAGGAAGTATGCAACGGCCTCTTCGACGCACTTTTTCACATCTTGCCATTGTCATCCGACATGGATGCCGCCACGGCAACGCCCACGCGATTGCGCGCGGACATGGTTTGGGAGCCAGACGCACAGGCTGAGCTCGACCGGATTGTGGCAACACATCCAATTTTGACCCGAATTTCGGCTGCGAAAACGTTACGCGACGCCGCTGAGAACGCTGCGCTGGAACAGGGCGCAGAACGGGTCGTCGTTGAGACGATCAAAGCGTTGGCCCCGGGAGCGGTCAACGAAAGGGAGGAAACATGAATGAGTGATATGACGAATACACCAACGCCCCGCAGCGTGCACCGCAAGCGCGGCTTGGAATTCCAGATCTATTTCACGCTCATATTTATTTTGGCCATCCCCGTAGGAACGGAACGGTGGATTGCCAATGTGGTGCGCAAACGCTCGCTCAACACGCGGGGGCCTTTGGCTCGCGCTTGGGCGGATGCTGACCGCGTCACCCCGCTCATTTTCTCGGCATGAGCCCGCACGCCGAATACCAGATCCCGAGGAGGTCTCTCCGAGGGTCCCCGCCGCGAGGGTTTCGTGGCGTCAGCATAACGTTCCGGAGGAAAGTTCATGGCTGATAATACTGACCTGTCTTTTACAGGTCTCACCGACGAGCAGGCTCAGGAGCTGCATTCTGTCTATCTAGGCGGCATGTATCTCTTCGCTGGTGTGGCGCTTCTTGCCCACCTAGCAACCTACATCTGGGCTCCGTGGTTCTGAGGGGATTGAAATGGCAAAATTCTACAAGATTTGGCTGATCTTCGATCCGCGCCGCGTGTTTGTGGCACAAGGCGTTTTCCTCTTCCTCCTGGCGGCGATGATTCACTTGGTGGTGCTTTCGAACGGTGTGAACTGGTTCGAGAACGCTGCTGCGTCTCGCGCTGCTTCGGCTGAGTAAACACGGATCACATGCTCGATATCGTCGTGGGGGGGGGCCGCCGGCGGCCCCCCCACAACACCCCAAAAAACCGCCCCAGAGTGGGGTGAGAAAATAAAAGGCCCGC
>JBCCPJ010000006.1:0-158030 GCA_039024895.1 Pseudomonadota bacterium | reverse complement strand
TGGGTCTTTTCGAGGGCGATCTACCGTTACTTGAGGTATTTGGTCGACGGCAGGAACGCGTCGCCATGGTGCTTCCCGGGTTGGGCGTCGAAGCCTAAACCCGGGTTACAGCAAAAGGCAGCTCCGTCCGCACACCCGACATTCGTCTTCGACGAGTTAAGCAGCCAACTGCGAGAGCTCGATGTTATTGCGCCCTACTTAGAACAACCGAGAGACCGCAGGACAACGTGTGGTCCCATCACTCCGCTGCTTCAGCATACTCATCCAATGGCGGACAAATACACACGAGGTTGCGGTCGCCAAAGGCATTGTCGACGCGGTTGACCGGTGGCCAGTATTTGTCGACGCGGAACGCACCGGCGGGATAGCATGCTTCTTCCCGTGAGTAGGGACGGTTCCAATCGCCGACAAGGTCCTCAACGGTGTGGGGTGCGCGTTTGAGCGGGTTGTTTTCGCGGTCTGCTTTCCCGTCTTCGATGGCCGCGATTTCCTCGCGGATGGAGAGCATCGCGTCGCAGAACCGGTCAAGCTCGGCCTTGGTTTCGCTTTCCGTCGGTTCAATCATCAATGTGCCCGCCACAGGCCAGCTCATGGTCGGTGCGTGAAACCCGTTATCCATCAACCGCTTGGCGATATCGTCGACCGTCACACCGGCGGTTTCGTCGAAAGGTCGCGTGTCGATGATGCACTCATGGGCAACGCGCCCCTGCCCGCCTTTGAACAAGACGTCAAACGCCCCTTCGAGCCGCTTGGCGATGTAATTGGCATTCAGGATCGCGACCTTGGTGGCCTGTGTGAGGCCTTCGCCGCCCATCAGCAAGAGATAGGCATAGGGGATCACCAGAATACCGGGCGAGCCATAGGGCGCAGCAGAGACCGGACCTTCGCGTCCGCCGCTTTCCGGATGCCCGGGCAGAAAGGGCGCCAGATGCGCCTTCACGCCGATGGGCCCCATGCCGGGACCGCCGCCGCCGTGGGGAATGCAAAACGTCTTGTGCAAGTTGAGGTGGCTGACGTCGGACCCGATCTCCCCGGGTTTCGAGATACCGACCATCGCATTGAGGTTCGCGCCATCCAGATAGACCTGCCCGCCATGTTCATGGGTGATCTGGCAGACCTCCCGAACGGTTTCCTCAAACACGCCATGGGTCGAAGGATAGGTAATCATACAAGCGGCCAAACGATCTCCCGCGGCTTCGGCCTTGGCGCGGAAGTCCTCCAGATCGACATCGCCGTTCTCGGTACATTTTGTTACCACGACATCCATACCGCACATCTGCGCGCTTGCGGGGTTTGTGCCGTGGGCATTGATCGGGATGAGACAGACGTTGCGCTCAGCCTCGCCCCGGGCACGATGATAGGCCTGGATGGTCAAAAGCCCGGCATATTCCCCCTGCGCCCCGGAATTCGGCTGCATCGACATCGCATCATAGCCGGTGATCTCGCACAGGCGGCGCGAAAGGTCCGCGATCATCGCCGTGTAGCCTTTCACCTGATCGCTTGGCGCAAAGGGGTGAATGTTGGCAAATTCAGGCCACGTGACCGGCATCATCTCAACCGCGGCGTTGAGCTTCATGGTGCACGACCCCAGCGGGATCATGGCGCGGTCAAGGGCGAGATCACGATCCGCGAGACGACGCATGTAGCGCATCATCTCCGTTTCCGCGCGGTTCATGTGGAACACGGGATGCGTCATGAACCGGCTGGTGCGGTGATATTCGACGGGCAAACGGGTGTAGCCCGCCTCGAAGTCATCGCGCTTCAGGTCAAGGCCGAAAGCACGCCAGACGGCCTCCAGCGTGGCGGGCCGTATGGTTTCATCCACGGCGATGCCGATTTTGGTCTCACCCACTTTGCGAAAGTTGATGCGCTCGCGCCGCCCGGCTTCAAGGATGACGCCTTGAAGCGCGCCCACCTCAACAGTGATCGTATCGAAAAACAACTCCGGCTCGACTTTGAAACCGCCCGCCTCCAACCCCATCACGAGGCGTTCCGTCTTGCGGTGAATGCGTTGTGCAATGGCCTTTAGTCCTTCCGGACCATGAAACACCGCGTAGAAACTGGCCATCACGGCCAGAAGCGCCTGAGCCGTACAGACATTGGACGTGGCTTTCTCGCGGCGGATATGCTGTTCGCGCGTTTGCAAGCTCAACCGATACGCCTGGTTGCCGCGCGCATCGACGGAGACGCCAACAAGGCGGCCCGGCATCGCGCGTTTATAGGCATCCTTGCAGGCCATGTAAGCCGCATGGGGGCCGCCCATACCCATGGGCACACCGAACCGCTGCGTGGAACCAACGGCAATGTCAGCCCCCATCGCGCCGGGCTCCTTCAGCAAGGTCAGCGCCATGGGGTCGGCGATGACGAGGCCGAGCGCCTTATGTTCATGGAGCGCCGCGATCTGATCGGTAAAGTCCCGCACATGCCCATAGGTCCCGGGGTACTGGAAGATCGCGGCAAAGACATTCTCCGCGTCGAGATCTTCCGGCGCGCCGATACAGCACTCAATCCCGAGGGGAGCGGCGCGGGTCTGCATGACCGCGATATTTTGCGGGTGGCAATTCTCATCAATGAAGAACACTTTGGCCTTCGACTTGGCGACGCGCTCCGCCATGGTCATCGCCTCCGCCGCCGCTGTGGCCTCGTCGAGCAGGGAGGCGTTGGCAACCGGCAGTCCGGTCAAGTCGGAGATCATGGTTTGGTAGTTCAGCAGAGCTTCCAGACGACCTTGGGAAATCTCCGGCTGATAGGGTGTATAGGCCGTATACCAAGCGGGATTTTCAAGGATGTTCCGTAAGATCGCGGGCGGCGTTGTCGTGCCGTAATATCCCTGCCCGGTCATGGTCGTGAATACCTCGTTTTGCCCCGCAATCTGGCGCATTTCCCAGATAAGTTCGCGTTCCGAACGCGGCTTTTCGAAGTTGAGCGGTTCTGCCTGACGGATGCTCGCGGGCACGGTCTCAACGATCAACGCATCGAGTGACGCGACACCAAGCTTGGCCAACATCTGTTCCATCTCGTCAGGTGACGGACCGATATGGCGACGGTTGGCAAAATCATACGGCAGGTAATCGGTTGGCGTAAATGTCATCGCAACATCTCCTGGGGCAAAACAGCTTAGGCGATCATCTCTTTATAGGCGTCTTCATCCATGTAAGTGTCGACCTCGGTCACATCCTCGACTTTGATCTTGAAGAACCATGCGCCACCGAGCGGGTCCTCGTTTACCAGCCCCGGATTGTCGGCCAGCGCGTCGTTCACTTCAACGATCTCACCGTCCACGGGTGCAACGATATCCGACGCTGCCTTGACGCTTTCTATCACCACCGCATCGTCGCCCTTGGACACTTGCGTCTCAGCCTCCGGCAACTCAACAAACACCACGTCGCCCAGTTGTTCCGCGGCGTGTTCGGTAATGCCAACCACAATCAAATCGCCTTCGACGCGGAGCCACTCGTGATCTTCGGTGTATTTCATCTGTTTGTTCCCTTGTTCAGCGTTTGTAGGTGGAAGAACGAAAAGGCAGGTCGGCGACTGTGACAGGCAAGCGCTTGCCGCGCACTTCACCGAACAAACGGGTGCCGGGCATGTGCAAGCTGTCGGCGACAATGCCCATGGCAATCGGTGCCTTGATGCTTGGGCCGAAACCACCTGAGGTGACGAAACCGATCTGTTCGCCGCCTGCGGCGTTTTGAAAAAGCGGGACTTCCCGACGCATCGGCGCCTTACCATCCGGACGAAGCCCGACCCGGTGCCGATGCACGCCGTTTTCAAGTTGCGGCAAGATGACGTCCGCGCCGGGAAAGCCACCTGCGCGCGCACCACCCGTGCGGCGCACTTTCTGAATGGCCCAGGACAGCGACGCTTCCACCGGGCTTAACCCACCGTCCATATCCTGACCATAAAGGCAAAGCCCGGCCTCAAGGCGGAGGCTGTCGCGGGCGCCAAGGCCGATGGGTTGGACCGCATCATGGTCGAGGAGCACGTTTACAAACGCGGTGGCGACGGCTGCCGGGACCGAGATTTCGAACCCGTCCTCTCCCGTGTAGCCCGAACGCGTCACCCATAGGGTCACACCGTTCCAAGTGATATCCACGGCATCCATGAAAACGGTTTGAGCGATGGAGGGCACAAGGGCGGCAAGCGCCATTTCGGCCTCAGGTCCTTGCAAGGCGACCAGGGCGCGGTCGGTGACGGGTGACACCTCACATCGGTCGGACAGATGGGCGGCGAGATGGGCGATATCATCATTCTTGCGCGCCGCGTTAACAACGAGAAGAAGGTGGTCGTCCTTCCGGGACACCATCAGATCATCGAGTATGCCGCCGTCACCGTTGGTGAAGACAGCATAGCGTTGACGTCCCTCCCGAAGCCCGAGCAGGTTCACCGGCACCAATGTCTCAAGCGCGGCAGCGGCATCTTCGACAGTGCCCGACTTCGCCGTAAGCCGGATTTGACCCATGTGGCTCACATCGAACAACCCGGCATGGGCGCGCGTCCAAAGATGCTCCTGCATAACGCCAAGCGGATACTGCACCGGCATCTCATAGCCCGCGAACGGCACCATCTTTGCGCCATGCGCAACGTTCAAATCGTAAAGCGGTGTCCGCTCAAGGTCAGGCATCGGCGCTCCTTTCGTCCGGCGTTTCCGCCGGGGCCGTTGCCCCCTCTGTCCTTTCGCCTGAGATCGTTATCCCTTCGGCGCCCCGGTCCCGGGGTCTCTCCAGAGTGTCATGCGCGCTACGGTCCGTGGGCCTGAGAGTTTACCGGGGCGGTTGCTCCTTCGGCACGGGCAGATACCCGATTCTCCCGCAATGCGCCTTTGTTGCTTACGCCCGAACACCCACATCTGGCAAGGGGTTGTGTTAGCGAGGCGGCACGGCCACAAAACGGCGATGGCAGATGCATATGTTTTTGGCTATGGCAGCCTCGTCAACGCGCGCACCCATGACTACACCGCGCTGCACCCTGCGCGTCTTGCCGGATGGCGGCGCATCTGGCGGCACGTGGAAGGCCGAACGGTCGCCTTTTTGACAGTTACATACGACGCGAAAACAACCATTTGCGGCGCGCTTGCCCCGGTCCCCGCTGGTGATTGGGGGGCGCTCGATCAGCGAGAGCATTCTTACTTGCAGGAACGCGCGACCCGTGTCGAGCATGCCTTGGGACGGGACACGGACGTGCGCTTTTACCATGCACCCGTCGACCTCCACCTGCCCCATAGCGGGCAACATCCGATTTTGTTAAGCTACCTCGATGTGGTGGTTCAGGGCTATCATCGCCTCGGCAGCAACAGTGCCGTTTCCGAGTTTTTTGACACCACCGATGGGTGGGATGCGCCGATTCTCAATGATCGCGCGGCCCCCCGCTACCCAAGACATCAAAAGCTGACACCGGAAGAAACGTCGCTTGTGGATCACCACCTTGAGCAACGCGGCGCAGCTTTCGTCTAATTACCGTCGGTGGTGGAACAAGTTCATCAAGCGCGCCTGCCGGGCGAAAGGTTCGCGTGGCATCGGGGCGTCGCCTTCCGTTTCCGCAATCACGCGCCGCGCGAGAGTGAAGGCGATCAACGCAAAAATCACGCCCCCCGCCGCCTGACCGATCAGCACGCCCGGCGCGCCGAACAGCCACGCTCCGAGCATGACTGGCGGTATCGTCCCAAGCGTATGGCGCCCCCAATTGGTCATTGTCGAGTAAAATGGGTGACCAAGATTATTGAAGCCCGCATTGGCGACAAAAAGTACCCCGTTGAAAAAGTAAAGAAGCGACAATGGGCCGGCAAAAAGGAAAACCAGCGTCTGCGCAATGCTGCCATCGTCGAGCTGGAACAGGAGCGATAGCGGCCCACGCAACAGGAACAAGGCGAGCGAGACAATTACCGTAACGCCCAATGTGAACAGGAGTGCCTCGTTGAAGGTGCCCCGCACCCGCTCGGCATTTCGCGCGCCCGCATTCTGACCGATGATGGGTCCCACGGCCCCCGAGAGCGCGAAGATGATAGCGAACGCAACGGGGGTGAGCCTGCCGACAATCGCCATGCCCGCGACCGCCTCTTCTCCGTATTCGGCCATGGCGCGCGTGACATAGGCCTGCCCAACCGGCGTCGCGAGTTGCGTCAGGATCGCCGGTATGGCAATCGCAAAGACCGGCCGAAAGTCGCGCGCCAGCGTCCCGACACTCGGCTGACCAAAACCGCCGTGATGTTTGTGGATCGCCGACAACGCCAAACCGGCAATCGTAAAACGCGCCGCGATCGACGCGAGCGCCGCGCCCATGAGTTCAAGATTAAGGCCAAAGATCAAAATGGGATCGAGCACTGCATTCACGACACCCCCGATAATCAGCACATTCATTGATCGGCGCGCATCTCCATGGGCCCGCAGGATCGCGCCACCGACGATGCCCACGAGAAGCACAGGTAAGCTCGGCAGGATGATCTGCATATAAAGGACGGCAAGGTCGCGCGTTTCGCCCGTTGCCCCAAGCAACGAGACAAGCGTAGTCAGGTTCAGCCAGACGACCGCCGCGAAAACCGCGCCAAACCCAAAGCCATAGATCAGACTGGACGTTGCGCGCTGCTGGGCGAGCGCCGGGTCCCCCTCCCCAAGGGCCCGCGCCACCTGGGCACCGCAGGCAATCGCCATGCCAATGCCGAAAGAGCCGGTGAAAAACAGGATTGCGCCGGCATAGCCGACCGCCGCCGCAAGCTCCGCTTTGCCGAGCATCGAAATGAAAATCATATCGACAAAATCGACGGCAAAGACCGCCATCAATCCCACAGACGACGTAATCGACATAACGGCGATATGCCGAAGCAAACTACCTTCCAGAAATTTCGCCTGATCTGCCATGGGCCGACCATGGCAGCGACGCCGTGAACTGTCTATCGCGCAGTGTTCCGATATGTCGCAACTGGCGTCATCCCGTTATCCGATTTGGCCGTTGAAACGCGTCGCCGCACGGGCGTATGGGAGGCCCATGCAAATCTACCTTCCGATTGCCGAGGTTTCGGTCAATGCTCTCTTGCTGCTGGGGCTCGGCGGATTGGTGGGCGTGCTGTCCGGCATGTTCGGCGTGGGCGGTGGTTTCCTGATGACGCCGCTTTTGTTTTTCATCGGCATACCGCCAGCGGTCGCTGTGGCGACAGAGGCGAACCAGATCGTTGCCTCCTCGTTCTCGGGCGCGCTCGCGCATCTCAGACGACGAACGGTCGATCTGCGCATGGGCACCGTCCTTTTGATCGGCGGCCTGATCGGTGCGGCGCTCGGCGTACAAATATTCAATGCTCTCAAAGCGATAGGCCAGGTCGACCTGCTGGTAAGGCTTTCCTACGTCGTCTTCCTCGGGATCGTAGGCGGCCTGATGTTCTTCGAAAGCCTGCGTGCCCTACGCCGAAGCAGAGCGACGGGCGCAAAGCCCAAGCGACGTAAGCACGGGATTGCCCATTCGCTGCCCTTCAAGATCCGCTTTCGCACCTCTGGCCTTTATATCTCCGTCATTCCACCGGTCATCGTGGGCATTCTTGTCGGTATCTTAGCGGCAATCATGGGCGTCGGCGGTGGCTTCATCATGGTGCCCGCCATGATCTACATCCTTGGTATGCCGACCAAGGTCGTCGTGGGCACATCGCTGTTTCAGATCATTTTTGTCACCGGGTTCACAACGCTCTTACATGCCACGACGAACTTTACAGTGGATATCGTCCTCGCGGTCCTCCTGCTTATTGGGGGTGTTATCGGTGCGCAGATTGGCACGCAACTTGGCGCGCGACTGAAAGCGGAACAATTACGTATCCTGCTGTCGCTCATGGTGCTCGCGGTCTGCGGGAAACTCGCCCTCGATCTGCTGATCCAGCCAGACGAGCTTTATAGCGTCGGCGCCGTCGGAGGGCATTGAGATGTTCCGACTAATACTAGCCCTGCTATGCCTCGCGACACCGACCCTCGGCGAAGAGGTCGTGGTTGGCCTCAGCCAAAGCCGTATTTCCATCACCACAAATTTCGACGGCTCCGAGCTTCTGATCTTTGGTGCCGTCAAGCGAGAGGACGCGATTTCCACCGACGCACCGCTGCATGTGGTGGTAACGGTCGCCGGGCCGTCGGAAGCGGTAAACGTACGCCGAAAGGCTCGCCGCTTCGGCATCTGGGTCAACACCGACGCCGTCGAAGTGGATCATGCACCGAGTTTTTACGCAATCGGGACGACGGGCGCTTGGCCTGATGTTCTGAACGATGTCGAGGATTTGCGGCACCGGGTCTCCCTTCGCCGCGCGATACGGTCCGTCGGGGCGGAACTTGCCGATAGCGCGGCCTTCACCGAAGCACTCATCCGAATTCGCGAAGCCGATGGCAGCTACCAAACCAACCTGGGGTCCGTCGCTTTCGAGGAACAAACCCTGTTCAGCACGACCCTGCGTCTGCCGGCGAACCTGACCGAGGGCGACTATAGCGCCCGTTTCTATCTGACGCGGCATGGCGACGTGGTAGATCAGTTCGAAACCACCATCCCGGTGCAGAAAGTCGGCCTGGAACGATTTTTGTTTCGTCTGTCCCGTGAAGACCCGCTGCTCTACGGCCTGATGTCCCTTGCCATCGCGATTAGCGCGGGCTGGGGCGCGTCGGCCCTGTTTCGGGTGATCCGCACCTGAACCGGGTGACCTACCCGCGCCCGATATAGGGCATTTTGGTTGCCATCACGGTCACGAACTGCACGTTCGCATTGAGCGGCAGATTGGCCATGTGCAGCACCGTTTCCGCCGCGTGGCGCACGTCCATAACCGGGTTCGGCTCTTTCCCTTCGTCGATAAGGCGCTGGTTCGTTACCTCAACCATTTCGGTCATGGCATTCCCGATATCAATCTGACCGCACGCGATATCGAGCGGCCGTCCATCAAGGCTGAGCGTCCGCGTCATACCCGTGACAGCGTGTTTTGTCGTTGTATAGCAAAGGCTTGTTTCACGCGGAACATGGGCCGAAATCGACCCGTTGTTGATGATGCGCCCGCCGCGTGGGTCCTGGTTGCGCATTTGCTTGAACGCCGCGCGCGCCGCAAGGAACATGCCGGTCATGTTCAGGTTCACAACCTCCATCCACTCATTGAGCTTGATATTGTCGATGGTGGTGGGCGGCCCAAACATGCCCGCATTATTGAACAGCGCGTCGAGACGTCCGGTCTGTTTGACGAAAGCGTCGAATTGCTTGCTCACCGCCGCCTCATCCGTCACATCTGCGGGCAACGGGATGGCGCGCGGATTATTGGCGGTGATTTCCTCCAAAACGTCGGCGCGACGTGCCAGATATCCAACCGTCCAGCCATCCGCGAGGAATGTCTCTGCCGTTGCTTTTCCAATGCCTTGGCTTGCGCCGGTGATGATGATTGTCCCGCTCATGTCTCTCCCTCTTTAATCATCTCAAGCGGTGCCGGGGCGGCACCCAAATCTGCCGTTCCAAGGGCCTCTGTCGGTTTGCCCAGACGGTACCGGGTGACCCAATGCAAACGCTCCTCCGCCCTCGTGATCGCAACATAGGCAAGTCGTTTCCAAAGCGGAATGCCCGCTTCCATTCGGCCCGCGCGGCTGGCCGCATAAAGGTCAGGTGCAAAAACCTGAACTTCCGGCCATTGCGATCCTTGCGCTTTGTGAATTGTCACAGCCGCCCCATGGAGAAACGCGGCTCCCATATTGGCGGCGAAAGGAATGAACGGCTCTTCCTCGTCTGGCATCTCGATCTTGACGATGGACGCGGCCGAGACCTGCGGCTCCTGCGCGCCGATCACATGCAACCGGGAAAAGCCCGGACGTTTCCCGGGCCCCAGATAAATCACCTGCGCGCCCTTGATCAGCCCACGCGCCTCCAGATCGAGCCGCTTCTTGCGATGCTTTAGCGGCAATTCGATGCCATCACAGATCAACGGCTCCCCTTCAAGCAACGCGTCCGGCGGTGCGGCATACGCGGCGCGAAAGGCGTGGATCAGCCGAATGCGCGTGGCGTTCCGCCAAACCAGCACTGGCGAACGCGCCATCATCCCCGCCTCCACACGCGGTGTGACGACCACGCGATCATCGGCCGCCGACGCCGCTTCGACCATGCGCTCGAACGCTTCGAAATGCAGGTCCTCCTGCGCGAGGGCATGGGCAAGGTCGAGGATCGGGTTATCCAGGTCCTGACGATGCACCCGGTTCAACGTCAGTTTGCGCGGAGCAGGCAACGCCTCGAACACCATGGAGCCCGATTGGTTCACCGGCGCAAGTTGCGCAGGATCGCCAAACAAAAGCAGCGTCGGGAAAATCTCTGACAAATCCTCATACTGCTTCGCATCGAGCATGGAGGCTTCGTCGACAAACCCGATATCCAGCGGATTCTCGCGTCGTTTCCAGCCCAGAATGAAGTCCGACCCCTTCAACCCTGCCGCCGCCAGCGCCCCCGGAATGGACTTGTTTTGTTTGAAGAATTCCTGTGCCCGGTCGAGTGCGGCTTCCGTCAGCCCCTCGATCTCTGGTCTTTCGCCATTGCCCATCAGCCACTCGGCGATCTTTTCGTATTCAGGATCGTAGAGCGGCGTGTAGAGAATGCGGTGAATGGTTGTCGCCGCCACACCCCGGGTCCGCAGAACACTGGCCGCTTTGTTGGTCGGCGCAAGGATGGCGAGCGTGCGCTTATCCTTGCGACGGCGCCCCTCATAATCGCCGCTGATCGTTTCGACCCCGGCTTCGCCCAGCGCCTCCGCCAAACGCGCCAAGAGCATTGTCTTGCCGGAACCCGCCTTGCCGATCACGGCCATCGCGCCGTGACTGGCTTCGCTACGCGGTTTCATGGCACCCTCTTCAATGTCCACGCCTGCACTTTGCAAGAGCTCTGCGACGCGATCAAAGGCCTCGGCTTGGTCTTCGGAAAAGAGAGTGACGGGAAGCGACATGGTGGCACAAGCCTACCGGGTCTGCCGCTGCCCGGCCATGGGTGGGATCAAGAAAATAGCACATTTTCCGTGCCAAATCACGTTATCTCAACCGCCTTTGTTTACGCGACCGCAACATGATCTCCTTTGCACGCACCGAAGCTGCGATCATACCAGTGATCGGATACTTCCGAGGTCACACCCGCGCGCGATAAGAGACGTGCCCGATAGCTTTCCTCGCACGCCCATAGTCCGGCGCTGATGGCATCCCGACCCTCGCCATCGGTGCCCAAGATGGTTGGGCCCCAGCCAACACGGCGATACACCCGGATCATCCGCGCATCAAACACACCCGCGATATGGTTCAAGTAGGATTTCAAACCGACTTCCAGCACACCAAGCATCAAGGCCGATGACACATGCGCGCTTGCACCCGGCGCAAGACAAAACCGCGTACACTCCCAAATGAGTGGGCTTTGGATATGCACGCCATCCGCCAAATGGCTGAAGAAATCGTTGAGCATCGTCGGACCGGTCGTCGGTAGCAACCGCAATGAACCACCGTGCGTGCCGTCTGGCTGTTCCCAAATGATATACATCGGGTTCAGTGCGTCATACTGGTCGTGCTCATTGCCGTCCTCGTCAACCGTTACTTCCCAGCCAAGGCGCGCACTGAACTGGGCCGCACGGTCCTTGAACATGCCTTCCTTAAGGCGCGGAAACGCGTTGATTTCGTCTGCGTAAATGTAGCGAAGCATGGAAAGCCCCTTTCCGTTGTGAACGGAAAAAGGCGTAAAGACGCTTTGCTAATGGGATCGGATCTGGGCGATCCGATGGGTCAGGACCCGTTAAATCGAGCGGGCGGAACCCTTATCAAACCCTTAACAGTCCTTGGTTCATTGCTCTGGCAACGGCGTGCGTCGTATTCATTGCTGTCAGTTTGAAGCGCGCGCTTTCGATGTAGACCCGAAGTGTGTGTTCGGAGATTGACAGGCTATCCGCGGCCTGCGCCCGGCTGTAGCCGAGAGCCAGCATGGTTAGGGCATCCGTTTCCCGTGGGCTGAGGCTCACGATATCCGCCTGATCTGTTCCGCGTTCGATCTCAAGCGCCTTTTGGTTCACGTAATGCGATGCCAGGATAAGAGCACGGGTGTAATCTTCCGTATATTTCGCCCAGAGCTCTTCATTTTCCTGGCTGCTAACTGAAAACAAGGCAAATTGCCCCGACGGTCCACGGATCGGGATAGAGAAGCCTTGTTGCCCGACCCCGGCATCAACCGCTTCATGAAGAAATTCCTTCGTGACTTTACCACTCCAGTCGAGGCGTCGCCAATCAACCGGGTGAAATCGCCTGAGACAGGCCTGCACGACCGGGTCGATCCTCGCGTAGTCATTGCCAAGATACTGATCGACCCAGATCGGGTGATATGTCGTTACCGCGTATTGGTCGCCGCTTGAACTGACCGAGTGATACACCACGTGTTCCACATGCAGTTCATCGCTGAGCGACAGAATAGCGCCGTCTAACTCATCAAGGGTTCCTACTCTCTGCAAGCGCTCTAGAAAACTCTCCAACATGGCCAACATGCGCCGTCCCCGGCGCTATCCCCTTCCG
This sequence comes from Pseudomonadota bacterium, assembly GCA_039024895.1. GTDB lineage: Bacteria > Pseudomonadota > Alphaproteobacteria > Rhodobacterales > Rhodobacteraceae > JAJDOD01. The sequence continues at coordinate 145,518 of JBCCPJ010000006.1, read as the reverse complement.
CGTATCCAACTCTTTTTCTACGACGATCAAGGCTTGCTCGATCTGAGCCTCCGTAATGCTCAACCCATTCTTGGCTGCAAACTTGCGAAGGTCCGTGAGAACGTCGAGGATCCAATCATGTACCATGTGTTTCTTCATCCCGATTGGTTAATGAACTATTAACACAACTTTAGCATGCGGGAGCACTGTCTGAAATTCACCAATACCACCTCCCCAAAAATGGGGAGATCGGGTTCGGTTAACTAATTGTAAATACATAAAACACGTTTGCGCCCCGTGGGAATATAGCTGTCATTATGGACAGCTACGCACGGGGCGCAAAGTGTAGATTTTATTTTTATGTTAGCGCTTAAGGCTCGCTTCCAGCGTGTCTTCCCAGGTGCGCAATCCGGTATGAGGGGCCTGAACAAGGACCGCCATATTCCCAGGTTTATGCTCGTTTCGCATCATTTTCATGTGCGAATGCGGGATGTCCTCCCAAGGGAAAACCTCTGACATGCAGGGGTCAAGACGCCGTTCAACCATCAATTGGTTGGCCGAAGAGGCTTGTTTGAGATGCGCGAAATGGCTGCCCTGAATGCGCTTCTGATGCATCCAGACATAGCGGGCATCCATCGTCAGATTATAGCCGGTAGTACCAGCACATATAACGACCATGCCGCCCTTCTTTACAACAAAGGTTGAGATCGGGAATGTTGCTTCGCCGGGGTGCTCGAACACCATATCGACGTTTACGCCCTTCCCGGTGATCTCCCAGATTGCCTTGCCGAACTTACGCGCTTCTGCGAACCACTCCTTATAGGCATCTGTCCCAACTTCGGGCAGTTGTCCCCAACATTTGAAGTCCTTCCGGTTGATGACGCCCTTCGCCCCGAGGCTCATGACAAACTCGCGCTTGTCTTCGTCGGAGATAACAGCGATCGCATTTGCCCCCGCAGTGTTGATCAACTGGATCGCATAAGAGCCCAAGCCGCCAGAAGCACCCCAGACCAGAACATTTTGACCCGGCTTCAATTCATGCGGATGGTGACCAAAGAGCATGCGGTAGGCCGTGGCAAGCGTCAGTGTATAGCACGCGCTCTCTTCCCAGGTGAGGTGCTTGGGACGCGCCATAAGCTGTTGTGCCTGCACGGTGGTGAACTGCGCAAATGAGCCATCGGGCGTCTCGTAGCCCCAGATACGCTGGCTGTTGGAAAACATCGGGTCGCCGCCGTTGCACTCCTCGTCGTCTCCGTCGTCCTGGTTGCAGTGGATCACGACCTCGTCGCCAACTTTCCAGTTACGCACCTTGTCGCCCACCGCCCAGACGATCCCCGACGCGTCAGAGCCTGCGATGTGATAGTCCGCGCCATGTACATCGAACGGACTAATCGGCACGCCTTTACCCGCCCAGACACCGTTGTAGTTTACACCAGCCGCCATGACGAGAACGACCACCTCACGGCTATCCGGCTTTTTGACGTCGACAACTTCAAGTTCAAAAGACTTATCGGGGTCGCCATGGCGCTCCCGCCGAATGGCCCAGGCATGCATCCTTTCGGGCAGATAGCCCAAAGGGGGAATCTCCCCGATGTCATACAGGTCCTTTTCTTCCATCGTATCTGCCTTGTCTAAAGCCATGTCCTCATCCTCATACCGTGCTGCGTCGCAGAATCATTAGCAAACAGGTAATCGAGTATCGGCAGTCGCGCAACATTACAAATAATTTTTATCTATATCTGAAATTTTATGTCTTTTATGTAGCAGAAAGTTACCGCTCAGCGCCAATACGGTGAGGAAAAGTGCCGTAAGCTCGATCCTACACCGCCATTTTGCGGCGGATCGGACACGCGCCAGTCAAAAGCGCAGCGCTGCAACGCGGCGAATTGACAACGCCATTTCCTTTCGTCTACCAACATCAAAGCGTAATTATGTTGCTCATCGTTCAGGAGACGCCCCGTGCCCGAGACCAAAGCCGACCGACCGTGGCTGTTCCGAACCTATGCGGGCCATTCGACCGCGAAAGCCTCGAACGCACTCTACCGTGGCAACTTGGAGCGTGGGCAAACTGGCCTGTCGGTCGCGTTCGATTTGCCAACGCAAACGGGCTACGACAGCGATCACGTGTTGTCCCGCGGCGAAGTCGGCAAGGTCGGCGTGCCCATCGCCCATGGGGGCGACATGGCAACCCTCTTCGACAACATCCCGCTCGACAAGATGAACACGTCGATGACGATCAACGCGACAGCTCCCTGGTTGCTCGCGCTATATATAGCGGAAGCCGAACGCCAAGGCGCCGACGTGCGCCAATTGCAAGGCACCGTTCAGAACGACATTATCAAAGAATACCTCTCGCGCGGCACACATATCTGCCCGCCCAAGCCCTCACTGCGCCTGATTACGGATGTCGCCGCCTATACCCGCGAGCATCTGCCAAAATGGAACCCGATGAACGTGTGTTCCTACCATCTGCAAGAGGCGGGCGCGACGCCGGAACAAGAACTCGCCTTCGCCCTGGCCACGGCGCAAGCCGTTCTCGACGACCTGAAAGGTAAGGTCGCGCCCGAAGCCTTCCCGGAGATGGTGGGCCGGATCAGTTTCTTCGTGAACGCCGGCATCCGCTTCGTGACCGAGATGTGCAAAATGCGCGCCTTCACCGAACTGTGGGACGAAATCTGTCGCACCCGCTACGGCGTCGAAGACCCCCGCTTCCGCCGCTTTCGCTATGGCGTGCAGGTCAACTCCCTTGGCCTGACCGAGCAGCAGCCCGAGAACAACGTCTATCGTATCCTGATCGAGATGCTGGCCGTCACGCTGTCAAAGAACGCACGCGCGCGCGCCGTTCAGCTGCCCGCCTGGAACGAAGCTTTGGGCCTGCCGCGCCCGTGGGACCAGCAATGGTCGCTGCGGATGCAACAGATTTTGGCGTTCGAAACCGACCTTCTTGAATATGGCGACTTGTTCGACGGCAATCCCATTGTGGAGGCGAAAGTCGAAGAACTGAAAGACGGTGCGCGCAGTGAGCTTGCCCATATCGATGCGATGGGCGGGGCCGTGGACGCGATCGAATATATGAAATCGCGACTGGTCGAATCGAATTCAGCGCGCATCCAGGGGATTGAAAGCGGCGACACCACCGTGGTGGGCGTCAACCGGTATGTCGAAGCCGAGGCTTCTCCGCTGACCGCTGGGGACGAAGCAATCATGGTCGCGGACCCGGAAGCGGAAGCCGACCAGATTGCACGCTTGAACGCATGGCGGGAAAGCCGGGACAGCGATGCCGTGGCGACCGCCCTTTCCGATCTGGAAGCCGCTTGCAAGACGGGGGCAAATGTCATGCCCGCCTCCATCGCCGCCGCGAAAGCTGGCGTTACAACCGGCGAATGGGGCGACGTGGTGCGGAAGTCCTTCGGGCAATACAGAGCACCAACCGGCGTCAGTAGCGCGCCGTCAAACCGGACAGAAGGGCTTGATGAGATACGCGACGCCGTCGACCTCGTCTCCGCCAAGCTGGGGGCACGGATCAAGTTCCTCGTGGGCAAACCCGGCCTCGACGGCCATTCAAACGGCGCGGAGCAGATTGCATCGCGCGCCCGCGATGTCGGCATGGACATTACCTATGAAGGTATCCGGTTGACCCCGGCGGAGATTGTGACCGCCGCCAAGGAAAGCGGCGCACATGTGGTCGGTCTCTCCATCCTGTCCGGCAGCCATGTGCCGCTCATCGAGGATATGATGGGCCGGATGCGAGATGAAGGACTGGGTGAGACCCCGGTGATCGTCGGCGGGATTATTCCGCCGGAAGATGCTGACCGCTTACGCGCTATGGGCGTTGCTGCCGTCTACACCCCCAAAGACTTTGAGTTGAACCGGATCATGTTCGACATTGTCGGATTGGTGGACCCGGACGCCATCGCGGCCGAATGATGCGAGACCGACTTTAATCGCGGTCTCGCACTCATTTTATTGCGTCGTCAGCTCAAGGCGTCCAAAGTCTTCCGAACAGAGCCCACCGCCCAAATCGTTTCAGGGTCGGACTGAAAGGCAACATTGATCTTCTCCCGAAACGGGCCGGTCTGAACATCTAGCAAGTTACGGAACCGGTCACAGTAGGCCTTGGTTTCCGCGTCGGAGATTGGCTCCTCGTCGGCCCGACGCTCGTCGAGGGCGACAATTTCTTCCCGCAGTGGCTTCAGCCACGCGAATGACTGGTCTTTTGTCGCGCGCTCGAAAAGTTCGAGTGGACTCCCAAAGAAACCGGCCTGCTCCGCCTGAAACCTCAGCAACTGCTTGTGCAGTTCTTGCAGGGCTTCCGAAACATTGCGCAGCCCGGTGGCGTGCAAAACATGTGTCGTCATGGCTATTGCCTCCTATCCAGATGTGACTGCACCGATCCAATGCGGACCGGTTTCCAGTGATCACGTGTAAGTGGGCACGCTCTCCGGAGCGGACAATTGCACGGCTTGCAAGGCAGCTATTCACCTAATGTTAAAACAGTTTAACGCGACACGGGTCTTGGCCTCGCGCAATGGGCAAAACCTATCCGGGCACCGCCGCGATACATACGCATTGCCGATGCGATACCGACGTCGCCTTTAGTGGCCTTGCGCCTTGTTTTCTTGCGTTAACTTCTGACGTGGGTTGCACCCCGTCTTTCCGACCGCGCGCACCCTTTACCCGCTTTCGCGCTTCGGCCATGGTTCTCAGAAGGCTTGAGTTGAAGGAGCTTCCATGACTGTCCATATCGGCGCGCAACCCGGTGAAATAGCTGAAACGGTCCTGATGCCCGGCGACCCCTACCGCGCCAAATGGGCCGCCGAGACCTTTCTGGATAACGCCCAACTGGTCAACGAAGTGCGCGGCATGCTGGGCTTCACCGGCACCTGGAACGGCCACAGGGTTACTGTCCAAGGCTCGGGCATGGGCATGCCGTCGCTCTCCATTTACGCAAACGAACTCCTCAAGGACTACGGCGCCAAGACATTGATTCGTATAGGGTCTTGCGGCGGTATGCAGGAACAGGTCGGTCTGCGTGATGTGATCATTGCCATGACGGCTAGCACGATCACCACGCCATCCAGCGGCATCTTCAAAGAGCTGAACTTTGCGCCCAGCGCAGACTGGTCTCTCCTTCGCGCCGCCGTCGTTGCAGCTGAGGCGAAAGGCACCAAAACCCATGTCGGCGGGATTTACTCGACGGATGTGTTCTACGACGAACGCCCCGATCTGAACGAGCAACTGGTCCGTCACGGCATCTTGGGCGTGGAAATGGAGGCGGCGGAGCTCTACACGCTCGCCGCCCGCTACGGACAGCGCGCCCTCGCCGTTCTCACTGTATCAGACCACTTGCAAACCGGCGAAGCCCTGCCATCGGAAGATCGGGAAAAGACCTTTGGCGACATGGTTGAAATTGCATTAGAAGCAGCGTTTTCAGCGAGTTAAGGTTGTCAGACCCCATGCGTTCTGGGATAGGGTGACGCTTCGGCAGCACACCAATCCGAAGGCGGCGTACCGGCAAAAACCTCCACCAAAAGCGGCGCGCATCGTGCAACGTCCGAAGAGTGCGACGCGCTGCAATCTCCGCCGGGGCACGCCGACAGGGCACCCAGCAAAGGCGCCTCAGCGAAGAAGGTGATGTAATCGCCCGGGCGCACCGGCGAGGCCTTCATGAAGTATTGGCCCGTGTCCCGCGTAAACCCGGTGCACATGAAAACGTTTAGCACGTCATGCACATGCTCTTCTGCCTCAGTCACAGGGATATCCAACGCCGCAGCAAGCGCACGGCTTAAATTGGAATGGCAGCAGTAATGGTAGTCATCCCCATTCAAAAGCCGCCCCGTATATGGATCACAACGCGTTCCGATGACGTCATGCACATTGCCGCCAAAATCATCGAAGCCGTACCAACTCAACGTATCTTCGATGATCGTCGCCAGTGGGCGCAGGTGTGGCAAGGACGACCAGAGCCGGTCGCCAATCGTCACATGCGTTCCGTGCAACGCCCTTGTTTTTCCTGAGAAAAACCGCTCGTTGATATCGTCAGCGTGCCAAATATTGAGATCGCCGACCTGGGGGGCTTCGACTGAGGTTATGCGAAACGCGCCACCGGCTGGCACACGGAAACAGCGCGCGTCGCGGGGCGGGACGATCACTTCATCAACCTTGGTGTAGCTCGCCAGAGCTTTTAGGTAGCCCGCAACATCCGGCTTCGGGAGCGCGTCATCGGGGTAACAAATAACCGGAACGACGGCACGGCGCGCCTCAGCATCGATAGGCATGTTCGGCATCGTCTCGTCCTTTCGAAAATTCTCGCGCAGGTTACACAAAAAATACCCGGCGACCAGAGATCGCCGGGCACGGTTTCAAGCGCGCGCGCCCTTCATCCGGCGGGATCGATACCTGGCTTTGGTGAGCGGCGCGCTGGCCAACGAAGCATCGGTCGATCCCCACCGCTCCACTCCTCGTTGCGCGTCAGCCACATCGTCAGGGCAAGCGCTACGAAGGCGAAGGTCGCACCTGCCAATAGTGCATAATCAGCGCTCCGTAAAATCATGAACAGAACGCCGTATACGGCCACGAGCATGCCCACCAGCACACCTGTTCTGCGACCGAGTTTCAAAGCCGTCGCGCCAAACATCCCAAGCAAGCCAATCGTGGCTCCAGCCGCTAGCGCATAGGCGGCACCGAAGCCGATCTGCTCGGCATAGGCCACCATCAGTAGAATGAAGATGGACTGCGCCAAGCCAACCATCAGGTATTGAACCGGGTGCGCAGGGCGCTCGTTCGTTCGGTCGAGAAGCAAAATTGTCAAGAATGTCAGGGCGATAAACAAAATGCCGTAGCGCGCTGCACGCCAGGCCTTTTGGTAAAATTCATTCGGGGTAAGAAACTTCACCTGCATCGTCGCAATACGTCGCGCCGTGTCATCGGGCATCTCGCGCGAGACCTGTGGCAAGGAACGCGCCAGATGGGGCACCGTCCAGGTGGCCGAAAAGCCCTCCTCTGAGATGTCGGAAGTGTCCGGCAGAAAGCTCCCAAAGAAGCTTGGATCGGGCCAATCGCTGGCCAAGGTCATCCGGCTCACACGTCCAACGGCGGCCACTCCAAAAACCTGGGCACCATTGAGCGACAGCTTGAGGGACATTTCGCCCAATTCTCGGGGGTCGCCGAGCTTCGAATAGATGCCCGTCAGCTTTGACTCGTCATGGGGGATCGGCTCAAGACGGTACGCATTTGCGTCAGCGGCCAGAACAGTCTCACCACGGAGCGCCCGGTTTGATCCCAAATGAACACGCAGTTCCGCCGCTTCCCAATCCGGTGTCTCTTCTTCGTTCAGCACCGAAGCGACAACGTCCGTATCGAAATTGAAATCTAGCGCGAGATCGGCAGTAAATACCGGGACGGCAAAGATACCGCGCTTGCGCGTTTGCGACTGCGATGTAACGTCGAGAGCGAATTCCTCAGGGTAAAGGAAGACATGCGCTCGCGCTTCGGTGACTGTTTCCTCATACCGGTCATAGATCACGAAATTCCGCTCGTCGCGCAATGTGCGCCCCGTTACGGGGTCGACCGCCTCACGTTTGCGCTCATAGGTAACTTCCTCCGTCACCGGGATAACAAGCACGGGACCGCTCAAAAGCTGCGATCCGCCCCATTCCTGACTGATGTCGCGAATTGTCGTTTCCGAGTAGCGCGCCCTTTCCTTAATTACATCGCCGACAAGTCCCAGCGGGACAAACATCAATAGCGCTAACGCGCCAACAACAATGAACCTAATACCAGCTGATCTGAGCATATTCGAACTCCCTTCCGTCGATTTCCGGATGGGAGATACAGGGCAAACCCCTCAGACAATGCGCGGAAGGCACGCAGCGCACGCCGAAACGCTGTGCAACCGCGTCGAGCGTTCACGCAGAATGTGCAGCACGCGCGCAAATGCACAATTCTTTTTGATGCGACAGGGGAGGCTGGTCCGCGGGGCGAGGTGAAGTCAGCGGTCGAAGCGCATGCTGTCAGACAACGCGCTCGACCATCATCTTCTTGATTTCGGCGATTGCCTTTGCAGGGTTCAGGCCCTTCGGACAAGTCTTCGCGCAGTTCATAATCGTATGACAGCGATATAGCTTGAACGGGTCCTCCAGCTCGTCGAGCCGTTCACCGGTTGCCTCGTCACGGCTGTCTATAATCCAGCGATAGGCATGTAGAAGTGCTGCTGGTCCCAGATAGCGATCACCATTCCACCAGTAAGATGGGCAGGATGTCGAACAAGAGGCGCACATCACGCATTCGTACAACCCGTCCAATTTCTTGCGATCCTCGATGGACTGCTTCCACTCCTTGGCGGGCCGATTGGTCTTTGTCTCAAGCCACGGCATGATCGACGCGTGTTGGGCATAGAAATGGGTGAGGTCCGGGATAAGGTCCTTCACCACCGGCATATGGGGCAAAGGATAGATCGCGATATCGCCGTCAATCTCGTCATGGCCGTAAATGCAGGCGAGGGTATTGATACCGCGGCTTTTGACGCCTCCAATATTCATCGCGCAAGACCCGCAAATTCCCTCACGACAAGAGCGGCGGAACGTGAGCGTCGGATCAATCTCATTTTTGATTTTGATGAGGATATCCAGCACCATCGGACCGCAGGTATCCATATCCACAAAATAGGTATCGACACGCGGGTTCTCGCCATCATCCGGATTCCAGCGATAAACTCTGACCTTCCGGACATTGGTTGCGCCCTCGGGCTTCGGCCATGTCTTACCGGTGCGGATCGTGGAATTCTTCGGCAGGTTGAATTGTACCATGAAACGTTCCTCTCAATTCAAAGCGTCAGAAGGGCGGGCAAACCTTCAGTCGCCAGGCAACGAATAGTCTCAGGGCGCGTGGCGATATCCGAGACGATTTCGACTGTATTGGCCGTAGGGCCGGTCACAGCATCCGCAGCCAGTGAAAGTAACTCCGAGGAGCTTGCGTTGTCGATGATGCAATCGGTCGCGGGCTCAATCGGAACACCCGGCAAGCGGTCTTCCAGAACAGGGCGCACGGCACGCTTTGCGGCGTCGCGCGTTAATTCGTCCTGTTGGGCCGGGGTGCAGGCCAGGAGGCCGAAGAGACACATTGCCAGACATAAAGGCGTTCTCATGCTGCCTCCTTCATCTCGTGATGTTTCGCAAACTTACTTGCTTTGGTGGTTTTCGCAGGCGCGCAGGCACCGAAATTGTTCTCCGGCGATATCCGCAGTTCGTTCCGGCTCGTATCCATGGAGATTGGAAAATGCACCATGACTATCTATCGAGATTTAGCGGGCGGATGGGGCCCTGGCCCGTTTTCTGACGAACACATTCTTCGTAAACGACAAACGGATCGCGGCCCTGAATGAAGTCGCTGGTGATCCCGATTTCGACCCGTCCGCCGACGCCGCCAGAGCCGACACCGACGCCCACTTCACCAGTTGGTCCGGTGGCTGCACGCGCCCGGTCTTCGCACATGTCGGCGGCACGTTCCGGCGAGACCGGCCCGCAGGCTGCCATTCCCAAAAGAAGGAGCGCGCTTGAGATGGGGTAGGCCCGCCGTCGGCTCGGCGTGAGACCTGAGGCGAACCAAGCCATTAGTAAACGCGTGCCTTGGGCGCAATCCTTGCCAGATCGATGCCACCCTCATTGTGCCCGAGAAGCGGGTTTAAATGCACACCCCGGTAGTCCAGCGAGACATCGGCGTCATCGACCCAGGCAAGGGTATGGACACGCCATTTTTCATCGTCGCGGTCCGGATAATCCTCATGGGCATGGGCACCCCGGCTTTCCTTCCGCGCTTCCGCACTGACGATGGTTGCAAGCGCATTGGGCATCAGGTTTTCGAGCTCCAACGTCTCCATCAAGTCGGAGTTCCAGATCAACGAACGATCCGAAACTTTGACATCGGCAACCTTGCCAGCGATTGCAGTCATTTTCGTGGCACCCTCCGCCAGCGTCTTGTCGGTGCGGAAAACGGCGGCGTCCGCTTGCATGGCCTTTTGCATCTCAAGCCGCAGTTCCGCCGTGGGCACAGCGCCATCCGCGTGACGTAGCCGGTCAAAACGGTCGAGCGCTGCATCGACGGACGCTTGGTTTAGAGACGGGTTGCCGTTGGTGCGATCTACCACTTCGCCTGCGCGAATGCCCGCTGCCCGTCCAAACACAACGAGGTCGATCAGCGAATTTGATCCAAGCCGGTTTGCGCCGTGGACTGACGCGCAGCCAGCCTCGCCTACGGCCATGAGCCCAGGTGAGACCTGATCGGGCGAAGCTGCCGTCGGGTTCAGGACTTCGCCCCAATAGTTGGTGGGAATGCCGCCCATATTGTAATGCACGGTTGGCAGGACCGGGATCGGTTCCTTCGTCAAGTCCACGCCCGCAAAGATGCGCGCACTTTCCGAGATGCCGGGCAAACGTTCGGCCAGCGTTTCAGGCGGTAAGTGGTTCAGGTGCAAATGAATGTGATCACCATCTGCCCCAACACCACGCCCATCGCGGATTTCCATCGTCATACAGCGCGAGACCACATCGCGGCTCGCAAGGTCTTTGTAGGTCGGGGCATAACGTTCCATGAAGCGTTCGCCGTCGGAGTTGGTCAGATAACCGCCTTCGCCCCGCGCGCCTTCCGTAATCAGGCAACCCGACCCATAAATGCCGGTCGGGTGAAACTGTACAAACTCCATGTCCTGAAGCGGCATGCCTGCACGTGCGACCATGCCGCCGCCATCACCGGTGCAGGTATGGGCGGATGTTGCGCTGAAATAGGCGCGACCATAGCCACCCGTCGCCAAAACCGTCATTTTCGCGTTGAAGACATGGACGGATCCGTCTTCCAAGCACCAGGCCACCACGCCCTGACAGGTACCGTCATCCGCCATGATGAGGTCTATGGCGAAGTATTCGATATAGAATTCCGCGTTGTTCTTGAGCGACTGGCCATAGAGCGTATGCAAGATCGCATGCCCTGTTCGGTCCGCTGCGGCGCAGGTGCGCTGTACGGGGGGGCCTTCGCCAAACTCGGTCGTATGCCCGCCAAAAGGACGTTGGTATATCTGCCCTTCCTCAGTACGGCTAAACGGCACGCCGTAGTGCTCAAGCTCATAGACGGCCTTCGGCGCCTCCCGAGCAAGATACTCCATCGCGTCTGTATCACCCAGCCAATCGGAGCCCTTCACGGTGTCATACATGTGCCACTGCCAATGGTCTGGACCCATGTTACCGAGCGACGCGGCAATTCCACCTTGCGCGGCAACTGTATGCGACCGCGTCGGAAAAACCTTTGTGATGCAAGCCGTTCGTAGCCCCTGCTCCGCCATGCCAAGTGTTGCACGGAGGCCGGACCCACCGGCTCCAACCACGATGCAGTCGTATTCGTGGGTTTCGTATTCGTAAGCTGCCATTGGCTGAAATCCTTAAAGCGCGATCTTGGCGATGGCGAAAAGTGCGACAGCCATCAGCACATAGGAGATGGCTGTCGTCCCGAATATGGCAAGCCGTCCGGCGAGCCCGTGAACATAGTCTTCGATGGCTTCCAGTGCCTCGAACATAAAGTGACGGATACAGACAACAAGACAGATGGCGAGTGTGATAGCCGGGAATGGCTTGCTGAGGTAAGCCATCACTTCTTCGTGACTACCACCGAGCCCGATACCGAAAACGATGACAAAAAGTGGCACCACAAAAACCAGCGCAATCGAGCTGATCATCATTTGCCAATGGTGATGTGTGCCTTCTCTGCCAGAACCAGTGCCAATGGCGCGTTTGCGGTCAGTTCGGAAGTTCATGTCGCTCTCCTCACAAGACCAATGCGGCAAGCGCTGTCAAAACAGTCGCCGCGCCAAACATGCCGATAGCCATCTTTTCGGAGGTGGGCACATCAAGACAGTAGCCCAGATCCCAGATCACGTGTCTTAGGCGCCCAAGCATGTGGTAGAAAACCGCCCATGTGGCACCGAGCAAGACGATATCGCCAAACCAACTCCGCAGTAAGCCGTCGATGAACGAAAATGCGGCTTCCGATGTCGACGCCGCAAGGAGCCACCACACAACCAGGAAGGCGCCGCCGAGGCAGGCGATGCCGGTTATCCGCACCATGATCGACGACATCGATGTCAGCTGCGGGCGATAAACTTGCAGATGCGGTGACAGCGGGCGGTTCCCGCGATTCACATCAGCCATAGGGCCGACTCCTTAGTTGTATTGCTGTTTTGTCTAACAATTTTCGGGGACTGTCACGCCACTGCGGCGCTGCAGCGCACCCTTTACCGGCCCTAGTGAACAAATTACTACATTCTGTGATCACAGTAAAATAAAGTGTGATCACAGTTTCTATTTTCTTCAGTTTTCATTTACGAAAATGACGTCGAACACGTTAGGTTGGCACCAAAACCCAGTAGTCGAGGTCGAGCAAAACACCTGCCTCATAACTCCCATCAGCGCGCTTCAAGGCAAAGGCGTCTACCTCGGGTTTATGTGCCACCAAACGGAGCCTTAGTGCGCCGACGCCAGGCACCGAGACGTCAGCTTTGTCAAGCACTTCGGACCAAGCACAAACCGTGTCTCCAGCAAATAGCGGGCTGACATGGGAGCCACCGTTCAATCCAACGACCATCTGCGCATTCGCCAACCCATTGAAGGACAGCGACCGCGCCAACGAGATGACATGTCCGCCGTAGATCAACCGCTTGCCATCCTCTCGATATGTGGCATCGAAATGAACTTTCGCCGTGTTCTGCCAGAGACGCGTCGCCATCATATGCTCCGCTTCTTCAACGGTAACGCGGTCGACATGATCCATCTTTTCACCGATCTCGTAGTCGCCGAAACGATGGGGTTCTCCTGCGAGCTGAAAATTATAGCTGGAAAAGTCCAGACCTTGTGGAATGCTCAGGTCTTCTGGCTGTAGCGCAGGCTTCAGATCGGGGACCGTCGCTTCTGGCACTGGCGCTTCTACATTGCCCTTGCGAACCATTACCCAACGCACATAGTCGAGGACAGCTTCGCCGCTTTGGTCCGACCCTGTCGTACGCACCCAAACGATACCCGTCTTCCCGTTCGAGTTTTGCTTCAGGCCAATGACCTCTGATTTTGCCGTCAATGTCGCTCCGGGCAACACGGGCTTAAGCCAGCGGCCCTCTGCGTAGCCGAGGTTTGCAACAGCATTTAACGAAATGTCGGGGACGGTCTTTCCAAAAACTGTATGAAATACCAAAAATTCGTCAAAGGGCGCACCCATCAATCCACAGCTGCGCGCAAATTCGGCCGAAGACATAAGGGCATGGCGCGCAGGATAGACCGCGTGATAGAGCGCTTTCTCTCCGCCTTCCAGGGTGCGCGGGACAGCGTGGTGAATAATTTCACCGAGGGTGTAATCTTCAAAAAAACGACCGGGATTTGTCTTCACGTTATCTGTCTCCGCACGGGTTCTACGCAGTCCACAAGTTGAAAGGGAAAAGCGCCGTATCTCCGCCCACCGAGTTAACGCGCATCGCTCCAGCACAAAGCGATCATACCGTGTCCCTCGCTGCCACCGCTTCAGCTTTCGCCAAAAGGGCATTAGCGGTGACGACATGCAGGTTTTCGACAATCTTGCCGTCAACAACCGCGACACCTTCGCCCTTTGCCTCTGCTTCCTCGAACGCCGCAATTTGGCGCTTGGCCAAGGCAACCTCTTGATCCGACGGCGCGAACACGGCGTTGGTGATCTCTACTTGCGCCGGGTGGATGAGCGTCTTGCCGTCCATCCCCAATGCGAGCCCCTGCTCGCATTCGGATTTGAGGCCAGCGTCATCTTTGAAGGCATTGTACACACCATCGACAATCACGATACCCGCTGCGCGTGCCGCCAGGATGCACATTTGCAAACTACCCATCATGGCCATCCTGTTGCCACCAGTCTCGCAGCCGATGTCTTTGGCAAGATCGTTGGTGCCCATGACAAAGCCCTCGACTTCGGGCATATCGGCCACTTCGAGGGCATTCACAACACCGCGTGGTGTCTCCATCATACACCAAATTGCCTTTCCGGGGACCAGGTTCGCGAGTTCTTTGATTTGCGACGCGCTCTCTGTCTTCGGCAGCAACACGGCATCGCAGGCCATTTCTGCCACTGCGCGGGCATCATCGGCACCCCAAGCCGTGTCCAGCCCATTGATGCGTACAATCTTGACACGGTGCCCATAGCCGCCTTCAGCAAGTTGCTCCTCTAGGATGTCTCGCGCCCGAACCTTCTCGTCGGGAGTAACGGCATCCTCCAAATCGAAGATAATCGCGTCGACATTCAGTCTGCGCGACTTGTCAAGTGCCCGTGATTTCGCGCCTGGAATATACAAAACCGACCGATAAAGCGCACCGTCCAAAGCCAAAACCCTTCTATTGACATTATCGGGTTCGTGCACCGCAACGCCCGGAATTTCAAGCAATTTCGCTGCGCCGCAGAAACGCAGCGGGCAAATTGTATCCAATTTTCCGGACAATCGGACGCTGCGTTAACCACATATTCTTGTTCTGTTCCCAGTTTGGCATGGCGAAGCTCCGGAAAAACTTCTGAGCGCATTGCTGATCGGAGGGCCAAAGCCTTCAGAAAGGACTGAAATGAAACTGACGTCTGCATTGGTCGTTGCGACCGCGCTTACTTTACCGATTGCCGCTCAGGCTCAGGGGCAGAACTGCGGAAATCGCGAACTGGTCGTTGAGCGTTTGACCAATAAATACGGTGAAAGCCGCCAGTCCATTGGTATGGCACCGAAGGGCCGGGTTGTCGAAATTTACGCCTCGCACGAAACTGGTACTTGGACCATCACGGTGACGATGCCCAACGGTATCACCTGCCTCGTTGCAAGCGGTCAATCCTTCGAAACGCTGGATGAACCAGTCGCCCCAGCAGGCATTCGAAGCTAATCACCGGCGCGTTGCTTCAGCCCTCCGGGCAGCCGCCTATACTTGCGGCTTCCTGGACGATTAGGGATCGTATCCCAAGCGCCTTGGCCGCAGAGGACTAGATTAAGCGCTTTCAGTTTACGCACAAATTTTTTGCCAATGTTGGCACTAGCGACGCCTCGCTTTAACCAACCAGTTGAATTAACGTAGATTTTGTCGGATGGACGTTTTTCCGGCGGTTATACGATCAACACTCTCCGGCCTTGCACTGGGACAGAACAGTGGCTAGGGACGCGCCCGAACGGACGCTTATGGATTGGAGAGTTCCTATGGCAAGACCCAAAATCGCGCTGATCGGCGCGGGTCAGATCGGCGGCACGCTTGCCCACCTTGCAGCTCTAAAAGAGATGGGCGACGTCGTTCTGTTCGACATCGCCGAAGGCACACCGCAGGGGAAAGCCCTTGATATCGCCGAAGCGGGGCCCTCCGAAGGGTTCGACGCCGCTTTGAAAGGCACAAACGACTACGCCGACATTGGCGGTGCAGACGTATGTATCGTAACGGCCGGCGTCCCTCGAAAACCGGGCATGAGCCGTGACGACCTTTTGGGTATCAATCTCAAAGTGATGAAAGCTGTCGGTGAGGGCATAAAGGCAAATGCGCCGAACGCCTTTTTGATCTGCATCACAAATCCTCTCGACGCCATGGTATGGGCGCTCCGCGAGTACTCCGGACTGCCGCATAACATGGTCTGCGGCATGGCGGGTGTCCTGGACAGTGCCCGTTTCCGCCACTTCCTTTCCGTTGAATTCGACGTTTCCATGAAGGACGTAACGGCCTTTGTGCTCGGCGGCCACGGCGACACGATGGTGCCCTTGGTGCGTTATTCCACCGTCGCGGGCATACCGCTGCCGGACTTGGTCGAGATGGGTTGGACAAGCCAGGAAAAGCTCGACGCAATCGTCCAACGCACGCGCGACGGTGGCGCAGAGATTGTCGGTCTCCTCGGCAACGGGTCCGCCTTCTACGCGCCTGCAACAAGCGCGATCGAAATGGCGGAAGCCTATCTGAAGGACCAAAAACGCCTCCTGCCCTGCGCGGCTTTTGTCCAAGGTGCCTACGGCTTGAAAGGCATGTACGTGGGCGTTCCAACGGTAATCGGTGCGGGCGGTGTTGAACGTGTTGTCGACATCAAGCTCGCGAAGGACGAGCAGGCCATGTTCGATAAATCTGTCGAGTCCGTGAAGGGGCTGGTCGAGGCCTGCAAAGGCATAGACAACGGGCTTGGCTAAGTCCTGGCCATAGCCTTTTTACATTCAGGACAAACGAAGCCCCATTCCCGTCGGAGTGGGTCGCTCTTCACAAGGCCCTCGGCTTAACAAGCATCACCTTCACCGCGAACAATTGCGATGGGGGCAAGCTTCTTGGCCGGGGTATTAGTCAGCGCAGACATTCCACATCCCGCGCCGCACCGGCGGAAGCGCACCTTGAATGATATTGTCGAAGCCGCTTTGGCAGGCCGGAAACCAGCGACCGGCGGGGAGTTGAGGCGGTTCTTCACGTTACTGGATGTCGCAAGTCTTTGCCACAAAATCAGTGATTTTCACCTAGGTTGCGAATCTGAAAGGTGACTTTCCAGTTTTGTGATCACTGAATTTTTCACTGTGATCACAAAAAGGGCTTTTTTGCTAAAATACTATGGAACCACGCAGTTGTTCGGTTTTATTTCGCAAATTTCGTGGCAAGGCTGACGCGAGTATAACTGGCAGGAGTGTCTTTCGCATGAATATCCACGAATATCAGGCGAAAGGCCTGTTGCGCGACGCAGGCGCGCCTGTCTCCGATGGACGGGTTGTTTTGCGCGCGGAGGAGGCGAAGACCGCGGCGGGCGCGCTTGACGGGCCGATTTGGGTGGTGAAAGCCCAGATTCATGCGGGCGGGCGCGGCAAAGGTACCTTCAAAGAAACCGATGCTGGCGACAAAGGCGGGGTGCGTCTCACAAAGTCAGTGGAGGAAGCGTCCGAAGAAGCAAAGCGCATGCTCGGCCGGACACTTGTGACGAAACAGACCGGCGACACCGGCAAGCAAGTTAACCGTATCTATATCGAGGACGGCTCGGGCATCCAAACCGAGATGTATCTCGCCCTGCTCGTGGATCGCGGAACATCTCGAGTCAGCTTCGTTGCCTCCACAGAAGGCGGCATGGATATTGAAGAGGTCGCCGAAGAGACGCCGGACAAAATTCTTTCATTCAGCGTTGATCCCGCGACCGGCTATCAGGCCTATCACGGTCGCCGCATCGCCTTCGCGCTCGGCCTGTCCGGTCCTCAGGTCAAGCAATGCGTAAAACTGATGAAGACGCTCTATGACCTTTTCGTTTCCAAGGACATGGAGATGTTGGAGATCAACCCGCTGATCGTGACCGACAAAGGCGATCTGAAATGCCTTGACGCCAAGATGGGCTTCGATTCCAACGCGCTCTACCGCCATCCCGAGATAATGGAACTGCGCGACGAGACGGAGGAAGACCCAAAGGAACTCGAAGCGTCCAAGTACGACCTGAACTACATCGCGCTCGACGGCGAAATCGGCTGCATGGTCAACGGCGCGGGCCTCGCCATGGCGACGATGGACATCATCAAGCTCTACGGTGCGGAGCCCGCCAACTTCCTCGACGTCGGCGGCGGGGCCACGAAAGAGAAGGTGACCGAGGCGTTCAAGATCATTACCTCCGACCCCAATGTGAAAGGTATCCTCGTCAATATCTTTGGCGGCATCATGCGTTGCGACGTCATCGCCGAAGGCGTGGTCGCCGCCGTGAAAGAGGTCGGTCTCCAAGTGCCCCTCGTCGTGCGGCTTGAAGGCACGAATGTCGAAGAGGGCAAGGCCATCATCAACAACAGCGATGTTGACGTCATCGCAGCGGACGACCTGAAAGACGGCGCCGAAAAGATCGTGAAAGCGGTGAAGGGATGAGATCTGCAACAGCAGTCTTGATTTGCACTGCTTTTGTTGGAAGCTCTGCAATTTCCGGACCACTTAGATTACATCCCGATGGCTCGCGAAACGTGGCCACAGTCGATGTAGCTCTCGATTTGTTTCAGGAGATTTGCATAGAGGCCGGGCCACTTTTCGAAGATTCTATTGCCGTTCTTCGTTCTCGAGGAACTCCGGAAGCAGAGGGCCGGCACTTCGAGATACCCGAGTGGGAAATCAACTTTAGCATCGGCAGCGACTTCAGTTTTCTCACTCAAGAACACGAGAAGGTTTGCACAATGGAGTTCAAGTCGCCTGACGACCGATCTGCACTCGTTCAGGCCGTCAAAGCCCGCTACGGGGAGCAAAGGTATGGTCTTTTTGTAAGCCGGGAGTTTGGAAAGCCAATTGGTCTTGAGATTAGTTTCAACACCTCTGGCAACATCAGCAAACACGAAATCAAAGCGTACGAATATATGCTCGTCTCCTAAGCAATTCGACCTTCAAGAAAGAGAAAGCCGATAATATGTCCGTCCTCATCGACAAAAACACCAAGGTCATCTGCCAGGGTTTCACCGGCAGCCAGGGCACCTTTCACTCAGAACAGGCGATTGCTTACGGCACGCAGATGGTCGGCGGGGTGACCCCGGGCAAAGGCGGGCAGGATCATCTTGATCTGCCGGTCTTCAACTCTTGCCACGAAGCCGTAGCCAAGACCGGCGCGAATGCCACCGTGATCTATGTGCCGCCGCCTTTCGCCGCCGACTCAATCCTTGAGGCCATCGACGCGGAAATCCCCGTGATCGTCGCGATCACAGAAGGCATTCCCGTGCTCGACATGATGGCCGTGAAGCGCGCGCTCGAAGGGTCGGACAGCATCCTGATCGGCCCCAACTGCCCGGGTGTAATCACACCTGACGAATGTAAGATCGGCATTATGCCGGGCCACATCCATCAGAAGGGCTCGGTCGGCGTCGTCTCGCGCTCGGGCACGCTGACCTATGAAGCTGTCAAGCAGACCTCTGACGTTGGCCTTGGCCAGTCGACCTGTGTCGGTATCGGCGGCGACCCGATTAAGGGGACCGAGCATCTCGACGTGCTTGAATGGTTCCTCGCCGATGACGAGACGCAATCGATCATCATGATCGGCGAAATCGGCGGCAGCGCCGAAGAAGAAGCCGCGCAATTTTTAAAGGACGAAGCCAAGAAAGGCCGCTCCAAGCCCTGCGCCGGGTTCATTGCGGGTCGCACCGCGCCGCCGGGCCGCCGCATGGGCCACGCCGGTGCAATCGTCGCGGGCGGCAAGGGCGGTGCTGAAGACAAAATCGAAGCCATGAAATCCGCCGGCATCGTCGTGGCCGATAGCCCGGCCCAATTGGGCGAGGCGATGCTGGAGGCGATTGGGTAGGAGGACCCACCATGGACGAGAAAATTCGCCGGAGATTGTTCGCCGTTTTACTCGCCACGCTTTTCCTTGGATGGGGCGCCGTGCTGACTTTTGCACATCCCGCCCCCCAAACGCCATTCTCATTCGCCGACGCCAAGAGGTGACCCCATGACCGACCAAAGTCCAAATGATATCTTCAAGGCCTCAAGCTTCCTGCAAGGGCACAACGCCGCCTATATCGAGCAACTCTACGCGCGATACGCCAACGACCCGAACGCGGTCGATGAGGCGTGGCAACAGTTCTTCCGCGAGCTTGGCGATACGGAGATTGACGCGAAACGGGAAGCCGCCGGGCCGAGCTGGGCGCGTGCCGATTGGCCACCTGCGGCGGATGATGAACTAACCTCCGCTCTGGACGGTCAATGGGGCGATTTAGGACCTGCGATCCAGGCTAAAGCGGCGCAGAAAATCGCCGCGAAAGCTGAAGAAAAGGGCGTAGCGGTCAGCGAAGACCAGATCAAACGCGCCGTGCTCGACAGTATCCGCGCGCTGATGATCATTCGCGCCTATCGTATCCGGGGTCATCTTGTGGCCGATCTCGACCCACTGGGCATGCGCGACCAGACCCCGCATCCGGAGCTTGATCCGAAGTCCTACGGCTTCACCGAAGCCGACATGGATCGCCCGATCTTCATCGACAACGTGCTCGGCCTGCAGATGGCCTCGATGCGTGAAATCATCGCCATCGTGAAGCGGACCTATTGCGGCACTTTCGCCCTGCAATACATGCACATCTCCAACCCGCAGGAAGCGTCCTGGCTGAAGGAGCGGATCGAAGGCTACGGCAAGGAAATCGCCTTCACCCGCGAGGGTCGGAAAGCGATCCTCAACAAAATGGTTGAGGCAGAGGGTTTCGAAAAGTTTCTGCACGTCAAATACACCGGTACGAAGCGCTTCGGGCTGGATGGTGGCGAAAGCCTGATCCCCGCGATGGAGCAGATCATCAAACGCGGCGGCGCGCTCGGCGTGCAAGACATCATCATCGGCATGCCCCACCGTGGACGTCTCTCGGTACTCGCCAACGTGATGAGAAAGCCTTACCGCGCCATCTTCAACGAGTTTCAGGGCGGCAGCTTCAAACCCGAAGACGTGGACGGATCAGGCGACGTGAAGTACCACCTCGGTGCGTCTTCCGACCGGGAGTTTGACGGCAACGAAGTGCACCTCAGCCTCACGGCAAACCCCTCGCATCTGGAAGCTGTGAACCCGGTCGTCCTGGGCAAGGCCCGGGCAAAACAGGACCAAGGCAAAGACGCCGAGCGGACCAGCGTCCTGCCAATCCTGCTTCACGGCGATGCGGCCTTCGCAGGTCAAGGTGTTGTGGCCGAGTGCTTCGCCCTATCGGGGCTCAAGGGCCACAAGACCGGCGGCACAATCCATCTGGTGGTCAACAACCAGATTGGCTTTACGACCGCACCGCATTTCTCGCGCTCCAGCCCCTACCCGACCGATGGCGCTCTAGTGGTGGAGGCACCGATCTTCCACGTCAACGGCGACGACCCGGAAGCGGTTGTGCATGCGGCGAAAGTCGCCGTCGAGTTCCGCCAGATGTTCGGCAAGGACGTGGTGATCGACATCTTCTGCTATCGTCGTTTCGGCCATAACGAAGGCGATGAGCCGATGTTCACCAACCCGTTGATGTACAAGAAAATCAAGGGGCATAAGACGACGCTTTCGCTTTACACGGACCGCCTTGTGAAAGACGGGCTGATCCCGGAAGGCGAAATCGAGGATATGAAGGCCAGCTTCCAGTCCTATTTGAACGAAGAGTTCGAGTCCGGAAAATCCTACAAGCCCAACAAAGCGGATTGGCTCGATGGACGATGGAGTCACCTCGACAAGGTCGGCGAATCCTATCAGCGCGGCAAAACCGCGATTTCGAAAGCAACCTTGAAAGAAATAGGGGCGGCGCTGACCCGTGCGCCTGAGAATTTCCCGCTGCACCGTACGGTCGAACGACTACTCGATACCAAGCGCAAGATGTTCGAAGGCGGCAACGGTTATGACTGGGCCACAGCCGAAGCCCTGGCTTTCGGCTCGCTGCTTCTCGAAGGCTATCCCGTGCGGCTTTCCGGACAGGACTCGACGCGCGGCACCTTCAGCCAGCGGCATTCGGCGTTCATCAACCAGGAAACGGAAGAGCGCTTCAAACCGCTCAACCATATCCGCGAAGGCCAAGCCCGCTACGAAGTGATCGATTCGATGCTGTCCGAATACGCGGTTTGCGGGTTCGAATACGGCTATTCGCTGTCGGAACCAAACGCGCTCGTGCTCTGGGAAGCGCAGTTCGGCGATTTCGCCAATGGCGCGCAAATCATGTTCGATCAGTTCATTTCGTCGGGCGAAAGCAAGTGGTTGCGCATGTCGGGCCTCGTCATGCTGCTGCCCCACGGGTTCGAAGGCCAGGGCCCGGAACACTCCAGCGCACGGCTTGAACGGTTCCTGCAAATGTGCGCGCAGGACAACTGGATCGTCGCGAACTGCACGACGCCCGCCAACTACTTCCACATCCTGCGGCGGCAGTTACATCGGTCATACCGTAAACCGCTGGTGCTCATGACGCCCAAATCCTTGCTGCGTCACAAGATGGCCGTGAGCGATGAGCCGGAGTTCCTGACAGGTTCCAGTTTCCACCGTGTCCTATGGGACGATGCGGAAAAAGGCCACTCCGACACCAAGCTCGTCGCCGATGAGAAGATCAAGCGCGTCGTCATTTGCTCCGGCAAAGTCTACTATGACTTGCTGGAAGAACGGGACGCCCGCGGCATTGACGACATCTACCTTTTGCGGATCGAACAGTTCTATCCCTTCCCGGCGCAGGCCATGGTGAAGGAATTGAAGCGGTTCAAGAACGCCGATTGGGTCTGGTGTCAGGAAGAGCCTAAGAACCAGGGCGGTTGGACCTTTATCGAGCCGAATATCGAATGGGTCCTGACCCGCATCAAGGCCAAACATACACGCCCAATCTATGCCGGTCGCGCCGCCAGCGCCTCCCCGGCGACGGGCTTGGCCTCAGCACACAAGGTACAACAAGCAGCGCTGGTAAACGAAGCGCTGACGCTGAAAGGATAACGACGATGTCTACCGAAATCCGCGTCCCGACCTTGGGGGAAAGCGTCACCGAAGCGACCGTAGCCACCTGGTTCAAAAAGCCAGGGGACACTGTCGCGGTCGACGAGATGCTGTGCGAGCTGGAAACCGACAAAGTCACCGTTGAGGTGCCATCGCCGTCCGCCGGCAAGCTTTCCGAAATTGTCGCCGGCGAAGGCGATACGGTTGGGGTCGATGCCCTCCTTGCCACGCTCGAAGAAGGGGCGGCGGGGGCAACACCCACAGCGGCGGCACGAGCCCCCGAAGAAGCACCGGCGGCAGCGCCAAACGGCGCGGCAGCGTCAGGCGACGCCGTGGATGTCATGGTGCCAACCCTGGGCGAAAGCGTGGCGGAAGCAACCGTCGCAAGCTGGTTCAAAGCGCCCGGCGATACGGTCGCGGCTGACGAAATCCTCTGCGAGTTGGAAACGGACAAAGTGTCCGTGGAAGTCCCTGCCCCCTCGGCTGGCGTGCTTTCGGAGATTGTCGCCGCAGAGGGCGCAACCGTGGAAGCAGGCGGCAAGCTCGCCGTCCTATCCGGCTCCGGCTCCGGCGGCGCTGCGGCGCCAGCAGCTAAAGCAGCCGAACCTGCACCTGCCTCTGCCCCAGCGGCAAGCGGCAAGGACGTTGAAGACGCCCCATCGGCAAAGAAGATGATGGCCGAAAACAACCTGTCCGCCGACGCTGTGACCGGCACCGGCAAGGACGGGCGCATCATGAAAGAAGACGTGCAAAAGGCACTCTCTTCGCCAACGCCCCAGGCGGAAGCCCCTGCCCCCGCCATGCCCCGCGCCCCTGTGGCGGTCGAGGATGAGGCGCGCGAAGAACGGGTGAAGATGACCCGGCTCCGGCAAACCATTGCCCGGCGTCTGAAGGATGCGCAAAACACCGCTGCTATGCTGACGACCTATAACGAGGTCGATATGAGCGCGGTCATGGGCCTCCGCAAAGAGTACAAGGAACTCTTTGAGAAAAAGCACGGCGTGAAGCTCGGTTTCATGTCCTTCTTCACGAAGGCCTGCTGCCATGCCCTGAAAGAGGTGCCGGAGGTCAATGCGGAGATTGACGGCACGGACGTCGTCTACAAGAACTTCGTGCATATGGGCATCGCCGTCGGCACGCCGACCGGCCTTGTGGTGCCCGTGGTCCGAGACGCCGATCAGATGTCCTTCGCCGCGATCGAGAAGAAGATCAACGAGCTTGGCGCGCGCGCGCGCGACGGCAAGCTTTCCATGGCGGAAATGCAGGGCGGCACCTTCACCATCTCCAACGGCGGCGTCTACGGCTCGCTCATGTCCTCGCCCATCCTGAACCCGCCGCAATCGGGCATCCTCGGCATGCACAAGATTCAGGAGCGCCCCATGGTCGTGAACGGCGAAATCGTGGTGCGACCGATGATGTACCTGGCGCTGTCCTATGACCACCGGATCGTCGACGGCAAAGGGGCGGTGACGTTCCTTGTTCGCGTGAAAGAAGCGCTGGAGGATCCACGGCGGCTGTTGATGGATTTGTGAGGACGCAGGTGTGAGTGATCCCAGGTCCAATCGGGTTGAAGCCATGACGGTATGGATGACGGAACGTGGCCCAGCCATCCTTTGCGGATTTGGCGCTTCATTCATCGCTGCTGGGATTCTAGATGGAATGGCAACAGCTAGCGAGACACAAAGTGGGGCAAGCCACATGATTTCCCTGGCGCATTTGCCGGCAGGACTTTGCTTGCTTCTCTGGGGCATCGCCTTCAGCAAGAATGCGCCAAACGGCAAGCTCTATGCCTTACTCGCATTGGTTTTCACGCCACTTGCGTTCTTTGTGAACACCGAAAGTATGTTGTTTGGCAACGGGCCGGCTTCGCGACGGCGGTGCTCATTCTTGGAGTACCGCTAGCGTGGCTCACGTGGCGGGGCTCATCCGGTGGAACCATATGAGCTGACCTAGGAGTTCTGCGTCGGGACACCGACGCAGAGCCGACATAATACCGACGTGATACCGACGTCGCACAAAAAGGGAACATCACACCATGGCGAGCTATGACGTCATTGTAATCGGAAGCGGCCCCGGCGGCTATGTCTGCGCCATCCGTTGCGCGCAACTGGGCCTCAAGACGGCCTGTGTCGAAGGGCGCGACACTCTGGGCGGCACCTGTCTCAATGTGGGCTGTATCCCCTCCAAGGCGCTCCTCCACGCGACCGAAATGGTTCACGAGGCGGAGGAGAATTTCGGCAAGATGGGCATCACTGTGCCAAAGCCGAAAGTCGACTGGAATCAAATGCTTGCCTATAAGGACGAGACCATCGGCGCTAATACGAAAGGCGTCGAATTCCTGTTCAAGAAAAACAAAATCGACTGGCTGAAAGGCTGGGGCAGCATTCCCGAAGCCGGCAAGGTCAAGGTCGGCGATGAGGTGCACGAAGCAAAGAACATCGTCATCGCCACGGGCTCCGAAGCGTCTTCCCTGCCGGGCGTCGAGGTGGACGAGAAGATGGTGGTCACCTCAACAGGTGCGCTGGAATTGGGCAAGATTCCCAAGAGCTTAGTTGTGATTGGTGCGGGCGTCATCGGCCTTGAACTCGGCAGCGTCTATAGCCGCCTCGGCAGCGATGTGACCGTGGTCGAGTTCCTTGACGTCATCACACCGGGGATGGACGGGGAAGTCCAGAAAACCTTCCAAAGGATATTGAAGAAACAAGGGCTTAACTTCGTCATGGGCGCCGCTGTTCAGGGTGTGGAGACGGCCAAGAACAAGGCCAAGGTCACTTATAAACTGCGCAAGGATGACAGCGAACACGTCATGGAGGCCGATACGGTTCTGGTGGCGACAGGCCGAAAGCCCTTCACTGACGGGCTCGGTCTCGAAGCGCTCGGCATAGAGAAAACCGAACGCGGCCAAGTGGTGACGGATGCCCATTGGCGAACAAATCTCAACGGCGTCTACGCAATCGGCGACGCTATTGCTGGGCCAATGCTCGCCCACAAGGCGGAAGACGAAGGCATGGCGGTCGCCGAGACTATCGCGGGCCAGGCAGGCCACGTGAATTACGGCGTCATTCCCGGCGTGATCTATACGCATCCGGAAGTGGCCAATGTCGGTCACACGGAAGAAGAACTGCAAGAGGCCGGAAAGGCCTATAAAGCTGGCAAATTTTCCTTCATGGGCAACGGTCGCGCGAAGGCAAATCATGCCGCCGAGGGCTTCGTCAAAATCCTCGCAGACAGAGAAACCGATCGCATCCTTGGAGCACATATCGTCGGTCCAATGGCTGGCGATCTGATCCACGAGATTTGCGTTGCGATGGAATTCGGGGCCGCAGCTGAAGACTTGGCGCGCACATGCCACGCGCACCCCACCTATTCCGAGGCGGTCCGCGAAGCCGCACTCGCATGCGGCGACGGACCGATCCACAGCTAACCTCCTTGGGTCGGCAGCCCCAGCCTGCAGCCGTTACAGCAATCTTCCCCTTTTGAGGCGCTTTTTTCTTCATTAGGGTGGAGGAGGTTGCTCGGGAGGATACTATGCGACTGCTTACATGGATCGCGGCTCTAGCGATGTTCCTACCAGTATCGGGTTGGGCGCAATCGGTCGGGTTTATCGTTGCCAATGAAGAGTATGATCGCTTCGCCGATGTGCGGCGAGGAACCGAAGTTTCCGCCGCCTCATCTGAATTGCGACGCAACGGCATGGAGGTCCAGTACCTTCAAAACGCAACTCAGCGGGAGCTGTTGAATTTTCTCAGCGGGTTTGAGCAACAAGCCGTTCAAGCGGAAAGCATGCTGATCTTTCTCACCGGACGGTTTTTGAGAACAGATACAGAGACTTATTTCCTCCCGGTTGATGCCAATCCGGGCCCCCTTTCCACGCTCCATACTGAAGCGCTGCCTATGTCTGGCATATTTGCCGTACTTGGACGTCAGCCGGGCAAGGCTGTTTTGATCCTCGCAACGGACGAGGCCGATGTCGCCCTCGATCGGGGCCGTAGCTTAGGTATTGGCACGTTGGATATTCCCCAAGGCGTTACGGTCATCACTGGTACTCCGCGCGACGCAACAGCTCTTGTAGAGCGCCATCTGGCTCAACCTGGGCGGCCCTTTGTGGGAGCGGCCCGCCAGGGTCCCGTGGACATCATGGGATATGCGCCTGACACACTCGTGCTGATGTCTGGTCGAACGCCACAACCCCAAACTGCGAATAACAGGTTGGACGATATTCGCGATTGGCGCGCGGCAAGCGGTGATAACACGGTTGAAGCTTATGAGTGCTATGTCGCTGCTCATCCGCGCGGCGCTTTTGTTGACATGGCGCAGAGCCGAATTGCCGCGCTCGTTGATACACCGGAGGCGCGCGCAGAACGAGCTGAGCAATCGCTGGATCTCAACCGTGCAGCGCGGCGCAGCATCCAACGGGATTTGTCGCTTCTCGGTTTTGACACGCGCGGCATAGATGGCATTTTCGGCCCCGGCACGCGACGTGCAATCGGTGCATGGCAACGAACGCAAAACGCTTTGGCGAGCGGGTACATGTCGCGCGATGAAATCAATCTGTTGAATGAACAAGCAAGTCGCCGAGCTGCCGAGTTGGAAGCAGAAGCAGAAAAACGCCGCCAGGAACGGCTGTCGCAAGACCTTGCCTTTTGGGCGGAAACAGGATCGCGCAGCGACGAAGCGGGCCTTCGGGCCTATCTGAAACGCTTCCCGGATGGTGAGTTTGCGGAAGTGGCGACTGACCGTTTGGCTGCTATCGAGGATCAAAAACGCACGCGTGCCAATCAGGCGGATCGTGCGCTTTGGGATCAAGCGACCGCCAAGAACACGCCGGGAGCTTACGAACGGTATCTTGTGGAATCGCCTGCGGGCGCGTTTCGCGAGGAAGCCCAGGCACGGATCGTTGAATTGCAGCGGCAGCAGCAATTCTCTGGCGCAGCGCGCGAAGAGGCCGCCATGAATATGAACCAAGCCACACGGCGGATAATCGAAGCGCGTCTCAACGGCCTTGGTTTGCGTCCCGGTGCTGTGGATGGCGTGTTCGACGGCGATACAAGGCGCGCGATCCGCCGGTATCAATCGGCGCGCAACTTACCGGAGTCGGGCTACGTCTCCGACCCGATGATGGTCCAGTTAATGGCAGATACAGTGCGGCAAATCTTCCGCTAGAGCGTGGCGTATGGTGGTCACCTGTTACGACTTTTTATCGCCCATTTTAGATAGCTGCTCTTGCATAGCCGCAAGTTGCGCGCGGATTTCGTCAAGGTTCGAGTCCGTGCCAGACTCGTCACCGTCATCTTCGCCCGGCCCCGACCAGCCCTTGCCCAAACCGCCGGTCATCGCATTCAAAAAAGCTTCTTGTTGGGCGCGCATTGCATCGTAGCCTGGCATGGCAGACATCGGGTTTGTCATGCGATCCAGCATCTTCGACTGACCTTCGCGCAGCATGTCAAAGCTCATCGCAAGAAACTGCGGAACCACCGATTGGGCCTGGGTTGTGTAGGAGCGAACAAGATCTGTCAGCACATCCAGCGGCAGGACATTTTCCCCACGGCTTTCGTGTTCGGCGACGATTTGGAGAAAGTATTGCCGCGTCAGATCATCACCCGACTTCAGATCAACAATCTGAACATCACGGCCATCCCGAATGAAACCGGCAATATCTTCCAAGGTCACGTAGTCTGAGGTCTCGGTGTTGTATAGCCGCCGGCTCGCATAGCGCTTGATCAAAAGGGTCTCAGCCATGCTTATCTCCGCCGACTAGTTTCTGCGATGCAGCTTATGCGAAGGCGCAATAAAATCAAAGACTTTCTGCGCAGCATAAGAATGCTGCACTGCAGCATACTAATGGGTGAGAAAGCCTGGACCAGCGCGTGTCAGCAAATCCGCTGCGAGCGCGCGTCCCATTTCGACACCGTCGTCTAGGCCACCTTCCAATTGTCCGGTCACGGCCTCACTCCCATCTGTCCTGAGAATTTCACCGCGAAGCGTAACTGACGCGTCTGATAACTCAGCAAGCCCGGCAATTGGAGTTTGGCAAGACCCGTCCAACGCTTTCAGAAAGGCGCGCTCGGCTTTCAGACGCGCAACTGTGTCGCGATCGCAAATTGCCTCAAGCATCTCCGCAACACGGGCATCATTCGATCGGCGCTCTATACCAATGGCGCCTTGCGCCACAGCGGGCAACATCTCATGGGTTGGAATAGCTTTGACCGGCAAATCCGTCAGTCCAAGCCGTCGAAGCCCCGCCATCGCTAGGAATGTTCCGGTAGCGACCCCGTCTTGCAGCTTCTTCAAACGAGTTTGCACATTGCCCCGAAACTCCACAATTTTCAGATCAGGGCGCTTGTGCAGGAGTTGCGACTTTCGGCGAAGACTCGACGTGCCGACCACCGTGCCCAATGGCAGGTCAGCCAAGGCGCCACCATCCAGGGTCAAAAAGGCATCCCTCACGTCTTCGCGGGGCAAGTAACAGTCCAGAGAAAGACCATGCGGCTGGTCAACCGGCATGTCCTTCATAGAGTGGACGGCAATATCGATGCTTTCATCAAGAAGGGCTTCTTCGATCTCCTTGGTGAAGAGCCCCTTGCCGCCGATCTCACTCAAAGGTCGGTCGAGCACTTTATCGCCCGTGGTTTTTATCACGACGATTTCAAAGGCCTCTTCCACGAGGGCAAACGCAGATGCCAGCCGTGCGCGGGTTTCGTGCGCCTGTGCGAGTGCGAGTGGTGAACCTCGTGTTCCGATGCGGAGGGGACGGGAGGGATTTAGCAGTGTCTTCATGGCAATAGCTCTACGCGGTTGACAAAGCAGTGTCTACTTGGGACGACAGTTTTGGAGCTAGGAAGGACCCTTCATGTCAGAGAAGTTGTTGATGCGCGCACTTGCTGACGAGGTGCTTGATGTGCCGCCAATCTGGATGATGCGTCAGGCAGGCCGTTACCTGCCCGAGTATCGCGCCACGCGTGCCGAAGCGGGCGACTTTTTAAGCCTTTGCTACAATCCGCAACTGGCAGCTGAGGTAACATTGCAACCTATTCGGCGGTACGGCTTTGATGCCGCTATCCTGTTTGCGGATATCCTTTTAGTGCCAGACGCTCTCGGAAATGATCTTTGGTTTGTGACCGGCGAAGGCCCTCGCTTGT
Source organism: Pseudomonadota bacterium (assembly GCA_039024895.1). Classification (GTDB taxonomy): domain Bacteria; phylum Pseudomonadota; class Alphaproteobacteria; order Rhodobacterales; family Rhodobacteraceae; genus JAJDOD01. Next base: position 116,011 of record JBCCPJ010000006.1, on the reverse strand, counting down.
CGACGATTGAAACACCCGAGGACTTTGCGGCCCTCAAAGGCGCCGATGACATCCATGAGCATCTATCGCCGGTCTATGAAACCGTTCGTATCCTGTCGCGGGAATTACCTGATGAGACAACGCTTATCGGGTTTGCGGGCATGCCCTGGACGGTTGCCACCTATATGATCGCCGGTCGTGGCACACCAGATCAGGCTCCGGCGCACAAACTCAAGGCTGAGAACCGCGCGCTTTTCGACGCGATCATTGAGCGCCTGTCGGAAGCGACAATTGCCTATCTGTCAGCGCAAATCGATGCCGGAGCCGAGGTCGTCAAGTTGTTCGATAGCTGGGCCGGGTCGTTGCAAGGCCAGGATTTTGATGACTACGCCCTCGCGCCAGCCCAACGCATCATCAAAGCGCTGAAGGCCAAGCACCCAACCGTGCCGATTATTGCGTTTCCGCGCGAGGCGGGCGAGCGCTACATCGGGTTTGCGGAAGCGACCGGCGCGGATTGCGTGGCGTTGGACAATTCGGTTGATGCTGTGTGGGCCGCTGAGCATGTTCAGGTCAATGGCTGCGTTCAGGGTAACTTGGCATCCTCTCACATGGTGACGGGAGGTGAGCAATTGGTGCAGGCAACGCGGAAGATCGTTGACGCTTTTTCTAATGGCCCTCACATCTTCAACTTGGGACATGGCATCACACCGGATGCCGACCCTGCGAACGTTCAACTCATGGTTGATACTGTTCGTGGGGCGTGAGCGAGAGCTTGCTTGCGACAGAAAGACTGACACAAAGACGCCAAAATTTGTGTGATACTTATGGCCAGCAATAAAGCAGGTGCTAGGTATATACTCATGAAAATAATGAAAACACTTCTTCCCGCATTTACCCTCGCCGCGCTGTCGCTGGCTGGACCCGTGACCACTGGCGAAATGAAACATGATCACGCCGACCACGGTGAAGCCAAAATGGAAATGGCGGAGCACGCAGTTGGCGATCTGATGCTGAAAGCGGCTTTCGCGCGCGCCACACTGCCAAATCAGCCTGTGGCAGGCGCGTTTCTCTCAATCACCAATGTGGGCAGCGAGGACGATGTTCTCATCGGTTTTTCATCGCCTATCGCGGGTCGTGGTGAAGTCCACGAAATGAAAATGGACGGCGACACTATGAGGATGCGCGAGCTGGCTGACGGACTTGTGATCCCTGCAGGTGAGACTGTGGAGTTGAAACCTGGCGGTTATCATCTGATGTTCATGGAAATCTCTGAGCCTCTTGTAGAAGGCGAAATGGTAGAGGGAACGCTGGAGTTCCAGAATGCGGGCACCGTTGTCATACCATTCGCGATCATGGGCAAGAGCGCGAAAAGCATGGATCATTCCGGTCACGGGTCCTAAAGCGATCCGCGGAATGTGGGTCTGAAGGGAACAGAAATGTCGCCAAAGAAGCTACGTTTGTTGTTGTGGGGATTGGTGGCCATTAACTTGGCAGCCTTGGCGTGGGTTGGCATCATCAAGCCTCGCATGGACTCGAGCGTCCTAGATACCTTGGGGCGGGGTGAATACACCCTAACCACAACAGACGGGGAGACATTCACCGAGGACACGCTGGCCAATGGACCGACAGCCGTGTTCTTTGGCTTCACACATTGTCCCGATGTCTGCCCGACAACCTTGGGTGACATTCTGACATGGCAGGAAGAGTTCCCGGCGTCCAAGGACATGGACGTCTACTTCGTCACGGTTGATCCCGACCGCGACACGACCGAAATCCTTGAAGACTATGTGGGCTGGCTGGATGGCGCACAGGGCGTAACTGGCTCCCAGGAAGAAGTCGATAAGGCTCTGCAATCGTTCCGCATTTACGCCGCGCGTGTGCCACTCGAAGGCGGCGATTACACCATGGACCACTCCGCCTCTGTGCTGCTCTTCAACGAGGATGGCGAGTACACCGACCGGATCAGGTATCAGGAAGATTTGGAGTCAGCGATCGCAAAACTCAAAGTCGCCCTAGGCGCTTAGATTAGTGCGCGCTCAGTCGAATTTCGAATACCCGCTCGAAATGGTGAGAAGCGTCGAGGCCCCCAGGATCGGCGACCGCTTTTGATTTAAGCGGGCATCAATGTCAGGGGACGGTGGCGAAGAAGCGTCACAGGTGATACGCCATGGCACGGCGTACAGTCTTCTTGCCAATTATCTAACGCTTGGCGAGCCTCAGAAACGTCGTTGGCATCAGCCCCGATGTCCTGAGCTAGACGATCTAAAACGCGCTGCACGTTACCGGTAGCCGGACGCACAACGCACCCGATCATCATTGCCGCTGCCAAGGTTCGACGGCGACCGATGCTTGAGGAAACGGGCGGCAAGCGCGATCGCATTGCACCCTCCTGCGAAAGGGTTGCAAATCTTGCATATGCCAAGTCGAGAAGTTCATCATTCAAGCCATGACCTGTGACAATGCGAAAGACGTCCATCATCTCTTCCCGGGTCGTCCTGCCTGAAACAGCCGCGACAACGAGCATGGCCGACAAAATGGACGCCCGCTCTTTATCGTCTGGCTCAGCTCGGCCCATGGCTATGCGCTGGTGATCTTTCGCAAGGGCAATGATGGCGGCCGTCGTTGCCGCGAGGCTTAGTGCAATCAACGGAACGGGCTTCACTTCCATATCCATATCATCCATCGCCGCCATTTCGCCGTCTTGCGGCGCACCCTCTAAAATGGTCATGCAGATATCAGCAAGGAGAGCGCTGCCACCAAGTCCAAACGCAGAATCAATTGTGGCGACAACACCGATGCCGCATAGCCCGACAAGGCCGTAGGTTTTGAAGCGGTTCATGGCAGACATCCCATAGAGCGCTAAAGGTAGAGCACTACGTGCGTTCCGACTATGGCAGCTTTATGACGTTGCTAATTTTCGGCAACTATCCACCCATAAACAAGGAAGAGCCCCGGAGTATCTCGTGGCCGATTTTCAAGGAAGTGGGTGCGCTTAGGTTACAGCGTCGCGCAACGCCTGAAGGTCAGCGACGCGTTTTGCTGCATCGTCCAGCGCAGCGCCCTCCGCGCTATCGCGCAGAGCTTCAGCCGCTGAAATACGCTCCGCCAAGAGATCGGGCGAGACTTCGCTCTTAGGAAGCGCCTCGTCCGCGAGCACACTCGTGCCCTCGGATGTTATCTGGGCGAAACCGCCGGTTACCGCATATTCCTGCGTGCCGCCATCCATCTCAACGACCAGAACGCCAGGTCGTAGCGTAGCAACGACGGGCGCATGATCGGGCATCGCCGTCATGTCGCCATCGGCGCCCGGGATAAGCACAGATGTGGCCTGCCCGGACGCAAGCTTTCGCTCGGGCGATACCAGATCGAATTGCATCGTGTCCGCCATAGGGCCCCCTTATGCAGCTTCCGCAGCCAGTTTCTGAGCCTTCTCGATCACTTCCTGAATACCGCCAACCATGTAGAAGGCCGCTTCCGGCAGGTGATCGTATTCGCCAGCAACAACTGCTTTGAAAGACGCAATCGTATCTTCGAGCGGCACCTGAATGCCGTCGGACCCAGTGAACACCTTCGCCACGTCGAACGGTTGTGAAAGGAAGCGCTGAATCTTACGGGCGCGCGCCACGGTGAGTTTGTCTTCTTCGCTGAGTTCATCCATGCCGAGGATGGCGATGATGTCCTGAAGCGACTTGTAACGCTGGAGGATACCCTGAACGTCGCGAGCCACCTGGTAGTGTTCCTCGCCCACGATCTGGGGGTCAAGGATACGGCTATTCGAGTCGAGCGGGTCCACCGCAGGGTAGATGCCAAGCTCCGAAATGGCGCGCGACAGAACGGTTGTTGCATCCAAGTGAGCAAAGGTCGTTGCCGGTGCAGGGTCGGTCAGGTCGTCCGCAGGCACGTACACGGCCTGGATCGAGGTGATCGAACCTTGCTTGGTCGAGGTGATCCGTTCCTGCATGGCACCCATGTCGGTTGCCAACGTTGGCTGATAGCCCACAGCGGAAGGAATACGACCCAGAAGCGCCGAAACCTCAGAGCCTGCCTGCGTGAAGCGGAAGATATTGTCGACAAAGAACAAAACGTCCGTACCCGACTGGTCGCGGAACTGCTCGGCCAATGTCAGACCGGTGAGAGCCACGCGTGCACGTGCGCCCGGAGGCTCGTTCATCTGGCCGTAAACAAGCGCCACCTGGCTTTCGGAAAGGTTGTCGGGCTTGATCACGTTGGATTCGATCATCTCGTGATACAGGTCATTGCCTTCGCGCGTCCGCTCGCCAACGCCCGCGAACACCGAGTAGCCCGAGTGCACTTTCGCGATGTTGTTGATCAGTTCCATGATGAGAACCGTTTTGCCCACGCCTGCGCCGCCGAAGAGGCCGATTTTACCACCCTTCGAATACGGTGCGAGGAGGTCCACAACCTTGATACCCGTCACTAGGATTTCCGATTCCGTCGCCTGTTCGGCAAACTCCGGTGCTGCTTGGTGGATAGCACGCTTTTCTTCAGCCGCCACAGGTTCGCCTTCGTCAACCGGTTCACCGATGACGTTCAGGATACGGCCGAGTGTCGCGTTGCCGACCGGCACCATGATTGGGCCGTCCGTGTCGGTGACCTCCTGACCGCGGACAAGGCCTTCCGTAGCGTCCATAGCGATCGTACGAACCGTGTTCTCCCCAAGGTGCTGCGCCACTTCGAGCACGAGCCGGTTACCGTTATTGTCAGTTTCCAGCGCGTTCAAAATTTCGGGCAGGTGGTCGTCGAACTGAACGTCGACAACAGCGCCAATAACCTGAGTCACTTTGCCTTTTGCGTTTGCCATCTATCGTCTCCGGTCGTTTTAGAGCGCCTCGGCGCCCGAAATAATTTCGATAAGTTCGTTTGTGATGACCGCCTGACGCGTCCGGTTGAACTGGATCGTCAGTTTCTCGATCATATCGCCCGCGTTGCGGGTCGCGTTGTCCATGGCGCTCATCCGAGCACCCTGCTCAGAGGCACCGTTTTCTAGAAGCGCCGAGAAGATTTGCGTCGCCACACCGCGCGGCAGAAGCTCCCGCAGGATCTCCTCTTCGCCCGGTTCGTAGTCGAACTCGGTGGCGTCGCCGTCGCCTTCAGCCTCTTCGAAATGTGCAGGGATAATCTGCGTTGCCGTCGGAATCTGGCTTATTACGCTTTGGAACTGCGAGAAGAAGATGGTCGCGACGTCAAACTCACCGGCATCGAAACGGCTCAGCACATCGGTCGCAACATCATGGGCATTGGTATAGCCGATGTTCTTGACCTCTGAGAGGTCGACATGGCCCAAGATGTCGTCTTCATATTCGCGGCGCAGTTGCTCGCGGCCTTTTTTGCCGACGGTCAGAAACTTGACTGTCCTCCCAGCCGTTTTCAGTTCCTCTGCCTTGGCCTTGGCCAGCTTGACGATGTTGGTGTTGAAACCACCGCAGAGGCCACGCTCCGACGTCATAACCACCAACAGGTGGGTCTGATCGGAACCGGTCCCGGCCAACAGTTTCGGCCCGCCATCGCCAACTGATCCAGCGAGGCCGGCCATCACCGCGTTGAACTGTTCGGCGTAGGGGCGCGCAGCACCCGCCGCCTCTTCCGCGCGGCGCAACTTTGCTGCGGCGACCATTTGCATCGCTCGGGTGATCTTCCGGGTCGATTTGACCGAGTCGATCCTGGTTTTCAGGTCCTTGAGGTTGGGCATCTACCCTATCCTTTCGGGTGTCAGCTTAAACTCACGCAAAATCCGTAGCGAAACTATCGATCGCAGCCTTCAGCTTATCCGCTGCGTCGCCTTTGATCTTAGGGTCCTCGTTGGTGATCCATTCGATCACGCCCGCGTGCTTGGCGTGCATATGTGCAAGAAGCTCGCTTTCAAACCGCGCCACTTGGCTCAAGTCGAGACCATCGAGGTACCCATTGGTGCCCGCAAAGATCGTTACAACGATTTCCGCATTTGTTAGCGGCGAATACTGCGGCTGCTTCATCAACTCTGTCAGGCGCGCGCCCCGGTTGAGCAGACGTTGGGTCGCCGCGTCGAGGTCGGAGCCGAACTGGGCAAAGGCGGCCATCTCGCGATACTGCGCAAGCGACAGCTTCACCGGACCCGCGACCGAAGACATTGCGGACGTCTGTGCCGACGATCCAACACGCGACACCGAGAGACCAGTATTCACAGCAGGGCGGATGCCCTGATAGAACAGATCGGTTTCCAAAAAGATTTGGCCGTCGGTGATCGAGATCACGTTGGTCGGAATAAACGCCGACACGTCGCCGCCTTGGGTTTCGATGATCGGCAGTGCAGTCAAAGAACCGGCGCCGTTATCCTCGTTCAGTTTAGCCGAACGTTCGAGCAAGCGCGAGTGCAGGTAGAAAACGTCGCCCGGATAGGCTTCGCGTCCGGGCGGACGACGCAGCAGCAGCGACATCTGGCGATACGCCACAGCCTGCTTGGAGAGGTCATCGTAGATGATCAGCGCATGGCGGCCATTGTCGCGGAAATACTCAGCCATCGCAGTGGCAGCATAAGGCGCCAGGAACTGCATTGGTGCCGGGTCGGACGCGGTCGCGGCGACCACGATTGAGTAATCGATTGCGCCACTTTCCTCCAGCTTTTTGACCAACTGAGCAACGGTCGAACGTTTCTGCCCCACAGCAACATAGATACAGTAGAGCTTCTTGCTCTCATCATCGCCTGCCGCATCGTTGTAGGATTTCTGGTTCAGGATCGCGTCGAGCGCCACAGCGGTTTTACCGGTCTGGCGGTCGCCGATGATAAGCTCGCGCTGGCCACGACCAATCGGGATCATCGCGTCTACGGCCTTGAGGCCGGTTGCCATCGGCTCGTGCACCGATTTACGCGGAATGATGCCAGGGGCTTTCACGTCGGCGACACGTCTTTCAGCGGCTTCAATGGGGCCCTTGCCGTCGAGCGGGTTCCCGAGACCATCAACAACCCGGCCGAGGAGAGCGTCTCCGGCGGGCACGTCTACGATGGAATTGGTGCGCTTAACAGTGTCGCCTTCTTTAATGTCGCGGTCCGACCCGAAGATCACGATGCCGACATTGTCGCTTTCCAGGTTCAGGGCCATCCCCATGATACCGCCTGGGAATTCGACCATCTCGCCAGCCTGTACGCTATCGAGACCATAGACGCGGGCGATACCGTCACCAACGGAAAGCACGCGGCCGACCTCTGCCACCTCCGCTTCCTGTCCAAAGTTCTTAATCTGGTCCTTCAGGATCGCAGAAATCTCTGCTGCTTGGATCGCCATTTATCCGACCTCTTTCATGGTATTCTGCAGGCTCATGAGCTTCGAACGGATCGATGTGTCGATCATCTTTGAGCCCACTCTCACAATAAGACCTCCGATGAGGCTTTCATCGATGGTAACGTTCATTTTCACATCCTTACCAACAGCACCTTTCAGCGATGCGGCAAGTGCCTTTTCTTGTTCAGGGGAAAGTGACACGGCGGACTGAACATCAGCGGTCACCTCACCCTTTTCAGCAGCGATCAAGTCGCGCAGCGCGCTCGCAAGCTGCGGTAGTACGAATAAACGCCGCCTACTAGCCATGAGTTTTAGCGTATTGGCAACCGTCTCCGACAAACCCATTTTTGTCGCAACCGCTGATATCGCATCACCTTGAGCGTCCCGCGAATAGATTGGCGAATTTATCAGGTCACGGAAGTCGCCGCTTTCGCCGATTGCCGCATCAAGAGCATCAATGTCGGTTTCAAGGGACGCAAGGCTGCCTCCCTCTTTCGCAAGTTCAAAAACGGCAGAGGCATAGCGGGACGCAATGCCTGAGGAAATGGATGCTGGTTCTGACACGTGTCCCCTTTCCCACGTTCGTAATGTTCCATGTGTCTTGGGCTGCCAGATAGATGGACCGGTGGCTCAAAACAGCCAAGCCTGGGCAGCTCGGCGAACAAATCAGCGGTCGTGTAACAGAGGACCCTGCGGCTCGCAACACTCAAGGGGCCAGCTTTTAGGAGGAACAATTTGTTTTGTTTCAATACATTAGATCGAAGTGCGTCCGTTTGCTCATTTCTAGGGCACTTCGAAGAGCCCGATTCACACCAATGGGAGCGATAACATAGCGTATATTGCATCAAACGGGCTTCGGGTCAGGCACCGCAATACCGTCCAGCACGCGCAACGGCTTTCGGATGGCTTCAGGCAATCCGGTGCGCGGTGGGGCGGGCACTTGCTTCGCAACTTCCACCATCAAAACACCCCCGGCAAATCTATTTGAGACATGCCCACCTAGCCGTTCCCAAAAGCCGCTGGTCTTTAGCCAAAACCTCTTGTCCGTTGGCGGATGGTAGAGGGCAGCAACATGCCGCTGCGGTGCCAAACCGATCGCCGCAAGCTTAGATTCAAGCTGACCCAGCGTATAGGGACGCCCAAATCCAAATGGCGTTTCATCTCGGCGCGCCCAAAGACCAGCCCGGTTTGGAACAATGAACAAACCCATGCCCTCCGGTGCGAGTACCCGGTAGCACTCATCGAGCAACGCGATGGGGTCTTCGCTGGTTTCGAGGCCATGGAGCACGACAAGACGGTCGACACTGTCATTCTCAAGCGGCCAATCGATCTCAGGGCATAAAACAGACACGTTAGGTTGCCCAGCGGGCCAGGGCATAACCCCTTGCTGGCCCGGCATTAGAGACACAACGCGACGCGCCTCTTCCAAATAGGGGCGTAGAAGTGGAGCCGCGAACCCGAAACCTGCAACGTTCAACCCCTTTGCGTCAGGCCAAAGTTCCTGCATTTGCTCGCGCATGGCCTTCTGAGCGGTCCGCCCCAGCCGCGACCGATAATAAAAAGTTCGGAGGTCCAAAACATCAAGGTGCATTGCGGCGCGGTCTTCTTTGTCCGAATGTCACTCAAACATAGCCCCGTCGGAGTAGCCATGTCTTTCAAATTCGTTACGATCCAGTGCCGCGAAGATAATTACGCATATCTTGTGCACAATGAAGGCAAGACGGCTCTTGTCGATGCGCCAGAAGCAGGTCCAATCGCCAACGTTCTCAAGAAGGAGGGTTGGGCACTGGATGAAATATGGATCACGCATCACCACAACGATCACGTTGACGCCGTTTCCGAGCTGCGCGGCGACGCCATAGTGCGCGGCGCACTCGCTGACGCGCATCGTTTGCCTGCGCTAGATAGCGCGCTCATAGACGGCGATCGTTTCGAATTTGCGGGCGCAGAAGTAGAAGTCATGGACGTCTCCGGGCACACTGTCGGACACATCGCCTTTTATATGCCGTCTGAACACGCGGCGTTTACGGCCGATAGTCTGATGGCGCTTGGCTGCGGGCGCGTTTTTGAAGGCACGCATGCGCAAATGTGGCATTCGCTGAGCAAACTGGCATCCCTACCGGAGGAAACGACAATTTATTCGGGACACGAATACACGCTTGCGAATGGCAAATTTGCATTGACCATTGAACCGCACAATCCCGCCCTGCTCGCGCGCATGAAGAGCGTGGAACAAGCTCGGGCCAGAGGTCACGCAACTGTACCTTCGACGTTATCTGAGGAGCTCGCGACAAACCCGTTTATACGAGCAGGCTTGGCAGAGGTGAAATCGAACCTAAATATGGCTCATGAAAGTGACGTCGATGTCTTTGCTGAAATACGGCGGCGCAAGGATTCGTTCTGAAATCGCCACATTTTGTCTCACTTTACGGCGCAACTTCCACTGGAAAGAAAAAATGTGAGCGTGTGTGAGCAAAAAACTCTTGAAGGTTCGGAATTCTAACCGAAATCTAACAATATAAGGTCACGGTCCGTGAGGGACCCAACCGTAATCCCTCGCCGGCCCTTTGTTGAAGGAGCACTAGAGCGTGCCATCGTTTTCCAAGTCGCTCGAAGACGCGATCCACGCGGCCCTCGCTATCGCGAATGCGCGTCGCCACGAACTTGCAACGCTGGAGCACTTGCTGCTCGCGTTGATTGATGAACCAGACGCTGCGAAGGTGATGCAAGCCTGCTCTGTGGATCTGGACGATCTGCGTAAGACGCTCAATGACTTTATTGACGACGATCTTTCAACGCTCGTAACGGAAATCGAAGGTTCTGAGGCAGTGCCAACGGCCGCTTTCCAGCGCGTTATTCAACGGGCTGCGATTCATGTACAGTCTTCCGGACGGACTGAAGTGACCGGCGCGAACGTCCTTGTCGCTATCTTTGCCGAACGCGAGTCGAATGCTGCTTATTTTCTGCAAGCGCAGGATATGACGCGGTATGATGCTGTTAACTTTATTGCCCACGGTGTCGCGAAGGATCCCTCATTCGGAGAAACGCGCCCGGTCAGTGGTGCTCCCGAGTTCGACGATGAGCAATCGGCGACAGGCGGTGGCAATGCGGAGGAAGAGGACAATAAAGAATCGGCACTTGGTAAGTACTGTGTCGATCTAAATGCAAAGGCTGTGCAAGGCGATGTCGATCCATTGATCGGTCGCGAGGCGGAAGTCGAACGTTGTATCCAAGTGCTCTGTCGGCGACGCAAAAACAACCCGCTTCTCGTCGGCGATCCCGGTGTTGGCAAAACGGCGATTGCGGAGGGATTAGCCAAGAAAATCGTGGAGAAGGCGACCCCGGAAGTTCTTGAAGGATCGACAATTTACTCCTTGGACATGGGCGCGCTGCTTGCCGGTACACGCTATCGCGGCGATTTCGAAGAGCGACTGAAAGCGGTCGTGACAGAACTTGAAGAACACCCCGATGCTATTCTGTTCATCGACGAGATACACACGGTCATCGGCGCAGGCGCCACGTCAGGCGGAGCGATGGACGCGTCAAACCTCCTGAAACCGGCACTGCAAGGCGGCAAGCTGCGCTGCATGGGGTCAACGACCTACAAAGAATTCCGGCAGCATTTTGAGAAGGACCGCGCGCTCAGCCGCCGTTTCCAAAAAATCGACGTAACGGAACCATCGGTCGATGACAGCGTGCAAATCCTTCTTGGCCTGAAGCCATATTTCGAAGACCATCACTCGGTGACATACACCGACGATGCTGTGCGGACGGCTGTCGAGCTTTCTGCACGTTATATCAATGATAGGAAACTTCCGGACAAAGCTATCGACGTCATCGATGAAGCTGGCGCGGCTCAACATCTTGTTGAAGAAGAAAAGCGTGCCAAAACCATAGATGTCACGCAGATTGAGAATGTAGTCGCAAAAATTGCGCGCATCCCACCCAAGAATGTGTCGAAGGACGACGCTGCTGTCTTGAAAGACCTTGAGGCGTCTCTGAAGCGGGTGGTGTTCGGTCAAGACAAGGCCATCGAAGCGCTAGCCTCCGCAATCAAGCTGTCCCGGGCTGGGCTGCGTGAACCAGAGAAGCCGATAGGCAACTACCTGTTTGCGGGGCCGACGGGCGTCGGGAAAACGGAGGTCGCCAAACAGCTGGCTGACACACTCGGCGTGGAACTAATGCGCTTTGACATGTCCGTATACATGGAGAAGCACGCCGTCAGTCGGCTGATCGGCGCACCTCCCGGCTATGTCGGTTTTGACCAAGGCGGCCTTCTCACTGACGGGGTCGACCAGCATCCACACTGCGTGCTCCTGCTCGACGAAATCGAAAAGGCGCATCCGGATGTGTACAACATTCTGTTGCAGGTCATGGACCACGGTCAATTGACCGACCACAATGGGCGCACAGTCGATTTCCGCAATGTCATCCTGATCATGACATCGAACGCGGGCGCGGCGGATATGGCGCGCGAAGCGGTCGGCTTCGGTCGCGACAAACGCGAAGGCGAGGACACGGCTGCCATCGAACGAATGTTCACGCCGGAATTCCGGAACCGCCTGGATGCGGTGATAAGCTTCGGCGCGCTTCCGAAGGAGGTTATCCTACAGGTGGTAGAGAAATTTGTTCTGCAGCTTGAAGCTCAGTTGATGGATCGCGGTGTACATATCGAACTTACGCGCCCCGCCGCTGAATGGCTGGCCAACAAAGGGTATGACGACAAGATGGGCGCGCGTCCTCTGGGACGTGTTATCCAAGAGGAGATCAAGAAGCCCTTGGCGGAAGAGCTTCTCTTCGGGAAGCTCGCCAAAGGCGGGATCGTCAAGGTTGGTGTCAAGGAAGGCAAGCTAGAACTTCGCATCGAACCGAAGACAAAGCGCATCGCCAAGAAGAAACCGCCACTGCTTACCGCTGATTAATCACTGCATTACAGCTAGGCTAAAGGGGGAGCTTTCGAGCTCCCCCTGTCTATTTTGAGATCATTTGCGAGCTTGTTTCGGGCTTTGGAACTTGGCACCACGGCGACGCAAGATAGATGAATGTTCTGCTGAATTAGCAACCGACATCAGGCGCGATACGCCTTTCCGAAGCGCCTTGCTAAACGCGATGAACGGTGGCGGAGGTAAAAATTTCTGGGTGGACAGCGTCCAATAAAAATGGCGAGCCAATACGACTCGCCACTAAATTTGTTACCTGCTGACAGATCAGCCGGTTGGCGTAATCGTAATATCGACCCGCCGGTTCTGAGCACGCCCCTGAGCGGTCTGGTTCGTTGCAATCGGGCGATTTTCACCGGCACCAACTATCCGCAAACGCGTTGGCGACACCCCACCGGATTGAAGAACGGATGCAACAGAACTGGCCCGGCGCTCAGAGAGGTCTTGGTTGTAACCGGCTGAACCCGTGTTGTCCGTATGGCCCGTCACCGTCACGATTGACTGCGGATACTTGTTGAGGCTGTCGGCCAAAACAAAGAGGTCGGACCGTAGATTCGGGTTAAGCGCGGCGCTGTCCGTGGCGAACAGAATGGCTTCCGGCATCCGCACGATCAACTCATTGCCAGTGTTGATCACCTCAATATCGCCGTTGCCAAAGTCGTTTCGAAGCTCCGCCGCTTGGCGATCCATGATATTGCCGGCTACTGCACCTGCAACACCGCCAATTACGGCCCCGCGTACGATATCGTCGCCGCGACTGCCATCACCGGTTATGGCGCCCAAAACGCCACCTAAGGCTGCACCTGCCACTGCACCTTGCTGTGTACGTTGGCCTTCTGTGCCCGGAAACTGCGACGGATCCGTCGCACATGCCGAAAGTGTCAAAATCCCCGCAACGCCCAGCACGATTGATGTCTTGTTACGCATTGTGTTCCTCATGATTGCGCATCTCCTTTGTGCCGAGGAACGCTTCTGGCGTACAGAGATATCCACGGCTTGGGCGAAGAACAGCCGAGCGCCACATGTTACACAAGAACAGGCACCTGTTATCCTATATCAGGACGTTCCCGCTGCTTCCCATGCCAACATAGTGCGCTTGACCGGCAGTCCCCAATGGTAGCCGCCCAGACCACCAGACTTGCGAAGCGCCCGGTGGCAGGGAATCAACCATGAAATCGGATTGCGCCCGACGGCGGTGCCCACCGCACGCACAGCCTTTGGACGACCAATGACCCTCGCAATGTCTGAATAGGTGGTCACGTATCCGCTCGGCACGTGAAGCAACGCCTCCCAAACTTTGATTTGCAAGGGTGAACCGATCAGAAATAGCTTTGCCTTTGCGTCGCCGGTGGCAGGAAATGCCGCCTCAGCATGGGCCTGAAGCGCGGCGGAGTCCTCGACGAAAGTTGCCTTTGGCCAACGTCCCATCAAATCGCGTATCGTATCTTCTTCGGTTGTCTCGCTTGCGAAACCGATCCCGCAAATGCCGCGATCCGTACCCATGATCAAGGCAGGGCCAAAAGGACTTTCAAACCAGCCCCAGCGGATTTCGAGCCCCATGCCTCCTTTCGAATAGTCTCCAGGGCTCATAGCCTCCCAACGGACGAAAAGGTCATGCAGCCGTCCGGAACCTGACAATCCAACAGCATCCGCTGTCTCCAATGTGGTGTGACGCTCCGCCAACAGATGCCGCGCGTGATCAAGCTTAAGCCATTGCTGGTAACGCTTGGGCGACACACCGGCCCATCGACTGAAGATGCGTTGAAAATGCGCCGGGCTCATGGACATCTCCCGTGCGATCTCATCCAGTGACTTGTCTTGTCCGCTTTCGCAATCGATCAAATCGATCGCACGGCGCATCAGTTGGTAGTGGTATCCTGCTTCTAGTTTGGTCATCGGCGATCCTCGTTCATTGACCCTAGAATTGCGGATCATCTTCGCATTTTCGACCCGGAACTTGCGGGATTGCACGCGTCCGGACATTCCGCCAAAACACGCCGGATGGCAAAACAACTCCCCTATCCTGTGCTTGTTGAAATTTTCACAAGGTTCCGCAATGCAGAAGCAGAACCGAAGGGTGAATTGCACCATGTTAACGTGTACACATTGGTCGTTGCCGTGGCGTTATCTGCCCAGGCAACCGATGCTGGTGTGAACAAAGCAACCGCAAAGCTGTTTGAGATTGCTGACACACCCGAAAAGATGTTGGCGCTTGGCGAAGAAAAACTGATTGAGCACATCAAGACAATTGGCCTGTTCCGCAACAAAGCCAAAAACGTGATGAAGATGGCGCGCATCCTTGTTGATGAGTATGGCGGAGAAGTGCCGTCGTCCCGCGCCGCCTTGCAGTCCCTGCCGGGTGTCGGTCGCAAGACGGCCAATGTTGTTTTGAACATGTGGTGGAAGCAGCCAGCCCAAGCCGTCGACACACATATATTTCGGGTTGGAAACCGAACAGGCATTGCCCCAGGCAAAGACGTGGATGCTGTCGAACGTGCCGTCGAAGATAACATTCCTGCCGAGTTTCAGCTACATGCGCATCATTGGCTCATTCTTCATGGGCGATATGTGTGCGTTGCCCGTAAACCAAAATGTCAGGTGTGTCTGATAGCGGACCTATGCCAATTTGAGGAGAAAACAGCGTGAGTTTCCAAGTCGTCGGGATCGGCAACGCCGTTGTGGATGTCATCGCAAAAGCAGATGACAGCTTTCTCGAACATATGGGGATTGAGAAAGGGATCATGCAGCTGGTGGAGCGTGATCGCGGTGAGTTACTCTATGCAGCGATGTCCGAGCGGGTTCAGGCAGCGGGTGGCTCCGTTGCAAACACGCTCGCGGGCCTCGGCAATCTTGGTCTGAAAACTGGGTTCATCGGGCGAGTGTATGACGATGCCCTTGGCCGTTTCTACGCGAAATCCATGGAGGATGACGGCACGAGTTTTGTAAATGCCCCGGTGGCAGACGGCGAGTTACCAACGTCACGTTCTATGATCTTCGTTTCCCCGGATGGGGAGCGTTCCATGAACACCTATCTTGGCATCTCGTCAGAATTAGGACCGGAGGACGTCTTGGACGATGTCGCAGGACGCGCTCAAATTTTGTTTTTGGAAGGGTACCTCTACGACAAAGACAAGGGAAAAGCGGCATTTGAACGTGCCGCAAAGCTCTGTCGGGAAAATGGTGGGCGTGCAGGTATTGCTCTGTCCGATCCGTTCTGTGTCGACCGGCATCGCGGTGACTTCCGGCGTCTGGTTCAAGACCTGGATTACGTGATCGGGAACGAGCATGAATGGGAAGCGCTTTACCAGACGGACCTGTCATCGGCGCTAATGCAAGCAGCCAATGATGCGGGCGTTGCGGTCTGCACGCGCTCCGGTCAGGATGTTCTTCTTGTGCAAGGTGAGACGACGGTTTCGGTCCCGGTCAAAATGATAACGCCGATTGACGCAACCGGCGCAGGGGATCAATTCGCGGCGGGCTTTCTTTACGGGTATGCCGCGAACACATCGCTCGAAACGGCCGGTAAGATGGGATGCGTCGCCGCGGCGGAGGTCATTTCTCACTTTGGTGCACGCCCGGAGGCCAGCCTTGCTGCGCTATTCAAGGATGCGGGTTTGATTTGAGCGCGTGTTCGCGCCAAGGCAATCTTCGTCACCTCCCACGGCGCTTCGTTAGGCAGCGGACTTTGACAACCGCGCTGGTAAATTATTCGCCCATGTACTGATGGTGCCCGCACCGAGGCACACCACGATGTCACCGGGACGCGCCTGTTCGCGTACGAGCCGTTCAAGATCGTCTTCGTCCATCACGGATCTCGCGTGTCGGTGGCCATGTCGGATAAGGCCCGCCACAAGGTCTTCGCGGCTGGCACCGGGGATCGGAGCTTCACCTGCACCGAAGACTTCCGAGATGCCAACAACGTCTGCCTCATTAAAGCACGTACAGAAATCCTCAAAGAGCGACGAGAGCCTAGAGTATCGGTGCGGCTGATGCACTGCTATGACACGGGCGTCCGTGTCGCTGCCGACGGCCTGCCTGGCCGCTCTTAGCACAGCCGCGATCTCGACAGGATGATGACCATAGTCATCGATGATGGTCACGCCATCAACTTCACCCACGCGGGTAAAGCGCCTGTTCACCCCTTTGAACTGCGCAAGAGCTTCGCGAATCTCAACCGATTTCATGCCGAGATGTCGGGCGACAGCAACAGCAGCCAATGCGTTGGAGACATTATGATCGCCGGGCATGGGCAGGGTACATCCCTCAATGGTGACATCGTCGGCAATCTCAACATCAAAATGCGCGTTGCCGCTGTCAAAGGTCAGATTTACGGCGCGCACATCAGCTTGAGCGTTGAAACCAAACGTCACGACGCGCCGATCCGTCACGCGACCAACCAGAGCCTGCACCTCCGGGTGATCGGTACAAAGAACGGCAAGACCATAAAACGGAATGTTGGACACAAAATCATCAAAGCCCTTTCTGAGGTTTTCGATGGTACCCCAGTGTTCCATATGCTCGGGGTCGATGTTTGTGACGATCGCAATAGTCGCCGGCAGACGGTTGAATGTGCCATCACTCTCATCCGCCTCAACGACCATCCACTCACCCTGACCGACGCGCGCGTTCGACCCGTAGGCGTGGATGATCCCGCCATTGATGACGGTCGGGTCAATGCCACCATGATCCAAAAGGGCCGCAACCATCGTCGTGGTTGTCGTTTTTCCGTGGGTACCTGCGACGGCAACATTTGATCGGAGGCGCATCAGTTCTGCCAACATCTCCGCGCGGCGCACAACGGGCAGTCCCAACAAGCGGGCATGATCCAGTTCGGTATTCCCGCGTTTAATGGCAGAGGAAATCACTATAACTTCCGCCCCTTCAAGATTTTCGCCCCGCTGGCCTTCGAAAATGCGCGCGCCCTTTGCTTCGAGGCGGTCCGTGATCTTGGAGCGCTTCAGGTCTGAGCCTTGAACAGAATAGCCCGCCTCCAATAGCACCTCGGCAATCCCCGACATCCCAATCCCACCGATACCAATAAAGTGTATAGGGCCCATTTCAGTGGGGAGTTTCGTTACGGCGGCTGCGTTCATTTCACTCTCCTGCCAAGTGGCCAACAAGGTCCGCGAGGGCTTCGGCAGCATTCGGTGTACCCACAGTCAGCGCGTTGGCCGCCATGCGTTTGCCGACACCGGGCGATGTCAATATGAGCAGTATCTGCTCCGATAGACTGGCTGGGTCAAGCTTGGACTCCGGGATCAAAACCGCGGCATCGGCATCTACCAAACCCCGCGCATTCGCGGTCTGCTCGTCCCGAATGGCGGCGGCGAGCGGGATAAGGATGGAAGGACGCCCGATGATGCTGAGGTCTGCAACAGATGACGCGCCGGACCGGCAAATCACCAAATGCGCGGCCGCCATACGCTCGGGCATATCGGCAAAGAACGGCGCGATATCCACTTCAATGCCCGCCGCGTCGTAAACTTGCTTCACACGCGCCGCATCTTCCGGTCGGGCTTGGTGTGTGACTGCCAACTTTTGACGCAGTGTTTCAGGCAGACGTGCAATTGCTTCCGGGACTGTGTCGGAGATCACGCGTGCTCCCTGACTTCCACCGAATGCCACAACATGGAGCGTCTGCTCAGGTCCCGGGTATGGGTATCCTGCCAACTGTCGAACGGCACCTCGAACCGGATTTCCCACGTGGATCGCATCGGCATTGGACGGAAGTACCGTTGGCCATGTGCCGCAGGCGACATTGTGCACCCGCGTGGCAAAGACCTGGTTCACTCGGCCCAAAACACCGTTTTGCTCATGGATCAACCGAGGTACCCGCAAGACCCACGCAGCAGACAGCGCCGGAATTGAAGGATACCCGCCAAAGCCAGCAACTGCGCTTGGTCGATCTGCGACGAAGCGCGCAATCGCCGTGAGCGTTCCAAACAGAACTCGGAACGGCGCCAGCACCTTGCCAACGATACCACCCCGAGCTGGGGTGGCGCTTGTCACCTGGCGAATGGACACGCTGCTTGGAAAGCCTGTTGCATATCTGGCGCCGCGCGGGTCGGTCGACAGTGTCACCCGCCAACCACGGGACAGTCCTACTTCCGCCAACGCCTGCGCTGGAAACATATGACCGCCAGTGCCGCCAGCAGCGATGACAAGGTGGGGCGGCTTTCTCACTTGGCGCTCCGTACGAGGTAATCGCGTATTTCGCCTTGGGGCCGTGTTCTGGTGAAAGCCAACAACATGCCGACCATAATGCCCCCGGCCACAAGCGACGAACCGCCGTAGCTGACAAACGGTAGGGTCATGCCCTTCGCGGGAAGCAAACGTACGGCGACGCTCATATTGATCATGGCTTGCATGGCAAAGGTGCACGCCAGCCCCGTGCCCGCAAGGCGGATAAAAGGATCACGTTCGCGCATCAGCCGGAAGAGGGAGCGCAGCACGATGGTGGCATAAAGAAAGATTATGACCAGCACGAGGAGCAATCCGTATTCCTCGGCAGCCACTGCAATTATGAAATCCGTATGCGCATCCGGCAAGGACCATTTCACCGTACCTTCGCCGACGCCCACACCGAAAAACCCGCCTTCTCTGATTGCATTGGCGGCGTAACCCAATTGCGTCGTGGGATCGACTTCTGCCGATAGAAAGCCATCGATCCGGCGCGCAAAGTGTTCCGAATGCTGATACGCCATGGCCCCCGCTGCGACTGTCATGCCCGCGATGCCGGCGAGAATGAGAAACGGTGCGCCCCCGACATAATACATCACGCCCCAAGCAAAAAGAACGAGACATGCCTGTCCAAAGTCGGGTTGCATGGCCAAAAGCAGAACGATGATGATCGCCAACCCAAAGGAATAGCTTTTCCCTGGCGGCCCGGCCACTTCATTAGAGGCTGCGATCATCCAGCCGACTAACACGATGAACCCCGGCTTCAGGAATTCCGAAGGTTGGAACGAACCAAATCCCAGGGAATACCAACGAACAGCGCCTTTGCCGAAATCTGTTCCAAAAAACGGAAGAAGCAAAAGGGCGACAAAGGACGCAAGGAAGCCCAAAACCGCGAGCCGTCGCACCATCGTGGGCGACATCAAGGTGATTGTGAACATTGCAACGAGCGCCAGAAAGCCGAAGATTAACTGCTTTTCGACATAATGAAACGCGCCAAACCCGTTTCGTTCGGCTAACGGAGGAGAGGAGGCAAGTCCCAGCAGAAGGCCAAGACCGAATAGCAATAAAACGCAGCTCACCGACCACTTGTCGATGGTGCGCCACCACCTGGGAAATATTGGCTCGCCGTCCCCTGAAAGGCTCGAGCCATAAATCATATCTGTCATGAGACCTGCTCACTGCCTCTTGCCCGTTTTCCGGGTCTGATGTGATGATAGCGAATCATTTGCCGCAGCACCAGCCTTGCAAATTCCAGTTTCGCGACAATCCGTTTCCCGCCTGTCATAATGCCGTCCAAAGGGTGCCACATTTCCGCGAGACTTTACCAATGATGATGGTGTGGGTCGGAACCTCCGGTCCCGGGATATAAAATCACGACTGGAACGCGGATGGACCTCATCCTTCTGAATGACGCGGCCCGCGCCGCACACTTGTTAGGTCTCGCGCTCGGTTTCGGTGTTGCTATCATCGCTGATCTCTGCGCGGCTCGTTCCCTGTTTCGGCCCCTCGATGAACGTGAACTTTACGATCTCCAACGCTACCATCACACCGTCGCCTTCGGCCTCGCCCTGTTTTGGGCAAGCGGTCTTGTTTTGCTTTGGCTCAGAACCGGCTTTTCTCCTGAGAACTTCTCACCAAAACTTATCGCAAAACTCTGTGTTGTCGGACTTCTGACCGTCAATGCATACCTGATCGGGCGGCTCGGACTGCCTACGATGATCGCCTATGCGGGCCATCGTTTTGGCGACCTTCCCATCACCCACCGACTGCGACTCGGCGCGCTGGCGGGCATGTCCAGTGCGGGATGGATTGCCGCCTTGGCCCTCGGCGTATTCAGCGCGCTAAAAACCTTCGAGTGGGAGGTCTTGAGCGAAATCATCGGGGCGATCTATATTGTCGGCCTTGGCGGCGCAATCGTTACGGCGATCTTTTCACCGGTTGTGAGTTTCGTGATTGATCGAACCCGGAACGTCCGACTAGCTCGATAAGTCCTTGGCAAAGTCATGAACACGCGCTTCGAACCGGCGAGTCAGATTGCCTTTCGCCAACTTCAGCGATTGAAGTAACAGCCGGGCCGAAAGCGTTGCAGGTTTCAAATCGAGAGATACAAGAAGACGTGTACGAGTTTCAGACAAAGCAACGAGATCCACGCTTGCGAGGCACTCTACCCCGTTCGAACTGTTTTCGAACAAGTAGCCTTCAACCGGGTTCATCGACACAAGTCTGGCGTCAATTTTGTAGGCGTGACCTCGCCATAAGACCGTCGCATGCCAATGCGCGCCAACTTGGTCGTGGGGCGTGCTTTCATCACGGGTGATGTCGATACCTCGGCGCACTAACCGGCGCTCGAATGCCGCAAAATCGGAAACGGATGCAAAAACTCTCTCAATCGGTGCATCGATATCCTCGCTTGTCGATAGCTTCATATCGCCGCCTTGCCGCTAGTCGAGCGCATCCGCCAACCACTTTTCGATTAAAAAACGCGCAATGGAGCCCTGTCGCGCAGGGCGCATATCAGGCCGATGGCCCGCCGTCGCAGCCATCATCTCTTCGCGCGTCACCCAGCACGCATCTTCGATTTCTGCTGGATCGATGTTTATTTCATCAGACATTGCGGCACCTTCGCAGCCAAACATGAGGGAGTTCGGGAAGGGCCACGGTTGCGAGGACAGGTAGCGAACGTCCCCCACCCGAACGCCTGCTTCCTCGAATGTCTCGCGTCTGACGGCGGCTTCAATGGTCTCGCCAGGCTCAACAAAACCCGCCAAGAGGGAGTACATCGCTTCTGGCCAATGGGGTGAGCGTCCCATGAGGACAGCGTTTCCTCGCGTAATTAACATAATCACGACAGGGTCCGTCCTGGGAAAATGATGCGCCTTGCAACTGGCGCATGTCCGTTGCCAACCGGCGTCCGCCATGGTGCTTTTTTCACCGCAACGGGCACAGAACGGATGTGTGCGGTGCCATTCCAGCAGCGCCTTGCCGGTCGCAAGAAGCTCGGCCGCCTGCGGGCTCAGACACGACAAATTGGCCCGAAGCTCGGCGAAGACCTGCGTGCCCGGCAAATCCGGATGATGCTGCTCAGATGGGTCAGTGAACTGGCCAACCGTTTCCATGTCGGACACTGCCTCAAACGCAGAAATGTCACGCGCGAAACGTCCAAATCCGTCCACCAAACCAAGAAAGACCGGCGGTTCGAGGGCATCGGCGAAAACAGCGTGATTGGCGGGAAGGAACACAGGCACCCGCGTTTTCGTGTTCAATAAGGGCTTGCCGCGCCAAAACGGCACGACACTGCCATTTTTCAAAAGCGCGTCAATCTTATTCGGCTCGCGACGCAGCTCTGCCGCGCGGTCGAGGCCCGAGCCACCAAACATTACCGTTTCTGCATCTTTCATGAAGCGCGTTCCGTACTTGACCATGGTTTCGCACGGGCGGTTGCGAGGCGCAAACAGGTGTCTGCTGGTTCTATCACCAAACTCGCCCTATAGCTGCGACATGAGCAAGTCTAACGACGCATCAGCAACTCAATTCCAGTCTACGCATACGCCAAACGGAAGCGACCTTCTGATCCGTGTCCTGAATACCAGCGACTTGCATATGGAAATCTACCCTTACGATTATTATGCGGACCAAAAGCGTCGCGGCCATGGCCTCGCCCGTGCGGCCACGCTCATTGAAAACCGACGCGCAGGTGCGCCCAACACCTTACTCTTTGACAATGGCGATTTCCTCCAAGGCAACCCGATGGGCGATTGGTCGGTCGAGCAGCATAAGGCGGGGTCAGACGCAATCCATCCCATGATCGACGCCATGAACCTGATGCGTTTCGACGCCGCGACTTTAGGAAATCACGAGTTCAATTATGGCCTGAATTTCTTGCAGGATACGTTGGCAGCAGCGACCTTTCCTTGGGTGTGCGCAAATGCTGTGCGAGAGCGCGGTGCCACGCCCGCTGACGATAAGAGGCTGTTGCCACCCTACGCACTCCTAGAACGGCAGATGATCGACGCGGGTGGCGATCATCATATGTTGCGCATCGGCGTGCTCGGCCTGCTACCGCCGCAAATTACATATTGGGATAAAAAGCACCTCTCCGGGCGTGTAGAGACCCGCGGCATTTTTGAAACCGCCAGGTTTTACGCGCCGAAGATGAAATCAGAGG
Organism: Pseudomonadota bacterium; assembly: GCA_039024895.1. Taxonomy (GTDB): domain Bacteria; phylum Pseudomonadota; class Alphaproteobacteria; order Rhodobacterales; family Rhodobacteraceae; genus JAJDOD01. The sequence goes on along the minus strand of JBCCPJ010000006.1, from coordinate 93,470 downwards.
GGGCTGACATTGTGATTGCGCTTTGTCACTCCGGCGTCAGCGAAAAGGACACGGTCGGCGCTTCTGAAAACGCCGCGCTTTCTGTTGCCGCACTGCCAGACATCGATGTCGTCCTCGCCGGGCACAGCCACTTGGTTTTCCCCTCTTCGGCATTCGAGGGGATCATAGGTGTCGATGTCATCCGCGGGCATCTGCATGGAAAACCGGCAACAATGGCAGGATTTGGTGGTTCGCATATTGGGCAGATCGACCTTGTTTTGAAGCAGCAAAGTTCAGGCTGGCAAGTGTTAGACAGCCACGTCGCGGTCATGCCGGTGGATGATTTGGAAGACGCACCAAGCGCGTTGGAAAACGAAATCCTCGAGAAAACGCATGCGGCGCATACTGGGACGAGGGCATACACGCGCAAACCGGCGGGAAGGACAAAGATCGCGCTGGACAGCTACTTTGCAATGATCGAACCGTCGAGTGCCGTGCTCTTCGTTGCAACCGCTCAGGCGTGGTACGCGGAAACACATATGTCAGACATCAAAGCTGACATCCCACTTTTGTCGGCAGCAGCGCCTTTCAAGATGGGCGGGCGAGCTGGGCCGAACCACTTCGTCGATGTGCCAGCCGGCGACGTTGCCGTCCGGCATGTCTCCGACCTTTACGGCTACCCGAACATGCTGTGTATTGTAGAGGTCAATGGAGAAGAGCTCCAGAATTGGCTCGAGTATAGTGCCGGACTTTTCAACAAGATAACACTAAACCTCGGACCGCAGCCGCTTCGAAACTCAGCATTCCCATCCTATAATTTCGACACAATCACTGGAGTAACTTACAAGCTCGATGTGTCAAATGACGCGCGTTTCACCGTAGATGGTGGTGTGGCAAATCCCGGCTCCGCTCGTGTGCGGGACCTTCGCATCCATGGCGACCGCGTATCCTCCGACATGACGTTCCGTATCGTCACTAACGATTTCAGGGTCAACGGTTCGGGTACTTTTCCAGGCGCCGACGATTGCAGGGTTGTTTGCGAAACGCAGGTATTGCTGAAGGACGTCTTGCTTGCGTTTCTCAGGGAGACCGCACCCGACCGGGAGTTACTTGGTGCGCCTTGGGCCTTAACAAAAGTGGATGGGGCATCAGCCTTGCTCGAAACGTCGCCCAAGGCTACGCACAAAAAAAGCCGTCTGCATCGCCTGAACATTGAGCCGTTAAACATCACGAATAACGGCTTTCAACGGCTGAAATTTGATTTTTGACACGACCATCAGTCGTCGGCGTCACAAGACGGTCCCGCAATGTTGCGGCCAGATCTTGGGCATCCAGCGGTTTTTTCAGCACGAAACCCTGAAGATAATCGACCCCCAGCCTTCTAAGGCAGCCTACTTGCTCGTGCGTTTCCAGACCTTTGGCGACCACATCGATTTCGAGCGCGTGCGCAGTTCGCACAAGACCCGAAATCATCGCCGCGATCCCTGGGCTATCAGCAACGCCAGAAGTGAGGCGGGGGTCAATTTTGATGCGATGTGGCGCAAGGTTTAGCATTGCCGTGAGCGAGGCTTCGGCAGACCCAAAGTCGTCGAGTTCAAATTCAACGCCGGCTTCTCGCAAACGATCAACTGCCCAATAGGCCTGGTCGACGGATGCATCAGAATAGGTCGCTTCTACCAACTCGAAACTAAGTCTGAATGGCAAAGGCAGTACTTCGAGCACGTGATCCACAAAAGCAGTGTCCAAAAGCCTTTCCACGGGAATGTTGAGAGATAGGCGCTTTGGAGACAGATTTCTCGCCGCGAGGTCCCGCATGGCATCAATGGTCTGTTCGAATGCCAGTTTATCGATCTGTCGTTGGAGTCCTAACTGAGCTACCATCTTAAAGAAGGATTGCGGAGTGAGGAGACCATACTTTGGGTGTTGCCAGCGGATAAGACCTTCGGCGCTGGCAACTCTCATGTCTGTAGCCCTATAGACCGGCTGATAGTGCATTTCGATTTGATCGGAGATCTCCGAAGAGAAAAGGTCCTCGGCCATATTGTGTCGGCGCTCGCGTCGAATGGGCGGAGAGGCGCTATAGACACAAGCTCTGTTTTTGCCGCCGCGTTTAGCCTCGTACATCGCGATATCTGCGGCCTTCAGCAGGCCGCTATAGTCGGTTGCATCCTCGGGGAGCCTTGCAACACCGATACTTGCGCCGAGTGAAAGAATGCTTTCGTCGTAGGGAAATGGCACCTCAATTTTCTGTCTGACATCTTCGGCAAAGTTCAAAGCAGCCTTTGCGTCAGCATGGGGAAGAAATATTGCAAACTCATCACCGCCAAGCCGCGCTACACTACCCGCGGATTTATAGTCCTTCAAAATAGGATGCCTGGGCGTCAGCGCTTCGCCTCCAAGAAGGAGGCTTAAACGCGCCCCTACCTGCCCTAGAACATCATCGCCAGCATCGTGCCCCATCGTGTCGTTCACCGCCTTGAAACCATCCAGGTCGATGAACAGGAGAGAACCTTGATTGCCTGCGCTGCCATCGTCCAAAAAGGCTTGCACACGCCTCCGAAAGCACTCTCGGTTGGCCAAGCCGGTTACCGTATCGAAAAATGCCAGTTTGTTAATGCGCTCCTGGTTCTTTCGGAGCCGTAAAACCATGTTCCGAATACCGTCGTGAAGCTCACGGAATTCCCGTGACTGAAAGGCGCGGTACGCCATCGAAGGGGGCAACGCCAAGTCCCCCAGAGACACCCGCTTTGCGGTCTTGGTGAGTTCCTCCAAAGGCCGGACAGCAACCATGGACCCAAGCAACGCGAGAAGAAGCGCGCTGCCGACACCGATCAAGAGTACATACAGTGTTGACTCCTGTGCCTCCGCGACCTTGCTTTCTAACTCCTCCAGAGGTTGGGGGATCATAACACCCCAACCCGGTCCATTTACGGGTGCAAAGCCCGCAACCATGTCCGCGCCGAGGGCCGGTGATCGAAAAAGCGTGACGCCGCTTTGTCCAGAAAGCATACGTTGGACGGCCGAAATCTCCGAGATATTTCTGCGTTCCCTCACCCAGTCAGGCAGAGGATGGGATAGAACGTTGCCGTCCTGGTCGACAATCGCAGCATGCCCTCGCTCACCGAAAGCAATGGCAGCGCCAAGCTCATGGACAACTTCCGTGCTGAGCGACCCCAAGAGCAGGATATCGTCCGATAACTTTAGCCCAAATCGGAAAACATTGTTTCCATCGGGTGCCATTTTGACAGCGCTATAGCGAAATTCACCGCTTTCCAGACTGTCCGCGTCCAATCCAAAAGAAGCGGCCAACACCACCGAAGGACAAGGGAGCCCGCCAAGAATTAGGCTTTCAGTAACCTCACCAGAACGCCGGTCAAAGAGGCATAGTTTCCGTATGCCAAGCGGCCTCATTATATCGAGCAGGCGCGGGCTCGCACCCCACAGCTGAAGGTTATCACCTAAAAATTTTACCGTTGTTTCAACATCTTCTGCGTACCGCTGCAAGGATGCCGCTACATTTTCTGCGAGCAGAAGATGTGTTTCCTCAACTTCCTTGAGTTCACGTTCCATCAAAACGGAATGGGGCCAGGCACGGAACAGCAATACCGGCGAAAGCGCCAGAAAAAAGAACACGATAATGAGTAGGTACCTGAGCTGCACCGGCGCCACCTTTCCTCGCGGTAGCAACCCTAGTCGGAGGCCTTTAACATTCCGGTAAGTCATGCCGCTCTTGCAAAAGAGGCCCGAGCAAATTACGTAAAATTCGAGAGGTTGGCGCGGGCAAGCACCTCGCCAACCCGGTCAGGTCCGGAAGGAAGCAGCCGTAACGAGCCCCGCTTGGGTCGTTGTCCAGCCTCTCACCCTCAATTTACAGTTAAACTTGCCCAAGTCAGTACGCCAATCATTGCGGCAAGCAACAGGCCCGCGAGCGCGAGCGGGACCATACCTGACTTTCGCACAACGGAACCCGCAGGCCATTTGCGGGAAATACCAAATACCGCGATCGCAAACAGGCCCGCGATGCCTTGCCAGCCAAAAAACGCCTCCAACCTGTTCGCGCCGCGCGTAAACCCGCTGCCGTTTGGCTCGGTTAGTGCAAAACTCACGAAGGAATACAGGTAGGCCATAAGCCACAAAGCGAGCAACACGGTCAGCAATAGACGCTGGCCATCGCTCGGACTGCTCATCTTGACCAGCCACATCGCTCGAACATGGGGATCGACGCCCAGGCTTTCTGTGCTTCGGTTTCAACGGCGCAGGGGCGCGCATCACGCAGTCGGGCGAGCGCCGGGTCCGCGTCTTCGCCCGCCTCAACCATCAAGCGCAAAAGCGCCATGCCGGACCGGCCACATCCGCCGAAACAGTGCGCTAGAACACGCCTGCCTTGTTCCAAAAGGGCGTGCGCCTCAGCCGAAACCTCAGGCCAAAGCGCCGCCACCTCCGGCGGCGGCGCACCAAAATCCGGGATCGGTAAATGTCGCCAGCCAACACCGCAGGCTTCGAGGTCAGATGCCATCGCCTCGGCACCCGCGCGTTTAAACTCGTGCTGCGTGGTCATCGTCAATACAAGGTTAGCCTGCCATCGCAAAATCGATGATAAATCAAATTCGTAGGCATTTTTGCGCCCGGGCATCGGCGCGATACCGAGCCAGCCATTCCGGCAAGGGAGTTCGGCGATCTGGTAGCTTGGTGACGACATTGTCATTCAGGTTGCATTTAGAGTTCATCGGCAAGCAGCATAGATCCAAAAAGCAGGCGACAAAACCAAGCCGCTTTTTTCTCCCCAGCCACTAAGCGACCGATAACTGGAGGGACTAGGCTGAGACTTGATTCAGATCAGAGACGGTAGTGGCCATTTGTTGGAAATTTTGGACATCCAAAGGAGGCCACCATGGGAAATACCCCGCACGAGCTTGTCGCAGAATTCCCTGAGCACGCAGAGAAGATCTCGCAGCTCAAACTGTCAGACACCCATTTCATCAAACTGTTTGACGACTACCACGCCGTTAACCGGTCGGTTCATCGCGCTGAAACCAACGTTGAACCCATGGGCGACGTTGCACAAATCGAGCTTCGCAAAGAGCGAGCCGCCCTCAAGGACGAGATATATCGCTTTCTGACAAGCTGATGTGGTGGACCCTTGCGATGCCGCAGTTTAACCTTTGCAGGTGACGAATCCGCCGGGGCCCATGAGCAATATAGAAGCAGACCAGACCTATCAGGTGCTGGCCCGGAAATACCGGCCGGAGACTTTCGCCGATCTTGTGGGTCAGGATGCGATGGTCCGTACGCTAAAGAACGCGTTCGAGGCGGATCGGATTGCTCAGGCCTTCATCCTGACGGGTATTCGCGGCACTGGCAAAACAACAACGGCGCGGATCATCGCAAAGGGCATGAATTGCATAGGTCCGGATGGTAGTGGCGGGCCAACCACCGACCCTTGTGGCGTGTGCGAACATTGTACCGCCATCGCCAAGGGACAGCATGTAGATGTGCTAGAGATGGACGCCGCCTCCCGCACCGGCGTCAACGATATCAGAGAAATTATCGACAGCGTGCATTACCGGGCCGCGTCCGCGCGATACAAAATCTACATCATCGACGAAGTGCATATGCTGTCGACGAGCGCGTTCAACGCGCTTTTGAAAACGCTGGAAGAACCGCCAGCGCATGTGAAATTCATCTTTGCAACGACGGAGATACGGAAAGTCCCTGTCACGGTTCTCTCGCGGTGCCAACGCTTTGACCTGCGCCGGATCGAACCCGAGGACATGATAGCAATGCTGCGGCGCATTGCCGATGCGGAAGGCGCATCGATTGCGGACGATGCACTAGCTTTAATAACGCGGGCCGCTGAAGGTTCTGCCCGTGACGCGCAATCGCTTCTGGATCAGGCCATCAGCCACGGCGCTGGCGAAACCTCCGCTGATCAAGTGCGCGCGATGTTGGGTCTTGCCGATCGCGGCCGTGTGATGGATTTGTTCGAGTACATCGTGACCGGGGACGCCGCTGCCGCTCTTTCAGAGATATCGGCGCAATACGCTGACGGGGCCGATCCCTTGGCAATCCTCCGAGATATTGCAGAAATCACCCATTGGATCAGCGTTATCCGCATCACACCCGAAGCTGCGGAGGATCCCACAGTCAGCCCCGATGAGCGCGCCCGAGGTCAAGCGATGGCCGATAAGCTCGCCATGCCTGTGCTTACGCGGATGTGGCAGATGGGCCTCAAAGCGCTGGAAGAGGTCAGCCACGCCCCCAACGCAATGATGGCCGCGGAAATGGCTGTGATCCGCATGACACATGTCGCTGATCTGCCGACACCGGGTGATCTTGTGGCCAAACTCAAGGACGCGACGCCGCCACCGCCGTCCAATGTATCGACCCCGGATGGCGCACCGCGAACCACTGCGAGCGCAGGTGCCCAGGCGGTTGCGGATCGCGCCGCCGCACAATCCGCTGCGCCATCGGGAGCAGGTGCCCCGCAGGCGGTCTTGGCGGTCGCACCGGAAAGCGCCCTCGCACGTTTCCCTACCTTTCAAAGGGTAATCGACCTCATCGCCGCAAATCGCGACCAGCTTTTGAAGGAGCAGGTGATGAGCGGCGTGCGGCTCGTCTCCTACCAACCGGGTCGAATTGAGTTCGAACCGTCCCCAATGGCGCCTGCGGACTTGGCACAACGCCTCGGGCAAAGGCTTCAGAGCTGGACAGGCGTTCGTTGGGTCGTTTCCGTTACCGCCGAAGGCGGCGCACCAACGGCGCGGGAGGCGGAAGAGGCGGAGATCGACAAACTCAAGGAAGAGGCCAAGAACAACCCGACGGTGGCCGCCATACTTGCCGCGTTCCCGAAAGCAAAAATTGGCACGCTGCAATCGGCCAACGAATTGGCGTCGAAAGCGACGGTCGAAGCGCTTGGGGAGGTAGAGGACGAATGGGATCCGTTCGACGACGATTAACGAGTGTCGCCGTTTCTTCAGAAAATAGGTCCTTGCACTTCTTGCCGCAGAGCGCCGCGCTCCGTATCTAGAAACAAACGACAGAGGAGAGCGCGATGCTTAAGGGACTTGGCGGACTTGCCGATATGGGCAAGATGATGAAAGCAGCCCAGGACATGCAGACAAAGATGGTCGAGCTGCAAGAAGAACTCGGGCGGATAACGGTGGTTGGCGAAAGCGGCGCCGGTCTGGTCAAAGCAACCTCCACCGCCAAAGGTGAGCTGGTCGGCCTTGATATCGATCCAACGATTTTCAATCCGGACGAGAAGGAAGTCGTGGAAGACTTGATCCTTGCCGCAATTAAGGACGCGCAATCTAAGGCGGCAGAAAAAAACCAAGATGAAATGCGCAAGATTACCGAGGAACTCGGCCTTCCGGCCGATATGAAGCTGCCCTTTTAATGCGCGTTGTCGGCATTTTGACAGGTTACCGAGCCATCAGCGCATATGAATAAGCAAAACCCCGAATTGGCGCCAAAGCTTTCAGCGGCTGTGGCGACGGCTGTTTTTGCAGCCTTTCCAGCAGTCGCTACTGCTCAGGATTGGGCCACGCCGGCGTATTGTGAGGCGCCGCCGCGTCCTATCCAGGCTGCGAGCTTTGCGCCCTATGACATGGCGGCCATCGAACAAGCGGCTTCCGCAATTCCCAATAGCACCGGTCGGTTTTGGAAGGTGGAAACGCCTGATGGGACAACATCTCATCTTTGGGGCACTTTTCACGTGTCATCGCGAGAAATTCTCGATCTGCCGGACGTAGTGAAATCCGAAATCGCAAATGCGCGCGCTGTTGCGCTGGAAATCGACTTCACGTTTCCGGATCGGACGAGTTTCCTGATGCAGTATGATCTTCCAGGCCGATATCGTGACCCCGGCGACCCCTTCGCAGGACAGGACCCCCTCGACCTTGGGTTTCTTTCCCCCGAGGCGGAGGGATGGGTCTATGACCGTCTCTATGGCTATGGCACGTTTGACGATGCGCTTTACGTGCTGACTTATGGCGGTCTGGCCGAATTGCTTTTGTCAGACCCATGCGAAGACTTCACAAGCGGCACGCTGCCGGTTCAGGACGACTTCATTCACACGTTGGGTCATGTCGCCGGGGCGTCTATCATCGGCCTCGAAGAACCGGGCGCATTCCTTACCGCAATGAGTGAAGACGAAGAGACGGCAAAAGCCATCGTAACGGTCTATGCGAGTTACCTGGAACCCCCAACATCTCCCGTAGAGCGAAGCACCGCGCTCCAACTCTATCTTGAGGGGCGTCTAGGCCTTCTCGCAGCATGGGACGCTGCGCATCTGGACCGTGTATTCGGGGCAGACGGGCGACAGGCGCTAACGCGGACAAACGCCTACTTGCTAGATGATCGAAACGAGCGCTTTTTCGAAGAACTCGTGCCCGAACTCAATGCTGGCGGCGTTTTTGTTGCCGTAGGAGCTGCGCATCTACCCGGTGCGAATGGGCTGGTCGCCATGCTGAGGCGCAGCGGATATACCGTGACGCGTATTTCCTTGCCCGGAGAAGCGGAGTGAGCGCGCCGAGTGAACTTGAAGAACTTATTGAGCTTATGGCGCGTTTGCCGGGCCTCGGTCCCCGCTCCGCACGGCGTGCAGTTTTGCACCTCGTCAAAAAAAGGGCGTTGGTCCTTATGCCGCTGGCTGACGCAATGGCGCGTGTCGCCGAAACAGCGCGGGCCTGTCTGAACTGTGGTAACATTTGCACCGCAGACCTGTGCGATATTTGTCTAAGCGAAAAACGTGCCAACGGTGAGCTATGTGTTGTTGAAGATGTCGCTGACCTCTGGGCGATGGAACGGTCTGGCGTTTTTAAAGGGCGCTATCATGTACTGGGCGGCACGCTCTCGGCACTTGACGCTGTAGGCCCGGAAGAGCTTCGCATCCCAAAGCTTTTGGACCGCGTGGCAAGCGAAGAGATTTCAGAGGTGATCCTCGCTTTGAATGCCACAGTGGATGGTCAAACCACGGCACATTACATAGCGGAACAACTGGAACACAGCGTCAAGGTCACGTCGCTTGCACAAGGTGTCCCCATTGGTGGCGAACTCGACTATCTCGACGATGGTACCATCGGCGCAGCGCTTCGGGCCCGGAAATCTGTGTGAATCTGCAGACCATGCGCAGGGAACACGTCAGTTTTGCAGCATCTCTGCTGAAAATTCCCCTGCAGTAGCCAAACTAATGTCACTTTAATGAAGTTAAATAAAACACGCCGAAAATTCGGCAAGTGTGTGTGATCGTCTTGAGTTACTTGGTTGTGTGACGAGTGCTTCGCCCGATCTCAGGCCTTCAGTCCCTTCAACTGAACCAGCCTGAGGTCGGCAAGGGCGACGCGCTCAGCGCGAGCCTTCGTTCTGATCGTCGACATCGGGCTGGTCATCACCGTCCGGCAGGTTGAAAAAGCTATCCGCATCAGGGATATCGTCCTTGTTCTCGTCTTCCGGTGCATCACCGAGCGTGAACGTCTCAAGACCTGAAATTGCCGTGGGAATTTTCGGCTCCGGGTCGCCCTCCAGAGATTGCTCCGTCGACACAAGCTTACGACGCTCTTCGTCGGACATAACTTCACCGTCACGCGCTTTCTTTGCTGCCGCCTTTTGAACTGCGGCATCCAGTTCGGTTTGCTTGCAGAGACCCAACGCGACAGGGTCGATCGGCTGAATGTTTGAAATGTTCCAGTGCGTCCGATCACGGATCGATTGAATGGTAGGCTTGGTGGTACCAACAAGCTTGGAAATCTGGCCATCGGTCAACTCAGGATGAAACTTGACCAACCAAAGGATTGAGGCGGGACGGTCCTGACGCTTAGACAGCGGGGTGTATCGCGGACCGCGACGCTTTTCCTCACCCACGGCAGCCGCATTAAACTTGAGCTTTAGCTTGTGTAACGGGTCCTTTTCAGCCGCATCGATTTCGTCTTGTGTCAGCTGGTTGTTACTAAGCGGATCGAACCCCTTTACGCCCGTCGCCACATCACCGTCGGCAATTCCCTGCACCTCCAGCTCGTGCAGACCGCAAAAATCTGCGATTTGCTTGAAGCTGATCGTGGTGTTCTCAACCAGCCAAACGGCGGTTGCTTTGGCCATGATCGGTTTGCTCATACGGTGTCTCCTGACAAATCTATTGCAATGCCGGAAATCGGCTGATCCGGGTGGACCTATCCTCGAATTTCGGGGAGTGACACGGTATATAGTCGCTGAAAGGCTGAGAGGGAAGTGTCAATGCGGGTACTGGGGCTATTGCTGATTACGACAGGCGCGGCGCTGGCGGAGGGAGAGCAAGCAGGGGACTTCGACTATTACGTCATGGCCCTATCCTGGTCACCCACTTGGTGTGCCCTAGAGGGTGACGCCCGCAACTCCCCCCAATGCGAACCCGACACAGATTTTGGCTGGGTTTTGCACGGTCTTTGGCCGCAATATGAAAACGGCTGGCCCAGCTACTGCCCAACAGCCGCTCGCAATCCTTCGCGATCAGATACCAGAAGCGAGGCTGATCTTTTCGGCTCTTCTGGCAATGCCTGGCATCAATGGAACAAACACGGCCGCTGCACAGGGCTAACGGCCGATGACTACTATCGTTTGTCGCGGGAGGCGTATGGCCGTGTCACCCGCCCAGAACTCCTTCGAAAACTCACCGATCCCGTGCGTGTCCCGGCAAAAGTGATTGAACAGGCTTTTCTGGAGGAAAACGAAGCGCTCACAGCCGACGGGATTACGATCACCTGCAAGTCCGGACGGGTCCAAGAAGCGCGCATTTGTTTGACGCGCCAGCTAGAGCCCCGTGAGTGCGGTATCGACGTTGTCAGGGACTGTCGCTCAACCGACGCGCTTCTAGAGCCCATCCGGTAGTGCTGTGCGCACCATAAGACTTACGAACCAAAGATGCGCGCCGCTTACGATGAGAACCCATATCCCGGTAAGCACTGTCAAAATACGATTTGGCGCGGGATCGCCTCGCCCAATCACGAAAACGACACTCAGACAAAATGCGGGCGCCAAGGCAATTGTGCCCATCATGTAATACGGATCGAAAAGCAGATCAGGATCGCGACGCATCAAAACATACGCAAGGGCAACCAGTCCTAATGGGTAGCCCAGGGCGACTGCCCAAAGCGCTCGGGTCATTCGCCGGCAACCTTCAGAACGATCTTGCCGATATGATCGGCCTCTAGCGCTTCATGGGCAGCCACAACACTTTCCAACGGGAAGGTTTGATCCATGATCGGTGCAATCCGCCCGGCTTCGAGCAACGGCCAAACTTCGCGACGGAGCTCTGCCGCGATGCGGGCTTTAGCGAGGGTTGATTGAGGTCGCAGCGTTGACCCCGTGACAGTAAGTCGCCGAACCATCACTTCAGCGAAGTTCACGGCAACCTTTGGCCCACCGAGAAATGCAATGAAGACCAACCGCCCCTCTTCTTTCAACGCTTTAATATTACGTGGAATATAGTCGCCACCGACCATGTCAAGAATGAGATCAGCCCGGCCCGCATCCTTGAGAACGGACACAAAGTCTTCATCACGATAGTTGATGCCTCGTTCTGCACCCAGTTTTTCGCAGACCCGACACTTTTCGTCCGAACCCGCGGTGGCAAAGACCCGTGCACCAAGTACATTTGCGAGCTGGATTGCCGTCGTGCCAATCCCGCTCGTTCCTCCGTGAACCAAAAATGTCTCTCCTGCCCGCAATTCGCCGCGCTGGATGACATTGGTCCAAACGGTGAAATACGTTTCCGGCAAACACGCCGCCTGCGCCAAGCTCATCCCTTGCGGTACGGGCAAGCAATGGGCGGCCGGCGTGACCGCGTATTCCGCATAGCCACCGCCGGGCAAGAGGGCACAAACTTGATCGCCGGGATTCCACTCTGTCACGCCAGGGCCGACAGCATCGATTGTCCCGGACGCCTCAAGGCCCAGAACGGCTGACGCACCTGGAGGGGGATCGTACGCACCATTACGTTGAAGCGCATCAGGGCGATTGACGCCGGCGTAAGCAACGCGCAGTCGAATTTCACCATAGCGCGGTTCAGGCACGGCACGCTCGTGAAGCTGCAAAACCTCCGGTCCGCCGGGCATCTCAATTTCGACTGCTTTCATGTCAGAGTCGCGCACCAGGCACATCATCGCGGGGACCTGGCGCCTTCATTCGGCCCATGACCGCTTCTTGCATCTGCATAAACGGCTTCGTCAGCGGATTATCTTTCAACTGGCTCTTTAACTTCTCAAATCGCATCACGTCTTCAATACGACGGTCGATGAACTCATGGGTATCCGCGTATCCCGCACTATCGTCCCCCAACCAGTACAGCACCGTCGCTCCCCAAACACCCGATAGTATGGCACGCTTTGAGTACCAATTGCCGTCACGGCTTTCATCTCCAAGTGTTTTCCAGATGTGATCTGACGTCTCCCACACCAGCTTGCCGCCTTCGGTTGCATGCATGGGCAGGGAGAACAAGGTGGATGCACGGCGCACCGCTTCCCGGTCATCCATAACACTCAGACGGATGCGCAGTGCGGTCGCAACCTTCTCACGAATGGACATTTCGCGCATGTCCATATCTGCCAGCTTTTCAACCATCGCGGCGTCGCCACGCCGATGGTACGCCACCGCGAGGTCGATCGCTCCGCGTGGCGCAAATGACCGCGCCTCTGCGTCGGTCAATTCTAAGTCCCGGCAGGCTGCCTTGAAACTGGCCTCGGACCAGCCGTCAAAGGCAACATGGGGCAAGGCGGCATTTAGAAGAGCATCAAGCGACATTGTTAAACTCCTGTGGTCCCAGTAGTGGACAAGCTAATGCGAGCTTGCTATACGCCCACCTCCTGCAGATTTTGCACAACTCTAACTTAGAAAGGTGGTGACAACCACATGCAGGTCAGTGTTCGCGACAACAACGTCGATCAGGCGCTTCGTGCCCTGAAAAAGAAACTTCAGCGTGAGGGCGTCTTCCGCGAAATGAAGCTTCGGCAGCATTTCGAGAAGCCCAGCGAAAAGAAAGCCCGTGAAAAGGCTGAAGCAATTCGCCGCGCCCGCAAGCTTGCCCGTAAAAAGGCACAGCGCGAAGGCATGCTCTAGGTTTTCTGAACATTGGGACGGGTTTCCGTCCAGAGAGACGACCCCCGGCAATGCTCGGGGGTTTGTCGTTTTTTGGGGACCGAATGTCCGGTTTGAACACAAAACTAGGTTTTTTGGTTGCTAGCCCGAGCAAAGAAGTCTGTGCAGCACCTAAAGCTGAAATTTATACACCGTGCAACGGCCATCTGAGTGGCAACTGGTTGCGGAGACACCGAAAATTACACATTGCGTATTCGCCAACGCCTGAGAAGTTTTGCGGCGTTAAACCAAAAACCGATTCCAGTCACTCTTGTTGGGCAATTCCAGTCGGAACGTTCCGGAACTCGACAATAACGTCATTGACCGGTTTGTAAGGCTACCCGTCAAATCTGATATCCAAGTGCTTAGACGTCACCCTGAACACGCCCTACGAAGTTGGTTGCCACAAGCTGAGTTGGGCGCGAGGCATTTTTTGGGTACCGTAGCGTCGCTGCAGCTGTTCTTGCCCTTTGCGTCTCAAGACGCCAAAATTCGCTACGAGCCGTGCCGTTACTCCATAGCTCCACAGACGTCAGTCGTCTTTCACTCCACTTATCTGGATTCGAAAAGGTTCCTGACGGTTTCTGTTTCAGCTGAACCAAGCAAAATTTCGTGACCAAGACGCCCGAAATCCAAGACCTCCCTATCTCGACTGGTCAACACATCCGCAAGTGCGTCAACGTTCGAGGAGTTTATCAATGCCATTTCCAAGGAAATTTCGGCACCCAATACTTGGTCTTCTAAAGCTGTACTTATGCAAGAAATGGCAACGCCGCCCGCCAGGAAGCGGCCTCCACGCGTTGAGACCAGTTAGCCTCGTCGGACTGAGACTACACCGTCACGGGACCAATTCAGATCGGAAATTACGGTGTCAGTACAGCGCTCTCCGCAGGCATCGACGGCTCGCCTTGTGGCAAGCGCAATCTCGTCATTTACGACCCAAATCGCATCTATCTCGATGCGCTCGAGCGCAGTCTCGACCGACATGTCGAGCTTTCATGCCGCAATCATCACAACCGAACTCGAATCCCTCCAAAAACCGGTGTCATCGCCTGGATTTATAAAGACAGCATGAATGGGTCTCACATCGCCGACCGCAGTCACGGCAGTTGCCTACACAAATGCAGCCGGAACAAGAAAATACTTCAACCACATGGATCAAACCCCTCCATCTTGAATTGCGGCGAAGATCGCGGAGCGCGAGAAATCGTATCTCGATTTTCCAGTCCTAGTCCTCAAGAAGCTGGAAAAGTCAACATCCGTCCAATCGAGATCTCCTACCAAATGTTGGAATTCTGTGATGCTTTCCTCGTCCACTCCGAAAAGCGGCGCTTCGATTTCTCCTGCATTTTCGTGCCTTATGTTATCCGCATCATCGCGAAGTACCGTCCTTGCCCACGCGCCAGAGATGAAATAACCGCCATAGGTAAGGGTCATTTGTCCATTCTCGACAGCGTCCAGTACATCTTGGAACCAGCCGACACCTGCGAATTTTATGTCGCGACCGGGCTTCAGCCCAACTTCCATAACTGCTTCCATGGCACCGAGCGCGATTGGACCACTGGCGGTCCCGATGAAGTCGGGCGTATCACGCTGTAAGTATAGCTCGACGGTTGATTTTGCCCGTTCGAATAGCCAATCCACAGAAATTGCGCGAACGATCTCGGCATTTCCTGCTTAATTGACAGCTTGTCGTATACCAGCCACTTGTTCTGTCGCAGCAGGCGTCGCTGTATCCCCAAGCAGAGCCAAAATCCGGATCGTTCCTTCTACATCTGGCGATTCAGCGTCAAGAATCGCAAGCGTATTTTGATACCCGGTGATGAAGTTTCGAGGCGTTATCGTTACGATGTAGTGCGTGAGGCCGCCATTGGCGCGCATCTGGTCCTTTTGCTCGTTGGATAGCCTATTCAGCAAGAAAAGATACTCGATGCCGGCGTCGTCAAGAGCTCGCGCTAACGTCGGGTCCTGTTGGCGTTCGTTGACGATGATCGCATATCCCACGACTTGCCGCTTGCTCCGTCAGATCCAGCATCTTGATCCGATCACGATCGGCGTCGAGAACGGTGAAATTGATGTTCAGATCCTCGGCGGCGGCTCTCATAGTGTCCGTGACGCTTCCCCAAAAGCCATGCGCAAATCCTGGATTGACGAATAGAACCTCAAGTTCATCTCTTTCATCCGCATGTACGGCTGTTGCGGCCTGCAGGAAAACTGACAAGACAGCAATTTTAAGCAGCACTATCATGTTTGAAATACTCCTTTGTGAATTTTTCAGCGGGCATTGCGCGCGCGATATAGTGTCCCTGCAGCAAATCGCAGCCGAGTTAGGCCAAGATGTGTGCTTGGTTGAGAGTCTCAACGCCTTCAGCTGCGGTCTTTCTGTGCGAGCATCACTTAGCTCAGGTGTAAACAAGACACATGTGTCTTTCCCTTGTGCGTTGGCAGCATACATCGCCTTGTCCGCCTCGGTGAGCGAGCATTCAAGATCAAGGTCTTGGATAGGCGCGATCGTCACGCCGACAGAAGCACTCACGCGAGACACTTCTACAAAAGTGGCGTCATCGGCCTCCTTTGTAATGTACGGGCGTCCGAGACTTTCGACCACATCCTGCGCAGGTGCGAGAGGTTCCGCTTCACTTGCCGCACGGGTTTCGTGCAGACAAACGACAACAAACTCGTCGCTGCCTACAAGAAAGATATCTATTGCCATTGCGGTGCTCCGAAGCTGCCCGAGGCGTCGCCCTGCAATCTTGAGAACCGTGTCTCCCTCGTGATGTCCTGACTTGTCATTGACGTCCTTGAACCCATCCAAATCAATGTGAAGGATTTCAAGCCAATCACTTTGCTCGGGTGTGTTGGTGCTAAACTGCTCGGCGTGTTCATCCAGCCGCCGTCGGTTGCAATGATCCGTCAGCGGATCGTGGATTGCCACATATCGTATGCGTTCGTCAGCACGGGCCTTCGACTGAAGTTCGATAAGTTCGAGTGCATCCAAACGAAGCTGCTTGAGCGCATCGTCGATGTCTTGGAATTCAGCAATAGGTGACTTGGAGCCTTCGTTCTCACCAAGTTCGCCATCCACTAGCCGCATATTGCTCTTTCGAACTCGGTCTAACCACTTGGTTGAGACAAAGGCATACGCAAGCATCCCGAGGTAAACAGCCAAGATACCTGCGAAGAGAAAAGTAATGACCTGCGATGCCGGTTCCTGGCGCTGCGACAGGAGCGGATCTAACGAAAAACCTATGATAAACTCGCCGACGTTGCGGTTCTTTTCCACGGCGCTTGAACCAAAGTCACGAAGGACAGGCCGGGGTATAAGAAGGCTGGGCCCGCCATATCGCCTCTTTGAAGGCATGGCTGGAGACCGGCACGCCAATTAATTCGGAGGAGACGGTATGACCCCGAACTCACCTGGCTCACCTTAATAGCTCTTCTTGCGGGCTCGCTCTGGATAACCTTCGTGATTGGCGTGAACACGACGCCGGGGCCAAAGCCGACGTAGCGTCCGACCGACCTGACAATGAACGTGCCCTGGGTCCATCGAGCCAATCGAGCGCACTTGAATATGCTCGAGCAGTTTCTTCCCTTCGCAACCATCGCCATCGTTGCGCATTTGGCCGGGATATCGACACAGGCCACGGTCTGGGCCGCTGCAACGTTCTTTTGGCTCCGCGTAGCCCATGCCGTCTGGATGATCGGAGGACTTCCAGTGCTGCCAGGCCGCCCAATCCTGTTCACGGCGGGATGGGCCTGCATCCTCCTCATTGGCTGGCAAGTGCTGGCCGCCTAAATTCCCAAACCCACCATGCAAAAAGGCGGTCTGGCGTTAGGGTCAGGCTGCTTTGATGCTTTTGATGGCGTCGAGATAGCCGAGGCGCGCGCGAAGACGAATCTTGGCTTCGTTAGGAGAAACGGCAGGTTGCTTGTTCTGCTTTGTCTCGATTTTGTCAGCCGCTCTTGCCATAGCTGCCGCGCGACGGCGCCCGCGCTCCGCCGCATCGGCACGACGCTTAAGCGCCGCCTTTGCCCGCGCCTCCGCACGTTCGTCACGTTTTGCCCGCGCGCGCTCTTGCGCCTCCGCAGACGGCACATGGCTCTGCAAGGCATCAAAGGCAGCGTTCACCTCAGCCAGTCGCGATGTTGCTTCTGCTTTGTTTTTCGCCTGATCCGGATGCAGCGCACGCACTTTGGCACGCCATGCTGCTCGAATTGTCAAAATGTCATCGGCAGGCGTTACACCGAGAACGTCAAAGGGATTACGCACTTCACTCACCTCACCCACTCTTCACTTCATTGAATAAGGCATAATCGTGGCAAGGCAGCGATGCTAGCCCGTTTCATAACGAAGGGTTAACGCGAAGAGATGGGCAGCGCCGTCGTTTGGCGCACTTTCCGCAACGCGAATGAGGAGTGGATTTGTGCAATACCCGGCAGTCGGGCAAGCTTTTTTCGATGGATACGTGCAAAATCTTCCGCATCGGCCGCAACGACTTTGAGCAAGTAGTCTGCTTTACCGGCCATCAAATGGCACTCCATCACGTCGGGAATGCGCATGACCTCTCGTTCAAAAGCGTCGAGAATCTCATCCGATTGACCGGAAAGTGTGATCTCGACAAAAACAACGGTCGCGCGCCCTAGCTTTCGCGGGTCGAGAAGTGCCACATAATCACGCACGTAACCCGCCGCTTCCAATCGTTGCACGCGGCGATGGCAGGCCGAGGCCGACAAGCTGACCACTTCGGCCAGTTCCGCGTTCGAAATGCGCCCTTGTCGTTGCAAAACCGTAAGGATGCGGGCGTCTATTGCGTCTAAATCTTCCATCTCAGAAGAAAGCTGCTCGAAGCCCATGAAAAGCGCAAGAGACTACCTAATATGAAAAGCCCCGCACTCTGGCGGGGCTTTCAAGCTGTCTCTGTAAAAGGATCAGGCGCGGGCCTTCAAGGCATCACGAATTTCAGCCAGCAGTTCTTCCTGCGTCGGGCCGGCTGGTTCTTCTTCAGCTTCTTCTTCCGGTGCGGTTGCTGAATCCTTCACGCGGTTGACCATTTTCACCAGAAGGAAAACGACCCAAGCAATAATCAGGAAGTTGATCAGCGCCATAATAAAGTTACCGTAGGCGAATATTGCACCATCCTCTCCATCGCTGAGCCGAATGCCCATGCCCGAGAAGTCGATCCCTCCCATGAAAAGGCTGATGATCGGGTTGATCAAATCATCCACCAATGAAGTAACGATGGCGGTAAACGCAGCGCCGATGATAATACCAACAGCCATGTCCATGACATTGCCCTTGGCAATAAAGTCCTTGAATTCCTGAATCATAGTTCCCTCAGTTTTCCCTGTGCATTTTCATGCTTTTGTTCATCCCACGCATTGGTTTAGCGAAGGAGGGGGAAAAACGAAAGTTTTGTTTCATGATGAGAAACGCTTTATCCGGGCAGTGATCCCGTCTGTACGTATCTTAAGATATCAACGACTTGGCTCGGTTCTTCCGCCACCGCGAACGCGGCTGCATGCACCTCCTTAAGGGCGTGCCCATGCTCCGACGGATTGAGAACAATGAGCGACTTACCCAAGGCAGACGCGTATCCAGCATCGAAGGCCGCGTTCCACTGTTTGTATTGCGTACCAAACCGGACAACGACGACATCGGCCGTTTCAATTCCGTGGCGCGTTCGGATCGCATTGACCTGCGCTCCCTTGCGATCATGCCAGAACTTGTTCGGTTCCTCGCCGAGGATTGCGACACCACAATCATCCGATGCCGCGTGATCTGTGACCGGGCTTGAGAATACCACGTCCAGTCCTTTGGCCCCTGCAACTATCTGGTCACGCCAGTCTGTGTGGATTTCCCCGGATAGGTAGACTTTAAGGCTCATGGTCATTCTCCTGCTGTTCTGACCCGTCACCTAGCGACTTTGCGGTGGGTCGCAAGCCTATGCACATAGTTCTGTGGGAATTCGCGAATTTTCTTCTCTGAATTTCGTCTTATGTTCGGAGCCGAACAAGAAAGGACCCTCCATGACCGCGCTGACGCAGCATCCCATGACGTCCCGCTGGGCGCCGACCCGTCCGGATGTAATACAACTCTACTCTTTCCCGACACCAAACGGAGTGAAGGTTTCCATCGCTCTCGAGGAAATGGGTCTCGACTACGAACCACATTTGGTCACGCTCGCAGACGCCGATGTGAAGAGCCCTGAGTTTCTTTCGCTCAACCCAAACAACAAGATTCCAGCGATTATTGATCCCAATGGCCCCGATGGTGCTTCCGTTGAACTTTGGGAATCTGGCGCCATCCTGATTTATCTGGCCGAGAAAACGGGGCAACTCATGCCTGGATCAGGCACGCCAAAATACGACGTGATAAAGTGGCTGATGTTCCAGATGGGCGGCTTGGGTCCAATGTTCGGCCAAATGGGTTTCTTCGTGAAATTCGCAGGGGCGGAAATCGAAGACCCGCGACCGCGCGAACGCTATGTCGGCGAAGCCAAACGCTTGCTTGGCGTGCTGGAAAAGTCTCTTGAAGGAAAAACATGGCTGGCAGGCGACTATTCCATCGCAGATATCGCAATTGCACCCTGGTTGCGTGCGCTCGATTTCTACGGCGCGAAGGGCATGGTTGGCTGGGACGATTTGAGCAATGTCCCCGCCTATCTTGAACGGTTTTTGGAACGACCTGCCGTGCAGCGCGGGCTCAACAGCCCGGCACGCCCGACCTGAGACAACACAATGACCACCCGCCCGGATCAATCGGGCGGGTGGCTCAAAACGTTATCCGCGCAAGACACCCCCGGTTGCCTTGGCGACCTTATCGATGATCGCTTTACCGACCGCGTCGATATCCTCATCGGTTAGCGTTTTGTCACTGGGCTGTAAGCGCACCGTGATAGCCAGCGATTTCTTCCCCTCGCCAAGCGATCCGCCGATGAACTCATCAAACACACGGACCTCTTCGATCAAAGCCTTGTTCGCCCCTTGTGCCGCATTGACCACAGAAATCGCTTCCACATCCGCATCGAGCACAAAGGCAAAATCCCGCTCCACCGACTGAAGATCGCTGATCGCCATCGCGGCGCGGGTTGACGACGTGCTTTTTGGGTGCGGGATTGCCGACATGTGGATAGCAAACCCAACCGCAGGTCCTTTAACACCGAGCGCCTTCAAGACCTTTGGGTGAATTTCCCCGAATGCCGCGAGCGTGATCTTCGGCCCAAGCGTCATCCGGGCCGAACGACCGGGATGCCACCACGCCTTCGCAGGTCGCGCAAATTGCATCCGTGCCGGTGCGCCCAAGGCCGAAAGGATCGCTTCCGCATCGGCGCGTGCATCGAAAACATCGACCGCACGGCGACTTGCGTGTACGTCCTTTTGCGACGTAGCCCCAACCCGTAGTCCGGTGACGAGGATCTCATGTTCCTCGGGTTCACCCCCATGAAATACGGCGCCCACCTCGAAAAGGCTCAGGTTCTGAAAACCACGCGCTTGATTTCGCGCGGCAGCTTGCAAAAGACCTGGCAAATGCGAGGGCCGCATATGGGTCATATCCTGGCTTATGGGGTTTGCTACGCGCCGCGCCTCGTCACCGCCTCCGAACAGAGCTGCACTCGCCTGGTCGATGAAGCTATAGGTCACGCATTCATTATACCCGAGAGCGGCTGCCGTTCGACGCGCGATCTGCTCGCGCTTTTGCATGGGCGTCAGGATCGGCTTTGGCACGCCAGCAGTTGCACGCGGCATCGGCTTCGGCTCAAGATGCGTCAGCGACGCGATCCGCGCCACTTCCTCCACCAGGTCAGCCTCGCCTTTCACGTCGCCCCGCCATGTGGGTGGCGTCGCCATGTCCCCGTCGAGCGTGAAGCCGAGTTTTTCAAGCGTCGCGCGTTGTGTCTCCGCCGGGATGTCCATGCCGACCAGTGACGAACACCGCGCTGTATCGAGGCGATAGGCCCGACTGACATCCAGTTCGGCGCCTGCAGTGACTACCTTAGATGCCTCGCCGCCGCAGAGATCAAGGATCATCTGCGTTGCCGCCTCCAGCCCGGGCAGCGTAAAGGCCGGATCGACCCCACGCTCGAACCGGTACTTGGCGTCCGAATTGATCTTCAGCTTACGCCCGGTATGGGCAATGGTCACCGGGTCCCAATAGGCACTTTCGAGGAAGACATTCACTGTTTCCTCCGTCACCCCGGTCTCTGCGCCCCCCATCACGCCGGCGATGCTCTCCGGCCCGTTATCATCCGAAATGACCATCATCCCCGGGTCGAAGCGATAAGTCTTTTCATCAAGCGCCATCAATTCTTCACCACCTTCGGCACGGTGCACCCTTAGGTTTCCCTGAACTTTATCGGCGTCAAAGACATGCAAAGGCCGGTTTCGGTCGAAGGTGAAAAAGTTCGTGATATCAACCAGCGTCGAAATCGGGCGCAAACCAATGGCCTTCAGGCGCGCCTGCAACCACGCCGGGCTGGGGCCATTCTTGACACCCGTTATGACGCGTCCAGTGAAATGCGGGTTCCCATCGAGGGTATCTGCGTCGATGCTGACAGCAATCGGGCTCGGGAAACTCCCGGCTACAGGCTCAGGCTGTGTTGAAACCATCGTGCCCAGACCCCGCGCCGCAAGATCACGGGCGATACCATCCACGCCCAGTGCGTCCTGACGGTTGGGTGTGATGGCAATCTCGATCATCGGATCGATCTTCTCGGGCGCGTTTTTCATCAACCAGTCTGTGAACCGGTCACCCACCTTACCGGATGCTAATTCAATTATGCCGTCATGCTCGTCCGATAGCTCAAGCTCTCGCTCGGAGGCCATCATGCCATGGCTCTCAATACCTCGGATTTTCCCCACGGAAAGCGTTACATCGATACCCGGCACGTAGTCGCCCGGCTTGCAGACCACCACAGTGATGCCTTCCCGCGCATTGGGCGCGCCGCAGATGATCTGTTTTTCGCCCTCATCTGTCGCAACCATGCACACACGCAGCCGATCCGCATCGGGATGCTGTTCGGCCTTGACAACCTTTCCCAACGTGAACGGCGCCAAGCGATCTGCGGGGTTAACAACCTCTTCAACCTCGAGGCCTAGATCGGTCAGGGTTTCTGCAATCTCGTCCACGGTTGCAGAGGTATCGAGGTGTTCTTTGAGCCAAGAAAGGGTGAATTTCATCTTTCAGGTCCTCAGCAACAATGGATGGTATGGGCAGCAGTTCTTTGCTCATTCGGGAACGAATGACCAAATTTTGCCACATTTGCGGGGTTTTTACGCCCAGAAGCTTGAAAAAAGAGGGCATCTTTATGGAGCCAGAACGCGAGGCGTTGCGCCTGTCTGCCATGATCGCTTTGTGTGTCGGTGCTTATATTATCATGTTGTCGATCGATAATTTCCAACAACAACAAGTCCCCGGACAAATCGGGGACGCCCAATGCACGTGGTGGAGTGCGACCGTTCAAGGATGTAAGCCGTCCGTAAGCTCGCTGAACCGTGTGATGGCGCCGTCGGACTCCTTTGCATTCAACCTTTAGAAATTCAACTAATCCCATCGTTGAGCGATTGCTCTCATGGCGCGCAGCCCTCGAAACTGCACGCTGCACACATCTGAGCAAGACTTGTTTCAAAAAACAAGCTGCAATGTTAACGTCACGATGAAATAGCTTTTTGCATGGGCAGTCATTAGTGAAATACTCTTTTATTGCGCAATCTACGAGGCAGTGATTCCTGATAAGCTTCATCATAACTCTTCCACTTTAGCATTCGGTAGTCGCCTAATCTCACGGATCCGTGTCCCTTAAAAAAGTTAATTTGGTTCTCGAGATCGATCCTCATTGCATCAATCAGTTTACCAAATACAAAGGCTTCAAACCTGCACGACAGCATTTTTTCTGAGATGCTACCATTGCTCGCAATCCTTGAAACTCGGCGCACATTATATTGGTGCCGCTCGAGATTTTTCCAAGTTTGCCCTCCACACATTATCCGTAGTTTATTTGCAACAGCGTTTAAGCGCGTAACGTTCTGGGTGGTCGGATTTCCCATGAATTCAGTCCTTGCCTCAGCATACTCAAAGAATAGTTCTTTTCTTGTTTTGTACGCCTCCGTACGGCGGTCCAAAATTCTTTGGTATCGAAAGCCCAGAAAAGCACCCGCGGGGATCAAAATCGAAAGAAACAGTGTTCTATCTGGTTGATCAACGCTTCCGTTCGTCCAAAGTGAAACTGCAAGAACTGCGGACAAGGCGACTGCAAATGCTGCTACAAGCAAAGAGAATGGGAGCCAGTAAGTCGGTTTCCAACACGGTTTCATGTCACAACCCCCCGTGCAATGTTGGCACTTGCAGGGCACTAAACCCGTAGTGCCGCAGCCAGCGAAGGTCGCTGTCAAAGAACGCGCGTAGGTCGGGAATACCGTATTTCAGCATCGCCATACGGTCGATCCCCATCCCAAAAGCGAAACCCTGCCATTGTGACGGGTCAATCCCTCCAGCCTCGAGAACTTTAGGGTGAACCATGCCCGAACCCAACACTTCCAACCAATCGCTCCCCTCGCCGACTTTCACTTGACCCCCTGCGAAGGAGCACTGGATATCAACCTCTGCCGAAGGTTCAGTGAAGGGGAAATGGGAGGCGCGGAACCGCGTCTTGACGGTCGTGCCGAAGAAGGCCGAGAAGAACTCTTCGAGCACCCATTTTAGGTTGGCCATTGAGATGTCCTTGTCTATGGCAAGGCCTTCGACCTGGTGGAACATCGGCGTGTGCGTCTGATCATAATCCGCGCGGTACACTCGGCCCGGACAGATGATCCGGATCGGCGCACCATGTTCCTGCATCGACCGTATTTGCACCGGTGACGTGTGGGTCCGCAAAACATGTGGTGGACGATTATCGCCCTCCGCGCGCGCCATGTAGAATGTGTCCATTTCGGTTCGCGCAGGGTGATGGTCAGGAATGTTAAGCGCGTCGAAGTTGTACCAATCGGTTTCAATTTGCGGACCTTCGGCGACAGCGAAACCCATGTCCGAGAGAATAGCTGTCACTTCTTCGGTGACCTGGGAGACCGGGTGTATCGTCCCCCGTGGACGGTTGCGCGCAGGCAAGGTCACATCCAGCCATTCCTCCGCAAGCCTCGCATCCAGCGCTGCGTCCTCAAGGGCCAGCTTCTTTGCCGCCAAAGCCAAGTTAATCTCGTCCTTCAGCGCATTCAGTTTTGGTCCGGCAACCTGACGCTCCTCCGGCGTCATTTTACCCAGTTCGCGCATCTTCAGGGCAACTTCACCCTTCTTCCCCACGGCGGCGAGGCGAAGCTCTTCCAGCCCAGCTTCATCGGGCGCGTCTGCAATGGCGGCGAGGTACTTGTTGCGCAGTTCGTCCATGACGGACCCCTTATTCTCTTTTGCGCTCTGCTAGCCAGAGCATGCCTAAATGACAAGAAGCCGCGTGACCCTCTCAGGCCCGCGGCTTCCCAAACTTTTCCCTCTTTTGAGGTATTAAGCGAGCGCGGCCTTCGCCTTATCGACGATGGCGCCAAAAGCGTCCGGCTCATGCACGGCCAAGTCAGCGAGAACCTTTCGGTCCACCTCTATTCCGGCCAGCGACAGCCCATTAATGAAACGGCTATAGGTGAGCGCTTCATCGTGGCTCCGCACAGCCGCATTAATCCGCTGGATCCAGAGTGCGCGGAAGTTGCGTTTTCGCGCCTTCCTGTCGCGCGTTGCGTACTGATTTGCTTTATCGACGGCCTGACGGGCCACCTTGAAAGTGTTCTTGCGGCGACCGTAGTAGCCTTTCGCGGCGTCGGTGACTTTCTTGTGACGGGCGTGGGTAACGGTCCCACCTTTAACACGTGCCATATCTATGTCTCCTTACCGGTCGTAGGGCATGAACTGCTTGACAATCTTCTGATCGGGCTCGGACATCACGGTTGTGCCGCGTGCTTTCCGGATAAACTTTTTTGTCCGCTTGATCATGCCGTGCCGCTTGCCGGCCTGGGCAGAGACAACCTTGCCGGTTGCCGTCACTTTGAAGCGCTTCTTAGCGCTCGACTTCGTCTTCATCTTGGGCATTTCCATCTCCTTTTACTTCAGACGGTTCACGGCCCACTCGGCATGCCACTTGGCCGGCGGACCCGTCAAAGAGGGTCGGATATACGCGCGCGCCCTGTCTGGCAAGCGAAAAGGCGTCAAGACGTTGACGCGGCAGGCCCTGCAATGGGTGTTTGCGTCTTAAGCGCCGGTCAGAACCTTCACGAACAGGTTAGGCATCTCTTCCAAGGAGTACCCGCCCGGTCGTGACGCATTGGCGTAAACGATCATGCAACCACCAACAACGAGCGACAGAATCGCGCTGCGTGGCGGAGCACCACGGGAGAAAGAGCCAACAGCGGCTGGAAACGCTAAAAAAATTGCCAGCACGCCCAGACACATGATGAGGTCAGTATACGCTGCCATAGCGTTGGCATTGTACACGCCAAATTTGTCTTTTTTCGGGCGTCTATTCAGGATCGGCCGGAATGATGAGCTTTTCATCGCAAGGGGCGACGCGCAGGATGTTTGTTGTGCCCGATTTTCCGAACGGGACGCCTGCCGTGACAACCAATTGGTCCTCAGGGCCCGCAAACCCTTCGGCAACCGAAGCGCGCGCCGAGTTCAGCACCGCCATTTTGAAGCGGTCTACTTCCGCTGTCTGAACACAATGCAAGCCCCATGTCAGGGCCATGCGGCGCGCTGTTTCAAGGCGCGAGGTCATGGCGATGATGGGCACGCGCGGGCGTTCGCGCGCGACCAGAGATGCGGTGCTGCCAGATTGGGAATAGCAGCAGATTACCTTGATATCCGCGGTTTCCGCAATTTCTCGTGCGGCTGATACGATACCGTCTGCGACCGACTGTTTGGCGCCACCGCGGCTCGCGTCAATCACGTCGCGGTAGGTTGGATCGTTCTCGACCTCAATGGCAACGTTGTTCATCGTGCCAACCGCTTCCGTCGGATACTGACCGACGGCGCTTTCCGCAGACAACATGACGGCATCTGCGCCTTCATAGATCGCGGCGGCGACATCCGATACTTCTGCACGGGTCGGCATTGGGCTTTCAATCATCGATTCAAGCATCTGCGTGGCGACGATGACGGGTTTTGCTGCCGCCCGGCACTTACGCACCATGCGCTTTTGCATCGGCGGCACAGCAGAGACCGGACATTCAACACCAAGGTCGCCCCGCGCAACCATGATACCGTCTGATGCCTCAAGAATCGCATCGAAAGAGGTTACAGCGGCAGGCTTCTCGATCTTCGACATCAAGGCTGCCCGACCTTTGGACAGGTCGCGCGCCTCGAACACATCCTCAGGTCGTTGGACAAACGACAAGGCAAGCCAGTCAACGCCCAGTTCACAGGCGAACTCTAGGTCAACTTTGTCTTTCGCTGAAAGTGCGGCAAGCGGCAGGACGACATCGGGTACGTTCACGCCCTTGCGGTCGGATATCGTACCGCCCACCGTGACGGTACAATTCGCAAAATCCGGTCCGCATGCGTCCACCTTGAGGCGTATCTTGCCATCGTTGACCAACAGGCTGGCCCCCTCCTCAAGCGCTTCGAAGATCTCTTTATGCGGCAGGTAGGCGCGTGTTGCGTCGCCAGGCGTGTCTTGCAGATCAAGCCGGAACTTCTGCCCCTCTTCCAGTTCTTCCGCCTCGTTCGCAAATGTGCCCACGCGAAGTTTGGGACCCTGAAGGTCGGCAAGAATACAAATTGGCCGGCCAACATCGCTTTCAACTTCCCGAATAACTCTATGGCGAGCAGCGATGTCATCCTGTGTGCCGTGACTCATGTTGAGGCGAAAAGTGTCTGCGCCAGATTCAAACAATGCGCGGATCATTTCGTAACTCGACGAGGCGGGGCCGAGTGTGGCGACAATTTTGACATTCCGGGTGCGTCGCATAGCGGCGTGATCCTTTTGCTGCAAAGTCATGTTAGCGTATGACATCTCTATGGCAGATTACGGGGTTGCAGGACAACCATACTCCCTTAATTATCCCGGAAGGGAACAGTTAAGATGCCATCCGAACAACAAGACTTAAATTGGACGCCAGTCCATACACTCGGCGAAACGCGCAAGTCGCGCTGGCTCGTCGTCTGTGACCACGCGACGAACATCATACCTCCATGGTTGGAATCGCCCACGTTGGGGTTGCCGAAAGCTGAACTCACACGTCACATCGCCTATGACATCGGCGCTGCCGGCGTTGCGATCCGTTTGGCAGAGCATCTGCATGCGCCAGTCGTTTTGTCGAATTTCTCGCGCCTTATCATCGACCCCAATCGCGGTGAGGATGACCCGACGCTGGTGCGACGCCTTTACGACGAAACAATCATCCCCGCCAACCGAAACGCTGATCGCGATGAAATCGAGACACGGCTTGACATCTGCTATCGGCCCTACCACGCATCCATTGAGCGCATGGCCGCCCGACGGGCAGATACGGTTATTGTTTCGGTGCATAGTTTTACACCGCAATTGAGACATAAGCCGAAACGACCGTGGCATGTGGGTCTGCTTTTTGCAGATGACGCCAGATTGTCTTTACCACTTGCGGATCTGCTCGCGGAAGATGCAAACACTACCGTCGGCTTGAACGAACCTTATTCAGGTTTCCTTGAGGGCGATACGATCGACCGCCACGCATTGCGCAAGGGACGGCAAAACACGCTTATTGAGCTCAGAAACGATCTGATCGAAGATGATCTTGGCCAGAAAGTTTGGGCCAAACGATTGGCGAACCTGTTGCCGAAGGCGCTGCTATCGGCTGAGGGTTGTTAGGAGGACGGCAAATGGATGACCAGACAAAGCTGGAGTTAGAGGCGGCGGCATTCCGACGGTTACAAAAACACCTGATGGAGGATCGGACCGACGTTCAGAATATCGACTTAATGAACCTGGCCGGGTTTTGCCGAAACTGTTTGTCACGGTGGTACCAAGAGGCCGCTGCAGAGCGCGACATTCAATTGTCCAAGGGTGAGGCGCGCGAGGTTTTTTACGGGATGCCATTTGAGACTTGGAAAGAGAAGTATCAAACCGACGCAACGCCGGAACAAAACGCTGCCTTTTCGAAGTCGCATTCGTAGCTCAGCTATCCCCGTGCCGCGAACCTGGTCACGTTTTCTTCGCTGAACTCATATGCCTTGAGCGGACCCGGTGGCGCGTAAAAGGCACCTTGCCCACGCTCACAACCCAAATCCGCTAATTGCAAGGCGTGTTCGGCTGTTTCCACGCCTTCGGCCGTGACGCCAATACCTAGGGCGCGACCAATCTCAACGATTGAACTTACGAGGCGGCGCGAACTGTCGGACCCGGTCAGGGGCTCGATAAGACGCCGGTCAATTTTCAAACGGTCGGGCGAAATTCGACGCAAACCGACAATGCTCGCCCGTCCGCTGCCAAAATCGTCCACCTCAATCGAAACACCAAGACCTTTCAAGGCATCAAGTGTATCAAGGACAGCTGCCTGTCCATCATCGATCAGGATGGTCTCATTAAGTTCAAAGGCGAGGCCGCCATGGTAGTCGAGTGCATTCAGTTCATCGATGAGACCAGGCTCGGTCAACCGAGAGAGGCTCACGTTGCAACCTATCGTCGGCGGATCTTGGATTCCGCTGAAAAAGGCGCGGCATTCTGCGATTGCTTTCCGAAATACCATCCCGTCAATTTTGCCATCCATATGGATTTCCATGGCTGTACTCAGAAACTCAGACGCCGGGATGAGGCCACGTTGCGGATGATCCCAGTAGGCCAACACTTCAATGGCGACCACCTCATTGCTGTCCGTGTTGACCTGGGGTTGGAACATCGGCACAAACTCGTCTTCCTCAATCGCCCGCAAAAGGTCATCTGAAAGTCGTTTGTTGGATTGGAGCGCTTCTAAATCACCGTGGTCAAATGAGGCCTTCATGGCGCGGCCGCCGGTCTTTGCCTTGTAAAGCGCAATGTCAGAACACGTGATCAGTTCGTCAGCGGGGATCATGGGCGTGCGGGCAATGCCGACGCTTGCACCAATACGACAGGGGCGATCCTCGTACATAATGGGTTTGCATATTTCTTGGATGAGCCGGTCCGCCAGCACTTCCGGACTGTCTGAATCAGGTGCGCATAAGGTCAAGATGATGAACTCGTCACCGCCAATTCGCGCAACAACATCTTTGGATCGGACCCGCGTCCGCAGAATGTCAGCGACCTGCTCCAGAACATAGTCGCCGACAGCATGCCCCATCGTGTCGTTGATTTGCTTAAAACGGTCGAGATCAATGTGGAGCGCAGCAATCTCTAAACCGGTCTGCTTGCGCGTCTCAATCATTTCGACCAGACGCGCATTTAGAAAGCGCCGGTTACCCAAACCGGTGAGTTCATCATGCATGGCTTGTTGGCTTATTTCACGGTTCGCCTCTTCCAGCCGATCCGCATAGGTTTGGAGCTCGCGTTGTTGACGCAACTGTTCCGAGATGTCGACGCGCAACACGACACGGTCGCCGTTGGGTGATTGCGATCGGATGACCTTATAGTCGCGCCCTTGAATCCGGGTAATTGAATGAGGCACTTTACCTTCACGCCAAGCATCCAGATAGTCGGCCAAATAGCTTTCTTCCTGACCAACCGCTTCGTCAATGAAGCCATTTTCCAAGGACATCGCTATGATTTCTTGGTTTTTCATTCCCATTTTCAAAGTATCAGGATGAGGTGTGACATTGTCGGCAAACGCGGGGTTCCAGATGACGAGCCGATCCCGCGCATCATAGATGCAAAAAGGGTCAGGCGACATGTTGATCGCCGACATCAAACGCGTTTGCACCGCTTCAATTTTTGCGAGTAGATGTTCATTTTCGATCAGCGCCAGTTCCGCCGACTGCTCTCTGTTCTTGAGGAGATCGATGTCACGGACAATTGTAATGATGTTCTCGACGCCGGTTTCTTGGTCCTCATCTCGCAGAAACGAAACCGCGCCCCAGAAAGCGCTGCCGTCGTAGCGCAAACAGAATGTATCCTGCATAAAACTTGTTTTGCCTGCAGCGTCCATTTCGGACATGGCGGCTTTGAAGTCGGCCGAGTAATCCCAATGGTAAATCGCAAACGGGTCGGTACCTTCCGCAGCTTCGCGGGTCGTGGCGAACATCTCGCAAAAGGCTTTGTTAACCCACACTATCTCGTACGCCGCGTCGTCAGACGCGCGTTGCGCGATGCAGATGGCCTCCACCGAGATGGAGGGGATTCGTTTGATCAGGTCGTCCAGTGTCATCGCCTAAACCGAGTTTGACAGGCTCAGACTTACCGGTTGTTCCTTTCGGATTTCCTAAAGGGAAATTTCTTTCTCTCTGCCTAGACGGCGGCCTTGCGACTTTCCTCGAGATAAATTTCCCGCAGTCGCGCGGAAACTGAGCCGGGCTTTCCGGTCCCGATAGCGCGCCCGTCAATCTCAACGACTGGCATAACAAATGTCGATGCAGACGTGATGAACGCCTCATCGGCATCGCAGGCTTCTTCAAGTGTAAATGGGCGTTCCTCCACCTGCATTTGCGCCTCTTTCGCGAAAGCAATTACGGCAGCCCGGGTGATCCCATGGAGGATCTCGTTTCCAAGATGGCGGGTGATGATCTTTCCGCCTTTGACAATATAGGCGTTGTTGGAGGTCCCTTCTGTGACAAAACCATCCTCGATCATCCAAGCATCATCCGCGCCAGCCTTTTTCGCGGCCATTTTGCCCATGGAGGGGTAAAGCAACTGGACCGTTTTGATGTCACGCCGCCCCCAACGTTGATCTTCAATTGAGATGACCTTCATCCCCTCTTTCGCTTTGGGGCTGTTCGCCAGACCCGGCTTTTGCTGTGTAAACAAGACAATCGATGGTTTGGCGCCGTCCGGATAGGCAAAATCGCGGTCCGCGGCACCACGCGTGATCTGTAGATACACCAGCCCCTCCTCGATCTCGTTGCGCGAAACCAATTCACGGTGGATCTCCAGAAGTTCGTCTTGCGTCACTGGCGAAGCCATCTCCAGTTCGCCAAGGGAGCGTTCGAGCCGCTTTGCGTGCCCGGGAAAATCGATCAGCTTGCCATCCAGCACGGACGTCACTTCATATACCCCATCGGCGAATAGAAACCCGCGGTCAAAAATGGAAATCGTCGCCTGCTCTTCGGGCAGGTAGGCTCCGTTGACATATACTGTGCGGCCCATGAAACGTCCTTTGTTTTATGCTGTGATCTCGCGATGAACCTTACAGGTCAAGGTGAAGTTTGACGCATCCCATTCTCACGGCTTAACCGCCAAGGAGCGTAGGACAATCGGAATTGCGCAGGTACTATTCATCCCCAAAGCGCAGCCTGCGACGGATGCAGACCCTCGGCATCATACTGAAGCGGGCAGGCGCGATCCTCGGCAAGCAAAAGCGGGCCGTCCAAATCCACCACTGCCGCGCCCTGCGCAACAAGGATCGCGGGCGCCATCGCGAGTGACGTGCCGACCATGCAGCCTATCATGATCTCATAGCCCTCCGCTTGCGCCTGGGACCTGAGCGCAAATGCCTCAGTCAGCCCGCCAGTTTTGTCGAGTTTGATGTTCACCATATCGTATTTGCCCTTGAGCGCTGGCAGCGACGCGCGGTCGTGACAACTCTCATCAGCGCATACGGGCAACGGGCGCGCGATTTCAGCCAGCATCTCATCGGCATCCGCCGGCATGGGCTGTTCCACCATTAAAACGCCGAGCTCCAGCAATACTGGCGCCAGTTCCGCATATATGTCGGCGGTCCAACCCTCATTGGCATCAACAACAATCGGCGTGGTCGGCGCGCCTTCTCGTACTGCTTGCAACCGCGCCATGTCGCCTTCGCCGCCAAGCTTGATTTTTAGGAGAGGCCGCGCGGCGTGGCGTTCTGCGGCTGCCCGCATTCTCTCCGGCGTATCGAGCGACAAAGTGAAGGCCGTCTGGACCGGCTTCGGTGTTGCGACATTAGGCATAAGGTCCCAAACCCGTGTGCCGGCCATCTTCGCGCGCCAATCGAAAATCGCGCAATCAACGGCATTTCGGGCGGCTCCCGCAGGCAGATGCGCGCGAAGATCGAAGCGATCCACGTCTTCGCGATCCAATGCTGCCAAGGTCGGCTCAAGAGACATGACTTGGCTTGCAACACTCTCCATGGTCTCGCCATAGCGCGCATAGGGCACACATTCTCCGTATCCCTTGGCACCAAACCCCTCGACGTGCACGGTCAGGACCGCGGCGGCGTCACGGGAGCCACGCGCGATTTTAAAGGTCTCCGCCAATCGGAAAGTTTCGGCCTGGGATGTGATCTTCATGGCGTGATGTCTTTCTGAGCCGACGATGCCACCTGCACAGGTAGCACATGCGACCTTGCCTAGAGTTGAAGAAGTGCGTCCACAAGTCGCCCCGCACCGTGTCGATAGGGATCAACGGTAGGTAAGCTCATACGGTCTTCGATCTCTTGGCAAAGTGCTGTGGCGGCTGCGTCATCAAGGGCTTTGGTATTGACGGAAACACCGATCACCTCGCAAGCCGGATTTGCGATCCGTGCCATATGCAACGCGCTATCGCGCAAATCTTCGAGCTTTGGCAGACCGTAATCGGGCAAGCCACGCATATGCGTTCGGGTCGGCTCGTGGGCCAGCACAAGAGCGTCGGGCTGCCCACCGTGGATCAAAGCCATGGTAACGCCCGAGTAGGAGACATGCCACAGGCTGCCCTGCCCCTCGATATGATCCCAATGATCGGCATCATTGTCGGGCGTGAGCCACTCCACCGCCCCGGCCATGAAATCAGCGACGACAGCGTCGAGCGGCACACCTTTACCGGTGATCAAGATTCCAGTCTGACCGGTCGGACGAAAAGTGCTTTTCAGACCGCGCTTGGTCATCTCAGCATCCATCGCCATCCCTGTATACATTTTGCCAACCGAGCAATCGGTACCGACCGCGAGACACCGTTTGCCCGTCCGCTTAAGCCCATTGGCAATCGGGTAGGCCACCGTCGGGATACGGACATCGTGCAGTGTTGCACCAGTTCTGGCGGAGGTTGCCTTTAGCACCTTTTCATCGCGCAGGAGATTGTGCAGGCCGCTGGCAAGATCAAAACCGATTTCCATTGCCGCCGCCAAGACTTCAACCCACGCGTCCGAGATAACGCCGCCGCGGTTGGCGACCCCGACAACCAAAGTGCGCGCGCCCTGATCCCACGCTTCTTGAAGCGTCATATCGGAAGCGCCCACATCGGCCTTGCACCCTTCCATTCGATACTGGCCGACCACGTTCTCCGGCCGCCAATCCTGAATGCCCTGCGCGACCTTCGCCGCAAGTTGGTCAGGCGCATCGCCGAGAAAAAGCAAGTACGGTGTCCGAATCATGAGCCCCTCCATTCTGTCGCGCGAGAATGCACCAGGCAGACTGAAATTGATTGGCTAAAATCAACTACGCCCGGCCTATATTTCGAAGGACCTTCGATCAAATATTGATTTTAACGAAAATTCTTGCGTAAATATAAGATTTCTCCAGATATCTGACGGTCCAAACCTGAGCAAGCTGTGTACCCTTCGTGGTTCGGGATCAATCCGTTTGATCGTTCGCAATATGAAACTTCTCAAGATAGGTGCTCTGCGATGCGAAAGCACCTGCGGAACCGGCCCAAGTCTTGCCCGGGCCGGTTCCAAAACCTCCATTTAGGCGTCTTCGTTGACGCGCTTGTCGAGCGTGACATCAAGGGCGAGTTTCTCGCCGCCGCGGAACACTTCGATCGTCGTCACTTCGCCAGACGGTGACGTCGCCACGCTGCGCGTAAGATCACGTAACTCGGCAATCTCGGTGCCGCCAAAGTTGAGGATAACATCGCCCACCTGAAGACCCGCAGCCTCTGCTGGGCTATCGTCGATGATGTCTTCAATCATGACACCGCCGCCCGCTTCGAGCCCAAGGACATGCGCCACGTCTTCCGTGACTGGCTTGATCTGAACGCCAAGCCAACTCCGATCAATTTCGCCGTCGTCCTGCAAATCTGCAATGATTTCAGTCACAAGGTCTGCCGGAACAGAAAAGCCGATGCCAACGGAACCGCCGTCTGGCGAGTAGATAGCCGTGTTCACACCCACCACCTCGCCGTCCATATTGAAGAGCGGCCCACCGGAATTGCCACGGTTAATCGCTGCGTCTGTCTGAAGGAAATCATCGAACGGGCCCGCATTTATGTTGCGAGACTTGGCGGAGATAATGCCGGAGGTCACCGTACCACCAAGACCAAATGGGCTACCTACCGCAATCACCTCTTCGCCGACTTTCAGCTCTTCAGAAGAACCAAAGGAAACCGTGGGGAAAGCGTCCCCTTCGATATCGAGCAGTGCGATATCCGTCAGCGGGTCCGACCCGACAACCGTTGCATCCACCTCTTCTCCGCTGTCGAGCGTCACCGTCACGCCTGCGGCGCCATCAATGACGTGATGGTTGGTGACGATCAGCCCATCTTCAGAAATCAGAAAGCCGGAACCGACCCCTTGGCGTGGTCTTGGATTATTGCGCGGCGTGAATTGGTCGCCGAAACGTTTCATGAATTCTTCAAAGCGAGGATCAGCAAAAGGTCCGGTGTCGGCTTCTGCGGGTTGGACATTTGCTGTGACTTTGACGAAAACAACGGCTGGGCTGACGTTTTCAACAAGGTCGACGTAGCCATTGCCGCCACCAGATGCGGCGCTCGCCGATGTGACGGCGGCGCTTGAAAGAAGTGCTGCGACCCCAGTCGCGGCCACGGCTTTGAGTACGGATGGTCTGGATTTCATGGGTGCCTCCAAGCTTGTTTGCGTCCAAGACTTAAGGTGGCTTTCTCGGCTGCAGTTGCTGCGAAGTTTAAATCTTCTTGAGGTTTCTGTTGCTCTGTTTTCTAGGGACGAAGAGGGCGGAACTTGCCGGATGGCCGTCCGTCCAAATCATAGGACCGGGCCAACAGTGGCGACCACATTGTGCCAGATACGCGCATGCCGCGGCCACGCCTGCACCTCTGGAAGTGTCACAAGCACGCTTTGCGCGAGATACTCTTGCTGCCGCTGAAACACTTGCCGGGTGACCGAAGCGTCTTGCAGCAGAATGTTGTTTTCATAGTTCAGGTCAAAGCTACGCAAATCAAGATTGGACGAACCGATCAGTGTCACCAAGCCGTCGATGGTCAGAGACTTTGCATGCAGAAGACCGCCTTCGAACTCAAGGATTTTGCAACCAGCGGACAAAAGCTTGCGATAATAACTTCTGCTCGCGGCGGCAACGATCCAGCTGTCATTCACCTTTGGGAAGACCAGCGTGACGTTCACGCCGCGATGCGCGGCAGCGGACAGTGCTTCAACGACCGTCGCATCGGGGACGAAATAGGGCGTGGTCAACGTCAGGCTGGCCTGGGCGCTTGAGATGAGCGTCGCAAAGAGTTGTGGCGTTGCACCGCGCCGTTCGGTGGGGCCATCGCCCATGACCTGGGCTGGAAATCCATCCGCCTGTACATTGGGCGCGGCAATCTCAAAGGTGCGAAAGTCCTCCTCCGTTGCCTGCATCCAATCGCTTAGGAACAAAAGCTGGTTCTGGCTCACAACAGGCCCTTCAAACCGCAGCATAATATCGACCCATGGAGCGTATTTGGCCTTTACCAAAAATTCCGGGTCTGCCGAGTTGCGGCTGCCGCAATAGGTGATCTTCCCGTCAATAACGGTGATTTTCCGGTGATTGCGGAGATCTATTCGGCTCGAGAGTAACGTCCGGATGGGCTTGTCGAGCGGAAGCGCCACAGCGAGCTTAACGCCCGCATCCTCCATCTCTTTCCAAAGCGGCGACTTGATAAGGTCGCGCGACCCCAGGCCGTCGGCCATAGCGCGACATGTGACACCTCGGGCAGCGGCACGGATGAGGGCCTGCGCCACAGCCGTCCCCATCGTATCGGTCAGCCAGATGTAGTAAAGCACGTGAACGTGCTCGGTCGCGTCATCGATGTCCGCAACTATCCGCTTGCTCGTCTCCGCCGCGTCGGCCATCAGCTCGGCGCTGTTGCCGGGCACCGGTTGAAAGCCGTTTATGGACGCGGCGTATCGGAATGCAGGCCGATAGACCGGCGCGATGCTCTCAATGTCATCAGGGTCCCCGAACATTGGTGACGCAACGCTCTTGATCTCATCAAAAACGGCCTTGTGTCGCTTGTCCGCCCGCCGTCCAAGATCGACTTCGCCAAATAGAAAATACCCGATGCTTCCCCCATAGGGCAGCACATTCAAAATGATGAACCAGGCGAGACGCGCAGGCGGCGACAGGTCATCTCGCAGAAGAATGCGAAGGGTGAAACCCATAACGATCAGAAAATGTAGGACAAGAAGAATAGTGGTCATTGTGAGTTCGCAATCTCAAAGTCCATTACGATAGGCAGGTGATCCGACGCACGGCGCGCAAGCTCGGAGCGATGCACGTCAGCGCTCACTACCCGAATGGCGTTGTTGACGATAAACCGGTCCAAAGCGCCCACGGGCCGCGACGCGTGATAACTTGGGCCCGGCGTCACCAACGTGAGATCACTGGCCAGCCGGAAGTTCGCGTCGTTCCATTCGTTAAAGTCCCCGGCAATCACGGTTGGTCGATTGCTTTGCCGAGCGGTCTGTTCAAGAAGTGCCAGTTGCTTGCGCCGCGTCCCCGGCGTCAAACCAAGATGCGTCCCCACAATCTCCAGATCGCTCACACTGAACACGACGCGAATGGCGCCACGGGGATCAACATAGGGTAACGGAAGACGCTCGGCAGATTTAATCGAAAGACGCCTTTTCGCGAGTATCATATTTCCATGCCAGCCGTGGCTTCTAGGGCGTACGGACACTTCGGCCAGCACGAGGCCATGATCCTCTTCCAAACGTTCGAGGGGCAATACACCGGCGCGCGTTCCGTATCTACGATCCGCTTCCTGCAGCACAACAATGTCTGCATCGATTTCATCCAGCACGTCCAATATGCGTTCGGCATCCCGGCGCCAGTCCAAGCCAACCGCCTTGCGGATATTGTAGCTGGCAACCCGCATCCATCAGTTCTTGGTGATATCGTCGTAATCGCCCAAGCGAAGATATGCGATCTCCCGATAGAGCTTTATCGTCGGCCGCAGACCGAACAGCACAGAACCAATCACAAAGAGCCAAGTCGCCACATAAGTGGTGGCCTCGCTGAAGAACAGAAAGCTGCCCACCACAAACAGCAAGGCCGCCGAGAAATCGACCACGGTATAGGCGATTTCACAAAGCGCGTAGAGCCGCTTGTTGTCGTCGGATTTCATTCGGTTGTCTGGATTGAAAAGCTTCATCGTTGCATCCTTACCCTAGGCCCGACAGTTCGGCTTTCATCCCTGCCACGATCATCTCAACGGATATTGCGAGCAAAATCATCCCCATGAGACGTGTCATGATCACACGCATGGTGTCGGTCAAAACCTGCCCGAAGAACGATGCGAAAAAGAGCACCAGGAACAAAAGAGCGAGAATGACACCCACCACAGCACTGACCGCAAAGAAGCCCTCCAGTCCGCTTGCGTTGCCTGCGTAAATAATCAGCGTTGCAATAGTGCCGGGACCCACGATCATGGGAAAGGTGATGGGATAGAAGGCGAGACCGGACAAGTCTTGCATGTGGTCCTTTTCCTTGTCCGTACCGTGGTGCGAAGCAATCTCATTACCGTTCAGCATGAGCCACGCGATATGCGCAAGAACCACACCCCCCGCGATACGAAACTGATCGATGTTTATGCCGAAGAAACCGATGATTTGTTGACCGGCCACAAGAATGACAGCGCACATGATTGCAGAAAACAGCGTGACCTTGATCGCAAGTGTCCGCTGCTGAGCCACCGTAAATCCCTCGGTTAGGGCGAGAAATATCGGCAGGTTCACAAAGGGGTTCATGATGGCGAAAAATGCGCCAAAGGCCTTGGTCAGTTCAGCAGTATCCATGACGCTCTCGGTTTTCCACAACCCTAGGCCGTCGCTTGGTCAGTTACCAGTTCTGAGCCGCTACGGCATGTAGTGCGCCCTGCCTGACCTCCCTGTTGCAGGCAGAGCGCGTCCTCCATGCGTGAGACCACCAACCGACCACGGAGGGAGCACATGCGAAAGCACTTAACGACTTCTCATCGCATGCGGGTTGGCCGCGCGAAGGCGCTAGTTTGCGAAATTGTCGTCTGCATTATGTGAAGTTCAGGAATTCTTGAGGCTCGGGAAGAACATGCGCGCGGCAAGACCCGGCTGCCTAGCATAAAGGGAAAACTCTGCTTGGTGCACATCCGCAATCGCCTGAACGATTGCAAGCCCAAGCCCATGGCCAGGAATGTCACGGGCGGCGGTGCCCCGCTGGAACGGGTCTCGCACGGTGTCCAGTTCGTCCTCCGGTATGCCCGGACCATTATCCTGCACCTCGATACTTGCCCCGTCTTTCGTCTGGGCAATCAACACATCTATTTGCGCCCCCTGCCCGGCATGGACACACGCGTTTTGGATAAGGTTGACAAGCGCCTGTTCAAGCATGCTCCGATCCGCATGTACTATTTCAAAGCCCGGCGAAACCGAGATTGTCTGACCGTTCTCTTCCGCCACGGGACCAAGAAACTCCGTGGCCTTCTTGGCAATCTCGGACAGGTCAACCTCTTCAATATTCAAATGGGTCGACTGAATACGAGACAGACGCAAAACGGTCTCGAAAAGTGTATTGAGCTTGTCTGTCTCTTCGAGAGCGCGCCCAATTTCAGGGCTTGGATCTTTCCCATCGGCCAAGGCGCGCGCCGCATCATGCATCGCGATCTGAGCATGGGACAAAGGCGTCTTAAGATCATGGGCAATCGCAGAAGCGGTGGATTTCATACCCCCCATAAGACGTTCCAACTTGGAAAGGTTGGCATTCATTCGAACCGACACGCGGTCGATCTGATCGTTGCTCGAACCAATCGGCAAGCGCTGCGATAGATCGCCCTCGGCAAAACTCCTCAAGCCCGCGTCAATCTTATCGAGACGCATTTGCGCACTCCTGCTGGCCCAAAGTCCGAGCGCCAGAATTGAGAAGACGAGCAGCACGCCAAAACCAACGGTGTAGGCAAGCAAGCGCAACACCGCGTTCTGCACAAGCGTATCGTCGCGCCCAACCACGAGGGTCAACGTGTTGATCCGATCCACAAAGAGGACAAAGCGCCCATTCACCGCTCCCGCGCGCACCACCTCTACCGGGCGGCGGCCAATACCGATAAAGTCAGGCCGCGCAGGAATGTCGCCCGCGAGTTTCAAGTTTTGTGCGTTGAACAAGCCGTAGGTCCGATCTGCTACGCGACCCTGTTGGCCCATGCTCTCAATCGCGCGCGCCAATCCGGCCTCTCCTTGGCGGGCATAAATCTCGCGGAGCAGATCGCCTTCCACCTCGGCCAAGCGCGCCAGATCCGCGCGAAAGGTATTCTCCACCGACCGGATGAGAACGAAAGATACGGCGGAATACAGCACCGTGAAAACCAGAACCATTCGGAGCGCCGCACGAAACGGTTCACTTCGCAGCAGACTACCGAGGCGCACGGATCACGTATCCCATATTTCGCAGCGTATGCAGAAGTTTGACATCGAAGGGCGCGTCGATCTTCTGGCGCAATTTGCTGATGTGGGTCTCCACTACGGTTGTGCCGGGATCGAAAGAGAAATCCCAAACCCGTTCGAGTATCAGCGTCCGACTGATCACGCGCCCTACGTTCTCCATGAGGAGCCTCAACAGGGCAAATTCCTTACCGAGAAGGTCGATCGTTTGTCCCTGCCTGTGTGCCGTTCGCTGCAACAGGTCAAGGCTCAGATCATGTACTTTTAAGGCCGTTGTTTCTTGCGTCGCCGATGGACGCCTTGCCAAAGCCTCGATCCGCGCCAGAAGTTCCGAGACGTGGAAGGGCTTCACCATATAGTCGTCGCCGCCTGCCCTTAGACCATCGACCCTCTCTTCGACATCCGACATGGCCGTCAGGAAAATTACAGGCATGTCGCGCCCGGCGGCGCGCAGCGCCTTGACCAATGACAAGCCGTCCATACCCGGCATCATCCGGTCGAGCACAGCAAGATCGACCTCGTTGTAAAGACAATGGGTCAAGGCATCGCGCCCATCTGCGAACCATTCCACAACATGTCCATGCTCGGTCAAGCCGCGCCGTACATAATCCGCGGAGGTCGCATCATCTTCGGCAAGCAAAATATTCATGGGCGTCACATAGTCATCGAATTGCCGAAGCGCGAGGGACAGAAGATCAACGTTTTCGGCATTTGGCACACTCCAGCGATGTTCCGCAAAATTGTATGAAGGGTCCAACGGTTGCGGCCTCACCTTCTTCGACGTTTGTTCTTTCGCGCTCCATCGCCAATTCCTCGGCTCTTTCCGAAAAGCCTGGACGGTCTTCCGTATCTGGAGGAACTGAAACGTCGTCCTCCAACCGAGCAACAACATTCGGCCCCACATCCTGCGGCGGCAACGTGATCTGCGGCTCGTTTTCCACGACGGGCGGCGCGCTGCCGGTGTCGTTTGGCAGATCGAGACCGTCATCGCCGGGAAACACCTCGACAAAAGGCGGCAGAGGCACCGGGGTGAAGCCTTCGTTGCGGCTCAGATCGCGTTATTGTTTCGTCAGGCCGGGAAAGACTTCAGAGTAATTCATCAATGCTTGGCGAAACATGTTCGAGATCCGTGCCAGTGAAACGAGCGCCCTTGAGATTGGCATCGAAACACGAAGAGCGGAACCATGTGCCACCGTCTATCATTGCATTTGCAAAAGTCGCACAATCCAGGTGAGCTTTGGATAAAGTAACATTCCTCAGTTTGGCATCCGAAAAATCCGCGCCACCTAAAAATGCACCGTGAAAATCCACACCAGTAAGTGCCATTCCAGCGAAACATGCGCCTGGAAGTTCGGCGTCAACGAGATTTGCTCCGGTCAGATCGTAACCACGGAAATCAAGGTTATCCAACGCTAATTTATTTCCCTGCGCACCGGCAGAAGACACCCAAAGCGCATGTTCTTGAAGCAATATATTCAGATCAACGGTTAGTCCGGCCAATATACTACCCTATCTTCATGTCCCGCATTTTCTACAGAGCGGCGCAAATCTTCCAGGTGAGCTGCGCTCAAGTTCCGCGTGTCTATAATAACATTGTGGCCTGCTTGAAGCTCCCGTTCAATACTTGCCAAGGCTCTTTCCTCTGTGAAGCCACCGCGTTCGGGA
The DNA here is from genome assembly GCA_039024895.1 of Pseudomonadota bacterium. Lineage (GTDB taxonomy): Bacteria > Pseudomonadota > Alphaproteobacteria > Rhodobacterales > Rhodobacteraceae > JAJDOD01. Next base: position 52,109 of record JBCCPJ010000006.1, on the reverse strand, counting down.
GGAAAATCGCTGCGAAATCCTTTAACATCCCAAGCCTGACCGGTTGAGTCAAAAAACTCAGACGCTCCTGACGGGTCTCGCGTAATTGGCCCCGGCAGAGAACCAGAGGCTTCTGCGCCCAGCCCAGCCTCGCGTTCGGCTATACTGCCTTGTGTAATCCGCCCACCGTGCGCGGGATCTTCGGCAAGAGCCTGTAGCTCTTCTTCCGTTCTGCCAAAGTTATCTTGCATGACAACATCGGGCCCGACATCTTCAGGCGGGAGTGTGATCAGCGGCTCGTTCTCCACCACAGGCGGCGCGCCGCCCGTGTCGTTGGGCAGGTCGAGGTCATCCTCCGCGGGGAACTCCTCGACAAACGGCGGCAGTGGCACCGGGGTTAAGCCTTCGTTGCGGCCGAGGTTGCGCTCGTCTTCTGTCAGGCCGGGGAACGTCTCAGGGCGGCCCAGGAGTTCTTCAAGGTCTGGTGGCAACCCCCCGCCGAGTTGTTGTTCCAGTGCTTCGCGGTCGATCAGCAAGGTGCCATCGGGGCCAATCCGCACTTCTGCGTCGAGGTTGCGCCATACGCCGTTTTCCAACACCTGCAGCGACCGGGACATCTCGGAGCTTTCGCCCGTCACACGGAGGTTATCGCCCAAGGGTATGTCGACGCGGCCGCCGATGCGGTCCGGCGTAAGGATCAATCCGATTGCGCCCAAGAGCCGGGAGGCCAGGCGCGCGCCCGCTGAAAGCCCCGCGCCCCGGGTGCGCTCGCGCGCTGTCCGCTCTTCGATGGGAAAGCGATCGGCCAGTTCGGCCTGCCCGTCTATCGTCAGGGTCGACATGACGTTCCCGTTCGCCGCGCGCGGCACATCTGCCGCCTGTTCCAAGCGCTCCGCCAGTTGACCGAGCACGGAGGCCATGCGTTCCATGATGGCGCTCAAGCGTTCGGCCATCGCTTCGATCCGGTCGACGAGGGAGCCGCCCAAACCAGCCTGAATGGGCGGCGTAGGGACAACGGGTGCCGGAGGTGTCTGGGCCGTCGGCTCGCCGGGTATGCGCTGTCTCTGTTCGGCGATGACATCGTCGGGGGACCGTATTTCAGGCCGTCCTTCACCAGTGCCCCCGGTTATGCGGTTGTTGTCACCCGGGTTCCGGCCTGTGGCCCCTGGTCCCGGCCCAGTACCACCATCGTTATTGGCGGCCCGATTGCGCAGCTCGGCGATCACGTCATCGGGGGAGCGCAATCGCGGCTGTTGTTGCGTCCGCGATCCCCCAAAGGCTTCGCGCTCATAGGCGTCCTGATTTGCGTTGGCAATATCGTTGAGTGTCTGGCGGTTTTGCTGATTGCGCACATCGTTTATGGCGTCGTCGGGCGAGCGTACCTCTGGCGCTGCGCTCCCCCGAAAACCGTCATCCGGACCACTGGGACGCGACACGGTGAAGGTGGGGCGATTGTCGTTATCGTTGTCATCGTCCCGGTTCGCAGGTGGGCTTGACCGCGAAGGCGAAGGCGAGGAGCGCGAATTTCGCACGTCGTTGATGGCGTCGTCGGGCGAGCGGACCGAAGGGGAGGAACTCACGCGGTTTGATGCCGTTTGTCCGGTGCTCTGCATCCGGCTCTGGCTGTCGGAGCGCTGTGTCGTTGACGGCTCACTGCGGCTCGGGGACGGACTGCCCCAACCGCCGCCACCGCCGAACGCTTCGCGCTCATAGGCATCCTGGTTCGCATTTGCGATATCGGCGACGGTTTTTGAAGAGGGTTGAGTGACGCTTACGGGCATACCAAAGGGCTCCATCTAATTCGAGTGAGGCCAGCCCGGCTAGAGCACCATGGGAATGTAATAGAGGATTAAAGTCGCGATAAGACGGGTATGTATTCCCGGTAGTTTAAGCCAAGCATTCCGGCTTCAAACCCGTTGATCCGCCGTCAGGTGGTCACATCTGGCCCGGCACGGCCCGTGATTGCGCGCAGCTTAGACAGCGCCTCCGCACTCTCAACGACCGCCGCCAATGCCTGCTCTGGATCGGCGCCGAGGCGCGCCGGATCGTCCTCGAACGCTTCCAAATATACGCGGATCGTTGCGCCTTCGGTCCCTGTGCCGGACAGCCGAAACACGACGCGTGCACCGCTTTCGAACATTACGCGCAAACCCTGCCCTGTGGCGCGCGACCCGTCCACCGGATCGTCGTAAGCAAACTCATCCGCCGCAGCAACAACACCGGCGGCAAAGCGCTGACCCGGCAACCCCGAAAGCTGCGCCCGCACGCCGTCCATCACGGCGTTTGCCTTGTCGGTCTCCACCGCTTCATAGTCATGGCGCGTATAGAAGTTGCGGCCAAACTCATGCCAATGGGCGGACAAAAGCTCCGCCACAGACTTGCCCGTCACCGCAAGAATGTTGAGCCACAGCAATACCGCCCAAAGCCCATCTTTCTCACGCACGTGGTCGCTACCGGTGCCCGCGCTTTCCTCACCGCATAAGGTAATCCGCCCATCGTCCAACAGATTGCCAAAGAACTTCCAACCGGTGGGCGTCTCAAAACAGGGGAGCCCGCGCGCGGCAGCGACACGATCCGCCGCTTGCGATGTCGGCATGGATCGCGCGACCCCCGCCAACCCCGCCGCATAGCCCGGCGCAAGATGGGCATTGGCCGCCAGAACGGCGAGGCTGTCAGACGGGGTCACATAGATGCCCTTCCCAAGGATCATATTGCGATCCCCATCGCCATCAGAGGCCGCCGCGAAATCTGGCGCATCGGGTCCCATCACCAGATCGACAAGCGGTTTCGCCCAAATCGGGTTCGGATCGGGATGGCCCTTCCCGAAGTCTTCCGATGGCTGACCATTCAGCACCGTCCCAGCCGACGCCCCCAAGCGGCGCTCAAGCAGTTCGGTTGCGTAAGGTCCCGTCACAGCATGCATCGCGTCGAACCGCATGGTGAAGCCGCGCGCGAACAAAGCACTGATGGCTTTAAAATCGAAAAAACTCTCCATCAGCGTCGCGTATTGCGTGACGGGATCAACCACCTCGACGGTCATATCGCCCAGCGCCGTTATGCCAAGTATCGAAAGGTCAATGTCGTGCGCCTCGACGATCTCATAGGTGGTTATCGCTTCGGTCGCGGCATAAATGCGATCGGTGACATCTTCGGGTGCGGGGCCACCGTTCGACATATTGAACTTGATGCCAAAATCCGCGTCTGGTCCGCCCGGATTGTGGCTGGCCGACAGGATGATGCCACCATCGGTCCCGCTCTTCCGGATCAGGTTTGAGGCAGCCGGGGTCGACAACAACCCGCCTTGCCCGACGATCACTTTCGCCGCACCTCCCGCTGCGGCCATGCGGAGGATCACTTGAATTGCGCGGTCATTGAAATAGCGGCCATCGCCACCGACGACAAAACTCTTGCCCGAGACACCGCCAATACCTGTAAAAATGGCCTGAACAAAGTTCTCCAGATAATGCGGCTGCATGAAAACCTTGGTCTTCTTGCGTAAGCCGGAGGTGCCGGGTTTCTGGCCCTCAATTGGCCGTGTCTCTACGGTGACGCGCTTCATAACAAACCCCTTTAACAAATACCGGATGTTCGGTTACCAGCCCGCCGGATTCGATCAAGCCCTACCCGGTGCGGCGTCAAACAGGTGTGCCCGAAGGCTCACACCATCATCGTTGCCTGCACCGCGTTCTTCCAGCGCGCATATTTATCCGTGCGCGTATCCTCGGCCATCGCGGGCTCAAAACGGTGATCCAGCGCCCAGCTTTCCGCAAATCCCGCTGCATCGGGATAAACCCCGGCTTTCATACCCGCCAGCCATGCAGCGCCGAGAGCCGTCGTCTCCAAAACCTTGGGCCGATCTACCGGTGCGCCCAGAATGTCGGCCAGGAATTGCATCGTCCAATCGCTGGCGGTCATCCCACCGTCGACCCTGAGAACCGCGTCGTCCGCACCAGCACCATCGGCCTGCATTGCTTCCAATAGGTCACGGGTCTGATATCCGACGCTCTCAAGGGCGGCGCGGGCGAACTCATCCGGCCCGGAGTTCCGCGACAGCCCAAACACCGCCCCGCGACAATCGGGGTTCCAGTAGGGTGCGCCCAATCCGGTGAAGGCCGGGACAATTACCACAGGTTGCCCGGCGTCGGAGGCTTCCGCCATGGCTTGCGTCTCCCCCGCATCCCCGATGATCTTCAGACCATCACGCAGCCACTGCACGACAGCGCCCGCGATGAAGATCGATCCCTCCAAGGCATAGGTCGGCTTGCCCTCCAATTGATATGCAATTGTTGTCAGCAGCTTGTTTGAGGACGTGACCGGGGCGTCGCCTGTGTTCAGCAAAGCAAAACACCCGGTACCATAGGTGGACTTGAGCATGCCGGGTTGGAAACACGCATTGCCCACAGTGGCAGCCTGTTGGTCCCCTGCCACGCCCAAAACGGGTATTTGTCCGCCAAAGAGGTCGGTCACCCCGAAAGCCGCCGCACTATCCTTCACTTCAGGCAGCATCGCCATTGGCACGTCGAGCATATCGCAAATCTCGGGTGACCAGGCACCCTGATGAATATCGTACAACATCGTGCGCGCGGCGTTCGTCGCATCCGTTACATGCGCGGCACCGTTTGTAAGTCGCCAGATCAGATAGCTGTCGACCGTGCCAAACAGAACATCTCCCGCCGCAGCTCGCTCCCGCGATCCCGGCACTTCATCAAGTATCCACTTTAGCTTGGTCGAAGAAAAGTAGGGGTCAAACAACAGGCCTGTGATCCGTGTAACCGTCGCTTCATGCGCCGCCTTCATGGTCGCGCAATACTCCGACGTCCGCCGATCCTGCCAGACAATCGCGTTGTGCAGGGCTTTGCCGGTCGATTTCTCCCAAACCACCGTCGTCTCGCGTTGGTTGGTAATGCCAATAGCCGCAATATCAGCAGCGGTAGCACCGACCTTCTCCATGACGCCCTTGGCCGTTTCGACAACCGTTGACCAAAGGTCTTCAGGATCATGCTCGACCCAACCGCTCGCCGGATAGTGCTGGGGAAACTCTTTTTGTGCGATGGCCGCAATCGAAAGATCTTGATTGAAAAGAATGGCACGGCTGGATGTCGTGCCCTGATCGATGGCCATCACATAGGTCATTTTGTGCTCCCTTAGGTGGCGCCGAATGTGTCGCGACAAAACAAAAGACGCAACCACTGGCGAAACCTGTCAGAGACGCTACTGTCTAACTCAGGAGGTGCTGCCCATGCTCAGACTGCTAATCTCCCTTTTCATTGTTGTGCTCGCCTTGCCCGCCAGCGCGCAGGATCGTCGCCCCAGCCACTGCTTTGCCATCGCAGACGCCATCCCCAGCGCGGCTTACATCCAGAAAGCCTCGTGGAACACGCAAACTGCCGATGAGTTCACCGTCCGCATCAGCTATATCGACCACTCGATGTATCTCTTGCAGACCCATGGCGGGCTTGATGTCGTCACAGACTACAATGGCTTTATCGGAGCCGTTGGTCTCGTGCCGGATGTGGTGACCATGAACAATGCCCATGAAACCCATTGGACCGCCTTCCCGCACCCGGACATTGACCATGTCTTGCAAGGCTGGAAAACCGGGGAGACACCCGCCGAGCATTACCTTGATCTGGGCGAGATGCTGATCCGCAACGCCACGACCGATGTCCGCAATCGCTTCGACAACACGGTCGCCCTTGAGGACAACAACTCCATCTTCATCTTTGAGGCGGCAGGGCTTTGCATTGGACATCTCGGCCACCTTCACCATGAGCCGTCCGACGAAACCTATGCCGCGATTGGCCGTCTCGACGTGGTGATGGCCGCTGTCGATGGCGGCATGACAGTCAATACCGAAACCATGGTGCGGATCGTCAATCGGTTCAAAAGCTCGATTGTCCTGCCCATGCATTGGTGGTCCGGCGGCTCCTTGGACCGGTTCCTCGACAGCGTATCCGGTGATTTTCAGATCGAACGACCCGGTACAAACTCAATGGAACTATCGCTCCGAGACCTGCCGTCGCGCCCCACCGTCATCGTGCTTGAACCCCGCTTTTTGACCGAACCGGAGGACTGAAGCGGTTTCCCTTTGTCGCGGCGGGTATTAAACCCACCGAGACCATGCTGAACGCCGCCAACACCGCTCTAGACGAAAAGCTAACGCAAGCCGGGATCGCAACCCGCGCCGCGTCACCTGCCTATCTCGAAGATTTGCGCGGGCGGGCCACTGGCCTTGGGCAGACGGTAGCACTTCCCACCACCACCGAAGAGGTTGCCACCGTGGTAAGCCTCTGCGCTGAGACAAAGACTGGCGTGATCCCATTCGGCGGGGGGACAGGCCTCGTACTTGGCCAACTTGCCCCGCGCGGCCCCTGCCCGCTGATCCTGTCGCTCGAGCGGATGAAGCAAATTCGTGCCCTATACCAGAGTGAGAACACGATCGTTGCCGAAGCGGGCGTCACGCTGTCTGAGCTCCACAAAGCGGCGGAAGAGGCCAGCCGCCGGTTCCCCCTCAACTATGCCAGCAAGGACAGCGCACAGATCGGTAGCGCGCTTTCGGTTAATTCGGGTGGTTTGAATGTCCTACGCTACGGCACGGCGCGCGACCTCTGCCTCGGCATCGAAGCCGTTCTGCCCAATGGCGACGTGCATCACGGGCTAAAACGCCTGCGCAAGGACAACACCGGCTACGACCTCCGCAATCTCCTGATCGGTGCAGAAGGCACGCTTGGCATAATCACCGCTGCTGCACTTAAGCTATTTCCCCGACCGGCCTGCCGCGCAACGGCCTTCATCGCAACCGACACGCCCGCAAGCGCCCTCGAGATGTTGTCGATCTTCCAAGATCAGGCGGCGGAGGCAATTTCTGCCTTCGAATTGATCGGCGGTCAGGCCTTCGCCTTTCTGTCCGAGACCTATCCCGACCTGCGCCAACCCTTTGCCACCGCCCCACCTTGGGCTGTGTTGGTCGAACTGGAAACCGGGCCTCACATGGACCCCGAGACTTTGCTGGCGGAGATTTACGAAACCGCTGAAGCGCGCGGTCTTGCGACGGATGCGCGCCTCGCCCAAAGCGGCCAACAGCGCGACGCATTCTGGACATTGCGGGAGACTATTCCAGCGGCAAACCGCGCGATTGGCGCCATCGCAAGCCACGACATCGCGCTGCCCTTGGCAGAGATTTCAGGCTTCCTCGACGAGGCGTCGCAAGCGCTTGGCGCATTATTCCCCATGCAGATCAATACCTTCGGTCACCTGGGCGATGGCAATTTACACTACAACCTGTTCCCGCCAAAAGGCAAAGACAAAGCCGAGTACAAAGAAAAGGCGTATGACCTGACCCGCTTGGTGCACGATCTCACCGTGGCCCGGGGCGGAACCTTCAGCGCGGAGCACGGTGTGGGGCGCGCGAAGACGGACGATCTTGCGCGTTATGGGGACCCCGCGAAACTCGCGGCAATGCGCGCCATCAAAGACGCGCTTGACCCCATGGGCATCATGAACCCAGGCGCGGTGTTGCCCCCGCGGTAATGGCCCCGACCCCGAGGGGTTGGAGCCCTTGTTCAGCCGACAGTCTCGGCCGCGAGAAACGACGTGATCGCCGTTACTTCGCTTTGGCGCAACTCATGCCCACCATCGTGCCACTCCAACCGGACTTCGGCACCTTGGGACGACAGATACGTGCCGAGCGCTTCTGTCAGGGGGGCGGGACCAATCGGATCGTGCCGTCCCGCCGTGATCAGCACGCGCGTCCCAGCGAGGGCCGGCTGGGGATCGGGCGACCACGGAATGAGCGGGTGCATCAACACCATGTCATCCACGAGGTCCGGGCGAATAAGGGCCACCGACGCCAATATATTGGCGCCGTTCGAGTACCCCAGGGCAATCACCTGCTCGGCACCGGCCCGCTTCCGCTCCGCCTCCATGAACGCGGCCATTGTCTCTGCCCGCGCCCATAGGTCGTCCATATCGTACACACCTTCGCCGGTACGTCGAAAGAAGCGGTTCGCCCCCATCTCCGAAACATCACCGCGCGGTGACACGATATGCGCGCTCGGCAAAAGGTCGGCGGCAAGCCCGTGGAACTGGTGCTCATCGCCGCCGGTCCCATGGAAGGTGAAGAAAAGCGGCGCTCCTTCGACGCCGTCTTTCCGCGCAGCTATATAGGTCATTCGAGTGGCTCCAAAACACGCTCCAGCTTGTCGCGCAGATGCGCATGCTGGGACGGCAGTTGAAGCGCTTGTCCCAAATGCGCCGTGTCTTCATCCGTGGCAAACCCCGGTTCATTGGTCGCCACTTCGAACAGGACACCTCCCGGTGTGCGGAAGTAGATCGCCCAGAAATAATCTCGGTCGATCACCGGTGTGACCTGATAGCCCGTGTCCATCAGAGCGTCCCGCACCTCCAATTGGCGCGCGCGGTTCTCCACGGCGAAGGCGATGTGATGTACCGAGCCCGCACCCTGCGCGGCGTGTGACGCTCCGGGTATGGTTTCGATATCTATCACGCTTGCCGCCTCACCGTCGGGCAAGGCGAAGCGCAGCACATTGTCCTGACGATCCACCTGTTCGTAGCCCATGAAGCCAAGCAACTCAGCACTGGCCCCTTCATCGCGAAGGCGCATGTCTGCGCTATGGAAGCCCCGAATGGCCATCTCCTCCGATATACCGCCGCCCGTCCAGGGCGCGCGTTCATCATCGTCGACGCCGACCAGCGCAAAAGCGTCGCCATCAGGACCGTTGAACAGAATCCAGTTTTCGCCAAAGCGCGTATCGTGGTCGAGACCCTCCACGTCCAACATGGCGAGCCTTTCGGTCCAGGCACCCAGCGCCTCCCGCGGAACGGAGAACGACGTGCGCCCTACCTCGCCCACACCCGGACGCCCCCGACCGGCCATCGGGAACGGGAAGTAGGTCATCACAGAGCCAGGCGACCCCACCTCATCCCCGTAGTAGAGGTGATAGACATCGGGCGCGTCAAAATTGACCGTCTGTTTTACACGGCGTAGGCCGAGCGTGTCGGTAAAGAACGCATTGTTCTTGGTAGCGGAAGAGGCCAGCGATGTGACGTGATGCAAGCCTTTGATTTGGTCCAACATGATGTGTCTCCCAATGGAATTGCTGTTGGGCAACCAGATATCATGTTCTTAGATTCAGAAAACGTCTGCCTGCGCTGACTATATGTGCATACACGCACATGATAACTACTCCCTGGCAGGCGCGTGTCTCGACCCCAAACTTATTGGCGGCGCTTAACGAAGCGTTGCCGCATCGTTCGAGCGCACCGACGTGATACCGACGCAATACCGACGCGATACATATCCGCATTTTCGCACAGTGTGTCACGCATGACAGACGCTTCGTGCAGCAGTAGAACAAGAGAAGCACAGGAGACTTCACATGGGACAGCTTGTTGACGGTGTTTGGGAAGACACTTGGTACAACACCAAGAAAACAGGTGGAAAATTCGTTCGCTCCACATCCAAGTTTAGGAATTGGATCACGCCGGATGGTGAGTTTCCCGCCGAGCCCGGCCGTTATCACCTCTATGTCTCCTATGCCTGCCCCTGGGCGCACCGCACCCTTATTTTTCGCGAAATCAAAGGCTTAAACGATCTAATCTCCGTGTCCGTCGTGCATCCAGACATGTTGTCGGACGGCTGGACCCTTGCGGCTGATTATCCTGGAGCAACCGGGGACACCCTCTATAACCTCCCGTTTTTGCGCGATATTTACACAAAAGCTGATCCCAAAATCTCCGGCCGCGTCACTGTCCCCATCCTATGGGATAAGAAGCAAGAGACGATCGTCTCCAACGAGTCTTCCGAGATCATCCGCATGCTCAACAGCGCCTTCAATGAAGTCACTGGAAACACTGATGATTATTGGCCGAAAAACGTGCAAGATGAGATAGAAACCGTCAACCAGCGCATCTATGACACGCTCAACAACGGCGTTTATCGTTCCGGTTTCGCAACGACCCAGGAAGCTTATGACGAAGCCGTCACGCAACTTTTCGACACGATGGACTGGCTGGAAGATCGTTTAAGTTCAGCGCGTTATCTGATGGGTGACCATATAACCGAAGCCGATTGGCGCTTGGCGCCAACCCTCTTTCGCTTTGATCTGGTTTACCACTTGCACTTCAAATGCAACCGCAAGCGCTTGATCGACTACCCCAATCTGTGGGCCTACACCCGCGAGCTTTACCAATGGCCCGGCATCGCTCCAACAGTCAACTTCGACCACATTGTGCGGCACTACCATTTCAGCCACGAAAGCATCAATCCTCACCGGATTATCCCGATTAATCCAGAGCTTGACTGGCACGAACCGCACGGACGCGGCGCGTAATACCGCATCCTTGAGGCGATTGGCTCAATCTACCGTCAGGAGAGCAACTGGCGCAGCCGCGTCGATTTCATAATCCAAAGGCGCCGTTTCAGCGTGCGGTGTCGAGCGCTTGAATTCGTAGATCATTTCGCCCGACACCTCTTCCGACGCGATGATAAGGCACTGCGACAAATGTCGAGCGCCGTCATACATATCGACGAGTCCGCGAAGATGCGGCGTGTCATCAGCGTCAAGTGCAAAACCAGTGGACCAGTGCCGTAAAATGCAAAACGTTTGGTCGCCCACTTTAACACGCATCCGACTTTTCTTTCGCAAGTTGAATTTCCTTGCTTGCTCCAGACCTTCACGCACCTCTTTTGGCAGATATTCTGACATTTCTATTTTCCCCCAACGCATTGCTAACATGCAGCGATTCTGCCTTCGGTCAAATAGCGAACTGTCATTGTTCCAGCTCACGCGACAATGACGGTCACAAACCGCATTTTGTTCAGGTTAAAGTCTGGATAAATTCTGGTTATACCCAGGCTGTTCAACTGGCCCTAGTTTGACACATGCGGGAGCCCTAGATATCGCTCGCCCAAGGGAGAAATCTGCCATGAAAATGACCACAGAAGAAGCTTTCGTCAAAGTCCTTCAAAAGCATGGTATCCGCCACGCTTTCGGTATCATTGGTTCCGCGATGATGCCTATTTCAGACCTCTTTCCGAAGGCAGGGATCACCTTCTGGGATTGCGCGCATGAAGGCAGCGCCGGTATGATGGCGGACGGATACACCCGCGCCACCGGAAAAATGTCGATGATGATCGCCCAAAATGGGCCGGGCATCACGAACTTTGTGACTGCTGTTAAAACTGCGTATTGGAACCACACCCCGCTCCTTCTGGTCACGCCACAAGCTGCGAATAAAACGATTGGCCAAGGCGGTTTTCAAGAAGTTGAGCAGATGAAGCTCTTCGAAGACATGGTCGCTTATCAAGAAGAGGTGCGTGATCCCTCCCGGGTCGCCGAAGTACTGACACGCGTCATTAGCCAGGCGCATCGATTGAGCGCACCGGCACAATTGAACATCCCGCGCGATATGTGGACCCAGGTTGTCGACATCGAGCTTCCTGAACCCATCGAGTTCGAACGCAGCCCAGGCGGCGAGAATTCGGTTGCGAAAGCGGCAGCGCTGCTGTCCGACGCCAAGTTCCCCGTCATTTTGAAGGGTGCGGGCGTTGTCTTGTCCGATGGTGGCATCGAGGCGTCGAAAGCCCTTGCAGAGCGTTTAGATGCGCCCGTTTGCGTAGGCTACCAGCACAACGACGCCTTCCCGGGATCGCACCCGCTTTTTGCCGGGCCGTTGGGCTATAACGGCTCTAAAGCCGGTATGGAGTTGATCTCTAAAGCCGATGTCGTGCTGGCGCTTGGCACCCGTCTCAACCCGTTCTCAACATTGCCAGGGTACGGCATTGACTACTGGCCGACGGATGCGGACGTGATCCAAGTCGACCTCAATCCGGACCGCATCGGCCTGACCAAAACCGTGTCTGTCGGCATTGTGGGAGATGCGTCGAAAGTGGCAAAGGGCATCCTGAATGGCTTGTCCGACACCGCAGGAGATGCGGGCCGGGCAGAGCGGAAAAACACCATAGCTGATACAAAATCGAAGTGGGCGCAGGAATTGTCGTCCATGAACGAAGAGCAGGACGATCCGGGCACCACCTGGAACCAGCGCGCCCGCGCCGCAAAACCAGAATGGATGAGCCCACGCATGGCGTGGCGTGCAATTCAACAAGCTCTGCCGAGGGAGGCGATCATCTCCTCCGACATCGGGAACAATTGCGCCATCGGTAACGCGTACCCAGATTTTGATGAGGGCAGAAAGTACCTCGCGCCAGGACTTTTCGGTCCCTGTGGCTATGGTTTGCCCTCCATCGTAGGCGCCAAGATCGGCTGCCCGAACGTGCCAGTGGTTGGCTTTGCTGGTGACGGTGCCTTCGGGATTGCGGTCAACGAGTTGACGGCAATCGGTCGCGGGGAATGGCCGCCCATCACGCAAATCGTGTTCCGCAACTATCAGTGGGGTGCGGAAAAGCGGAACTCCACTCTTTGGTTTGAAGACAACTTCGTGGGCACCGAACTCGACGAGCAGGTGAGCTATGCCGGTATTGCGCGAGCTTGCGGCCTCGAAGGTGTCGTAGCGCGCACGCAGGAAGAACTGACCGCAGCGCTCAATCAGGCGATCCAGGATCAGATGGAGAACGGCAAAACGACACTGATCGAAGCCATGATCAATCAGGAACTTGGCGATCCGTTCCGTCGGGATGCCATGAAGAAACCTGTTCAGGTGGCGGGCATCAGCGCCGCAGATATGGCTGCCGAGTAAACCTTGTCGATTATTGAAGACATTGCGGCTGTGTCCAGACGGGCGCAGCCGCATATCGTTTTGTCGGAAGGCGAGGACCCCCGTGTCATCGAAGCTGCGCGACGGGCGTCGGAGGATGGCCTTGCATTCGTGACGCTGATTTCGAGAACGCCGGTTGATGGATTGCCCTCTATCGATCCGTCACGGTCGAGCGACCTGGAACGGTACACGAAGACGTATATCGAGTTGCGAAAACACAAGGGCATTTCTGAAGAGGATGCCTTGCGGACATTGCAATCTCCGTTGGCCTATGCGGCCATGATGGTGCGCAGTGGAGACGCCCAAGCGACGATCGGTGGCGCAGTTGAGACAACCAGCAACGTCGTGCGCACCGCCCTTCAAATCATAGGAAAAGCTCCAGGATTTGATACCGTTTCGAGCTATTTTCTGATGCTGCTTGAAGGGGAGAAACCTGTCGTATTCGCTGATTGCGGGCTCGTCATTCAACCAACAGCAGAGGAACTTGCCAGCATTGCCCTTGCCTCTTCCCATTCGCTCCACGCAATGACTGGTTTAGAGCCAAAGGTTGCTATGTTGTCCTTTTCAACCAAGGGAAGCGTTCCGACAGGCGGCCACGAAAGCCTGGGACGGATTGCCAAGGCTATCGAGTTAGTCAACGCGAAGGATGCTTCGCTTGCCATCGACGGCGAGTTGCAGTTTGACGCGGCTATTATGCCTGAGATCGCCGCGCGTAAGGCACCCGGATCAGCTGTGGCGGGGCAGGCGAACGTTTTCGTTTTCCCGAGCCTTAGTGCGGGGAACATTGGCTACAAGATAGCGCAGCGCATTGGTGGCGCCACGGCACTTGGCCCAATCCTACAGGGGCTGGCGAAACCGGCAAACGACCTGTCACGCGGATGTTCGGTTGACGACATCTATCAGATGATTGCAATCACTGGTGCGCAGGCTGCACAGCAATTGTAACTGGGGACGGCGCGGGTCGGTCCCTATTCAGCTTCGGGCAAGTGTCTCGGGAGAAGTGGTATGAAACTCGAGTTCCATCACATCAATTTCGTATCCGAAGATGTCGATCGCCTCCATGCGTTCTACACCGAGGTGCTTGGTCTCGACGACATTCCCGCAGACCAGTTCGTCAGGACGCAGGCGCAGGGCGAGACCGGGTACGACGGCAAGATACGTTTTGCGACGGAAGGCCAGATGCAAATGCACTTGGCTGAGCGCGACTTCGACGTGGCGTTTCGCAACGGACAGGTGATCAATCCGGTGCAGCGGGGCCATATCGCCTTTCGGACCGATGACATTGAGGCGTTTTTGAAGCTACTCGACGATCACAATGTGCCCTACTCGGATTATGGCACCGCGTTTTCGCAGGAATGGCACCAAGTGTTCTTCCATGACCCGGAAGGCAACGTGATCGAGGTACATCAAAAAGTGGGCTAGAGCCGTTCCTTGTAAAGCACCTGTTGCGCGACACCTGCGAGCATAAGCCAAAGAGTCGTTCCGATCAGGCCCCAATGTGCCCAGCTTTGTGGATCGAAATCGACCCATGCGGCCCAGATCGCGAAACCCGTCCAAGCAAAAGAAACCGGTAAGGTAATGGCGCGCCAACGCTCCGTTCGAAACGGATGTACAAATTTAATCGGGAGTAACATCGCCACGGCAAGGGCCAGGACGATAATCAGACTGAGCCAAAAGTCGGGTTTGATGGCAAACAAAACCAGCACCACCATGTTCCAGCAGGCTGGAAAACCCGAGAACGAGTAGTCGCTCGTCTTCATTCGTGTGTCAGCGAAGTAAATTGCCGATAGTAATGTGATGGCAATGATCGCCACCCAGCCCGTCCAGCCGGGCAACAAGCCCGATTGGAACAAGGCAAAAGCGGGGATGATGACATACGTGAGGTAGTCGATGATGGTGTCCAAAACTGTACCATCGAGGCGTGCGGCATTAACAGTTACTTGCGTCTTCCTCGCCAATGGCCCGTCTATTCCGTCGACAGCAAAGGCCACCATCAGCCAAACGAACATCATGGCCCAGTCTTCCTGGACAGCTTCAAGCAATGCCAACATGGCGAAGACCGCACCGGTCGCCGTCAGTAAATGGACCAAATAAGCCTTGGTTTTGATGTCCATGGCGATCACCCCGCGCGCGGATGGGCGGTCTCGTAAACCTCCATCAATCTGGCCGTGTCAACCGCTGTATAGGTCTGGGTTGTTGAAAGCGATGCATGCCCCAAAAGCTCTTGAATAGCGCGCAGGTCGCCACCGGCGTTTAATAAATGCGTCGCAAAGCTATGACGCATCGCGTGAGGTGTAGCCGTAGCAGGCAAGCCAAGTGTGGCCCGCGCCAAAGCCATTGTCTTTTGCACCTGCCGCGGGGAAAGCGCGCCGCCGCGCACACCGCGAAAAATTGGAATTTCTGCTTCCAAATCAAATGGACATAGCTGTTGGTAGCGTGCAACAGCATCCCGAGCCGCCGCAATCACAGGCACCAGGCGTTCTTTGCCGCCTTTACCGGTAATTCGAAGGCTGTCCGAAAGAGGTAAATCTTCGTATCGAAGTGATAGCGCCTCAGATATGCGCAGGCCACACCCGTAAAGAAGCGTCAGCACGGCCACATCGCGCGCTGCGACCCAAGGGACTTCCGACACGTCTTCAACGACCTGTAACATTGACCGGGCTGCATCTTCGGCCAATGGGCGCGGTAGCTTTGCTTTGAAACGCGGTGCGCGGGTCATCAAAACGGCGGATGGGTCGAAACCCTCGCGTTCTGCCATCCAGCTGACGAAGTTCTTCACGGCGGACAGAGCGCGCGCAAGCGAACGCGCAGAAAGCCCGCGTTCGCGTTCATGCGCCATCCACGCGCGCATGGTACGCGTCGACAAAGAGGCTAGCGCCCGCTTTCCCTGGCTCGCACCCTCGTAGCCTTGAAGGAAGTTCAAGAAAGCCAAAACATCTTGTTGGTAGGCGGCCAGAGTCTTCTCTGCGCGTCCACGAACTGACCCGATTTCAGCCAGCCACCGCTCCATCGCGTCCGAAAGGCCTGGGCTAATCACCCGAGCCAGCGACACATGGTTCGCTCAAAGACACCGCTCATGAAATCCAGCAAGTCCGTACCCTGGCTGCTGGTGAATTGCGCATGATTATCGGCTGCGAACGCCAGCATTCCAGGCAGTCGGCCATCGCCAAAATCGAGGTACAAGCAAGCCTCAGACTGGACCCAGGAGGCATCCTCGCCAAACACAAGCCGCGCATTGCCGTCGGCGCGGCGAAGAATGACCCGCGTTTGGTTTCTGTTTTGGGTCATGTAGTCGGCGACAAATCCGGGGCGGACAACGGTCAGCACACCATCCACATTGGCTAAAGCGACATCATCGGCTTCGTGGCTTTCCAGCACCAAGCGGACCCTTCGAATGCGCAAAATCTCCGGCACTTCGTGCTCTAGGCTGGATAAAAAAGCCTCAAACGTTAGTGGCTCAAGAAAGGCCAAGATCGCGCGATGAACTTGCGTCATACCCGCCAAGTTCTCGTAAGCCGCAGCGATAACCGAGCGATGTGTTTCTTCCAGCCGTTGCAAACGTGCTTCCAAACGGTCCATGGCGACGCCGCGCAGATCAACTACGTTGGCGCCGACGGCCCTATCATTTGCGGTGATGAGGGCGCGCATGACATCCGGATCTTCGAGAATGACATCGGGTTGTTCAAGGATGCGCGTTCGGATCTCGTCCGCGATTACGGCTTGCTCGCTCATTTTGTCGCCTCGTCTTAACCGGCCCTCTCCGAGGCCTGTGGCGCACACTGTTGCAGGTCAATCGGTGTCGCTCAAGTGTTTCTGACCAGCGACACGGAAATTCGCGGCAAGCTTGCAACGCAGCTGTGATCTTCGTGCACTACCTGCTCGAGGTTAATATGACGACAATCGGAGGCGAACGGCAGTCGGAGATCGACTGAAGGTTCGTTGATACACTTTTCCCAGGGCCTGCCGCTAGCCGCTGGCGCGGACCAAGATGGCCTACTGTCGGGACGAAAATGCCGCATCTAACTTATGCCTGCTCGCTACCAAGCTGGGCAAAATTGACAAAGGCCGCCCAGATGGACGGCCTTGACGGTGCTGACGGCAGATATCAGCCTTGGCGTGCCTTGAACCGGCGCTGCGTTTTGTTGATCACGTAAACGCGGCCCTTACGGCGCACCACGCGGCAGTCGCGGTGCCGATTCTTCAGCGAACGAAGCGAGTTGCGGACTTTCATCGACGCTCTCCTTGTCGCGGCGCATCTGGCGCGCCTTAGTTTCTGTTTGCAGCGTCATGACGCTACGGCTCATGGTGGGCGATACTGGGATCGAACCAGTGACCCCTTCGATGTCAACGAAGTGCTCTACCGCTGAGCTAATCGCCCTGTATTCAAAAGCACATGACGCGGGAAGTCCCGCGCCAGCCCGGCCTGCTATAAAGCCTGTCTTATGGCACATCAAGGGGTTTTGGCATTTGACAAAAATGGCCTATAACAACCGAACGCTCAGGAGTTTTTTTGCGCAATGGCGTTTAACTTGATCATGCCAGATGTCAGGACAACCTCGGTTGTCTTTGCCTCGCCCCATTCAGGGCGCGAATATCCTTGGAGCTTCGTGCGTCGCACCATTCTGGACGAGCGCACCCTGCGTTCTTCTGAGGATGCCTTTGTCGACAAACTTTTCGATGCTGCACCGCAGCAAGGCGCCCCGCTTTTGACAGCTGTTGCGCCGCGCGCGTGGATCGATGTGAACCGGTCCGCAGAAGAACTTGATCCTGCGCTGATCGAAGGCGTGAAGCGCACTGCTCACAATCCTCGTGTTGCCTCCGGTTTAGGTGTTGTGCCACGGGTGGTGGCCAATGGGCGTTCGATCTATCGGAGCAAAATCACACGCAAAGAAGCGGACGCCCGCATCGAGGAGTTCTGGAAGCCGTGGCACTTGGCGCTGACCACATTGATGGATGACAGTGCAGCGCTTTTCGACGAGGCGATCCTGATCGATTGTCACTCGATGCCCCATGAAGCAATCGAGTCGATTTCACACCCTAAAGGGGCGCGGCCGGAAATTGTCCTAGGCGATCGCTTCGGCGCCGCCGCCGGCTCTGACGTGGTAGACAGAATTGAAGCCGCTTTGACTTCCGCTGGATTTCGTGTGGCCCGCAACGCGCCCTTCGCCGGTGCGTTTGTGACCCAAAACTATGGGCGACCCGCACGCAACCGTCACGTGGTTCAAGTAGAGATTGACCGCTCTCTCTACATGAATGAGCAGCAAATACGGCCGAACAATAACTTCTCAGCATTCAAGGCGCTTATTGATCGCGTGGTGTGCGACGTCACGCAGATTGGCAGCGCCGATATGCCCATGGCCGCCGAATAGATCGGCACAACTTCCAAGTCAGTAATTGCCGCGAACAGACCGTGAAAGTGCAATTTCGCCTGTAGGAATTACGTACACTCCCCAGATACGACTGAGCCATTGTTTTTGGAAAAGGATGTTATTTATGGCTCTTAAAGTTCTTTCGGGTGTTCTCGTTTTAACCGATACGGTGTCCGGGACGGCCACAGTGAATTTCACTCGACATCAGTTGTCTGGTGACGTCTCGGCCAGCCGAAGCCAACGGCATTCCGTTGGCCCCGACGGTCCCTACAACGGCGATCCGGCTTACCTTGCGGTCCCTCGCGAAATTACAATCGTGGAAAGTGCTGACTTCAAGGATCACCCCGGTGCCGAAGACCATGGGTTGTTTGACCGCATAGACGACCCGACGGAAAAGGAGCGGTTTGTGATCAACTCTACTGTTTCTGAGGACCAGTTGGAGATCAGATGGCGCGTCACGTCCACAGGAGACCCTAGAAATAAGTCTGTCAGCCAATCTCACATACCCGAGATAAGCTATATGGTCGTTGGCGAAACCTGACCAACGCAAGAGAGAAGGCCCCTCAAAAGGGGCCTTCTCTTAAGATAAATCGGTTGGCTCAGCCACTTTCGAGGCCAAGCGCCACAAAGCGAGGATCGCCTCCGCGACGGACAAGAAGCAGGATAGATTTCCGTCCGGCCTCCTTGGCCTCTTCAATGCGCTCTTCCAGTTCGGCGACTGTCACAACCTTTTCCTGGCCCGCTTCGGTGATCAGATCACCCGCCCGAAGCCCTTCTTCGTAGGCTTCGCTGGCCTCATCGACATCTGCCACAACAAGGCCCTCGGCATTATCAGCCAAGCCAAGCTGTTCGCGCAATTCGTCGGTGATGTTACTAACGGTTAAACCCATCATTTCGCTGGTGATGGGTTCGTCGCGATTGACAGATGCAGGAACTGGCGCATCCGGATCATCACGCAAACCAAGCGTCACGCGGAGTGTTTCGGTCGCGCCATCGCGGAACACAAGCACGCGCACTTCCTTACCAACCTCAGTGTTACCGACCTGGTTGACCAATCCCCGTGTGTCATCGACGTCGACGCCATCAAAGGACAAGATTACGTCTCCGGATTCCATGCCAGCTTCAAGAGCCGGACCCTCCGGCACATCTGTGACCAAAGCGCCGCGCGCCTCCTCAAGCCCCAGCCCCTCGGCCAAGTCTGCCGTTACATCTTGAATGCGTACACCGAGCCACCCCCTGCGGACCTCTCCAGTATCTTTCAACTGCTGGATGACGTTCTCAGCCACCCGGCTCGACATGGCGAAACCGATGCCAATGGAACCCCCATTCGGAGATAGGATTGCGGTATTCACACCGATGACGTCGCCGTTCATATTGAAAAGCGGGCCGCCGGAATTGCCACGGTTGATGGCTGCGTCGGTTTGGATGTAGTCGTCATAGCTTCCGCTGAGCGCTCGCCCGCGCGCAGAGACAATCCCAGCAGAGACGGAAAACCCTTGTCCGAGCGGGTTCCCCATCGCCATGACCCAATCGCCGACACGAGCAATTTCGCTGTCACCCCAGCTCACGAACTTCAACGGCTCTTCGGGCGACACCTTAAGCAGGGCCAAGTCGGTGTTCTTGTCGGTGCCAATAATCTCAGCTTCCAACTCAAAGCCCTCGAAGAACTCGATTAAAATCTGGTCTGCACCTTCGATCACATGGTTATTGGTGACAATGAAGCCATCTTCCGAGATCACAAAACCTGACCCAAGCGCCTGACTACGCCGCGGGCGTTGACCGTCTGGTCCATTTCGGTCGAGAAAATCACGGAAAAAATCTTCGAAAGGTGAGCCTTCCGGCACGACCGGCCCGGGCTGTGCGTTTGTCGCAACTGTCGTCGACGTCGTAATGTTAACGACCGACGGGCTGATCCGGTCGGCAAGATCTGCAAAACTGTCGGGCCGCGACTGAGCGTTTGCGAAAAGCGTCTGCGCCAACAAAAGCGCAACGCCAAGAATGATTGGCCAGACATAGGCGATTGGATGTGTCCGGCGAAGTGCGCGCGTTTGTTCTCTCACGCTGTCCTCCATTGTGCTTGTGAGCGCCAAAGTAACGCATCAGGTTCGATCCGTCTGCACTCTAAATAAGCGTGTGAGCGCACAAGCCAAGACGCGACCCTTCGGAATCACTAAGTAGTGACACCATACTTGCGCCCAAACTATTCTCACAGCGCCCGTGCCGCACTGCGGTCTTCTCGCCAAAAGCGATCAAATGGATTGCCTTTGGCCAGAGCTGGATCATCCGCGGCGGGCTCTTCGATGCGCCGCATCAGCCGTTGCTTGGCAAAAAAGTTGAGCCTGTCAGCATGGCGAAAGGAAACCGCTGCCTCCGCGATCTCACCCATTGTCCAACGATCTGTTGCGAGGAGTGCCGCATCTGACAGCAGGTCGGCAGCTCGCTCTGGTTCGGTTGCTTGACGATTTCGAGCTCGAAGCAGCGACTTCAGACTTTTTTCATTTTGCGCGGCGCGAACCTTTTCAGCAATGGAAATGCCGAAGGCTTCCCACTCCTTCCGATAACATCCAAACCAGTTTCCTTCAAAAACAGACACTTGGGATTGCGGCAAGACATCGATGCGGCCCAACCGACCCTCGATCCAATCGCGCTCTTCCGCCAAATTCTCGGCCGCCGATTGTATGGTGGTATGCGGCAAAACAAACTTGTGGCCGGGCAAACGACACGCGGCGACCACGCCAAACGCGCGACAGGGATTATGGGTGTATTCAACAAAAGGTGGCGATGCCTCGTTCACGGCAGAAAGTGCAATTGCTGCCTCAGCCGACAACGCTGTATTTTCCCGAGGACGGTTTCCTACCGCCAGAGTTTTGGGTTCTATCCCAAGGATTTCAGCGAAGTCGGCAACAACATCGAAATCGCTTGAATTGTAGAAGCGCAGGCACTGATCTTCCGGCGGTATCGCGTTTAAGGCCGCCTCAAACCGGGCCGGATAATTAGGCAGTCTTGGCCTTCGAAAAAGACCCTCGAGCGTATCGCCGGACCATTTGACCGCCTGCTGCGCCGCGCTGTTCATCCAGGAGACCGGATCCCGCACATAAGCAATGACCTTTATTCGGGAAAATCGAGACAAGAGAAACTCAATGAGGTCATTCAGTTCGCCCTTGTCGAAGCCCGACACTTCTTCACCGGAAAGAATGACATCGTGCGGATCGCATGCCTCAATTTCCTGCGCCAGTTGGTCACGGAGAGCGGTTTGATCTACCGCACCTGGCGTAAAATTGCGCAATGCCGCTAAACGGTTGGCATCGTGCTGTTGCCAGAAAGCGAGCGCCAGCCGTTCCGAGTGGTTTCGGTCCCCTTTCAAATAATGAAAACCCGCCGCTTCCAGTTGCTGCGCCGCGTCTGCACAGGCCGCCTGAATGGCGGTGGTTCCGGTCTTTGGCGCGCCAATATGCAGATAAACACTACGGGCCATAAACGGTGTTGAACGGGACCATGGTTATGATCCAGTTAACTCCAATGCACGGCCACCGCAAAAATAGGGGCGCCCGAAAGCGCCCCTAGTCTACGTCGCTAACAGGGAGGAGTTAGCAGCTGTAGTAAAGCTTGAATTCCATTGGATGCGGCGTGTGCTCATAAGCGTAAATTTCTTCCCACTTGAGCTCCATGTACCCTTCGATCTGATCCTTGGTGAAAACGTCACCGGCCAGCAGGAAGTCCATATCTGCCTCAAGTTCGTCCATCGCTTCGCGCAGTGATGCACAGACGGTTGGAATGCCTTCAAGCTCTTCCGGCGGAAGATCGTACAGGTCTTTGTCCATGGGCTCGCCTGGATCGATCTTATTTTTGATCCCGTCGAGACCGGCCATAAGTAGAGCCGCGAAACAAAGATATGGGTTCGCCGACGGATCAGGGAAGCGGGCCTCCACACGTTTCGCCTTCGGGCTTTCCGTCCACGGAATACGTACACAACCCGACCGGTTCCGCGCCGAGTATGCGCGCAGAACTGGGGCTTCGAAGCCGGGGATCAGCCGTTTGTAAGAGTTTGTCGATGGGTTGGTGAAGGCGTTCAAGGCCTTCGCATGTTTCAGGATGCCACCGATATAGTACAGCGCGTCGTCGGACAGATCGGCATACTTGTCGCCCGCAAACAATGGCTTGCCATCCTTCCAGATCGACATGTTGCAGTGCATGCCCGTGCCGTTGTCGCCAGCGATCGGCTTCGGCATGAAGGTCGCCGATTTGCCATAGGCGTGCGCCACTTGGTGAATTACATACTTGTACTTCTGCAGATGGTCCGCTTGCTCGGTCAGCGATCCGAAGATCAGACCCAGTTCGTGCTGACAGGACGCGACCTCGTGGTGGTGCTTGTCCACCTTCATGCCCATACGCTTCATGGTGGAGAGCATTTCAGAACGGATGTCCTGGCCATCATCGATTGGTGGCACCGGGAAATAGCCGCCCTTGACACCTGGGCGGTGCCCCATGTTGCCCATTTCGTAGTCTGTATCAGTGTTCCAGGACGCATCGATGGCGTCTACCTCATAGGACACTTTATTGATCTCGTTGGAGAACTTGACGTCATCAAAGAGGAAGAACTCGGCCTCCGGGCCGAAGTAGGAGACATCGCCAATGCCCGATGACTTAAGGTAAGCCTCCGCTTTCTCGGCAGTGGACCGAGGGTCACGCTCATAGGCCTCACCCGTATCTGGCTCGACAACCGAACAGTGCACCGCCATGGTCTTTTCTGCAAAGAAGGGGTCCATATAAGTGGACTCGGTGTCGGGCATCAGCTTCATGTCCGACTGGTCAATCGACTTCCAACCCGCAATAGACGAGCCGTCAAACATAAACCCTTCGTCGAGGAAATCCTCGTCGACCTGGTCTGACATGACCGTTACGTGCTGCAGCTTGCCGCGTGGGTCGGTGAAGCGAATGTCAACGTATTCAACGTCCTCGTCCTTGATCGTCTTCAAGACATCACTTTTGCTCATGGGCTATACCCTCTCCCGTAGATTTGGATTTGTGGATTAGAGTGCGTCCGCGCCAGCTTCGCCTGTCCGAATGCGGATCGCTTGACTAACATCGCTCACGAATATCTTACCGTCGCCGATTTTATCGGTCTTCGCTGCGCCAACTATGGCGTCGATCGCCGCATCGACTTGGTCTTCTGGTAAGACGACCTCGATTTTCACTTTCGGCAGGAAGTCGACGACATATTCCGCGCCGCGATAGAGTTCAGTGTGCCCTTTCTGTCGGCCGAAGCCCTTCACCTCCAATACAGAAAGCCCCTGAACGCCGATCTCTTGAAGTGCTTCTTTCACTTCATCAAGCTTGAAAGGCTTTATAATAGCCTCGACTTTTTTCATGTTCCCGACTCCTCCTGAGCGTCATTCGCGTGAGACCATGCAGGACAAAGACCCACAATCTGGGCGCGTTTGCCCCGAACGCCACATCCCCAGTTTGCTATGTATTTGACTATTTTTTAGGCGTTGCGGCGCGATCTTGTGCAATTTTGAATCGCTTGTGCATGCGAATGTGTTCAGAGACAGTTCAATCCACCCCGCTTTCGTGAATCGGATCGCCCATGGAACTGCTAACCGCCGCTCAAATGCGCGCCATTGAACAAGCCGCCATCGAGAGCGGAGAGGTCACGGGCCTTGAATTGATGGAGCGCGCCGGGCGCGGCGTGGTGGAGGCGATCTTCGAGGAATGGCCGGAGTTGATGGCGACGTCACACCGCGCCGTGGTGCTTTGCGGTCCGGGAAACAACGGCGGTGATGGGTTTGTTGTTGCGCGGTTGTTGAAGGAATGGGGATGGGAGGTGGAAGTGTTCCTCTACGGCGACCCAGAAAAGCTGCCGCCCGATGCACGGGTGAATTATGAGCGTTGGGGGGAATTGGGGGAAATCAAGCCACTTGCCGAATGCGAGCCCTCGATAAACCGATGGTTTCCTCAAAATGCACCGATAGTCATAGACGCGCTCTTCGGCACAGGATTAAGCCGGCCGTTACCCGAAGAACTAACCCGCATTGCCTGGTTCTCGAATTGCCAGGGCGGGAATGATTCTAGAAAGAAAGTTGCAATAGATTTACCGTCTGGCCTGTGTTCGGACAGTGGCCGCACGATTGCCACAGTAGTTACCGAAACTCCAGTCACCGATGGAAATGCATTTGTGGCTGACTTGACGATCACATTCGCGCGGCCACGACAGGGGCATTTGCAAGCACTCGGTCCGGAGTTCTCCGGAACGGTCAGGGTCTGCGACATCGGCGTTTCAAAAGAAAGATACTTGCCGTGGGAAATAACCGGCGATTGGTCAGACGTAGTAGAAGAACTGTCTGCTGAATATCGCAACAATGGCGACCGATTACTCAAATTTCCCGAGGAACACAAGTACACCCACGGCCATGCCCTCATCCTCACCGGCGGTCCCGGCAAGACCGGGGCGGCCCGTCTCGCCGCCCGCGGCGCGCTTCGGATCGGGGCGGGGTTGGTGACGCTGGCCACTTCGAAAAGTGCGCTAGCGGAGGTTGCAGGACAAGTTACGGCGATCATGTGCCGGGCGCTGGATGGCGCGCCGGGATTGCGGGAAGCACTGGAAGATGAGCGGCTGAATGCGCTCTGCCTTGGGCCGGGACTGGGGCTTGGTCCAGACACACAGGCCCTCGTCGTTGAGGCGCTAAAGTCAAAACGTGCCGTTGTTCTGGACGCCGATGCGCTGAGCCGGTTTGAGCGGAACCCGGAGGCGCTTTTCGAACTGACGAACAAGAAAACAGTGCTCACGCCGCATGCGGGAGAGTTCAAACGCCTCTTCCCGGATATTGCTGAAAAGCTGAACGCCCCCGCCACAACCGGTCCTGCCTATTCCAAGGTTGACGCGACACGGGAGGCGGCCAGACGCGCCGGTTGCACCATCCTCTTCAAAGGCCCCGACACCGTCATTGCGGATCAGACCGGGGGTTGCTCTATCAATTCAAGCGCTTACGAGCGCGCAGCCCCGTGGCTTGCGACCGCTGGGTCCGGCGATGTACTCGCAGGATTTATCACAGGACTTCTGGCGCGCGGCTTTGGACCGATGCAAGCGGCCGAAACCGGCGCCTGGCTGCATACCGAGTGCGCCCTTTCCTTCGGACCCGGCTTGATCGCAGAAGACTTGCCGGAAGAACTTCCCAAAGTGTTCAGTCAGTTGCTGCGTTCAAGCGGGGCTTGATAGCCGTCAGCTTTGCCTTACACTTCCAAAAAACACCGGGGGAGGTGGGACATGAACCCGATCACAACGCTCGACGGACAGGGCGATTTGCCGCGCTACTTTGCTGCCACATTTTCACTCGCGCAAAAGCTCAATAATGGACGCATCGATTTCGTACTGCCCGACGGACGGCGCTTTCGCGTGGACGCCCCTAACCCGGGTCCCGTTGCTGAAATCACCGTGCAAAACCCGGACACTTTCGCGCGTCTCATACGGGAAGGCGATCTCGGGATGGCGGACGCCTATCTTGAGGGCTGGTGGTCCACACCCGACCTTCAGGCATTTATGGATGTCGTTCACGCCGACAATAACGATGTCTATGACAGTTTCGCTGGCATGCAGCTCGTGCGTATCTGGGAACGCCTTCGCCATTGGATGAACCGGAACACAAAGGATAACGCCCGCAAGAACATCTCCTACCATTACGACCTTGGTAATGATTTCTATCGTCTTTGGCTGGACGACACGATGACATACTCTTCGGCTATTTTCGAGACTGGTCAGGAAGACCTCGAAAAGGCGCAAACCGAGAAGTACAAAAGCATGGTCGATCAAATGGGAGCAGCACCCGGAGATCATGTCCTTGAAATCGGCTGCGGTTGGGGAGGATTCGCAGAATACGCCGCAAAAGAGCGCGGGCTGAAAGTTACCGGGTTAACAATCAGCCAAGAACAGTTCGATTATGCGCAGAAGCGGATACAAAAGGCGGGACTGTCCGACCAAGTCGAATTTAAGCTTCAGGACTATCGGGACGAACGCGGGACCTATGACGGGATCGCGTCAATCGAAATGTTTGAGGCTGTGGGCGAACAATATTGGCCGGTTTACTTTGACACGGTCAAAGAACGGCTGAAACCGGGCAAAAATGCGACCTTACAGATCATTACAGTGGAAGATGCCCGGTTCGAAATCTACCGTAAATCTGTTGATTTTATTCAAAAATATATTTTTCCAGGCGGTATGTTGCCGTCTCCGAGAGTTTTGCGAGCAGAGGTTGAAAAAGCTGGTCTCAACGTCATGAAATCGATCGAATTTGGTGAGAGTTATTCTCAAACGCTCCGCCGATGGCACGAAACATTTAACCAGAGGTGGGATGATGTGGCGTTGCTTGGATTCGACGGACGGTTCAGAAGAATGTGGAATTTCTATCTGACATCTTGCGCGGCGGGGTTTCAGTCCGGTTGTATCGACGTGACGCAAATAACGGTCACTAAACCGGGATAGAGCCTATGCCTACGGGTGCAAAACTTATCGGAGCGCTGACTTTCATGGCGCTGGCGTATTTCATCTCCGATTTAATCAAGCCGCTTCTGCCGGAAGGTACGAATGTAAGTCGCTTGTCGGAGATCAATGCCATCGTTGGCCTGTTGATGGGTTGGCGCGTGATGGGCAAAGGTGCAGGGCATACTTACAAACAGTCTTTTGGCTACGGCTTGACCACTTTGGCGGCAACTGCCTTTTGGAGCCTCTTGATCTGGTCAGGTTACGAGATGCTCCAACGCTCCATCAGGCTCTACTATGATGGTCCTGTAGAAGCACTTCAGGAAATGGCTGAGCTTTATGTTGAATACGCAAAACTCGCTGCGGTCCAACAGGTCATCATTCCTGCTTTGATCGGTGCTCTTTTCGTTTCTTGGCTGACTGAGTATTTTGCACGCCGCTGGTCTTGACGCAGTACATCTTTCTGTACGACCAGCTTTGCGATCACCAGCTTTACAGTATCGTTGCGGGGTTGCCGCTTGAGGGGGCGCCGGCGCACATAACCGGTCAGTCTACGTATTCTACGGAAAACCCAAACTGCGCAGTCCTTTTGGCAGCGCCGAACGGCACTGCGAAGGGCATTCTAGCTGATCCCGGTGAGGCAGCGCGTTCGCGCATCGATTTCTACAAATCTGCGCTTGGCTATACCCTAGAGCAACGAATGGTAGAAACAGCGACCGGACCGGTTCAGGCGGATGTCTATGTATCGCCACCGAAGGCGAGACCGAATGCGCCATGGTCCTTGAGCGACTGGCAGACGCGACACGGCACGCTGGCGCGGCTCGTGGCGACAGAACTCATCGGTCTTCGATTAAGCCATACTGTGGAAGCGGCAAACCGCTCCTTGCCGCAAATTGAAATGCGCGCCGCCTCCCGATTACGCGCGGAGCATGCGGCCCCGCCTTCCCCGCTAGCGCCACGTATGAGCGATGCGGAAGTATATGTTGAACGAACGGAACGGCCTTACACCGATTACTTTGCCGTCCGCGAAGATTGGCTGTCATTTCCTCATTTTTCGAGAGGACAAAGTGATGTGGTCAAACGCGCCAGCTTCCTCGGCGGCGATGCCGTCACCGTGCTTCCCTACGACCCGGCTTTAGAGAGCGTGCTGATCATCCGTCAGTTCCGACACGGGGCGTTTGCCCGCGGGGACAAGAACCCATGGACCTTGGAACCAGCGGCTGGCCGCATTGATGTGGGAGAGGCCCCCGAGGCGACCGCCGCGCGTGAACTGCAGGAGGAAACAGGTGTGACGGCCCAATCGCTACATTTTGTCGGGCAATACTATCCGTCGCCGGGAGCCTATAGCGAATATCTATACAGCTACGTGGCATGCGCTGACCTTTCCTCAGCCGATGGCGGCATAGGTGGCCTGGAAGCGGAGGCGGAAGATATCATGCGCCATGTCATTCCGCTTGATGAAGCACTCGCCTTGATAGAGACGGGCGCCGCAAACACAGGCCCGCTGGTTCTCAGTCTCGGATGGCTCGCTTTGAACAAAGGCAAGCTCGCTTAATCGTCGAGCTTCACCCACGCACCTGATTGCGCGGAGCGGTAAACCGCATCTTCGATCTCCATTACTTTCAGGTAGTCCTCGGCGGTATTTTCCAACGCACCGTTTCCCTCCAGTGCCCGCACGACATGCATCTGTAAATGGTAAACGCAATCGCCGCCAAACCCTTTAACCTTAGTCGGGGCCAATACTTGTCGGCTCTCAATTGACCCAAAGGCGCGCCTATGAAGCGACCCATCCCCCTTAAGTGTTAACGTGCCTTTGGTGCCTTCGATCAGAGCTTCTCCCATTGTGCATCGCGTATTTGACGCGGCGTGGTCGAGAAGACGATTTCCATCAAAAACAGCGCGAACACCACCGCCGTGGTCGAACATGAGGTAGCCAGCATCTTCTCCAGCAATGACGGGGTTCAATTGCCTGAGATCCGCAAAAACCCGCTCTGGGTTGCCTATGAGATATCGGAACGTGTCTATCCAATGGACGGCGGTTTCGTGCACCAGAAAGCGCGGCATTTGCTGAAAATAGGGCTGCCGGTCGAGATAGGCGTCCTCGCCCTGCCCGTCCCCTGGGCGAAGGCGGAACGTGATTTGGAGAACGTCACCAAGCTCTCCCTTGTCTAACAGGGCCTTAATGACACGGTACCAAGGCTGGAATCGGAAATTCTCATGCACGACAAGCGGAACACCGGCCTCCGTGCATAACGAAGCTGCTTGACGGGCCTCGCCCATACTCAGGCAAAACGGTTTCTGGCATATAATCGCCTTCGGAGCGTGTTGCAGCGCAATGGAAATTGTCTCGAAATGCGTCGGTGGCGGCGTGATGATGTCGACAATGTCGGGCTTCACCTCTGACAGCATCGCATGCGCATCGGTGAATGCGTTTAGCCCTGTAGCTTGCGCCTTCCCTAAGTCCTGATCGACAGCGGCCACCAATTCCACAGAGCCGATCCGCCGCCAGGCATCGTAGTGGAACGCCGCGAAATACCCTGCGCCAATGCAACCGACCTTGAATGCCATTTAGCCCTCCTTCGCCGTTCGTTGGTACTTTGGCATTTCTCGGATGCCACCGCGAGAGGATGCGCACGCATAATGAAAATGGGCTGCGCTTTCGCACAGCCCATTTCCGAGGTTCTTTTATATTATGTTTTAGAGCAACGACTGCACGTTGATGCCGAATGTAATGGCCCCAATCAACTCGCCCGTTGCTGGGTCGGAAATCGGCATCGACACCTGCGACTGATACGAGCCCGTGCTGTCATCATACTCAACTTCGCTGATATGAATGTCACCCGAGCCGTTGCCAAAGGTTTGCTGCCATTTTGCCTCGTCGCCCTGCCAGTAATCGGACGTCTCGACACTTTGGGCAACATTCAAGCCGTGGTTATCCATGGCAAACACTTCAGTCACGAAGTTGGCTGTTTCAGCCTGCTGATCGCGCAGCCACTGAGAGGTTGGCTGGTTCAGAAGTTTGTCGATAAGCGGTTTAGCATCCGTTTTCCGCTGAGCACGCCAATCAAGATCAAGTTGGTCTATTTCAGCCTGCGACAGGTTCGTATGGGCTGCATTCTGATCACGTATGGCCTGGATCAAGTCTTCGTTTTGCAGCCATTTACTCAATTGCTCTTCGGCATAAGCCTTGAGCGGGACACGGTAAACATCTTCCTGGCCAGGCGTTGCCAACATGTACAGTGTGACCACATTGTTCATATCGGTCATGAGACCGCTGGACACTTGCGCCAAAGCCTCCACGTTTTCAGCCGTCGGAGACGTGCCGCCGCGGATGGCGTCCAATATGGGTTTGCTCTGCTGCCAAGTCTCGCTAACGGAAGCAAGCTCTTCGCGGATAACGTCGGTCGGTGGGGGGTTCACACCGGCCTCCAACATCCCGTCCCGTAACGCGCTTAATGAAACTGAGTACATATCGAGTGACTGACCGAGCGCTTCAGACGCGCTTGCGTTCTGGCCATCTTTGACCATGCCGCAGACTTCTTTGGCTATCCTGTGCCCAAGCATCGGTTGACGCCCGGCGATGTTCAGGGCCATGGCATCGGCCTGTGTTAGTTCGCTCGGGTTAGAATAGCGACCTGTCACATCGGACGAGAGGATCATCGTTGCGTCGAGAAGTGCGATATTGCCGTCCGCGATGATTTCGGCGGCACGCGTTTTACCCGCCGCGTTGGACGCCAGCGTTTGAGCAGCCTGATCGATCGGCCCCCAAGCGTTTTTTACTGCTTCAAGCGATGCCAGAACGACGCGGTTCGTTTCGGCTGTCGGTATACCAAGGGCAAGACTGCCGTTCTCAAGACCATTTATGATCGTGTTAAATTCAACACGCGAAGCAGCCAATTCTTGCTTGGCGGCCTCAGTACCAATGCCGGCATTCATGCGGCAACTGGCAGAACCAATTTTCTGCGTCAACATACGAAGTTCGCTAGCCAGCGTTACGCGAGCCTTCGACCCGTCGAAGCCGTCAACAGCGATTGCAGATGTGGGGGAGATTAAACCTGCGCAAAAGGCAGCGGCACACAACACCATTTTGAGGGGGTGATCGGTTTTCATCCTGAGGTTCCAGTGATTTTTAGGTTTTAGTTGGAATGCAGGCTGGAAATTTGGTTCCGATCCAAACTGCACTCGAAGAGACGTGTCCTGCCCGACCAATTTGCCAGGCAGGACTTTTTTCTTGGTCTTAGGTTGCGGAACCTTTGGAGATCCACACTTCAACCCGTCGGTTGATTGCCTTGCCGCGATCGGAGACATTACAGGCCGAAGGCGCAACTTCGCCGTAACCACCGGTTTTCATCTGGACGTGGTCCAGACGGCCACCAGCCTCATCGCGCACTTCGTCGAGGATTGCGTCAGCACGGCCGAAGGACAACCGGCGGTTCGCCTCAAAGGCACCAACGCTATCTGTGAAGCCAACGAATTTGACCTCTGTACCGCTTGGAACGTTCTCAAGGTAGGAGATGAGACGTTGAAGGTCGACTTTACCACGCTCATCAAGACGCGAAGAGCCAGTCCGGAAGCGGAAAGTGGTGGACAGGCGATCATAGTTGCCCATTTCGCTCAGCATCTCTTCCATCACACCAGCTTCAAAACCCGCATCATAAGCAGCGGCTTCAGTTGCCAGTGTAGCTGCGCGTGCGTCGTTTTCGCCCTGTTCGCGTACCGTGATGCCAAGGTCGATGAAGCCCGATTTGCCAATCACACCGTCCGCCTCTTCCGAGATCGCGAACTCAAGGAAAGAGCGGCTCGCATCGTCGAGGTTATCGGAACGGTTGTAGAGGTACATGCGACGGTTCAGGGCGTATTCTTCGGTTTTGGCCGAGAACGCATCCGGTGTCGTTGGAATGCCGCATTCGTTGACGAGCGTTACCGGCTTCGCGCCACGCTGGAAGGCGAAGCCGACATAACCGATCGCGTTGCGATCCAGGTAGACCACGTTGGACATTTGCTGATCGTCCTCTGCGATACCGGCAGGCAGCGCGTTCGGCTTCTCGTCACCGAAAAGATACGACATGAAGAAGTCGTAGCTGGCCGAATCCCGTTCGCGGGCAATCACGTTGATCGGGCGATCGGCGCCGCCCAACTGCCGCCAGTTTGTGATCTGGCCAGAGAACACGCCGCGCAATTGATCAAGCGTAAGCTCACCCACTTCGTTCGACGGGTGGGTCACAATGACCATGCTGTCCACAGCGACGATCCGCTCTTGTTCAGGGCTGACCATGTTGCCAGCGCCTGAATCGCGAAGAGCGCGTGCCTCATCCTTAGTGATGCGACGTGAGGACATGCCAACTTTGGCCGAACCCGACAACAAAGACTGGAACGCGTCCGTGTCTGTTGTGGCTGATACAAGATAGGAACCGATCTCATCACCAAAGCCACCGTCGCCGATCAGCGTGGCGAGTGTTTGACCATCTGCCGTGTTGGTGAGTTCAGCGTCAGCATCCATCGTTGCCGCGAAACCGGTCATGAGAAGAGGCATCATACCGAGGCCAATGGCGTCCGATCCAGCGATTTGGACATCCGCCGCAACATCGTCGAATGTTGGACATGCGGCGCCTTCACAACGCACACGGCTGGCACTGATCCGAAGATCACCAAGTGCTGTCCGAATGATGTAGTTGTCGTCCTTGAAGTCGATGAATTCACCGACCAGGTTGACAGTTCCGTCCGCTGATTTCAGCGTAACTTCGTCTGCGACCGCTGCGCTCGAGAACATCAGCCCCGATGCTAGTGCAACTCCCGCTGCGGATGTCTTCAGTTGACTTACCAGTCTGCTTGCCACGAGTTCTACTCCAGTTATGTTCTCGGACCTTTCGACCCACAGCACGCTCTTGTGACCATAGATATAACGACCAACAGTGCTGCGAGAACCGAACGGCCCTTCCCTTTTCCTGATGGAAACAAACCGTTCAATTTGGCGAAAATTGTGTTCAAATGAGGGTAATTCGAAAGTCTTGTTAACTTTTTGGTAATAAAAAGGGACATCTCAAACTTTAGAGCTAAGCTTTTGTCGTCAAACTGTTTTGATCAGGACTTACACCTTCTCAAGAATGCAAATGAGGCAGCCCCGGCACGGTTTTGCACGGTGTTTGTCAAATCCGTGCGGACCGGCTGTTTCTCTTTTTGTGCAGGACGCAGCCATGAGACTGCTGAGGCTTTGAACGTTTTCAGCGTCTGAGGGAGCCAAAAGGAGCGGCGATTGCCTTGCACTCCTCGAGCAACCTCAGCGATAGGGAGTTACTCGCCTGCCGCTCCACTATAGGGCATCGAAACGAGCCACATTTCACCATTTCGAGTGACGGCAAAATTGAACTGGGTTGATCCGGCGTCCAATTCACGCTGCATCAAGGATACCAGAGTTTGCTGACCGTCGATTAGTTCGTTGTTAGGCATCAGTGCAATCAACTGATCCCCTACTCTGAGGTCAGCTTCGCCCGCGCCGCTGCCAGCCGTGACAGACGTAATCCAATTGTCTCCATCCTTAACGGTTTGAAACTCGACGCCGTTGAGCAACATCGTTTTCTGGTGCGACGGCAAATCAACGTCGCGCACGTAAGTTTCACCCGTGCCAGGGTTTTCAATACCCACAGCGATCGAGACACTATCGCCTGCTTCGTAATCAGTCGTTGCATCGACAACCCGCTGGAAGTCGCGCAATGTTGATAGCGGGAACCCATTGATCGACACGACGCGCAGACCCGGCGAGAGATGCTCGGACAAAGGTCCGTCCGCAATTTGGACGATGGATGGGTCGGAACTGTCGGGCGTAACCCGGAACTCTACCGCCGCGCCGGAAATGACCGGCGAAAGACCACGGGTATCGACGGGCGCAGTTGATGAGATGTTTGCCAGCGAAATGCCACTAGGTTGGGGCTGCGCGGCAGCTAAATCAGAGACTGCTCCGGCACCACCCAAAGGCTGCGAAGCAGTTGGCGCATTGGGCCGCTGTGGCGCAACCAAAGGACCGGTTTCCGAGGCTGTGAGCCTTGAGCCACCTGCAGAAGATACGATGACATCACCAGACGAACTGTCCGCTAGGAAGAACGGAAGCTGTTCCGGTCTGTTCGCTTCCTGAGTGCCTTCCGTGCCGACTCCCGACGCCAGAGTATTTTCGGGATCAAAGGTGTCACTGCCGCTAGATGCCGTTGAGGTCGTGCCCCCTTCGTTGGACCCGCTGACAAAGAAGAAACTGCCGGCGCCAATGACCGCAATAAGGGCAACAGCAGCGACCCCCACATAGAGGCCTTTCCCTTTGGACTTGGCATTTGGCGAAGATGAGGGATGCGCGACCTCAGACTGCGAACGCGTCGGATCATCCAAATCGTCAACCGTTTCGGAAATCGGTTGCTCGGCGCGTGATGCGCTTTGCTTTGTTGACGTCATTCGGCTAGTGAAAATCGAAGTCTTACGCGCAAATTGCCCAATCAGGTTTCCATTGTCCGACGCAAGAACAGGTCGCGACCCGGGACCCCGTCCATCCTCAGGCGCGGACCCTTTTGCAATTGATGCGCGCCACTCGGCAGCGCTTTGTATGCGATCCTTCGGAAACAGTTGCAATGCGTGGTCGATGGCCTTCAGGAACGGTTCAGTGTACCCCGACGCTCGTTCCTTAACAGGCACATAGGGATCAGGCTCGCCCGCCGCTATTGCTGTCATCCTGACCTGGGCACTTACGGGGAGCTCCTTGGTCATCACATGATAGAGAGAAGCTGCAAGCGAATAGAGGTCGCTTGACGGATGCTGCTCTGAGTCCTTGATATAAAACTCCTGCGGCGAGTACCCGTCTTTCACGGTGCGCAGGTCAGCCAAGTAGCTTGTATCGCGGGTCACCGTTTCCCGGGCGGCGCCGAAATCAATGAGAACAGGCTCGTTGTCCTTACCGAGTAGAATATTGTCGGGCGCAATGTCACGGTGCAGCACGCCTTCGCCGTGGATGAAAGCGACAGCGTCAAGCAGTTTATAGGCTATAGCTTCCAGATCACGCGGTGGAATAGTTGCCTCAGTTTCCGCAATTTCGAGGAGATCGCGACCTTCTACAAAATCCATTGCAATGTAGGCCGTGTCATTGTCCTCAAATACCTGATGCACACCGACGATGTTGGGATGCGACAAGCGGGCTAAGCCGCGCGCCTCTTCGATGAAGAGGTCAACGATTGTCCGAAATGCTTCGGCCTGATCACGCGAACGCGCGCGCACGGTGGCATTCGTTCGCCGACAAATCGCTTCGGGAAAACACTCCTTAATAACGACAAGTCGAAGGAGGCTGTCTTTGGCGA
Organism: Pseudomonadota bacterium; assembly: GCA_039024895.1. Classification (GTDB taxonomy): domain Bacteria; phylum Pseudomonadota; class Alphaproteobacteria; order Rhodobacterales; family Rhodobacteraceae; genus JAJDOD01. The sequence continues at coordinate 17,220 of JBCCPJ010000006.1, read as the reverse complement.
GATAGGTGATGCCGAAGCCACCATTGTTCAGGAAGTGCTCGATAACATACTGGCCGTGAAGCAATTCAGTGCCCGGCTTCAGTTCGTCATCGAATTTTTCTTCTTGGTTATCCTGCGGTGTTAACGTCGAGCTCATTTTGAACAACCACTAGTATTTCGCCGCCTGCACGGCCAGAATTTCGTTAAGACTGATTTACGAAAGTGGCATTAAAGAGCGTCAAATGTGTGGAATTTGCGCTAAATGCGAAACAAGCGGGTTTTTGACAGCAAAACGAGCGCTTTAGCTTTTTTGCCAGCCCGGAACTGTCACAGTAACGGCAGTTGTCCGAGCTGATGTAGAACTAACAAAATTGTTGTTTATCAGATATTTATCTGTAAGTTGAACATCTTATCCGTGACAATTGAGCAAACACGATCGTGCTGGAAGAGCGGCAAATTCAAGCCCTTGAGTTCATTGAGAAACACACTGTTGACGGCATGGACGGGCTCAATATGGCAGAATTGTGTTAATTCGGAACTGTTAGCTAGAAGGCGAGTGTGCATGTTGAAGTTATGGGGGAGCGCGGCAATCGCGCTGTTGTTGGCTAGTTCAGCAAACGGAGAGGAAACGGTCACTTGGAAAGATGACGTTCAGGGGTGGAGCGTCGCGATTGATCGGACGATCGACAATTCCTGTTTTATCATCTCGGGGTTCGAAGATGACCTGTTTCTGCGGTTCCAATTTAACGCTGCGCAGCAAAACGTGCAGTTCATTGTGGCCAGCGTTCGGTGGGATTCCTTACAAACCGGCGAAGACTATGATCTAGAAGTCGCTTTCGGCGATTTAGAGGCCTGGTCCGGCACTGCCAAGGGGCACCGTTGGAACGAAATACTGCCGAGCCTGGTGTTGTCGGTGCCGATTACCGATCAACAAGCCTCTAATTTCATGGATGACTTTACGGCCACCGATTCCGTGCGTATCACGCACGATGGCTCTGAAATCGCGCATCTTGCCTTGTCTGGTGCGTCGGCGGCCATTTCTTCCATGCTGGATTGTCAGGCAACGATGGCACAGGCGAACAAAACGCGGCAGGAGACGAACGACCCTTTCGCTGAAAAGCCTGACCCTATTTGATGCGGTCGCGTTAAAAGCTTCGCCTTTATATATGCTTCGTGTGCGCTGCAGCTTGTTGTCGCTCAGAGTTTGGCTCGGTTTTCTGAACTGGTTCGGCGACGCAAAGCAACGATCGCGCGTGTGGTGCGTCTCGCTCAGCCGCCACAGGCTTGCCGTTTTCAATGCCTGAAAGCCCTTCAAACCGAAAACAATGCGCACAAGCCGACGCGTTAGGTTCCAGATCGTGAACGAAATGTGTCTAGAATACGGTTCTTCGCCACATATTTTTCCCCTGTTCAACAAGGGTTAACCTTAAAAGAGACCGATTTTCCCTCGAGATTGTTTCCAACTGAGTTAGTGGAATTCATGTGAGGGCACGGTATGAGCCTCGAACCAAACGCGATTGATGGCGGCGACGAGGAATTCGTCGACGAGTTGAAGCCTGGCACAAAGCTGATGCTTGGCCAATACACGATCGACGATTTTCTGGCCGCTGGCGGTTTCGGCATCACGTACCTCGCAAAAGATAGCCTGGACCGGCGAGTCGTCATTAAAGAGTGCTTCCCGGGGAGCTTTTGTCGCCGACAAAACCACTCGGTTACGCCTCGTTCGCGGGCGCATCAAAACGAACTGAAATCTATCGTTCGGATGTTCTCACAAGAGGCCATGAGCCTTGCCAAGGCAAAACACCCCAACATTGTGGGTGTTCATCAGGTTTTCGAAGAGAACAACACCGCCTATATGGCGCTGGACTATGTGCACGGGCGCGATCTTCTTGAAATTCTCCAGGAGGAACCGGAAAGCCTGAAGCCCGAACTCGTCGAGAGCTATCTCGTAAAGATGCTCGATGCGATCAAACACATCCACGACATGGGTATGCTTCATCGCGATATTTCGCCCGACAACATCATCATCGATGAGGCAGGCGAGCCAATCCTGATTGACTTCGGCGCCGCACGCGAGAGCTCTAATGAGCGCGTCACCCGCATGCTGTCTGCCCTTCGGGTCGTGAAGGACGGCTACTCACCGCAAGAGTTCTATATCGCAGGCAGCGACCAAACTCCATCTTGCGATCTCTATTCGCTTGCGGCCAGCTTTTATCATCTGATCACAGGTGAACTGCCGCCCGACAGCCAGTTGCGCTTGTCTTCCTGCGCCGCTGGCGATGAGGACCCCTACGTCTCGCTGGGTGAAAAGACGCAAGATTACTCAAAAAGCTTCATCTCAGCGCTCGACAAAGCAATGTCGATCCTGCCGCGCGATCGCATGCAGGATGCTGACGAGTGGCTGCAGCATATGGAAAACGGCGCACCTACCAAGGTCGCGACCAAGACAAAAACCAAGGCGAAGGAAACGGCACAGACAAACTCCGATGGCGAGAAGAAGACTTTGATGCCAGTCTTGTTGGGATCAACAGCTATCGCTGCCGCCGCAGGAGCGGGGTTCTTCCTTTTGTCTTCGCCTGAGGCGGAGACGGTTGAGAGCACAACAGAGACGCAGCAAGCTACTAGTATAGCGCCTCAGACAGCGTCAGAACCAGAACTAACCGAGACCGCTTCGGCAGTCCCTGTGGAAACCCCTGAGCCCGAGGTTGTTACAGCTGGCGCGGCAGATGGCGTGTCCGATGATGTTGCCGGCGAGCCGGAGCTTGCTGAAGTCGCCGAAGTCACTGTCGAGATAGCGGAGCCGCCGCTTCCGGCTGTGGAGGAGACAACGGATTTTGTTGTGCCGCCTATTCTTGCGGCGCTCCCCGAAAACCTAACGTCGCCACAGCCGCGCCCTTTCCGCGGAGCCGAAGAGGCAACCTCGGAGCTTGAGGATGAAACCCCGGTTATCGACACGGTAGCACCTGCGACACCTGAACCAGAGTTGCTTACTGAGATCACCGAGCCGGGCGCGCCAATAATTGAAGTTGTCGAGGCGCCCGCACCAGAAACCGTGCAGGAAGAACCCGCCGCACCGGTAGAAGTGGTTGATACGCCTGCCGCTGAACCGTCGCAGGGTATCGGAAGCAACGCGTCGCTGGACTTCTTCATGTCCATGCCCGCGACATCACAGCCAGACATCGTATCTGCAAGGTCGCCCCGAGCGCAGGCTCCAGCTTCGACTGAGCCAAGCGGGCAACCTCAAGTTGAGACGGTTGACAATGTGCCTCAAGCAGCAACACCGGAGACGGCGTCAGCGGACACAACATCTACAGAGGCACCTCTAGCGCCATCGCCGAGCATTGTGACGCGTTCTGTGTCGGTCATGCCATTTACACTGTCTCCTTGGCAGCCTGGCGCTGTGATATCCGTGGCGGAGCGCGGCCCAGCCTGGCTTGAGGAAGGATCACGGATCATCTCGATCAACGGTCAACCGGTAACAACGAACGAAGAGATCACCTTAGCCTTTGACGCGGGCGCAGCAGAAGAAGGTGAGTTGAGCTTTGATGTGACCTTAGCTTTCGACACTGGCGTAAACACTGCGGTGTCCGAGCGTACCCTGACAGTTTCGAAGGAACACCACACGATGTTGGTGAACGGCTTACAGTTCGTCTCGCGCAACACGGGCGAAAGCTGGATCACTGAAGTTTCAGAAGCGCCAGCCACTTCGAACTTCAAAGTTGGAGACCGGCTCGTGTCCTTCGTTTCCACTTGGGAGGATCTTACGGGACCAGACTCGCTTGAGGCCATTCTGAGCAGTGGCATGGAGAGCGGGGCATCGACCTTCAGCTTTGCGGTAAGCCGCAATGGCGAGATTTGGATTGAGGCCTTCAATCTCACTCCTCTGAACTGACAATAATCGCGAGCGCGACAACAAGGAGAGCAAGAGTGTTCTTTTTTAAAAAGAAACAGCGGAAACGGTTTGATGAACCCCTGGTTCTCGATCCGGCAGATACCGCCAAAATGACGCCCGAGGCTGTCGTGTCGAAACCGACAGCGAGCGACGAGCCGGCGCCCGGTAGCGACGAGCCGGTCATCCGCAAACGCCGCCGTCCGCAAAATACCAACAAGACAAGGCTTATGGGCTTTGACACCTCAGATGGGCGGATTGTCGATCTTTTTGGTGAGGACAAGGCGACAAACGAAACCAACCGTTTCCAGCATCCTGTTGCAATCGTCATGGTTGTGAAGGGTCCGGGTTTCGGCGAGTGTTTTGCCGTCAAGTCGGGCATGTCCCAGATAGGACGCGGCGAGGATCAAGCGATCCAACTCGATTTTGGCGACATGGCCATTTCACGCGAAAACCATGCCGCGGTTGTTTACGACCCCAAGGAACACACGTTTCTGCTGGGTCACGGTGGAAAGTCAAACATCGTACGTCTGAACGGTAAGCCTGTTGTGAGTACCAGCGACCTCAAAAACGGGGATACTATTGAAATCGGAGAGACCAAGTTGCGCTTTGTCGCGCTCTGCTCGAACGAATTCAATTGGGAAAGCGCTGAAAAAGAAGAAGGGACTGACGACGATGATGTGGAGATTGCCTGAACCCCGCTTCGACGTGGCCTGCGCTCTTGATCGTGGAGGTCGCGACTATCAGGAAGATAGCCTGGTGTCCGACTTTGCGGTTGGAGATGATTGCGGAATTGTAGTGCTTGCCGATGGTATGGGCGGGCACTCCGCTGGCGATCTTGCATCCAAAACTGTCGTTACTGAAGTTTATAGCGAACTGAAGTTTCATAGCGACCTGTTCTTCGATCACGCCGAACATTTGCCGGACCTCATGAAGGGTGCCATCGGCAATGCCAATGATTGCATCCGAGACGCCATTGTTGAGAACCCGGAGTCCCGCGGCATGGGCTCGACAGTCGTTGCCGCCGTGATGGCTGGCAATAAGATGTATTGGAGCTCTGTCGGTGATAGTCCGCTCTATCACTACCGGAGCGGAAGTTTGCAACAGGTCAACGAAGACCACTCGATGGCGCCGCAAATTGACGCCATGGTGGCCGCCGGGGCTATTCGTCCGGAACACGCAAAAACACACCCTGATCGCAACAGTCTTACATCTGCTGTGGCAGGCGGCAAGATTGCGCGGATGGACAACCGTGGCCTCGCGCTTGACCTGAAGGCTGGTGATATAATTGTGGTCTCCAGCGATGGTCTGCAGTTTCTCGAAGACCGTGCCATCGCGAAGATCATCACGCGCAATCGTAGGAAACCGAGCGCCGACATCGCCAACGCGCTTTTGCAGGCGGTCAAAGGTCTCAATGACCCGGAGCAGGACAATATCTCCTTCTCGGTGATAAAAGTCCGGCACGAGAAACCTGTCATTCGTCCGAAGCGTCGCGGAAACGTCACCGAAGTTGACTTCCATACGACGCGACTAGCAGACGATGCCACGATCGAAACCATCGAGGCATCCGGTACTGAGAGCAACAAAGAGGGTGCGGTCTTCGCGCATCAAGCAACGGGTGGCTAGGGTACGATGTCGGAAGACAGTGCGGTGTTGGAAACAGCACAGAGATTAGTTGAACTCTGCGACAAAGCAGAAATGGCGAGCGCAGACAAAGTACTCGCCGAACGGTGCATTCGGCGCCTCGCGCACCCGCTTCGACTGACTGTCTTCGGCACGGACACGCGCCACGCCATTTCGCTGGTCAACTTGATGATCGGTCAACCCGTTATCTCGCCATCGATCAAGCGTGCGCGGATTCAGTTTCTTCACGGGCTCGATGCGCATGCGCGCGTCCAGTACCGCGATGGTCGTCAGGAACGGATTGAAGGGAGTGAATTTAGGCGTCTTTTCGATGAAAATCCGACGCGCGTCCGCATCCAGGTGGATTTGCCGGTGCTCAAGAAGCTCTCCATCATGGTGTCGGCAGAAGCCGACGCGAAGACGCTTTGTGAAGACGTCGACAAAACCCTCCCACCGGCGGACATCGCTCTTTGGGCTGGTGCAGAGTTGAGCGAACCGCTTATCGAAGCCTGGGAGAACGTACCGGACCGGCTTCGTGATCACAGCTATCTGATCCTGTCACCAGACATGGATTTTGCTAACTGGAAGCCTATCGCTCAAGAGTTTGTCGAAGTAATACGTGTCGACCCTAGACGTGCGCAGGAAGCCAAAGAGCAGGAAGGCGGCGTCGACAAACTGGCGTTCAAAGAGGCCGGCGGCGCGCATATCATCAAGACAATAAAAAAAGAAATCGATATTCTGGTTCAGTCTGCCATCGACGCCTCGGAAATCCTTTTCTCACGCTACGGCGTTGGTCATGACGCGGCGGATACATCAGAAGAAAACCATGCAGATGGACAAAGCGCTCTATCGGTCGAGGCGGAGGCCGGCAATGATGGACCCGCCGCGCCTCGCGAACAGGTCTATTCGGTTCCTTTGGGTAAACTCGCTTCTCGGTCGCGGATGATAAGCTCTCCATCAGCGAAGAATTCTGCCGCGAAAACGCAGCGTTCTGTGTCGTTGGCCATCAAAAATATGCCGAAGACCCAAGCGCGGCCCTTTTCAAAAGTGGCGACCAAAGCTAGGCAAAGGTCCCGCCGCAGCGGGCCCACGGCAACCCCTTGGTCACTCGGCCTCTAGCGCCCTTTACGCCGCCGCCTTTAAGCGCAATTCAAAATCTAAAAAAGCGAATCGATGACATTCTTGTGCACGGTCTTGTTCTGACGCCGCCGGTCGTGCACGAGGGGGTGGTTTACAGAGGTTTGAGCGAAGATGCGGGCAGCCGACATTGTGGCGAGACGTCTCTACGAACAGGGATGCAGGTGGGCATTTGGCATGCCTGGCGGTGAGGTGTTGACGCTCCTCGATGCGTTAGAGAAAGCTGGCATTACCTTTGTGCTGAGCCGACATGAGAACAGCGCAGGCTTCATGGCAGAGGCAACTTACCATCGGACGGGCGCACCGGGTATTTTGCTTGCTACCGTCGGTCCAGGAGCGCTGAACGGCATTAATGTCGTAGAGAACGCACGTCAGGACCGGGTTCCTATGATCGTACTCACGGGATGTGTCGACCCAGACGTGGCACAGACCTATACACATCAGGTCCTCGATCAATCCCGGGTATTTCGCGCAGTTACTAAGGAAAGTTTCACTCTCAACGCAGTTGCGGCCCATGTGATCATCGACAAGGCACTTGCCATTGCCTGCGAAGGCCGACCAGGTCCTGTTCATATTGACGTGCCAATCTCCGTTGCGGATGCGCCCGCCCAAGGAACTGGCATTTTGCGTCACCCCGACCGCAGCATGGCACCTTCTGGGAGCGATCTTGTTGCGGGGCGGGCGGCTATTGCCAAGGCCGAGCGCCCGTTAATTGTTGCGGGCGTTGACGCACTATCGGGTGATGGCGCATTCGCCGTCCTCTCTGCCGCAAAGAAGTTGAACGCGCCGGTAATCACAACATACAAGGCCAAGGGTCTGTTACCGGAGGATCATCCCCTTGCCCTAGGCGGAGCAGGCCTCTCTCCAAAGGCCGACACCATACTTCTACCGCTTGTGAAAAGGGCCGACCTCATCCTCGCCATTGGATATGATCCAATTGAAATGCGCGCCGGATGGCAATCGCCATGGGATCCTGAAGCCCAAGTTATTATAGACATTACGGCGGCTCCCAATCACCACTACATGCACCAGGCAACGTTTAGCTTTGTTGGCGACTGTGCAGAATCTGTTGAGGTGTTGCTACCGGACGTAGAGTTGGAAGGCTGGCAGGGGCCAGAGTTCGACGACGTCAAAACACGTCTGACCGATGCATTCGCGCCAGAGGAAGTCTGGGGACCAGCACGCACCATTTCGGTATGCCAAGAGGTTTTGCCTGATGATACACTCGCAACCGCCGACAGCGGCGCGCATCGGATACTACTCAGCCAGATGTGGAAATGCCGCTTCCCACGGGCGCTTACCCAATCCTCTGGGTTCTGCACCATGGGGTGCGCTGTGCCCCTTGCAATTGGAACAAGCCTCGTTGAGCCAGAACGCACTGTCGTGTCCTTCAGCGGCGACGCTGGCTTCCTGATGGTTGTTGGAGAGTTGGCGACCGCAGCGGAGCACTCGCTTAAAACGATCTTTGTTGTGTTTGTGGACGCATCCCTCGCACTGATCGAACTCAAACAGCGCGGCCGCCAGATGAAAAATGTGGGTGTCGATTTTCGAGGTTCTGACATTGCTGCAATAGGCCGTGCCTTTGGCGGCAATGGCGTGACAGTCCAGGATGAGAAGAGCCTAAGGGTCGCACTGGCCGACGCTCAGTCGGCAGAGGTCTTCACAGTGATCGCAGTTCAAATAGATCGTCATGCTTACGACGGTGCATTCTGACAGCGTGCTTTGGTACCAACTCCCCGGGTTACACGAGGCTTCTCCAAGAACATACAGATCCCAAAGTCATGGATCGATTGTCAGCGACCGAGAAGTCAGGTTTGGCAGTAGAAGTCATCTACCGCAAGCGCAGTTATCGGGCAATTTCGTCGAGGCCAACCGTCCGATAACACATAAGCCACTCTTCAAAACTGGCACGCACTTAGAGCACGTATTGGCTTTGCAAACCGCATTGAAATTGAGCAAGAATGCCCCGGCAAAAGCGCATTGAAGCCGCGGCACACAAAACTCGGCAAGACACTGCCTTACCGCCCCGTAATCACATTTGGTTCATTAGACATCACGATTGCGCGCTTGACGATTTGGTGAAGCGACCCTCTGGCTTTTTCCTACTATCTATCGGCCTGGGTCGTCGCGACCGTACGAGGTGCAATATGCTGACAGATATCAGTTCAACCAGAGTTTCGTTAACCTGCCAAGATGCGCTGGTAGAATGGAACCATGTTATCGCTGGGGTCTTGTCCCACGGCCAATCCACGGGAGACCATCTTACCAGGCTCTTGATCATAGCACCTGATTTCGCAATGGCTCATGCGATGAAGGGCCTGGCGTGTCTGATGTTGGGCCGCCGTGAGTTGGTTGCGGTCGCAGATGAAGCGTATGGAGAAGCTCAACGCGCTCTTGCTCTTGGTGGCGCAACCGAGCGTGAAAGGCTTTGGTGCGCTGCACTTTCTGATTGGCTGACGGGGAAGCCCACCGAGGCGATTGCACGCATGGAAGAGGCGCTCCGCCTCAATCCTGCGGACACAATTAGTATGAAGCTCTCCCACGGCATCCGCTTCATGCTCGGCGACGCGGCAGGTATGTTGAAATCGGTAGAGCGCATCATCCGCGCACACGGGCCAGATCATCCGCTTTATGGCTACGCGTTGGGGTGCTACGCCTTCGCGCTTGAGGAAATGGGGCATTACGACAAGGCCGAAAAGGTTGGCCTTCGTGGACTTGAGTTTGCAGCCGACGACGCTTGGGGCCTGCATGCCGTGGCGCATGTTTACGACATGACGCAGCTTACTGGCAAAGGTATCGCCTTGATCGATAGCAATCTCGACGCCTGGAGCCATTGTAACAATTTTCGCTTCCATGTCTGGTGGCACAAAGCCCTGCTGCACCTCGATCGGGGCGAGATCGCTACGGTTCTGGACCTCTACGACACGAAGATACGCGACGAGAAAACCGATGATTACCGCGACTTCTCCAATGCCAGCTCTTTGCTAATGCGTCTTGAGTTAGAAGGGGTCGATGTCGGCGACAGATGGGTTGAACTTGCGGACCTTGCCGAACACCGAAGCAACGATGGCTGCCTGACCTTCGCGGACATGCACTACATGCTTGCCCTCATCGGCGAAACTCGGCCTGGAGCGGCATCGCACCTATCGGCCCGTGTGGCGGAAACCGCAAAGCTTCAAGAGGATACCGGGCGGGTCATGCTGAAACCCGGCGTCGCTACCTCAACTGGTCTCGAGGCCTTCGGGCAAGCCAATTACAGCGCAGCTTTTGCACATCTAGCACAAGCGCAACCGTATTTTCAGGCGATGGGTGGCAGCCATGCTCAGCGTGATGTGTTCGAACGGCTCACCATTGAAGCAGGTTTGCGTGCCGGGAGACTGAATGAAACGGAGGCTCTGCTTCGTGCGCGAACACAACAACGCTCTGGACGCGAGGACAGCTTTGCGGCAACCCGTATGGCGCAAATCTCTGACCTTCGCACAATGGCATCTACGCCAACAGCTGCCGAATAGGTCTGAAAACGGAAGATGACCTTGGCGGACATGACTTTCCCAGCCGCACCTGCGGCACAGACGGCAACGCCCCGCGAAGATGCGCGTGCGCGTGACATCCGTCTTGATTTCTTCCGGGGGATCGCGATGTTCATCATTTTGATCGCGCATGTCCCTGGAAATTGGCTTACGCTTTGGATACCTGCTCGTTTCGGGTTTTCGGACGCAACCGAGATATTCGTGTTCTGTTCGGGCATGGCCAGCGCCATCGCTTTTGGGCGCATCTTCCGCGAGCAGGGCAACCTTATGGGCACGATGCGGATTAGCTACCGGGTTTGGCAAGTGTACTGGGCGCATATTGGACTGTTCTTCGCCGTGGCTTGCGCCATGGTCGTGCTGAAAGGGCTTTTCCCGGACGGCCGCGACTACGTAGGGCAGCTCAATCTCTACCCGTTTTTCAAGAACCCACAGGATAATCTTGTTGGGCTCATTACGCTCACTTACGTGCCAAACTATTTTGACATCCTACCAATGTATCTAGTTATTTTGGCAATGCTCCCGTTTGTTGTAATGCTTGGGAGCGTCCATCGCTGGCTTGCATTTGCGACGATTATCGCGGTTTGGGTCTCAGCTTCTCTCCTGGACGTAAACTTCCCGGCCGAACCCTGGTCTGCGCGTCAATGGTTCTTCAACCCGTTTGGCTGGCAGCTGATTTTCTTCACCGGCTTTGCACTTATGCTTGGTTGGATTCCGGCGCCACCTGTCAACAAGAAGCTCTTCATCGCAGCGGCAACAATTGTTTTGCTTATAGTGCCATTCGCCTATTTCCGCATTTACCGCGAAGTTGAGTGGATCGTGGAATGGCGAAAGGAATGGAGCTTCCTTTTCAACAAGACCGACTTTGGCATTTTGCGGTACGTGCACTTCTTGGCGCTCGCTTACGTTGCATGGGTCATCGCCGGACCAAAAGGCGTACGCCTACGGGTAAGCGATGCGACCAGCGTCATCGGGCGCTTGTGGGACACATTGCTCACCGTCATCCTCAAGGTTGGCCAGCAGTCACTTGCGGTGTTTATCGCCTCGATGTTCCTGGCCCGCCTCATGGGGGCTTTGTTGGACCAGGTCGAACGGACCTATTTTTCTATGTTTTGGGTGAACCTCTTGGGCGCAACCCTCATCGTGGGCGTGGCCTACGGCGCCGGTTGGTTCAAATCTCAGCCCTGGAAATCGAGGAGGCAACCCGATGCTCCGACGTGAGTTCGTAGCGAGCCTCGCGGCCATTGCAGCGTCTCCTGCATTCGCGGAAGAACATGGCGGGCCCGGTCTTCAGTTGGACGCCGGGCAACCATTCGATACCGACACCGTGGTCAGATTGGCGCGTCGTCTCAGTCATTCGGACTACCAACCACCGCGGCGGATCCCGGAAGCGTGGACAGAAATCGAGTACGAGGATTACGTCTCCATATGGTTCGACACACGCAATGCCCTTTGGTCAAATGAAGCCGATACACCCGTACGTCTCGACGTATTCGCACCGGGTCTCTACTTCCCGCATCCCATCGACATCTCTGTGGTTGAGGGTGGTATTGCGCGCCCCTTGAAATTTGACTTCGATCTCTTCGACAAGACCGACAAGTTCCCCAAATTACCTATGGACGATACGCTGGGATATTCCGGCCTGAGACTGCGGGCAGAGCTTGAAAAGGCGGGGACATTTCAAGAGTTCGCTGTTTTCCAAGGTGCGAGCTATTTTCGTGCAATCGGCACAGGCGATATATACGGTTTGTCGGCGCGCGGCCTGGCCATTGGCACAGCGTCCCGCGATGGCGAAGAATTTCCAGACTTCCGCGCTTTCTGGCTCGAAAAACCAATGCCGGGTAGCGGAACGTTTGTCCTTCACGCCCTGTTAGATAGTCCAAGCTGCACTGGCGCTTATCGGTTTGACATCTCGCCCGGCGCACCGCTGACCATGGATGTCACCGCGCACCTCTTTCCGCGCCGCGATCTCGGAAACGTTGGAATTGCCCCTCTCACCTCGATGTTCCAATATGATCAGACCAACCGGCATCGTTTCACTGACTTTCGCCCCGCAGTTCACGACTCAGATGGTCTTCTCATTGCAAATGGCGCAGGCGAAACCATCTGGCGTCCGCTCGCAAACCCGAAATCGCTCCAGATCAGCGCCTTCCTAGACAACAACCCAAAGGGTTTCGGCCTGCTGCAACGCGCGCGCGAGTATAGCGACTTTGCAGACCTTGAAGCGCTGTATCATCGCCGTCCGGGTGTTTGGATCGAACCAAAGGGAGATTGGGGACGCGGGTCTGTCACCCTCGTCGAAATACCAACCGCCTCCGAAATCTACGATAATATCGTCTGCTACTGGCGGCCATCAGCTGGGCTTGCCGCTGATTCCGAAACCAGCCTGTCCTATCGCCTCACCTGGGGTGAAGACGTCAAATATGGCAAGGGCCTAACCGTGTTGAATACGATGATTGGTTCCGCATTCGAGAACAATGGTATCATCGCTGTGATTGACTTCGCACCGGGCGCAGAAGTACCTGACGACCTGTCTGAAGTTGATCTCGTTGTGAATGCTAGTGCGGGCGAAGCCTCGTCTGGCGTGTTGCAACGCAACCCGGAAACCGGCGGACCTCGGCTGGCTTTCAAGTTCCATCCCGGAACGGCGGAACTAATTGAATTCCGCGCCCAGCTTCGCCTTAACGGCGCGCCTTTGAGCGAAGTCTGGCTCTACCGGTGGACGCCATGACAGAATACGCTGCCTCGATTATGCCGCCACGTGCGCCCCTTGAGATGCGCGCACAGAACTTTTCGAACGTGGCAAGCACGCGCAAAATGGTCAGTGCCGGGAGACCCGTTAACTTACTTTGGCGGCTGGCGGCTTTTCTGCCAACGTTGACGCTAACTGCGGCAATTTCTTTTTCCGTCATGCGATACCTTAGCCTCGGCGGCGTCTCAACTGTTGAGACAGTCGTGCTTTGCCTCGTGGCTCTTTCGACGGTATGGCTTGTTTTCTCGGCGACGTCTGCATGTCTTGGCATCGTCAGCCTCGCTTTGGGACAAGCGCGAACGGAGGTGCCGCGACAGCCAGAGCAGTCAATCGACATTGCCCTAATCATGCCCGTCTACAATGAGACGCCATGGGATGTGTTTGGGAATGCTTCCGCAATGCTGCTGGAACTCGCGAAGCAACCGCAGGGTGATCGCTACGCGCTATTCATTTTGAGCGACACACTGGATCCAGATATCGCAGGACTGGAAGTCCGCGCCTTCCAGGCTCTCCGCGAGCAAGAGCATCCAAACATACCAGTCTATTACCGACGGCGTGCAGACAACACGGACAAGAAAGTCGGCAACATTGCAGACTGGATCGAGAACTGGGGTGCGGCTTATGATGCCATGCTGGTACTTGACGCGGATAGCCTCATGAGCGCTCGCGCCGTCCGGCAACTTGCAGCAGCTCTGGTAGCTGACCCAGATGCAGGCCTCATCCAGAGCCGGCCGATGCTTATAGGAGCTGAAACACTCTTTGGACGTGTTCAACAATTCTCGAACTCCGTCTATGGCTGGCTCATTGCGGAAGGTTTGGCGAGTTGGTCACAGCACGAAGGCAACTACTGGGGCCACAATGCAATCATACGTACGCGTGCTTTTGCAGAAAGTGCCCGCCTTCCGCACCTCCGCGGATGGCGGGGCAAAAAACACCTGGTCTTGAGCCACGACTTCGTTGAAGCGGGGATGCTCCGCCGTGCCGGTTGGGCCGTTCGCCTTTTGCCGCGCGTAGGTGGCAGCTACGAGGAAACACCGCAGACGCTCATCGATTACGCCCTCCGAGATCGCCGCTGGTGCCAAGGAAACATGCAACATTTGCGACTTCTGGCAACACGGGGCTTCCATGTCATCTCAAGGTTTCACTTACTGCAAGGGGCGCTTGCTTTCCTTATGTCACCCGCGTGGATTGCCGTGATTATTCTCTGGGCATTTGTTGGCATTGGTAGCGAGCCGCCTGCGACTTACTTTTCTCCAACCAACCCATTGATGCCCCTATGGCCGGAACCGCCAACAGGCCAAAGCGGCGCTTGGTTTATTCTCTTCTTCATATATGGCATGTTGCTGTTCCCAAAACTGGCTGGCGCCGTGCTGTTCGGTTTGAAACGGCGTACCCGTGCGGCCTATGGGTCTAGTCCGCTATACGTCGGTTCGTTTTGCATCGAAGTGCTGCTCTCAGTGCTATACGCGCCGATCATGATGGTTCAGCACACGTTGGGCACGGTATCCGCACTCCTTGGTCGCGATACGGGCTGGGCGCCGCAACGACGGGATGGCGTGGGCTACAGTTGGCGTGAAACCCTCCGATTTCACTGGGTGGAAACACTGTTCGGCATCATCCTACTTGCGGGTATCTTGTTCGCTAGTGTTTCCGCATTGATACTACCCATTGCAGTAAGTCTGGCTGCCGCGGTTCCGCTATCAAAGCTGAGCGCTGTACCTGTCGCCAACGCAACAACCCGTGTCTTTAGGCTCGACACACCCCATACTTTGATTGAACCGCAAATAGTAGCACTTGCGCGGAACGAGCGCGCCGCAATGAAATCCAAGTTGTTGGAACAAGCCGCACCAGGGTCAATCGCGGCGGAGTGACAGACGATATACAGTGACCACTCCAAGCACAAAGAGCGGCAGCGCAAAGGCGCGGTAGGTGATCTGCAAGTTGAAGCCGATATAAGACACGTAAGAGCCGTTGAACAAAAGCAGGCTTTCCTCCAGCGAAGTTCCCGCGTACCCGCCGAAGGTGTTCACGGTCGCCTGAGCCAAAAACAGCATTACGGCAGCACCAAGGAAGCCGAACACGTGCCAGCGTGTGGGTGTAAGCATACCTAGGGTGAAGGCTAACACTGCGATCGCTGCGACCACCAAAGTCACAAGCCCTCGAACCAATTTACGACGAGATCGGCCCAACTTGCCGGTACGGAATGTCCTCCGGGAAACAATGCAAGTTCCAAGGCCGTATCTGGTGCGCATCGCTCCCAAATACGACGCCAATACGGACCATCAGTCGCGAAACGATCCGCTTTGAGATGCAGGCAACCATTCGTTCTGCGCCAGACTGACATGGCATGGAAGATGTCGCCTTGCGCGAACGCACGAGGATCGTCGGCGGGAAGATCGTTGACGACGCGTCCTTCCAACGGCACAGTCGCATCCGCCCACCCATGTGTGTGAAGCAAGCGCACAGGTCCGGCGCATTCTGACGGATGCGGACGCCAGAAGTTGCCGCCAAGTGGCGCGTAAGCCGCAAAATTGTCGGGGGCCAAACAGGCTGCATAGGCCGTCATAGAACCTCCTATTGAAAACCCGGCTAGCAAAGTGCGTTCGGGATCGAGACCAAAACGCTCCGTCGCATCTTCCCGCACCGCATCTAGGAATTCCACATCTTGCATCTGGCCGCCAGAGGATGGATGGAACCGCCAACTTCTTCCGACACGGCCTTCGCGTGGGACGCCGTCGGGCGCAATCACCGCGTAGCCTCTTTCGAGAAAACCAGAAACCATGCCGGTGTTGCGCAATGCACCTGCACCACTCCCACCCCAACCGTGGATGTAAACGATAGCAGGCGTTGGGTCCGCGGCTGCTTCAGGCATGGCGATGTAATAGGCGCGTTCTCCGACCTCGCAAGGCGTATCTATCGAACACGCCTTTGCGCTTGGCGCGAAAAGCGAGAAGAGAACTGCGATAACACCGCCAAACCGCATCATCCGACGTGGCTCACTGGCAACCCACGTTCGATCCACCCAGGACCAGCGCGCGAGCCCAGCATTCCTTCGGGAATGTCAATGATCGGTTTAATCTCAGCCGCTTCCAATTGGTGCGTCAAGCGGGCGGAACGAACACCACGCGCGCAAATGACGGCAACGGGTTGAGTATCGGAACGACGCAACGCACGTAACGCCTCGATGAAATCGTCCCGTCGCATATCAAGCGGGACAGCATGTTGGGCAACACCAGTTGCAGCCCATTCGTCGGGACGGCGAATATCCAAGAGTAGAACTTCACCGCGCCCTGCGGCATCCCAAACTTCTTTTGGATCCAGAACTTTAGCAGCAGCGGAACGCGAAAAGACCTTAACGGCTCCAAACGCGCCCACGCCGATAAAAAAGGCCCCGCCAAGGGCAAGTGTGGATCGGCGTGAGAGCGTCATGCGCGGAGACTACTCCACCGGTGCGGCAGAGGAAAAGTCCGGAATTGTCCGATCCGAGGCTGCATTGGGTTCAATGCTGGTCCAGTTGCCTTCAGCGAGCGTGATGTTGCCCGGAATATCTTCTTCCCAGAAACCCACGACATTTTTTGTAATATTCAGGTAAAGCTCGCCATCCACAATTCGCCAAAGGTTTGGGTTGGCTGGTACTTTTCCGCCCTTTGAAACGCCATAGGCACAATGTCCGTCATACTTTGGCGCGAACTTTGCCGGATCCGCGAGAAACGCATCGCGATTGCCTTCTGTTGAGAATGCAAACGTCGCACCGTTATACTCTGCAGTGATATCCCTGTTTCCTGGAACCGCCGCGGGTTGCGCGGTGCCCACGGGGGACTGCTCTAGGCCGAAGTAAGCGACGACGTCATAGCCTGATACCGCAAAGCCTGTTTCATCGACGTATTGATCTCCAGCAAAAGCGAACGTTGAAGAAAGTCCGAGGAAGGCGGTCGCAAAAAGCCATTTCATTTGAGGATCTCCTTTTGAGGTGCAGTTGTTGCAGCGTGAGTAGCCTAAATTCTTCTCCGCGAGGACCCATCCTCGCGCGGGAGTGATCGCGTGTGTTTCGCTGCGACTTCTTGCGGGAGTTTTGTAACCAGTCTGGCAGGCCGATGAAAAAACCCAGACCGAAATCTTGCAGCCGAAGATATCGTACCGTGGAATCAAAGATCACATCAAGGATGCCAGAGGTGCTTTCCGCGGGCGCTGTCAGGTAAGTTAGTTGCGCCGCCACATTAGACCATCCACGTGAGGTAGTAGGCAGTCACCAATCCACGTCAGGCCAATGGAGTGCCTCAATATAGGATCAATACTGATGACCACTTTCGAGC